>JAJEFB010000028.1 GCA_022820665.1 Anaerolineae bacterium | reverse complement strand
AGGAAAATGGCGACGGCAATGGAGCCTCTTCAAAGAAGGACTGCAGTTCTTTATTGAGTGCGTTAATCGGCAAGGCGTCTGTCCGAAACTCAAATTAGTCCCGGACAGGCGCCTGCAGTGAAAACGTGTCCGCTCCTCAGCTGATGCTTCGGGGAAGGGGCCGGGGGATGGGGTAGAAAAAGCGCGGTTGCATGACCCAGTAGCGGACAAGCCTTGTATGGGCGACCTGATGGGTCGCGTAGGGCGCGTAGACACAGCGCGTAGACACAGCAAACGAGAGGAGGAGCTAGGCGCGTGATATCTTTTTGCATGACTAACTTGGTTCTACTTCTGTGTCCTTTGCGGTGAAAGCCAATTTGAAGCGATTGCCGTGCCTACTGAGCGAATGCGTTTGCTCCAGAAAATGCGCGACCGTATAATCTTTAGGGAGGGACCATCTTCGAAAGCGCGTTATATGAAAGCCACAATTCTCTGGCTTTTCACATGCATGTTGGTATGGGCGCCGCTGTCGGCGCAGGACGCAGCCTTGCCCGAAGCCGAGCAGCCGGGCTGGGATGTTTTCCTACGAAACGACGAAGATGAAGCGGCGACTGAACTGATATTCATCAACATCCTCACTGGAGAGATGAACAGCATAAGCATCGCGGGCGAGCGATTCACATTGCTGGGAAACGCGGTTATCTATTACGATCTTGACGAAGAGCAGGTCAAGCAGGCTGCTCCGGATACGTCAATCCGGGATCACCCGTTCCTTAGCAAATCAGCCGATACAGAACGGGTGGATTGGGTCGTTTCCAGAGACGGGCAGACAATCGCCTGGACCGAGACGCGTCGCGGAGACGGGGGAACCCTGAGCACTTCGACCTTTGTCAGCGACTTGGAGGGCGCTGATAGCCGCGAGGTATTGCTTGACGGTCCTCGCGATGGCGTTCGCGTTCTGCCCGTCGCCTTCAGCACAGCTACAAATGAACTGATTATGGAAGCCCAGCCCGACGGGATCAGCGAGCATTTTTCGTATAGGCAGTATGCTGGATTGTTCGCGCTGGACCTGGTCGACGGCGCTGTGAGGCAATTGCCAGACGAATCCGGATGCTACTGCCCCGCGGGCTTTGGCGATCGCGTATTATTGCGGTTTCCGCCGTCTTCACAAGCTGATGGCGTAGAAGTCAAGGTTTACAGCTTCGACGGAAGCCAGAAAATGACCATCGGCAGCGCGGCGCCGGTTGGATTCACGGCGCCCGGGGAGGCGCTGGTCAGCGCCGACGACAACCTGGCGCTATATATCCTTTCACACGTTCAGGTACAAGGAGCTGCACCAGGCGAGACGCGCAGCGTGTTTGTTCTGGCCGATCTGCAGACTCTAGAGCAGTCACTTGTAAGCAATCCAATTACGGGACTCCCGCGCAGGGTCGCATGGACAGAGGATCATGGCGCTGTGCTGTTCACGAACGATCAGCAGCTAGGCACCTGGAAGTTACGCTTGTCTGACGGGAAGATTAGCGAAGTAGCCTCAGCCCTTTATTTGGGCAGCTTACAGGGATAACGAGCCCGTTTGTCAGGATACCTGCGTGCGCGCGATATTGGGCTTGTTGGCAAAATCCCATACGGCTTCCGCGATTTCCCAGACGGCGTTTGGGCGCGCGATTCTACGGGCGTTAGCCGATCGCTTTTCCAGCATTTCGGGACCCTCCGCTAGCCAGTCAATGATTTTCGACACGACCTTTTCCGGCTTTGGCAAGTAAAGGCCGGCGTCGTTCTCCAGCACCAGTTTCACGTTTCCAGTTTCCTGCCCGGGTATGCGATCGCTGATAATCATTGGCAAACCGGCGATGGCGGCTTCGCTAATCGTCGAGGGACCGGCTTTGGTGACAATGATATCGGAGGCTGCCATAAGGCGAGGCATTTCGTAGTGGTTGGTCACGAAGCCGAATATATGCCGCGCATTCGTCCAGACACGCGATTCGAGCTTGGTCTTGAGGTCTTCGTTTCGCCCACAGACTACGACGATCTGTACATTGAGCCGCTGGGCGTCGAGCGCCTTGACCATTTTGTAGATCGTGCCCATGCCTTCGCCACCGGCGACGAACAAGACTGCGGGCAACTTCGGATCAAAACCGAAGTCTTTGCGCGCCTCGGCCTTGCCCGTCATTGATTTGATGAAATGCGGATTCACCGGCAAACCTGTGATCTGCATCTGCGACGAGGACATGCCCAGTCTTAGTCCGCGCCGGTAAGCGGTCTCGGTGGGAACAAAACAGTAATCGACGCGAGGATCGTACCAGAACGAGGGCGTGGTCACCAAGTCCGTCACCACTGTCAAGAAAGGCGGTCGCTCGTCCAAGGTCAAAAAAGCCCGAAAAGTCGGGTTCGCAATCACCGAATGGGTACAAACCACGACATCGGCGGGATGCTCGCGCACGACGCGCCGTAGATTCTTGCGATTGTTACGATAGATAAACTGCCGCGCCAAACGGGCGCGGCGCTTGCCGTCGAAGCTGTGATACATGAGCGCCCAAAGCAGCTTCGATGTGTTGACGACCAGGGGATACAATTCCGGCTGTTTGTTGAGGGGCCACTTCAACTCGCGCAGTACGTCGACGGCATCGAATTCAACAGCGTCGCCATACTTTATCGTCATGGCATCCTGAATCGCTTGAAACGCGGAGCGGTGTCCACCACCGGTATCCGAAAACAGAAATAGGACTCGCTTCGTCACGATTGGACTATCCTATGATGGGAGTCTGTCGCCCCATGCCGCGAACGACCGTCAATTGAGGGGCGCTTGCGCACACTACGGCTTTGCATGGACGCGTTAGACCGCAACGATTTGCGCAATTATATCATAGTTGACGCAGGCGCTGAAACATTGTCACAGATTCCAGCAATCTTCCCAAGTAGTATGAGTTTCGTGTATAGTTAAGCTGAATGCAGCGCAGTTAGAAAGTAAGTTTCCATGTTCCTGGATCTGCACCCCATCACGATCCTTATCAATCTCATCGCGCTCGGCATTGGCATGACGGCGCACGAATTCGCTCACAATTTTGTGGCTTGGAAGATGGGTGATCCCTTGCCTCAAAAACAGGGGCGCTTAACGCTGAATCCGCTTGTACATATAAACTGGGTAGGCTGGCTGATGTTCGCAATCATCGGTTTCGGCATCCTGGGCAGCGCGCCGATCTCGCCACAGCGGATGCGCGATCCACGCTGGGGCTTTCTGGCCGCGGTAGCAGCCGGTCCCTTTTCCAACCTGTGCCTGGCATTGATTTTCGCGATCATGCTTCGCCTCGGCGGGATTGCCGTGGATGGTTATTACTTGTATACCTTGCCGGATACGATAGCCAGCCCGCTTGGCGCGCTGGCGGCATTCATGTACGCGATGGTCTTTTGGAATGTCCTGCTTTTCGTCTTCAATTTGATCCCGCTTTTCCCGATCGACGGTTGGCACATCGTATTGACGCTGCTGCCCGGCGCCTGGCTCAATCGCATGCAAATCCCGGTTGCGATCCAGCAGAACTTGCGCCCGCTGTCGGAGTTTTTGATGCGCCCGGCTTTCAAATGGCGCGATTGGCAGGTCGTGAGTTACTACGTTTTCCTGGGCTTGATCTTTTTGTCCTTCATCCCGATTGCCGGTGTAAGTCCACTGGGGCTCTTGATCGGGCAGCCTACCAGCGCAATAATGCGCCTGCTGCTGTTCTTGTAAGATATGGCAGCCGCATCAAAGCGAATTGAACAGGGCATTCGCGCGCTTTTTGCCTTCGCTACGCCGGTTGATTTGCATTTGGCAAAGCAATATCTTTCATCAAAAGAACTTGGCGCATTTCAAAAGATGTCGCGGGCAGACCAATTGCACAGTCTAAAGGTGCTGCGAACGGTACTGAGGCAGCGCGAATCCGCGCCGCGTCCACTGGCTGTTGCCGCGTTGATGCACGATGTCGGCAAGCGCCGCTATCACTTGGCCGTCTGGCAAAAGACCATGGCTGTGCTGGTCAAGCGTTTGCTTCCGCCTTTGGCAGACAGGCTCGGGCGCGAGGAAAACATGAGCATTTGGCGCGCGCCCTTTGTCGTGAGATCGCACCATGCAAGATGGAGCGCGGAAATTTTGCGAGCGTGCTGCGCTGACGACGTCGCCGTATGGCTTGTCGAGCACCATCAGGCTGATGTTTTGGCTCTAGGCGATCATCCGCAGGCAGAATTGCTACAATGTCTGCAGCGCGCCGACGAAGCTTGCTGAGCGTTGGACAAGCGCTATGGATTCATGCCGCTAGTCTGCGCTATAGTTTAGATAGGGCGCATCAGAATCGCGCATTGTGCGATTGGGCGGTCTTGAGTATCTGGTCACTTTGGAGAGCCGATATTGGAAGTCGCCGCGGGTAAGTCGACAGGCGCGAGGAGCATTGTATGGCTGAGTTAACAATTGCCGTTCTGGGTTTGGATCGCTTGGGAGCGTCGGTGGCATTACGCTTGCAGACCTTCGTTAAGAAACGGAGCCAACATCGCTTCACGTTGATCGGCCACGACAGCCGAGACGACTACGAAACACCGGCGCGCAAGCTCAAGGTCTTCGACAAGATCGAAAGAAAAGCCTATAACGCTGTAGAGCAGGCCGACATCGTGTTCATGAATCTGCCCTATGAGGACCTGCGGGCGGGCTATGAACTGATCGCGCCTTCCTTGCGCGACGGCGTACTCATCCTCGACACCGCGGTAATCAAGCAGCCGTCCTTAACCTGGGCGGAACAATACTTGAGCGACGAGCACCACTTGATTGGTTTCACGGCTGTGATCAACGCTGATTATTTGCTGGAGCACCAATTGAGTCCTGAGTACGCCAGCGACGATTATTTTTTGGACAGCCCCATATACTTGACGCCGTCGGTTGCCAGCATGAAGGAAGCGATTGACCTTGCCGTTAACTTTTCGGCGATTCTGGGCGGCAAGCCCCATTTTCTCGATCCGACCGAGCACGACAGCTTAACAACCATCACGGAGGAGATCCCGCAGCTTTTGAGTATCGCAGCCTACGCCAGCGCGATGAATCACAATGCCTGGCAAGACGCCCAGCGCCTCACCAACCCGCCTTTCAATGTCCTGACACGCTACTTGTTGACCCATCATCCGGACGCCTTGCGCGACGAGTGGTTGGCGAACAGAGAGTCTTTGACGCGCGCAATTGATGAGCTGCTGGCATCGTTGACGGATGTGCGCGATCGCCTTGCGGCCAACGATGAAAGCGCGATCGAAGCATTCTTAATCGCCGCCTCGGACGACTACCAGCGTTGGATCAACAAGCGACACAAGGGCGATTGGGATGATCGCCCCGACAACAACGTACAGTTCGAGCATACGATAGCTGGCACGTTTTTTGGCGGCGCCATTACCAAACGCCTGTTCGGCGGAAGCAAAAACGACGACAAATGATCGCGCGAGCGCGCACGCTGACGATGCGATTGGCAACTCTTGCGGTGGCGAATTGAGATTGCAAAACGAGCGCCGCCTTGGATGGTTCTCTTGGCAAGTTCAATAGCGCGGCGGGGACTATAGCAGTTGGCAAAGAAATATTTGACCGAAGACGATAAATCGGATAAAGTAAACAGCATAGTCCTGTGGTCAGGACGCTCGCATATTGAAGTGAGACTTTACCGACAGTAAAGGGGCTCCCGAAAATGAAGAACTATTTGCACAACTTGATCCGTCTCCTGGCGCTGATGGCATTGCTGGCAACATCGGCGATTGCGCTTGCGCAGGACGAAAAAGAGACTGCGGCTGATACGCAAGCCATACCCTTTATCGGCGTTCGTTATTGGGGCGTTGACGAGGGCATTCTGGTTACCGGCATCATACCGAATACGCCAGCCGCCAGCGCTGACCTGGAGGCTGGAGACCTTGTCTCCGCGTTTGATGAAACCGCCATCGATTTCTCTTCCATCAGAGAGGTACTCCTGACCTATGTCGCGGGTGATGCCATCTCCTTGAGCGTCGAACGCGACGGTTCAGCCTTCACAACCGACGTGACTTTGATGGCGCTTCCAGAGGATCTGTTCAGCAATCCGGACTATGCCATGCCCTTGGATCTGGCGTCCATCGGCTTGTATGTCCAGCAATGCGACGACAAGGTATTCATCGTTGGCGCATTGGCGGGTTCGGAAGTTGCAGAAGCGGGATTCCAGGTCTATGACCGCTTGATCAGCGTTGACGGCGATGCGATTGACAGCATCGGCGCCGCGGATGTGGCTGTATCCGACCTGAGCGAGGGTGATGAACTGACAATCAAGGTCCTGCGCGGCGACCGCGAACTGACCATGCAGACGATGGTCGAAGATCATCGCAGGCGCCGGAATCCGCGTCACCGGCCGCGTCCGCGTCTGGAAGTTAGCAGCGTTTACCAGACGGACAGCATCCGACTGGGCTACGGCGAAAAGGCCATTGAGATTCAGGAGATCAGTCCGGCGCACGAACTCTATGCCGCAGGTTTGAGGCAATATGACCTGATCACAGCCATCAACGGCGCCGCTATAGAAGAGGCAAAGGACCTGTTCACCGGCGAGGTCATCAACCTGACGGTAGCGCGCGCGAGTGGCGACCTGCGCTTCGATGTGCCCTCAAGCGCCGCGCCGCTGCTGATGTTCGGCATGGACACGCCGCAAGAACAAGATCGCTCGATCTGGCTGGGATTGCACGAAAAGCAAGTGACGCTGGGCGTGCGTTATATCCAGTTGGAAGCGGACAGCCCTTACTTCGAGGGCAGTTCTGTCGGCAACGGCGCTTATGTCGCCGAAGTGATTGAGGGATTGCCCGCCGGCGCAGCCGGTATTCAAGTCGGGGACATCATCGTGGCAGTGGAAGGCGAGTTGGCGACGCTGGAAGTTGATCTGCGCAATCGCATCTATTTCCACAAGCCGGGCGACAGGGTCACGCTAGACGTACTGCGCGATGGCGAGTTGGTCCAGGTTGATGTGACGCTGCGCGTATCGAGCTAGGCGCGCCTGAGCCTGAGCAAATTAAGCAAAGCGAAAGCCCCTGTCGGATGACAGGGGCTTTTTTGATTGGATTGAGTTCCCAGCAAGACAAAGTAAGACGTGCGACACTTTAGCAGCATGTTTTGTTGGCGGACGAGCCAAGGCTCGCCCCTGTTTACGTTGCGGCGGCGGGCCCTCACCCCCCGGCCCCCTCTCCCATAAAGGGCTGAGGAGCGGACATGTTTGTGGCTTAGTGAATTGCGGCGATTGAGAATTGCGGTGAAGATTCATCAGTAACACTTCTATCCAAGCATTGTATAGAAAGATGAAACTGATGAATCTCAAGGTACTTTACCAGTGGACAA
>JAJEFB010000004.1 GCA_022820665.1 Anaerolineae bacterium | reverse complement strand
AAAAAGAAAAAACTTAACCACCGAGGACACCGAGGGCACCGAGAATCGCGCGTAAACATGCCTTTTCTTTATGTCCTTCGTGTCTTTGTGGTGAAACTGGATATGGCTCATTTGAATTTCAACCGAAAAGGATACACTACCCCTTTTGGTCGCGTCTTGACAAAGGCGGCAGGCTCAGGTTACAATTCCGAGTGATGGAAACACGCTAATATATCACATTGCGTACAGGGCACAGGGGCTGCGCCTTCTGTTGTCTATTTGTCTTTGTTGGTGATAGTGCAACGATTTCATCAGGTCATCTACTTTCAATCTACAGCAGCATAGCGCATAGGAGGTTACGCCTTGGAGGCGAAAGACTTTAGCGCATTACGTATTAGTCTGGCTTCTCCAGAACAGATCCGTTCCTGGTCTTATGGAGAGGTGACGAAACCGGAAACGATCAACTATCGGCGGCTGCGTCCGGAAATGGACGGGCTGTTCTGCGAGCGGATTTTCGGCCCCACACGAGACTGGCAATGCTATTGTGGAAAGTACAAGAACATCCGCTATCGCGGCATCATCTGCGATAAATGCGGCGTCGAGGTGACACGGTCTTCGGTGCGGCGCGAACGCATGGGGCATATCGAACTGGCGGCCCCGGTCGCTCATGTTTGGTATACACGGCGCGTGCCGAGCTATTTGGGTCTGCTTTTGGACGTCAGCCGGCGCAACCTGGACCGCGTGCTTTACTTCGCGCAGTATGTGGTTACACAAGTTGATCAAGACGCGCGCAGCAAAGCGATCACTCGCATTGAGAAGGAACTGGAGTTGAAAGAGCAGGAGCTGACTGGGGAGTTGGAAGACCAGTTCAGCGAGTTGCGGGACAACCGTGATCAACTTGCGGAGGAGTTCGACAACAAGGTCAAAGCGATCCGCGATCACTTTGACGGCGAACTGGGGCGGTTAAGCGACGAGGTGATGAACGAAGCCCAAGCGGCGCAGACCCGCGTCGAAAGCATGTTGGGTCAAGCCGCGTCTGCGGAGATCAGTCTGCAAGCGACAGAGACAATTGTCGTTGAAAAAGGCGAAGAGGTCACCAACGATCACATCTCGCGGATCCAAACCCAGGTCAACGAATATCTGAGCAAATTACAGACTGAGATTGAAGAGTTGAGCAAAGCCGAAATCGCCAAGATCAGCGGCGATATTGACGATGCGAATGTTGATGTGGCTTCGTCCCTGGAAGAACAGGCGGAGGAAATAGAGGAACGCATAAAGAACTTGCGTGAAAGCGCTGAAAAGCAAATCAATGAATTAGGGGAGCTGCATGTCCTGCAGTTCCTGTCGGAAAGCCGCTATCGCGAGCTCAAGAGCCGCTTCGGCAATGTCTTCCAGGCCAATATGGGCGCGGAAGCCTTTTACGAGATCCTGGGCACGCTCAACCTGGCGAAGCTGGCGGAAGAACTTTGGATTGAAGTCCGCACCAGCAAGTCGAAGCAACGCAGCCGCAAAGCCACCAAGCGCTTGCGGGTGGTCGAAAGCTTGCGCAACAGCCGCAGCACCGTTATAGACAGCGATGAAACCAACCAGGAAAACGAGCCGAACGGCAATCGTCCGGAATGGATGATTTTGACTGTTCTGCCGGTGATTCCACCCGATCTGCGGCCGATGGTGCAGTTGGATGGCGGTCGTTTCGCCACCAGCGACTTGAACGATTTGTATCGCCGCGTCATCAACAGGAATAACCGGCTGAAGCATTTGCTGGATCTTGGCGCGCCGGATGTCATCGTGCGCAACGAAAAGCGTATGCTGCAAGAAGCGGTTGACAGTTTGATCGACAATAGCCAGCGCGGCAAGGCTTTGAGCCGCCGCGGTCGCCGGGAACTGAAATCCTTAAGCGATATGCTCAAGGGCAAGAAGGGGCGTTTCCGCCGGAATCTGCTCGGAAAGCGCGTCGATTATTCGGGACGTTCGGTTATCGTCATCGGTCCCAAGCTGAAGTTGCATCAATGCGGTTTGCCCAAGACGATGGCGCTTGAGTTATACCGGCCGTTTGTGATCAGCCGATTGGTGCAATACAACTACGCGAGCAATGTCAAAGGCGCCAAGCGTATCATCGAACGAGAGCGCCCGGAGGTATGGGAAGTCCTGGAAGAAGTGATCCGCGAGCGGCCGGTTTTGTTAAACCGCGCGCCGACCTTGCATCGCCTCGGCATTCAAGCCTTTGAGCCGTTGCTGGTTGAGGGCAAAGCGATCCAAATCCATCCTCTGGTTTGTTCCGCTTTTAATGCGGATTTCGATGGCGATCAAATGGCGGTTCACGTGCCGTTGAGCGAGCAGGCTGTTAAGGAAGCGCGCGAGCTGATGCTGAGCACGCGCAACTTGTTGAAGCCTTCGGATGGCATGCCCATCGTCGGTCCTTCCAAGGACATGGTGCTCGGCAATTATTATTTGACGATGGATCCGACCGTTGAGATCGTGGCGCAGAAAGCGCGCGCGGATGACTTCCGTTCCGAGCAGGTACTGTACGGCGGCGAGCATAAGGTTGGCATCGCCGTCCGGTCTAATGGCTATTACTATGCGCAATTCCGGCAAGTGCCCAACGTCGAACTGTTCTTTGACGAGACCGAGCCCGATGACAACGGGCGACCCAAAGTCTTGGAGACAGCCGTTGATCGCACAGTGCAAGCGCTACTGGACGGAGAGGTAGATTGCATCCTGGCCAACGCATACGAGATGCGCAGATATATGCGAGCCAGGGGACTGGAAGATCAGCTGGAGATCACGAACTTGCACGAGCGCCGCGTCGTCGTTGACATGGACGAGGTCGAGTATCTGTATCGCATCGGCCTGGTGCATCTGCATACGCCGATTTTGCTTGGCAATGTATATGATACGCGCAGCCCGCAGGAGGAACCGGAAATCTGCACGGTGGGGCGGGCTATCTTCAACCGCATTTTGCCAGACGAGATGCGCTTCGTCCAGAAAACCATGGACAAGAAGGTTTTGCAGCAGCTTGTCGCCCGATGCTACCAGGTGATCGGCGCGGAAATCACGACCGAGGTGGTGGACGCGATCAAGAACTACGGTTTCCACTACGCGACGATTTCCGGCACGACGATTGCTGTGAGCGACCTGACTATCCCTGACGAGCGGACGGATATCTTGCAAGGGGCGGACGAGGTTGTAACGCGCGCCGAGCGCGACTTCCGCCGCGGCTTGATGACCGAAGAAGAGCGGTATCAGATCACGATCGACGAATGGAACCGCGCCAAGGAGTCCCTGCAGGACCGGATCCGCAATACGCTTGATCCTTATGGTCCGATCGCGATCATGGCGATATCGGGCTCGACCAAGGGTGGATTCGGGCCGATCACGCAGTTGGCGGGCATGCGCGGTTTGATGGCGGATCCCTCGGGGCGCATCATTGATCTGCCGATTCGCAGCCACTTCCGCGAAGGGTTGAATGCCCTGGAGTACTTCATTTCCACACATGGCGCGCGCAAGGGTCTGGCGGATACGGCGCTGCGCACGGCGGATGCGGGTTACTTGACGCGGCGATTGGTCGATGTCGCCCAGGATATGATCGTCAATCGTTGGGACTGCAATACCCAACGCGGGCTGATTGTCGCACGCGACGATGATATCGCGGGGCAAAGCATGGGCGAGCGGATTGTCGGTCGCTGCTCCGCGCAAGATCTGTACCACCCGAAAACTGGCCGGCTGCTATTGTCGAGGAACGAGCTTATCAGTGGCATCGGTGATGAATTTGTCGCTGGAGAGTCCTTCGATGAGTTAACCGAAGAAGAAGTGATTGACGAGATTGAAAATCTCCCTGCATGGGTTCCCAAATTCACTGTGACAAATCGATGGGCGCACGACGTATACGATCCTGAATCTCGCGAAAAGTTGGCTGAACGAGACAAGTCAATTGGTGGAGATCGCGATGCAACTGCCAAAGGAATTGCCAATCAGGTTCTGTCATCCCTTTCTAGGGTACTCCAGTTCCAAAACGGTCACTATGTTGAAAAGGATATATATGACCCGAAGACTGGAATGAGATTAGTTAAGGCGGGAAAACGCATAAATAAGAGAAATGGCGCTGAATTCTCTAAGCGGTTCGAATCGTCTCGTCGAGAAGCGCTCAATGTACATGTTGAGTATTTCGTCCGCAAAGATGTATTTGATCCGAAAACTGGAGCGGAGCTTGCGAAAGCAGACATTTGTATCAAGGAAGATAGCGCAAACTTCACGGAAAGGGTCAAGTCTTCTCTGCAAGAATTGCTCAATTCAAGAGAGGGTCATTATGTGAAACATGATGTGTATGATCCGCAAACTGGCGAAAGGTTAGCGGAAGAATGCAAGAGCATCGTGGAAGATGGCGCAGACTTCGCCGAACGCGTGAAGTCTTCTCTGCAAGAATTGTTCAATTCAAGAGAGGGTCATTATGTGAAACATGATGTGTATGACCCGCAAACTGGCGAACGGTTAGCGGAGGAAGGTAAGTGTATCGAAGAAGATGGCGCGGACTTTGCCGAAAGCGTGAAGAATGCTCTGGAGAAATTGCTTGAAGCACAAGTCATGCATCATGGGTTGCGCGAAATATCTGACGCGGACACAGGTGAAAAAACGGTGCAGGAAGACGAACTGTTAGTCGATCAACCTCAACCTACCGACCATATTGAGGGTGAAGTCCGCGTCGAATGCTTCGCGAAGCATGATGTGTATGATCCGAATTCTGGTACTCAGTTGGTCAAGCAAGGTGAACTGATCGAAAACCAGCTTGAGCACTTGGATCAGTTTGAGCTTATAGTCCATGACGGATACTTTGCTAGGCACGATGTATATGACCCGAATTCTGGCACTCAGTTGGTCAAGCAAGGTGAACTGATCGAAAACCAGCTTCAGCACTTGGATCAGTTTGGACTTGAAGTCCATGTCGGGCAATTTGCGAAGTATGATGTGTTTGACCCGAATTCTGGCTCTCAACTGATAAGCAACGGAGATCTGATTGAGAACCAGCTTAGGTCATTGGATAAGTATGAGCCTGAAGTCTACGAGAAGCATTATGCAATGCAAAGTGCGTATGATCCAAATTCGGGCAACCTACTGGTAAAGCAAGATGATCTCATTGATGAGCAACTTAAACCACTAGAACAGTTTGCGCTTGATCTACGCATTGGTCGATTTGCTAAGTACGATGCATATCATCCGGAAACTGGCAAACCGCTAGTGAAGAAAGAAGATCTCATCGCTAGGTCCGTCAATGAGTCTCTCCCTCTCCGCATACGTTCGTTAATGACCTACGAATTGAAAGGGAATACCGAACATAAGACAGAAAGTGATCTGTATGACCCTCGAACTGCCGAGAAGCTGGAGGATCATCTCGAAGGAAACTGGACATACGTCTACCGCTCGATTTCCAATGATTTCGAAGAAGGGTTTCACTCGAGCAATCCAGAAGTGCAGGTAAAGGATCCTACTTTGGATATCACTGACAAATATCTCAGAGACGTAAACGAGATAGCCGTCCGCAGTCCATTGACCTGTGATTTGATACACGGCGTTTGCGCGCTGTGTTACGGTCGCGACTTGGGTACGGGCGATATGGTCGGTATCGGGTCGGCGGTAGGGATTATCGCGGCCCAATCTATTGGCGAGCCCGGTACGCAGCTAACGCTGCGCACTTTTCACAGCGGCGGCACGGCGGAAACAACGGACATTACCAGCGGTCTGCCGCGGGTTGAAGAACTTTTCGAGGCGCGTCGGAAGCCAAAGGGCGAAGCGGTAATGACCGCTATTGGGGGAATTCTGCGCTTGACCGAACGCGAGGATCATGTGCGCATCGCCACGGTCATCGACAGCGAGGTGCAGAACGAGATTCATGTGGTGCCGGAAGGTTGGGAAATCTGTGTCGATGATGGCAAGGAAATTGCAGTGGGCGTCACAGTGGCGAAGAATGGCGACGCGGAGATAAAGGCAGCGCTGGCAGGCAAGGTGCATATCGAGGACGATACGGTTTATATCCGCGATGAGCGGCGTGATGAACAGGAGTACGAGATTCCCGCAAACGCCCGCCTGCGCAAGAATATCTATGATGGGATGACCGTGGGGCTTGGCGAACAACTCACGGAAGGACCCAGGAACCCGCATAGCATCTTGCGGGTATTGGGCCCGGACGCGACGCAAATGTACTTGTTGGGCGAGATACAGGAAGTGTATCGCAGCCAAGGCGTGAACATCGCCGACAAGCACTTCGAGACGGTCATCCGCAAGATGATGTGCAAGGTCCAGATCACCAAGAGCGGCGACAGCGACCTGCTGCCCGGCGAGTTGATCGACCGGCTGAAACTGCTGGAGATCAACGAGTCTCTCATTGCCGAGGACCGGGAACCTTGCGCGGGCACGCCCATTCTTCTGGGCATCACCAAAGCGGCGCTGAGTACCGAGAGCTACCTGTCGGCGGCAAGTTTCCAGCATACGATCAAGGTGCTGGCCGGCGCCGCTATCGAAGGGCAGGTCGACCCCTTGCACGGGCTAAAGGAGAACGTGATCATCGGCAAGCTGATTCCGGCCGGCACCGGATTCCATGCCTATCAGGATCGCGAGGCTGTCGCGCCGTCGGTCACGCTGGAGGCTCAGGGAGCGCTTGACTTCGACGATCTGAGCGATCAAGACGACTTCGAGAATATGCTGAGCGAACTCTAGGCGCAAGCGCCATAAAATCGCGCGAGGCGTCGCTTGATGTCCTCGCGCGTATTTTAGGGTCGATCGCGGATTTCTATCTTGGCGACATGGAGGCTGTCCGCGATCGGCTGATTTGCGCCATCGACGACTGGTATCCGCATACCGCTGCGCCAGTCGTAAATGCCAAGCTTCAAAATGTACTCACCCGCTTCAATCCGGTCGAAGAAGGGCACAAAGTGGTCTTGCATAAAGACCAGTCCCGGATGCCAATGTTTAGGCGATACACCTAGATAGTCGCGTTGCGCAAACACCGCGCCAGCTTGATCGACCAAGTGCATAAAGATTTGGATGCTGGCGTCGGTAGATCCCAGAGCTTCGAAATAGAGTTGGATGTTGATGCCATCGTTCTCGCCGTAGACGGCTTGTCTCGACAGTTCTATGCCATGCAATCTCAGCAAGTCGCCAAATTGGGCGGGCAGCGACATTAAAAGGGATCCCGCTTCGCTTTCGATATAGACTGGATGCGCGGAAGCCGATGCCAAGGCTTCCGTCAGATATTCCGAACGATTGCCTAGTTGATAAATCTCAAAGGCGAGATGACCGTCCTCGCGCAGGATCCGTCCAATGTTTTCCGTCCCGAATTGCTCTTCCAACCAGTGCGCATGTTTTGAGTTAATTGGCGACAGGGGGGAAACAAATAATTGCGTCGGCTGTGGGCTAAGGACGATATTGAACAGACCATCAAACCAAACCACATGCAATTCTTCTGCTGACGGTCCGTTAGCGTATTTATAGACGAGCGGGTCAAGTTCCTGGTTCGGGACGGATACAAATACGATCTCTTCATCGCTGTCTCGCAGATAGCGCGCCAGTATCCGCAGGTCATTGCGATAGATTCTGTACGGTAGCCTTTCTTGTTCGCCGAAATAGTGAAACGGCAATTCGGTTCTCGACGATGTTGTCCATTCAACGAAGTAGGCTTGATAATCGGCGATACACGTGAACGCTACGGACAGGATTCCCAAGGACCAGCCAAGATATGGCCGCCTTTTGAACAGCATGTAGAATTGCGAAACGGCGATGCCGACGAATAGCATGACGCTGGGCAGAGTGGCGATGGAACGAAGGAAAGATGGCGCCCGGATCGTCAACAGGCTTGGGAGCAACCCAAAGAGCAACAGACCGATGAGGAAAGCATTAAGGGGCGACTGCCGCGCGCGGACGAGAGCCGCTGCCAGACCAAAATAGACCAGCAAGCCGATCGGGAGCAAGAACAGCGGACGCCCGGCGACATTGTATCTCCAAAGAGGATCGCCGACAAATGCAGGCATGCCAATCAGCTTCTTGGCATTGTCAAGCAGTTGTTCCGGATTACCGTCCATCGCCAGGCGCATCGGTTGAGCGATTCCTTCAGCGCGTCTCAAGCTTTGCCCGTGCAAAACGATGTATGCCATTGGCAAGGCAGTCACAAAGGCAAGGATAGCCACCAGGATTAATTCGAGCCAGACGCGCCGAATTAAGCTGCGATTGCAGATGGCAATTATCGCCACAAATAAACAGTAAGCGGGGACCAGCGCCAGCGACGCCGTGTAGGTGTAGAAGGCAAAACCCAGAGCTACCCCGGTCATTAGGGCTGAACGCCGTTTATCGGGAGCCCTGCGCGCGCGGAGTATGCTTGACAAACCGATTAGCACAAGGAGCACAATCACTGGCAGCATAACCGCTCGCAGGCCGACCCTCGATGTGAATATCGCCCAAAACGAGACGGCTGTCATGGCGCTGGCGACAAATCCCACGAGGCGAGAATAGTTCTGCGAGCCGAACCTGTACATAAGGGCGACCGTGAACAATCCGCAGACAAATGCGGGAAACTTGATCATGAGAGAATTGATTCCGAACAGGAGGTAGAACAAGCCAAGCAGCCAGATAAAGGCTCCTTCGCGCCCTTGATTCGACTCATAGAATACGCGGAAATCGCCTTCATCGACGAGTCGTATGGCGTCCTCGGCATTGAAGATCTCATCGTGTTGAAGTCCTGGCGGCAATTCGCCGTACATCCAGAGCCGCAGAAAGGATGCGATCAACAGGATCAGGACGCCGACGGATATCTGATAGCGAGACTGCATCAAGCCAGCCTATGGTCGATTGGCCAAAGCGCGGTAAAGCGGGCGCTCGCGTTTGTGGTTGTCGCCATTGAATGAAGGATAGAGCAGGCTGTAACCCGCCAGTTCGCTACGGTCAATGATGGTCAGTTCTTCGGCAAAACTCAGATTCCATAAGATCATGACGCCGATATCACTGCGGGACTGGGCGATTTGGAAGGCGCGCAAGGTGTAGTCGCGTTGATTGAGCGCTGAATTGTAATACATCCAGGGATCGGGCGCGTCGGTGGGATATCCTTCCCAGGTGGCCCAGCCGAACTCGGTGGCCCACATCTCGGCGTCGTGTCCATTGGCCCGGATGATTTCGCTATAGTCACGGATATTTTGCGAAAAGAAAAACTGCGGCTGGTCGTCCCAGCCCTGGCCATCGACGTTGTTGCAGCAGACGAAGTCCGGCGGATTCCCCCAACTATATGGATGAATGCCGATGACCACATCCGGGTAGTCCGCTAAACCGGCCTGGTACATTTGGCGCAAGAAGCTGCGATCGTTGACCGAGATGTTCTGCGAGTTGCCGGTTGGCGCCAGCCCGGCGGTTATGACCGTGATGTTGGGCGAGTAGGTGCGGATGGCATCGTAGCCAACCCGGAACAACTCCATATAACCGGCGCCATCGAAAGCGGCTTGGCCGGTCCATTCTCGCTTGAGGTTTGGTTCGTTCCAGATTTCTATGGCATCAATATAGGGTCCGAGTTTTTCCAGCAGCAAGCCCACGAAGGCGGCGAGTTGGTTGAGATCGTCGGGGGGACCGTCTTCGTTGCGGTTGACGTTTCGCGCCCAGTCCGGGGCTTTGGCGATGCTGAGCATGACTTTGTTGCCGCGCTTGTCGGCTTCTTGCACATGCAATTGGAAGAGGCGGAAATTCGCTTCGAATTGACCCGCAAAGTCGGGCTGCATCCACTCCCAAGAGGCTTGCAATTTGATCCAACCCATGCGCAGCGCGGCGATCTGTTGCAAGGTTCGGTCCCAACCGGCGACATCAAAATTGTAATGAACCTGGATTCCCATCCTGCTGCCGTCCAGGCGGATGTCATCGAGGGGCAGGGGCGTAGTTATGTCGATCCGCGGCTGCGGAGACTGCAAATCCGGCTGGGTTTCCGCCCCGAAGTCCGTCGGGCGCGCTGTGCTGGTTGGCGGCATTTGATAGTCCGCGTCAATGATCGCGCCTATCCTGCGTCCGGTTGCGGCTCGCTGCGGACTAGAGACGACTTCGGCAGTGAGAGTCGGGAGATCGGGCGCATCAGCATCCAGAGTTGGTAGCTGTCGCCCGGCAACGTCTGGCAATTCAACAAGTTCCTGAACGGCGGGCGTCGCGATGACCTGCGTGAGCGCCGCTACAAGTTTTACTTCCGGGGCAACTGCAATAGTCGGTTCGGACGCTTGGCCGGCGCAGCTGGCAAGGGCGAGCGCACAGAGGACAAAGGCGGCGAGGGAGGGACGCAGGATGCTTCTACGTGGCATGGAAAAAGTCTACCATAGCGAGATAGCGCTCGCCATTCTGGATTGGATTAAGATGGTTTGAGCATCGCGCAAACTCGCCGCGAAACAGATTCGCTCTGCAATTTGACACTTTGTCAGATTACATTCTACAATGGGCAAGTAAAGTTGCGGGATATGGCCAGCTTGCCTAATTGCCGGGGAGCCGTTTGCCTGGAAGAGCGGTCTTTGGCGCGACGGCTCGGCAAAAAAGCAACGGACCCCTGTTGGAAACATCATCAAGCCATTGAGGACGGTTCATGACCGATCGAGCCATTCATCAAGTTAATATTGAGCGCGAGATGCGCGACGCTTATTTGAGCTATGCGATGAGTGTCATCGTGTCCCGGGCGCTGCCCGACGCTCGTGATGGCTTGAAACCTGTGCATCGCCGGATCTTGTATGCAATGCACGATATGGGGATGAACCCGCGCGGGGCGCACAAGAAGAGCGCGCGGATCGTCGGCGAGGTATTGGGCAAATATCATCCTCACGGCGATACGGCGGTCTACGAAACGATGGTGCGTATGGCGCAGGACTTCTCCATGCGCTACATGCTGATTGACGGCCAGGGGAACTTCGGCAGTATTGACGGCGACAGCGCCGCGGCGATGCGCTACACCGAGGCCAGAATGGCTAGCTTTGGCAGTCAATTGCTGGTTGATATCAACAAGGAAACGGTCGATTTTGTCGAGAACTTTGACGGCACGCTTGACGAGCCGGCGGTATTGCCGGCGGTATTGCCAAACCTGCTGGTGAACGGCGCGTCGGGAATCGCGGTTGGCATGTCCACAAACATTCCGCCGCACAACCTGGGAGAGATTTGCGACGCGCTTGTTCATATATTGAACCAGTGGGAACGCTTTGACGACATAGACGTCGACGAAATCATGCGCTTCGTTCGGGGACCGGATTTCCCAACGGGCGGCGTCATTTACAAGATGCGCGGCGACGAGGATATGCTTCGCACGGCTTTTGCGACTGGTCGGGGCAAGATCACCTTGCGGGCGAAGGTGCATGTCGAAGATATGGGGCGTGGCAAATCTCGCGTAATCGTCAGCGAATTGCCCTATCAGACCAACAAAACCACGCTGATCGAACGAATCGCAGCGCTTGTAAGCTCGGGCAAACTGGATGGACTTGCGGATTTGCGGGATGAGTCTGACCGGCAGAATACGGTGCGCCTGGTGATCGAGTTGCAGCGCGGCGCTGATGTCAAAGAAGTCTTGGCTGCGCTTTTCAAGTTGACGCCGCTGCAGTCAACATTTGGCATTATCATGTTGGCGCTGGTCGATGGGCAGCCGCGCTTGCTTAACCTGAAGCAAGCGCTGCGCGTCTATTTGGAACATCGACTGGAGGTGGTTCAACGCCGCAGCCGCTTTGATCTAGCGCGCGCGCGGGAGCGGGCTCATGTGCTGGAAGGGCTAATCGTTGCGCTGGACAATCTGGAGGCGGTGATTCAGACCATTCGCAAATCGCGCAATGTCGAGACCGCCAGGAACAATCTGGTCAAAAACTTCAAGGTGACCGAGATTCAGGCGGGGGCGATATTGGATATGCCATTGCGGCGCCTGGCGTCGCTGGAGATTCGGAAGATCCGGCAGGAGCATCGGGAAACCTTGAAACTCATCGCGTCTCTGGAGGCGCTCTTGGCCAGCCCTCAGAAACAGCGAATGCACATTTCCGAAGGGCTAAAAGAAGCAGCAGAAACGCATGGAGACCGTCGCCGCAGTACGATTGTCGAAGGCGAAGCCTCTGCTTTCAGACTGCAAGACTTCTCGATACCAGAAGAGAAGACGGTGGTCATGTTCAGTACCCGAGGGCATTTGGCGCGGACGCCGCTCGATGAGCCACCCCGAATTACTTCTGCAACGAAAGTTCCGCCGAGCCTGCTGCAACACGCCACAACTGGGCAAATACTGCACCTCTTCACCAGTAACGGAGGTTGCGCCACAATCCCTGTGCAGCAGATACCTCAAGCCGAGAATGCATCCGACGGCGTCCGATTTAGCGATTTGTCCGACCTCACCCCCAAGCGGAAAATTGTTTCTTTCCAATGTCTGCCAACGGGTTTGAGCGCGGGTTATTTGTGTTTTGTCACTGCCCTGGGGCAAGTCAAACGCCTGCGCTTGGATGAGTTGCCGGGCATGGTGTCTTACGAATTCAGCGTGATGAAACTGACAAAAGGAGATAAGCTGGTCAACGTCTTGTGTAGCACCGGCGAGGACGAGTTGATTTTAACTACGGCGCACGGTTACGCGATTCGGTTCAGTGAGACTGATGTACGATCGAGCGGATTGACATCAATTGGCGTTCGCGGCGTACAGTTGAAGGACTCGGGTGATCGGGTGGTGGGCGCCAGCCTGGCGTATGAAAACAAGTTTGCCTGGCATATTGCCGATGACGGTGTTGCCATCACGACGCCAATGAATCAGTTTCGGCTGCAGAGCCGAGGCGGCGTAGGCTATTCTGTGGTGCGAGAGTTGGGCGGGCGCCAAATTGTCGCCGCCACTGTCGGTCGATTGCTTGACAAGATCCTGGTTCTGACCAACAAGAATAAAGCCAAGTATATGACTTTAGGACTGGCGAAGACTGTCGCGGAACGGCAAGTTGGCTTTAAGCCGGTAATCTCCTTGCGGGAGAAAGAAAAGATTGTTGGTGTTGTTGAATATCGCAAGCGAATAGAGGGTTTTGCCGTCGACCGCAATGGTCCTGCCGAAGTAGAGGTTGTCGAAGATATTGAGGAGCAGTCAAGCAATGACGTAGATCTGCGGCCGGATGTTGACCTGTCGCCCTTGCAGCTTGAATTGTCTCTGGAAGAAATCGAGTTACTCTTGGACAAAGCGGACGAAGTGGGAATGGATGATTCCCACAACCAATCTAATGGCGCCGATTCAGGCGAGCACGATGACTCATAGCCAGCGCATGCAATTTTTCATCGTAGCGCGGCGCCATGACGCGCCAGTCGAATTCGGCGATTTTCGCCCGCAGTGATGTCAGATTCACTTGCATATCGCCGCGCAAGTGGCTCCGCAACTGGGCAGTGAGTCGATCACGCGTGTAAAGGCATTGTCCGCGCAGTTCCTCCGTCAGCAGGTCCGGATAATTGAGGCGGTCCGGCAGGATCGGGATACAGTCGCAATAGATCGCCTCGCAGATTGAGAGGCCAAAAAACTCCTGCCAGGCAGTGCTAACAACATAATCGGCTCGCCACAAGAGGTCAGCATAATCGGCGAAGGAACCAAGGTATCCCAGTTGCTCGATGCGATCGGGCAGTTGACGTTGCAGACTTTGGAAAGCTGCGGGCATCTCTCCGAAGCTCTCGCCGGTTATGGCGATGCGAAAGTCGAAGCCTTCGCCGGCAAGCTGTAGCAAGCTTCGGACAAAGGCGTCGGGATCTTTGTCTTCTTCCCAGCGATGGTTCCAGACGATGAGAGGGGCGCCGACTCGCCGAGGCCGGACCTTGAATTGATCGAAGCGGCGCAAGTCAATGCCCAGCGGCAAGACTTGCGATTTGGCTCGGATGCTTTCGATGGTTTCCAGTTCGTTGTAGTCGGCAAAATGCTTGAGCAGTCGCGGCAGTTGCTGCATAAAGTCTCGCAGGTGGAAAGGGCTGTTGAAGTAATTGCTGTCGGCGGTCAAGGCGCTCACGTAGTTTATGAAACCGTAGCGCCAGCCATGCCCCTGTCGGCGATTTTGCGGATAGGATAGCTGGTTTTCATGAAAGTAAAGCGCGATCGGCACTTCGCTCAGATGGCGATAGGTCAGCGCGCGAAGTATGGAAAGGTCAATCATGCTCGAGGCCAGAATGAGGTCGGGCTTTGATTGGAGCAGGCGGGCAAAACTGATGGCGGCGCCTTGCATGCGCCATTTCCAGAATTGCGCGGGCAGCGTGATCAACTCGATTTCATGGGCAGAGAATGTCGTGTAGCCATCAGCCCAGGCTTTGTGGCTGCCACCGTAATAAGATTCGAGCAGTGCAGTGCGCATAAAAGGGGAGGAGATTAGCCGGTGTTGCGTCGGCGCGCCTCGACGACGCTGGGTACCATTTCCAATTTGCTGAGGATGCGAGTCAACTGCTGATTGCTGGCGATTTCCAACTGCAGATTAAGCGTGGCGATATGCTGTCGCGTGGAGACGTCGACCGAGGTGATATTCACCTTCTGGTCGGCGATGATGGTACTGATTTCACGCAATAAGCCTTCGCGGTCATAAGCCACGACTTCCACAGGAACGACATAGCGCTGTTCTTCTTCTTCTGATCCCCAGGAGACGTCGATCAAGCGCTCGACATCGCGCAGCGCCAGGATATTGGGACAATCATCACGATGGACGGTCACGCCGCGGCCACGGGTAATGTAACCCACAATTTCATCGCCCGGCATAGGCGAGCAGCAACGAGCCAGATTCACCAGCAATCCCCTGGCGCCCATAATGCTCACGCCCTTGGCGACATTTGCGCCGCTGGATTTGGCGCGCGGTTTGAGCAGATCTTCTTCGCTGATGGTTTCCGCCGACTTGCGCCGTTCGTCTTCCAGCACGCGGTTGGTGATTTGCGAACCGGTGACGTCGCCGGATCCGATACCAGCCAGAAAGTCATCCAGTTTGTCAAAAGAGAGCAGGCGCGCGACGGATTCGAATGTGACCTTGTCCATGACGCCGAGTCGTTTCAATTCACGCTCCAGGACTTCGCGTCCCATGATGATGTGCTTTTCGCGATTCTGCTTCCGCAGCCAATGACGAATCTTGCTGCGAGCGCGGCTTGTCACCGCATAGTCAAGATCGGGATTCAGCCAATCCATGCTGGGTCCGCCGCGCTTGGCGGTCAGGATTTCAACTTGATCGCCCATTTTGAGTTTGTAATTGAGCGGCACCAGTCGACCGTTGATCTTGGCGCCGCGGCAGCGATTGCCGATGTCAGTATGGATATGATAGGCGAAGTCGATGGGTGTGGCGCCGACCGGCAGATCGACGATGTCGCCATTTGGGGTTACGCTGTAGACACGATCCTGGAAGACCTCCGACTTGACCGTATCGACAAATTGCGAGGCGTCGTTGACATCGGGACCAAACTCCATCAAACGCCGCAGAAAGGCCAGACGCTGTTCAAAGGCGTCGTCATGTCCCTGGTCGCCCTCCTTGTAGCGCCAGTGCGCGGCAATGCCATATTCGGCGTCTTCGTGCATTTCCCAGGTACGTATTTGCACCTCGACAGTTTTGCCTTCATCATCGTGTACGGCGGTATGCAGGCTGCGGTAAAAATTGTCCTTGGGGTTGGCAATATAGTCGTCAAATTCGTTGGGTATCGGGCGCCACAAATTGTGTACGATGCCTAGCGCCAGGTAACATTCCGCCAGGGTGTCGACCAGTACTCTCATGCCGCGAATGTCATAGATTTGTTCGAGCGGCAGTCCTTTCTTGGTCATTTTGTTGTAGATGCTGTAGATATGTTTGGGGCGGGCGGAGATCGTGACTTTGCTGATCTTGCTGGCGTTGAGTTCACGGACGAGCATTTCGCGAATGCGGTCCACGTATTTTTCGCGCTCGTCGCGTCTTTCGTCGAGCGCTTTGGCAATGGAGCGATAGGCATCGGGATTGAGATAGCGGAAAGCCAGATCTTCCAGTTCCCATTTCATCTGCCAGATGCCCAGCCGATTGGCCAGGGGGGCAAAAATATCCATGGTCTCCTGCGCGACCGCCATCTGCTTATGCTGCGGCATATATCCGAGCGTGCGCATGTTGTGCAAGCGATCCGCCAGCTTGACCAGAACGACGCGAACGTCATCGCCCATGGTCAGCAGCATTTTGCGTATGTATTCCATCTCGCGGTTGATCATGCTGCTGCGCCGTGAATCGCCGAGCGGCGTAACATTTTTGATCGGCAGATTCTTCAGCTTGGTGACGCCGTCGACCAGCAGGGCGATGGCCGTGCCGAATTCGGCGCGCAGCGCGTCGATAGTCAGGTCGCTGTCTTCAACGACATCATGGAGGAGGCCGGCAGCGATAGTTTCGGCGTCCATTTGCATTTCGGCCAGTATGCTCGCGACGGCGACGCAATGTGTGAAGTAGGGTTCTCCCGATTTGCGCTTTTGCCCAGCGTGAGCCGCTTCCGCGCGGATGTAGGCGGAAGCGATGAGGTCTTGTTCGTTAGGTTTGATGTCCGTCAGCGTCTGCAGCAGCGATTCCAAATCTCTAGAATAGATGCTTGTCGAAGACAACATGTGGCGTCCACTTTCGCATTAGGACTTGTACCTAGCCTAACATATTCCGTAGAAAATGTCGCGCTATTTAGCGGCGATTCGCGAACAGTCGAGACTAGAGAATCTTTGCCGTGGATGGCGCCGGCAAGGCTTTGTCGCTAGCCGCTGATTTTCTGCCGCAGATATGCCTCGATGAACTCGCCCAGCCGCCCGTCGAGCACGGCGGTCGTATTGCCGATTTCGACGTTGGTACGGTGATCTTTAACCATTTGATAGGGGTGCAAGACGTAGGAGCGAATCTGATTGCCCCATCCGGCGTCGACGTTTTCTCCCTTTAGCTCCGCCATCTCCGCCTCTTGTTTGGCGCGTTCCATTTCGAAGAGGCGGGCGCGCAGGATTTGCATCGCGCGATCGCGATTCTGCGCCTGGCTGCGCTGGTTTTGACATTGAACGACGATGCCGGTCGGCAGGTGGGTGATGCGCACGGCGGTGTCATTCTTCTGGACGTGCTGGCCACCGGCGCCGCTGGCGCGATATGTATCAATGCGGATGTCCCGATCTTCGATTTCGATTTCGATGTCGGAATAGATATCCGGCCACAATTCAACCTTGGCGAAGGAGGTGTGACGACGCCTGGCGCTATCAAAGGGGCTGAGGCGCACCAGGCGATGGACGCCTTCCTCGCTCTGCAAATAGCCAAAAGCCTTGTCGCCTTTGACGCTGACGGTGACGCTTTTGATGCCGGCTTCTTCACCACCGCTGCGCTCGAGGATCTCGGCTTTATAGCCATTTTGCTCCATCCAGCGCAGGTACATCCTTTCCAGCATTTCCGCCCAGTCCTGAGCATCCACGCCGCCGGCGCCGGCATGGATGGCGAATATGGCATCTTCGCTATCGTAATCGCCGGAAAGCATGGCTTGCAGAGCCATGGTCTCGACCAAATCCGAGAGCGCGGCCGTCTCTTGTTCCATATCCGCGAGCATGTCATCATCCGCGATCTCCGCCAACTCAATGGCGTCGCTGATGCGCTGAGAGACTGACTGCCACTTGTCCACCGCCGCCTTCAGTCTCGACAATTGCCGCATGGTCTTTTGCGCAGCCTCGGGATCGTTCCAGAACGCGCTTTCGCTAGCGGTTGACTCCAGTTCGTCGGCCAGCCGCGCCTTGCCGGCAACGTCAATGCGCGTCATCAGTTCGTCGATCTGAGCCTTGAGTTCGCGCAACTTGCTGATCAGATTTTCCATAGCGCTCTCATATTGTTGCCAGGCTGTTGGCTTGGCCGGTTTCTCATTCAGTTTGCCGCTGCCGCAAAATCTCGTACATGAAAATAGCGCCGCTGACTGACAGGTTGAGCGAGTCGCTAAGGAGTCCAGCCATCGGAATTCGCGCCCGTCGATCGCAGATCTCCAGCCAGCGGGGGTCTAGTCCGGCATCTTCTCTTCCCAAGGCGATTGCAGTCTTTTGACGCAGGTCCAGGTCATATAAGTCGCTTTCGCCTCGCCCGTCCGCGGCGATCAGTTGGAAACCTCGGTCTTTGAAATAGGAGATCGCTTCCGCGCTGCCTAGCTGATAGATGTTGTCGCGGAAACAGGCTCCGGCGCTGTTTCGGATGATGTTGGGATTATAAATGTCCAGCGCGCAATCAACCAGTACCATCGCGTCGATACCGGCCGCATCGCCCGTGCGCAGCAGCGCGCCGATATTGCCCGGTACGCGCGGGTCCACCAATAATACGGCTGAATCAACAATCGACCTTTCCAAGTCCCGCAGGACTTTGGCCGGCTTCGTCTTCATTACGGCGAGAAGGCCGCTAGGGTTCTCTCGATAGCTGAGGCGCTTCAGGATCTGCGGCGTGACCTCGATGGCGTCTTGCGCCGATGCAAAGTCCGGTGCTCCGGCGTCCAAAAGCGCAGGGCAGACCATGAGGAAATCAAGCTCGTAACCTCCCATGAGGGCGCGCTGAATATCGCGCTGGTACTCGACTACGAAGCGCGATTCGCTTTGCCGTCCGCGTTTGTTCCGCAGTCGATGAACCAGCTTGACCTTGCTGTTGCGCAGGCTGGTGATCCGCTCCAAAACCGGTCAGCTCGCTTCGTCATCGTCGTCAAAGAGGCTATCGACGAAAAACTCCGGCGTAAAGAGCACCAGATCGTGGATTCCTTCGCCGAGTCCCAGGTAGTGGACCGGCAATTGCAGATCGTTGAAGATGGAAAAGACCATGCCGCCCTTGGCCGTGCTGTCCAGTTTGGTGACGATGACACCGGTCACGCCGGAGGCTTCCTGGAATCGTTTCGCTTGTTCAATGGCGTTTTGGCCGGTCGTGCCGTCGAGTACCAAAAGCACTTCGTGGGGGGCCCCCGCGACTACATTGCCGGATACTTCGCTGATCTTGGTCAGCTCGCGCATCAGATTGTAGTTATTTTGCAGGCGGCCGGCAGTGTCGACCAGCAAGATCTCGAAACCGCGCGCTTTGGCGGCGGCGGTTGCGTCATAGACGACCGCGCCAGGATCGGAGCCGGGACGGTTGGCGATCACGGGAACATCAACGCGTTGGCCCCAGGTCTGCAATTGCTCGATGGCGGCAGCGCGAAAGGTATCGCCGGCCGCGATCAACACTCTGCGATTGGAGAGGTTCTTGAGACGATGCGCCAGCTTGGCGATCGACGTGGTCTTGCCCGAGCCATTGACGCCGACCACAAGGATGATCGACAAGTCGCGTCCGGAGATATCCATAGCCGGCGGAAACTGCAAGAGATCGCCAAGCGTCTCTTTGAGAGCCTCTTGCAATTGGTCGCTGCGGGTGATGCCTTCCGCGCGCACGCGGTCCTGCAAGTTGTCAATGACTTTCAATGTCGTGTCGAATCCGCAGTCGGCCTGGATCAGCAGCGTTTCGATCTCGTCCCAGGTATCGTCGTCGATTTCGGTGTTGCCGAGAATCTGGGAAATGCGCCCAAAAAAGGACTGGCGCGTCTTTGAGAGTCCGCGACGAAAAATGCCCAAAATTGGTTCCCCCGTGAAGTCGCGATTACTAGCGCAGGATTATACCTGTGGCGCGAAAATGGGACAATGGATGGTCGTCCCTCAGAAATAATATTGTATAATGAAGTTACGCAAGGGGTTGGGAATCTGCAGCTTTGTAAGTCGTGGAAAGGGAAGCGCAATCATGTCTCGGGACTCCGATGAATTCCCGGTCATTGTTTGGCTTGACGGTTCGCTCTCTAACCAGCATTGGGTGCTGAACCGCGAAGAAATGACCTTGGGACGTGAGGATGTCTGTGATATCGTCATTCCTGTGCGCCAGATCTCGCGCCAGCATTTGACGTTTCGCCTGCGGGGCGGATCGTGTTTGATAGAGGATAACAATAGCAAAAACGGCACATGGGTCAACGGATATCGTTTGCTGGGCGCGCGCGAGCTGGAAGATGGCGACGAGATTCGCGTCGCTAAGGATATTCGGCTGCGCTTTGTTGGTTCGGGCGCGACTGCGCCAACCACAACGCGATCCTTGCCCGAGGTGATACCGTCAGCGGCCATGACCGGTACGCGCATGCGGCTGGACCCTGAGTCGCGCCAGGTCTACATAGGCGGGAACGCGCTTGATCCGCCTTTGAGCCTGCCGCAGTATCGCCTACTGGAGATTCTGTTTGCCAGCCAGGGCGGCGTGTGTACGCGAAACGAAGTGGTTGAGGCGGTTTGGCCGGATGCCATGGGCGCCGGCGTCAGCGAACAGGCGATTGACGCCTTGGTTCGCAGATTGCGAGACCGCTTGGCCGAGATTGATGAAGACCACCAGTACGTAGTGACAGTACGCGGACATGGCTTTCGCCTGGATAATCCGCGAATCGAAGTCAGTGAATGAAATATCAGGATGAACTAGATAGTCAGGCGCTGGCGCAATATGCGGCTTGGCTTAATGCGCGCGCCAAGATCGTCGGCGCCCAGGGAAGGCTGGACGCTGCGCTCTTGCGGGATCGCATACTTGAATCCGCCGGGCGCTGCGAATGGTGCGATGCCGATCTGGTGGGCATTGGCTTCGAGCTAGATCATATCGTTAGCTTGAAGGGAGGCGGCAGCAACGAGCCCGGCAATTTGGGAGTCGCCTGCGCGCCCTGCAACCGGCGCAAGGCGAGGAAGTCCCCGGCGCAGTTCGCGGCAGAAGTTTATAGCAAGTCGGGGCTGAAGACCAAGCTCGTTGCCACCCTGTTGGAATCCTGCGGCGTTGATGCGGGCCGACAGATTGCGATGTTTGACGAAACGACGTCCACGTCCAATGACAACTCAATCGACGTAGAAGATGATCTATCCCCTGTTTCCCAGTACAACTGGACAAACTAGATAGCGCTTCGCCGAAGTTGACATCTGGGAGATTCACATTGACAACTAGCGCGGAGCAGGTCCTGGAAGACCTGCAGCGGACGGCGGCGAGCGATGACGAAGCCTGGCTCAGTGTGCTTGAGTTGTGCGGGGACGCGCTTCGAGATTCAAATGAACCGGGGCCTGGCAAGGACGATACGGCGGAATCAAGAGTTGTCGCGCGCAGCTACACGCTTGACGAAGCGGCTCAATTGGTCGGCGTCAAGCCCTCAACTTTGAGACAGGCGGCCAAGGAACTGGCGCTGGATAGCTTTCTTGATCCACGCGGCGTTTTGCGCTTTCCGGTTTGCACCCTACGCCCGACCGCGGCGGATCTCGACTTGCGCGAGATGATCGCGGGTTACGAACGCTTGCGTCCGCAAGATTTGAAGTCGGTTCTGTCGATTGACGACAAAACGTTGAGGGCGTGGCTGCAACAAGCGGGCATTCCGGGCAAGCGCATTATATGGCGCGATGTGCGTGGCTTGTGGACTTTGCCCGAAACTTACGTCGAATTCCGCGAGATTGCGGGCGACGACGAAGCGCCGATTCGCGGGCGACGCCGGCGACGGCGGGGCAAACGCAGTCGAAGGCGCAAGAGACGAGACGCGCAAAGCAAGTTGCGCAACCGTCTCATCGACGCCTTTCCCAAGTGGCGTTATCCTTATCGCGATCAACAGCAAATCTATTTGCATATTGGCGCGCCAAATAGCGGAAAGACCCATGACGCGCTGGGCGCGCTGAAGGATGCGGGATCTGGCTGGTACCTCGCGCCTTTGCGCTTGCTGGCTTACGAGATCTTTGACCGTCTCAACGGAGAAGGCGTGGCTTGCAGCCTGCTGACCGGGGAGGAATACATCCCGGTGGAAGGCGCCAAGCTCACGGCCGCGACCATCGAAATGTTTAACCCCGCCAACAGTGGCGAATGTGTCATCGTGGACGAAGCGCAGATGCTCGCGGACGCCGACCGCGGCTGGGCTTGGACACGCGCGATGATGGAATCGGCCGCGCCTGAAATGCACATCATCGGGCCGCCGACTGCGCGCGGCTTGATAGAAGTGTTGGCTGCAGCGGCGGAAATCCCCTGCGAGGTTGTGGAACATGAGCGGCTGGCGCCAATCGCAGTTTCCGAAAAACATCATACCCTGGAGTCCTTACCACCCTATACGATACTGGTGGCTTTCTCTCGTCAGGCTGTGCTGGAACTGAAAATGAAGCTGGAAAGGTTGGGGCGGGCGGTCTCGGTGGTTTATGGCAGCTTGCCGCCCGAGGTGAGACGTCGACAGGCGGATCGCTTTGCGGAAGGTGAAACCGAGATTTGCGTCGCGACAGACGCTGTCGGCATGGGTCTAAATCTGCCGGCGGATGTGGTCTGCTTTTATGACACGGAGAAGTTCGACGGCAAGAATGATCGCGTCTTGTATCCGAGCGAGGTGCAGCAGATCGGCGGTCGCGCGGGCCGCTATGGCTTGTCCAAGACCGGTCTAATCAGCGCGACCAGCAAGCAGCAATTGGGGACAATACGTGAACTCTATGAGCAGGAGCCGCCGACGCTGACCTTTGCTCGCGTGGCGCCGACAGTGGACGATCTGCGCCTGATCCCGGGAAACCTGGCGGAGCAGTTGGCGCAATGGGCGGCGCTGGAGTCGATCCCGAATGAGTTGCGCGCGGTCATCACAACGGCTGATTTGCTGGAGCGAATTGAATTGGCGAAGATGCTCGCCGACGATGAAATTGAAAGATTGGGCTTGGCAAATGCCTTGCAGCTAGTCAATGCGCCGGCGCGCAAGACCACGCGAGTCTACTGGTTGGATTGCGCTCATATGATCCTCGAGGGATATCAAATTCCCTTGCCGCCCGACGTGCCATCGCCGATCCTCAACTCAGCGGATCTGGAAGCGACAGAACTTTCGATTGCCTGCGCCGATATCTATTTGTGGCTGTCGCGTCGCCGGGAGTTCAGTCAGTACTGCGAGGCGCACCCGCAGGTGCGCGAAGAGCGGCGCGAATGGTCGCTTTCGATTGATGAGGCATTGCTTAGGAATCTTGATATGGTCAGGCGCTGCAGGTCTTGTGGCGGGACCTTGCCATCCCGCCATCGCTATCGCATCTGCGAGAAGTGCTTTCGCCGCCGCCGGCGCTAAGCTAATCCGACTGATCCTCTGATTCGTTCAACTCCGGCAATCCGAGAGCTTCCAGTTGCTGCAGCGCGGCGCGCGCGGCGTCTTGAGCCGCGGCGCGTTTGCTGGCGCCGCTCCCGCTGCCGATAATGCTTTCCCCGATCGAGACCTCGACGCGGAATTCGCGGGCGTGGTCTGGTCCTTGGGCCTCAGCCAATCTGTAACTGGGCGCGATGCTCAGCCGCGCTTGAATCCGCTCCTGCAATTGGCTGCGGGCGTCGAGATGCAGATTGTTTTCGATGACGTAGTCGAGCAATTCCAGCAGGCTGAGGGTGACAAAGTCCTTGACGGCTCCCATGCCGCTGTCGAGGTACAGAGCGCCAATGACCGCTTCGAAGGCGCGACACAAGATCGTGATTCGCTGACGCCCGCCGGTAATTTCCTCGCCATGACCGAGGCGCAGAAACTCTCCCAGTTGGAATTGTGTACCGAGTTGCGCCAGCGATTCGGTTCTCACAAGCGCAGCGCGCAACCGGGTCAATTCGCCTTCGGAAACGTCCGGGTACTTCTGAAACAGCATGTCGGCGACTATGATGTCGAGCACGGCATCGCCGAGGAATTCCAGCCTTTCATTGTCGCGAATTGAACTGTCCTCATCGGCGTATTCGTTGACGAATGAACGATGGGTCAATGCCTGGGTCAGCAGATCCGGATCACGAAATCGGAGGCCAAGGATGTCCTGAAAGCGCGTTATGTTGTCGTCAGACTTTGACATGCTTCTAAGTAGTTCCAAGTTAATCATGCGAAAACTGCTTGGAAATATATGACAAGGGTGGGCGAGCCACCGGCTCGCCTGTACAACTTTTCGATTATTTTGTCAATTTCTTTCATACGGCATTTATTATCATTACATTCTTGGTACTACTTACATTGCCGCCGCAATTGCGCTGGCGAGGGCATCCTCTTCGGTGCGCCTTTCTAGCACAACTTGAGGATGAGCGCCAGTTTATGAGCCCGCCTGATCCTCGCGCTTTGGCCGATAGCTGCCTTCGACCCAGGCTTGACCGTCCGAGCCGATTTCCTTTTTCCACACCGGGACGATCTCCTTAAGGCGGTCAATGCCGTAGCGCGCGGCTTCGAAACAGCCGTCGTCGCGGTGTGGCGCTGAACAGGCGATGAGGACCGTGTTTTCACCGACTTGCAGTTTGCCGATTCGCTGGACGATTGCGATACCTTCAACTTTTTGCCATTTGCCGCGGATCTCTTCCGCGACCTGCTTCATCTTTGCCAGCGCCATCGGCCGGTATGCCTCGTATTCCAGCGACTCGGTTCGCGGAAGATGACCCTCTTTTTCTGTTTGACCGCGGACCAGGCCAGTGAACAAACAAGCCGCGCCCGTACGCGCTGTGGTAATCGCCGCGATAATCTCGTCGTGGTCAATCGCTTGATCGGGAAGGCGGAAAATCTCCGGGCCAGCGGGGGGGGCAAAGGAGCCACCGCTGACGGGCGGGAAAAACGCCACTTCATCGCCATCCTGGATGGTATCCTTGTCAAATGCGTATTCTTCGTTTACGGCGGCAAGCGCGATGCCCAGATTGTCTTTTATGGCCGGGTAAGTCGCGATCAAGGTTTGCCTCAGTTGGGCGACGGTGCTGCTGGCTGCGGCCATTTCGACCGTCAGTTGTCGCGCGCCAACCAGATCGCGCAAGGTGGCGAAGAAGAGCACTCTTACCTGCATATTCGTCCTCTCATTAAACAAACCGCGTCGCTCATGGAACGAGAAGGTCTATCATTTGGTGTGAGCGCGGCAGGCATTCTCGCCGGTTACGCGCCGAGCGGCTACGTTGCCCGAAAGTCGCCCCGCGTACCGCCACGTTTCTCCAACAGGCGAATGTTGGTCAAACGCATGTCGCGATCAACCGCTTTTGCCATATCGTATATCGTCAAAGCCGCAACAGAAACGGCGGTCAAGGCTTCCATTTCCACGCCGGTCACGCCGCTCGTTTTGACGGTTGCGACAATGTCTATCGCGTTGTTCTTGCTGTCAAATGCCAGGTCGAGCGAGATCTTGTCCAGCGCGATGGGATGGCAGAGCGGGATGAGATCGGCCGTGCGCTTTGCGCCCATAATGCCGGCAATGCGGGCGGCGCCCAGCAGGTCGCCTTTCTTGAGATTGCCTGCTCGAATCATTGCCAGGGTCTCGGCTTTCATCACCACGCTGCCGGAAGCAATGGCGATCCGGTCGCTTACAGGTTTGGCGCTGACGTCAACCATGGAGACCTGGCCATCAGCGTCCAGATGTGTCAGTTTGTCATCGCTTGACATCGGATTTCCTGTCGATTATTTCTACTGGCAGCGCGCGCTGTCCGCTTCTGCGGATTGACAGCGGCTCGTCATTCGCCGGGTTCGATATCAACTGATTCCGAGAAAACGATCCCCTCGCTCAAGAAGTCGAGTCCCTGGTCGGCATAAATCAAAGGCGTGCCCTCGCTCTGTGTCTGATGTTCGCCCGCAAGGGACATCCTGTAATAGGCGCGGATCGTTCCGCCCTGGTCTATCATGTCTTGCGATGCGACCAGGTCTAGCGCATGCACGCAACGCTGGCGCGGTCCCAAAAGCCGTATATCCGACTCGTCGTAACCGTTCGGATCAGGCGCTTGCTGACCGCGTAAACCCTCGGCCGGCTCGGGCTCAACAATGAAGCCGAAGCCGTTGCTCTCGTCGTCGCCGGCGGCGACCACGATGTTGTCCTCTTGAAATACAATAGGCAGCGTTCCCAGCGACAGGTTGATCACGGTCAATCGGATGAGCAAGGCGCCGCTTTCCTGGGGGGCTGCAGGCGCGACCGCGAGCTGCAGCGGGTCTTGAACCGAGCGCCCGATAACCGACTGATGCGCCGCCAAGTCTCGAGCCGCCGGCAGGCGCGCGCAGGGAATGCCGGCGAAGAAATAGGGCGACAAATCCGAGATGAATTGCGGCAGGCGATCCGGCAAGACAAAGACCAGCAGGACGATCAACAAAATGACGCCAATGAAGGGATTGGGGTTGTAGCCGGCGTCGGCAGGAACGGCATCTGTCACGGATATTGCCCTATCCAGTCGGTCACGGTCTTTGCCAGGAAGTCGACGTCAATTTCTTCAACATTATGCCATAGAATCCCGTTGTCGTGCCCGCGGAACCACACGTCCTGCCGGCGGATGAAATCATGTGTGCTGAATTTACCGCGTTTGATCGCGGCGTCCAGCGGCGCGTCATCCAGCAAGTGCTCCGCGATCTCCAGGTAGCCGAGCCCGCTCATTGCTGGCAAGTCCCGGTCGAAACCCAGATTGAGCAGGTTCTGCACTTCGCGGACAAAGCCAGCTTCGATCATTTTGTCAAAGCGCGCATCAACGCGGGGGTAGAGAATAGCGCGGTCCAGGCGCAATCCCAGCCTGAGGATCCTGTAGGGCGGGGGCTTCTTCTCTTGCAGCTTGCTGATGGCTTGACCGGTGAGCCTGTGAACCTCGAGGGCGCGTATGACGCGACGATAGTTGTTGGGGTGGATGCGCTCGGCGGCGAGCGGGTCGGCTTGCCTCAGCTTTTCGTGCAGGGCGCTCGCCGAATGCTCCGCTACAAAGGCTTCCAGTTCCGCGCGCAATTCTTGATTGGGCGGCACGCGCGGGATGGACCAGCCTTCCTCGACAGCGGTAATGTATTGACCGGTGCCGCCGACGAGCAGCGGCAGCTTGCCCCTGGCATGCAAGTCGCCAATGCGGCGGTGGGCGAGGTCCTGGTATTCAGCCAGGCTCAAGTTGCTGTCCGGCGGGACAAAATCAATCAAGTGATGCGGAACCCGGGACCGTTGCTCCCGCGTCGGTTTCGCCGTGCCGATATCCATGTATCGATAGATCTGACGGCTGTCCGCGCCGACGATTTCGCCGTTCAAGCGCAGCGCCAAATCGATGGCAAGCTCGGTTTTGCCGACGCCGGTGGGGCCGAGCAGGATAAGGAGCGGGGGCGCTTTACCAGTCAAAGGCATCCTCAACATGATCTATGACCGGCTGCCCGCGGGGGCGCAAGGCGATGCCTATCGCGTCCATGCGCCAGCGCGCGTCATCCAGGTCATGCTCGTGGAGGTATTGATAGGCTGCCTTGACGAGCCTTTCATGTTTGGCTCGGCTGATGCCAGCGAAAGCCGATTCAGTATCCCGGTCTTGTCTCGTCTTCACTTCAACAAAGACGATGACGCCATTGGATCGCGCGATAATGTCAATCTCGCCATATCGCGTCGACCAGTTGCTGGCGACGATCTCATAGCCTCGATCAATGAGATATTGCCGGGCGAGGGATTCGCCCCGGGCGCCGAGCGAGCGAGCAAGATGGGTCATCTTGTTTCCATGATTTGGCTACTCACCATCATATCTTAGAAACAGCACTGTACAAGCGCTATTGGCTGTTGAAAACAGCGTAGATTGCGATAAGATTCGCTGGTCATGTGTTGGCAGTTTGCCGCGAGGACCTGCATCATTCAACTGACGCGAAGTTCAAGTGAAGTCCTTGGGCAAATCCACCGTACCCAGTAACGTGGAAGATTCATCAACAAGAGCGCCCGATTCATCCAGAATCTGGTTGACGCCTTGCCAGGATTAAAATTGTAACCGTGGCAGGTCCGTTGACGGGGCGCATCCGCGCGAACAAGCCGCGCATGACTTTGGGCAGAGGACAGAGGAGTCTGATAAATGATTGATATGAATACAACCGTCTTGATTGCGGTCGCAGCTGGGCTGATTGGATTGCTGTTCTCGCTCTATCAGCGCAGCTATGTTTTGGCGCAGGATGAAGGATCCGACCGCATGAAACAGATAGCCGCGGCGATTCAACGCGGGGCGCAGGCTTTTCTAAGCCGAGAGTATCGCGCCGTGGCCATCCTGGTTGCGATTGTGACGGTTGCGCTTGTCTTCTTGAGTTCGGTGCCAGGGTCCGGCATGTCGGCCTTCACAGCGGTGGCTTTTGTTCTAGGCGCTTTGGCTTCAGGGCTTTCCGGTTATATCGGGATGTACATTGCGGTGCGCGCCAATGTCCGCACTGCGCAGGCCGCGTCCCAGAGTTTGAACAAAGGTCTGCGAGTCGCCTTTGCCAGCGGCACAGTGATGAGTACCATGGTTGTATCGCTCGCGTTACTTGGCATCAGCATCTTGTTCATTCTCTTCGTCAATGAATTGGGCGATGCCGCCCAAGCGGCCTCTGCCCTGGCGGGATTTGGTTTCGGCGGCACGTCGATCGCCATCTTCGCGCGCGTCGGGGGCGGCATCTATACCAAAGCCGCTGATGTGGGCGCAGATCTGGTCGGCAAGACCGAAGCGGGAATCCCGGAAGACGATCCGCGCAATCCGGCCACGATCGCGGACAATGTCGGCGACAACGTCGGCGATGTAGCGGGCATGGGTTCCGACCTGTTCGAGAGCTACGCCAGTTCTATCATTGCCGCGATTTCGCTGGCGACAAGCGCGGGCGCCTTCGTTGGCGACGGCTTGGTGGCGGCGCAGGTATTCCCGCTGCTGGTCGCGACTGCCGGTCTCATTATCAGTATCATCGCGAGCTTCCTGGTGAAAACGGAAGAGGGCGCCGACCAAGAGAGGCTGCTTGGCAGCATCCGCACGGGCATCTATAGCGCTTCAGTGATGATCGGCATCGTCGTGATCATCCTGGGTTTTGCGCTGCCATTCGGGGAGAAAAACGTTGGCATCGTCATTGCCACGCTGAGCGGACTGATCGGCGGCGTGCTGATCGGTTATTTCACTGAATACTTCACGGCTGATACCTACGGACCCACAAAGGCGCTTTCCGCGTCGGCGGAAGGCGGAGCGGGCATTGTGGTTATCCGAGGGCTGGCATTGGGCATGATGAGCACGCTGGCGCCGGTCGTCATTGTGGTTGTGGTTACATTGCTGGCAACGTCGCAAGCGGGCCTTTACGGCGTGGCGGTCGCGGCTGTTGGCATGTTGTCGACGCTGGGAATCACATTGGCGACTGACGCCTACGGTCCGGTTGCGGATAACGCCGGCGGCATCGCCGAAATGTCCGACCTGCCGGAAGATGTCAGGGACCGAACCGACGCGCTGGACAGCCTGGGGAATACGACGGCTGCCACCGGCAAAGGCTTCGCGATCGGCTCGGCGGCCATGACGGCGCTGGCGCTGACCGCCGCTTTTATCACGGCGCTGACGGCGGGGGGCAGTTCCGCGCTCGGTTCTTCCATCAATCCAGCGGAGCTCTTGTTGAATCCGCAGTTTGTCACGGGCCTATTCATCGGCGGACTGCTTCCGTACATTTTCAGCGCCTTGACGATGGTAGCGGTGGGTGACGCGGCGCAACAGATCGTCGAGGAAGTGCGCCGCCAGTTCCGCGAAATCAAGGGCATTATGGAAGGGAAAGCCGATCCGGACTATGAACGCTGCGTGGCCATCAGCACCGACAGCGCCATCAGGCAGATGCTGCTGCCCGGCATAATCGCGGTTGGCGTGCCGGTTGGCGTGGCGCTGTTGGCGGTATTGGGCCGGGAAAATGCCTTGGGCGACTTTGTCGCCCCGATCACGCTGGTGGGCGTTTTGCTGGGCTCACTCGTGTCCGCGTTCATGCTGGCGGTGATGATGGCGAACGCGGGCGGGGCTTGGGACAATGCCAAGAAAAATATCGAGGCTGGCAACTACGGCGGCAAGGGATCTGACGCGCACAAGGCAGCGGTCGTAGGCGATACGGTTGGCGATCCCTTCAAAGACACCTCGGGACCATCCTTGAATATCCTCTTGAAGCTGCTGGCGATCGTGTCCCTGGTCATCGCGCCCTTGATCGGCAGCGCTTTTCCGGCGAATGTCGATGCCGCGGGCGAAAAGCCCCCGGCAGTTGAGCAGGCTGTCGACAATGGCAGCGATCAAGCCGAGAATGCAAACGACGATTCATCGGGCGGATAGCGCTTGGTGGATTACGGCTTAACAGCGACAGCATCAGAAAAATCTGGTGCTGTTTTGCTTAGGCGACTTGAGCGCGCTGCAGAGAAGATCTAGGCCGAACGGAGGCGGGCATGTTCAAGATGGAAGCGGATGGACCGCGTGGGCTGTACTTCGAGGAATTCGAAATTGGCCAGACCATGCGCAGCAGAGGCCGTACGATCACGGAAGCGGACCTGGTGCAGTTCGCCGCGTTGACCGGCGATTACAATCCCATGCATACGGACGCCGAATACAGCAAGGATTCCTTCATGGGCGCGCGAGTCGCGCATGGCATGCTGAGCTTGAGCTACGCGATCGGGCAAGCCTATCAACTGGGTATTTTGGAGCGCACCGTGCTCGGCTTCCGAGGCTTGGATATGAAGTTCAGCAATCCGGTTTACATCGGCGATACCATACATGCCGAGCTAAAAGTAATCGATGCCAAGGAGGCGCGGCGGCTGGGCGGCGGCTTGGTTACGCTGGATCTGCGAATCGTCAAGCAGGACGGCAAGATCGCGCAGAAGGGCAGCATGTATCTGTTGATGATGTCCGGACCTTGACAATTGTTATCCACCGTCCGCCCGGTCTTTGGATGCGCGTGTCCTGGCAAGCCTGAAGGCCTTTATCGCCCTTTCGCGAGCGCTGGCATGATCCACTATCGGCTGAGGATAGCTGGCAGGGGGAGAAGACATTTGCCAGGGGCTGTGGATGGCTTCATCCGGGACGCGGCGCAATTCCGGTATCCAATGACGGATGTAGTGTCCATTCTTGTCAAATTTTTTGCTCTGCAAGACCGGATTAAAGATACGAAAAAAGGGCTGGGCGTCGGTTCCCGTTCCTGCCGCCCATTGCCAGCCACCGTTGTTGACCGCTTGATCGCCATCGAGCAAGTGCCGCATGAAATGCGCCTCGCCCTCGCGCCAATCAATTAACAGATCCTTGCAAAGGAAACTGGCGACGATCATGCGTGCGCGATTGGGCATCCAACCGATGGCTGCAAGTTGCCTCATAGCGGCGTCAACAATTGGATATCCGGTCAGTCCGCGTTTCCAGGCGCGCAGTTCGTCCTCCGCGTCTCGCCAGGGCATATTGTCGAACTCGCTGCGGAAATTGCTTTGTCGAACCTGTGGAAAATGATACATAATATGGCTGAAGAAATCGCGCCAGGCAAGTTGTCGTATCCAGGCTGTGATGGACTGGACCGTCTCATCATCGCGTTCTATTTGCTGTCTGCCGCGCGCAAGCCATAACGCCTGCCTCGGCGAAAGCAGCCCCTGGTGCAAATAATGCGAGATACATGATGAACCATTTTGCGTCGCTTTACCGAATGGATCAATAGTCAGGTTGTTGCGTGTCTGGGCATAATTGTCGATACCCGATTTGATGTATGCCTCAAGTTTAGCTTGCGCGACTTGCTCGCTTGCGGGCGGCAAGGGCGCATGCGGGCGGACGGTTTCAGCCGCCTGATCCAGGGCGCTATTGGTTTCGTTAGCGGAAACTTGATGGAATTGATTCCCGGCGAAAGAGCATTTGGCTAGCGGCGTCTTGGCCAGACGGGTCCATTGCCGCTCGAAGGGCGTGAATACGCGGTAGGGACTGCCGTCGCCTTTTCGCAGCATGTTCGGCGCGACCAGAAGCAGATCATCATAAGCGTGTACAGGAATGCTGAGGCGAGATTCGACCTGTCGGTCCCGTTCACGCGCGAATGGCGTATAGTCGGCATTGAAATAGAGCGCTTTGACCCCATGTTCTCGAACCAGCTTAGGCAGGATTTCCTGTGGAAGCCCGATGTGTACCAACAATCCGGCGCCGCGTTCTCGCAGGCGGCTGTCCAATGATCGCAGAGCTTGCAAGAGAAAAGCCATACGATTGTGACTGTAATGCCCGCTCACGCGAAAGCGCGGATCGATAATGAATAATGACAGCACCGGGTAACCGGCTTCAAGAGCGGCGCGCAAGCCTCGGTTGTCATCGAGACGCAGATCGCGGCGAAACCAGAATACTATCGGCTCTTGCGTCATTGCTGCCTCCAATCACCCCCGCCGCTCTCGGAAGCGGATTGGCGCAACCGTCTTGACGCCAGTTTCGCTACCCGGATCGCCCCGAGCGTGACAGCCGCCGTCGATTGCCCGGGGAAAATCGAGTCTCCTACCAGTAGCAGGTTGGGGATCCCGGTCCTCGGTCCGCGCGCTTTTAATAAGGAGGTCTGCGGGAAACCGCCGACCATGCCTTTGTGGCGCTGCGTGTAAAACTGATACGTCAGAGGCGTTCCTGGCAGGACCAGTTCCGCCGCCGTCTTGAACCCGGGAATGACGCGATCAATTGCCTCAATCATGGATTCGGCGTAGATCGTTTTGCGCGCTTGATAGCTGGACTTATTTTCGCTTTTCGCATCCCACCAGGGCTGTACCCGTGTATGCGTACTCACGGTGACAGCGCGGCAGCCCGGCGGCGCGCGAGAACTGTCCCAAGCCGGCGAGATGGACAAGAAAAGTGAATTGCCTTCTTCCAAGGGACTGTCATAGTCGCAAATGATCTGATGATGCTCTGGCAGATCGCTGGGCAGCGCCTCGTCTCGCAGGCCGATATGCAAGACAAAAGCGCCTTGCGTCTGGCGTCTATGGCGGATTTCGCTTCGTAATTCTTGCGGGCTCGCAGGACCAAGCAAAGAGTCTAGCGACCAAGGCGTGGTATTGGCGATCACTAGATCAGCGGGAAACTTAATCTCTTTTCCCCCGCGCTTGCCTTGGTGTACGCTCACGCCTTTTGCCAATGCATTGCCGACGACAACTCGCGAAACAGAGTGCCTAAAGAGCACATCGCCGCCGAGTGAATTGATCTTGCGCGCCAATTGCTGCGAGAGTTCACCGATGCCGCCTTGGATCTGAAAAACGCCTTGTCGCGGCAGGTCAAGGGCGGTTGCGCCATAGAGCGCGTTCACGAAGGGAGATGTTGTCTGCGCCGAAATGAGTAGCTGGGCATCTATGAAGCGCAGAAATCCTTTGTCTTTGCTCAATTGATGGCGATTCATCCACTGACCGACGGTGGAAAAAGCGAAGGGAAGGAGGCGCATGTCGCGGGGGAAAAATTGCCAGCCGATCTTGGCTAAGTGCAGCGCCTCTTTTGGATCCGCCGGCGGGAATGGCAAACCCGCTGACGACATAACCCAGGTCAGGTCGGCGATCTTGCGTTGTTCGGTCCAGAAGCCTGCACTTCGCGGAAATTGGCGCGCAATATCAGACAGGTCGCGGGTGAGGGTAATTCTGCGATCGGGCAGGTGCACTACCCAGGCTGGGTCTTTGGCACGCGTATTCCAGCGCAATCCCAAGATATCTCCGACCAATGTATGGGCGCCGGTTTCCTGAAAGCCTGCGGCGACCGTTGCGCCAGCGTCAAAGCGGTAGCTTTTGTGAAAGAATGTGGCTGCCGATCCGCCGGGATAGGGATTGGCCTCGACGACTGTTACATGAACGCCGTCCCTGGCCAGGAGAGCGGCGGCGGTTAGCCCTCCAATTCCCGCGCCGATGACGACGACTCTTGCCCTGGGGGTCATTTCAGTTGGGTCGCCATCCGTGTGCGGTGGTGTCGGTAAGCGAAGAGAAGCCGCAGTGGCAGGCCATCGAAAAACAACCGCGTCAGGACCCCGACCAAACCAGGTCGATGCGCCAGGACGATGCGATCCGTCAGTTCGACGCCGCCCGGCTTCTCGGTGAAAATGTGCTCATGGCGCCAGTAGGCCATGGGACCCTTGATCTGCAGGTCGGCAAAGGAATGCGGGGACGGGCCCGGTTCATGTCGCGCGATCCAGCGGATGGGAAAAGGACCGAACCATAGCGTGAATTCGATTTCGCCTTCCGTGATAGAGCTGCGCGCATCACGCTGCAATTGCATGATGATTGGAGGAGGCGTCAGTTTGGCAAGCGCCTTTGGATCTTCGTGGAAGCGCTGCAATTGATCAAGCGACGTGCTTATGAAACTGACTTTGACAAAACTGCGATATTCGAGGGTCGATGCCGACATGCGTATCCTCGGTGAACGAAGCTGCTTTCTGCTTAATATCATTGTATCGCGACAGGGGAATGTCCTTGTCAGAGCCGAGTAAGAAAGATATGAGAATTCCCTGGTCGCGGTCTCGCCGTCACGACCGACGACGGTTGATCTCGTCCCGGGTGGATTTTGCGGCTGCTGCCGGGTCCTCCGCGAATATGAGGCTGCGCGACGCGTTGATGATGAGTCCTTTGCCGCGGCTGTTTAAGCCGGCATCCAGGACCGCGCTAATATCCCCGCCTTGCGCGCCGATACCCGGCACCAGCAATGTAATGTCTCCTGCGATGGCGCGTATCGCGGCCATTTCTTCCGGGAAAGTTGCCCCGGCCACCAGCATACAGTTTCCGTGCGCGTTCCAGGTGTCAACAACAGTCTCGGCGACCGTCTGCCAGAGCGGCCTGCCGGAGACGGGCAAGTTTTGCAGTTCTCCCGAGCCGGCGTTCGAGGTACGACAAAGAATAATGCAAGCTTTGTCTTTGTAATCCAGAAAAGGCTGCAAGGCGTCCCTGCCCAGATAGGGATTTAGCGTCACGGCATCGAAGGCTAACTCGTCGAAAATGGCGCGCGCGTAGGCGGCGTTGCTGTTGCCGATGTCGCCGCGCTTGGCATCGCTGATGGTGAGCGCCCCCGGGTGATGTCGACGAAGATAATCCAGGGAATCCTGCAATTGTTGCCAGCCGGCCGCGCCGGTCGCCTCGTAAAAAGCCATATTGAACTTGAAAGCGCTGGCGTAGCTGGCGGTTTGATCAATGATGCGACGGTTGAATGCCAGTTGCGGGAACTCGACCGCGTTGAATTCGGAGGGCAATCGGGCGATGTCGCTGTCGAGACCGACGCAAAGCAAGGAATCGACCGCGTCGACGCGGGCTTCGTATTTGTCCAGGGCGCTCATTTGCTTCTGGGTTCCCAATGATGTGGATCGGCGAACCAAGCCCGAATCACAGCTTCCTCGCGCTCGTCAAAGATCCCGCGCTGCAAAGCCTGTTCGAACAAGGCGTCAAAATCGGTCAATGTATGCAATGTGACCCGGGAGTCCTTGAAGGCCGCACGCGCTTCGGCGAAACCGTAACTCACGATGGCGACCATGTCTGTGACGAGCGCGCCGGCTTCGCGCAAAGCGGCCACGGCGGAAAGGCTGCTGCCGCCGGTGGTGACCAGGTCTTCGACCAGGAGGGTGGCTTTGCCCGCAACCGCTCCCCCTTCAATGCGTTGCGCTTTGCCGTGCTCTTTGCTTTCCTTACGAATGAAAACCGAGGGCGTGTTCAGGACATAAGCCAGAGCCGAGCTATGGGGAACGCCGCCAACGGCAACGCCTGCGATCAGGTCAAATTCGAGTTCTAAATCCGCGATTACGGACGCGAAGCCCTTGACGACCCGGCGCCAGTGATCGGGATGATAGATCAGGATGCGATTGTCGATGTAGACCGGCGACACAATGCCCGACTTGAAAGTGATCGGCGCCGCCGGCGCAAAACCGACTGCGCCGATATCAAGCAAGGCTTTCGCTATGCGCCGCTTCGTATTCGTATTCATGAGCTGACAGTTCGCTTTCGATGAGCGCTGCGGCCAAGGGACCGCGATATACCAGCGCCGACCAATACTGCGCCGCTTTGACACCCAAATCACGGTAAGCCTGAAAGCTCGCGCCGTCAAGGATGCCGCCGCAAGCTACTATGTCGATCGCCGCATTGCTGCGGATGATTTCCTCTCGCAAATGCGCGACCGCATCAAGCGTCGATTCGAAAAGACCGCCGCCGCCAAGCCCGGCGATTTGCGCTGGATCTTCCGGACTGGGCTCGGGAAGCGTGTTTGTCGCGACGACGGCTTTCACGCCGACGTCGGCGAAGATACGCACCAGGGCATGATATTGCTCGGCGGAGAGACCGGGGCTGATCTTGACCCAAAGCGGGATCGCCAGCGAGCGCTGTGCCAGACAGTTGATGAAGGCGCCGCACAAGCGCCGGGTTTCCGCTTCCAGTTGATGACCCAGCGGATCGTCTTCGGTATTGGGGCAACTTAGGTTGAGCGTAAACCAGGCGGGTAACAGGCCTTCATCAAGGAAAAATTCGAGCGACTCAACGACTTCGCGCTCCTGCTGACCGATATCTTGAACGCCGGGCGAGACCGCAATGTTGATGCCCAATTCGCTCGGCAGAAGCTCTTTGCGCATGCCAAGGAACAGCGCCGCGGCGCGGGCGCCCGGGTTCTTCAAACCGACGCGATTTTGTAGGGAACGTGAACTCTCGCGGCGCCACAGTACAGTTCCGTCATTGCCCATGCGAGGAAAGCGAGTAAAGGATCCGAACTCCACTGGTCCAAGCAGCGCCGGAATGATGCGCCATCCCGGCACAATGTTGCGCGTCGATTCGGCGGCGCGCAGGGCGTCGTCTTCACTGGAGAAACCGTCGCCCTTCACAAGCCCAGCCGCCAGCACCAGCGCTTGTGACAGGCTGACGCCGCCCGCCTCGATGCCTTGCGCCGGACTTAACGCTTTGACTTCGGTCCCCGATAGTCTATGTAGGAGCGGCGCGCGATCCATGATCCGCAGGCTTCCGATCACCGCTTCATGAGCGCGCTGAGCGGACAGTCTTGAAATGAGAAGCTCGTATAAGGCCGTATAGGTATGACGGTAAAACCAGAGAACATGCCGATTACTTCGCCAACTCATGCCACTAACCCAAACAGATTTCTGCCAAAACCGGGCGGGCTAAGCACATTGTCTCCATCAAAAACCAGGTGGCCGCGAATCCAGACTTCGCGGATCTTCCCGTAGACACGCAAGCCTTCAAAGGGCGACCAACCGCACTTCGTTCGCAGATTCTCCCGTTCGACAACGTAGCTGTGGTCGGTATCGACGAGCGTATAGGTTTTTGGCAGGGGGCTGACCCGCCAAATCCGCTGCACATTTCTTGAAACCATGTTGATCGCTTGCTCCAGCGAAAGGCGACCGTCTCTAACGGCGCGCAACATCAGCGGGAGCGTCGTATCCAGCCCGGGTACGCCAAAGGGCGGGGAATCCGATTCTTTGTCGGCAAAAGTGTGCGGCGCGTGGTCGGACTCGATGATATCAACCAAGCCCAGGCTGATGGCTTGCCACAGCGCGCGTTGATCCTCTTTTGACTTCAAGGGCGGTTTCATCAGTCCGTAGGGTCCCAAGGTCGCCAGATCGTCTTCCGTGAGGAAAAGATGGTGCGGACAGACGCCGATCGTCACCGGCAAGCCGTCTTCTTTTGCTTGCCGTAGAAGATCGATTTCCCGGGCGCTGCTGATATGTAGAAAATGCGTTGGCTGTCGGTATTTCCTCACTAGCGCGAGTATGTCGCGGACGGTCTCTTCCTCGGCGTGGACGGCAATCAGTTTGTTGGCGGACCAGGCGCCATAGTGACGCTCGCGATCGCTTTGCCTGTGTATGAGCAGATCCCCGGTGGTGGAATTATTGTAGATTTTGAGGCCGCAAACGCGTGAGGCAATCTTTTCGTATGCCTCGCTATTGTCGGCTTGTGAAGCGCCAAAATACAAGCCCCAATCGCAATGGGCGTCTCGATCCAGCCGCCCCAATTTCTCGTTGAGGCGGGCTTCGTCCGTTGTGGACGGGACGGTATTGGGCATGTCAAAGACAGCCCAATAGCCGGCGGCGATGGCCGCTTTTGTTTCCGACGCGAAAGTAGCCTTATCCGCCCAATCGAGATCACGCAGGTGCGTATGCGGATCGATCATGCCGTGAATTTGGACCAGGGGCATCAGACATAGACCCCGCGCAAGACCTTAACCAACAAAGCCATGCGGACGAACATGCCGTTTTCCATCTGTTCGAAGTAAATCGAACGCGGATCAGCATCGAGAATATCATGATCGACGCGCGTGCCCATCTCGTGTTTGCGGGGCAGGGGGTGCATCAAGATGGCCTGCGAGCGCGCCTTGGCGAAGACACGGGGCGTCATGATAAAACGGTCTTTGATACTTTCGTAAATATCGGGATCCGCGAATCGCTCCTCTTGAATGCGCGTCCAATAGATGACATCCGTCTGGGCGATCACGTCCATCAGATTGTCAGTCTCAATTACCGTGATGCCATGACTTTTTACCAGGTTGGTGATCTGCGAGGGCATAGCCAGGCTTTCCGGCGCGACCAAACAGAGTTTGACGTTTTTCGCATCGTAGTATGCGAGCAGCTTTGCCAGCGAGTGTACGGTGCGGCCGTGCTTGAGATCGCCGACCAGGGCAATTGTCAAGTTGTCGAGCGAACGCTTCCGGTCGAAGATGGTGAAGGTATCGAGCAAGGCTTGGGTGGGATGTTCGCCGATGCCGTCGCCGCCGCTAATGGCGACCGTGGGATTGTCAATGCGTGTATTGAGGAGATCCAGGTAATAGCCGGCTTCGTAAGAGGAGCCGATTTCCGGATGGCGCAAGACAATGACGTCGGCGTAGCAGCCTGTCGCTCGAATGGTGTCGGAAAGGTTTTCACCTTTGTACATGGAGGAAAAACGCACCCCGTTGCTAACGGCGATGACGTCGCCGCCCAGCCGCCGCATGGCCGATTGAAAGGACATATCGGTGCGGGTACTCGCTTCAAAGAAGAGCGACGCCATCACTTTGCCCGCGCATAGCTCAGTCAGGCCACGATCGTGGCTGCGAATGCGCTTGCGAATGGCTGTGGCGGCGTCAAAGAGAATGTCGAGATCTCTTCGCTCAAATTGATCTACAGAGATGATGTGCTTGCCCAGGAACTCTCCGTTGATCGGCTGCGGTTGATAAGCGAATGCGTGTTGACTTACCGTAGATTCGTTATTTGCCGGGGAAGACAATGGCGCCTCCTTATCCTGACGCATTATAACCAAACACCAGCGCATTTGCACTGAATGCGGCGCATTTATTTTGTCTTTTGAATACCGCGAACTTGACGGCTTGTAGTCTGGCGCTAGAACAAGCCAAGGACCTTGCCGTCGGCGTCAATATCGACATTCATCGCTGCGGGAGTTCTGCCCAAGCCCGGCATGGTACGGACGTCGCCACAGAGAGGGTAAATGAAGCCGGCGCCGGCCGAGGCGCGAATATCGGTAATGGTGATGCGGAAGCCGTCTGGCGCGCCCTTTAACTTGGGATTGTCGGTCAGGCTAAGATGCGTTTTCGCCATGCAGATCGGCAGATGCCGCAGTCCCTGATCTTCGTATTGTCTGATCTTGCGATCCGCGATCGGCGCGTAATCGACGCCATCAGCCCGGTAGATCTCGCCAGCGATGGTCTCGATTTTGTCCTTGATAGACATATCGTCCGGATAGAGCAAGCGGAAGTCGTTGGGCATTTCGCAGGCAGAGACGATCATTTCCGCCAGGTCGGCCGCGCCAGCGCCGCCTTTCGCCCAATGCCGCGCTACGGATACGCCGGTGGCGCCGGCAGCCAGCGCGATCGCTCGCACAGCCGCGATTTCCTTGTCGGTATCGTCGGCGAAGACGTTGATCGCGACCACGGGATTGACGCCGAATTTCTTGAGATTCTCCAAATGGCGAACCATATTGGCCGCGCCAGTTTCTACATCGGCGACATTTTCTTCTTTCAGCGCTGGATCAATCGGGCGGCCCGGAATAATCGTATACTTGCCCGTATGGGCTTTGAGCGCGCGGATGGTCGTGACCAGCACAACCGCGTTGGGCTTCAACCCCGAGACGCGAGATTTGATATTGAAGAATTTCTCCGCGCCGATATCCGCGCCAAAGCCCGATTCCGTAACGACATACTCTCCAGTTTTCATGGCGATCAAATCGGCGATGATGGAGGAATTGCCATGCGCGATATTGGCGAAGGGACCGGCATGCACCAGCGCCGGCGTATTTTCCAGGGACTGCATCAAGTTCGGTTTGATGGCTTCTTTCATCAAGACAGTGGCGGCGCCGGCCGCCTGAATATCTTCCGCGGTGACCGGGTTTTTGTCCTTGTCGTATGCGACGACCATTCTGCCGATGCGCTCGCGCATGTCATGCAGCGATGTGGTCAAAGCCAGGATCGCCATAATCTCGGAAGCGACGGTGATGTCGTAACCTGTTTCGCGCGGCACGCCGTCAAAGCGCTTGCCAAGGCCGATGACAATATTGCGCAAGGCGCGGTCGTTCAAATCGACCACACGACGCCAGGGGATGTTATGGATATCAATATTGCGCTTGTTGCCGTGGTAGATATGGGCGTCGAGCATAGCGGCGATCAAGTTATGCGCGGCGCTGATGGCGTGGATATCGCCGGTCAAATGCAGGTTGAAGTTCTCCATCGGCACGATCTGGCTGTAGCCGCCCCCGGCAGCGCCGCCTTTGATGCCAAAGGTCGGACCCTGCGAAGGCTGGCGGACTGTGATGATGGCATTCTTGCCGATATGTTTCATCGCCTGGCCGATGCCGACCGTCGTGGTCGATTTGCCTTCGCCCAGCGGCGTGGGGGTGATCGCCGTGACATCAACGTACTTGGCGTTCGGTCGATCTCTCAGCCGCTCCAAGGCTTCCAGATTGATCTTCGCGACATATTTCCCGTAGTGCTCGAGGTCGCGGTCGGGGTCCAATCCCATTTGCTCGGCGATCTGATTGATATGAAGGAGATTGGCGTTTTGGGCGATTTCCAAATCTGATGGGATGACCATTGTAGTAAACCCCTTTTGTCCGTGTCGGGCGATGATAAAGGAGCATCAATTCTTCACAATCAATTCTAGCATGAACTTTTTTGCTTGACTGTTAAATCTTCGTCTGCCTTATATAATGTTCGGGTCCTGCTTCGTTTTGAGAATCGGGGAATAGAAGTAGTACCAAGTTAGTCATGCGAAAATTGATTGGGAATATATGACAGAGTGGGCGAGCCGCCGGCTCGTGCGTACAAGGTTTCGATTATTTTCTCAATTTCTTTCTAGGGCAGTAATTGTCATTACTTTTTTGGTATCGCTGAGGAGCCATGACGGCTAAAGCGCCGGGATACAAGTCGGTTGTGACGACCATGCCGATCTACTATGGCTGGGTCGTCTGGTTTGTGGCCATCGTGGGTACGGCGGCGAGCTCGCCGGGACAGAGTTTCTCCGTTTCCTTGTTCATGGATTATTTCATCGCCGATTTTGGCTTGGACCGCACGACTGTGAGCAGTCTATACGGGCTGGGCACCTTTATCGCGTCATTTGGCTTGACCTGGCTGGGCCGGAGACTGGATTTGGCTGGCAATCGACGGACCGGCGTGGCGATTGGTTTCTTGTTTAGCCTGGTCCTTTGCTTGTGCTCCGTCATCAATGGTCCGGTCATGCTGCTCGTCGCCTTCATCGGTATTCGCGGTTTGGGGCAGGGCGCGCTCTGCCTGGTGAGTTCGACAGCGGTCGCCAACTGGTTCCGCTCGCGCCGCGGCCGCATGATGGCTTATCTCGCCCTGGCTTATGCGCTTTTTCAAGGCTTGTACGTGAACGGGCTGCGCGCGCTTTTGGATAGCCTGGATTGGCGGGCAGCCTTTGTCGTATTGGGGGTGGCCGTTAGCGCTCTCGTGGTTCCGCTCTTTGGGTTCTTGATGCGCGACAGCCCCGAAGAATATGGCTTGTTGCCGGATAACCAGAAGGCGAAGCGCGATGCCGAGGCGGAAGATCATCCCGGCGCCGCAGATGTCCATGAGGAAAACTGGACCCTGCGAGAGGCGATGCGCGCGCCGGTGCTTTGGCTGTATATGTTCGCGCGAATGCTGCCTTCGGCTTGGGGAACGGGACTGATTTTGCATCAGGTATCGATCTTCGCGCAACTGGATCACAGCGCGCAAGTGGCGACCGAGACCTTCGCCTTGCTGTCGATCTTCGCGGCCGCTTCGGCGCTGCTGGCGGGCTATCTGATCGACCGTTTCCAGCCCTCGATTGTCGTCGTCCTGGCAATGCTGGGGCTTGCGGGCGCCTGCCTGTTGGCCATGATCATGCGGGATACCGCGCTGCTGATACTCTATGCATTGGCGAGCGGTCTGGGACTGGGCATCGGTTATGTCTTTGACGGCGCGGTCTGGACCAATATGTTCGGCCGCAGGTTTCAAGGCGAGATTCGCGGCTTCGTCTTCACCGCGGGCATCATCGGCAGCGCGATCGGACCGGCGCTCTTTGGCTTGAGTTTCGACTATGCCGGCGGCTACGGGCCCGCGCTGGCGCTTGGCGCGCTGCTTGCAATGGTGGTCATGGCTTTGGCTTTGGTGACGTCCCAGCCCAAACGACGATGACAGCTTGGTTTTTCGACGCGCCTAGATGGTAGCGCTGGAGTTCTTCGGAGGCGGCAAAGTTTCGCGATCGGCTAATCCAGTCTGGGCTTGAGGATGACAATCGCTAGCGGCGGCAGGCGCAAGCGAATGCTATACGGCAGGCTGTGACTGGAAGCCTCTTCGCTTTCGACGCCGCCGAGATTACCAATGTTGCCCCCGCCGTAAGTCTCGGCATCGCTATTGAGCAACTCTTCGTAATAACCCGCTCGTGGTACGCCGACGCGATAGTCCTCGCGGATCACTGGCGTACAATTCAGAATCACGACCAAAAAGTCCCTATTGTCCGCGGCGAAACGGATGTAGCTGTAGACACTGTGATCGGCGTCGTTGGCTTCAATCCAGGAAAAGCCCGCGGCGTCAAAGTCGACTTGCCATAGAGCCGGCTGATCTCGATAGAAATAGTTGAGGTCTTTCACCCAGGCTTGCAATTGCGCATGTTTGTCGTAATCGAGCAGGTGCCAGTCGAGGCTGCGTTCTTCGCTCCATTCGGAAAATTGTCCGATTTCGTTACCCATGAAGTTCAGGATTTTGCCGACTTGCGTGTACTGATAGCCGAAGAGCAGGCGCAGTTGCGCGAACTTCTGCCAGTAGTCGCCGGGCAGCTTGCCGATGAGCGAACCCTTCATGTGCACGACTTCGTCATGGGAGAGCGGCAAGACGAAGTTCTCGCTGAAGGCGTAGAGCAGGGCAAAGGTGATGCGGTGATGATGGAAGCGCCGGTGCACCGGATCGTGCTTCATGTATGCCAGCGTGTCGTGCATCCAGCCCATGTTCCATTTCAGCGTGAATCCCAGCCCGCCGATGTAGGCAGGACGCGATACCATCGGCCAGGCAGTGGATTCTTCGGCGATGGTGACTGCGCCAGGCGCTTCGGCATGGATAACGGTGTTGAATTCTCTCAGGAACTCGAGAGCGCCCAGATTCTCGTGACTGCCGTATTTGTTGGCGACCCAGTCCCCGTCTTCGCGCGAGAAATTCAGGTAAATCATCGATGACACGGCGTCGACGCGCAAGCCGTCGATATGATATTCCTTCAGCCAGAAAAGGGCGTTTGAGATCAAGAAGTTGCGCACTTCATTGCGCTCGTAGTTGAAAATCATGGTGCCCCATTCGGGGTGTTCGCCCTGGCGCGGATCCTCGTGGCTATAGAGATGGGTACCGTCAAAATAGTTGAGACCGTGGCCGTCTTTGGGGAAGTGCGCCGGCACCCAGTCGAGGATGACTGCGATACCGTTCTGATGGCAGGTATCGACCAGATACATGAAGTCAGCCGGCGTCCCGTAGCGGCTGGTGGGCGCAAAATAACCGGTGACCTGATAGCCCCAGGAGGCATCCAGGGGGTGTTCGGCGACGGGCAAGAGCTCCAGATGCGTGTAGCCCATATCGACAAGATAAGGGACCAATTCCTCAGCCAACTGTCGATAGCTCAGAAAATTGTTCTCCTGGTCGCGCCGCCAGGAACCCGGATGCGCCTCGTAGATGTTCATCGGTTCCGCAAGCGGGTCCCGCCGGGCGCGAGTTGCCATCCAGTTCTCGTCGCTCCACTGGTATTCCGCTATGTCGCAGACGATAGAGGCGGTTGAGGGCCGCATTTCGGCGTAGAAAGCATAGGGATCCGCTTTTTCGGCGCGATAGCCGTCGTTGTGGGAGCGGATTTCGTATTTGTAGCTGATCCCCGGCGCCAAGCCGGGAATGAAAATCTCCCAGATGCCGGAATCGCCATTGGCTTGTAATGGGTGGACGCGGGCATCCCAACGATTAAAATCGCCGGTCACCGCGATCTTATAGCAATTCGGCGCCCAAACTGCAAAGTTGACGCCCGTTACGCCGTCAACTTGTCGAGGATGCGCGCCCAGTTTTTTGTAGATATCGAGATGCCGTCCTTGAGCGAATAGAAAGATATCGTAGTCCGTGAGCAGGGGAGGATAGTTGTAAGGATCACCGTAGGACTCGGCGTTCCCGTCTTGCGCAGTCGTTTCGAAATGATAGCTGGCGGAGCTCCATGACTCGTCGAGCTCAACCACAAAGAATCCCTCGGCGCGCAGCTTGCGCATCGGCGCGCGCCTGCCGGACTGGTCATCGACGATATCAATGCCTTCAGCCCACGGTCTGAAAGTGCGGATCGATATATTGTCACTGTGCCGATGTCTGCCCAGAATCGAAGCGGGAGCGCCAATCTCGCCGTTGACCAGGGCGCGAATGGCATCGGGATGTATGTTTAATGGCATTTCGTTTCCTGTTGCTCCGGACGTATTGCGCTGGCGGTATTATAGACGCTTTGCCTCGAAAGCGAAGGTCGGTACAAGTCTGCGGCGCTTTGGAGGGGCAGGGCAATCGCTTCAAAATCATTTTGTGTCGATCGCCCCATAAATCATCCAAAAAGACGGCTTTTGCCCTTGAAACGCCCCCTTGACTTACTCTTGAAATGCCCTAGTTCTAGCGCCAAATTCCGCAAGCGTATTGACACCGTATAGATACAGTCTGTTTTTTTGGAAGGGGACTTTTTAGAGTCCGGCGATGAAGCGGACGCGGTTGGGCGGCAGCGAAAAGGTATGCCGCGCTCACGCAAAACAGGTTGCCTTCTCGGCGCATGAGCGACAGGGTTTGCATAAACAGGTAGACGGCGTTGATGTGGTTATGGATATCGAGCAGGCGCATGGGGTCCCGTTTTTCGCGGTCTGAGAAGTTTCTGGTTTTGGGCATGGGGGTCCTCGCTTTGATGTGTTTGCAGACATGATAGCACGGATGTTCTGATAAAGAGCGGCTCAATATTCGCGCGTTGGGGTTTTCTAACCATTGAGGGACGCGTAGGTCGCGTAGGTCGCGTAGACACTGACCGCCGACACAGCCCTTCGACACAGCCAGTTGATTTAGGTCTGTAGGGGGCACAGAGCTACGCGCGCTTCGTGTCTTTGTGGTGAAAAAACAATTTGAAGCGATTGCCCTGTTGGAGGAGCCGAGATGCTTGATTTCCACATCAAGACCTGTTACTATAGAAAATATATTCTATACGATTCAGCCGCAGTTCGACGTTTCTGATGAAAACGGCTTTTGAATGAGTTGAGAGCCAAGCGCATGCCAAAGACTCGAAAAATTCTTCATCTGGACTTGGATGCCTTTTTCTGCGCTGTCGAGGAACAGTTCAATCCGGACTTGCGGGGCAAGCCGATAGCTGTAGGCGGGAAGCCGGGCGAACGCGGGGTGGTCGCTTCGGCATCGTACCCGGCGCGCAAATACGGCGTGCGCTCGGCGATGCCAATGTCGCAAGCTTTGCGGCTTTGCCCGGAACTAATCATCGTTTCGCAGACGCGGGGCGCCTACTCGCAGCGATCGCGGCAGGTCATGGCTATTTTGCGGGACACGGCGCCGGATGTGGAACCCTTGTCGATTGACGAAGCCTTTCTCGATGTGACCATTCTGCCCCGTCCCATACGAGAGATCGCGGGGGATTTGCAGGCGCGCATTAACAAGGAGTTGGATCTGCCTTGTTCGCTCGGCGGAGCGACGAACAAGCTGGTGGCAAAGACCGCCAATACGGTAGGCAAGGCGCGCCAGGCGAAGGACAAGCCGCCAAACGCGATCACGATTGTGCCGGCTGGCGAGGAAAGCCAGTTCATGGCGGCGCTGCCGATACGCGCGCTCTGGGGCGTGGGACCGAAAACGGCTGAGGCTTTGGCCGCGCTGGGACTGACAAGAGTCGGGGAGTTGGCGCATTGGTCGGAAGACGCGCTTAAGCGCAGGCTTGGTAAACTCGGGAGTGAATTGTGGCATCGCGCGCAGGGCATTGATCATCGTCCGGTCTTGTCGGCCGGAGAGGCGAAATCGATCAGCAAAGAAGTGACCTTCCCCCGCGACGTGAACGACAGGTCACAGTTGGAGTTGACCTTGCGGCGCTTGTCGGATGGTGTTGGCAGGCAAGCGCGCAAGGCGGGCTTGGCCGGCGCGACGGTCAAGCTCAAGCTGCGCTGGACAGACTTCACGACCTTGACAAGGCAAATTACCTTGGACAATCCCACCGATCTCGACGACGAGATTTGCTCAAAGGCGAAGGAGCTATTTGAAAGGCATTGGCCCGATGGCCGGGCAGTGCGCTTGATTGGCGTGGCTTTGAGCGGCTTTGGCATGCCGAATCGTCAACTCGGACTTTGGCAGGACCGATCGCTGGACCGTCAGATTGATAACTTGCAGTCGGCCCTGGATAACTTGCGCGATCGCTATGGCGAAACGACGATTCGCCGCGCGAGCGATCTCAACTTTCAGTTTTCAGACGATAACAGGCGCTGATGTCTGGGCTCAAACCAGCGTGAATAGCTGATGATAAACGCCTTCTTGCGCCAGCAATTCTTGATGACTGCCTTGCTCGATGATCTTGCCATGGTCCATGACGACAATCATGTCGGCTGAAGTGATCGTACTCAGACGATGCGCGATCACAAAGCTGGTGCGGCCTTCCAACAGGCGCTCCAGGGCTTTTTGGATGATGCGCTCGGTCTGCGTGTCGATATTGCTGGTGGCTTCGTCGAGGATAAGGACGCGCGGGTCGGCCAGCAGGGCGCGGGCGAACGCCAATAATTGGCGCTGCCCGGTCGACAGCACGGCGCCGCCTTCCATGATATCGGTGAGGTAGCCGTCGGCCAGCCCGGTGATAAACTGGTGCGCGCCGACGGTTTTGGCGGCTTCGACGACTTCATCGTCCGTCGCGTTCAAGCGGCCGTAGCGTATATTGTCCATGACGCTGCCGGAAAACAGGTGCGTGTCTTGCGGCACCACGCTGATCTGCCGACGCAGGCTGTTTTGCGTCACCTCTTTCAGGTCATAGTCATCCACTGTGATCGCGCCCTTGCTGACGTCGTAGAAACGCATCAGGAGCTTGACCATGGTGGTCTTGCCCGCGCCGGTATGACCGACGAACGCCACCGTCGAACCCGCGGGCACGTCCAGGTCGACGTGCTTAAGCACCCATTCGCCATCCCTCGTATAGCGGAAGGAAACGTCGTCGAAACGGATATGTCCCTGGATGCCGGGCAGATTGTCGGCGTTGATCTGGTCGCGGATGCTCGCCGGGTGGTCCATCAGTTTGAAAATGCGATAGGCGGAGGCGATGACAGCCTGCAAAAGGTTGTAACGTTGCGCCAACAGTCGAATTGGGAAGAAGAACTGCTGGATGTACAAGATGAAAGCCAGCAAGACGCCCACAGTGATCTTGTCTTCAAGCACCAGGCTGCCCCCGACAAAAATCAGGGTTCCGGTCGCGACGCCGCCTATCAATTCGACGGTGGGATAGAAAAGGCTGGAAATGAGGGTTGCGCGAACGGTGGCTTGGCGGCTCGCCATGTTGATCTCGTTGACAAAACGGTCGTAGTTGCGCGTTTGCCGCGAAAATGCCTGCGTGACGCGCACGCCATTGAAGGCTTCGGATAACTCCGCGTTGACCTTGGCGTTGGCGTCCGAGACGCGCAAGTAGGCGCTGCGGGCGTGTACGCGCCAAAAGTTGGCGAGCAGCGCTAGAACGACCAAGACGACAAAGGCAACCAAGGTGAGCTGGATATTGATCAGGATCATCGAGATGAGAATGCCGCCCAGCATCAAGACCTCGCGTATGCTGCCGACAGCCGCGAATGTCACCGCCTCGCGTATCACGTTGACATCGCTGATCACGCGCGCGATCAGGCGGCCGACTTCATATTCGGCGAAGAAGTCAATTGACAGATACTGAATGTGGTCGAAGAGTTGATCGCGCAAAGTCCGAATGATGGATTGTCCGATGACCGCCATGTTGCCGACTTGCACGCGAAAGCCGATGAATCCCATGACCTGGATGAGGATAAAGGCGATCACGCCCAAGACGACGACGGACATGTCCCGCCTGCGGATGCCTTCGTCGATTGCCCAGCCAATCAAGGGCGGGCTGACTACATTGGCGAACACGCTCAGGAGCATGGTCACGATGGCCACAGTCAACTTGTATCGGTGCGGTCTCAAATAGCTTAAAAGGCGGGCTGTTACGTCACGATCGAAGCCCGGCTTGTGGTCGTCCTTGATTTCGAGAATGCTCCGCTCGTCCCCGTTTTGCCTGTGCTTAGGCAGGGAGCGGTTCTGGTCTTTGTCTTTGGTGACGGTCATTCGCGCCTGTCTCAGTTCTTGGTGATTCGCCCGGCGAGGCGATCGATCAGATCGCGAAACTGCTGCGTCGATCGCCGTTCTTCCAGCGGGATCTTGATTATGCCCGCGATAATAGCTTCCCGCCGTACCCGCTCTTGTTCTTCCAGTTGCAGCTTGTAAATCTCTTCGTATAGTCCGCCGTCGGCGAGCAGCGTCTCGTGCGTACCCTGTTGAATGATCTCTCCGTCGCGCAGAACGATGATCTGGTCGGCTTTCAAGATCGTGCTCATGCGCTGCGCGATGACAAAGGTCGTGCGCCCCTCCATGACGCGATCCAGCGCCTGCTGAATGAGATGCTCGGTTTGCGTGTCCACGCTGCTGGTCGCGTCATCCAGTATCAAGATGCGAGGATCGATCAAGAGAGCGCGGGCGATGGCGATTCTTTGCTTCTGACCGCCAGAAAGCGTAATGCCGCGTTCGCCGACGTCAGTTTGGTAGCCGTCGGGAAAATCCATGATGAAATCGTGGGCGTTGGCGGCTATCGCGGCTGCTTCGATCTGGTCTTTGCCCGCAGCCGGATTGCCATAGGCGATGTTTTCCTCAATTGTCGCCGAGAAGAGCAGGGACTGCTGCATTACGATGCCGATCTGGCTCCGCAGGTGATCCAGGTCAATATCTCGCACATCGACGCCGTCAAGCAGGACGCGCCCGTCAGTGACATCATAGAATCGCGGTATCAAGTTGGCGATCGTTGTTTTGCCGGCGCCGGTCAGCCCGATGATGGCGACGATTTCGCCGGGATGCGCTTCCAAGTTGATGTTTTTCACAATGGCGTGATTGGAACCGAAGTATTGCGTGCTGACATTGTCGAAGCGCACATGGCCTTTGATGTTGATCCGCGCGGCCTCCGGCTTGTTAACGACCAGTTCGTCATGATCGAGAATTTGAAATACGCGTTCGCCGCTGGCGACCGCTTGTGTGGTCAAAAGGATAATGAAACCGACAAATCGCAGGGGCTGCGCCAGGAGCAGCACGTAGGCGTTGAATGTGACTACCAGACCGACAGTGATATTGGCCATGCCGCGCGCTTCGAGATACCCGCCAAAGAGCAAAACCAGGGCGGTCGACATGGCGGCCAGGAAGGCGCTGGCGGGCAGGAACGTGATCCATTGTCGAATGAAATCAAGCTGTTCGTCGTAGAGCCGTTTGTTCTCGGCGTGGAATCTCTCGATTTCGTAGCTCTCGCGGGCAAAGACCCGCACAACTTCGGCGCCGAGCGCGTTTTCCTGGATATGATTGCTCAGCACCTGCATCCGGTCCATCACTTGTTTCCAGCGCGGGTGTACGCGCGTCACAAAGCGATTGGAAAACAGAGCCAGCGGCACCAGCGGTACAAAGGATATCACTGCCAGCGCCGGGCTGGTTGCCAGCATGATGGCGACGACGCCGATCAAGAGCAGGAGCACGTTTAAGCCGTCCATCAGACCGAAGTTGAAATAGCGCTGAATCTCGTTGACATCGCTGATGGCGCGGGTGATGATCGTGCCGACTTGCGCGCTATCGTGATAGGTGAAGGACTGACGCTGCACCTTGTCGTAGATTTGATTGCGAATATCGTAGGCGACATAGTGAGAAAGGCGCTCGCCGAAGAACCTGCCGAAGAAGGCCGAGAGCCCGCGCAGCACGCCCAATCCAACAACGAGCAAGCCAGCGTTGAGCATGAAGTTGCTGTCTTGCTTTTCAATGCCGATATCCACGACATCGCGCAAGATATAGGGCACGGCGACGGCGAGCAGATTGCTGCCGATGATGCCGAAGAGCGCGGTCAGCACCCACGATCGGTATTTTTTCAGATAAGCGATCAGACGGACCCACTTAGCCAATGCGCCCTTGTCTTCTGATTTGCCTTTGGATTTTAGCGGTATCTCGCTAGAAGCGGTTGCCATGAATTACTGATCCCGGAAGATGCGGTTATTGGCGAGAATCTGTTGTTGATCGCGGCCATACGCTGCGGCTGAGCCCAAGGAAGAGCTCAATCCAACCTCAAATTGTTGATCAAAACAATACAGTTCGCGCAGAAGCAGGGGATCCTAAGTAAGCAATAAACGCTTGATTGACTCTGGTATTCTCTACCAGAAGCCTCAAAATAATTGTATAGCAATCGCAGTCGGTGAAAAGGGAGATTCCATGTCAAATATGAAACCTGTGGCTTTACAATTGTACTCTTTACGCGACGCGCTTGAGAAGGACTTTGAGGGAATCGTCCGCAGGGTCGCCGCAATGGGCTATGTAGGGGTCGAACCTTATGGAGGGATGCCCGGCGGTTCGCGGAATGCGGCGGATCTCTTTCAAGAGCTGAAGCTAGAGGTTTGTAATAGCCATGTGCCTTTTCCCGACGAAGCGAACCTGGATTCCGCGCTGGCGGAAGCGGAGGCTTTTGATCTGTCGCGCGTTGTCGTCGCTTATATGCCGGAGACTGAATTCGCGACCCTGGACGCGGTCAAGGGCGTGTGCGAGCGTCTGAATCGCGCCAGTGAAACCATGCGAGCCAACCAGGTGCAATTGGGTTATCACAATCACTGGTGGGAGTACAAGGAATTGGAAGGGCAAGCCACCCTGGATGTGATGCTCAGCGAACTCGACGATGAGGTCTTTCTCGAAATTGATACTTACTGGGTACAAGTCGGGGGCTTGGATGCGGTGGAAGTCGTTAAACAGGCGGGTCAGCGCGCCCCATTGATACATCTGAAGGACGGCTCGCTCAGTTTGGATGATAACATGACGGCTGTCGGCGCTGGTAAAATGCCCGTGCCGGCGATCGTTGAGGCCACAGCGGAGACAGCCGAATGGCATATTGTTGAGATTGACCGTTGCGACGGCGACATGCTGCAAGCGTTGCATGACAGCTACAGGTACTTGACATCCAATAACCTGGTTCGCGGCAGGGTCTAAATGGCGCATTCGCTTCCGGACAAGGTGGAGGGCGGTCTATGAAGGTTGGAATCGAGACGTTGCGCGACGTCGCTCGCCGCGCTATAGCCAAGCAGGGCTTTGACGAGGCCGATACCGAGATCATTCTCGAGATCATCATGTACGCGCAGTTGCGCGGCAACAATCAAAATGTGATTAAATTGCTGGGTCCCGGCATGCCCGCTAATACCGAAGCCGGGCGGATCAGCATTGCCAGGGAAACGAAGCTTTCGGCTCTGCTTGATGGCGGCTGGAACCAGGGCATGGTGGTCATGAGCAGGTCATGCGAAATCGCCATTGAAAAAGCCAAGGAACATGGATTCGGCATCGTCGGCACGCGCGGGACAAATTCGCCAACCGGCGCCATCGGCTATTACGCGCGCCGGATCGCCGATGAGGGCTTGCTGGGCTTTGTGTTTTCGGGTTCGCCGGAACTCATGGCTGTGTATGGCTCGTATGAAGCCTTCCTGGGCACGAATCCATTGGCGCTCGGCATCCCGACGGCTGGGAAAGCGATCGTGCTCGACATGGCTACAGCTGCGATTGCCTGGTACGGCATTCACCTGGCAAATGCGGAGGGCAAGTCGATTCCAGAGGGCGTGGCTTACGACAAGGAAGGGCAGTTCACGACGGATCCTGCCCAGGCGCTGGCCGGCGCAATCAAAGCCTTCGGCGGCTTCAAGGGCGCCGCTTTGGCTTTGATCGTCGAGATATTAACACGTCCGCTGGTTGGCGCGACTCGCGATGACGATGGCAGGAAGTCGGATTGGGGCAATCTGATATTCGCGATTGATCCCGAGTTGCTGGCGGAGGACTTGGAGAGCTTTCAATCCGGCGTCAGCGATTTGATAAAACGTGTCAAAGCGCAGAAAAGGCTGCCCGGGGTCGACGAGATTCCCGTCCCCGGGGAGCGCGGCGACGAGCATTACCAGCGTGTCATGGCGGCTGGAGAGATCGAATTGGACGATAAGCTCTGGCGGGAACTCAAGGCTGTGGCGAGCGGATAAATTGCGAATCGGCTCATGAGAAACGGGGCGGAACGATGACCAGCGACCTATTGCGGCAGTACAACTACGACGAATTCGTGCCGGAGAAGTTCATGCCCTGGATGCGCTTCGATGAGAGCCCCGAGTTAGGCGTTGCCGCGCCGGATTTCCCGCTGTGGCGATTGGGGGCGGATCGGGCGCAAACGTCGCTCAAGGAATGGTGGTCGGAGAACCTTTATCTGGTGGTGGAATTCGGCAGTTTCACTTGACCGTATTGCGGGATGGCGGGTCCGTCCATGAATGCGATCGCCGACAAGTACGCCGAGGATGGCGTCGCGTCGGTCTTCCTTTACACCAATGAAGCGCATCCGGCGGAGCGCTATCCCCATCTAGTATCAATGGAGCAAAAGTTCCGTCATGCCGCGGCGCTGCGTGACGAGCTTGGCGTCAGCAGGCCGATTCTCGTCGACGCCCTGGACGGGGCCTGTCACCGCGCCTATGGCAGCATGCCCAACATGACCTGGATTTTCAATCGCGCGGGCCAGGCAATTTACAAATCCGACTGGACTGACGCCAACAGCGTGGACAATGCGCTGGAATACTATCTGGATATAAGCCGGCGGCGTAAAGATCGCGAGACCCTGGCTCCGTTCACCGTACAACGTTTGGACTATCGCAATGCCGATCGCCTGGCTTTCTTCAATGGCTTAACGCTTAATGGACGGCAGGCCGTGGACGACTTTATCAAGGCTTTTGGTCCGCCCCCGAGCGCTTTTCGCTGGCAGGATCAGGACTCAGCCGACGATGCCGATTGAAGGGAGCATCCGTTCGTAGACGACGCCTTTCTGCCCGCGCCGGTCGGACGGGCGGTTCGCCAACCCGCCTTGGACAAACAAATGGGCGGATCCCTCGCCACTCATGTTCAAAGCCTGGATCGCGCCACGCGCAGCCAGCCAGTCCGCGAGCTCGCAGAGCGTCGCTCCGGCGCTGTCCAATTCGGTTTTGGCCGCGGGGTCACAACCGTCGACGACGAGGAGCAGCAGGTTTCCATCCTCTTTTATGCCCAGCGCAGTGCGCGCTTTTCTTTCGCCAGGCAAGCCGGGATCCAAATTGACCGGCGTGATGCCAACAATATGTTCGCCGCCGATGCTGCGGCTGGCCCAATACTCTTCGTTTGTATCGGTGGATTCGAGGGCATTGCGGCCATCTTGCAGCAGGATGGGACCGGCTTGAACGCCTGAAACCAGGTCCCTCGAGGGATTGGCAAACTCGTATTCTATCCAGGCGTCCTCAGCGATCTTCTTAATTGCGGACTCTGGCAGCGCGTCGGCGCCCAAGGACAGGACAAAGCCATTTTGGGGGATCTGGAGATTGCCGCCGCGTTTCCAACTGAGCACTTGTCGATTCACAATGACAAATTCATGGCGGCGGTCTTCCACCGGCGTGCGATCGAGCGGACGTCCGTTTTCGTCCAAGCGCGCGGCGCGGGTGTAGATGGCGATTGCCGAAGGATCGGCGGGATTCAGTCCGAACTGATAGTCGCCGCGCGCGTCGGCTCGCAAGCTGATGTCACCCGGCAATATCAGGGAGATGTCTTCGAGGCTCATGGTCTGCACCGTCCACTTTGCGCCGTCAAAGAGCAGGCAGCCGCGTTGATAAAGCGGTGGACGCAAGATCGTATTCTCCGAGACCATCAAGCCGATGGCGTCTCCGTATCCGGAATGGTGACTGACGAGGTCGTCATGTTCGTGCAAGAAATGCGATGTGTTGAATGCCGCTATGCGTTCGTGATTCTGCACAAAGTGACGCACAAAGTCGCAGCGGCCGATGCGCACGAAGTTGCGCGGGGCGTCAAATTCGCGAAACAGGCGCGGCTGGTAGCTGCCTCTTTCTATGTTGGGGTAGAGGTCCAGTTGAATTGACTCTTCCAGCCAGCGCGTCATGGCTTCGGCGCGCGCTCCCCAGTCATCGTTCCCGGGGGCTATTTCCGTATGCCATTCGTAAGTATCGCTGATGTATTCGTGCAGTTGCAACCAGCCCCGCGCGAGCAATTGTCGCAGGACACAAGCGACGAAGGAATTGGCGCTGATGATATGCTCGCCGTCAAAACTGTAGTCGAGCCCGGGAAACATGTTCTCCGCCCGGCGGTCGGTCTGCATAGCGGTCCAGGTCAGGATATGCGGATTGTCCTGCCCGCGCGCTCTTGCGCGGGCGTAGTGCATGCGGGCGATGTCCTGCTGGCGTACATAGCTGCTCATCGGGTGCAGGTCTTCGAATTTCAATTCATTTGGAGCGATCTCCAGGCTGTATACCAGGGACCATTGGCCCGTCTCAAGTTGAACGCGCTGTTTTTCAAAGCGACCCATTGGCATAGCCTTTTCCTCCGCAAATTAACCCTCTCGAACTATACCGCTTGATAGTCAGCAGAAAAAGTGAAGAGCGCCGTCATGATGGTTGAACCTGGGGCGCGGATAAAACATGAAAACGCCCTCGCTCTATGAGCGAGGGCGCCGGTGGCGCAATTGCGCCTAGCGGCTGCCTAGCGTGAGCGGAAGTTCCAGTTCTTCGATGCCGTCCCGCAATACGCTGAGGGTGACCGTTTGATCGGGACGCGTTTTCCGCGCCAGATATGTGATCAAATCATTCATGCCATTGATGGGGACTCCATCAATGGCTGTGATGATATCGACGCGCATGTCAAGGAGTTCATTGTCGAGAGTGCGCATTTCGGCGACTTCGCGCAGATTCGACCTGGCGGCGGGACCGTCATCGAGGACTTCCCGCACGACTACGCCGCGGAAATTGTTGGGAAGACCCAAGAGTTCGGTCACCGTCAGCGATACGTCGAATCCGGTGAGACCGATGAGGCTGTAGCGCATCTCGCCAGTTTCGATCAGAGATCGGGCGACGCGCCGCGCCAAGTTCGACGGGATGGCAAAACCGACCCCGGCGCTGCTGCGCGTTTCGCTGATGATCTGGGAGTTCACGCCGATGACCTCGCCGTCGAGATTGATTAGCGGACCGCCGCTGTTACCCGGATTGATCGAGGCGTCGGTCTGGATGACCCCGCCGATGGAGAACTCGGTCAAGCCGCGAATGGTGCGATCGAGCGCGCTGATGATGCCGGAGGTCAAGGTCCAGCCTTGCCCAAAGGGACTGCCTATCGCCAGCACAGTCTGCCCGATGCTCAGGTCTTGCGAATCGGCAAAGGGAATAGGGGACAATTGCTCGGCGGGCAGATCGACTTTGACTACCGCCAGATCCGATGCCCTGTCAATGCCGATGATTGCGCCGCGAACTTTGGCGCCATCGATAAAGTTGACGACAATTACTTGCGCTTCATCTACAACATGAGCGTTGGTCACAATGTGCCCGTCCTTATCGATGACAAATCCGGAGCCGTTGCCGCCGCCCGCTTCCGTTTCGACACTGATCGCCACCACCGATGGACTGGCATGTCGATAGACGTCCGTGAAGATGTCGTTGGGATGGCTGAAAGCCTCTACGGCGTAGATGCCGGCGGCCGGCAGGGTAGCTGACATCAGCAATACAATGATCGCGGCAATTGTGGCAGGCGCGATCAAGCGATGACGAAGCTGCTTCATAGGTTCCTTCCTTTTATTGTGCTTGGACGACTTTCATCAACACAATGTTAGGAAGGACTTGTAAATAATCTTTTGCGGCGATGCAAAAAGCTTGTTAGCGAGATTAGAAGTCGCTGAATTCGCGGGGCGGCTAACCGATCAAGTAGAAGGATTCTTGCCTGCCATCCAGCCAGCGCATCGCGCCATTACTGAGGACCGCGTCTTCCTCCAGCATGATGCGCAAGTCTTGCCCATCCCATTCCGGAACACTTCGAAGGACGTTCAACTCGATGGAATAAACCGTGTCGTCATAGAGAGGATAGTCGCCGACGCCGGGAACGCCGTCCTGCCGATCCCAGAGGCCGATGATAGGTCCGGCGGCGTGTCCATGGTATCCGAGCGGGTGCGTATAGATCTGAGGACGAATGCCCTCGGATTTTGCTCCTTCGAGCGCTTCCCGCAGCAGTTCGTTCCCGGTAGCGCCGACGCGCATAAGTCCCAGGTGGATGTCTTGCAGCCGATTGCCATCTGCCAAGGCGTCGCGCAATCCGGTCGGGGCGTCGGTTTCGCCGGACCGCAATACATAGGCATGTTGCTGTTGGTCGGTCGCCAAGCCCAGGTAATGGAAGCCCATGTCGCAGTGCAGAAGGTCGCCGGGCATAATCGTTCTGCGAGGATCGTCGGTATCTTCATAAGTTTGGCCAGGGGCTTGAATATCGACCGTAGGCTGGAACCAAGCCTGCAAGCCCGCGTCCTGCATAGTCTGACGCATCCACCAGACGACGTCATCCGTCGACGTGATGCCCGGATGAATGACCGCGGTCGAGAAAGCCCGGGCGATGATTTGATGGCCGATCTCGACCAGGCGCGGATAGGCGCGGATTTCTTCGGGCAGTCGACGTTCCAACCAGCCAACGCAGAGACTTTCGGCGTTCACAAATCGCGACCTGTATGTGTCTCCCAAAGCCTCGCAAATGAGCGAATACTCAGTGAAGGATATGCCATCCCCAAAGGAAAACGTCGTCGAGCTGTTGATGCCAATGGTCGCGGGATCGCGTTCCGCGACGAGGCGGGCAAGGCATTCGTGCTGGTCTTCTTCATCGGGATCCCAGACTGTTTCATAGAGTTCGTCGTAACCGTAGCGCGACAGCGTCAGCCTGCGAACAGATCCGTCTTTTTCCCGCGAGAAGACCAACATGGTACGGCGCCGCGCGGACATGGATGTGGCGGGTAGCATCGACATCAGCACCGGGTCTTCGTTGTATTCCCGGCAGGCGATGATCCACATATCAATGTTGGCGCGATCCAGGAGCGCCGGGATAAACGTATCCAAGCGCTTCTTTAGCCAGCCGTCGCGAATCGCGGCTTGTTCCCGCAGAGGCAAAACGTCGTTCATGAAAGTCATGTTCGCAGCTTCCTTTCGAGCTATCGACATCCGCCAGAGTCAGTCGCCCCCGGCAAGCGCCACAGCAGACTGCCAGTGCAGCCTAAGAGCCGCGTCTTGCCTGCGATATATGAAGTAAAGAAAGCCCAACTCGATGACGTGCCCGATGGTCAGACCCAAGCCTGCTGCCAGAACTCCGTGCATGCCGCGGTCTATGCCACCCCATACGATGACCGTCGTGATAACGAAACCCAGGATGATGGCTTGGTATATGGCAGCGGTCTTGCGGCTTAACATGAGCAGAGCGCGCAGGTAACTTTGCAGGGTCGTCAGCAGGGGGATCAGGCAAGCTGATTGTGTGCCCAGCAGCACAAGCTCGTGCAGATTTTGCGGCACATCCAGGATCGTTGTATTGTAAAAGTCGATCAAGGGCGTGAAAACAAACAGGACCATAATCAGACTCAGACAGGTTCCGAGGCGCAGCGTGAATCCGCGCAGGATTCGGTGATTCTCTTCGCTGTCATCAAGCGAAATCACGACCTCTTGATAAGCCATGCCTCCCGATCTCATCAAGAGCATAATCGAGAAGATGACGGGCCAAGCCGCCAGGCTCCGCGAGGCGTCCGGCATACTGGCGAGTCCGCGCTCGATGACCGGATGGATTCCCAAAGTGACGAAACTGGTGAGCGCCAGGGGCAGATGGAAGCGAAGCGCGTCGCCATAGCTTAAGGATTGCAGCTTATCCCGGAGCGGTGTTTGCAGCAAGCGTATGACGTCGCCACGGGAGACGCGGTAGGTATAGATGGCTTCAGCCGCGACTGCGCATACCAGAGCCAAGGCGCCGATAGCGGCGCCGGCGATTTGGGTGACAGCGCCCAGGGCAAGAGCCATGCTTCCCGAAACCAGCACCCGCAAGACCGTGCCATAGCCCACATAGCGCGTTTTGCCGAAGCGGATCATGATGCCTTGGTGGAAGCGGCGATATCCGATCAAGCCGCCCCAGAGGATCATAATGCGCATGGCGGGGCGCGTCGCCTCGACGATATGAGCCGGGACATTTAGCAAGGCGCCGAGGTAGAAGTCAAGCAATGGCGTGAATGCCATCAGGACGGCGATTCCGAGCACCAACAGATTGACCGCCATCATGAAGCGCCACAAGACGCGAAAGGCTTGTTGGTTGCGCGCCAGAGCGCTGCCGGTCGCCAAGAGCATGATGACCGGCGTTTCGATCAAGATGGACAAAGAGAACATCAAGCCGAAGGCGGCCAATTGCGTTTCGGAATCCGGCTTTCGACTGATTACGCCTTGAATCCAGGGACCTTCGACTGTCATCAAAAGCCAAGCCATTGCCAAAGGCAGCCAGAATACCAGCACCTTGCGATAGGTCACGTATTTGTCATTTCCCGCGCTCTACAGACAGGCGCGAATTGTATTTGAATCTTCTGCGACTGTGAATGACGCCGCCGATCCACATGAACAGATTGCTCTCGTTTCACTTGGTATTGACCATTTCCACCAGCTGAAGAGCGACTTCATAGACAGCTTGATTGCTTGCGTCCAGCGCCTTCTGATCGTCTGGCTCGAGCGAATCCAGAAAACTTTTCCCACGGATTAGATCGTCCCAGACCGCCAGCATGGATACCGCCGGCACGCCGAAATAGCCGGCGGTCGCGAGCGTTGTAGCCGTTTCCATATCAACAGACAAGTAGCCCGCCAGGCGCCAGGTTTCGATTAGCCGCCGGTCTTGCGCGAAAATCGAAGACCAGGTCAGATGCCTGCCTTGATGTGCGTTAATCCCGCGCTCAAGTACGGCGCTGCGAGCATTCTCCGACCAAAGCGGATCGCTCATTACTTCTTCCCGCCCCCCATAGAGGTGCGCGACGCCGTCGCGAGCGATGGCGACGGTCGGCACGATGATATCTCCCGGATTGAGTTGGGGCTGCAATCCGCCGCAGGTGCCGATTTGTATGGCTAGTTTTGCGCCGAGCTGGGAAAAAAGATGAATGATCTCGACCGCGCGCGGCGCTCCATAGGCGCAACAATAGGCGACGCGCTTGCCCTTCCACGATCCCGCAAAGATATCAGGAAAAGGAAGTTCTTCAACATCCGTCAGATAGGACAGACGCCAGTCAGTGCGCTGTTGCCGCCACCAGGAACCTTCCACGATCACAGCGTCCGGCGCTTCCGCTTGCGTAATCTGCAGGGCGGCCAGCCATTCGGCCGCGGTGATTTCCATGATCGATTTTGCCGTTGACATATCCGCGCGGTCCTGTACTTGTCCTAACCGGAATTATGTCTTAGGTCTGATAGAATGCTATCCCGAATAGGTCGGCTAGGGCGGCATTTCAATTAGAAGCGATTGCCCTGTAGTGAATCGGCGATTAATGGAGACACAAGAACCTTTGTGTTAGAATACGACTAGGCGCTTAAGCACGATGCATGGCTGATTCTCCGCCACGCTATGCGAAACTTGGCGCCACCTGCTCGGGGAAGGGCGGGTCAATGATTTTTTTCGATTGAGTTAAGGAGTTGATCATGCTTAAACATAGGGGAATGTGGCTTTTTTTGCTTTGTTTAGTCTTGTTGCCAATAGCTGCGGTCGCAGCGGATGATATGGAAGGTCCGCCCGGCTTCGATAGCTGGGAGGCTGTATTGGAAGAAGCGCGCGGTCAAACGCTCAATTGGCATATGTGGGGCGGTTCCGATGCCTGGAACAACTTCGTTGATACTGTTTATGGCGGCGAGTTGATGGAGGCCTACGGCGTCACGTTGAACCGGGTCCCATTGGCAGATACGGTTGACGCGGTCAATCAGGTCTTAAGTGAAGAAGAAGCGGGCGTAGCGCACGATGCAGGGTCGGTTGACCTGATTTGGATCAACGGCGAGAATTTCAAGACGCTGAAGCAAGCCGGCTTGCTCTATGGACCCTGGACCTTAAACGTCCCCAATAGCAAGTACCTGGATTGGGAAAACGGCGGCTTCTTGCTTGATTTTGGCGAGCCGATTGATTATTCCGAGCAGCCCTGGGCGGCGGGCGCATTCCAATGGATCTACGATACCGCCAGGATGGACGCGGAAGATTTGCCGCGGAGCTATGCGGAATTGGGCGAGTGGATCGAGGCGAATCCGGGGCGCTTCACCTACGTGGCGCCGGGACCGGGCGCGTTCCAGGGCACGAGAATCGTCAAGCAATTGATGTATGAACTTTGCGGCGGTCCGGAACCCTTCGCGGCCTTTGATCAATCCGTCTGGGATGAATGTTCGCCCAAAGCCTGGGAAGTTCTCAATGGCTGGGAAGCCAATCTTTGGCGCGAAGGGGCGACTTATCCGGCGACCGCCAATGAGCTCAATGAACTCTTTGCCAATAACGAGGTCGATTTCTCATTGACGCTCACCGGCACGGGCGCGGCTCGCGGAATCGCCAGCGGACAGTTGCCGGAAACTGCCAAAGCCTATCTCTTTGACGCCAATATGATCAGCGGCTTCAGCTATCTGGCGATTCCGGTCAATTCCGCCAACAAGGCGGCGGCGCTGGTGATGGGTAATCTGCTCGTGCGCCCGGATATGCAGGCGGCGCAATTGGATACCAACAGCCTCGGCACTGGCGCGACGCCAGTTGTCGATTTCTCGACGTTGACTGAAGAGGAAGCGCAAGCCTTCGCGGACATCGCCGCCGCCATTGTCGGCGCGGCCGATCCGGCTGAGTTCGCGGCTCTGGTCCCCAATACGGCATCGGAATATCACACGCTGACCGAGCAAGATTGGGAGCGTTGCGTATTACGCGACGAATGCTAATTGTTGACACCGGGGGAGGGCGGTATCGCATCAATGCCGCCCTCTTCTTTCACATATGAATCAAACGTGAAGTGGAGCGGACGAATCACATGAATGTGGTTCTTATTGTGTCGGATACCTTTCGTCGCGATCATATTGGGTGCTATGGCAACTCATGGATTCGCACGCCGCATCTTGATCGCTTCGCGCGCGGCGCTATTGTCTTTGACTATGCCTTTGCGTCTTCTTTTCCCACGGTGCCAGCCCGCGCCGACTTGATGACAGGCAGGCATACCTTCAGTTATCTGGGTTGGAGCCCGCTGCCGAGGACAGAGGTGACTTTGGCGCAGTTGATGACGGCGGCGGGCTACCGGACTTTCGGCGTGGCGGACACGCCCTTCGTCCTGCGACACGGTTACGGCTACGATCACGGATTCAGCGATTTTCATTGGGTGCGCGGCCAAGCATACGGACCATCGCGCGACAACGTGACCTCTGGCTGGACTTACGAATCCGATTACTTCGCGCCGACCACCCTGCGTATCGCCGAGGAATGGCTGGAGCGGCATTATCGCGACAAGTTTTTCCTCTATGTTGATACTTGGGATCCGCACGAACCCTGGCAGCCCCCCAAACATTACGTGGAACTCTATGATGCCCAATATGCTGACGACATCAGCGCGCACCCAACTTACTGGGATTGGCGCGAGGCGGGGTTCAGCCAGCGCGATATAGAATTGGCGCATACCCACTATTGCGCGGAAGTCACCATGGTCGATCGGGCTATCGGCCGTCTGCTGGATCGCATGGAATCCTTGGATTTGCTGGAAAACACGGCCATCATTTTTTTGTCCGATCATGGCTTTTACTTCGGCGAGCACGGGCTTTGGGGCAAGGGACGTTTCAAGTCCGAACTTGGCTATTATCTGGGTCCGGCCAAAGGCAGCGCCGCATCTACGCTCACGTATCGACTGGAAAATAGTGAAGAAATCGTTTCCGATGTCAAAGGAGAATGGTACCGCAGCCCACTTTACGATGAAGTCACGCGGATACCGCTGCTGCTATATTTGCCCGGCGCCGACGCTGGCCGGATTGACGCGCTGGTTTCTCTCCCTGATGTCATGCCCACAATCTTGGATCTGGTTGGAATCGAAGCGCCAGAGAGGGTGCAAGCAGATTCATTGACTGGACTAATCGACGGATCGGTAGATGCGATACACGACTATGTCGTGACATCATGGCCGATGTACATTGCCGGGCAGCGCATTAGAGTGGTCGACGACGAAGAGCGTCGCATGCGGGAGAATCAGCCGAGTACCGTCACGAGCAGGGACTGGGCGCTGCTGTATAGCGTTGCGGGCGAAGAAGTGGAATTGTACAATCGCATCGCGGACCCCAATTTTGAGAACAACGTATACTTGCAGAATATGGACATAGCAACGGCAATGCACGGACAGCTTTTGAATTTTTTGCGGACTCTTGGGACGGACGAGGTTTTCCTGGAACCACGCAGGAGTTTGTCCTAGCCAAATAAAACTTATCAATCTGAAAAGGGAGCGATCCAATGGGGTTTTGGGAGCGCTGGCGCATCCCAATCATGTTGGCGCCGACCATGGCTGTAATCATATTGCTGTTCATCGGCGGTTTGACTTACGGTACGCTGGTCAGCCTCGGTTGGCAGCCGATTATCGGCCGCACCGAGATCTCGCTGCAAGCCTATCAGAACATCCTGTTTTCCGAACAATACGCGAGCGTTTTCTGGCAGGGACTCTTGCTGACGATCTGGGTCAGCTTCGCCAGTACATTTTTGTCCGCCGTGCTGGCGCTGGCGACCGCGCTCCTGCTACGCCGCAGTTTCTTTGGGAAGCGCTTGGCCACCTTTCTCTATCAATTAAATCTGCCAGTTCCGCATGTCGTGGCGGCGATTGGCATTTTGTTCCTGTTTTCCCAGAGCGGGTTAATTTCGCGCACTGGCGCGCAACTGGGCCTCTTCGGCTATCCCAGCGATTTTCCGGTGGTTGTAAAAGACAAATTCGGCATCGGCATCATCTTGTCCTTTGTTTGGAAAGAGGTGCCCTTTGTCGGGGTGATCGTACTGGCGGTCTTGCAATCGCTGGGCGTCGACTACGAAGATTTGGCGCGTAGCCTGGGCGCCAATCGCTGGCAGCGCTTTCGCTATGTGATATTGCCTTTGGTCATGCCCGGTCTGCTTTCCGGATCAATCCTGGTATTTGCCTTCACCTTCGGTTCATTTGAAGTGCCGGCGATATTGGGCGTGCGCTTTCCGCGAACGCTTACGGTGACAGCGGTACGGTTCTTCCGCAATCCCGATCTGAATGCGCGCGTCGAGGGAATGGCCATCAGCATCATCATATCGATTATCGTTTTCTTCCTGGTGCTCGGCTATATGTGGTTGAGCCGTCGTACGATCCGTCAAGATTGAGAGCGCCCGTGACAACAATGACGCCCGTTTCCTCTCGTCCTCCCGCCAGTAAACGCCTGGCTCGCTCCTTGCACTATTGCGCTGTCGGGCTCCTGATCTTTTTGCTGTTGACGCCCCTGATCGCATTCTTCTTCAACGCTTTTTCCTTCCGCTGGTTTTATCCGCAATTGTTTCCCAAGGAAATCAGCCTGCGCGCCTGGGAATCGATTGTCGCGGCCAATTCCAAAGTTCCCGAAGCTTTGTTAAACAGCACGATCTTGGCGGTGGGCGTCACGCTCAGTTCCGTCATCATCGGTCTGCCCGCGGCTCGCGCGCTGGGGCTGTATTCCTTTCGGGGCAAGCGGGTGATTGAGTTCCTGATCATATCGCCGACTATCGTGCCGGGCATCGCTGTCGCTATGGGACTGAATATCAACTTTATTCGATGGGGACTATCCGGCAATCTGCTCGGCGTCGGATTGGTTCACCTGGTGCCGGTGATGCCTTATGTGGTTCTTACCCTGTCCGGCGTTTTCTCCAACTACAACCCGGAGTACGAGCAACAGGCGCGTTCCCTGGGCGCTGGCGTGCTGGCGACTTTCTGGCACGTGACCCTGCCCGCGATATTCCCCGGCATTGTTGTCGCGAGTCTCTTCGCCTATTTGATTTCCTGGAGCCAGTACATCCTGACGTTTTTGATCGGCGCCGGGCAGGTGATCACGATGCCCGTGCTGCTCTTCTCCACGGCATCCGGCAGCAACAATGCCCTCACGGCTGCCATGTCGTTAGTCTTTGTGGCGCCGTCGATACTGATATTGATTCTGACCGCTCGCTATCTGTCGGGCAAATCCAGCGCCATTGGGGGCTTCGGGCAGTTATAGCAACTGGCTGAACGATGAAAGGCACTGGATTCTGACCCAGCGCTCGCGCCGAATCAGCGTATGCGCCTGAAATACGGCAGTAAATGCAATAGCCAATCGTCAGTTATGGATGACAAAGAGCCGCGCGCGCGGCTCTTTTCTGTTGGGTGTAGTAACACTTTTTAATGCCACTCATGCGTGATATAATATGAGAAATCATGTCATTTATATTAACTGAGGAGGCTTTCGCAAGGACTCTCTGATAACGAGTTCGCAATAAACTCACCGTCTGAGTAAAGCGGATGCCAAGTGGACGACACCGAGAAACTGAAGTTTTACTTGCGCCCAACCGTTATCACAGGGGAGTGAACAGGCCACAGGCTAAGCGCGAACAACCCTCTTACCCCGACAATTCTGTATATAAGTCCCAAAGGTACATTCACCGAACACTGACTTTAGGAAAGACCGCGGATAGGGCATTGAGATCTGAGCTTGGAAAGCTAATAACTCTGTTTCTTGTCGCGGGATGCTTGCTCTTGGTGGTATCCCTTGCTCTGGCAATTTCCCGGAGTTCAGCGCCACGGATTGATACGGAGTTTGGCGGCGCGGCCGTCAAAATATCCGCAGACCGCAGTTGGGTTCTCCTGCCGGGACACTGCGCGACCCTCACTTGGGATCTCGAGGGAATACAATCGCTCTACATCAACGGAGAAGGCAACGTCGGCCGGGGCGAGATGGAATACTGCCCTACATTCGTTGAGCCCAGCCTTGAAATTGATATCACAACTCTAGACGGGACAGAGCGCCGCTTCACGCTGGAGTTTCGCTATGTGCTTTGTGTCTTGTTGTTCATGACTGGTCTTGTCGGGATGACATTTGCGGGCTTGACTGCTTTGGATGGTGTCTTGAATCGCGCCATCGGAAAACTCCTCTTACTGCGTGGAACGACGCTGTGTGTTTTGACGCTGCTATTAACTTACGAATTGATAAAATTGTCAGTCAATCCAGCGCTGCTGGAAGATTTTATGTTAACGCTGAGGAGTCTGTTTACAAGTCCCGAATGGCAGATTTTTGGCATCATACTGGCCGGGCTTATTTATGTACCGCTTATTGTTGGGGCGCTACAACGCGAGCTACGGAGTAAACGAAGCACTGATCTAATTGTACTCGGCAGTTTCTTGCTGTTTGTGTTTTTCTTGTATTTGCCCTTCGGATTCGACAGCATTGGGCATTGGGAAACATGGAATTTTAATGCCTGGTGGGAAGGAAGCAATGTATGGTTTTTGGAGTCGGAATTAATTTATCGTTTCTGGGTAATTGTGCCGCATACCTTGGCAAAATTGATTAGTTCGGACTCATACGGCGGTTACCATCTTTTGAACTTTCTGATGTTCTGGGGCAAGCTGGCGTTGCTCTATGGAATCTTGCGCCAGCTTGGGGTTAAGCGTCTTTATGCCTATTTGATCACGATGCTATTCATGGTTTATCCGGTGAATTCCGCGTTGATGTCAATGCGCTCGCTACCCATGCAGTTCAGCATGATTGCGCTCTTGGCTGCGGTTTATTTCATGTTGGAATATAAAAAGAGTCCGAGTCTTCCGCGTTTGCTGGCTATTTGGCTGGGCTTGCTTTTCAATGTCGGGTCCAACGAATCGGCATACGTCATTATCCTGGTTGTCCCGCTGCTGTGGTGGTTGCGAGACCGCCAGCTAAGCTGGAGAAACTTCAAGTTGACCGCTATCTGGTATGTCTTCCCCGCTCTGAAAGCCGTCAACCTTCTACTGCTGCTATCTATGAATCAGTTTTTCTATCGTAGCGCCCTAATTGAAGAATATCAGGAGCAAGTTGATGGTTTGAATATATTTCAAATTGTGATTCAAAAGGCAGCCAATGTTTACCTTCATACTTTCTTGGACGCTTGGCAGGATGCGTTTACGGCAATGGGGAAGAATACATTTTTGGGACTGGCTCTTGCAATGGTCTTGCTGGTTGGCAGCCTTGCCTGGTTTTTGGCGCCTAAGTTCCATCCTCCCCCTCCGCAGCAACTTGGCTTCGCTCTGTTGAGCGGCATGGCATTTATTTTCCCATCGATCGGTATTCTAGTCCTGTTTGACATCTATTACGATGACTTGTGGCGACTGTATTTTTACGTGCCAATTGGCGCGGCGATTGCAACATTTAGCTTAATCGCTTTGTTGACGGCAACGATTCGGAATATCCGACGCCGCAATATCATAATAATTGTCCTCACCGTCATCTTGATGTTTCCAGCAACATCGCGTCTTCTTTTACAGCATGAGTATTTTGTCAAAAGCGCAAACAGCAAAGCGTGGATTTTACGGCAAGTAATAGAGCAGACTCCGGCAATTGATAATGGGACACATCTTGGTTTCCTGACTGATATGTCCCGCAAAGAACTGTATGAGAAGAAGATCTACGGGCTGCACTTGAGCTACACGTGGTACAGTATGTTTTACATACTGTACCAAGATGGACATCCGTCATTTGTCAGTTTATGTAATACCGATTTAGAAATTACTTGCCTAATCAGCGGCGACGAGCTGGTAGAAAAAATACCTGATGAAGATTACGTTTTTCAGAATCTAATTTTGTATCGACTCCATGAAGACCTGACTGTCGAGCTGTTGGATGAATTGCCGGCCGAATTCAATTTCGCGGTTCACGGCGGGTACTATCCGCATCGGCTATACAACCCGGATGCCCCCATTCCGCCGCGCGCCATCACTATGTTGGCTGCCGACCGGCGCGATTGACTAACCCCGACTCAATCTAACCTTGACAGTGTTTGTGGCAAATGATAACGTAACTTGAGTATACGGGGGCGTGGTGTAGCGGTTAACATGCCGGCCTGTCAAGCCGGAGATCGCGGGTTCAAATCCCGTCGCTCCCGCAGCTAGGAGACATAGCGACTATGTCTCCTTTTTTATTATGCGCGAAACTGCTGGAAAACTCGATGTAGCGAGCAGGTCTTATGGTCTTCAACAGTTCGATTCGCGTCGTCGATACTCGGCTGATGATCGACGATTTGCCCGTGGACGCCATCGCGCGGGAGTTGGAGACACCGCTTTACCTGTACAGTCTCAAGCGTATTCAAGAGAATTACCGGCGCTTGAAGGCCGCCTTTGAATCGGTCGGCGCGCGCATCCATTACAGCGCAAAAGCCAATAGCAACGCGGCAATCCTGCGGACGCTGGTTGACGAGGGCGCCGGCATCGACGCGGTGAGCGGCGGTGAGATCGCTCGCGCGCTGCATGCCGGGGCGGCTGCTCAAGACATCGTTTTCGCGGGGGTCGGCAAGACAGCCGCGGAAATCGCGTCTGCGGTTGAACGAGGCGTCGGTTGGTTTAATGTCGAGAATGAGCTGGAACTGCAATACATAAATGAAGCGGCGTCATCTATTGGAAGGGAAAAGGCGCAAGTGGCGCTGCGTTTCAATCCCGAGGTAAGCGCCAATACCCACCCGCACATATCTACCGGGCACGGCGGCGCGAAGTTCGGCTTGACTGCGGGGGCGATCGGCGACGCGCTTGAACAGTCCGAACGCTTTCCTTGTCTCAGCGTCTGCGGCATCCACGTGCATATCGGCAGCCAGCTTGCCGACTCCGCTGCGACTGTTCAGGCGCTAGCGAAGACGAAACAGTTGATCATCCCCTATCCAGAAATTCACACGATAAACCTGGGCGGCGGCTTTCCCGTTGCCTACAGACACGATCAGCCGATCCCATCTCTTGAAAATCTCGTCAACAGGATCGCGCCTCATCTGCATGGCTATCAGGTCTTGCTGGAGCCGGGAAGAGCAATCGTTGCCGATGCCGGTATTCTGGTCGCCACGGTCCTTTATGTGAAAGAACTGGCGGGCAAGACCTTCTATATCGTCGACGCCAGCATGACCGAATTGATCCGTCCGGCACTATACGGCGCGCAGCACGAAATCGTTCCGCTTGTTCAGTCAAATGACGAACGGGTGCTGGCGCAGGTTGTAGGACCGGTCTGCGAATCGACCGATGTGCTGGCAATAGATCGAGAGATGGCGCGGCTGCAGGTTGGCGATCAGGTCGCGATCATGACAGCCGGCGCCTATGGCATGGCAATGGCGAGCAATTACAATAGCCGGGCGCGGCCCGCTGAGGCGGTTGTGGCGGTCGCAGGGGATAGTTGGTCGCTTAGTCGGCGGCGGGAGACAATTGAGGATTTGTTGCGATTGGAAGCTTGATCATCGTGTCGCCTGGAATTTCAGTTCCCAGCTATACAAGATGATGGCAAATACCCGCGGGATCCGCAAAACAGCGTTTCTTTCCGTGGCAGGACACTAATCGTCGTTGCTTGCATTAGGGTTGAAAGTATCCCGGTGATTTCGCAACGCCGATTCCGCAGCGCGTATTGCCTGTTTGTGTTCGTCGAGGACATAATCATCAAGCATTTCTGCCTTCCAGATACCTTGTTGCTTCTGCAATATCGCTATCGTCAGCTCGCCGCCTACACTGATGCCGGCATTTACTTTGATGACATGCTGGAGTGTCCACAAGACTGCAAAAATACCGTCACCTAAAGTCTTTGGCGCTGAATCCTTCCACATTACGCGCTTCACAAATGCAAGGAATGGTAACGCTATGGCTTGTCCGCTACCTATCGCGACAAAGGGTAAGTCAACTGTTATCATTTCCGACTGGGCTTGTTCGTCAAAGCATAGAAGTTCGGATTGGTCATTTAGAGGTAGGGCAACGAGAAAATTGAACCAAATACTATCGAGGGCCTGGTCACCTACGAGTTGAGCCATTGCATGAGCACGTCGAAGCGCGGGTTCAATCTCGGACCACAATTGTCTTGACGTCTCATGCCAACTGCGCCGGAATAAGCAACAATGACATCGTTGGCTTCAATTGTTATCTTGCTACTAATCTCTTGTTCAATTGCGGAATACGTCTCGGGACTCCCGTATGTAATGATGGAATCGCCGCCAACGACAATCCCATCACTGCATTTGACTCCGATGATAAGAGTCATTGCGTACCTAGCCTTGAAACACGCTGTTTTCTCGGTATTCAGGAAACTGTCTATACACTTCTCTCACGAGTTGCTGAAAGCTCAATCTCCGAGCCCAACTGACTTTATCCTCAATAAAGGACGTCATTCCCTCCGAAATATCATTAAAGTCGATCCTGCTTCCTTTCACCGTAGCTGCGTATTCTCTCCAGCCGCCGCGCTGATGCACCGAGATCATTATCTTGCCTTCGCGATCAAGCTGTTCGGCGTCTCGATAAACATCGGCAGAGAATGGACCATAATCGTACTTCTCGAACTCGTAATAGTCGCTAGGTACTTCCTGCGGGAATTCCATGCCAACCAAGAACGCCACTTTCTGCAACTGAGCAGGCGTGACCTTTTCTCCGTCGGCAGCTGCGATGATTTTCAGCAACAGGTCTAGGCGTTTCATTTGCGCTCTCCACCAATCAAGCAAATGCGCGCAAACACTATGCGCTCAACTAGACAAATATTAGCACATCTGTTTTAATACATCAAATGAGGATGGGCAACAAAAAAGACCCCGACGCGGGATCTCGATCCAGGTGCTGATGGGAAGACTTGAACTTCCGACCTCACGATTATGAGTCGTGCGCTCTAACCAACTGAGCTACATCAGCAGAGTAGCGGGGGCTGGATTCGAACCAACGACCTTCGGGTTATGAGCCCGATGAGCTACCACTGCTCCACCCCGCAACGTTTTTCGCAACAGAAATCGTCGCGTACCATGATGCTAACATTACGGAAGGAGCTTGTCAATAGCGATATATCGCAATCGCGGGGCAAATTTGAAAACCATGAACATTTGTTCTTCCTTTTCGCTCAAAATGATGATATGCTCCCTCTATGGATCAATCATCGCAAGCTCTCAATCTCGGTCCCCGGCCGATGCCCTCCGCCTATTTCCGCCTATTTCCGCCTTCACCGCCGGACTCTAAAAAATATCCTCCGAAAAAACAGACTGTATCTATACGGTGTCGATACACTTATGAAATTTGGAGGTAGAACTAGGGTATCTCAAAGGTAAGCCAAGGGGGCATTTCAAGGGCAAAAGCCGCCTGTTTGGATGATTTATGGGGCGATTCGACACAAAATGATTTTGAAGCGATTGCCCTGGATTTCCCATGTTTTGCCTTGAAATCGGACCTGGAATTGGACTATACTGAAAGTCGGATCGAACGCCTGTTCTGAAAGGGGAGCTGAAGCCAAAATGCCCGATTTTCAACTGGAATCTCCCTTCGAGCCGACCGGCGATCAGCCAACCGCTATCGACGACCTTCTCAATGGTTTGCAGCGGGGACACCGACATCAGACCTTGCTTGGCGCCACCGGCACCGGGAAAACCTTTACCGTGGCGAATATCGTTCAGGTGACCCAGCGCCCGACCTTGGTGATGGCGCATAACAAGACACTGGCTGCGCAGCTCTACGCTGAATTCAAGCGCTTGTTCCCCAGCAACGCCATCGAATACTTCGTCAGCTACTATGACTATTATCAGCCGGAAGCCTATGTGCCGCGCCACGACTTGTACATCGAAAAGTCCACCGATATCAATGAACAGATTGAGCGCTTGCGCTTGTCGGCGACGGCTTCCCTGTTTTCGCGGCGCGATGTGCTGATCGTGGCCTCAGTCTCTTGCATTTACGGCTTGGGCGATCCGGTCAACTGGCGCAAGATGTCGGTTGAATTGAAAGTCGGGGACGAGATTCGGCGCGAGCGGATTCTGCGCGATCTGGTGCGGATTCAGTATACGCGCAACGATTTGGAGCTGCGGCGCGGCACCTTTCGCGCGCGCGGCGATACATTGGAGATTGTGCCGGGCTACTCGGAAATGGCTTACCGTATCTATCTATGGGGCGATGAAATCGAAAAGATCATCGAGTTTCATCCTTTGACTATGGAAGTAATACATACGCACGAACTGGTGACCATTTTCCCGGCGCGCGAATACATCACCGACGAGGAGCATATCCGCGAGGCTATTGGCGACATCGAAGTGGAACTGGAAGAACAAATCAAGTATTTCAAGGGCGAAGACAAACTGATCGAGGCTCAAAGAATCGAGCAACGCACGCGCTATGACGTAGAAATGCTGCGCGAGGTGGGTTTCACGACCGGCATCGAGAACTATTCGCGGCATTTTGATCGGCGTCCGCCCGGCAGCGCGCCCTTCACCTTGATTGACTACTTGCCCGATGATCACCTGCTGATTATCGACGAAAGCCACATGACCTTGCCCCAGATCCGCGGCATGTACAACGGCGACCGCCACCGCAAACAGGTTCTGATTGATTATGGCTTCCGCTTGCCCAGCGCTTTGGATAACCGGCCTCTGAAGTTCAATGAGTTCGAACAACGGGTCGGGCAGACGATATACACCAGCGCGACTCCGGGTCCATACGAGCATGAACATTCGCAAAAGGTCGCGGAGCAAATCATTCGGCCAACCGGCATTGTCGACCCGCAGATCGACGTGCGTCCTATCGACGGTCAGATCGACGATTTGCTGCAGGAAATCGCCTTGCGCGTAAAGATGGGACAACGTGTTCTGGTCACCACATTGACGCAGCGCATGTCCGAAGAACTGGCGGGATACTTGAACGAACTCGGCATCAAAGGGCAATATCTGCATGCGGAAGTTGATACGCTGGAGCGCGTTGAAATCTTGCGCGATCTGCGCATGGGCGTCTACGATGTTGTGGTGGGCATCAATCTCTTGCGAGAGGGCTTGGATCTGCCGGAGGTCTCGCTGGTGGCTATCCTGGATGCCGACAAGGCGGGTTTCCTACGCTCGGAGCCGGCGCTGATACAAACGATTGGGCGCGCCGCGCGTCATATTGAGGGCAAAGTGATCATGTATGCGGATCAGATGACGCCGGCGATGGCAGCCGCAATCAACGAGACGGACCGACGCCGCGTCAAGCAAGAAACGTTCAACCTGGAAAATGGCATCGAACCACAACAAATCGTCAAAGATATTCAGGACATAACCGACCGCTTGCGTTCGGTTGAGGGTGAAGATAAAGTGGAGACCGCGACGCTGGATGAGGGCTTGCTGGGGCTGCCTGCCGACGAACTCGAGAAAATGATTGAAGAACTGGAAAAGGAAATGCAGAAGGCGGCCCAAGCGCTGGAATTTGAAAAGGCGGCGGCATTGCGGGATCAGGTCTTCGATTTGCGCAGCAGTTTGCTGGTGGCGGGTGGAGCCGAGGGCGACCTGCTGTTGACCTAAATGCCGTGAATTGCCCGGACGCGATCTATCAAGGTTTGAATGTCGCGAGCCGAAGCGCCTTCCGTTGCCGCGCCGTAGGGATCGCTCAATTCCTCCCAATCCAGCAGCGCGCGCGCGATATTGCACCAACCATGAGACAGCGCTTTCAAATCGTAGCCGCCTTCCATCAGGAATACGATCTTCCCGGCACAGACTTGCTTCGCCAGCTTCAGGCACTCCCGCGCCAGCCAGTCATAACCGCCCAGGCTCAAGCGCATGCCAGCCAGCGGATCGGCCCAATGCGCGTCAAAGCCGACCGAGATTAGCATCAGGTCCGGCCTGAAGCGCTCAGTCGCCGGTATCACTACCTGTTCAAATATGAGCCGATAGGACTGGTCGCCGTGCCCGGCTGATACAGGTATGTTTAATGTTGTGCCTTGTCCTGCGGACTCGCCGACCTCGTCGAGACTCCCGCTGCCCGGATAATAGGGACTTTGGTGAATTGACAGGAACAAAACCGCTGGATTGCTGTAAAAGATGTCTTGCGTGCCATTGCCATGATGCACGTCGTAATCAAGAATCATGACCCGCTTCAATTGATGCTTTGTCAGCGCGTGGCGCGCGCCGATGGCGACATTGTTCAGCAGGCAGAAGCCCATCTGCCGGTCGGGTGTCGCGTGGTGGCCCGGCGGCCGGACGATCGCCATCGCATTGTCGACCTCTCCAGCGCAAACGGCGTCGACCGCGCCGATCACGGCGCCGGCCGCCAAGCGACTGACATCCAGCGAACAGGGGAGGGCGTAGGTGTCCTGGTCAATCAAGACCATGCGATTTGTCTGGCTGATATCAAGCAGCCTTTGCAGATGCTCGACACTGTGAACCGCCAGTATCTGTTCGTCAGTGGCGGAAGGGGGAGCCAGTTCAAGGAGTTGATCGGCCAATCCAGCGGCTTGCAGAGCCGACCAAACCGCCTGGATGCGCCCGGCATGTTCGGGATGCCGCGGGAAATCGTGTTCGGTAAAGCTCGGATGCGTCAGGCAGGCGGTTGTCATGGGTCCCTCCGTACAGCTATTCAGTCGCGCCGGACTTCGGGCGCAAGATCAGGTAGTCAAATCTATTCATGCGAATGGTCTGCCAACGCTCATAGGTGCGGCCGATCGCTTCCAAAACCGGCGTCGGATAAAACTGCGCCCGCAGTATCACCAAGCCGAATTGAGTTGTCTCGATCATCTCGATTAGCCGGTCTCCCCGGAACGAGCCGGCCAGATACAGATTGCGCAATTGTGTTGGATTGGACACGATGTCGCGACCTGCCGCGAAGGCGAAGCCCGCGTCTTCGCTCAAGACGGGACGGTCGCTTTGCGTTATCAGATCCGCGATGCGCCGGCCCGCTGCTTCGTCCTCCTCGGAGACGAAGAAACCGATGTTAGCGTAACCCGGCACGTCATATGAAGCGGAATCATAAAACGACTCGCGCGTATTTGGCTCGACTCGCAGCAAATTCGCCAGAGGCGCGAAGGCTCCTTGTGTAGGCATTTTTAGCGTCGCGCGCGCATATCCAAAATAGAGCAGCGGTGCAAGCAGCAGGATCGGCCAAGCGACGCCGTCGACTTGTCCCAAAACTCGTTGCAGCCAGGGTGGAGACCGCCAAGCCCCCTTCACGCTGCGTGAGAGGCAAATGCCGCTGAGGATACATGCGGCGGCTATCGAGGTGGTGAAATAGCTGTCGCCCGCGCCCCAGGTGCCGGAAGCGATTCCGCCGAAGAGCGCGGCGAAGAAAAACCAGATCGCGTAGATTGATAGCCGGTCGAAATATGTTTCATAGAACATCAGCAGTCCGGCGGGGACCAGCAGGAATCCATGCAGTTGGAACCACAAGACAAACAAGCCAAAGGCTTGAAAAGGGTGGAATTGGTTGACATTGGCGACGATCGCTTGCGTCCACCAGTGACCGTCGGAAGCCAGATTCAGCCAGAGGAAGATCAAAGCGCCCAACCCGATGAATCCCACCGCCCAGCGCAGCGCGGCGCGGGGTTGCCGCAAAAACATCCACGCCAATGCCGCCACCGCTGTGATCGCGGCCAGCTGCTTGGTATATCCGGCACAGATCAATAAGAGCAGTCCGCAAGCGATTCCTCGTTGGTCGCGCTGCGGGAAAGCGCGCGCCAGAATCACGATCGCGGCCGTCTCGAGAGCGACCATCAGCGTATGCTGGCGGAATAAGGGACCAATGTGATATACGAAATTGGACGCGAGAAAAGCCAAGCCGGACAAGGCGGCCAGCCAAAGATGTCTATGACCGTCGCGATACACCGCGTATCCGATGGCACAGGCGGATGCGAGCGAAGCGAGAAAGCTCAACATGCGGCCGTACCAGTAGGCGGGACCAAAGATCCAGACCAAAGGGGCTGCCAGCATATGATAGAGCGGCGGATAATTGCTCGAATAAAAGGGGTAGACTTCGGTGTCGCGGTAGGGCAACTGCCCTTGGCTGAACAGAACGGTGTCCTGTAGTTCGAAGCCCTCTCCCTGGTCGTAGTCAAAAGGGAATGGTATCAAATTGATGGCATAAAGCAGGTAAACCAGAAATGATGAGAGCAGAGCCAAGGATGCCGCCAACATTAATCCGCGGTGCAGACGCCGTACGATTATGCTCATGTTGGCCTAGGCGGGCGCGTCACCCAGTGGAATGAGCGTCAAGCCGACAATCAACAAGGCGACCATGACAAAGAGCGCGAATGCCTGGGCGGGGCCGATGCCGCCCTGTCGTCCCACTTGTAAAATATCGATCGCCAGAACGCCGAGGATTCCGACGATGCCAATAGCGACAAATGCAATGCCGAGTTGGCGCTTCGTAACCGTGTAGTCGCGTGAAAACATCAGTAACAGTGTAGACAATAAGGCGCTAACTGTAAAGCGGCCCCAGCGCCATTTGCTTATGACGAAGGCTTCAGAAGAATAGAATTACACTAGGTTTGGTCCGCGCTTCGTGATATTCTTTGCGCTTGGCTCATAGCTGGAATCGCGCAAGCCTTGTGATTAATTCAAGAGTTGATAGAATCCTTACTGACCTCTTGTGAACCAAGGTTGGCTGAATAGGAGCGACAATCGCATGATGAAGACACGCACCTGCGGCGAGTTGAGGGAAAAGGACGCCGGGACACCGGTTTCATTGGCGGGTTGGGTCAATCGCCGGCGAGACCAGGGCGGCCTAATCTTCATTGATTTGCGCGATCGCTGGGGCATTACGCAGGTTGTTGTCGATTTGGAATTGGCGCCCGAGGCGCACGCGATAGCCGACAGCGCCCGCAACGAATATGTATTGCAAGTTTCCGGTGCGGTGCGCATCAGGCCGGAGGGTACAGCCAATCCAGAATTGCCCACGGGCGATATCGATATCGTTGCCGATGAGATACTCATCTTGAACAAATCGAAAACGCCGCCCTTTTATATCAACAGAGACGACGAGAACCTGGATGAGGCGCTGCGCATGCGCCACCGTTATCTGGACCTGCGCCGCGAGCCGATGCAGCGGAACATGATCCTGCGCCACAAGACAGTCAAGTTCATTCGCGACTTTCTCGATGCTGAAGGCTTCATAGAGGTGGAGACGCCGATCCTGTTCAAGACGACTCCGGAAGGGGCGCGCGACTTTCTCGTCCCGAGTCGCTTGCAACCCGGTATGTTCTATGCGCTGCCACAGTCGCCTCAGCAACTCAAACAGTTGCTCATGGTGGGTGGCATCGAGCGCTATTTTCAGATCGCGCGTTGTTTTCGCGACGAAGATCTGCGCGGTGATCGACAGCCGGAGTTCACCCAGCTCGATCTTGAGATGAGCTTCGTCGAGCGCGAAGACGTGATGCGACTCATGGAAAGGCTGGCGAGCGAGATCGTCAAGACCTTGACGCCCGAAAAGCGCCTGATTGCCGAGCCGTTTCAAAGGATTTTGTACCAAGACGCATTGGAGCAGTATGGAACGGATCGACCGGATATCCGTTTTGATTTGCGAGCCATTGATATCAGCCATATCGCCGGGCGCTGCGCCTTCCCTGTCTTCGTGGAGAATGTGAAGGCGGGCAAACCGGTCAAATGCCTGCGCGTCCCGGGCAAAGCCGCCGCATTGAGCGGCACGCAACTGCGCAAGGAAGCGCGCGATTTAGAGAACATGGCGCGACGCGCCGGCGCCAAGGGCTTGGCTTATATCACCGTTCCGACTGAACCGGAAGGCGAATTGCGGGGACCCATCGGCAAATTCTTCAGTGTGGATCTCAAACTCGAATTGCTGGATGCCGTAGGCGCTGAAGGCGGCGATTTGCTGCTGTTCATGTCGGACGAGCCGCAGATCGTTTACGCTGTGACCGATGCCTTGCGCAATCACTTCAAATCCGAGCTGCAACTTGACGATAACTTGCTGGCTTTTTGCTGGGTGATTGATTTCCCGGAGTTTATCTGGGACGACGAACATGAGCGCTGGGATCCCTCGCAACATATGTTCACCATGCCCATGTCAGAGGATCTGCATTTGCTGGACAGCGATCCGGGGGCGGCTCGGGGGTCTCAGTACGATTTGATTTGTAATGGATATGAAGTGGGTGGCGGCAGCATCCGAATTCACGATCGGCAGATACAGGAAAAGATCTTCCCTCTGATCGGCCAAACTATGGCGCATGCCATGGCGGAATTCGGGCACATGCTGGAAGCATTCGAATACGGCGCGCCACCGCACGGTGGCATGGCTTGGGGTATTGACCGCCTGGTCATGCTCTTGGCGGGCGCGCCCAATATCCGCGAGGTGATCGCTTTCCCAAAGACCCAGGGCGGCGCCGATATCATGGCGCATGCGCCATCGGACGCGGACGACGCGCAACTGAAGGAATTGCATATACAACTGGATCTGCCCGAGGAGTCAGTGGACTGAGCAGCGAAGACGAAAGTGGTAAGCGGGGACAGCAATCTGTCCCCTTGGTCAAGTCGAGTCTACTCCTCCGAAGTCAAGATGTTTCCGTGCAGCAGCCCGGCGATGCCGCCGCCAGCAAAAATGCCGATCAAATAGGGAATGAGATAAGAAGTATCGCCCGCGACAAGGGACGGTCCCAGCGTCCTGGCCGCATTCAATGAAGCCCCGGTCGCAGGTCCTCCGGCCAGGATGCTTGCCGCCAGCGTGAAGCCGATGGCGACACCCGCAAGCTTGCCGGCGCGTCCATAAACAGCCGCCTGAAACACCGCGCTAACCAGGAAGAAGGTCAATATGGCTTCATAGATGGCTGCGGTCCAGACGCTGTCCGCGGTGAGGAAACCGGTGGTTTGCCCGTAATTGTATGGAGCCTCTCCCAGGAAGCCGGCGACGGCAGCGTTATCCTTCGGGAACACCGCGGTCAACACGATCGCGGCGATGATGCCGCCGATGAATTGCGCCAACATGTATACCAGGGATTTGTTCAGTTCTTGTTTGCCGCCGACAAGCAATCCAAGCGTGACGGCTGGATTGACCTGCGCCCCGGAGATATGCCCATAGGTGTAAACCAGCGCAACCAGGATCAAGCCATGCGCCAGCGCCGGAACCAATACGCCAAATACGGGCGCGACCAGGACAGCGGCGGAACCCACAAATACCAACACGAACGTGCCGATTAATTCGGCGAGACTTTCCTTAAAAAGATCATCACTCATTTTACTCCCCCGTCGAGCCTTCACATTTCGATTGCTTTTGTGACAAGCTTATTATAGACGGAACTTGAGATATTGAATAATACTTGGCTTCAACCGCAGCTTCTCGGCGTCATTTTATTACTTTACATGGCAGAGCGAATTTGTTATAAATGCCTGGACCTGCTGTATTCGTGATAGAACTATATGTGCCGAGCCAACATTCTTTTGACGGGAGTCTATCTTTGGTAGCTAATGTAATAGGCCCGAGCCAAAACAGAGGTTATCGAGCGATTCCCAACCTGTAATTTTGCAGGTTCGCGACACTATGGCTACACGGTACAGTGGGCTCGACATCATAGACAGCGTACGGATTCCGTGCGCTGTTTTTCTTAGCCGCTAGCGATTGTAGTCGTCGCCGAAGACCTTGCGCATGAGGTAGCCGACTTGTCCCTGGCTGGGAATTACCGCAAACAGGCCGTCTTCGGTGGTATAGTCTTCAACATAGTTGTAATCCATGACGTCGGTGTTGATGTTTTCCAAATCAATGTCTTTGACAAAGAGCGCTAGCTGAATGACTTGGGCAAGTTCCAAGCCGGTATACAAGTTGTCGCTGAGCGTGGCCCATAGTTGAGGCGCCTGCAGGATAAGGCGCGGAATCATATCTAAGCTAAGGATGCGATCGCGTATCGCATAGAGCACCATTTGTTGCCGCTCGGCGCGACGCATGTCGTTATTGCCATGTCTGGTGCGGGCAAAGCGCAGGGCATTATAGCCGTTTAGCTTGTGTGTGCCGGCTGGAATGAACAGTGGGTCATAGCCGTAGTTCATATCCGGATACTTGGGATCGTCTATCGTGTAGTCGATGGTGATTTCGATTCCGCCAATGATGTCAACGATGTCGATAAGCGCCTGAAAATCCATCAATACATAGTTGTGTACGCGGATACCGAAATTGTATTGTACGGTCTGCTGAAGCAGCGTCGGTCCGAATCCAAAGCGCTGTCCTTCGCCATTGAACAGCACAGTGTTGATCTTTTGCCGCTTGGCATAGCCAGGCACGCTAACCAACAGGTCGCGCGGGATGCTCAAGACGCCGATACTGCTGCTATTGGGATCAATGCTAACGATCATCAGGCTGTCAGTGCGATGACCAAGCCCCGTTTCTTCGGGCCGCCTGTCCAGCCCGCCGAGGACAACCGTGAAGCGCGATTGGCCGTCCCATGGTCGCAGATCAATCAAGCTGCCATCCTGCAAGGGCAGGACGTCGACGCCGACGACCCTGCCGTCAGCGATATAGTCCGTGCGCGCGTCCACGGGCGTGGGCAGCTTGCTGGAGATATCCATGGTCGGCAGCACTTCTTGAGCTGACTGCGGCAACCTCAGCAGGACCAGCATACCGAGGATGACAATGCCGAATGCGCCTATCATACCCCCGGCAAGAATGACCCAAGCCCAGTCCCTGAGGCGCCGTTTGCCGCCTATCCTGCGCCGCCGAGGACGCCGACGAGCCAGGGGATCCGGTGGAGGGGGCGGTACGCGTATGGGTTCCTGATAGAAGTCCGGCGGTCGATAGGCAGACGATGAAGCGCCGGTCCGGGGCGCTCGGTCGGCTACGGCGGTGGCGGAGCGCAGCGCATTCGAATTTGACAAAGCGCCCTCTTTATTGTCGAATGATTGGGTCATTCGGCGACGGTTCCGTTTAGTAGGCGAATCTGAATCATAAGACAGTATAGGTAAGGCGGAAAAATGCCGCAACTCCGTTTGATACGAGACTCCAACTTCCGAAATGGTTCCAGAAATATGGCGACGGATTGCGCCATATTCGAGGCGGTTTCCGCGGGTCGACAGCCGCCGTCCATTCGACTCTACGGTTGGGAGCCGATGTGCCTCTCTTTAGGGTACGGCCAGCGATCGCGCGATGTCGATATGGATCGTTTGCGCGCGCGCGGATGGCAGCTTGTGCGCCGACCGACGGGCGGCAAGGCGATTCTGCACGGCGATGAATTGACTTACAGTCTGTGCCTGCCAATCAATCATCCCCTGGCTGCCGGGAGCGTTGTCGACAGCTATCGGCGTATCGGCGCGGGATTGGCAAGTGGCTTGGAAAGCCTGGGGTTGACAATCAAGTCTGAACTCAAGGAGCCGCGGGACAACACGGGGACGGGTCCCGTCTGTTTTGAAATCGCGTCTCATTACGAGATTACCGTCGCCGGTCGCAAGCTGGTTGGCAGCGCGCAGATGCGCCGCAAGGCTGGAATACTGCAACATGGGACAATCCCGATCCGCGGCGATGTCGGGCGCATTTGCGATGTCTTGACATTCGAGCGCGAAGAGGAACGAGAATCGCAGCGGCAGAGCGTGCGCCAGCGCGCTGTGACGCTGGAATCGATAATGGAATCTCCGCCAAGCTGGGACGATGTCGCCGACGCCATTGCGAGGGGAGTCGAGCAAGCATACGGTTACGAGATCCTGTGCCAGGAACTCAGCTGCGATGAAACTGATCGAATGGAGAGCCTGATCGTGGAACGGTTTGCCAATCCTGATTGGACCGCCAAACGCTAAGCGCGGCGAATCCCCGGTTGGCGCTGCTCCTGCCGAAGTCCTGCAATACAGGCAAGCGAAGACTGCATAGTTTCTCGCTGGTTTCCGAGAAGGCAACTAGACGCCGTCGATACGAGCATTTCACAGGCCAGTCTCAATCTCAGTAGACGCGCAGCAGGAGTCCCTTAAGATATTCCCCTTCGGGGAAGGTCAGCGCCACTGGGTGATCGGGCGCTGCGGACAGTTGTTCGACGATCTGCGCTTGACGTCCGGAATCCGCCAGAGCCGCGAATACGATCTTTTGAAACAAGTCTCGACTAACGGCGCCGGAACAGGAAAAGGTCATCATGTAGCCGCCCTCTTTGACGAGTCGAAAGGCGCTGAGGTTGAGATCTTTGTAGCCGCGCGCCGCGCGAGCAATTTGTCTTTTGTGCTGCGCAAATTTCGGGGGGTCCAGCACGACATAATCAAATCGCGCTCCTTCGCCGACGCAATAGCGAAGGTAATCGAAACCGTCCGCCTGAATATGCTCGGCGCAAGCGTCTGACGAGGGCTTGTCGTATTCGTTAAGCGCAAAGTTCTTTTCCGCCAGTTCAAGAGCCGCGCGCGAGGAATCCACATTGACGGCGCGCAAGTCGCTGTCCCTTTGCGCGGCGATGGCAAAGCCCCCGCTATAGCTGAAAAGGTTCAACAGACTGGGCGGCCCGTCGCTCGCGCTGGCGCTGGCCTGTACAAGTTCATGCAGCTTCTGTCGATTGCGGCGCTGATCGAGATAGAATCCGGTCTTGTGACCTCGGACAATATCCACATGATATAGCGCGCCTTCGTTTAGCAGAAGACGATCGGGCGGCGGGCCGCCGACCAACGCTCCGACGGCTGGATGCAGCCCTTCTTGCCGACGCAGGTCAATATCACTGCGTTCAAAGACCTGCTCGGCGTCGAAATCTGAATGCAGGATATCCGCGATCTTCTCCTTGTGCCGGTCGACAAAGAGCGTCTGCGCTTGCAAGACGACGCGATTGCCATAGCGATCAAGCACAAGGCCGGGCATGTAGTCATTTTCGGCGTTGACAATGCGACACGCGCGGTTGGCCGAAAGTTCGGCGCCGGCGTGATTTTGCGCCCGTGACTGCCAAGCTCGGCCGAGCATTCGCTGCCACCAGGCGTCGTCGATGGTCTCGTCTTCCCAGGTCAGGACGCGCACCTGGATCTGTGACTTGGAATTCCAGTAGCCGCGAGCCAGAAAACGGTCTTTGTGATCGACGACCGTGACAAGCCGGCCGTCGACCGCATTGGCCGCAATTGATACCGCGCCTGAGAAGATCCAGGGATGGCGATTGCGGATCGGCTTCTCGCGCCCTTTTTTGATCGTGACTTTGGCGACGGCCATGCGCTAATCTGCGATCAAGGCGCGCAGGTCATCTTCGCTGATGACCGCCACATTGATTTTCAAGGCTTTGTCGACCTTGCTGCCGGGCGAATCGCCGGCGACGACATAACTGGTTTTCTTGCTGACGCTTCCGGTTACTTTGCCGCCATTGGCTTCGACCAAGGCTTTGATGTCATCGCGCGGGACGCTCATTGTGCCTGTGAGTACAAAGGTCTGACCTTCCAGGCTGGAGCCGGCCAGCGTTTTCTCCTCGGCGCGCATATTGACGCCGGCGTCAAGCATCTTGCTCAACACTTTCTGATGATGAGCATCGGCAAACCAGTCTACGATGTTTTGTACCAGTATGGGACCCAAGCCCTCCAGCGCGTGAAGCGGGCGAGCGGCCGCGATGAGTTCCGCCAGGCAAATCTCGATTCTCTTCAGTTCATCAGGAGACAGCGACAAGGGTTTGAGCAGACGCCCCAGCCGACTTGCCAGGTCCCCAGTATCCAAATAGCGAGGCACCAGTTCAAGATTGGGGTGTATGAGGCGATGGACAATCTTGTCGATCTCCGCGGTTGTTTTTTCGACTGGCGCTATCAACGGACGAACAACTTCTGCGAATCTATTCTCCGCAGCGCTAATGTTTTGCGCCGTCTCCAGCAGCTGTTGCATGGATCCGAAATTGTCCGTGATCAGCGCCGCCACCGTTGAGCCGACGCCATCTATCCCCATCGACGCCAGCACCTGGGAAAAGGATCGGGATTTCGCCGCCGAGATTGAAGCGAGCAGGTTCTCCACTTTCTTTTCGGCAAAACCTTCCAACTCCAGCAGCGGCTCCGCCGTCAAGTAAAAGATATCGGCTTCATCTTGAATCAACTCCTCTTTGATCAGCGCGTCAATGGTCTGCGGACCCATGCCTTCAATATCCATTGCGCCGCGTGATACAAAGAATTCCAGCGCGCGCATCACACGTTCCGGGCAGGTGGGATTGGAACAGAACCAGTCGACCGCGCCGGCCGGTTGAATCAGCTTGCTAGCGCAAAACGGGCATTCATCCGGGGGCAGTATGCTTGACTCGTTCCCATCACGCGCGGAAGCCACCGGTCCGATGACATAAGGTATCACATCGCCCGAGCGCTTGATGACGACATGATCGCCGGATCGGATATCCAAAGCGGCAATCTGGTCGAAGTTGTGCAGGCTGGCGTTGGAGACGGTCACGCCGCCGATGAAGACGGGCTCTAACTGCGCGGTTGGCGTGACTTTGCCCGTGCGACCGACATTAATAGTGACATCCAGCAGTTGGGTAACGGCTTCCTCGGCCGGGAATTTGTAGGCGACGGCGCCGCGCGGATCCTTGCCGACCACGCCCAACTCGCGGGCTTGCGCCAGGTTATCAACTTTCAATACCATGCCATCAATCTCGTATGCTAGTTCGTTGCGCCGCTCCAGCCAGCCGGGCAGGGTCTCGATCAGGTCATCCAGATGATCAAATACCTGGGCATCTGCGATCATATTGAATCCCAGATCTTTGAGCCGTTGCAGCGTCTCCCACTCGCTGGTCAATTCCATGCCGCGACTGTCAACCACGCTGTAGATGTAGGCGGTGAGGTCTCGTTTGGCTGTTTCGCGACTGTCCTTCTGCTTGAGCGACCCGGAAGCGGTGTTGCGGGCATTGACATAGAGCGGGAGCCCTTGCGCGGCCTGCTCTTTGTTCAAGTCTTCAAAGCTGTCTTTGTGAAAAAGCACTTCGCCCCGGACGACCAGACGCTCCGGCGCGCTGTATTGGGCTGAATCTACCGGAATGCGCAGGGGAACCGAGCGGATGGTTTTTACGTTTGCGGTGACATCATCGCCCAGGTCTCCGTTGCCGCGGGTGGCCGCGCGGGTCAGGACGCCGTCTTCGTAAGTGATGACTATAGACAAACCGTCCAGCTTGGGCTGCAGGACATAGGCCAGTTGCGAGCCGGCGGGCAAGAGCCGCAGATTCCGTTCTTCCCAGGCGCGCAAGTCATCCTCATCAAAGGCGTTTGCCAGGCTGAGAATGGGCGCGGGATGGGGGACCTTGGGGAAATCCGCAGCCAGATCAGATCCGACGCGCTGGGTCGGCGAATCCGGCAGCGTAAAATCAGGGTACTGGGTCTCGAGTTCACGCAATTCCTGGAAGAGACGATCGTACTCGGCATCGGAAATCGTTGGCGCGTTCAGCACGTAGTATCGGTAAATGTGCTGATGGAGCTCTTCGCTCAGATCGGTGACGCGTTCTTGGATATCTAGGCTCAAGGTCCGTTCCTATCTCTTATTTGACAACCCCTTGGCTCATGCAGGGAGCGGGCTTGTTGTTCTCTGTGAGCGCGGCAATCTTGCGCGCGACACGCCGAGCGGCTTATGAAGTCGCTCGCAAATAGTTCGCCACTGCCCAGCCTTCCACCTGGAATTGCCTGTCTCTCACTTTCCACCAACTGAAGCCGTCCGCTTCCCGGGGTCCGCCAATGACGTCGAAGGGGGATCCCTCTGGCGCGCGGAAAAGGATTTGACTTCCGGTTAAGCCGGGTACGTTGCGAATGTTCAATTCCTGGTTTCCCACGCCGGAAACCTCGACGCCGGCTCCGACTGTAATGGGAACGGGGGTAGGTATATAAGCGACCGTTGGCAATATCGGTCCCTCCATCGCAAGATCCGCTGGCGCTTGCTGGGAGATGACAACCTCCACCTCGCCGCTTGTCGCCGGGCGGCTGACTTCGTCGGCGTCGTTCCCGATCGATTCGCTGATATTGGCTGGATCGGCGACTACGATCTGTATCACAGGCTCGGCTTGAGGGAGGGTATCGCCAGCTCTCAGGGAAACCAGCGCCAGGACTAGGCCTGCCGCCAAGACGAGCGCGATCAACAGTGCGAAGCCTAGCGACCATAAGGGAAAATAAAGCGGACTTGCAGTCCGTTTCCAGGGGTGGTCCGGCTTTCCCGATAATTGCCGCGAAGGAAGAGATGGCCTTCCATAGGCGGCCTGGTCCGGGCGCGATTTGCTGGAAAGCCCAAAATCGGACAGACTGGTTTGCGGACTTTCTTCGGCCATGGTACTCGCAACGGCTACTGATTCTTATCTCGTATCCAGGCGCTGAATCGATCGAAAGACCAGGTATTGACGACATGACGCGCTTCGACCCAGCCGCGTCGGGCGTTGGTAATGCCATAATCCAGCAGGTCGAGGTGCGCCACGCGATGCGCGTCGGTATTGATGGCGAGCAGGGCACCCATGTCTTTGGCCAAGCGCGCCAACTCCGGCTTGAGATCGAGACGCAGCGGATTGGCGTTGATCTCCAGGATCGTATTGCTTTCACTCGCGGCGCGCAAGACGATGTCCCAGTCCGCGTCTACCGCTTCTCGGTTCGGGAATTGCCGCGCTGACGGATGCCCGATCATATCCACATGGGGATTGTTGATAGCATTGAGCAAGCGCATTGTGACTTGCTCGCGCTTTTGGCCCAAGCCGACGTGCAAGGAGGCGATTACAAAATCCAATCCCGCCAATATGTCATCGGGGAAGTCGAGACTGCCGTCGGCGCGGATATCCACCTCGCTGCCGGCCAGGATCTGGATCTTGTCGCCCAGCGCGTCGTTGACTTGCCGGACTTCTTGAACTTGTTCGAGCAGCCGCTCGACCGTGAGGCCGTTGGCGATGCCCAGGCTGCGCGAGTGATCGGTGATGACGATGTACTTAAGACCGCGCTGAATACAGGCTTCCGCCATTTCGCGTATAGAGTCCTTGCCGTCGCTATAGGTGGTATGCATGTGCAAGTCGGCGACGATGTCCTCTCTCGTGATCAACCGCGGCAATTGATGATTTTGGGCTGCTTCAATCTCGCCCGCATCCTCGCGCAGTTCCGGCGGCACGTATTGCATGCCCAAAGTCGCGTAGACTTTTTCTTCGCTGTCGCAGAGGATCTTGGGCGCGGATTCGACAATCACTTTATTGTCGTCCACCGGGCTCAAGGCGTGTTCGTTTAAGCTCAGTCCCTGGTCAAGCGCAATTTGTCGCATTTTGACGTTATGCGCCAGACTGCCTGTGAAATAGTTGAGCGCCGTACCCCAACGCGCCTTTTCCAGGACGCGCACATCGACCTGCAAGCCAGAGAGCAATTCCACCGAGCTTTTCGTGGGTCCGTGACCGAGGATCCTGGCGACATTTTCCATGCCGACGAAGCAGTCCATAATAGGCGCGGCTTGGTCGCTGGCAACGAGGATATCAACATCGCCGATGGTTTCTCGTCCGCGGCGGATGCTGCCGGCCAGCGCGCCGGCTTGCGCTTCCGGCAATGCCAAGAGCAGATCAAGGATCTGTTGCGCCGCGGGCAGGGCGTCGCCGATTGAGGCGCGCCCGGTTTGTCGCGACAAAGCCTCAATGCCGTCAAGAATCTTCTGCTGGCTCTTCACCCCCATGCCGGGCAGCCCGGCCAATTGATTGTCGGCCGCCGCCGCCTCCAACTGTTCGACGTCGGTAATGTCCAATTGTTCCCAGAAGAGCTTGGCCTTCTTCGGTCCCACGCCGTTGATGTGCATGATCTCGACCAGGCCTTCGGGGATCTCGGCTTTGAGGCGATTGTAGAAGTCCAGTTCTCCGGTTTCCAGCATTTCGTCTATCTTGGCGGCGATCGTCTTGCCGATATTGCTGAGATCGGTCAAAGTCCCTTCGGCGGAAATGACGCGCAAATCACGCGGTACCGCGCGAATGGTCTCGGCCGCGCGCCGGTAAGACAACACGCGATGAATGTTGTCGCCGCGGATCTGCAGCATGTCGGAGCAACGCTCAAAAATGTCGGCGATCTCTCTGTTGTTCAGGCTCAAGTCCGGCTCCCGTGTTAGGATAGGTTTTAGAACGCATATTCGAGCTAAGTATACCAAATCTTTGCGCAGGGACAAAGGAGATTTATGCCGGCGGGGGCATTTCAGATTATTGGCAAGGCACATGACTTTGTCGTCCAAAAGCACAATTAACCACAAAGACACGAAGAACACCTATTCAAATAAATCATTTTTCTGTGGTCTCAGTAGAACCAAGCAAGTCATGCAAAAAATAAGGCGCGCGTAGGGGCGACATAATATGTCGCCCGTGGATGCAAGAGCGCGGTTTCGGGGGACCAGGTTGGTCGCCCCTGCAAGGCTTGTCCGGTACTAATTGATTCGCATCCGCATTTGGTCCACCCCCCTCAATCCCCCCATAGCAATGGGGGGAAGCTCGTTTCGATCTTGACACAACTTTTCTGACATGTGTCGATAACTGTTGTTTTCAAGCGAGGTCACGCTACGTTAGCTCCCCTTCTCCGTTGCTACGGGGAAGGGGCCGGGGGATGGGGTAGAAAAAACGCGCTAGCACTATGCAGTAGCGGACAAGCCTTACAGCTTTCGATTATTTGTAGTTTTCTATATTTCATCAACTTCTGTGTCCTCTTTTTTAATAAACCGCGTCGCTCATGCGACGAGAAGGTTTATTATTTTGTGTGAGCGCGACATTCTTGGGACCTTTTCGCTGCCGCCGAGCGGCTGTGGTTAATTCCTGTTCAGAATTCGTTAAAGGGCGATATTCTTTCACAAGTCGTAGGACATCCTGCCAAAATATTGAAATGCGCCGCCACAATCATAGACGCTTGACACAACCGGCCGGAGGCGTTAGCATGATGGCAATTGAATATCAAATCAAAGACTGTGAACCAGAGTAGTACGCATCGTCGCGGTGTACAGAGAATCGCTAGTAGCTGTGAATGCGAGACAACCAGCGATGCGGAATGGACTGGGGAGTCGCGCAGGTGAAAGGGGAGACCGAGTAGCTTGCGACGGTGAGCGCTCCGTTATCTAGGCGCGGGATATCGATCGTGAGGTCTGTATCCGCAAAGCGACCTGCCCTGGGCAGGTAATCAAGGTGGCACCGCGGGAACCCTTCTCGTCCTTGAATGGATGATTCGGGTTTTTTTGATTTTAGGGGGAGGCCGCCAATGCTGAATGTGACAGATCTAGCGCGACAAGACGTTAAACCGACGCGCGAAGAAGTCTACGCGCATTTTGAAAAAGGCGATCACGTGCCAGTCTACCGCACGTTGCTTGCTGATTTGGAAACGCCAGTCAGTGTATATATGAAGTTGAAAGAGGCGGGCAAACCGGCCTTCTTGCTGGAGAGCGTCGAAGGCGGCGAGCAAGCCGGACGTTATTCCTTCATTGGCGTGAACCCGAAAGGCGTGCTGGTCGTCAAGGACAATATGGTTCACTTCGAGCGCGATGGGCGGAAGACGAGCTATCCCATTCCCGCGGGCCAAGACCCGCTGCATGTCATCAAGGCTCATTTTGAGAACGTGAATCCAGTGCCGCTTGAAGGGTTGCCGCGCCTGGTCGGCGGCGCGGTCGGCTATATGTCCTACGATATCGTGCGGTACTTCGAAGATTTGCCGGCGACCGCGTCTGATGACCTGCGCGTGCCGACGGTGGCTTTCATGCTGCCGGATACGCTGGTCATATTCGATCGCGTCAAACATCAATTGATCGTGCTGGCAAACGCGCATAACATCGGCAATCCTGACGCCGCCTACGACCGAGCAATCGCCAGCATTGATCAGATCGTTGAAGCATTGGCGCGGCCGATGGGACATCACGCTTATCTGGCGCCAGCGGGCATCCACTACGGGGACCTCGTTTCCAACGTTGAGCAACATGTCTACGAAGACCAAGTCCGCAAGGCGAAAGAATACATTCGTGACGGCGACGCCTTCCAAATCGTGCTGGCGCAGCGCTTCAGTCGACAGACGTCAGCCTCTCCCTTGCAGATTTATCGCGCCTTGCGCGCGACCAATCCATCACCTTATATGTTCTTGCTGGAATTCAGCGACAACTTGAACCTGGTTGGCGCGTCGCCGGAGATGCTCGTGCGCCTGGAAGACGGCATCGCCTACAATCGGCCGCTGGCGGGAACACGGCGGCGCGGGGTAAACGAGCAGGAAGATTTGGAACTGGGAGAAGAACTGATAAACGATCCCAAAGAGCGGGCTGAACATGTGATGCTGGTCGATTTGGGACGCAATGACCTGGGCCGCGTCTGCGATTACGGAACCGTCAAAGTGACCAAGATGATGTATATCGAACGCTACTCGCATGTGATGCATATCGTGAGCCAGGTCGAGGGAGTGATCCGCCAGAACATGGACGCTTTCGACTTGCTGCGGGCGACCTTTCCAGCCGGGACGCTCAGCGGCGCGCCGAAAGTGCGGGCGATGGAGATCATCGAAGAGTTGGAAGAGACGCAGCGCGGTCCCTACGGCGGGGCGGTTGGTTACTTCAGTTTCGACGGCTCGATGGATATGTGCATCACGATACGCACCTTGCTGATGCAAAACGGAACTATCAGTGTGCAAGCGGGCGGCGGGATTGTCGCCGATAGCGATCCAACAGCCGAATACTACGAGTCTATCAACAAAGCGAAAGCGGTTTTCGAAGCGGTCAAATATGCCGAAGAAGGCCTGATGTGACGCCTGACCGCCATGACGCGCTAAGCCTGTTTGGAAGGGAAGCGAAGATGATCCTGGTGATCGACAATTACGATAGTTTTACTTACAACATCGTGCAGGAACTGGGCGAGTTGGGCGCGGAGTTGACAGTTTATCGCAACGACAAAATCACCGTTGACGAGATACGCGCTCTAAAGCCGGATCGTATCGTGATCTCCCCGGGTCCAGGCTACCCCTTGGACGCGGGAATCTCGCTGGAATTGATTCGGGAGTTGGGGTCGGCGGTTCCCATCCTGGGCATTTGCCTGGGGCATCAGGCTATCGGCGAAGCGTACGGCGGGGTGGTCGTTCACGCGCCGGAACTGATGCATGGCAAGACCAGCATGATCTATCACGGGGGCGACACGATCTTCGGCGACATTCCCGATCCCTTCGAGGCGACGCGCTATCACAGCTTGATCGTGGAAGAAGAGAGCCTGCCCGACTGCCTGATGATCACCGCGCGGACGGCCAGCGGCGAAATCATGGGTTTTCGGCACAAGCGGCATCCGGTAATCGGCGTACAGTTTCATCCCGAAAGTATCTTGACGACTTATGGGATGAAAATGCTGGGCAATTTCATGCAATTCCAACCCTTGCAGACGATCGAAGAATAGACGGACAAGAGGTGCCGATATGGCGACGAGAACAATGATAAACATCGTGAACGCAATTGACGGGCTGAGCCGATTTGCGAATTTGCAACCCGACGAAGCCAAGATGGTCATGCTCCAGATTATGAACGGCGGCGCCAGCGATGCGCAGATTGGCGCCTATTTGATGGCTCTGCGCATGAAAGGCGAAACCATAGAGGAGATTACTGGCAGCGCCCGCGCCATGCGCGCGGCAGCCAGCACGGTCCCGACGAATGTCGACGGCGATCTTCTGGATACCTGTGGAACCGGCGGCGACAGGTCTGGCACCTTCAATATCAGCACCACGGTGGCTTTTGTAGCCGCCGCCGCCGGGATTCCCGTCGCCAAACACGGCAATCGCGCGGCCAGCAGCAAGTGCGGCAGCGCGGATGTCTTGGCCGAGCTGGGACTTAATCTTGATCTGAGCCCGGCGCAAGTTGGAAAATGCGTCGACGAGATCGGCATCGGCTTCCTGTTCGCGGTCAAGCTTCACCCCGCCATGCGCTACGCGATTGGACCGCGGCGGGAACTGGGTATCCGCACCATCTTCAACATCCTCGGTCCCTTGACCAATCCAGCCGGGGCGCAACGACAACTGATGGGCGTCTTTGCGCCTGAACTGACCGATCTCTTGGCGCAAGTGCTGCGCGCCCTGGGCTCGAAATCGGCGATGGTGGTGAATGGCTACGGCGGCTTGGACGAATTGACCACGACTGGTCCCAATCGCATCAGTTACTTGCAGGAAGACGGCAAGATCGTACACATCGATGTCGACCCGACCGATCTTGGATTCCACGCCGCTCACATCACCGACCTGAAAGGCGATGACGCGCCCACAAACGCCGCCATCCTTCGCTCGGTGCTATCCGGAGACGATAGCGGCGCCAAACGCGATGTTGTGCTGCTCAATGCCGGGGCTGCCATCATGGCTGCTGGCAGGACCGCATCAATTGCGGATGGCATCGAGATGGCGCGGGAAGCAATTGACAGCGGCAAAGCCATCGGGAAACTTGATCAGTTAATCGCATTGAGTCAAAGCCTGGCCTCATGACTTCGCCCTTTGTCACGACTGACACGGTCCTCGACCGCATCCTCGCCCGAAAAGTCGAGGAAGTTGCCGGACGCAAATCCGAAACTTCGCTGGCCGCGCTGCGAGCCGAGTCGGAAGCCCTTCCTTTTGCGCCGCGCGACATGGTCGCCGCCTTGCAAAAGGAGAAGGTCGCCCTGATTGCCGAGGTCAAACGCGCCTCGCCGAGCAAGGGCTTGCTGACGGATGACTTCGCTCCGGTGATGCTCGCGGCAACTTACGCCTTTAACGGCGCGGCCGCGATATCTGTCTTGACCGACGCCGATTTTTTCATGGGCAGCCTGCGCTACCTGCGCGCCGTGCGGGAAGCGGTAGACCTTCCGCTACTGCGCAAGGACTTCGTCATTGATCCCTTTCAAGTCTACGAGGCGCGGGCGGCTGGCGCTGATACCGTCTTGTTGATTGTCGCGGCTCTTTCCGACTTGCAATTGCGGGAGCTTCACGCGCTGACGCGTGATTGCGGCATGTCCGCCCTGGTCGAGGTGCATAACGAGGCTGAGATGGAACGCGCTTTGCGGCTCGACGCCGAACTGATCGGCATCAACAATCGCGATTTGAAGACATTCAACGTGGACCTGGAGACGACCGCGCGACTGGCCGGAATGGTAGACGACGACGTGGTTCTAGTGGCGGAAAGCGGCATCCGCGATGCCGCTGATGCGCGGACGATGGGCGCCTTTGGCGCGAATGCTGTTTTGGTGGGCGAATCGTTGGTGAAAGCGTCCGATATGGTTAGCCTGGCGCGTGAATTGAGCGAACAGCCGCGAGGAGTCCGATGACAAAAGTCAAAGTATGCGGTATCTGCTCCTACCAAAACGCGCTGATGGTCGCCCAAGTCGGCGCCGATCTGATCGGATTGAACTTCTATCCTGAATCGCCCCGATTCATTGACAGGGAAGCCGCGGGCGATCTTGTCAAGCGGCTGCGCGCGAGGCTCGGCGATCAATGCCCGGTTTTGGTTGGCGTTTTCGTCAATGAGTCGGCGGACCGAGTGCGCGCGACTGTCGAGTCAGTCGACCTTGATTGCGCTCAGTTAAGCGGCGACGAAAGCCCGGAAACACTGGAGGAATTGGGCGCAATCGCATTTAAGGGAATTCGCCCCAAGAGCGCGGAAGACGCGCTTGTGGACGCCGGCCGCTACGTTAATGCAAAAACGGCGGATGGACGGGGACCCTCATTGTTGCTAGACGCCTTCAATCCGAGTTTGTATGGCGGCACTGGGGAAACGGCGGCTCTTGACGTGGCGCTGGCGCTGCGGGATGCGGCGCCGCGGCTGATGCTGGCTGGCGGCTTGAATCCAGAGAATGTCGCCGAGCGAGTGCGGGCGATACGCCCCTGGGCTGTGGATGTCGCCAGCGGCGTCGAAGCCGGGATACCTGGACTCAAAGACGAAGACAAGGTTCGCGCCTTCATCGCGCAAGTGAGGAACGCGGAATGAGCGAACAGTTCGACATCTATGACGAAGCCTTGCGTCACATTGGCGTCAAATCGCGCCATGCCACGCATCGAGATGGCGACTGGCATCAGGTCTTTCATTGCTGGGTGATCGGCCGCGGGCGCGATGGCGGCGAATTCGCGATTTTGCAAATACGCGACGACGACAAGGATATGTACCCCGGCAAAGTAGATATAAGCGCGGCCGGGCACCTGGAGGCCGGTGAAAGCGTAGCCGACGGCGTACGAGAAATCGAAGAAGAGTTAGGCTTGCGCGTCAAATTTGAAGATCTGGTTCCACTGGGGCGTCGTCTGGGCATATCGCGCTACCGCGATATGATCGACTGTCAAATCTGTCATGTTTTCTTTTACGAATGCAGTCAATCCCTGGCTGACTACAACTATAGAATAGAAGAAATAGCGGGGCTGTTGAAGTTGCCGCTTGATACGGGAATGAGTTTGCTGTCGGGCGAGGTCGACAATGTGATGGCCGAAGCCGTTGGACTGGGTGCGGATCGCGTGGCGATTGGCGCTGAGGACTTCATACCAAACGTCGATCACTATGCCCTGAAGGCGCTGATCCTGGCGAAGAGATATTTTGCCGGAGAAAAGCATTTGTACATTTGACCGAGGAAGCGCGAAAATGACAGAACTTTATATACGCAGGGATCTCACTGACCTGCCCGATGCGCGCGGCTATTTCGGCGAATTCGGCGGGCGCTTCGTGCCGGAAACGATCATTCCCGCGCTTGACGAGCTGGAGGGCGCCTACGCCGATGCGATCGCTGACCCCTCCTTTCATGATGAGCTCGCCCATCTCCAGCGCAGCTATACCGGACGCCCGACGCCCGTCAGTTACGCGCGCCGTTTGAGCGAGCGGCTCGGCGGCGCGCAGATCTACCTCAAGCGCGAGGACCTCGCGCATACCGGCGCGCACAAGATCAACAACGCTCTGGGACAGGGCTTGCTGGCGAAGCGCATGGGCAAGCGGCGTATCATAGCCGAGACTGGCGCCGGACAACATGGCGTGGGCACGGCGACCGCCATGGCTTTGCTCGGACTGGAGTGTCATGTCTACATGGGCACGGTGGACATCAAGCGGCAGCAGCCCAACGTCTTCCGCATGAAATTGCTGGGCGCGGAAGTGATCCCCGTGACAAGCGGCAGCCGCACGCTCAAGGACGCCATCAACGAAGCGATGCGCGACTGGGTGACCAATGTCGAGACCACCTTTTATCTGCTGGGTTCGGCGCTGGGACCGCATCCCTATCCGATGATGGTTCGCGATTTTCAGAGCGTCATCGGCGTCGAGGCGCGCGAGCAGATCCAGGAGATGGCGGGTCAACTGCCGGACGCTTGCATCGCTTGCGTCGGCGGCGGCAGCAACGCCATCGGCATGTTCCACGCCTTCCGCGATGACGAAGGCACGGAATTGATCGGCGTTGAAGCGGGCGGGCACGGCATCGAAAGCCGTGAACACGCGGCGCGCTTTGCCGATCTCGATATCAGCCGTCCCGGCATCTTGCACGGGACCCGCTCTTACGTGATGCAGGACGACGACGGACAAATCATGGAAACGCACAGCATCTCCGCCGGTCTGGACTATCCCTCTGTCGGTCCCGAGCACGCCCACTTGCGGCAGATGGAGCGCGCCTTTTATACCATGGCCACCGATGAAGAAGCGCTGGAAGCCTTTCAAGTTTTGAGCAAAACAGAAGGCATCATTCCGGCTTTGGAAAGTTCGCACGCGCTTGCCGAAGCGATCAAGCGCGCCCCGACCATGCCGCGAGACAGCGTCTTGCTGGTCAATCTTTCCGGGCGGGGCGACAAAGACCTTGATACGGTCATCGGCGTCCTGGGCAGCTGAGCGATGCCGCGACGGGAGAAGACACAGACATGACAAACCTACGCGAAATTCACGGGCTGGCCGCATTGGACAAGATGTTCGCCTCGGCGCGCGCGCAAGGACGCGCGGCTTTTTTGCCCTATTTCCCCATCGGCTACCCGACTTATCAAGAGTCGCTGGCTGCGGTCGAAGCCATAGCCGATGAAGGCGCGGACGGCTTCGAAATCGGCATCCCCTTCAGCGATCCCATCGCCGATGGTCCTACCATACAGGCGGCGACGCAGGTCGCGCTGGAAAACGGCATGACAGTACAAAAATGCCTGGATGCCGTTCGGACTTTGCGCGCCAAGGGCATTTCCCAGCCCATGCTGATGATGGGATACGCCAATCCCCTGGTGGCTTACGGGACCGATCAGTTTGTGCGTGACGCGCGGGCGGCGGGGGCTGACGGCTTGATCGTGCCGGACCTGCCGCCGGAGGAAGCGGCGATGTTCGCGGATAGCTGCGCCCGCGAAGGCATGGCGCTGGTTTTCTTCCTGGCGCCGACCAGCAATGACCGGCGCATAGCGATGGCGGCGGAACATGCCACCGGCTTCATCTATGTCGTCTCCTTGACCGGCATCACCGGCGCGCGCGCGCAACTGCCGACTTACTTGACGGATTTCATCGCGCGCCTGCGCTCGCGGACGGACAAGCCGCTGGTCTTGGGTTTCGGCATCAGCACGCCGGAACACGCCCGCCAGGTGAGCGAGCTGATGGATGGCTTCATCGTCGGCTCGGCGCTGGTGCGCGCGGGGGGCGAGAGCGTCGCCGCAGTGCGGGGCTTGGCGGGGTCGCTGTGTGAGGCGATTCGGGGATAGATTCACCACAGAGGCGCAGAGGGCACAGAGCTATTTCGGTTGACCGGGCATGACAGCCAGGTGACAATTGCGGATTATGTCGGCTTGGGTATCAAGTCGCTTCGGCTCAAAGTCAAAAGATTGGTCGCTGAAGGCGTCCTGGTTGAAGAAACGAGTCCGCATAATCGTAAAATCTATCAACAGCTTCTACTCCTTTAGCTTGGACGTTGGACATTCCCTAGGATAGAAACGTCCGTCCAAGCAGAACCCACACACCCACTGGACAACTTTTGTTGTTGTTGTCCTGTGGGTGTGTTCATGGGCGTGGCGGCAGGGATTCACCACAGAGGCGCAGAAGTAAATGCAAGTAAGTCATGCGAAATTCGCGCCAGCTAACCCCATCCCCCGGCCCCTTCCCCAACGCATTGGGGAAGGGGAGTTTCGCACAGTGCGAGCAAGTCTCCCCCATTGCAATGGGGGAGATTTAGAGGGGGTTAAATTTGCATTACTTACTTGGTTCTACTGAGAGCACAGAGAAAAGATTTCAAAATATGTTTTGTAGGGGTGACGTATCATGTCGCCCGCCGGGCATGACAACCAGGACACGATTGCGGATTGTGTCGGCTTGAGCAAGCTGCTGGGATCACATCAAAGAACTGGTCGATGAGAGGACTTTGGTTGAGGGCTCGGGTCTGAAGAATGTCAAGACCTATCGCTTGCCATAATTCGGTTTGGCGGTTTGGCGGTTTGGCAAACCCTAGGATAGAAACGTCCGTCCAAACCAAACCCACACTCCGTTGGACAACTTTTGTTGTTGTTGTCCAACGGGAGTGTTTTTGGGCCTGACAGCGGCGGGCGTAGGGGCGACATATCATGTCGCCAGCCGATGCCACCGATGTTTACTATCGAGATGTTGACAGACAGCAAATGACAGTGTAAGCTCTGAATCACTTGATGCTGAGAAGTCATAAACACATGGGACATTGTCACTTCCCCAGTTTGCGTTATTATTACTTCCCAAACTGCATAGACCGGGTTGGGGTGTTTCGCGCTGGGGACTGAAGATCAAGTCGATTAGGACAGAAAATCGAGGCGCAGGGCGGAATGCTCAGCGCCTTTTTTGTTGATAGAGGAGCGTTCAAATTGATGATGAGAGGGGTACGGGGCGCCACCACGGTGGCAACCAACTCAAAAGAAGCGATCGTGTCGGCGACGCAAGAACTGTTGCGGAGCATGATCGACAGCAACGGCATCGTCGAAGACGATGTGGCCAGCGTCCTGTTCACCGCCACGCCGGAACTCGACGACACCTATCCCGCCAAAGCCGCGCGCATGATGGGCTGGACGCGCACCGCCCTGATGGGCTTTCAAGAAGCGGATATTCAACACGGTCTGCCAATGTGCATTCGCGTGCTCATTCACTGGAATACCGACAAGTCAATCGATGACATCCGGCACGTCTATTTGCGCGGCGCGGCGGGCTTGCGTCCCGACCGGGCGCGCGATTATGGAACGAGGGAATCGTCATGATCGCAGCGAGTTTTCGGGCGCGCCATTTGTCGATAGTCGGCATGGGGCTGATGGGCGGGTCGCTGGCGCTGGCGCTGCGCGATCACGCCGATCATATCACCGGCATCGACTCTTGCGAGGCTACGCGTTCCTACGGGCTGCGGGAGGGATTCGTCGACTGCGCCACGGATGACTTGTTTGAAGGCGTCAATCCCGCCGATGTTGTCATACTCGCCGCGCCGGTGCGGGTTATCGTCGAGATGCTGCAGATGCGCATCGGCTCCTACTTGCGCTCGAACACCCTGGTCGTCGATATTGGCAGCACCAAGCAGGATATTGTCGACGCCATGGCGAACCTGCCCGTCGGCGTCAACGCCATGGGCGGGCATCCCATGACCGGCAAGGAAAATGGCGGCATCGAAGAATCCGACCGCGCCTTGTACGCCAATCGTCCCTTTGTGCTCTGCCCGTCCCGCCGCACCACGCCGGCGGCGCGCCTGCGCGCCATATCGCTGGTGGAAACGCTGGGCGCATTGCCTATTGAAATGGGCGCGGAAAGGCACGATCAGATCGTGGCCGGCATCAGTCACTTGCCCTATCTGTTGAGCGCAACCTTGGTGGCGACCGTCGCAAATCAGGCGGAGGCGGACAGCGCCTACTGGGAATTGGCGGCGGGGGGATTTCGCGATACCAGTCGCCTGGCAGCCAGCGATGTGACGATGATGGGCGACATTTTGAGTACCAATACCAAGGCTGTCGCCACGCTGCTGGCGCAGTTCCGCATGCAGTTGGCGATGCTGGAGACGATGTTGATCGGCGGCGACGAGCAGCGCTTGAGCCAGTCCTTGCAACCGATCAGGCGCGCGCGAAAGGAATGGGCGGACAACTATGAAAATCGACGATAGACATAGCCAGTTGCTGGTGTCCCGCGGCGGCAAGCTGCGCGGCAGCACGACGATACCGGGCGACAAATCGCTTTCGCACCGCGCAGCCATGCTGGGGACGATTGCCGCGGGCAAGTCGCATATCCGCAATTGGCTGGCGGCTGGCGATACGGAAGCGACGCTGGGCGCGATGCGCGACCTGGGGAGCAAGATCGAGCGCCACGACGCCAATACCTTGACCATTCACGGCGGAGAACTGCGCGAGCCGGATCAAGCGCTTGATCTGAAGAACGCCGGGACCGGCATTCGCTTGCTGGCGGGCATTATGGCGGGGCAGCCTTTTCCCAGCGTACTGGACGGGAGCGAGCAATTGCGGCGGCGGCCGATGAAGCGCATCACAAGCCCATTAAAAAGCATGGGCGCGGACATAAGCTCGACCGATGGCTGCTGCCCGCTGCGTATTCAGCGCTCCAAGTTGCGCGGCGTCACCTACGAATTGCCTGTGGCCAGCGCTCAAGTGAAGAGCGCGGTCCTGCTGGCGGCGCTCTTTGCCGATGGCTCGACTACGGTGATTCAGCCGGGACCGACGCGCGATCACACCGAACGCATGTTACAGTCCATGGGCGTTAGAATTGACTTCAATGACGAGAATCCGGACAAGATGACATTACATCCGCCGGAGAAGCTCGAGCCGCTGGATTTGACGATCCCGGGCGATTTTTCCTCAGCGGCTTTTCTTTTGGTGGCGGGATTGTTGACGCCGGACAGCGATTTGACAGTGGCGGGCGTCAATTTGAATCCGACGCGAACCGGTCTGCTGGATGTTTTGGAAGCGATGGATGCTGATATTCGCAGCGCCTGCCGCAGTATCGAATCTGGCGAACCGATGGGCGATATAAATGTCCGGACAAGCGCATTGAAGGGCATTGAGATCGGCGGCGAAACGGTTGTAAGAATGATCGACGAATTCCCAATCTTGATGGTCGCAGCCTTGCGCGCCCAAGGCGAGACAATTGTGCGCGATGCGCGCGAGCTGCGCGTGAAGGAGACCGATCGCATCGCGGTTATGGCGGGCGAATTGCGCAAGATGGGCGCGGAAATCGAAGAGCGCGAGGACGGCTTCCGAATTGTTGGACCACAGCAATTGTCGGGCGCCGATGTCGATGGGCACGACGATCATCGCATCGCCATGAGCATGACGATAGCGGGAACCGTCGCTTCCGGCGAAACACTGGTGACTGACGCGGCTTGCGTGGCGGATTCCTTTCCCGGTTTCGCCGAGACCCTGATCGGCTGCGGCGCTCATATCGAACCGGCATAAGAGCCTTGATGAAGCTGCCGCCGGCGGAGAAGCAATGATGAAAAACCGAGTTGGACTTATCGGCTATCCGGTTGAGCACAGCTTGAGCCCAGTCATGCATAACGCGGCTTTTGCAGCGCTGGGCATGTCGGATTGGCTCTACGACGCCATGTCGATACCGCCCGATATCTTGCGCTATGGGCTGCAGGAACCGAAGAATCACGGTTATATCGGCATCAATGTGACGGTGCCGCACAAGGAAGCCATCATGGAATTGGTGCGCCCGGATGAAATCGCGCGGGCGATCGGCGCGGTCAATACGGTTGACTTCAGGAACAATCGCGGTACCAACACCGATGCCGACGGCATCGTCGACGATTTGCGAGCCAACGGCGTTCCGATCGCAAACCAGCGCGTTTTGGTATTGGGCGCGGGCGGCGCGGCGCGGGCGGTGGTCTACGGCTTGGCGCGGGCGGGCGCTGAACTGGCGATTGTCAATCGTACCAAGTCGAGAGCCGAAGGCTTGGTCGCGGACCTTAAACGCGCGGCTGGCATCGACGGTATCGCGGTGATGACGCTGGATGAAGCCGCCGATTGGGGCATGTCGCTGATCATCAATTGCACGTCGGTGGGCTTGCATCCCCATGTCAATCAGTCGCCCTGGATTTACGGCGTACCATTCCCCGATGGCGTGACGGTTTATGACACGGTTTACCGCCCGGCGAACACAGCGCTGATGCAGCAGTGCGTCGCCCACGGCGGCCGGGCAATCAGCGGCTTGGGCATGCTGGCGCGGCAAGGCGCGCTTTCTTTCGAGATCTGGACTGGCGTCGCGCCGCCGGTTGATGTGATGCTGCGCGCGGCGCAAGCGGCTTTGGAGAATACGAGCAAGATCTAGAGACGGAATCAGACCGAGGTCAAGGATTAAACCGACATGCCAATTCGATTTTTCACCGCGGGCGAAAGCCACGGTCCCGGCTTGACCGCCATTCTGGAGGGCATGCCCGCCGGCTTGCCGCTTTCCGTAGAAGATATCAACAGAGATTTGCGCCGGCGCCAGAAGGGCTACGGTTCCGGGGGGCGCATGCAGATCGAGAAAGACAAGATCGTCATCACCTCGGGCTTGATGAACGGTATGACGACGGGCGCCCCCATCGCGCTGCACGTTCAGAATCGCGATTTCAAAAGCTGGAAAGAACGCGATATCACGCCGATCACGACGCCGCGCCCGGGACACGCGGATTTGACCGGCGCGCTCAAATACGGCTACCGTGAATTGCGGCTGTCGCTGGAACGCGCCAGCGCCCGGGAAACGACGATGCGCGTGGCCATCGGCGGGATTTGCAAGCGCTTCCTGGACGAGTTCGGCATCAAGATTGACGGCTACGTGGTTCAATTGGGAGATGTCAAGGCGGACCTGGCGTCCATGCCTTTGGAAGAACGGATTGCTCGCAACGAGGACAATGACGTGCGCTGCCCCGATGCCGCCGCCGCCGAACGCATGCACGCGGCCATCCGACAGGTCAAAATCGACAAGGATACGCTGGGCGGCGTCTTTGAAGTTGTCGCCCGTGGACTGCCGCCGGGATTGGGATCGCATGTCCATTATGACCGCAAGCTGGACGGCAAACTGGTGGCGGCGATGGTCAGCATACAAGCGATGAAGGGCGCGGAAATCGGGGGCGCTTTTGAGAACGCCGGCAAGCGCGGATCACAGGTGCATGACGAAATCACCGTTGATGCCGACGGCAATTTGTCGCGCAAGACGAACCGCGCCGGCGGCTTGGAAGGCGGGATTTCTACGGGCCAGCCGATCATAGTGCGCGTGGCGATGAAGCCGATATCCACCATGCTGCGCGGCGCTGCTTCTGTTGATCTGGCCAGCGGCGCGCCCAATATGACGGTTTACGAACGGAGCGACTTCTGCGCTTTGCCGCGGGCGGTGCCGGTTGGCGAAGCTATGATGGCGATTGTGCTGGCTGAGGCGCTGCTGGAAAAACTGGGCGGGGACAGCATTGAAGAAATGAAGCCGCGCTTTGCCGCTTTGCGCCGCAACCGAGTCAGCGACCTGCCGATGGACAATATCGAGTGGCGCTTTGGATACGACCTATGAGCGGCGGGGAAAATATCGTCATCACCGGCTTTATGGGCGCGGGCAAATCAACGGTCGGGGAACTGGTCGCCGCCAAGCTTGAGCGACAGTTCGTCGATATGGACCTTGTCATCGAAGAGCGTTTTGGCTTGCCGATCCCGGAGATCTTCAAGCGGCACGGCGAAGCGATATTCCGCACCGTCGAACGTGGATTGGCTCAGGAGCTTTCCACACAATCCGGTCTGGTGATCGCGACTGGCGGCGGCGCGCTCGTCCCTGAAGACATGCGCGATCTAATGGGGCGGGCAGGAAAGCTGATTTGCTTGAACGCCGACAAAGCCGAGATAAGCGCCCGCTTATCTGAAACGGATAACCGCCCGCTGGCCGCCAACTGGCAAGCGCTCTATGAACAGCGACAATCGGCTTATGCCCGGATTCCCAATCAAATCGAGACGAGCGGCAAAACGGCTGAAGCTGTCGCCTGCGAAATCGTCGCGATGCTTGATGGACGGATTCATGTGCGAACGCCGGCCGGCGGCTATGACATTTGGATCAACCAGGGCATCCTTTGCGACATCAATCGACATATCAACGCGCTTGGGTTGGACGGCCATGTGATTATCGTGAGCAACGAAACGGTGGCTCCGCTTTACGCCGAGGCTTTGGCCAGTCGCTTGCCGCGCGCCGACATCATAGCTGTCAGGGACGGGGAAGCCTACAAGAACCTGGAGACAGTGTCTTCGATCTATGATGAGATGCTCGCGCTTGGCGCCGACCGCAACACGACTCTGCTTGCGCTCGGCGGCGGCGTTCTGGGCGATATGGCTGGTTTTGTCGCCGCGACCTATATGCGCGGGATCCGATTGATCCAAGCGCCGACTACCTTGCTTGCCATGGTGGATTCAAGTGTGGGCGGCAAGGTCGGCGTCGACCTGCCGCAGGGCAAAAACTTGATCGGCGCCTTCAAACAGCCCGATGCGGTCTTGGTCGATACGGGCGTTTTGGAGAGCCTGCCGCCGCTGCAATGGCGATGCGGCATGGCGGAAGTGATCAAACACGGCTTGATTGCCCGGCCCCGGCTGCTGGATCCCGAAAACTGGGAGAAGGCAAATCTGGTCAACCTGCTGCGGCAGGCGATCCAGGTGAAAGTCGAAGTGGTCGAAGAAGACCCCTACGAACATGGCATCCGCGCCCATCTCAATTTGGGACATACTTTCGGGCACGCCATCGAAAAAGTAACGCAATACAGCGTCCCGCATGGCGAAGCTGTCGCCATTGGGATTTGCAAAGCGGCGCGCCTGTCGCGCAATTGCGGCTTGATTGACGCGCAATTGCTAGAGAAAGTCATATCTACATTTGAACGAATTGGCTTACCAGTGGATATTGAATTGGAGCCCGAAGCATGGTACGCGGCCATGTCTACCGACAAAAAGTGGGGGGCGGGCAAGTCACGCTTTGTCCTGTTGAAGGCTTTAGGAGAAGCTACAGTGGTTGAGGGATTGCCCAAAGAAGAAATCTTGGCGGTCTTGTAACGAAGGACGAATTAGAACATGTCAAAAGGGATTCTGATCTTGCACGGTCCCAATTTGAACCTGCTGGGTACGCGGCAGCCGGAGATCTATGGCAGTATGACGCTGGAGGAAATCAATAGCGCGCTCCGGCAGCATGTGAAGCCTTTTGAGATTGAGTTGCGCGTCGCACAGTCGAATCACGAAGGCGATTTGATCGATCGTTTGCATGAGGCGCGCGGCTGGGCGGACGGCGTTGTCTTTAATCCGGGCGCTTATACGCATACATCAATCGCATTGCGCGACGCCATTGCCGCGATCGCTTTGCCTGTGATCGAAGTCCATATTTCCAATATTCATGGACGGGAACCCTTTCGACACAAGTCGGTTTTGTCGGGCGTATGCCTGGGCCATATTGCCGGTTTTGGCTGGCGCAGCTATGTCTTGGCGGTGGATGCCCTGCTCCGTCAATGGGATCTTGTGGCTGGCTAACTGGTGAAAGAAAATGAATACCGGCGCCTAAATTTGTCTATCTCGTCAGTATTCTAGGCGCGCCCCCGCCGCGTATACTTGACTTGGCGCTGGAAAATCAGACAGGGTGGCATATGTTCATGGCAACTGAAGTCTTGCAGACCGTTCAGGAAGAACGGGTCCGGTTTGTCGCGCTCTGGTTCACCGATATCACAGGCTTGGTCAAGAGCATCATGATCCCGGCTGTGGAACTGGAGAATGTGCTCGAAAATGGATCACATTTTGATGGCTCCGCTATTGAAGGTTTCGCTCGAGTCGCGGAAAGCGACATGATCTTGATGCCGGACTTGTCAAGCTTCATTGTATTGCCCTGGACGGATGGCGAGGACAAAACCGCGCGACTGATCTGCTCAATTTGTACGCAGAACGGCGATCCCTTTATCGGCGATCCGCGCAATCTCTTATCCAAGGTGCTTGAACAAGCCCGGGGAATGGGCTTTCTCTTCAAGATCGGCATGGAACTGGAGTATTTTCTCTTTCCTTTTGACGAGAAAGGCCAGCCGCAGATTGTCGCGAATCATGATATTGCCGGGTATTTCGACTTGACCGACGACCCGATTCAATCAATCGGAAGGTCCATGCTTGCGGCCTTGGACAAGATCGGCATTCGTGTGGATTCGACCCATTCGGAGACGGGCACGGGGCAACATGAAATCGATTTTCAGTACGACGACGCGTTGCGATCCGCGGACAATGTTTTGACCGCGCGCATAGCGCTGAAGACTATTGCCAGAGAAGGCGATTATTACTGTACCTTCATGCCGCGCCCTCATGCCGACTTTCCGGGGTCGGGCATGCATACCCATCAAAGCCTTCACGATGTCGCGACCGGCGTAAACCTCTTCGCGGACAAAGAAGGCGAATATGGTTTGTCGGAGGTTGCCAAGTTCTTCCTGGCGGGACAGTTGGAACATGCCCGCGCCATGTGCGCGGTATTGGCGCCGCTGGTCAATTCCTACAAGCGACTGGGCACCAGCTTCGAAGCGCCGGTAGACGTCACCTGGGCGCATGTGAATCGCAATGCCTTGATCCGCGTGCCAAGCACCGTTCCGGGCAAGGAATATCATACGCGTCTGGAATTGCGCTGTCCCGACCCGACCGCCAATCCTTATCTGGCGATGGCAGTCATGTTGCAAGCCGGGCTCGATGGCATCAGGCACAAGATGCCGCTGCCGGAACCGCTGGAAGAGACGCTTATGCGCCGCACCAGCGGTCGCATGCGTCATATTGAGGTGCTTCCGCAGTCCCTTGACGAAGCGCTTGACGCCCTTAGCGAAGACGAAGTAATTCTTTCCGCGCTTGGACCTTATGTCAGTGACCGCTACATTGCCGCCAAACGCCACGAGTGCGCCGAGTACAACAGGCAAGTCACATCTTGGGAACTCGAGCGCTATCTTAGCCGTTTTTGACGATCAGTTCGTGAATTCGGGCAAGCGCCGCGCGCGAATGCGTTTGCGATACCGCCACGGTGATGCTGCAATTTGAGGGACCTACCGCCAGCCCCAAGACGGGAATATCGTCCAGTTTTGCCAAAGCTGTCGCCAGCAGCCCGGGCGAGGAACTGATGTTGTTGCCGATGGCGGTGACCAGAGCGATTGTTTCGATCTCCCAGGGCGTCTTTTCCGGGTGCTCCGCCATCTTCCCCCGCAGCGCCCGTTGCAGCCGATCCACGCCATCAATGCCGATGCTGGTTGGAATCACCAGGACCAGAAAGCTGCTGCTGGAGGATTGCGAGGCGATCATCACTTCAGTGCGCATGCCCAGAGTTTTGAAGAGCGTATTGCCCACCAGTCGCGTGATGCCCGCCATCGAACCGCTTGTGGGCCGCGTCAAAGCCAAGCCCTGGATGGAAGTGACGGCTTTTATGACCGGCTGCCCGTTGTCGGCGCTATGCGAGATTGCCGTACCTGTCTTCTGCGGTCGGTAGATATTCTTGATGCGCAAAGGAATCGCGCCTTTGGCAAGGGGCGCGATCATTTTGGCATGAAGTATCTTGGCGCCAAAATAGGCAAGCTCTGCCGCCTCGTTATAATCTAGCGCGGGAATCACGCGCGCGTTGGAGATTTCGCGCGGGTCGGCAGACATCATGCCGTCGACATCGGTCCAGATCCACAGCGCCTCCGCCCCCAGCAGCGCGCTCAGCACAGAAGCGGTGAAATCCGTTCCGCCGCGACCGAGCGTTGTGGTTTCTCCCGCTTCAGTCGCGCCGATGTACCCGGTCACCACCGGCATGATCTCGCGTTCAAGCATGGGCAGCAGCAGGTCCTTGACGTTCTCGGCGCTGCGTTGCAAGATCGGATTCGCATTGCCATGCACGTCGTCCGTGACGATCAATTCGGTGCCATCGACGGTGACGCCGCGAATATCATTCTGGCGCAGCAAAGCGGCGATGATCCGCGCTGACAGGCGTTCGCCTACCGCGACCACGGCATCGCTCATACTGGGCAGCAACTCGTCATTGAGATTCTTGGCTACTTTCTGACATTGATCAAGCATGTCGGAAAGCAACTGGTCGATGTCCGCTTTGAGCGCGTTACGATCGGAGGTATCGAAGGGCAGTTGATCGACCAAAGCCATGTGTCGCGTGCGCAAAGTGGCGGCGATGCGGCGATATCCCCTCTGGTCGCCGACTCTGGCGTGCAGCGCAGCCTCGAGCAGCATGTCCGTCACGCCCTCCAGCGCCGACGCCACGATCAAAATGCGCTCCCAGCGTTTGGACTCGTCGATGATGATAGCCAATACCTGGACGAGCGCCTTTGCCGTCCCCAGCGAGCCCCCGCCGAATTTCATGGTTAAGAGTGCCATGCAATCCTCGTTCGCCGCAACTCAATGCGCTGGAATCAAATCATGTCCGCTTCGTCGAAAGAAAGATGACCATCGCTGCAGATATTCTAGCAATTTTTCTTAAGCGGCAACAGTCGACGCCAGCGAATTTAGACTTGTCGATATTGCGTTTGCAGCGGTTTTCAAGTAAAGTGCAAAACGTTCGAGTACCCGTATCTTTTAGCGCGAAAGCCGGATGTTCGGCGATTTGCCGGGACGATCCTCCGGTCCTAGCGGAAGGCGAATCTGTATGGCTACGGTTCATGCTGAAGAATCGAGACTCGTAGCGGGTGTGCGGTTTCAAAAGATCGGCAAGCTCTATCATTTTGATTATTCAACACATCCCGAGTTGAAGACGGGCGACTTTGTCATTGTCGATACCTTGCGCGGCCGGCAGATGGGCCAGGTTATGGGCTTTACCGCGCCCGATTCCAATCGCCCGGTACGGCAGATCCTGCGTCAAGCCACTGCCCGCGACCTGGTATTACGACAGCATTGGGAATCAAAAGAGGCGGAGGCTCTCGATACCTGTAAAGATACCGCCGCCAACTTGCGGCGTCTTGCCGGCGTCAAGTTTGTTGCCGCGCAATACAACTATGACGGAAGCGTAATCACCTTTCTGTTTAGCGCCGAACAAAAGATTGATACGGCTGTTTTGCAGAAACGGCTTCAACGCAAATTTGACGCGCGAATCGAAATGCGGCAGATCGGTCCCCGTGATGTCGCCAAGCTCTTGGGCGGTTTCGGCGCCTGTGGCGAGACGCGCTGTTGCAGCACTTTCTTGACCGACTTCAGCCCGATATCGATCAAAATGGCCAAGGCGCAAGGCGTTTCCTTGAACCCCTCGGAAATCACGGGTATGTGCGGACGGCTGCGCTGTTGTCTAGTTTACGAGTACGAGCAATACGTGGAAGCTCGGCGCAAGTTGCCGCGCCGCAACAAGCGAGTCGGCACCCCGCACGGCGAAGCCCGCGTCACTGATCAGCTTCCCTTGCGCGACGCTGTGATGGTGGACCTGGGAGACGGCATACGAAAAATCGTCACCCGAGAAGAAATCATTCCGCTGGAAGAATTTCGCAAATTGGCCGAGAAAGCGCATGCCCCCTGCGACAAACACGGCGACGGCAGTTGCGAATGTGGCATGCCGGTTGGCAAGCGTCAGGCGGATGTGATCGCATCCCGTCGCGCGCCATCCGAACGGACTGATGCGCCATCGAAAACGGAACAAGAGGGCAAGTCGGAGCGCCGGCCGCGTCGATCCCGCGACAAGTCGGCGGAGCCGGGCAAGAGTCCCAGGCGGCGTCGAGGACGTCGTCGATCCCGTCGGCGTGAAGATCCCTCCGCCAAGCGGCCAAATAGCCGCGATTGAATCTGACCTGCGGAATGCCAATATGACCGATAACGAAAAGGGACGCGCAAAACGGATACTTGGCGTTTTCGCGCATCCCGACGATCCGGAGTTCTTTGCTGGCGCAACCTTCGCCAAATGGGCGGCCGACGGCGCCGAGATCACCTTTCTTGTCGCTACCAGTGGGGACAAGGGCAGCGCCGATCCCGATATGACCGGCGCGCGCCTGTCAAAGATTCGCGAGCAGGAGGAGCGCGAAGCCGCCGCTGTGCTTGGCGTCAAGGAAGTTATCTTCCTGCGCTACCGGGACGGGGAATTGTTCCCGACGCTGGAGCTTCGGCGCGATATCACGCGGGTGATACGCCTGACCAAGCCTGACATCGTCGTTACACTCGATCCTACGGTATTCTGGCGTGGCACGCGGGGCATTAACCACCCCGACCATCGCGCGATAGGCGCGGCGACTCTGGAGGCGGTCTTCCCGACAGCGCGGGACCGTCTCAATTTTCTGGAACAAGAGCGCGACGAGGGCTTGGCCACGCATAAAGTGCCGACCGTTTACATTGCCGGCGCGGCCGAGCCAACGCTGACAGTCGATGTCTCCGATGCGGTAGAGACCAAGATCCGCTCGCTCTATTCACACAAGAGTCAGATTTCGGATATGGAAAAAATGGCGCAGCGCATACGCGAGGGTACGCTGGATCCCAATTCTCCGCCCGAATACCCGCGCCATATCGAAAGATTTCGCGTCATAACCCTAGGATAAGGAAACATGGCAATTGATTACATGGCAGAGGCTGAAAACCTGCGCGACGAGTTGATAGACCGGCGCCGCGACTTTCACCGCCATCCGGAGCTGGCTTATCAGGAACATCGTACCGCCGGCATTGTGGCTGATGAACTCAATAAGCTGGGCTTGGAAGTGCAAACCGGCGTGGGCAAAACCGGCGTGATTGGCATATTGGAAGGCGCGAACGATGGACCCACAATCTTGTACCGCGCCGATATGGACGCCTTGCCGATCCAGGAAGAAAACCAGGCTGAATATGTTTCGCAAGCGGCGGGGGTAATGCATGCCTGCGGGCACGACGGACATACCGCGATAGCGCTGGGCATCGCCAAACTCTTGACCACTCACCGCGAGCAACTGGGCGGCAGAGTCAAGTTTGTCTTTCAGCCGGCTGAAGAAGTTGGCAGCGGCGCGAGTTCCATGATTGACGACGGCGCCCTGGAAGCGCCGGCGCCGGATCTCACTTTGGGCATTCACCTCTGGAACGATCTGGAGGTTGGTACGGTGAGCGTAGTCGACGGTCCCGCGATGTCGGGCGCCGGGGTCTTCGAAATAACAGTTGCCGGAAAGGGCGGTCACGGCGCAATGCCCCATCAAACGGCAGATCCCATCGTGTGCAGCGCCCAGATCATCGTCGCGCTTCAGTCGATTGTCAGCCGCAACATCGACCCTTTGGACACAGTTGTCTTGACGATAGGAGAATTGCGCGGCGGCAGCGCCCGCAACATCATCCCGCAGACGGTGAGCTTTAGCGGCTCCTTCCGTCTTTTCCGCGAAGAGACGCGCGCTACGATCAAGTCGCGCATCCACGATATTGCCACCGGGGTGGCGCAGGGAATGGGCTGCCGAGCCGATGTCAACTTCGGCCTTGGGATCGGCGCGATCGTAAACGATGCTGAGGTGGCCGCGCATGCGCGCTCGGTGTTTTCCGGCTTGGGGAAACCTGTTGACGTGGTGCGGCAGCCCTGGATGGCCTCTGAAGACGTTGGCTTGTTCATGCAGCGCAATCCCAGCGCCTATCTGCTCGTGGGTTCCGCAAATCACGAACGTGAGCTTGACTTTCCTCATCATCATCCGCGCTTCGACTTTGACGAAGACGCGCTCCCCCTCAGCGTAGGCATGATGTCGGCGCTAATCGCCGATTATTTGGGAGCGGGCGCCTAGATGCTGGACGGCCTTCCCATTCGCTGGCTGGAATCCTATGGCTGGCTGGTGCTCTCTGGCAGCGCCGATCCTCACAGCGAGATCCGCGCCCTGGCTTTGAGTAGATGCAACGCCTCCGGCGCGGTCGCTTATATTTCGCTCGCGGACGATTATGGCGACGCGCTAATGGACGACCTGGCGGAATTGGGAGCGCCTTCAGGTTACCTGGTTGATCTGGAAGATCGGGATAATAACGAAATCCACGAACGCTTGAGCGGCGCCGGCATGATCGTCATAGAAGCCGGCGATGATATTCACCGCTTAAGACGACTCATGACGCAGACAGTTCTGCATGCCATGAAAGAGGCGCTTCAAGATGGCGCGCTGGTTTTGTTTGAAGGCTTGGCCGCCACGCTGGCCGGCTCTTATTATTTGGACCCGTCCGGGGAGGTTGCCAGGGCGTTAAAGTTCGTAGAAGACGTCTATGTGGCGGTTGACGTGAACAGCTTCCTCGCAACAGAGACGGCGCAATTGGTCTTTCAAAAGCGACCGGATGCAGTGGGCGTCGCAATTGATAAGTGTTCCGCTCTGGTCCTGGGTCCTGATGGACACATCGAAACCTGGGGCGACAAACAGATCACTTTTAGCTTGGGCGATCCGTCGCGCCAAGCCGACATTTGATCAGCCATAAGGAAAAAGCAGGCGAAAGATGCCAATTACGATATTGATAGGAGCGCAGTGGGGGGACGAAGGCAAGGGTCGCGCCGTCGACTGGCTGGCTTCGTCCGCCGATATTGTGGCGCGCTATGCCGGCGGAGACAACGCCGGACATACAGTGGCGCTGGGCAGTGAAGTGTACAAACTTCACCTGGTGCCCTCCGGCATTTTGCATGACGAAGTCGTTTCCATCATGGGCAACGGGATGGTGATCAATCCGGTCAATCTGCTGCGAGAAATCCAATCTCTCAGAGATCAGGGCTTGGACATCACGCCGGAGCGCCTGGTTATCAGTTCCCGCGCACACATCATCACGCCCGCCCATATTGAGCTGGACAAAGCGCGGGAACGCGCGCTGGGGGACGAAAAGATCGGCACGACGCTGCGCGGCATCGGGCCCGCTTATCTGGACAAGACCAACCGCGCCGGCATCAGGACCGGCGATATGCTACTCGATATCGAAGTCTTTGCCGAGCGCCTGAGCGTCGCCGTTGCGGCCACGAATGCCGAATTGCGGCAGCAAGGTTTGGCTTCTTTGGATCCAATCGAGGCTGCGGAGAGCTACCTGGAAGCAGCCGATTATCTGCGCCCTTATATCAAGGATGTATCCATCTATCTGCACAAGGCTTTGAAGTCGGGCAAGCGAGTCGTCTGTGAAGGGGCGCAGGGAACCATGCTTGATATCGATCATGGCAGTTATCCCTTCGTCACGAGTTCATCGCCCACGGCCGGCGGCGCTTTGACCGGACTGGGGGTCGGTCCGCTGTTTGTCGAGCGCGTGATCGGCGTTGCCAAGGCTTTCAGCACCCGGGTTGGAGGCGGTCCTATGCCAACGGAGTTGGACGGGGAAATCGCGGATCGCTTGCGCGGCACTGGCGCCAACTTTTGGGATGAGTTTGGCACAACGACAGGTCGTCCGCGTCGCTGCGGCTGGCTCGATGTCGTTATGCTGCGTTATGCCGCCAGCGTCAATGGCTTGAGTGAATTGATGCTTACAAAAATGGATATCCTGTCCGGCTTTGACGAACTGAAACTGGCGGTGGCATATGAAATCGACGGGCGACGCCACGAGTATCCTCCGGTGACCAATGAACAATTGGAATGCGCCGTTCCCATCTATGAAACTCTGCCCGGGTGGCGAGACGATATCACCGGCTGCCGCGCGCTTGAGGAATTGCCAGAAGCCGCCAGATACTATGTCAAGCGCGTCGCCGAGCTATGCGACGTTCCGATCAGGAGCGTCAGCGTCGGCCCCGAACGCGAACAATTGGTGAGGGTCTTTTAGATTTGCAATTGAGCCCTCTTCGACCCGTCCCCTACAAGTTTCATCGCGAGAATTGTAGGGGCGAAAGGCGGTCAGTGTCGAAGGGCTGTGTCCACGCGCCCTACGCGACCGACCATATCACCCGTCATCGCGGTCAAGACGGGTCCGAGGACAGAGCCAGCGCCGCGCGTCAAGGACAAGATCATGGCTGCCGTCGCAGCCGGGCATGACAGCCAGGAAGCGATTGCGGAGGCTGTCGGTTTGAGCCGCTGGCAATGTACACCGTATATCAAAGAATTGGTGGCCGAAGAAGCCCTGGTCGAGGAAAAGGGTCCCGAGAATCGCAAAACCTATCGCAAGCCCGATCTGACGCCCATTTAGTTTTGTAGTTTTGTATTCCCTAGGATTGGAAAGGCTACAAAACTAAACCCACACTCCCACTGGACAACTTTTGTTGTTGTTGTCCAGTGGGAGTGTTCATGGGCGTGGCGTTACTGTCGAAACTCGTAGGGGCGACATACCATGTCGCCCGCCAGCCTATGTGACCTGTCGCGTCATCGGCGGGCGGGCGGATTGCCCGCCCCTACAAGGCTTGTCCGGTACTGGGTCATGCAACCGCGCTTTTTCTACCCCATCCCCCGGCCCAGTGCCCCCTCGGTCCCCCGCCTCACGGGGGAAGTATCCCGAGGCATCAGGGAAGGGGAGCTAACGTAGCGCGAACTCGCTTGAAAACGGCAGCTATCGACACTTGCAACATCAGAATACTCGCGTTGATGCAGCGTCGAAACTAGCTTCCCCCCATTGCTATGGGGGGATTGAGGGGGGTAGATCAAAGGCGAATGCGACTTTACCAGTACCGGACAAGCCCTACAATCTCGACACGAAAGCGCGTTCCGTCCTTGCCATATAGCGCTCGCGGTATGCCGCTGATCTACCTCGAAAATCGGAGGCTAATCACCCGCCATGACTTTCTCCGCCTGGACGACAAAGCGATCCAAGACGTCGTCAATGGCAAAGGTCGATTGGTGGTACAAGAAAGTATGCACCTTGTTGTTGAAGTTCTTGTACCAGTGCTTGGGGATGGCGCTCTTGCCATAGACTGCGCCCCAGATGCTGCCGGCGGTGGCGGCGGTGCAGTCGTTGTCCTTGCCCATGGCGACGGTTTCGCCGATGACTTTTGTGTAGTCGCCGCCGCCGACGGTCAAACCCCAAACGGTGAGAACGGTGTTGTTGATGGCGTGCGCCCCGCCCATTTGCGGATAACGTTCCTCGATGGCGGCGGCGGCATCGCGATAGTTCGCGATTGATGGCGCCATATCAAGCGCCCAGCGCACTTCCCGCGCCAGAAGACAGTCGGCTGGTATCTCTTCCAAGCCGATTTGCAGAGCCTCGACCGGATCATTAACGGCGAAAGCGGCCGAAATCGCCGCCGAGAAAAACATGGCGGCATAGATGCCGTTGCGCCGGTGGCTGACGTAAGCATCGCGATAGGCGAATTCCGCCGCTTTCTCGGGCCAGCCGGGCGCGGCGTAACCCCAGGGATCCGAGCGGATATCGGCGCCGATCCAGTTCAGAAAGCAATTGTCGACTTCAGCCGCTTGCATGGGCGGGATGCCCTTCCGCAAGTTATCCAGGGCGATGCCTTCGGCAGTGAAGGCGAAGGGCAGGTATTTGATCCAGGCTTCGCCCAGTTCATCGGTAGTGAAGTCGGTCCCGTATTCTTCCAGGATCATCAGACCGAGCAGCGTGTAGTTGAGATCGTCATCGGTGGGCACGCCATCCATCTTTGCGGGCGTGAAGTCTTCGCGCAGGCTAGTTTGGTACTTGCGATTATGAGGTTGTTCCGCCTGACTCCAGTAATCCACCAGCGGGTATTCGTCGCCGAGGTATTCCGCCCATTGCTCCATCCGCTCGACGGTCCAGCCTTCGACGATCGAGCCGAGCGTGCAGCCGGAGCAGCGCCCCAGCCAGGACCCTTCCAGGCGCTCACGGAAATCCTCCGAAAGGCTCGTCCAGATCCGGCGGCTGCCCGCCGGGCGCAGGCTGCGGATCGTCTCGAGATCATCGGGTTCCGCCTTTGCCAATGCGGCATCGTTGGCCAAGGCGTCCAACTCCGCCACCTTTTGCTTGAGCAGCGCTTCAATCTCCGCCACTTTTTCCGCCACGCCGCTGGCGCCGAATTCGACCTTCTGCTGCGCGTAGGCGTTGATCATCCGTTCCCAAGCCGCCACTTTGTCCGGATACTCAAATAGTCGCATGGTTCTCTCCTGTTTTAAGTCTGATTACTGATTGCGGAAATACGGATTACAGCCACAACGGGCGACCAGGTTGGTCGCCCCTACAAATTCTCGTATTTGTGAACTTTTTATTTCGCGCCAGCCAAGCTCGGAATTGCGAGCGGCTGTGGTGAATCTCCTAATCACCTGCAATGACCCTTTCCGCCTGCGCGACGAAGCGATCAACCACGTAGTCGAGGGCGAAACTCGGATGCCCGTTCAGGTAGCAATGAATCTTGTTGTTGAAATTGCGTGTCCAGTGTTCGGGGATGGCATCCGTCCCGTAGACGCCGCCGAAGATGCTGCCGGCGGTGGCGGCGGTGCAGTCGTTGTCCTGGCCCATGGAAACAGTTTCGCCGATGACTTTGGTGCAGTCATCGCCGCCGACCGCCAAGCCCCAGATCGTCAAGGCGTTATTCTGGAAGGAATGCGACTTCCACATACCGGGATAACGCTCCTCGACCAGCGCGGCGGCATCTTTGTAACCCGAGATAGACGGCGCTACCTCCAGCGCCCAGCGGATTTCACGCGCCGTAATGGAATCGGCGGGTATCTCTTCCAAGCCGATTTTCAAAGCCTCCATCGGATCATCGACGGCGAAGGCAGCCGAAATCGCCGCCGAGAAAAACATGGCGGCGTAGACGCCGTTGCGCCGGTGGCTGATGGTGGCGTCGCGCCAGGCGAATTCCGCCGCTCTCTCTGGCCAGCCGGGCGCGGCATAACCCCAGGGATCGGAGCGGATATCAGCGCCGATCCAATTCTGACAGGGATTGTTGAGCGCCCCCGCTTGCATCGCCGGCAAGCCCGCCCGCAGATTGTCAAGCGCGATGCCCTCGGCAGTGAAGGCGAAGGGCAGGTATTTCACCCAAGCCGCCCCCACGTCTTCGACGGTGAAATCGGGTCCGTATTCTTCCAGGACCAGCAGACCGAGCAGCGTGTAATTCAGGTCGTCATCGCTGGGCACGCCGTCCATCTTTGAGGGCGTGTAATCGTGGCGCACGCTCATCTTCAAGCGTGGCAAATGCGGTTGTTCCGCCTGGCTCCAGTAGTCCACCAGCGGGAACGGGTCGCCGAGGTAAGCAGCCCAGCGCTCCATGCGGTCCACTTTCCAGCCTTCGACGATAGAGCCGAGCGTACAGCCAGCGCAGCGAGCGAGCCAGGCTCCTGCCAGGCGATCGCGGAAGTTGTCGGGGAGCGATGTCGTCAAGCGGCGGCGGCCGGGCGGGCGCAGCGCCTTGATTGAGGCCAGATCGTCGGGTTCCGCCTTCGCCAGCTCGGGGTCGTTGGGCAGCGCGTCCAGTTCCGCTATCTTTTGCTTGAGCAGCGCTTCGATTTCGGCGACTTTTTCCGCGACGCCGGGCGCGCCGAATTCGACCTTTTGCGTCGCATAGCGGTTTATCGTGAGGTCCCAGCCTTCAACAAAGTCCGCGTAATCAAAAAGTTTCATGGCTCTCTCCTATGTCGCTTCATTCAAATAGATGGCGTACAAACAGACATCTTCAAAGCGGATGCCCTTCGAAATCAACTCGATCGCATATGAGACTGGACCAACGCGAAACCGCGTTCTTGTCTCTCCCAGTCAGAATAGATTGTAACCATTTTCGCGGGACGAGTCACAATTTTCGCGCAAATGAAGCGATAAATTCCGACACTATGATAAATTCGCCAGGCACAGAAACTCAGTAGTTCCAAGTTAGTCGTTAAAAAACATGTCGCCCCTCATACCATGTCGAAATCCGTTGCTTCATCGGCGGGCGACAAGGATTCACCACAGAGGCGCAGAGTTTTCGGGCGGGCAGATTGCCCGCCCCTACAAGCGTCGGAGGAAACGGGTCGGCACAATGTCAAGACTTATCGCAAGCCCGATCCGACGTCCATTTAGTTTTGTAGTTTTGTATCCCCTAGGAAGGGAAAGGCTACAAAACTAAACCCACACTCTCGTTGGACAACGTATGTTGTTGTTGTCCAACGAGAGTGTTCATGGGCGCGGCGGGTCGTAGGGGCGACAGGCGGTCAGTGTCTACGCGACCCACGCGCCCTACGCGACCTGCCATGTCGCCCAAAACCTGTTCCCTTAGCTGTCCTCAAAACGTTCATCACTATTCTTGGTTCTACTTGTGTCCCCGGTGATGAAAAAACCCGCGCGGTTTCGCTAAGTGACAATAATTCCGCGATGTTTACAACTCCCGACGAAGGTCAAGTGATGCGAAACAGTCTCATCGCATTGCCTGCGAGCATCTTGTCTTTGTCTGCGGGGGGCGCAGGCAGCGCCTTAACGATATCAAGAATGGCGTCGATGCCGACCCAGGGATGATCGCTGCCGAAGAGCAGCCGATCAGCGCCGGCGAAGTCGTAAGCGTAGCGGATCGCCAGCGGATCGGGCGAAACGAGATCGAGGTAGACGCGCTTGTAAGTTTCGCGCGGGGACTGCGTGATGTGATCGCGCCCGCGCCGCTTGACCTCGGTCTGCTCGACCACGCGCCCCATCAGATAGGGCAATACGCCGCCGACATGCGGGTGCAGGACTTTTAATGTCGGATGCCGCTCCATGACGCCGCCCAGGATCAGCCGCAGCATGGCAAAAGAGGTATCGACCATAAAACCCACCATCGGGATCATGCTGTGTTCCTTGATCGCCTCGCCCCAGACCGGCACGGTCGGGTGCAAAACCAGCGGTACGCCCCGCCCGGCGACATGCGCGTAGAAGGCTTCAAATTGCGGCGCGTCAAGCGGCGCGCCATTGACATGCGAGGGCAAGAATACGCCGCGCAGATCAAGTTCGTCGACGGCGCGGTCCAATTCGGCAATGGCGGCCGGCACATCATTGAGGGGCAGGCTGGCCAAGCCAACAAAGCGGTCGGGATGCCCCGCGCATAGCTCAGCCAGGGCATCGTTGCAGACGCGCGCGCCTTCGCTTGCCAGATCGGGGTCCAGCATATCGGGACTGGGGATATTGACGCTGATCACGCTCATATCAAGGCCGGAGGCGTCCATGTCGCGCAGTTTGCGGTCGACGCTGTAGCTATCGAGGTCGAGACGGAAGCGCTGCGCATCGCCGTAATTGATCAGGTAGACGCCATCGTCGACGCGTCTTGCGCGCAGGCTATTGCTATTAAGCGTGAGCAATTCGGCATAGGCTCGGGGGAAAACGTGGCTCTGGCAATCAATGATCATGACGGGGTCTCGGCTAGAGCTTGACAAGTCGCGCCGCTGGCAATCTCGACGAAAGCGCCTCGTTCAAGGGACGCTATCGCGGCGTCGATGACGGACAAGATTTTCAAGTTTTTGCTTCCGCTGAAGGGCGGCTCTTCCCCGCCATTGAGATAATCGTACCAGAGGTCAAAGAATTGGCTCCAGGGATCGGTCGCTGGCCTTCCCCGGTCGAGATCGATCGGGCGGAAGTCCCCGCCACGCTCGGCGAATTCGTAATCCATCGTATCGTTCGACATATGGATGCCGCGGCAGCGCAGGGCGCCCTTCGCGCCTTCCAGACGGAGCTCGTAGCAGCTCGATTGCGTTGAATAACCGGCGTGATAGAGCATATGCACGCCGCCATGAAAGCGAAAAAGCCCGTTGATCATACAGTCGCTGCCGTAAGGAGACCAGGAAGGCATATAGCCATCGCAAATGACGGATTCCGGCGCCAGGTCCGGCAAAACGGCGAAGAGCACGTCGAGGTGATGGCAAGTCATTTCGTAGAGCACAGGTTGCGCGAAGCGTTTCAAATTGCGCGCCTGATGTCGCGGTTTGGCGCTGAGGAAATAAATCTGCTCGACCGCCCCGAGAGCGCCGCTCGCCACAAATTCGGCGGCGCTGAGATAGTGCCGGCGATAACGCATTTGCTGGCCCACACAGAGCTTGATGCGCTTCTCGGAAGCTAGCTTCACCAGGTCCCTGGAATGCGCGAAGCAATTCGCGAGCGGTTTGGCGACCAGCGGCGTCAAGCCGGCTTCCAGCGCGGTTTTGCTCTGCGCGTAGTGCAGTTCGGATGGCGTGTTGATCAAGACGACATTTGCCGACGAACTCCGGCAAGCCGAATCCAGGTCGGTGAAAAGCGCCGCTTCCGGCAGCGAAAAATCGCTCCCCGCCTGTTGCAGCGCGTCTTCGTTGACATCGACGACGGCGACCAGTTCATGCCAGGCTTTGCTTTCCAGCGCGCGGAGCATGGTTCGGCTGATGCCGCCCATGCCAAGGATCATCGCGCGAATCTTCTCGAATTGCATAATCTGCCTCATTCCTCTTGCAAGAGTTGCAATAGTTGCGCGCTGTTCGCCCGCACAGCATTATGCCGATCGGCCCATTGATGCGGCTCCAGGCAATAATATCCGTCGTAGCCGTCGGCTTTGAGCGCCGCCACCTGTCCGGCCAAGTCGGCAACGCCGTCCTTGATCGCCACGAAACCATCCACCTTGGTCCAATTCTTGAAGTGAACATGAGCGATCAGATCGCGGACCTCGGCGTAGCCATCGGGGTAGGCAAGCTCCCCGGAAGCGGCGGCATTCGCTGGATCCCACACCACGCGCGCGCCCAGCTCGCGCGCGATCTTCGCTAGATTGGCGCCGGTATTGCTCCAGATGCTGGCGGCATTTTCCAGCAGAACTTCGATGCCTTCGCCGCGACAGATCTCGATTGTCCGTCCCAGGTAGTCATAAATCCGCCCGGGAATCGGCGCGTCCGGGTCGCTGCCTCGCTTGAAAGTAAAGAGCGTCATGCGCGTCATGCCCAGCTTGCGCATCAGCGTGATGGCGCGCGGCAAGCCATCATGAAACGTTTGCTCGCTTGTCGCCTCGTCCAGGTCGTGCTTGAAAAAACCCGGGCTGACGCCGATCAGGTTCAAGTCGTATTCGGCGACGGTATCGATCACTTCTTGAATCGCTTCGTCACTGACGTTGGGAAAGCGACCGCCGCCCAGCTTGCGTATCTCGTAATTGCGGATGCCCAGCGGCAAACAGAATTCGACCGCTTCGCGGAAGGAATCATCGGCTTCGTCGCTGATGATTGCCAGGCGCGTCTTCCAATCAGTCATCATTTTCTCCTTCCAGCCGCTCGGCGGCAGCGAGAAGAACTGCCGCGCTCATGTAAAACAATAAGCCTTCTCGTCTCATGAGCGGCATGGTTCATTAAACAAGAGGTCGTGATTCCAGCGTCGCCAGAATCGTCGGCACATAGCGCATTTGCTGTGACATGGCTTTGCCCATGCCCAGATGAGAGATCCATTCGGGAAACATGCCGATGGCGGGCAAGCCCTTTTTCACATACAGGGCGATATCGGCATCGCCGGAAAGTTCCCAAGCCGCCGCCAAGCCTTCCAGCACCCACTGCGTACAGCGAAAGTTGCCGCCGAGCGTGCGGTTGGGGCAGGAGGTGTATCGGAAGTGCCCGCTCTCGTGGTCGAAGGTCTCGCGGATCAGCCAGCGCGCCCCGCCAATGATCGCCTCGCTTACCCGCGGGTCCCCCGTGAGATTGTAATAGCGCTTCAAGCCGGAGAGCAAAACGCCGACCATGAAACCGGCTTCGCCGCGGCAGCGCGGATAGCCACAGCCGCAATGACTTTCGGTCAAGTTGCGTACCCAGCCGCCTTCGGGCTCGGCGCGTTCCAAAACCCGCTCGACGATGATTGAGGCGGCGTTCAGGCAGTCGGGATCGTCTTGCGCCGCGGCCAACATGCAGAGATGGATCAAATGCCAGCCGGCTTCGCGCGCATTCGTGAAATCGTAATGGTCGAAGAAGCGTTTCTGCAAAAGCCAGTTTCTGGTCTTCCGCAGCGATTCATAAACAAAGTGGTCGCCTGTCAACAAATAGTGCAGCATGGGTCCCTCGACCCAGGTATGCGAGGGAATTGTCTTGGTCCCCGCCATCTTGCTGCGGAATAGCGGCGGCAAGTACCCGCCCAGGTGCCCGGGCATGTGCATGGATTGTCCGCCGATTTCCGAGGGATCGCCCGAGAAGTTGATCGTATCGACATCAGCCAGGTGCCGCGCCGACTCGGCCGACCAGGCTGCCCAGCGCGGATCGCCCCCGCGCAAGAACTCCGCGTAGCCGCAGTAAGCCGGGTCGTATTCGTTGTTGCCCCAGGACCAGCCGCTCTCGCCGTACCAGTCGCCGAAGTTGACCTGTCCATAAGCGCGGAAATGCTCGCGATCGGCGTGGAAAGACGCCAGGGCGCTGTCGGCGAGTTTCTCGTAGTCGGGCAAGATCGAATCCCGCCGCGCGCCGAGCGGGTAAAGCGCGCCCGTACTATTGAGATAGTCGATATCGGGCCGCGCCAGGACGCCCCCTTCCAGCCAGTCAAATGCGGCTGGCTGATCGCCGCCAAAATCGAGCAGGATTTCATTGCTCAGCGCCATGCCGGATTTCAGGATATAGCCGTCGTCATCGAGCCAGAAGTAGAGCCGGTGGGGCGCGTCTTCGTCGCCGGGCAGGTCGACGCCGCCCCGTTCCGGGAATAGCTGGATCAATATACCCTCTTCGTCCACCGACAGCGCTTTGGGATAAAGCTGCCAGAAGCGCCGCAAGCCGATGCCCAGCGCGCCGGAATCGCCGTCAACTCGAATATGACCGGGCGCCCTCCCTTCTCGGTTTTCGCCGCCAATTTCGTACGCCAGGTCGTGATCATGGCGCAGTTGCCAGCCGCCGGCGGCGCTCCAACTTTGCTCGGCGTATTGAAGGACCGTCGCGCCGGAGAAGGGGATGCGGACGGAAAAGGAGCGCAGCTTGAGCAGGGTACTCTCCTCGCCGCCCTCGCCGACGACGACCGAACGGATCGCTTCGTCACATTCGGCTGGCAAGTCGCCGCCATTGGCCGCGGGCGCCAGCGCCGGGCTGATCACTTCCAGGCGGTGCTGCAGCTTGACGAACCTTTGCCCAGCGTAAAGGCGCAAGCGCAGCGCGCTTCTCAAGTGCGCGACGCCCCTCTCGTCTTCGTGCTTGACCTCGAACTGGAGAGCGCGAGAATCTCGGCTCAGACAGCGGACCGCGCTCGACCGCAGCCTCGTGCCGTTGCTCAACGTCGTCTGGAAGCGCAGGTCCGACAGTGACAAGGCTTTTTCCCAGTTTTCATTCAGACCTCTCTCGATCACAAGGTCATCATCGCAAACCTTCAAGCGCAGCGCATCGTCGCTCCGGTCGGAAGCGGTTCGGCTCAGCCGGGCCGCTTTCAGGTCTGGCGCGTTGACATGGAGCTCTGCCGATAGCGACCCTTCACCTGCCAAGCCTTGGGGAACGCGGCTTTCCACGAGCGCCCAACGTACCGTGCCATCGTCCCAGTGGCTTTGCGCTTGCGCCCGCGCCGGCAGGATTTGTTCTCCCACATGCAAGCGGCAAGTCTCAACCTGTGGAACGGCGCCCTTGCTGAAGGGAAGTCCAAATGTCAAAGGCAGACCGGCGAGATCAGTCCTGTTGAGATTTATCAGTTCCAGCGGAACAGCGACCTTTTCCGCGAGCGGCGCCTCAGCCTGCGCAGTGGAAAACGCCAGCGTCTCCGTGAACGATTCACCGGAGGGGTCGGACGCTGAGACTGCGACCTCGTAGCTGCGCTCGGCTGGCAAATCGGAAAAAACAAGATGATGCAGGCGCGCCGGCTCGGCGCTCCGCTCGGCGCGAAACGCGGCCTCATTATCGACGATGACCGCGTCAACCCGCGCCAGCCGCGAGGTGGTGAATTGCAAGCGAGCCGTCCAGTGCCCGTCCTCGGCGCGCTGCGCGCGAAGGGTCAAATTCGCGATCTCCGGGGCGAAGCGGCTCGGCTCTGGGCGCTCGCGCAACAAGACAAATCCTTCAATGCGATAGCCCCCGGGTCCCGGCGCGGTCAAACGAAAAACTTCCATCGCGCCCATGAATTGCACCGGCTTGTCGACCACAATCAGGTGGGGGCGGTTGTCGTGCCGGCTCGGCTCCACGCGCCCGATCTCTTGGCTGGCCAGGCGCAGTTCCATCGGGCAGGTTTCACCCGCCTTGCAATAGATCAAGATACCGACGTAGCGCCGACCGGTGTGATCGGCTTGGCTCTCGATTGTCTGCCAGAAGCGATGGCGCAATGTCGACGAGCGCCCGGATTCGGCGACAGCGTTCGCGCGATAAATGCTGGGCTTGGGATAGGCGGTCAATCCAAAATCGGGAGACCAGGTATCCAGCGTTTCGCAATCCACCGCGCGCCAGGAGTAGTTGCGCGGGTCCGAGAAGAGCGCCGCGATGCGTTCCGGCTCAATGATGTCAATATGGGGAATCAGTTCCATCGTCTATCCTTTTTCGGTCGCTTCTTGTTTTATATAGCGACGCCAATAGGGAAACAGATGCGGCTTGCGCCTGCCTTTGAAATGCAAGACTTTCTTCTCCGGGTAATGCCCGTCCATCTCGCATTTCATTGATGTCGAAAAATTGTAAGTCGAACAAGGAAGGAACAAGACCTTGATGCCGTCGAGATCATGGCAAAAGATATCGTCGCGGGCGAAGTCCACGGCGCTGAAGATCTCGCGCAGGGCGTCTTGATCGCCACCCCAAACACCCCTGCCATGATGCTGGCTGCGGAAGCGCCGCAGCCAGCGCCTGTGGAAGCGCGCGGCGCCGTCGATGCGCTGTCTATGCGCGAAATTGATGCCGGCGTTGATGGGCCATTTGTCCTCATTGCGGTAAGTCAGTGATACATCGAAGTCGTAGTCGAAGACCGGAGACAGATCGCCATTAATCAGGATATCGGAATCCAGAAATATCGTGTGCTCCGCCGCCTCCTCGACATATGCAAGCCAGGCGATAGACCGCGACATCATCGGGCTCTCGGCATCGAGATCGAAGCGGATGATATCGGTACCCGGATGCGGGGGGAAGAGCGTGCCCCGGTCGCTAAGTATGACTTGCCGGCATTGGCTGTGGAATCGCCTGGCCGAAGCGAACATGGTCTGGATGTATTTCTGCGGCTCGGTCACGGTGATGGTCGAGGTCGTCCGATGAATGTCCTCCATCGTCCGCGCCGTGACATCCATGTAGAAGGTGACAAAGGCGATCATGCGGCCGTCCTGGCTGTATAGTCCCGCGCCATTAGAAAAGCCCGTCGAATTCTCTCATCAGGTCGGCTTTCAGTTCAAAGCCGATTCCGGGCGCCTGCGGCGGCTGAATTCGCCCGTTCCGCACGGCGATATCGTCGCCGAAGCCGCCAAAGGGCTGGAAAACATGGGGGTAGGATTCATTGCCGAAGAGCCCCAAACCGGCGGCGATATGCAAGGCGAACTGGTGACCGCCGTGCGGGATGCAGCGCCGGGGGGACCAGCCGTAATTGCTTAGCATGTCCAGCGTGCGCAGGTATTCCACCAAACCGTAGCTGAGCGCGGGATCCATTTGCAGGAAATCCTTATCGGGCCTCATGCCGCCGTAGCGGATCAAGTTGGCCGCGTCGATGGTCGAAAAAAGGTTTTCGCCCGTCGCCAGCGGCAAGCTGGTCGAAGCCGCCAGCGCGGCGTTTAGCAGATAGTCGAGGGGATCGCCCGGCTCCTCGTACCAGAACAGGTCGTATGACTCCAGGGCTTGGGCGTAAGCCAGCGCCTCCTTCAGGTCGAAGCGCCCGTTGGCATCGACGGCCAGGCGCTTTCCGTCCCCGACGATGTCAATGACCGCCTCGATGCGTTTGAGGTCCTCCGCCAGCGGCGCGCCGCCGATCTTGATCTTGACCCTGTTATAACCCAGACCGAGATAAGTCTTGATTTCCTCTTGCAGCGCGCCCAGATCCTTGCCCGGGTAATAATAGCCGCCCGCGGCATAGACGAAGACATCGTCGTCGACCTGGCCGCCGCGGTAGCGCTGGCCCAGCAAACGATAAAGCGGGACGTCTTCGATCTTGGCGACCAGATCCCAGAGCGCCATATCGACGACGCCCACCGCCACCGAGCGCTCGCCATGACCGCCCGGCTTTTCGTTGCTCATCATGATGTCCCAGGCTTTGGCGGGATCAAAATTGCTGTCATCGTCGTTGAGCAGCGCCCCGGGCTGCGCCGCCAGCAGGCGGGGAATGACGCGATCGCGCAGGATGCCGCTCTGCGAGTAGCGCCCATTGGAGTTGAAGCCATAGCCAATCAGTGGCGCGCCAGCGCGTATGACATCGCTCTGGATGCCGACGATTGAAGCGGTCATCTGCGAGAAGTCGATGAAGGCGTTGCGGATATCCGAGCGTATGGGCACGACCCGGTCATGAATCGCTGTTATTTTCATAAGAGCCTTTCACCGGAAGAAAGTCCAGGTCAGTCATGTAAATCTGGCCGCTATATCCCAAAAAAGTGGGGAATTCACCAAAGAGACACAGCGAGGGCAGAGGAGAGAACAAAAGGACTACCCGCTCCTTCTCTCAAAAATCGTAAATTGAAGTTGATCAGCAATCCCCTTTTGAGATTCTGAGCTTCATATAGGTCATCAGTTGTGCGATATGTATTTGATTGTTTTGCCATTTGTCTCTGCGCCTCTGTGGTGAGTTTTCCGTTACTCAGTTGGGATTACTCAGGCGTTTTTTGCTTCGCCAGGCTTCGTTCCGGTTATGGACTGGCAGATCGTCCCCGCGTAGTCCGCTGCGCTCCGCTACTTCGTATACCGCGAAGAAGCTCTCCAGCGCGCCGGTCAAGCGCCTCACAACGCCCTGGTACTGTGGATCTCGGTAGAGATTCACCGTCTCCCGCGGATCGCGCCCCAGGTCGTGCAAGAGGTTCGGGTAGCCATCGCGGCGCTGAACCAGTTTGTGACGCGCGTCGTGGATCGCGCGGACATTACCGTATTCGACGATGGTCCTGTTCTCCCATGCTGGATCGCCCTCGCCGAGCAGCATGCCGCGGAAGCTTTTGCCAGGGAAACGATCCGCCGCTTGTGGCCGCGCGTCAGCGAAGTCCAGCAGGCTCATGAACAAGTCGCAGTGATTGACTTGCTCGGCGCGTCTTTGCCCCCCTGCGATCTCCCCGGCCTGATTGAGGATCAGCGGCACACGAATGGATTCCTCGAGCATATTCAGCGGTTCGCTGCCGTTGCCCTTGCCCCAGATGCCGTGGTGCCCCATGTTCAGCCCATGATCGGAAGTGTAGACGACCAGCGTTTCATCGCGTTGATCCGCCAGTTCCTCCAGCACCCGTCCGACCGCCTCGTCGATCATCGTTACCGAAGCGTAGTATTGCGCCCGCGCCTCGCCGGGATCATCCGGCGCGACGGGATGCGTACCCGGTTCGCCAAAGGCAAAGGGACTATCGTCGGGAATATCGTCGAAACTCGCATTGCGATAGCGCGCAACCAGCTCTTCTTCGCGATTGATCCAGGGGTTGTGCGTAGTCGCGTATCCGATGAAGAGGAAGAAAGGTCTCTCGCCGTCGCGCCGCCGCAGGAAGTCGATGGCGGCGTCGGTGATGATCCGCGTATCGTAGCCGGTACGCTCCACCACCTGACCTTGATCGCTGTATTTGTGGGTCATCGCGCTGTACTTGGGTGTCTTGCGCCAGGAACTGTGCCAGTAATCGAAGCCGGACTTCGGGGTTTCGCCCGCGCCGCAATGCCATTTGCCGCACATGGCGCTGATGTATCCGGCATCGCGCAGGTAATCGGCGAGGGTCGGAATGCCTTGCAGCCAGGGCGTCGCTCCCACCTCTGGATCATCCTCCGCCAGATGATCGTGCACGCCGTGTTGTGAGGGATACAAGCCCGTCCAAAACGAGGCCCGCGCCGGCGAGCAGACCGGACATGGCGTGAAGGCATTTTCCATCACAGCGCCAGCATCAGCCAGCTTGCTGATATGGGGCGCGATGATCTCGCTGTTGCCGTAGGGTGGCAGCGCCCAAGCGGCGTGGTCATCGCTGAAGAAGACGATGATGTTGGGCTTCATCGAGTCTCCGCCATCGCGACCGCCGTAAAGGGCTCGTTTTCCGCGATGTATTGGTCCAGAGCCGCCGCTCCCGACTCGCAGAATCGCCGCGCCGATTCAGCCCGGCTCCAGGCTTGAATCGCGACGCCGCGTCCCGCCAGGATATGCTTCGCCGAAGCGGGAAAGCCCTGCGCCACCATGACCTCGTTGAAAGCCACCAACCGCTGGTGCGCTTCCTTGCGGATCTCCCCCGGCAGCGACAAATCGCAGACTTGCGCGCTCAATTCGGGAGAAACCATAGGCAGCCAGCCGCAGAATCCGCGGCTGCCGGCTTCCATAGACGGCGGCAGGACTTTGAGATTGGCTTGAAAGAGCTTGAGCTTGCTGCCGGCAGCGGCTCTCACCTTGGCGCTGAATGGCGCGATTTCGCGACAGGTATCCTTCATGAAATAATATCGACCGCTGGCCGCCACTCGCCCGACTTCGGCCGGCGTCAGCAGGCGGTGCTCCGGCTGCGGCAGTTCATATATGCCCAGCCGCACATGAGCGCCGACCAGGGAAGCAATCGCAAGCAACTGCTCGTCCAGATTCTGCGCGCTGGGCAACAGGGACAGCGCAACCACCGCAAGATCGCTGCCCATGTCGTAGATCCTCCGCAAGCAAGCTGCCTGCTCGGACAGCGTCGCGCCGAAGTTGCCGACCGTAGCGATGGTCAAGTCGCCAGTGGGGTGATCCGCCACATGCTGCGCTACTGTCAAACGTTCGTCGTCATCGAGATAGAGCACCTCGCTCGCCTGACCCAAAGCCAGCACGCCGGGAACGCCAACATCCTTATAAAAGTCGAGCAAGCTGCTGATGGCTGGCAAATCGAGCGCATCATTCTCGTCAAAGGCGGTCAGCAGAATAGGATATGCGCCGTCAGGCGCCTGATAATCGGGCATAGCCAATCTCCGGAAGCGATCGCTTTTGAAAACGTTTTCAGCGGAAGAGTATAGCGAAAGGCGAGGAAATGTCAAAGTCCGCTCGTCGTCTGACGCAAGTCAATCGCTTCAAACGATGGCGACTGGCATGAGGCGAAACTGGATTTTTCGTAACCACCGAGGGCACTATGCCGCAACTCATCGATTTATCGGCGGGCGACCAGATTGGTCGCCCCTACGCGCTTTGCCGGTCGGTGTCTGCGCGACCTGTGGTGAAAAAACAATTTAATGCGATTGCCCTGCGAGCATGATCAATCCGTTTGACAAACATCATCTTATGCGCTAAAGTTTCGGAAATCGTTTTCAGATTTCCAGGGATTGTCCTTGTCGCAGAAGGCTACCATCCACGATGTGGCGCATCATGCGCGGGTCTCGGTCAGTTCCGTTTCGCGGGCGCTGAACAATTACCCGCATGTCTCCGAGGCTTTGAAGACGCGCGTGGTAGAAGCCGCTGAGGAGTTGGATTATCAGCCGGCTTTCCTGGCGCATAGTTTGCGCCGGGGAGAGACCAACTCGATTGGTTTTCTGGTTGGCAGCATCGCCAATCCGGTCATTTCCACCATATATGAAGCCGCTGCCGAGGCTCTTGCCACCAATGGTTACGCCGTAACACTGGTGTCCTCGCGCAATCAAGCCGATCTGGATATCGCCTGTTTGCGTCTGCTAGCCAGCCGGCAGGTGAGCGGATTGATTGTCTCGTCCGCCTCGGAATCGCCCGAACCCTCGCGCCGCTTTATTCAGGAGACGAATATACCGACGGCGCTGCTGGATCGCGAGCCCGTCGACGGAGAGCGCGTTTTCGCCGTACAGTCCGATCACGAAAGCAGCGTACGCAAAGCGGTCTTGCATCTGGTCGAAAACGGGCATCGCAATATCGGATTCATCGGCGGACCACAAGGTTTTTACCCCACACAGCAGCGATTTCGAGCCTATCAAGAGGCGCTGGCCGAAGCCGGGATTCCGCCCCGCAGCGAATTGGCGCGCTTCGCGTCCTTCACTGAAACCGACGCCTTTGCCGAGGCGCTCTTGCTGATGCGCAATCGACCGCAGCCGTCAGCCTTGATCGTGGCGGGCAATATCATATTGATCGGCGCCTTGCAAGCGCTGCAAGATCGGCAGCTGACGGTCGGGCGCGATATTGCGCTGGTCGCATGCGACGACATCCACCTGACGCAGTTGTATCGTCCACCGGTCACGGTGATCCGCCGCGACCTGAACTTATTGGGGAAAACAGCTGCCCGCTTGTTGTTGCAGGGCATTGCGAATAATGGAAACAGGACCGATCGCGTCATCAAATTGCCGACGCAGCTCGTCATCCGCGAGTCATCGGATTATCTTTGCGACGAGTTATTCACCCGTGGCTGACAAGACGATTTGCGGTCAGCTGTTTTAGAGTCATTTATTGAAAGGAGCAGGCGAGCGCGAGAAACGGTTTTCGTTATGACAGCTCAATCAAAGCTGTGGGCATAGAAGAGTGTGTCCGTCCTATAGCAAGCAAATTGACATAAGGTTCAAATGAGGAGGAGATTATGTCGAAGAAGTTATTCACCCTAACCCTGATCGCGTTGGTCTTGCTGCTCGGCGCGACCGGCGCAATGGCGCAGGATCAAGTGCTGAGGATCGCCACCGGTTCTTCCGGCGTCGCCAATTTCAGCTTCCAGATCTTGTCGGCCGGCGGCGACCAGCAGAACTGGATCACTTTCCAGTCGGTTCCGCCACTCTATTTTGATGTCGACTTCAACTTGAAGACCGGCTACTTCAACGATTGGAGTTCCAACGACGATGGCACCGTGTGGACCTTCTCGGTCGACCCGGAGGCTCGCTGGTCCGATGGCAGCTCTATTACCGCGCAGCAGGTCATCGATTCCTGGCAGGTGCAAGCGGCGCCGCTTAACAGCGTCGGCCGTATCCGCACTTATCTGGGCAACGTGCAGGGATTCGCCGATGCGCGCGAGATGGCTGCCGAAGACGCCATGACCGTCGATGTCAGTGGTCTGTCGGCGCTTGATGATTCGACCGTCCAGGTTGAGCTGGTCCTGCCGGATCCGATCTTCTTCTGGCGCATCGCCACCGCGCACATGGCTATCGCCCGCGCCGAGGACGTGCTGGAACATGGCTTCAACGAATTCTGGAAGCCGGAGAACAATCCCATCGTCAACGGTCCCTTCATCCTCACCAGCTTTGACGCCGACCTGCAGACGGCCGAGTTGACGCCGAATCCGGAATGGTGGAAAGACGGTCCGATCTTGGAAAAGGTCACCTTCCAGTTTGTTCCTGATCAGCAAATCGTCGGCACGATGGCGCTGAACGATCAAATCGACGCCAGTTTGGCGGCGGCGCCCTCGGTCCTGCGCTCGGCAATGCCGGATTACTTCCGTCAATTCGACGCTATCGGCTTCAACACCTTCTGGATGCAGCCGACTGTCGAGCCGACCAGTGATCCGAAAGTCCGTGAAGCGCTGATCAAGTCGGTCGATTGGAACGCTGTATTCCAAGCCGCCTTCCCGATCGAAGGCAGCGGCGTTATGACCACGCAGACCCTGGACGATATCGTGACCTGCCAGAACCCGGACGCGTCCGGCTATCCCTACGATGTCGAAGGCGCGCAAGCCGCTTTGGCCGCGTCCAGCTATGGCGATGCCATGAACCTGCCGAAACTGCGCGTCACGCCGCGCGGCAGCAACGAGTTCAACAACCGCGCGCTGCAAGCGGTCATCGAGTTCTGGCGCCAGAACCTGGGCATCGAAAATGTCGAGTTCCAGCAAGATCCCAACAGCTTCGGCGATGACTTCGACAAGATCAACCTGAGCCGTGACGATGTTGTCATTCGCTTCCCCGATGCCGCTACCTATATGTGGGCGGCGGGCCATTCATCGGGTCCCGTTGCCAGCAGCTCCATGCTGCGTGGTTACTATAACGAGGCGCTGGAAGCGGCGGTTGACGAAGCCTTGACCCTGGCGCCGGATGATCCGCGGCGCTGCGAACTGGCGCTCGAAGCGCAGGCGCAATACGAGGGCGACTACGTCATCATGCACTTCGGCAAGCCCTTGCGCACCGCCAACGCCCGCGCGCACGTCATGGAATACTACAGTGGTCCCGACGTTAGCGTGATCGAACCCTGGAAGATCTACATCGAGCGTTAGCCCCCATCCCCCTTCCCCCCAAAATGAGGGAAGGGGAGTAAAGTCCCTCTCTCTATTGATGGAGGGAGGGACTTCGGGTGGGGTAAAGGAAGCGCCGGCATGGCATCATTCTTGCTGATACGTCTATTGCGCTGGTCGGTTGGGCTTTTGCTCATCCTCTTTGTTACCTATGCGATGATGTATTACGGAGCCGGCGATCCCATCCGCATGATGTTCATCCAGGGCGAAGATTTCGACAGCGAAGACGAAGTCGTCATGCTGGCGCTGCGGAAGAAGTATGGCTTGGACGAGCCCTTCATTGTGCAGTTCGGCAATTATCTCAACAAGCTGGTCCAAGGGGATTGGGGACGCTCAATTCGCTTGCAAGTCGACCGCCCGGTACTGGAAATCGTCAAATTCCGACTACCGATATCGATGCAGTTGGGCTTCGCCGCCACTGTCATCGGCGCCGTGGTCGGTATCGGTCTTGGCGTGATCGCGGCGCTCTATCACAATCGCTGGCTGGATCGGCTCATTATCAGCACCGTCTTGTTCATCAACGGCATTCCCATTTTCGTCGTCGGTCCGATGCTATTGCTCTTGCTCGTGCTGCAACTCGGGCTAATCGACGTGCCCTACGGGTGGAGTGGACTGTTTCATATCGACGCCGCGCTGCCGGTCGCGGTCATATCGATAAGCATCCTGCCCATCATCGTGCGCCAGACCCGCTCCGCCATGCTGGAAATCAAGAGCCAACTTTATGTGCGCACCGCCCGCGCCAAAGGCGTGCCCGAGTTTTGGATCATCATGCGCCACATGATGCGCCCGATGTTGACGCCGGTCGTCACCACTCTCGGCCTGGTGATGATTAGCCTCATCAACGGCTCATTAATCGTCGAACTCATTTTTAATATCCCCGGCTTTGGCTTGCTGACCATCGAGGGCATCAAGAAGGTCGATTATCCTATCATCATGGCGGTGGCTGTCGTCGGCACCTTGATTATCTTCATCAGCAATTTCCTGGTCGATATCATCTATCCGATTCTGGACCCCCGAGTGAGGGCGAAATGAGCGCGGAGACTGCCAGCCCTAAACGCTCCCGCGTCATCGACGACAAGAGCCTCTCGCTGGAATACCATCGCAGCCTGTGGCAGGACGGGGCGCGGCGCTTCCGGCGGAACTGGCTGGCGGTGGGCGGCCTGTTCGTCGTGATCGCCTTCCTCATCCTGGCGCTGGTCGGACCGCATATCGCGCCCTACGACTTCCTCGAACAGAACATCGCCAATGCCTTTGGCGGATTCACCGTCGAGCATCCCCTGGGCGCCGACGACCTGGGGCGGGATGTCCTCAGCCGGATGCTACACGGCGCGCGCACAGCCGCTTTGGTCGCCTTCTCCACCACCGCCATAAGCCTTGTCATCGGCGTATTGCTCGGTACCTGGTCCGGCATTCGCGGCGGGCGCACCGACCAGTTTCTGATGTGGATCAGCGACTTGATTCAAGCCATGCCGGGCTTGCTTCTCGTCATTCTTATCAATACGACCCTGCGCCGTCCGATCATCAACTGGTTCGATCAGCTTTATGAACAGACAAAAAATCCCTTTTATCTGAACACGCTTTGGTTGGACTACGTGCTGGTCTTCAGCGCCCTGGCTTTGATCGCCTGGCCCGGGCTGGCGCGGCTAATCCGCGGGCAAGTCTTGAGCATCAACGAAGAAGATTATGTATTGGCGGCGCGGGCGCTCGGCGCTTCCGAGTGGCATATCATGCTGCGCCACGTCATACCCAACGCTCTGGGTCCCCTGGTCGTGGCTGTGACTGCTAGCATGGGTGGCGCTGTGACCTTTGAAGCGACCTTGAGCTTCCTCGGCATTGGCGTGCAACCGCCCAACGCCAGCTGGGGTTCCATGCTTAACGAGTCCTTGCGCCTGTGGCAGGTATTCCCTCATCTGGTGCTCAGCCCGGCTGTGACCATCGGCGTCATCACCGTGGCCTTTGTCTTCCTGGGCGATGGCTTGAACGATGCGCTGGACCCGCGCCGCAACAGTTAAGCCCGGGAGCGCAAGGGAGTTTTGATGTCATCACCAGCGTATCCGTCTGCCGAATACCCAACGGACGCCGAACACATCACCATCTATTATGACGAAGGTTACTTCGCTGCCTGGCCCTTCAATCATGGCTTCAAAGCTTTTTCGGACGGCGAACTGCTGATAAGTTTTTCCCGCGGACCCTGTAACTACAGCTCTCCCTACGACATGGCGCATCACGTGGTCGATGCCCGCGGCGGCGAATACGTCGTCATGCGCTCGAGCGACGGCGGCTTGACCTGGCCCATTGAGAGCTTGCGGTCGCTCGGCAACCGACAAGAGATCGAAAGACCGCTCTTCATGAGCGCCGAAGACGCGCCAAGCGAACCTTATGACTGGGCATCGCCGGACTTCTTCATGACGGCCGGCTTCGGCATCCCGCCCGAACGGGATCAATCGATCGGCTACATTCAATATTCGCGCGACCGCGGGCATAGCTGGGAAGGTCCTTTCCGCATGCCTTCCTTCGGCTTCCAATGGATACAGGTCAAGCCGGACTATATCCTGCGTCCCGATGGCTTGGTCTTGCTTTTCGTCACTGCCGGCATCGCCTCGGGCAAGCGCGGCAATCGCTTCGTCGCGGTCTATGGATCGCCGGATGCCGGGCTGACCTGGAATTATCTGGCGCCAATCATCACTGACTCGGCTGACGGGCATTATGTCAATCGCTATTACGCCAGCCCAGTCATGCTTGACGATGGCCGAATTCTGGCGGCGCTGCGCTGCCAAATTGACGCGCGCAACGCCTGGCCCGAGATCTTTGAATCGCCCGATGGCGGACGCACTTGGCGGTTCCTTTCGCGACCGAGCGATTGGGGCGGTCCGACCGACTTGACCCTGCTCGATGACGGACGCCTGCTCATCGTCTACGGTTATCGCGTCCTGCCTTACGGCATTCGCGCCCGCCTCTCCCAAGACAATGGCAAAAGCTGGGGACCGGAACTCATTCTGCGCGACGACGCCGGCTCCTGGGACCTGGGTTATCCGCGCACGATCAAGCTGAGCGGCGGCAAGGTGATGACCGCGTATTATATCAACAGAGCCGATGACGAGATTCAATGCAACGGCGGCGTCCGCCATATCGCCGCTACCGTATTCACACCTTGAGAGAGAGCGCGCGACAGCATGAAAATAACAGATGTCGAACTGCGCGTTTATCGTTGGGAGCGCGGGGAGCCGATCCGCAATGGCAAGCACATCTACACGGACAGCGGGCTTAGCTTGCTGCGCATCCACACTGACGAGGGAGTGAGCGGCATCGGCTGGGCGGGCAAACCCGCTACGCCCGGCATGGCCAAGGTCGCGCAGGGCTTGCTGGAGCATTTCAAGCCGCTGCTGATCGGCGAGGACCCCTTCAATTACCGCCGCATCTGGGACGCGCTCTGGGAACCCAAGCTGGTGGGCAGACGCGGCATCACCACGCGCTTCATCAGCGGCATTGATATCGCGCTTTGGGATCTGATGGGGCTGGCCACCGGCAAGTCGGTGCATAAGCTGCTGGGCGGTTTCCACGATCGCGTGCCGGCTTACATCGCCGGCGGTTACTATCAAGAAGGCAAGGGACTCGCCGGCTTGGCCGCCGAGATGGAAGAAAACCTCGACTTGGGCGCCAGGGCGATCAAGATGAAGATCGGCGGCGCGTCCATCAAGGAAGATCTAGAGCGTGTGCGCGTCGTGCGCCAGACGATCGGCGAAGACGTCAAACTGATGGTCGACGCCAATTGCGCCTACAGCCTGCGCGAGGCAATCGACATCGCCCGCAAGATGGAAGCGTATGACGTGTTCTGGTTTGAAGAGCCAGTCGCGCCGGATGATTATCGCGGTCATGGCATATTGGCGCGGTCGACATCGATTCCCATCGCCACGGGCGAGAACGAATACACGCGCTACGGCTTCCGCGATTTAATCGCCAATGAGGCCGCCGCCATCTACAACGCCGATGCGCAGATACTGGGCGGCATAACAGAATTCATGAATGTGGCTGCGTTGGTCGCCGCCCATGACTTGCATATCGCGCCGCACGGCGATCAAGAGATCCATCTGCACCTGGTTGGCGCCATCAGCAACGGCTTGATCGTGGAGTTCTATCGCGAGACCGTGGATGTCAACCGCGGCAAGATCTTTGAAGAAAAGATGACATTGGATGAGGACGGTTATTTGACCATACCCGATAGGCCGGGCTTGGGTGTCACGCCGAATTACGACTTTCTGGAGCGGCACCGCGTTTCTTGAGCGAATCAACGTTTGGAAAGGGTGAAGGAATGATCCAACAACCATGGACCGGGGTACTGCCGGCGACGCTGTGTCCCTTTAATGACGACGACTCGATTGACGAGATCGGCTTGCGCGAATACGTTCAGTATCTAGCTTCGGTGGATGGCATCACCGGCTTGGTTTGCAATGGACATACCGGCGAGGTCATGTCCCTGCGCAATCATGAGCGAGCCCGCGTCACCGAGATCATCGCTGACGAAGTTGGGCACAAGGTCAAGGTAGTCTCCGGCGTTTGTGCCGAAGGCAGCGACGAAGCCATCGCGCAGGCGCTGGCCGCGAAAGACGTCGGCGCCGACGCCATCCTGCTGATGCCGCCGCATCATTGGCTGCGCTTCGGCAGGACCAGCGAAACCGCCGTGGGCTTCTTCAAAGATGTCGCCGAAGACGCTGAAATCGACATTATCGTGCATCAGTACCCGGCCTGGACCAAAGCCAGCTATTCGCTGGCGGAAATGCAGGCCATGGCTCAACTCGACCGCGTCGTCAGCATCAAAATGGGCACGCGCGATATGTCGCGTTGGGCGCATGACTATCGCAATTTGAAGATCTCCGCGCCCGATGTCAGCATCATCAGCTGCCAGGACGAATACCTGCTGGTGACGCTGCTCGACGGCGCCGATGGCGCGCTGGTTGGCTTCGCGGGATTCGTGCCGGAGTTGATCACAGCCTTGGTCAAGGCGGCTTTGAGCGGCGACCTGGAACAAGCCAATACCCTGCAAGACAAGGTGCGTCCGCTCTCGCAGATCGTTTATCGCTTCGGCGAACCGTCGAGCGACGCGCATCAACGCATGAAGTGCGCCATGACACTGATCGGCAAATTCCCGTCCATGCGCATGCGGCGTCCCATTCGTCCGCTGCCGCAGGGCGAGATCGACCGCATCGCCGCCGAATTGACCGAAGCCGGCTTTGCCGTTCTGGAACGGAACGTCTCCTAGATGGCCCGCGGACAAATCTATCCGTCGGAATCGATCTGTTTTCAAGACGAAAGCACCGGCGTCAAAATCAGGCAGGTCACCGATCAAGCCTCGATTCATCACCATCCATTTTTTATCGTCCCAGCTTACGACGATGCCATGCAGCGCTTGATCTTCGTCTCACATCGCACAGGCCGACCGGAGATCTTCGCCGAAGAGCGCGCCAACGGCAAGCTGATCCAACTAACAGAACGCGAGAACATCGGCGAGTATTCGGTCTATCCCTCGCACGATGGGCGCTACGTCTATTTCACCGCCGGCAGGGGCGCATACCGAGTCCATACCGAGACTTTGCGCGAAGAGCAACTGGTCGACTTCGGCGAGGTCAGCTTGCGCGAAGCCGGCATGGTCGCGGATGCCATGGGCACCACGGCGCTCAGTTTCGACGACCGCTACTGGGCGATCCGCTTCAGCGTCAATGCGGAAGCCTGCCTGGCGGTTGTCGATACCAGCAGCGGCGAGCGCGAGGTCATCCTTAAGCGAGATACCATCGCCCATCTCATGTTCTGCCCCGATGACGCCGACCTGCTCTATTATGCTGGTCCGCTCAAGGATCGCGTCTGGATCATCAAGCGCGACGGAACAGGCAATCGCCGCCTCTATCAGCGCGCGCCGGGCGAATGGATCACCCACGAAAGCTGGATCCCCGGCCGGCGCGAACTGGCGTTTGTCGATTGGAACAAGGGCATCCGCGCTATCAACGTCGATACCGGCGTTGAGCGGCGAGTCGCCTCTTTCAACGCCTGGCACGCCATTTGCAATCGCGATGGCGCGATGATGGTCGCCGATACCAATTTTCCCGATATCGGTTTGCAACTGTTTAACCCGCTGGACGGGGCGGGATTTCCAATCACGCTCTGCTATCCCGGCGCCAGCAGCGAGGGCGCGCACTGGAACGGTCCCTTCCCCTATGAAGACGGCCCGATCAAGGTCTACGCGCCACAACATACCCACCCGCATCCCTCGTTCTCGCCGGACAATCGCTTTGTTGTCTACACCAGCGACAGAACCGGACATGCGCAAGTTTATGAGGCGGAGATACCCGACGCAATCAAAGAAAGGCTGCAAAATGGCACTGAATGAAAAGCTGCGAGTGGCGCTGGTCGGCACGGGCAATCGCTCCAAAACGACCTACCGGCCGCTCTTCGACTTTTTGAAACCCTGGATCGAGCTGGTGGCGGTCTGCGACCCGGTCAAAGGCTCGGCCGATGAATTCGCCCAGTCCTTAGGCGTACCGGCCTTTTATGATCTCAAAGAACTGGTCAAGGCGCGCCCGATGGAAGCGGCCTTCGTGGTCAGCCCGATTCCGTCCCACCACTCGATTTGCTGCTATCTGCTTGCCCATGGCATTCACGTCAATGTCGAGACGAGCATGTGCAGCCTGCTGATTCAAGCGCGGGAAATGGTGCAGGCGGCCCGCGGCAACGATGCGGTCTTGCTCATCGCCGAGAATTTCTTCCGCTTTCCCTTCGACCGCATGATCAAGTTGATCGCCGAAGACGGATTCATTGGACCGATCAAGCGCTTGACCTGCTGGCACGATCACACCGGCTACCACAACAACTCGCGCTGGATTCGCTTCTTCGGCGCGCATCCCAGCGAGGTTCAAGCCATATCGCATGTCATGCCGACGGACGGGCACTATCAGTTGGCGCATCGCTATCACGAATCGGAGAAGTACCGCGCGCACTTTTTCTGGTTCCCCGATCAGGCGCTGGTCATTGACCACGCCGGCAATATCAAAAGCATGCTGGGCCGCTATCCGCGGCCGGGCTACACGGAGCTGGCGGGGGCGCGCGGCGCAATCGTGCAACAAGCGGGCGAAGGTTGGCACGGCATCGGCGAGCTGCGCTATTGCACCGATGAGGCTCTGGCAAATGGCGGACGTCACGACCTGGCTTACCCCATCGTGCATCTGGGGGACGGGCGCGACTGGCTGTCCTCGCATGTCGATCTGCCGACAGGGCGCATCGAATACGTCAATCCCTATCGTCTTGGCAAAAGCGCCTATCATCGCCGCAACTACTATAGCGCCGCGGTGATCAGCCACATTGTCGACTTCGCTGAAACTGTGCGGGGCATCCGCGCATCCGAATACAACGACGAAGACGCGTTGATGGCAATGATGATGGATGTCGCCACGCGCGAATCCGCCCTGCAAGAGGGGAAACGACTATCCCTGCCGCTTGAAGGCGATCTCGAATCCGAGGCGCTGCTGCGCGCCGAACAGAGAAAACACTACGGCGTCGATCCGCTCGATATAGAGGGCATGCTGAGCATTAGCTACGCGCGGCCCTAGCCACAAGCGCAACCCGGCAAGCGGTGCCGATGACATGAACGGGGAAATGTCGAAAACGCGAGGGACTGGCGACCGATCCGCCTTCCTTTTCGGACGGACAGCATTCTTCGCGCATCGCGCCGATCCGCGTTTCTCGTATTGCATGTACGTGCCCGATGAAATTCAGCGGATCTGCGTCTATGTGCATGGGACATATCGAGACGCTGCCTTGTATCGCGATCATCTCAGCGATTTCGCGATTAGGAATCGAGTCCTTCTGGCCTGCCCGCTCTTCCCGGCCGGCCTCATTGACCCCGACGATGTCGACAACTACAAGAACTTGCTTTTCCGCGGCATTCGTTTTGACCTGATTCTGCTGGACATGCTGGAAGAGATTCGCGAGCGCTATGACGTAGCGAATGATCGCTTCATGCTGGGCGGGTTTTCCGGCGGAGCGCAATTCGCGCATCGCTTCGCCTATTTGCATCCAGGGTATGTGCAAGCGCTTTCGCTGGCGGCGCCCGGTCGCGTTACGCTGCTTGACGATTCGCTGGACTGGTGGAGTGGCATCCGCGATGTCGAGCAGCTATTTGGGCAGGTCATCGACGCTGGCGCGCTGCGTGGTATGCCGATACAGCTTCTGATCGGCGAAAACGATGACAGTGATATCACAGTTCTTGAAGGCGATACCGACTGGGTGCCCGGCGCGAACCACGCCGGCATCACGCGCCGCGAGCGACTGGATACGCTGCTGCAGCAATACCAGCGGATCGGCTGTGATGTGACGATGGAAGTCATCGAGAACAGCGGGCACGACTGGCTGCCGCTGCGCGACGCGACAATTCGCTTTTTTGAAATAACAGCAAAAGCGCTGGACTGAGAATTCGAAAGCATTCACGGCATTGGCGCCAAAATAGACGGTAACTAGATCCTCGAACGCGTCCCACCATTCCCTTAACGCAACTTGCCCCGCTTAATCGTCAGCTTGCCCGGCGTCGGCGACTCGCTGTTGTGCAACCCCTTGGCAGTTTGCGTAAGCCATGGAGTTTTATGTCGTCACAGCCATACAGGTTCTGGTTTTGCAAGAGCTTACGCTGTAGTTAGCGCTCCAAACGATGCTCTCCTCGCCACGCAGTCCTTCCAGCACAATCCAGATCTTCTCCCCGGCGTTGTACTGGCGGCGTGTTTTGCGACGAATGGTTCGAACAGTTTATTCTGCTGAGGCTTTCTCACCCATGTCTGATCTCCTTTAGTTGATCGATTAGGTTGAAAGTCCCCTCAAGTCTATCCAATCCTGGTGTCCGAGTGAGATTGAAACGAAGCAAGCCCAACTTGGTTTGACGACATACAATCGGCCCATAATCCCAATGAATCAAGTTTTTGAACGATACAGTCTCAAATTCTGGTGAAAATTTTTCAAACCTATTGTGTTGGTGTCCTTTCTGGGAAACTGGAGATTGGAGATTTGCAGGAAGCAATCTGCACTTTCTAGTCTCTAATCTCCTGATACGCGGCAATTTGGGCGTAAATAGCCGTGTCATCCGCCACCATCCACTCACTTGCGATCAAACCATCATGTAATTCAAAATGGGAGATCCCCAAGATGGCTACGGGGGCATTCGTTGGCGCCCCATATCGACCATGCCCACTGTGGGCGCCGCAGAAAGTCCAGCGTATTGCCACCCTAACAGCCCGATTATTCTGTTGGCGAACGATGACATGATGCGGCTCGAAACGTCCGTCTGGCAGAGAGGCGGTTATGCTAGCAACCATATTGCTTACTGGTTCTCGACCATAGCTAAGATGACCACTTGGCCCTTCAAACCGCGCCGCCGCCGCATATTGTTCAGCAACCATGTTGAGGCGCTTCCCATTCCACAGGGCGTCACAGGTGTCAATAATGCGGTTGGCGATGGCTTTATCACCCAGGATGGTCAACCCATTTTCGTCCGCCCAGCGATGGCGCATTGCTTCATTGCCAATGGCATACGCTTTGGGATTGTTCTTACCCAGGGAAAAGCCATGAGCCACCGGATCGATGCCGAGTTGCTGGACAAATGAAGCGTGGTCACGCAGTTTCCATTCCTCCACGACCTGATTGTCGCGGCACAGGCAGTCGGCAATACCCAACCCTTGGTAAGCGCGTCCAGTTGCCGGGCCTAACTCGCTGTCGCCCATGTGCAATCCGACTGAACGAACGCGATGCGATGAATAGAAACCGCTGGGCTTGTCGCCAATGATTACATCATCAGCCAGTGGTTTCCGCTTGGCAAAAACGTGCATCTGCTCCAGGGTTTCATTTAGTATTTCTTCCGCCGTGTTCATGACACCGTGCGGGGACCGTATCGGACACACAGGCGCATACCAATCCCGAATGCGTCCCACGTTCTCTTCTTCCCAAATGATGTAGGTAATATCGATGATATATTGCTCTGGCGTTTCGAATTCCGGAGCAAAGTTCTGCATACCCATGATGATCTCCATTCCAGCTTAAGCTTTTCATTCCTGTCTGGGATAAATGACGCTAGCGCCCTTGAGCACGGGATCAAAGGGTCTTATGCTACTGCATCGCCTCAAGAGATTGGGAGAGGGCAGGTTCACTGTTTGAAGGCGTTGCATAATTGCTGGCCACAAATCTGCTAAAGATCCCGATGTGGTCATGCATGGCTTTCCGAGCCTTATCGGCGTCGCGATCCTTTAGCGCCAGCAATATAGGAAGATGTTCCTGATCAGCCCGGTAGTTCTCTAGCGATCGCTCATACATATGGCGCTGCAGTGGCGACAGCATGTCAGCGACAACCTGAAGAATGTGGCGCAGAGCCTCGTTCTGGGTTGCCTCAGCGACTGCCGCATGAAACTGTGTGTTTAAGTGGAAGTCGGTGGCAGGATCTTCTGACAGCTTCATTTCTTCGACGATGCCCTCGATGCGACGAAGCAAGTCGTCTTCAATGCGTTGGGCCGCCAGTGCGGCAGCCTCAGGTTCTATTAGATCGCGCACCTCCGCCAGTTCCTGGAGGGCCGCATGCCGTAGAGAGGCTTCCAGTTCGGCAGCGGTCGCCTGTCGGTTGCTCCGAATCATGGGCCCGACAGCCATCCGCTTGCCAGGCGTCACGGTGATAGCGCCTAGGGCGACCAGGCGCTGAATGGCCTCACGGAGCGAAGTGCGACCAATGCCGAGCTGACTTATTAGATCTGCCTGTGATGGAAGATGGTCTCCGGGCCTCAGCCCTTGCTCGGCAATGATGACCAGTATTGCATCCACAGCCTGATCCACGAGGCCAGCCCTCGCCAGAGACTTTGAATTTGACATCATACTCACTTGTCCTCTGCGCTAGAATCTCTCGGAGCCATCGCGCCTTGAGTTCCTAGCATGTGCCTATCCGCCCTCTCACGGGTATACAGGCGTGCTTTGCACTCCGCTTTCGAGAAGCTCCATATACTTCTGATTCAGTAATTGCGTGATGGGACCTGGCTTGCCGTGACCGATCGTTCGCCCATCCACCTCCCTGACGGCAAAGATGCCGCCCGCTGTACTGGTCAAGAAGACCTCGTCCGCGTTGTAGAGGTCGAAGGCTGTCAATCTGCCCACTACGGTTTCCATTCCCTCCGCCGCCGCCAGCTCTATAACAGTCTGCCGAGTCACGCCGACGAGGATGTTCTCGCCTGGGGTGTACAATACGCCTTGCTTCGCGATAAACACGTTGTAGCCCGGCGCCTCGGCAACGTAGCCGCCGATGTCAAGCTCGATAGCCTCGTCGAGTCCGGCCTCATTTGCCTCCATGCGCATCAGGATGTGATTCAAATAATTGCAGCACTTGATCTTTGAATCCAGGCATTCTGAAGGAATCCGGCGCATTGATGATATGCCAGCCCGAAGGCCTTCGTCTTGTACGCCACTGTCAGTAAGGCTGAGATAGGGGATGGCAAAGGCGATCAGATTCGGCGTGCAGTTGTAGGGACTCATCAAGGGCATACGTCCCACGCCGCGCGTTACAAGTATTTTGATATATGCATTTTCGAGCTTGTTGCGTCGCATGAGCTCTAGAACGACCCTCCTCACGCCTTCCTTGTCGAGAGGGACCTCAATCTTCAGCGCGTGAGCGGATTCGAATAGCCGATCCACATGTTCGTCCAGTTTGAACACCTTGCCGCCCCAGGCGCAGGCCGTATCGTATACGGCGTCACCATAGAGCACCACATGGTCGAAGACAGAGATCCGAGCCTCGTTTTCGGGAACATACTCCCCACTAACGTAGACCTGGCGCTCCGGACTGCCTGTACCTATATTCATCGCTTTCGCCTCCATGTGCGCTATTGTTTCGTCTTTTATTGTCGGCTGCCCGACGGACAGGTTGCGGCCTTATGTGAATCGGTCACGGTGAACACGGGCCTCGCGACTGTCATAGTCCAGGCAAACCTATCAGCTATCTGCTATCTGCTATCACTTTACTCGAACGAGCTTGCTCGGTCAAGCGGACCAATTCGTTGCTGTTTTTCCGGCCAAACCCAGCTTAGCAAATTCATGGACATGCTTGATTCAATGATACCGCAGCCATTGCCGCCCACACCAGCGACGAGAAGCCGGATCGCTGTTTGCTTCAACTGTGGTGATGTTGCGATGGTCCCACCGTGCCAAGCTCGAGCTATTCTGATGCTAAGACAACTGGGAGTTGCTTTCTAGTCCGATTGATCGCCTTCAACACCGCTTTCGTGATGCGCCTTGTTTCGTGAAGGCGGCGGAAGAAGTGATGTGTGGTGCAGTACGTTGACCAGAATGGATGACTTGACCGAGCACGGACATTTGCGTACAATGATAGCAGATAGCTGATAGCTGATAGGCGGGTTGATGGCTACAACATCCACATGGTATTCGCCTTCATCGCCCAAGCCGCCTCAGTTCTTTGACAGCGTGGAGACGGACTGATAGCTGATAAGGAACGACAGTAGTCTGTTTTTCAAGAAACACATATAAGGAGGAAAGGAAAAATGTTTAGCCCAAACAAGAGTTTTCTGTGGATAACGTTAATCTTAATCGTTACCGTGCCGGTGTTTTCCATCGCGCTCTCCCAGTCCGATGACCCCATGGCCTGCAACCTTGAGGCGCCCGAGTCTCCGACCACCGTCAACTTAATTGCCTGGGCGGGTCTCAGTATATATTTCTACAACGACGAGTTTGCGAAGTGCAATGACGTGGAGAACCTTGAGTTCGACGCGCAGATCCTGGACTTCTCAAGCGTGGTGGAACAGGTTCGCCTGGCGCTGTCCGCGGGCGGCGAATCGCCTTACCAGATCGTGCATGCGTCCAATACCGAGCTCGTCGAGTGGGGTTTCGCGGGCTGGCTCCTGCCGCTCAACGATTTGATTGGCAAATACGGCGAGGAGTATGACTTGGACGATCACTCGGCCACCGCATGGGAGGGCGCCACCATAAACGGGCAGATTTACGGCGTCCCGTTTAGAGCCAACACGCTGCACCTTTGGTACCGGACGGACCTGTTCGAGGAATATGGCCTGGAACCGCCGAGCACGTACGATGAGGTGATGGCGGCCTGTGAGGTCTTGAAGGATGAGCCCAGCATCAATCTTCCCTTCACCATGCAAGTGCATGCCGGCTGGGCCTGGGACATCAGGTTCTTCTCCTTCATCCGGTCCTTCGGGGGAGACTACCTCAACGACGACAACACGCCGGCGTTTAATGGTCCGGAGGGCCTCGCCGCCGCCACCAAAATAAAGGAAGTCATCGACGCCTGTATGGGACCCGAAGGCATCACCTACAGTATCGATGATAGCGCGAACGGTCTGGCGAACGGCACAATCGCGTTCATACACACTTGGGCGGGTCAAGGCGCTATCTTTGAGGATCCTGACACATCAAACGTAGTCGGCCTGATTGAATCCGCGCCCGCGGCCGCTCCCAACCCCGGAGGTCCGCTGGGAGGCAGCGCCTGGCACGACTACTTCACCATTCCGGCGACGAGCGATGTTGACCCGGATCTCGTCTTCCGGGTAATCATGGAGGCCACGGATAGGCAGAGCCAAGAGGAGGGCGCGAAGATTCATCCCATGACCCGCTTGTCTGTCCCTGAACAACTGTCTAATGCGGCGGCTATCAACGAGACTATCGTCAATGGCGTGGGCATATATGACGCCAACCCGGCGATTGTCCTGGCGCAGACCGCCATCGGGAATTGGCTGCCGTTCATCGGCACTGGCGAGATGACGCCGCAAGAGGCTTTGGATAGGGCGGCCGAGGAGTATATCGTCGAGGCAACCGCCCAGGGCTATCTACCCTAGTCAACACAATGATGAAGGTCGCGCTCGCTGGAGCGAACTAACTGGGCGCGACCTGCCCCTTCTGAACCAGACCAAGGCGTGAAGAAGAGGAAGAGACCATAAAACGAGGAACGTTCTTCTGGTTTACGGCTCCTAGCAACATCGTGATGATCGCGCTTATGACCGTGCCCCTGGTGATGGCGGTCTGGCTGAGTCTGAACTTCATCACGTTTCGCACGCTCGACGCGCCGGAATTCGTCGGGCTCGCAAACTACCAGGAAGTGCTTTCCGATGCGCGCTTTTGGCAGGCGCTCCGGTTCACGTTGTTGATCGCCTCGATCAGTGTCCCGGCTCATATCATAATCGGTTTGGTCGTGGCGCTGCTACTCGACGAGACATCGGGTCGGATGCGGAGCGTGCTCCTGCCCGGGATGCTGATGCCCATGATCGTGGTGCCCGTCGTGGGGACGCTCATGTTCAGGCAATTGTTCGAGTCGACCGGCTTGTTCGCGTGGTTCTTCAGCGAGATCATTGGGCAGCGATTTATCTTCACAGAGTACTCTGTGAAGGCGCTTATCATACTGCACACGATCTGGGCGAGCACGCCTTTTGCCCTGGTCATCTTTTTTGCTGGCTTACAGACGCTGCCCGGGGAGCTGGTCGACGCTTCGGCAATCGATGGCGCCAGCAGGTTGCAGCAGTTGCGCTATGTGGTTATTCCCCACCTGAGGTCATTGATCGTGCTGGAGGCACTGATTGCGCTAATGGATTTCTTTCGCCTCTTCGACAGCGTCTTCATCCTGACTGAGCAGAACCCGATATTCAAAGCTGACACCGTCATGACCTACAACTTCAGAGTGGCGATAACCGTGCAGCGCTTGGGCAAGGGGAGCGCGATGGCTATCCTGGCGATGATCGGGATCTTCGTGGTGGTCATCCCCTTCCTCATTATGACCTACCGCGAGCAGATTGAGGAGCGCTGACATGCGGCCTGTCACCAATCCTATCGGCCGGTTCGTCATCTACGTTTCGCTGATAGTGTTCCTGCTGTGGAGCGTCGTCCCCATCGTCTGGATAACGCTCCAGTCGTTCAAGACGCAACGGCAGGCGGCCGCACGCGTTCCGCTGTTCATTTTCAGGCCTACCATCGACAACTATGGCCGTCTCTGGTTGGATTCGACCCCCAATAACGTCGCAGTACTCGCTTTTGGACTGACGGGCGTCGTCGTCCTGGTGCTCCTAGGCGTCTTTGCTGGACGACTGCCCATCCCGAGAAACATCATCACCGCCGGTATCCTGGGTGCTGTGATCGCGATCATTTGGGTCATTCCCAAGATAGTGGATACGGCAAAGTTCTATGACTACTTTGTGAATTCGCTGATCGTGAGCGTGGGGGAGGTCGCGGTCTCGGTCAGCATTGGTTGTCTTTCTGGATATGCGCTGGCGCGCTATTCCGGGATGTCTGGCGTGGTAATGTTGCTCGTGGCGCTCGCTTTTCGAGCCCTGCCCAGGATGGCGTTTTTACTACCCTTCTATTGGATGGGCAGGATGAGTGGCTTGCACGACACCTACTTCCTGGTGATAATCGCTCTGGTGGCGGTGAACCAACCCTTCACGATCTGGCTGTTGCGCAGCTTCTTCATGGATATCCCGCGGGAGATCGAGGAGGCAGCCATGATCGACGGCGCCTCCCGACTTGGGGCCTTCCTGAAAGTGATCACCCCGATCATGTGGCCGGGCATTTTCTCGACGGCGCTGTTCACGCTGTTGCTGGCCTACCACGAGTTCTTGTTGGTGAGAATACTCACGCAGTCAAAGTGGACACTGCCGTTGGCGATGGTCCAATTTATCGGCGGCGCACAGATCCCGGGCCAGATCCCGATGCAAGCGGCAGCGGCCGTGTCCAGCACCATCCCGATCGTTTTAGTGATACTCTTCTTCCAGAAGCAACTGGTGAAGGGCTTGTCGGCCGGGGCAGTGAAGGGCTGAGCCAGATGCGTGGAGTCGCCGGAGATGCCGTTCGTGAGCTACCTATTCTGCCCGGTGTAGAACCCCCTCTCTTGGGTTGCGTCTGTAAGGAAATAGGCGTCGTCGGGACAGGTAAGGCATTTGTCAATCTAACACCAAAGGAGATGAAGATATGTCTACAGAAATGAGCAAAGAAGAAAAGAACAAAGAACTGATCGCACGCTTGTACACTGCCCTCAACAAGAGCGTGCTCGGTATTATGGAGGAGTTTTGGACGGAGGACATGGCTTGGTACGGTCCAGCGGGTATCGGGACCCTGCACGGTATCAAGGAGTTCGAGGAGGTGTTGCGCAGGCCCGCCATCAATGCTATTCCCGACAAAGTGGCGCGCGACGAGATCCGCATCGCTGAAGGGGACTATGTCGCCGCACACGGATATCAACATGCCACCCACACCGGGGACTGGTTCGGTATTCCCGCCAGTGGAAAACCAATCAAGTTACGCTACATGGATTTCTGGCGCGTCGAGGGGGATAAGCTGGCGGAGAACTGGGTGCTCATCGACATCCTGGGCTTTCTGGAGCAAGTGGGTTACGACATCCACAAGGTACTCGCATTCATCGGCTCCAAGCCGCCTGAGTTCTTTGACAGCGTGGAGACGGACTGATATTCGAGGATATGCACATAAGTGCTGAGGAAAACTCACCTGGGACCAAACAAGTTACCGTTCGAGGCAAGGCCGATATTCAGTTGATGAACGATGGTGTCGATCAGATAGCCGCCATCAGCGTCTTTGACAGTGAAGCATCGGCAATGGCCTCGAACAGCGCCGCGGCCGACGTTGTCGCCGATAACTTGACGGAGTATCTGCCGACTGCCCCATCCATCACCGCCGGTCGTGTGAGAATCGCCTGGGGATTGAAATACGCAAATGTTGGCCGCTCAGGGATCGAAAGCTTTTGAGTATATTCGACACTATCAGGGATGGCTGACCTACGCAGCATTATCCGGGTCCAGCGAGAGCGCCGTCATAACGGGCAGATTCGACGCCAGAATGCCTATTATATCAGTAGCCTTAAGGCTTCTGCCGCAGTGATCTTGAGGTCAACGCGGCGACACTGGACAATCGAAACCAGCTACCACTGGATCCCGGATGTCACCTTCGGCGAGGATTATTCCCGCATCCGAGACGGCGAAAGCTCCGAAAACATGGCAACCTTACGCGCCATAATCTTGAATCTGCTCAAACGCGATACAAGCAAAAACAGTTTACGGCAAATCGCTTCCGAGCAGCGATAGATAACGATTTCGTGTTTCATCTGCTTCGATCAATTTGATGCGATTGCCCTGACATGATACCGTATCACTTGCTTTTCTTCAGCAAGCGTGTTAAACTTAGCCTCAGATTACGAAATCGATTTCGTAAATTAGTGGTGGATTTCGCTGTTTTTTGGGCAATTGGAGATACGCAAGGTGCCCGTCACGATCAAAGATCTGTCAAATGAGCTGAGCCTATCGCGCTCAACCGTTTCCAAAGCCTTAAATGGCCGTAGCGACGTCTCGTCGGCTACCAGAGAGCGAGTTTTGCGCGCAGTGGACGAATTGGGCTATCAGCCTTCGGCAGCTGCGCGCAACCTGCGCCGGCAGCGCACGGAGAAACTTGGTCTGGTCGTCAATTATCCTTTTCAAAGAGTCGCCGATTTCCTCGCCGAGCTCATTCCTGGCATGGCAGCGGTTGCCGAAGACGCCGAATATAACTTGATCCTGTATACCTCTATGGCGGGCAACGAGCAGAGGATCAAAAGCCTGTGCCGCTCGCGCGAGGTTGACGGCATCATCGTAGCCTGGCCGCCCGGCTCGAGCGAGACGGTGGCGCTCTCGCAGCTGATGGCGGACGAGCAGATGCCGCATGTCTTCCTGCCGCGACGCTTTTCAAACGCCGGAATATCTTTTGTGGCTGCCGATCACGTACAGGGAGCGAGAGCCTTGACGCAGCACCTGATTTCCTTGGGACACAGGCGCATTGGCTTCGAGAGGCTGCCGGAAGTCTACGAGACCGACGGCGACAGACACGCGGGATACGCGGGCGCGTTGAGAGACGCAGGTATTGCTTATGACCCGTCGCTGGTCATATCGGCAAAATCCACTGATCCGCATTACCATACGCGGTCGTTCAGGACCTTTCTGTCTCAACCCGCGCCACCGACAGCTATTCTGTTTTTCACCGACCCCATGGCAATCAATGCCCTTTCGCTGGCAAAAGAACAAAGTATCCGCATTCCGCAAGATCTGTCCATCGCCGGTTACGATGGCATCTTGGCCTCTGGCGTGACCGAGCCGGCTTTAACTACCGTTGGGCAGGCGGTGTCGGATATGGGCAGGCTGGCTGTAGAGAGTTTGCTGCAACTGATCGAAGAACAGCCGCGGGCGCCGATTCAACATACGCTCCCGGTGGAACTCATCGTACGTGGATCCACCGGTCCGAATCCAAAAATTTAATGTGAGCCTAAGCCGATAGCAATGTGTCAAAACGCGCCCTAAGCTCGGCGTGAACGGAATGAGGAAAAGGTGGCGATCGCTCACCGAAAGCGCGCCTTTTTGAAATGTACGGATGTTCGAAGTCTATCAAAAAAGGAGTCTGTTATGCCTAAGTTAATATCTGTAGTGCTGTTGTTGGGATTGTTCGTCTCGATCCCGGCATTCGCTCAGAGCGGAGACCCCTGCAATATCGATTCTCCGATGGAACCTGTCGAAATCGAGATGATCAGTTGGCCCTTCGCCATCACCGAGTTCTACGCTGCCGAAATGGAAGCCTGCAGCGAAGTTGACAACCTGACCATCAACACCAACCTGCTGGATTCCTCATCGCTGCAAGAGCAAGTGCGCCTGGCGCTTTCGGCCGGTGGGGATTCGCCCTATGACATCCTGCACGGCGCCAACGGTCAGATCGCCGAGTGGGGCGCGCCCGGCTGGGTCATGCCGCTCAACGACCTGATCGATAAATATCGCGACGAGTACGACCTGGACGATATCCCGCCCGGCTATTGGGATAGCGGCAGCTACAACGGCAATATCTACGGTATCCCCATGGTGGGCAATACGCTGCACCTGGTCTACCGCGCGGATGTTTTCGAAGAGAACGGATGGGAAGTCCCCGATACCTATGACGACCTGCACAATTGGTGCGACGAAGTCGGTTTGGGCAACCCGGACTGGGAATTGATCTATGCGATGGACGTGTCGCGCGCCCGCGCCTGGGAACTGGAGTTCTTCATGCTGCTGCGCGCCATGGGCGGCGATTACCTTGATGACGACAATATGCCCGCCTTCAATAGCGACGAGGGTCTGGCCGCTGTCGATCTGATGATCGAGACGGTCAATCGCTGTGTCGGTGCGGATGGCGTAGCCTACGGCTTGAACGAAATCCAGGTCGCCATGGGCAACGGTGGTTTGCCACTGACCAAAATCTGGGCTAGCCGCGCCGCCACAATGGCCGACCCCGAGCGCACGGACCTGGGCGATGTTATTGGCTATGCGCCAGCACCGAGCGTCGTTGAAGGCGGTCCGCGCGCCGGTTCTGCCTGGCTCGATTTCTACTTCATCCCGACCAACACCACCAATGACCCGGATCTAATCTTCCAGGTCATCATGGAAACGGTCGACGCCGCCAGCCAGCAAGCCGCCGCAGCCGTCGGCTCAACCACGCGCAATTCGGCTGGCGAATTTGGCGGACCCTATCTGCCGGCTGCCAACGAGACAATCGGCAACGGCATCGGCAACTATGCGGTGAACCCAGCCGTCAGCATTGCCATCGCCAAGCTGGAGCAGTATTTGCCGCTGGTATGGCCCGGCGACATGACCGCCGAAGAAGCGCTGGAAGCCGCCGCGGCCGACTACATCACCGAAGCGACCGCTCAGGGTTATATTGAGGGCTAAAGTCCGCGCTCTACGCGACAGAGCCGCACGGCGCGTAACCGGCGAAAAGGTCACAGGAATGTCGCGCTCACGCAAAATAGCAAGCCTTCTCGTCGCATGAGCGACGCGGTTTACATAAAAAGGGGCGACGCTGTGCGTCGCCCACAGCCGCCGCCAATACCATTTCGAGCGGCTTGCCAGGTCGCCCCTGCACAAACGTTTCGGTGAGAAGAAGCAACGGAATCAACAGTGAAGCGTAATACTTTCTTCGCTTTCGCCTCGCCAAGCATCGTCGTGATGCTTGCCCTCATGGTCGTGCCATTGATGATGGCGCTCTGGCTAAGTACGCAGTACATGACCTTCCGCAATATCACCGAGCCGGACTTCGTCGGCTTGCGCAATTTCATAGAAATACTGGAAGATCCCCGTTTCTGGCGTTCCTTCAGCTTCACCGCGCTTTACACGGCAATCGTCGTGCCGAGCTGGGTCGTTATCGGTTTCATCATCGCACTCTTCCTCGACCAAGTCTCGGGCTTGGTCCGCGGCGTTTATCTGTCGATCTTCCTGCTGCCTTTCATCATTGTGCCGGTCATCGGCACGATCATGTTCAAGCAGCTCTGGGAACCTTCCGGTTTGCTGACTTGGGTATATCAGCAATTGACGGGCAGCCGCTATCGCGTCAACGAGACCTCGGTCAAAACTTTGATCATCATTTTCGGCATCTGGTATGTTACGCCCTTCACCATCGTCGTCTATTTCGCCGGTTTACAGACATTGCCGGCGGAGATGATCGAAGCCGCGTCGATTGACGGCGCAAGCCGCCTGCAAAAGATCCGCCACATCGTCATCCCTTATGTCAGTTCCTTGACAGTTTTCATCTTGTTATTCTCAATTATGGACGCTTATCGCGTCTTCGACAGCATCTTTGTTCTATCCGAATTGAACCCGCAATTCAAAGCCGATACCGTGATGACCTATACGTTCCTCACTGCCATGCAGGTGCAGCGGCTGGGCAAAGCGAATGCGATGGCGATCCTCACTGTCATCGGCATCATGGTTGTGCTGGTGCCCTTCCTGCGTCTGATGTACAAAGAACAGATCGCGGACCGCTGATTCATGGATAAAGTTAGAAGACCCGCTGGCCGGGTATTCATTCATACGGTGTTGTTGCTTTTCGCTGTATATAGTTTGGTTCCGTTCTTTTGGACAGCGCTGCAGTCCTTCAAGACCTTCAAAGACGCCTTCTCACGCGCGCCGATCTTAATCTTCCAACCGACCTGGGCCAATTACCAAGACGTCTGGATTCGCTCGCTGCCTGATGCCGGTTCAGCGGTCGGCTACCTCATTCTGGCGGCGGCTTTGATCCTAACCTGTTTGATGCTCTTTGCCCGCTACATCCCCGTCAACCCGGCATGGATCTACATCGGTTGCCTCGTCGGTTACGGCGCGCTGCTCTGGGCGATACCGCAACTCGTCTATATGCAGAAGTTTTATAGTTATTTCATCAATACGATTATCGTCACAGTTTTCACGATTCTCATCTCGATCAGCATCGGCTGCCTGGCGGGCTACGCGCTGGCGCGATATGCCGGTATGGCGGCTGTGCTCATTTTGATCTCTGCCTTGGCATTCCGCGCGCTGCCGCGCTTGGCTTTTGTACTGCCTTACTTTTGGATCGGCTCGCTGCTCAATCTGCTTGATTCACACCTTTTGTTGGTCATCGCGCTGGTAGCGGTCAACCAGCCCTTCACGATCTGGATGCTGCGCAGCTTCTTTATGGAAGTGCCAAAGGACCTGGAAGAAGCGGCCATGGTCGATGGCGCAAATCGACTGACCTCATTCCTGAATGTTATCGTCCCGGTCGCTTGGCCCGGCATTATTTCCACCGCGCTCTTCACCCTTCTGCTGGCTTATAATGAATTCTTGCTGGTGCGGGTGCTGACGCAGACCAATTGGACCTTGCCCGTTGCCATCTCACGCTACACCGGCGCGGAAGATCCAGCGCAATTGACTTTGGCGGCCGCCGCTTCGGTATCGGCGACCATTCCCATCATTGTGGTCATCTTGTTCTTTCAAAAACATCTAGTGAGAGGCTTGGCGGCCGGCGCCGTGAAGGGCTAACTGCGCAAGCTGGGCGCGCCGGATAGACGCATACAAGTGAAAAGCCGACTGTCGGTATCTAAGTAAAAGGAGAAATAACTTGTCAGTTCATAATGCCCAGCGCAATCGAGAGACCATTCGGCAGTATTGGAACGAGCTTGACGCATCAAGCGCGGAAAAACTTCCGGAAATCGTCAGAGCCTATACCCACAATGATATAGCATGGCACGGACCACAACCGTTCAATGACATTCACGGCGTAGATGGCCTAATCGAAAAATTGTGGATTCCCCTGCGTCAATCCTTTCCGGATCTGCGTCGCCGCTGCGACGTGCTCCTGGCCGGCTCTTTTCGAGATCAGAATTGGGTGAGCGCGACCGGCTACCTCGAAGGCACATTTGAAGAGGATTGGCTGGGCATCGTCGCGACTGGCGAAAAAACGCAGATACGTTACGGCGAAATTATGTCGCTGGAAACGGGCAAAATCGTCAAGACTTATTTCCTGCTCGACCTGCTGGATGTTATGCAGCAAGGCGGTTACCATCTGGGTTGGGATGCGCCAGCCTTGGAAGGCTTGCGACCGCCTGTGAAATTCGGCAGCGGTATCTTGAACACGGTGCAAGACCCTGCCGAAACGCGGCAGACCCTGCGCTTGATCGAGTCGATGCTATTTGGGCTGGTACGCAAAGATCAGCCGATGTCACTCTATTGGGATGAGAAGATGACCTGGAATAGCCCGAGCGGGGTTGGTACGGCGCGCAGTCTACAAGAGTTTCTGGAGCGAATTCACACCGAATTCTTGCGCGGATTGAGCGGAGCCTGGGGCGGCTCGCACAATGCCCGCTATGCCGAGGGGCGTTTCGCCGTATCCAGCGGCTGGCCAAGCCTGGTTGCGGTTCATGACGGTTTTTTCCTCGGTCAAGAGCCAACGGGACGGACATTGCGTTGGAGGATCATGGACTTTTGGGAACGAAAAGACGATCTGTTGATCAGCAATTGGGTCCATATTGACATGATCGACGTGTTCATGCAGATGGGCATTGACGTATTCGAGCGCTACCGCGACTATCGCAATGAAAATGGTTTATGAGAGGGCAAGCCATGGCCAATGAGCAAACACCAGCGGACGAGCGTAAAGCGAACGCCAGCCAGAACTCGCCGGACGACGCCGCTAGTCCTAGCAACGTGCGCTTCATGCCGCCCGACTTTTCAATCTCGCTGGCGGCCAAAGGCGGTACTGACAATTTGCTGCTGAATCCGGGCAATGAGCGCCTGCAAAGCATGCGCGGCTTTGAAGATACCTATGTCGACATCATCGACTATATCGTGCGCATCACCCACCGGATCTGGGAAGAAAAGGACATCGGCTATATCTACGACACCTATCGACATAACTCGCGCGTTTACGACGACTATGGCTTGCAATACGGCAGCGAGAAGATCGTCGCCGACACGGTTCACACCATCAATGCCTTCCCCGATATCCGCTTGTTCGCAGATGAGATCATCTGGGCGGGGGACGATGTCAGCGGCTTCCATACCTCGCACCGCACGGTCATCAGCGGGCACAATACCGGCTTCTCGCGCTATGGACCGCCGACGGGCAAGAAAGTGCTGCTTTGGTGCATCGCCAATTGTGTTTCCTTAGAAAACGAAATCTTCAAGGAATGGGTGATCTACGATACCGCCAGTTTGATTCATCAACTGGGTTTTGACCTGCGCGAGATGGCGCGGGAGTTCGGCAACCAGATGGAAAGCGGAGCCGACAGTGAAGTCGCCGGCGAAGGGGAGCGCCTGCCCGGACAAGGCAAGCCGGCCTACCTGCTGCCGAACAGCGCCAGCGGATTCGACGGATTCGATGTCGAGGAGTTCATTCGCCGCACTTACCACAACATCTGGAACCGGCGCATGCTGAACGATGTCAGGCGCGCCTACCATCAGTCGCTGCAATTCAGAGGCTCGACCGGGCGCGCTTTCAGCGGGCGCGGCGATTATCAGTCCTATGTCCTGTCGATTCTGGCGATGTTCCCCGATCTGGCGCTGACAATCGACGATATCTACTGGATGGGCAATGACGACGAGGGCTACCTGGCCGCAGTGCGCTGGAGCATCGCCGGCTCGCATCGCGGCAATGGCATCTACGGGCAGCCGACCGGACGGCAAATCACAATGTGGGGCATTTCCCAACACCGGATCGTCGACGGCGCGATCGCGGCGGAATGGATGCTCTTCAATGAATTCGCCGTGATGCAGCAGATCTTTCGCGATTGAGCGCCGTCCAGCGCGCGCTTGAATTGGACTAGGGGTGAGCATTACATTTAGCATTCACAATCTTAACAAGCAGCGCATCAACGCGCTGCGCGCCGCCTTGTACGATATCGAGCCGGCGCAATTGCTACAGCAATTGAACGAAATCTTCGCTCGCGATTGCAAGGTTCATCTCGCTTCTCCTTTCGAAGATCTCGATGGGCCCGCGGAATTAGTCGCGCGCGCCTATCTGCCGCTGATTCAGGCCATTCCGGATCTGGAACGGCGCGATTTCATTGTAATGGCTGGTCATTCTCCGGGCCAGTGGAGCGGCGACTGGGTCGGCTGCGGCGGGCACTATGTCGGCGTCTTTGAACAGCCCTGGCTGGATATTCCGCCGACGCAGCATATGGTGGCGATGCGCTATCACGAATTCTTCCGCTTCGTCGACGGCGAGATTGTAGAGATGCAGGCGCTCTGGGATATTCCCGCCCTGATGATGCAAGCCGCTGCCTGGCCGCTGACGCCGAGTTTGGCTCCGGATTGGGCGACAATCCCCGGTCCCGCTTCCAATGACGGTATTGTCAGCGCGCCCTATGATCAGGCAAAAGCAGATGCCAGCGTACAACTGGTAATGGATATGCTGAAAGCGCTGCGCAACTCGCCCAAGGGCGTCGAGGCAATGCAACTGGATCGCCATTGGCACCCCAAGATGATGTGGTATGGACCGGCCGGCATCGGCTCCATGAGGCGCGTCTCCGGCTTCCGAAACTGGCATCAGACGCCTTTCCTGAAAGCGATGCCTGATCGCTTCGCCTTCCTGGAGAAAGGCGTCATGTTCGGCGACGATGAATATGTCGGTTTTACTGCCTGGCCCGGCGGTCAGTCGACGCTGGTCGGCGACGGTTGGCTGGGCATCGCGCCGGCTGGGCAGAAGCTGCTGCGCCGCAGCCTGGATTTCTGGCGCTGCGAACGTGGAATGATCCGTGAGAACTGGGTACTGGTCGACCTGCTGCATATCTATGACCAGTTGGGCGTGGATGTCTTCGAGCGCATGCGGGAGTTGACCGTGGCGCGGCAGGCGCGCCCAATACCAGTCTGAAGCTCGCGCCCTTACGCGTCCCGCAGGCGCTGGGCTTCCAGCGCCACCACGCGGGGACCATCGACGTCGACGCAGACATTGACCAGCGGCCGATTCTGCCAGGGCGGCAATATGTGCTTGCCGAAGGCGGGCCAGGTCTTGCCCCGTCCCAAGCCCTGCGTACCGACGCGGATCGCCCAGCGCTTGGTCTCGAATAGCGACGGATCGAGAATATAGGCGATGGCGCTGGAATCGTGAACGAAGATCCCCTCCGCCGGATAGCTTGATTCGAAGTAGTTGCGATAGTGCGGCAGGATGCGGATGATATGGTCGGACATGGGATTGCCATGTCTCTCGTATTCGGCGATGTCTTCCGGCTTCATGTGCACCTTGTGCGTCACGTCCAAGCCCACCATGGTCACGAGCCAATCGGCGCCGAATACCAGATCGGCCGCTTCCGGATCGTTGCGGATATTGGCTTCGCCGGCGGGGCTGGCATTGCCCGGCGCCAGCGCGTTCCCGCCCATCAGCACCACCTGATCGACCCACTCGGTGATGCGCGGCTCCAGGCGCAGCGCCAGCGCGATATTGGTCAAGGGACCAACCGGCGCCAGCGTGATCTCGCCGGGATGCGCGCGCAGTTGCTCGACGATAAACTGCGCCGCGCTGATGTCTAGCGGCGCGCCAGCCGGGTCCGGCAGGAAGATATCGCCTTGCCCGTCGCTGCCATGCACAAAAGGAACGGGACCTTCGAAGGGTCCGGTCAGCGCGTTATCGGCGCCATGGGCAACCGGGATATCGGACCGGCCGGCGATTTCCAGCAAGCGCAGCGCGTTTTTGGTCGCCAACTCGGTATGCACATTGCCGAAGATCGTGGTCAAGCCGATCACTTCCAGCTCGGGCGAGCACAAGGCGAAGAAGATCGCCATGGTGTCGTCAACGCCCGGGTCGGTATCAATGATGATTTTGCGCGGCATGGCTATCCTCCCAGTATTTTGACTTGGGCGCGACGCTTGCGCGGCCCGTCGAATTCGTAGAACAGGATGCTTTGCGAGTGCCCGAGCAGCAATTTGCCCTCCTCGATCACCAGCGTCACGCTATGCCCGACCAAAGTCGCTTTGATATGCCCGGCGGCATCGGCTGGCGTATCGTACTGATGCTCGAAATCGACCCGCGTCGGCACCAGCCGCTTGAGATCAGCCAGAATATCGTTCGGCGTGGCGGGATCAAGTCCCGAATTGACGGTGATGCCAGCGGTAGTATGTGGAACAACGATAGCGCAGAGCCCGGCATCTACGCCGCTTTCATCGATCACCTGCTGCACATGCGCTGTGATATCAACCAGGGCATCGCCGCGCGGCGTATCAAAAACTACGGTCTTTAGCATGAGAGTTGCAATCCTGTCTTGTGCTTATCCAACAATGCCTGTACCTCGCTTCGGGTCGGCGCCCCGCGACCGGCGCCCGCTTTTGTGACGCTCGCGGCGCCCATGGCGTTGGCAATAGTACCACAATCCTCCAGCGCATATCCCTGGGCGCGCGCCCAAATGAAAGCCGCGGCATAGACGTCGCCCGCGCCAATGGTATCAATGACCGCGACCGGAAAGCCGGGGCAGCGCAAGTCGATTTCGGGCGCCATAATGCGGCAGCCCATTTCGCCCAACTTCAGCACAATCAAAAGGGACGGATAGCGTTGGAGCAAGCGGCGGCAGGCTTTGATACCGGTTTCCCCATCGCTGACAAAAGGAATCTCGTCTTCGGTCAGCAGCAGGACATCCGCCAAACCCAGGACGCGCTCCACCATTGCGCGCGTCAACTGGCTCATAAATGGACCCACATCCACGTACAGCCGCGTCGGACTGTCCTTGACAAACTCCAAAACGCCGTCGATAAGCGGACGCAGCCGCTCTTCGACCAGGGAGTAACCCGAGACAAAGACGACATCCGCGCGCCGCAATTGTTCGCGGGCGGCGTCCGTCAGCGCGATGTCGGGTCCTTCGCCATAGTTGCCCAGGAAAACATGCCCGCCGCCTTCCTGATCCGCGAGGGCGACTACAGTCGTCGTGGTACTGCTCGCGGACGCCAACAGCGCCGACGTGTCGACGCCGGCTCCCGCCATAATATCGAGCAGCATCCGTCCCTGGAAATCAGCGCCGACGGCGCCCAGCGCGGCGACATCCAAACCCAGATTGCGCGCCGCCAGGATGGTGCTGCAAGCGCCGCCGGGTTCCAGCAGCAGCGTCGGCGACATTTGATGGTCGTCAGCCCTGATGGGCAACCGAACATCCAGCAGTAGATCGACCACCAGGTCGCCAACTGTAATTAGCCGTTTAGTCATCAGCTGAATGATCTGTGAATGAGCGTTTCCAGCCCGGCGGCGATACCGCGCACATCATAGCTGCGGAAGACGTCGTCATTTTCCAACACCGCGACATCTGCGGCCGGAATCGCGTCAAAGCCGGCGTAGGTGCCAGCCATGGCGCAGGCGATAGCGCCGATGGTATCGGCGTCGCCGCTCAGATTGGCGGCCAGAATCGCCGTTCGCTTGGGATCGCCATTCCCCATCGCCAGCAGGCCAAAAGCCGCGCCAACCGTTTCCGGCACGTTTAAGGTCGTGCCCACCTCTTCAAAGAGCCGACGCAAGCGCGTCCTGTCGTCCTCACCGCTCGCGGCAATATCCAGCGCCTGATCAATCTTGAAATCCACCAAGCAGCCGAACCACGGGCGCCCTTTCGCTCTGCCGAGTTGCGCGCCTTTCCAGCCCGCATCAAGCACCACCTCTAACGTGATGCCGTCAAGCATCGCCGCCGCCACTGCCGCCGCCACTGCAGAGGCGCCCGATACCGCCGGCTGAGTGTAGTGCGTGGGCATGCAGACAATCACAGCATCGGCGACCGCGGCGAGTATGTCGCCCGGGTACAGCAAGCCGATTGGCGCAATGCGCATGGGCGCGCCGTTGGTATCGCCCCAGAGACCGGTCGTACGCGGATCTCCGCCGGCTTTCAACGCGTTGATGCCGCGCCGGGTGCTGGGACCGACATAAGGCGAGTCATCGCCGCCAACGCGGTCGTACCAACTGACCAATCCGTGGACGACCGCGTCCAGCGTCACGCCGCCAGCCTCAATCACCGCAGCCGCGATGGAGAAAGCTTGCTCGGAATCATCCGTGATGCGGCCAGCGGGCAAGCCGGCGTGCACGATGTGGTCATCGGGCGCGTCTTGCCAGCTATCGAGCCAGCCGAAGCTGCGCTCGGTATCGTCCGGGTGGACCTGCGAAGGCATGGCGAAGGCATCGCCCAGCGCCTGGCCGTATAGGCATCCGAGGATCTTGTTTTGCAAATGTCTTGCGTGCGTGGTCATGTGGAACCGCCTTGTTCCTTCCAATATCAGGATATTTCACACATGGCGCGTCAACCCATCACTGGGCAAAGCCGCTCGCAGTCGATTCCTAACAAGTCTGGGCGATCCGGCGGATCGCCCCTACCATTTCCCTAGAAAACCGCCCGGGAAATAACCAGCGAATCTTACCGTCGCGCTCACACAGAGTTGCTAACTCTCTGCTCTCGCAAGCATCACGGATTGAAGAGGAAGAGAACATGAACGAAAGCTATCAGCCGCTCACTCCGCGCGCATCAGAACGCGCCCGCCGATGATCAGCCAGCTCGCGCTGCTCATCGCAGGGCTGATAATAAGACCTGTCGGCAAAAGGGACGCGCTTCAGTTGTTTTCTTTCCGACGACTGTAAAATGGGCAAATCGCATAATCTCCGATATAATGCGAGTACAATATCATAATTCGCAGACACGAGGCTCACAAGGTAGACCATGACTGAAGCAACGATGAACGACCGACTGACTAGGATAGAGACTCGCGCGGAAGAATATGTGAAGCGTAGCGAGATTGCCCCAACACTCGTCCGCATCGAAACGAAACTGGATAATCTGAAGTGGATTCTGGGCGTGATTGTCGCCATCATGGTAGCAATAGCGACCGGTGTTATTGTTGGAATAATCATGTTTGCGATACAAAGCTCATAACCGGGTTTTAAGGCGCCTTCCGTTCCGCTCACTCCGCCCGCATCAGCACCCGCCCGCCGATGATCAGCCAGATCGCGCCAGCGGCGACCAGCCCGATGACCAGCGCCAGAATCGGCTCGAAGAAGAGCGCCAGAAACAGCGTCAGATAGATGCCCAGCGAGATCACCGTCACGGCCGCGCTGGCTTTCCAACGCCGCTGAATCTTGAAGATATCGCGGACGAAGGGCAGGCTGATGAGGAAGAGCGCGATGGACAAGGCGCCGATCAGCAAGCCTATCGGGACCGCGCCATCCGCGCCGCCGAAGCCGTTGGGAGCCGCCAGGATGCTGACGCCGGTCACAACGCCGATGACCGCCACCATCATCAGCAACATGTGCAAGATGCTGATGCGCTGGATTGAGCGCCAGAAATCGGCGTCGAAAGCGGCGCCGGAAGCGGTGCGCATCTCGCTGACGCGTTGGGAAATGCGCCGTTGCAGCGCATAAATCACCAGCGCCAGGACGGTCGCGAAATAGGGAATCGACTGCGGCAACTGCGACGGGATCTCCAGCGAGCCAATACGGATGCCCAGCGCGTCGAAAAAGCCGAAGATGGACGAGGCGATCATGGCGCCGATGGGAGTGCCGCCGCCCAGCGACGGCGTGACCAGGGCGATAAAACCGCGACCCGCCGTCATATCGCGCTGGAAGAGCTGCAAGTAGCCCATGCTCATGTGAATGCCGCCCAAGCCGGCGAAGAAACCGCTGATCAACAGCGCCAGATAGCGGATGCGCTTGACGTTGATGCCGACCGATGCCGCCGCTTCGGGATTTTCGCCCACCGCGCGCAAGTGCATGCCGAAGGGCGTGCGATAAAGAAAGAATGTCACGAAGAAGACGGAGATGAATGCCACCCAGGTCATGACGCTTTGATTGTCAAACACGCCGAAGATGAATCCGCCGATGATGGGAATCTGGTTGATGAATTCGGGGAGTTGAATGAAGGGCATCTGCAAGCTGGCCAGGGTGCTGGTATTGCCGCGGTCCCCGGTCAATTCGAACATGATGGCGACAGTGGCGGACGAGCCGAAGATATTCAGCGCGATGCCGGACAGGAACAAATCGCCTTTGAGATCCAGGTGGAAGAGCGCGAGCACGAAGGACAGGAGCAGCGATACGCAAACGCCCAGCAAGAGCCCCAGCCAGGGACCAATAGTCAGGCCGGTTTCCGCGCCGAACCAGTCTTGCGAATAGGCGCTGACTACCACCCCTGTGAAGGCCGAGGACAGCATCATGCCTTCCAGACCGATGTTGAGCACGCCAGCTTTTTCAGAAATGAGCGCGCCCAGCGATGGCAGCAGGATCGGCGTGGTCACGCGCAGGATGGCGGCGAGAAATACAGCGCTGAAAATGCCGTCAATGACGTTCTCAAACATCGCTACCCTCCACGGCTGCTACGGCGTGCCCGCTTTCGTCGATATCGGCGCGTTTCTGTCGTTGTTGGAAGAAAGTGACCAGCGCTTCGGCCGTTATCAGCAAGATGATGATGGCCTGGATCATGCGCACCACTTCGAAGCTGACATTGGCATCGCGCTCCATGAATTGCGCGCCGGCCCGCAAGTAGGCGTACAACAAGCCGGTGAAAGGCACCACCAGCACATTCAAGCGCGCCAGCAAGGCGACAACCACCCCTTCAAATGCCAGCGCGAACGATATGTTCAAGATCAATTGTCGATGGATGCCCGTCGCCAGGTGCATGCCCGCCAAACCGGCAACGATACCGCTGATGGCCATCACCAGCATGATCGTTCGTCGCGAGTTGACGCCGCCGTAATCGGCAAATTTGAGGTTGGAGCCGATGATGCGAATTTCGTAACCGAGCGGCGTGCGCCGGATCAAGAGCCAGGAGATGAAAATGACGATGACAACCACAAAGACGCCGATGGTGACCTGTGTCTTTTCCACGATGACCGGCAAAATCGCGTTGTCGGTGAATTTGCTTGATGCGACATAACCTGCGTCAGGCGGTTTGAGTTGAAAGTTGAGCACCATCTCGAAGAAGCGCGTTGCGATTACGTTGAGCATCAGCGTCGAGACCAGTTCATTGGCGCCGAGATAGGCTTTCAGCGCGCCGGGTATCAGTCCATATATGAAACCCGCCGTACCCGATGCCAGGATGATGAAAGGAATCAAGAGGATGCCCGGAATATGCGGCGAGTTGAGCGCGATAATGCCGGATACCAAGGCGCCGAAATAGAGCTGCCCTTCAGCGCCCAGGCTGAACTGCTGCGCGCGAAAGACAATCGCGAAAGACAAGCCCAGCAAGATCAGCGTGATGGCGTCCTGTATCCAGACGCCCCAGCGATTGACGCGCTCGATCGGACCCAGCAGCAGCGCTTCGAAAGCCAGTTGAGACTGGCTCATCGCTTCGGAGAGCACCGTGCCCGTCTCGATCTCCTCAGGTCGTGAATATAGCGTGTAGATGCCGTCGCCGGGCAACTCGTAGCCTTCGATGACAGCGTCTTTCGTGCTGACAAGGTCGTCAAAAACATCATCCACCTGTGTCATGGTGGCGGAAGTGGCGGATGCCAGAACAGCGCCGGTGTCATCGCGCAATTCGACCAGCACATCGACCTCGGAACGGCGGTTCTTGGCATAGGCAAGCAGAGAGACGACGTCCCCTTCGCGGCCGGCAAATGTCCAAGCGATTTCGCTGACGGGCGCGACCACGTTTGGTTTATTGAAATGCCCGCCTCGGCGCTCGTTGTATTCCAGGTCGACATCCTCATTGTCCACCGGCTCGGCATCAGAAATCACCTGCGCGCGGAACTCTCCGCTGGTGAAGCGATTCGCCGAGTCGAGGTTAAAGACGAATGTGACGATGAATCCCAATATGAGCGCCACAATAACCGTGAGCAAAACGCGTATGGCTTGCCTGCGCAGTTCCACGACAAAGAGCAAGATGCAAGCGCCAACCAGCACATTGACCAGCAGGATATTCTGCCAGGTTGGGGTGCCGGTCATCTTTTCCATCGAGCCGTCGAACATGGTGTTGGTGATGAAAAGCGTGACCAGGATGCCGGCCAGTCCGCCGACGATCAACAGGAGGTTGGTCCGCAACGATGTCATGCGTATCGCTCCATTTCAGCCGCGTCCTGCCGTTCGGCGCCCAGCATATAATAGCCAATGCGCTCCTCGGTCAGACTCTCGTCATTGGGGAAGATGCCGACGATCTCGCCCTCGTACATCACCATGATGCGGTCGGATAGCTTCATCACTTCTTGCAGGTCGGCCGAAATCAGCAGAATGGCAAGCCCGCCCGTGCGTTGATCGACCAATTCCTGATGGATGAACTCGATAGCGCCGATATCGACGCCGCGCGTGGGCTGGGCGGCGATTAAGAGCTTGGGCGTCGAGGACAATTCGCGGGCGACAACAACTTTCTGCATATTGCCGCCGGAAAGCGCGTTGACCGGGATGGCGCCGTTCGGCGCGATGATATTGAACTCGCGGATCAAGTCCGCGCCGTTGTCGACGATGGACTTGATATCCAGCAGTCCGCGCCGGGTAAATGGTTCACGATAATAACGATCAATAATCAAGTTGTCTTCGATGGACGATGTCAAGGCGACGCCGTTTGTCAGGCGATCTTCTGGTATATGCGCCACTTGATGCTCGCGCACAGAACGAGGACCGTGGCCCAGGATTTGTTCGTTGCTGATATAGGCTTCTCCCGTGGTGGGCGGGCGCAAGCCGGTCAGCACCTCGGCGAGTTCGGTCTGCCCGTTGCCTTCCACGCCGGCGATGCCCAGAATCTCGTTTTCATAGACGCGGAAACTGACCTGTTTGAGCAGTTGATGACCGCTGTCGTCGGCATAGGTCAAGTGAATCACATCCAGCACCGGCATGCCGCGCGTCACTTCCGGCCGGTCGACCTGCATGAAGACCTCGCGCCCGACCATCATGCGCGCCAATTCGCGCTCGTCCGTCTCGGCGGTATTGACCGTGCCGATCACGCGCGCGTCGCGCATGACCGTGACGCGGTCGGATATCTCGATCACTTCCTTGAGTTTGTGCGTGATGAAGATGACAGTCTTGCCGCCCTCGACCAGGTTGCGGATGGCCGCAAACAGGTCTTGCGTCTCGCTCGGCGTCAAGACAGCGGTCGGCTCATCGAGGATCAATATCTCCGCGCCGCGGTAAAGCGCCTTGAGGATCTCCACCCGCTGTCGCATGCCCACCGGGATATCCTCGATTTTGGCATCCGGATTGACAGTTAAGCCGTACTCTTCCGATAGCGCCACCGTATCGGTGACAGCGCCCTGAAAGTCGATTGACATGCCCTGTTTGGTCTCGCGATTGAGGATGATGTTCTGCGCCACCGTGAAAGAATTCACCAGCATGAAGTTCTGGTGCACCATGCCGATGCCGTGCTCGATAGCGACCTGCGGGTTGCCGATTTCGACTTCCTGTTCGCGGATGAAAATGCGCCCCGACGAAGGATGCTCCAAGCCATAAAGGAGCTTCATCAAGGTGGATTTGCCGGCGCCGTTCTCGCCGACCAGGGCGTGGATCTCCCCCTGCTCGACCGCGAAACTGATGTCATCGTTGGCGTGCACGCCGTTGGGATAAATCTTGTGGACGTTTTGGGTTTCGATTATGGGCATAATTCCTGATTTCACCCCCCGCCCAAACCCCTCCCTCAACAGGGAAGGGACTTAATCGTTGCAAGTCTGACGTTCATAAGCAATTGCAGCTACCATATCGGAGCGAGGCCCTCACATGGTTGAGACAGATTGCGAGTCGAGTAAACTCCCCCCCTCCCTTCATGGGAGAGGGGGCTGGGGATGAGGGCTACATATCGTCCATCATCAGGTCGTCGACGCTCATGCCGGCGGTGGGCATATCGGCGCAAGCCGTGCCGACCGCAGCCATCATGTCCTCGCTGGTGAAGACAGTCTGAACTTCGATGTCGCCATTGACGACGGCGGCTTCGGCAGCTTCCACCATGGCTTTGATGTCATCAGACGTGGCCATATCGTAGAAGTCATTCTTGGCCAAGCCAACGCCGCCTTCGGGAATGCCCAGGCTCTCGGACGAGCCGTAGGGCAGCGTGCCCTCCAGGTGCAGGGTGATGGCGCGGAAGATCGAGTTATCGACATTTTTGAGCATGCTGGTCAAGATGCGCTCGGCTTGGTCGGGATCGGTCTCGGCCACGATCACGGCTTGGTCGGAGTCGACGCCGATGGCGTAGCGCCCCTGTTCCTGCGCCGCTTCAAAGACGCCGACGCCGGTGCCGCCTGCGATCTGGAAGACGATATCAGCGCCCTGCTCGTACATGGCCAGGGTGATTTCCTTGCCGCGAGCCGGGTCGTTCCAGCTGCCGGCGTATTGCACGATGCTGACAGTGTCCGGATTAACCAGGCAAGCGCCCTGCTCGTAACCGACGATGAAGTCGTCGATGACCGGAATCTGCTGCCCGCCGACGGCGCCGATGGTCGGGGCGTCATTGGTGCCATCGATCCCGCTCATAGTGACGGCAGCGGCGTATACGCCGGCCAGGAAGGAACCCTGGTTCTGGGCGTAAGTCATCGAATAGACATTGGCGCAGCCTTCAACACAGACATCGGCGTTGTCGTAGGGCATCGGGGCGTCATAGAACATGAAGAGCTTGTCGGGATAGTTGTGGGCGTTGGCAGCCATGAAGTCGATCATCTGGAAGGTGCCGGCGATCAAAATGTCATAGGAATCGGTATCGGACATGACATCCAGCAAGCCCGGTTCCCAATTGGCGGGATCAATGCCGAGTTCGACCGTATCGGTCTCGATATCGTATTCATCGGCAATGGCGTCCATACCACGCTGGGCGCTGTCGAAGAAGGACTTGTCGCCGAGCGTCCCGTTAATTACGGAAACCACGCGCAGCGGCTCGTCCTGGGCCAAGGCGGTAAACGCCGTCAAGAACACGAGCAGAACAACTAGCAGAAAACTAAGCTTCCTCATTTGATTCCTCCACTAAAAATTGGCTTTGATCAGATGCAATTCTGATTTGGCTATTATACCCACTTTTCTTCGGAATGGGCAAAATCCAGCCCGGGGATTCGCTCGCTAGCATGAGCCTACAATAAAAAAGCCCGCCTTTTCGGGCGGGCTATCCGATAACGGGGCTCGCTCGCTACGAGCCGCGAAGCAAGCGCCGTCTGGTTTGTGGGGCGCGGGCTATCACCGCGCCTTTCGATTGCTGCCAATTGGGAACAGCGCAGTTTCGGCCAGGTAAAGGACGCAGCAAGACCTCAGCCCGCGGAAAAGCATGTCAGGAATTGCTTTGCCAATTGCGATACAGACATACCCAAGCCAGAATCAAAATCGCGTAGGCAATCAAATCAAATGCAATTACCAGATCGTCTCCGTACATCTCCGCCTCCTCGTCAATTCAGTTCTTCTCGTGTACCGCCGATCTTGACTGAGAAACAGAAGTTATCTACCAAGAAAGAGCTGACGGTGAAACTATCTATTATCAATGAGCGGTTATCCCCAGTTCCTTGAGAGCAAACCGCGAATGACGACCCCGGCAATCACGACAATCACGAGCGCGTTTGCCAGTTCGACATGGCCCGACTCAGGCATTTTTCGCGCCTCCTTATTCCGTGAACATCGTCATCCTCATTGAAAGACAAAATTATCACAAGTCAAGGGTTATTTATATATTTTGCACAGTTTCAATCCGAATTTTTTCGTGTAAATCGTCTAACTCTAATGATTGCTCTGGCTTAGACGGATTTGGCTTGGTCGATGTTTATATGGCAGGCGACTTGACCGTGCTATATTAGGGTGGATAAATCTGCCGAGAGAGAAGCGAATTACTATGAAACTGATCATTGATACAGACGCCGGCGTCGACGACGCCCAAGCGATCATGTTGGCGCTGACCCAGCCCGATGTCGACGTGCTGGCCATCACTACCTTGACCGGCAACGTGCATATCCGCCAGGTCAATCCCAACGTGCTGACCATCCTCGAAATCATGAAGCGGGACGTGCCGGTATACGCCGGCATCGACCGTCCCTTGGTCCAGGCTTGGGAAGACGCGGCCGAGTTCCACGGCGGCGACGGCTTGGGCGACTTCCGCGACCGCCCGACGTTGACGCGCTCGATCGAGGACGAGCACGCGGTGCTGGCGCTATTGCGGCTGTCGCGCCAATACGCGGGCGAATTGACCTTGATCGCGCTGGGTCCGTTGACCAACCTGGCCGCCGCTATCCGCCTCGATCCAGAGTTTCCCGCGCGCATCAAGCAGTTTGTCTTCATGGGCGGCACCATCGCGGCACATGGCAATACGCCCAACCTGACCGCCGAATACAATATCTACACAGATCCCGAAGCGGCTCACATCACGCTGGCCGCCTTTGAAGACGCCACCATGCTCAGCTGGGAGACGACGCTGACGCATGGCTTCGCCTGGGACAAGTTCAATCAGCTATGCGCTATCGACACGGTCAACGGACGCTTCTTTGAACAGATCTCCGGCAAAACGGCTCAGCGCCTGCAACAGACTTACAGTCGGCCCGCCTACTTGCTGCCGGATCCATTGGCTATGGCGATCCTCCTGCAACCGGAATTGATCCAAAAGAGCAGCAAGCATTGGGTCACCGTCGAGTTGAACGGCCAACACACCCGCGGCCAAACTGTCATCGACTACAACTATATGAGCGGTCAAGCGCCAAATGTAAATGTCGTTCAGGCGCTGGATACCGACGGCGTGCACGCGATGTTCGTCAAGGCGCTCTCTCAATCGTGAATGGCGCTCCCATGACCGTCGAAAACTTGATAACTCAGATAAGCGAGGATCCGGTCTATTCCGCCGACGCGATTCACGGCTATTTGAGACGTCTGCTGGCGGCGCCCGCGCCCAACAGCGGCGCTGCCCTGCCTGGCGCGGTCGGCGAAATCATCGGCGATATCGCCGCTGAACTGGGTTTGTCGCTTTCAGCGGACCCGCGCATTCGAGCGACGGGCAACCTGGCGATTGAAGTCGGCGCGGCATCCGCGGAGGCCGATTTGCTCATCACGGCGCACATGGACCGCCCGTCGTTCCGCGTCTTGAATCTGGCTGATGCGACGCTGTATCCGCTCTGCGCGATACGGATCCCGCATCCGCAATATCGTTGCCGCGCCATCGCCCTCCGTTACCTGGCTGGGCGCATAGAGACCGCCGCCGAGGGAGAATTGCAATTCGGCGAACTCGATGGCGGGCGGCAGATCCGCTTCGATGTCAAGAAGGGCTCGCTGGCATGGGGCGATACGGTCTTGATGGCTGCGGAACCGCGCCTGGTCAACGGCCGCGTCATCGGCACGGGACTGGATAACGCCACGGGCGCCCTTTTGGGACTGCTCTCGGCGCGGGCGCTGAGCGCGCTGTCGGATAACCTCGCCGCGCGGGGTCGCAAGGTCCTTTTCGCTTTCACCGACCAGGAAGAAGGACCGCCCGACGGGCTCTTCGGGCAGGGCGCGTCGCGGCTGGCACAGGCTCTGCCGCCGCGCCTGGGTTTCATCAATATCGACGCCCACAACGTCGACGAGTCGACCGGTCATGTGCCCGGAATCGGCGCGTCGCACGCCTTCGTTTCGGGTTATGGGCGCGGCTCGGTCGTCCCGCTGGATTACCAGGCGCTGGCGACGGACCTGGCGGAGGCTATCAATCGGGCGGAACCGGGCACGGTCAAGCTCAATTACGGCTACGTCTCGCGCAGCGACGACATGCTGGGCAGTTTGAACGCGCGCTGCCTGGGCTTGATCGGTGTCGTGCTGGAAAACGCGCATACGACCGAGGAGACGGTCGCGCTGGGGGATCTGGTTGCCGCTGTGCGGTGGCTTAGCGCGTTTGTGTTGCAAGTTGTGCCGAGCAAATCCATCGCTTCTGATACAGATGCATGTTAGAATAGAGTGAGAATAAGAGTAGTTTTCTTATCTGATTCATTATGATCATTGTACTATGAGGCAAGCTACGCACATGAGCGAAAAAAACCAGGTCATATTAGGAGATTGTCAAGAAGTCTTGCCGGCGCTGGCAGCAAATTCCATTTCCGCATGCATTACCGACCCACCCTATAATTACGAGTTTGTCGGTCACAAATGGGACGCAAATGAAATCAAGCGCCGCACTCAAAGAGTTCAAAATGGGGACAGTAAGACACTAGTAAAGAATATTCCCTATGGAAGCGGCTTGGCAGGCGGTGTAAGAAACGATAGGTGGTATGAGAGAGTGCGTGAAAATATTCGTGAGTACGAGAAATGGTGCCTAGAATGGGGAAAACAAGTTTTCCGCGTCCTGAAGCCCGGTGGCCTTATAGCGGTCTTCAACAGCACAAGAACAGTTGCTCACGTTCAGGTCGCTCTTGAGCAAGCGGGCTTTTACGCGAGGGATTGCATCGTCTATCGCCGCCACAGTGGTATACCCAAAGGACTTAACCTAAGTGCGAAGCTGAAGCAAAAGAACTATTCAAATTACCGAAATTGGCTAGGTTGGCACAGTTGTTTACGGAATGAATGGGAAGCAATTGTAGTGCTACAAAAGCCGCTCGAACAGAACTATTTGACTACATTCATGAAATACGAAGTCGGGCTGTTTTATACAGAAAATGAAGATGGCTCGTTCCAGTCAAATGTCATTGAGAACATTCCCAGAACACAGGAGGACGATTTCAACGTTCATTGCACTGTGAAACCCATTGCTCTGATGGAAAAACTTGTCAAAATGTTTGTCCCGCCGTCAACCAATCACATTGTATTAGACCCTTTTGCCGGGTCTGGAACCACTTTGCTAGCTGCACAGAATCTTGGAAGAAGCTATATCGGTATTGAAATCGTTCCCGAGTATGTTGAAATTATCGAGCGACGGCTTTCAGCGAACCGCAAGACATTATGCGATGCATCAGACCGATACAGAAAACTAGCAGTTGCTAACGCTGAACCGGAAAATCTCCCTTTATTTGACTAAGAAAGCGATACAGATCAAATCCGGTATGGGTCTCAATAAACTGGAAACTTGAATTAGCGGTCAGAACTTCCCAAGTTCCAGAATTGCAGGCGGTTATCGCCGCTGGTAAATTGTCCTGCCGTAAAATCAAAAACACGGGTTCATAGCCAAGTTCTCTTAGCATGGGTCCGTAAGATCGAAACTTCTTAAGAGTACCCGAATCGCCAGAACCGATCCTATATTTGGTATCAACCGCATATCTGTCAAATATGAAATCGCAGGGCTCGTCACTACCTACCCGCAAGGCCGGTCCAAAATCCTGGCGCATATGCTGGAAAACACAGCTTACTATCAATTGCCAACACATCCCCAACTCACGTCCCCAATACTGCCGGTTCTCCCTCTTGATCTTGGGTGTTATGCCGAATACATCCATTAAGACATCATGGTCTTGGTTTTCCTCACTATAGGATTTATTGACAAACGTTTCACGGAACCGAGACAAAATCTCGTTCAACTTTGCGTCCAATGTCATGCCGGTCATTTGCGTTGCTCTTATTGTGAACAGTATTCGTCTTTAGCAATTGAAACTCATTATACTTGGCTAAAACTCGTTTACGAATAATAAACGTAGCAAATGATTACAGATTTGGACGCAGCGGCAGACTACGCTACATTTGTGGCATCGCTAGGATATTATAAAGGAAACCCACATGACCCAACGCTCCCCCATGCACCAGCAAATCGACACGCTGCCCGACCTCATCCGCGCTATCGTCCAACCCTTCGACGCCTCGGCTCGCCGCGCCTTCGACTTCGAGACCTGCACATCTGTCAAGCGCATCTATCTGGTCGGCTGCGGCGACAGCCATCATGCGCCCGTGGGCGCCGAACTTGCTTTTCATCAGTTGACCGGCGTACCGACGCAAGCCCTCAGTTCTTTGCCCTTCAGTCGTTATACAGCCGGCTTCCTCCCCGACACCGGTCCCAATACCAATCTGGTCATTTGCGTTTCGGTTTCGGGCGAAGTCAGCCGCACCATAGAAGCGATGGATTTGGCGCGGAAAGCCGGCGCAACCGCCGTGGCGCTGACCGGCAACCCGGGCGGACCGCTGGGAGCGGTCGCCGAGACGGTATTTGAAACCGCTGTGCCGCCCCTGCCCGATGAATTGGCGGGCATGGTGGTGCCCGGCATCCGTTCCTACCTGGCTTCGCAGATCGCCCTGCTGCTGGCGGCGCTGCGCATCGCCGAAGTACGTGGCGCGCTCACTACCGCCGCAGCCGATGCCGAACGCCGCGCCATCGCCGAATTGGCCGACGCGGTTGAGGAGACCATCCAGATCTGCGAGCCGATCGTCGACGACCTGGTTGAGCGCTGGCGCGACGCCAGGCTCTTCGAATTTGTCGGCGCGGGACCCCTTTACGGCGTCGCCATGTTCAGCGCGGCCAAAGTCCTGGAAGCGAGCGGCGACGCCGCCCTGGCGCAGGAGACCGAGGAATGGTCGCATTTGCAGTATTTCGCGGCCGAGGCGGATACGCCGCTAATTTTGCTCTGCGCGGATCAATTCGACGCCGACCGCATGGCGGAAGTGGCGCGCGCGGCGCAGAGCATCTCACGTCCAATTGCCCTCGTATCAACCGAGGACGCAACCGAGATTCGGCAATATGTCGATACGCTGCTGCCGATCCCGCGGCGGATCCCGGAGCGCTACGCCTCGGTCGTTTACAGCATCCCGGGCGAGCTCTTTTCCGCAGCCCGCGCGGCAGCGTTGGACGCGCCTTATTTCCGCAATTTCGAGGGCGGGCGAAGTCCCGATTGGGCTGACGGCGCCAGCCAAATTCGCTCCAGCCACATGATCAGCGAACTCAAGCGATAAGCCATGTCCGCGCCAGAGCCGCTCGGCGGCAGCGAAAAGGTCCGCCCCGCTCACGCAGAAGATCAAGCCCGCTTGTCGGATGAGCGCGGCGGTTTCCATGAACAATTCATCGCCGTCGGCAGCATCATCATTGACGACATCGTCTATCCCGACGGACGCACCAGCATGGGCGTGCTGGGCGGCGGCGGCACACACGCGGCTTATGGCATGGCGCTGGCGGGCGAGCGGCCCGCCCTGGTCGGCTTGGTCGGCGAGGACTTGCCGGCAGATATCCGCGCGCGGCTGGAAAAGGACTTCGATACATCGGGTCTCGCTTGGACCCGTCATCCGCAAGTGCGCGGCTGGCAGATCTTCGAATGGAACGGCGTTCGCAACGAGATCTTCCGCGTCGATATCGTCGAGCCATTCATGTACGGACCTGACGCCGACAGCCCGCAAGTCCCCTTTTCCGGCGCGGCCGGCATTACGCTGCTGCGCGGGGCGGCGCATGTGGCGGCTTGGCGGCGGCGCTTTCCAAATGCCATATTGCTTTGGGAACCTGTGCGCATATTCATGCTCAGTGCCGACCACGAAGCCTTCTTGAGCGGCATCGCCCACGCCGACATCATTTCCCCCAATCTGCACGAAGCGCAGACCATGTACGGCGTCGAAGACGAAGCCGAGATTATGCGGCGCATGCTGGCGGATGGCTGCAACATGGTCGCCTTGCGCATGGGCGAGCTTGGCTCGCTGGTGGCGCGTCAAGGGGAGGGCAAAGCCTATGCCATTCCAGCGGTCGAGGTCGGCGACGTGGTGGACCAAACCGGCGCCGGAAATAGCTATTGCGGCGGATTCGTCGTCGGCTGGCGCCGGGAGCGAGACCTGGCGACCGCCGGCTGCTATGGCGCGGCGGCCGCCTCTTTCACCCTGGAATATGTCGGCTGCGCCGAAATACCCGCGGACCTCGAAAGCGAATGGTCCCGGCGCTTGGCGGAAGCGCTTGCCGGCGTGAAAGTCATCGCGCTATAACTCGCCTGGGTAGCCAAGGCGAAAATCGCCGCGGATGAACCGCTTGGCGCCTTCGCCCGACTGTCGTCTGGTTGCGCGCTCGCATTCGCTAGACTATATTCAACGGAGGACTAGCGCGATCGCGCAGTCCGGCGCCGCTGGAGACAGGTGATGCTCGCAGCTGTTTTTGAAGGGATCGATAGGATTAGCCTGCGCGAAGCGCCGCTGCCCGAAGTCGGCGGCGGCGATTTATTGCTGCGCGTTCGGGCTGCGACAATCTGCGGCACAGATCTGAAAATAATTGCCGGGGAAAAGACCAGAGGGGTACGGAGTCCCTGCATATTGGGGCACGAAATCGCCGGCGAGATTGTCGCTGTTGGCGCCCAAGTCACGGATTGGCGGGTCGGTGAGCATGTCACTGTCGCGCCGGTCATCGCTTGCGGGGAATGCTTTTACTGCCGACGCGATCTCGAAAATCTTTGCCCGGGGCGAAAAGCGCTGGGATACGAGTACGACGGGGGATTCGCCGAGTACCTTCTTGTACCAGCCACCGCCGTCAGCGCCGGCAATGTCTTCCGACTGCCGACGGATCTGTCTTGCGAAGCGGCGGCGCTGAGCGAGCCGCTGTCCTGTTGCATCAATGGGCAGGACAACATGGGCGGGATCAAACCGGGTGAAACGGTCCTGATCATCGGCGCTGGTCCCATTGGCGCCATGCACCTTCAATTGGCCAAGGCAGTCCCACAAACCCGCGTCATTGTCTCCGAGACGCTCGCGGGAAGGCGGCGCATGGCGGTCGAAAACGGCGCTGATTCCGTACACGATCCCGACGATGCCGATCTCTACGAGCGCGTCATGGACGAAACATCGGGTATCGGCGCGGACAAGATAATCCTTGCAGTCGGCATCGCGGACCTGGTGAAGGATCTGCTGCGCCTGGCGCGAAAAAACGGCGCGATCAATCTATTTGCCGGGTTCTCCGCCAACGCCAGGACCAGGCTGGACCTCAACGAGATTCACTACCGTCAGATTCACATCAGCGGAGCCAGCGCTTCCACCCCGTCGCAATTCAAAGTCGCGCTCGGCATGATCGCAACAGGCGTCATCGACGCGGGCGCTCTCGTCACCGAGCGCTTTCCCCTGGAACAATTTGAAGACGCCCTAGATTGCGCGCGCGCCGGGCGAGGCTTGAAGGTCGCGATAATGCCGGATTCGCGGGGCAGCGCATGACTGAACTGCCAAGGACGATTCGCCGTAACTGACTAATTGGAGGCTGACAATTGACGGGAAAACTGGGCGTAGCGGTTATCGGCTGCGGCAAGGCGGGTCAAGCGCAACTTCACTGGTTCGCCAGGCAGGCTAAATGCGAGATCGTCGCCCTTTTCGATCCCCTGCCTGAAAAAGCCCGTCAAGCCGCCGCAGCCTACAACGCTGCCTGCCTTCCAAGCTGGCAAGCCGCCGCCAGCTACGCCGGGGCCGACCTGGTGTCCTTGTGCGGTCCTGAATCCGTACGCGCCCAACAAGCCGTCTTCGCGCTTGAAAATGGCAAGCACGCGCTCTGTGAAAAGCCCTTCGCCAATACCCTTGATGAGTGCGATCAAATGATTAATGCCGCCGAACGCTGCGAGCGTATGCTGTTGGCTTACTACAACATGCGCTTTCACCCTGTGGTTCACGCTGTGGACGAACAGATTGATGAGATCGGTCCCCTGTATGCCGCGCGTTTCAGTTACACCCAATTCCGCAGCAACCTGAGTTGGCGGCATCGCATCGAACAAGGCGGCGGCGTTCTCAAGTCGCAAGGCGTACATGCGATTGATCTCGCGCTTCGCTGGTTGGGACCCGTCAAGACAGTCTCCGGTGAAATGGCGATCATCCACGACGGGCGCGAGGTGGAGGATTTCGCCCTGGTCAATCTGCGCATGGAAAGCGGCGCCATCGGCGAGGTTTACGCGGCTTACACCGACCGGCAGCCGGAAGAAATGCGGGCGCAATTGCAGGGGAAGCTGGGCAAACTGGAATTCTGTCTGAACCCATATCTGCCCGAGCGGAACGGTGTCTGGCTCAAAAAAGCAGGCGCCAAGCGGCGCATGGCGTTGCGACAGGCTGCCGAGATTGATCCGGTCTATCCGGGTTTGATGGATTGTTCGCTGGGGGCGATCAAGCACGTGGTCGATCATGTGGCGGCCGGTCGGCCCTCGCCGCTCGATGGCCGCGCCGGGCGTCGGTCGATCGAAGTCGTGCTGGCCGCTTATGAATCGCAACGCCGCCGGACCAAGATCGAACTGCCCTTGCGATCATTTGAGCTCGACTCGCTGGCTGACTGCTTTCCGCGCTTTTCCGCCGGCGATGTGCCATTGAGGGAGTGAAAAGCGGCATGGATGGTCACGTAATCGTGCTGGGCGGGCTCAACTTCGACCTCGTGATCCGCGGCAGCCGCATGCCCGGCAAAGGCGAATCGGTCTTCGGAAAGAGCTTTCACACATTCCCCGGCGGCAAGGGCGCCAATCAAGCTGTGCAACTGGCTCGGCTCGGGGTCCAAACTCACATGTTTGGCCGCGTCGGCAACGATATCTACGGCGATCAGCTTATCGCCAGTCTGGAGGAGGACGGCGTAACAACCGACGCCCTCCTGCGCGATCCCGAACTTGGAACCGGCAAAGGCTGGGTCTTCGTGGATGACGACGGCGACAACTATATTATCGTCGTGCCCGAAGCCAATATGAACTGGGCTCAAGGCGAACTTGAAGCGCTGGATGAGCTGTTAAGGGGCTCGGCATGCCTGCTCTGCCAGTTGGAAACGCCCGTGCCAATCGTCGAGGCTTGTTTAGTCCAGGCGAAGGACGCTGGCCTGATGACCGTGCTCAATACCGCGCCGGCGACGAAATTGCCCGCCGATCTCTTCACTCACGTCGACTTGCTCATACTCAACCAGACTGAAGCCGCCTTCTATGTTGGCCGTTCTGTCGATGGCGCGGACCAGGCGCAAAGCGCTGCCGAAGCCTTGCTGGCGAGAGGCTGTGGCACCGTCGCGATCACCCTCGGCGACCAGGGCGCGGTCGCCGCCGACGGATCCGGCGCTCGTCACTGCGCTGCCTTTCCCGTGCCTGCGGTCGATGTCACCGCTGCCGGAGACTCCTTTTGCGCCGCCCTGGTCCACGCCCTGCTGGCGGGCGCCGACCTCAGCCGCGCTCTGCAATTCGCCTGTGCCAGCGGCGCGCTGACTGTGACGCGGTCGGGCGCGCAACCTTCGCTGCCAAAATTGGCGGAAATCCGAGCATTTATGGAGAGCGCGAGGGCGCGACATGTCAACTAAGATCATTTTCGATACGGATATCGGCTGGATGAATGATGATTGCATGGCCGCCATCTTCGCTTTGAAATCGCCCGATATCGAAGTGCTGGGCATCACGCCCGTCATGGGCAATTTCGATCTCAACTACGAAATGGCTTGCGCCCTGCGCTTGCTGGAGCTGCTGGGGCGCGAAGACGTTCCTGTTTGCCGCGGCTTCGACCGGCCGCTGCTTCACGAGCGCAGCCCATACGCCGACAAGGTTTGGGGGAAATGGGCTATGCTGGAAGACGTGAAGGATATCCCGCCCGGCCTGCCGCGGTTGCAGCCCGACCCGCGGCACGCCGCGGTCTTCCTGGCTGAAACCGTCCAGGCACAGCCCGGCGAAATAATCATCGTCGCCGTCGGTCCGTTGACTAATGTGGCGGTAGCGCTGCGGATGTACCCCGAAATGGCGCGTCAAGTCAAGGAGATCGTGATCATGGGCGGCGCCATCGGGCGCTTGCCGCGGGGGCAAGGCAATATCACGCCCGCGGCGGAATTCAACTTCTGGGTTGATCCCGAAGCGGCGCGCATCGTGCTTCATTCCGGAGCCAATATAACCTTGATGCCGCTCAATGTCTGTCGACGATCCTATTTCGCTCGATCTCTGTACGACCGTATTGTCGATCCCGGGAGCGATCACCCGGAAGTCGCAGATCTGTTCAGACAATATATCGGTCCCCGTTTTGACGATCCCGAGCTCGACCGCCGCGAACCAGTTCTTTTCTACGGCGTCTTCGATCATGCCTGCCTAGCCTATGTCATTCGTCCGGAAATCTTTGACTTCGTATCAATGTGCGTCGAAGTCAGCATTCAGCGAGGGATCGACTACGGGACGTCTCACGGTTACATCAAGGGCGGCTACGTCTCCGGGGAAGACGCCTTGCCAATCGACAGCAATATCGAGCCGATCAAGGTCGCCTACGACATGGATTTTGACGCTTTGGTCGAGCTTTATGTCTCGGCTTTGACCGGACGCTAGCCGGTCGGCGGCATAGGCGGGAGGGTAAACTGGATCAAATGGATCAATTTGGAACAAATACATCAATGGATGCGTGCGGCGATAGACGAGGCAAAGCGGGGACTGGCGGAAGGCGGCATCCCGATCGGCTCGGTCCTGGCGCTCGACGGCGCGATTGTCGGCCGCGGCCACAACCGGCGGGTGCAAAGCGGCAGCCCCGTGCTTCACGCGGAAATGGATTGCCTGGAAAACGCCGGGCGCCTCGGCGCGCGTGATTATCAACGGGCGACCCTGGTCACCACCTTGTCGCCCTGCGATATGTGCAGCGGCGCTATCTTGCTTTACAAGATCCCGACGGTCGTCATCGGCGAAAATCGCAGTTTTAAGGGTCCCGAGGAGTACCTGACCGCTCGCGGCGTACAATTGATTCAGCTTGATGACGAAGAATGCTACCGGCTGATGCAAGATTTCATTCGCGACAATCCCGCGCTTTGGAACGAGGACATCGGCGTTTAGCCGCATCCAGCGCGAAGTTGTGCGAAGGACGCGGCAAGTTGGTTTTGCGGCGCGTTCCTTGTTATACTGCTAGCGAATAAAATTATGTGAAATCTTCGCCTGGTCGCTAATGGCGCCGCGCGAGCAACCAATTGGGGCGACGCGATCTGTCAGCATGCAAGTAGATCTTGCGCCCCGTATATGTATAAGATTTTTCAACTTAAAGACAATGCCTGGCTCATAATATGCCTCGATCCATCCTCGAAATGCGAGCAATCACCAAGACCTTTCCCGGCGTCGTCGCCCTTGACAGCGTCGATCTGGAGATCGCTCGCGGCGAAGTTCATGCCGTCGTCGGCGAAAATGGCGCGGGCAAATCCACCTTGATGAAGATCCTTTCCGGCGCCTATCAGCGCGACGCTGGATCCATTTTCTTAAACGGAAAGCCGGCTGATATCAGCATGCCCGCCGATGCCATTCGACAAGGCATCGGCATCGTCTATCAAGACCTGCCCCTGGTACCCGCGCTCACCGTGCTCGCCAATATCTATTTGGGACGGGAAAAGACGACGCGCCTGGGCAGGATTGACCGCGCGATCCATTTGGCGCGTTACCAACAACTTTGTGACAGCTTCGGCATCTACCTCGCACCCGAGCGTCGTATCCGCGATTTGAGCGTTGCCGAGCGCCAGTTGGTCGAGATTTTGAAGGTGCTTGACCGTGATGCCCAAGTCATCGTCATGGACGAGCCAACAGCAACCCTGGACCAAAATGCCAAAGAGGCGCTTTTCCAAACGGCGCGTCAATTGCAGGCTGCGGGCAAGTCCTTTATTTTCATCACCCATTTTATTGACGAGATCTTCGAGATCGCCGACAGGGTGACCATATTGAAGGACGGTCGCCGCGTCGACACCCTCGACATTGACAAGACAAGTCCGCAAGAAGTTGTGGCGATGATGATTGGGCATTCGCCAAGAGACATGTTTCCCGAAAAGACCAATACAGCAAGCGGCAAACCCATACTGCAGTTGCGCGGGATCAGCGTTGGCGACCGCATTCGCGACTTCTCGATGACGCTCCATCAGGGAGAGATCCTGGGCTTGACCGGCTTGGTCGGCAGCGGCTGCAGCGACATCGGCAATCTCATCATTGGCAACCTCGCCTATGACCGTGGCGCGGTCATGCTCGATGGCGAGCCGACGCGCATCTCGTCGCCTTACGAAGCGATCAAGCGCGGTATCTGTCTGCTGCCGAGCGACCGCAAGGGAAGCGGCTTGCTGCTGGATTTCGAACTGGCGAAAAACGTGAGTCTGTCATCCATCGACAAAATCTCGCCGAGGCAGGTGATTCAGTTCAAGCGCGAACGCCAGATCGCCGCCGATTTCATCGAGCAATTGCGTATTGTCACGCCCTCAGCCCGGCAGCGGGTACGCAACCTCAGTGGCGGCAATCAACAGAAAGTGGTATTGGCGCGCATGCTATATACCGACGCGCGTATCTTGGTCCTCGATGAACCGACGCAGGGTATTGATGTGCGCGCCAAAGAAGAGATCTTTCTCCTGATGCGGCAGTTGACTGATCAAGGCAAAGCCATCTTGTTCATCTCGTCGGAATTCAAAGAGATCGCCGGCGTCGCCGATCGCGGCATCGTCCTGCGCAACGGAGCCATTACCGCCGCGCTGGAACGCGACGACATCAGCGAGGCGCGCCTGGTGGCCGCGGCGACAATGCTCTAAGTGGGAGCGGTTATGGCAATGAAGCGACAAGAAAACGGACAAAACCGCCTTTCGGCGCTGATGAAATCACTCTCGCTGCAAAACATGGCTATCGTCTATGTATTCCTCATCCTCTGCGTCGTCCTGGCATTGTCTTCCGACGCCTTCTTGCGTCCGCGAAATATCATCAACATCATTCGCCAGGCATCCGTTGTCGGCGTTCTGGCAATCGGCATGACTTTTCTGCTGTCGACCGCGCAATTCGATCTGGCAGTGGGCGCGCAAGCGGGCTTCACCGGGGTGGTCATCCTCTTGCTGATCCCGGTCATCGGCTTTATTCCCGCCTTGTTCGCTTCGCTTTGCATCGCCGTTGTCATCGGTTTGATCACCGGCGCTATCATCACCAAGATCGGCGTCAACTCTCTGGTGACAACCTTGGGCACCCTGTCCATCATCAAGGGCTTGCTGCTGGTGCTGACCGACGGACGCATCCTGCGCGGCGCGACGCCGGAATTGCGTTGGTTCGGCAGTGGCGAAATCTTGTCGATTCCCTTCCCCGTCATCGCCTTCCTGGGCTTGGGCATCCTGGGCGAATTCGTCTTGAACTATACGCGCTACGGGCGCTATCTGCTGGCCATCGGCGGAAATAGAGAAGCCAGCAAACTGGCCGGCTTGCGCGTCGACGAGATCATCATCAGCGCCTTCGTTCTCAGTTCCATTTGCGCCACGATCGGCGGCATCATCTTGCTGGGCCGCATCTATTCGGCTTCGCCTTTGGGCGGCGTGGGCACGGAGTTCATCGCGATCACGGCGGCGGTGCTGGGCGGCACCAGCATTTTCGGCGGAGAAGGCAGCGTTTGGAAAACGGTGGTCGCCGTTCTGCTGCTGCAAGTGCTGGGCAATGGCTTCAATCTCTTGAATATCGGCGCGAATTATCAGGAGTTGATACAGGGTTTTATCATGATCGGCGCCGTTGCGCTATATACCTATCAGCGCCGCCGACAATGAATAGGGAAAGGAGGTCACATCAGAAGACTTCATGCGCGAGCGACTTTCTGTTCGAATGATAAGTTTTTAGGAGACAAATCATGAAGATACGCAAGTTCATACTAGCCTGCGCGATACTGCTGTTTCTGCCTCTGCTCATACTGCCGGGCGCGGCTTTTGCGGATGACGAAGACGACGCGGAAATGGAGATGGAAGAGGTTGATCTGTCCTTCCTCTTTGAGCTGGGTGATAATGGCATGCCCATCATGTCGCCCTACGAGACGACCGACGCCTATCTGATAGGCGTATCGCAGATCGGCAACAACTTCCCCTTTGTCGTCGCCATGGTAGAAGGTTCGGATCAAGCGGCGGAAGATATGGGATTCGAGCAGATCCTCACCGATGCCCAATTCGATGTTCAGAAGCAGATCACGCAACTGGAAGACATCATCGCCCTGGATCCCGACGGCATCGTGCTGGTCGCCCTGGACGCCGAAGCTGTCATTCCACAGCTGGAAGCAGCAGTCGCCGCCGATATCGCCGTCTTGACCTGTTGGAACGATCTTGGCGGTCCGCCGCGCGCCAATTATGAAGGCAGCGTCAGCTTGATCGGCGTTGACGAGGTCCAAACCGGGCGCGACGTAGCGCAATTCGTCCTGGAGCTGTTGCCCGATGGCGGGCAAGTCGCCATTGTTGAAGGCGCCGCCGGTTTCCAGGCGTCGATCGAACGCTCCGAGGGATTCGTCGAGGCGCTGGAAGAGAATCCCGATATCGAGATCGTGGCTTCGCAGCCGGGCAACTGGACACGTGAAGATTCTCTGGCTGTCACCGAGAATTTCATCCAAGCCTATCCGGATATCGATTTGATCTATGCGCATGACGACAATATGGCGATGGGCGTCGTTTCCGCCTTGCGAGATGCCGATATGCTAGATGACGTGCGCGTAATCGGCATTGGCGGCAGCGTTGAAGGTCTGGAATCGATTGCCAACGGCGAACTCTATGGCAGCGTCTTCGATTCGCCGCGGGCGGCCGCCTACATTTGCTCCAAAGCGCTGATCGCTCACCTCGAAGGCGCCGAGATTCCCAGTGATATCTTCCTGCCGCGTCCAATCGTGACGCAAGAAAACGTGGAAGATTTCGAAGGCGAGTGGTAGAAACCCCGCGCTTCACCGAGGATAGCCGGACCCGGTTTCGGCTATCCTCTACCGACCGCAGAATCTTGGCTCACAAGCGGAGGGAGAGTTGATTCATGACAAATAGTGGTCCCTTTCGCCGTATGGTCGTTCTGGGAGACAGCAACTCCTATGGCATGTGCGCTCACGAGCCGCGCAACGAATGGAATCAAGTGCTCGCCTACTGGCTGCGGCGCTTCCAGGACGAGCCACTGGAAGTCTTCAATCGTGGTCTGCCCGCGGAAGTGATTTCACCGCGTTGCCCGGGCTATGCCGATTCCGCCAAGCCCAGTCTGATGGAGCGCTACCGGCGACACTGTATCGACCTGGATCCGGATCTGGTCATCGTAGCGCAAAGCTTGAACGATATGCGCGCGGGCATGCCGCTGCAGGAATACATCAGCGATCTGAAATCGATCGTCGCCGATATACAAGCCCAGACCGACGCCTTGGTGGTCATGCCCGGCGTCTACCATCAAGTTCATGGGCGGGGCGTAAATGACCCGGCGCTTTACCCGACCTGGGCGAAATGGAGTGACCTGGAAGCCCATGCCTACAACCACGCGATCGGCTTGCTTGCGGCGGAGCTCGGCGCCTTGTATGTCGATACGCGCGCGGTCTTCGCCGGCGCGGATTGGGTCTTGCACTCCGATTGCTGCCATCTCAACGATCTGGGGCAGGCGCTGATGGGCAATGCCGTTTTTCAGGTCATCGCCACCCATTGCGCCCGGATCGCCGACAAGACATTGCGAATCATGGAAGAAGAGGCGGTGTCAATCCTCAATACCGGCGGTACGGACACTGACGAGGAGATTCGCGCGCTCTGGAACGAGGCATTGGATCGATTCACGATTGAATTTGATGACAACTTGAAGAAGTGACTGGATTAAGCTCATGAACCAGGGTCCTTTCCGCAGAATGGTAGTTTTGGGTGACAGCATTTCCTACGGCATGTGCGCGGCCGAGCCTGAGAACGAGTGGAACCAGGTGACGGCAAACTTGTTGCGCAAGTTCCAGGACGAGCCGCTGACCGTATTCAATCGAGGTTTGCCGGCCGGCGTGATTTCGCCGCGCTGCCCGGGTTACGGGGAATCGGCCAAGCCAAGTTTGCTGGAGCGCTATCGACAACATTGCATCGACTTGAAGCCGGACCTGGTGCTGATTGCCGAAGCGGTCAACGATATGCGCTCGGGTATGCCTTTGGAGGAATACCTCGAAGACCTGGAAACCATCGTCACCGACATTCAAGAGCAAACCGGCGCGCTGCTCCTCTTGCTCGGCGTCTATCATCAAACTTACGGGGTGGGCGCCAACGACCCGGAAGTCTACCCCACCTGGACCCGCTGGAACTATGAAACAGCCCGAGCCTACAACGTGGCGATTCGGAAGCTGGCGGAAAAGCATGGCGCGATCTTCGCCGATGCCGAGCAAATCATGGGCGGCGCCGACTGGCTGCTGCATGCCGATGCCTGCCACCTCAACGACTTGGGGCACGTCCTGATCGGATACGGTATCTTCCAAGCGATTGCTACGCGCTGCAAATCAGTCGCGGACAAGACTTACCGCATCATCGAGGAAAAAGAAGTTTCCATTCTCAATACCGGCGGCGCGGATACTGACGACGATATTCAGCAACTATGGGCAACCGCGCTAAGCCGCTTCACCGAACACCTCGATGAATAAGCCGCTCGGCGGCGGCGAATTTGGGCTACCACGCTCGCGCAAAATATTTGACCTGCTCGGCTACCGCGAATCGCGGTTTATTAAAAAGCGCGGAACTCAGGCGTACAAAGCCTTGGCTTCTTGAAACAGCCGCTTCAACTCAGCCAGGACTTGCCGGGCATCGCCTCCCCCCAGCAAATACTGGCGGATGGGCGCGCCGCCGTGATCCTGAAAATGCAAGTAACCGGGGAATCTCGGCCGCAGGTAAGCCCGGTCGAGCGCTGGCAAGGTATTGCGGAAGTAGTTGCTGCTGCGGCGATTAACCTCGTCGTCGATCCAGGCGGCCCGATGCCCGGGCTGGCCGCCGTTCTCGAAGAAGATTGTTCTCTGGATAACCGGGCTGGCGCTGAACATGGCGTAATCGCGCGCGACCTCCACCGACTTGCAGCCCGTGGAAATCGAAAGTCCCGTACCGCCCAGCGTACTTTGGCAGCGCCCCTGGCCGTCGATGTCGACCATGTCATCAAAAATCAGCACATTGTCCGAGTAGCCCGCGCGCGAATAATTGGAATAACCGTAGGCGAAGGGACAGTATACGTAATCTTCGCGCCGCGAAAGCGCCTCGTATACGGCAATCGGGTTCCAAGCGAAGATATCCCGCGGGCACAGGCTGGCGAGCTCTCGCAATTGCTCCAGGGCGCTTAAGCTCATCTCATCGGATACCGCCCATTCATCGTCGACAAAGGGCGCTTCGCCCTGGGTGGCGCAGAGCATGTAGAAATTCATCAGCGTATCGATTTCGATGCCGGGCATAATAACCCGACCCTGCCGCGCCAGCGCCAGCAGATCGCTCCAGGTATCCGGCTTTTGCAGATCGTAACGCGCGAGCAAATCGGGCCGATAGGAAGCCACGGGCGTGGCGGCGTCGATTGCCAGGGCGCATTGATTGCCGTTGAAGATATAGCTGGCCTGCGAATGCCCGACCGAGTTGGCCGCCTGGTCCGCCATATAGTCCGCCGGGATAATTTCCTGTAGCGGGACCAAGACTTGACTGTAAGCCGCGTAACCGGCCCAGGGATGATCGATCACCAGCAAGTCATAATCCGCAGCCAAGCCTTGAATCGGCGCGTCGGCGAATTCTTGCAGCGAGCGCTTCTCCCAGAGGATTTCCACCTCCGGGCGCATCTCGCAGAAGCGCTGCGCGGTGGCAACCACCGATACAAAGCCGCGTGAATGATTCCAGGTGATGCCGCGTAACAGGGTCTTGGCCATCATTGCGTCGCCTCCAATCGAGCCCGAATTTCTGTATCGGCCGCAAATGCGAGTGGCGGCCTGTTTTGCTTGCAAAAGTCAGTTTTATATGCAAAATATAGTGAGCGGGTTGCTCCTTGTCAACCGGCGCGCGGTTTCGTCCCCAGAGCAAAAGACAGGAAGCGCTGATGATCAAGACCACGTATTTCGAAGACTACCTGATCGGAGAAAGTCGCGAGACCTTTGGCAGAACGATCACTGAAGCCGATATTGTGCTGCATGCCGGTCAAACCGGGGATTTTTTCCCGCACCATATGGACGCCGAGTGGGTTAAGACCCAGGTATTCAAGGAGCGCGTGGCGCATGGCACCTTGATCCTGTGCGTAGCCATCGGCATGACAGCCAACGAGATCAATCCCGTCGCCTTCTCCTACGGCTACGACCGCGTCCGTTTCATTCGGCCCGTTTACATCGGCGATACCATCACGGTCAAGGCGACCATCAGCGAAAAGCGCGATTATCCCAAGCGTCCCGACCACGGTTATGTAATTGAGCAGGTCGAGGTCTTCAACCAGCATGACAAGATCGTGCTCGCTTGCCAGCATTTGTATCTGGTGCAACGCAAGCAAGGCGAGGAAAGCGGTTGACTCGGCAAGAAAAGCGAAAATGCGGATAGACAGAAATCAATCACTCCCAATCAGCAATGAATGAGCAAAAAGCGGCTCCCAATTACAGCGTCCCGGCTTTGGAAAAGGGTTTGGCTGTTCTGGAACTGCTTGCCGAAGCTTCCGAGCCGCTTTCGCTTTCCCAGATTTCGGAGAAGAGCGAGAACAGCACCAGCCAACTCTTCCGCACCATGACCTGCTTGGCGGAAAGCGGCTTTGTCGTCAAGGACGATGTCTCGGGCAAATATATGCTGACGCTGAAGCTCTTTGAATTGGCGAATCGACATTCGCCGCTGGAGCATCTGCTGCAAGTGGCCAATTTGCCGATGCAAGAACTGGCATGGATGATCCGCGAGTCCTGCCATATCAGCATCATGCAGCAGCGGCAACTCCTGGTCGTCGGGCAGGTAGAAAGCCCGGAGAAGGTGCAGATCATCGTCTCGGTAGGAGCGACCTTTCCGCTGGCGCGGACGGTTTCGGGGCGCATACTGCTTTCGTCTATGCCCGATAGCAGCATCGAAATAACGCTTGAACAGGATCCCGATTACTGCAATATGAGCGATGGAGAACGCGAGCTCTTTTGGCGGCGCATCGCCGATATCCGCCGTACCGGCATTTCAACCGCCGTGGACGAATCCTACATCGGCATGAAAGATACCGCCGTCTTGGTAGGCAGCCCGGAAGTTGGGGTGATAGCAGCGGTTGCCGTCACGCAATTGACGGCGACCCGCCAAAGCAGCGAACCGCATAAAGTGGCCGCGGCGCTGCGCCATTGCGCGCGTCAGATCAACGAACGCGCCGGCTTGAGTTATGGCTTGGAAAAGCCGACCTTGATGGCGGACATTGTCTGATCCAGACCAACAAAGGGAATTTGCTATGCCTCCGTTCAGCTATCGACAAAAAGCAATCTTGCCGGAAAAACCGCCCCCTATCGTGAGCATCGGCTTGGGCGGTATCGTGCACGACGCGCATTATCCGGCCTATGGCATCGCGGGCTTCGAGGTGGCCGGCGGCTTCGATATCAACGCCGAGCGCGCCGCTATGATGAAGGAGAAGTTCGCAATCCCGCGGCTCTACGAATCACTCGGCGAGGCGATCGAAATGGCGCCGGAAAATGCTGTCTTTGATGTGGCGGTACCGGGCAACGCGATCAGCGAAATCACCCGCGAAATCCCGGCGGGACGCGCCGTTCTCATTCAAAAACCCATGGGTGAAGACTTGGCGCAGGCGCGGGAGATCCTCGACCTTTGCCGCGAAAGAAAACTGGTGGCAGCCATCAATTTCCAATTGCGCTTCGCGCCCTTTATCATCGCCGCGCGCGACATGATTACGCAGGGTCTGATTGGCGAACTCTGCGATATGGAATTCCGCGTACAGTGCAATACGCCCTGGCACCTGTGGGGGTTCCTCTTTCCCCTTCCTCGCGTCGAAATCCTCTATCACAGCGTCCATTATGTCGATCTGGTACGGTCCTTTTGCGGTACGCCGACATCGGTATACGCCAAGACCATGAGCCACCCGTCGGCGCCGGAGTTGAAAGGCGGCGTCCGTTCAATGATTATCATGGATTACGGAGAGAACCCGCGCGTCAACGTGATGACAAATCACAGCCACGCCTACGGGCCGGATAAGCAGCAATCCTATGTCAAGTTCGAAGGGAGCAAGGGCGCCATCCAGATCCGCGCCGGATTAAATATGAATTACCCGGACGGCGCGCCCGACCGCTTCGAGTATGTGCTGCCGGATGGGGAAAGGCAGCCCGAGTGGCAGTCGCTGGATATCGAAGGTTCATGGTTTCCGGAGGCATTCATCGGCACCATGGCCAGCTTGATGCGCTACGCCAATGGCGAGACCGATGTTTTGCCGACATCGGTTGAAGACGCCATCGAAACAATGGCCACCGTCGAAGCGGCTTACGTCTCAAGCGAAAGCGGCGGCGTGCCATTGCCCCAACATTGACCGGCTGTTTCCACCTCAAATTCGTGATAACGGCAACAACACGAAGACCGCGCGACAGATGTGGTCAAATTGTCGGATGCGCCGTTTTTCGCCTGCCGAGTCTTTATGAAAAGTTTGCGTGTGAGTTTACTTGTGGTATGATTGCGCAAAGGTCGCACAAGGTGGGCATGCATGGAACTTAATACTACATTGTCGATAGATGTTGTGATCGCTATATTGGTGGTGTTTGGCGCCGTGTGGCGCTTGGATAGCAAGATAGAAGGCAAAGTCTCTAAATTGGGCGATGATCTGAAAGAGGATTACAAGATACTCAGAGACGATATTGGCGACTTGCGAAGCGAACTCAGAGACGATATTGGCGACTTGCGAAGCGAACTCAAAGCCGATATTGGCGACTTGCGAAGCGAACTCAAAGCCGATAATGCGGTGCTGCGCAACGAACTCAAAGCCGACAATGCGGCATTGCGCAACGAATTCAAAGCCGATATTAGCGATTTGCGTAACGATCTCAGAGCAGTTGAAGCGAAAGTTGACGACTGCAACCAGCGCCTTGCTCGGCTCGAAGGCATCATCATTGCGCGTGAAGACAAGATAGATCCCGCGACCGAAACGAATCCAGCCGCTTAGGATTCACATTGTAGGCGGTGGTCGATAGCTATTCCAAAATAACGAAAACACAGCCAGGTTCAAGTTAGACGCGGGATAGGCGGATTCAAGCCCTTAGGCTTTTTTGACTACAAGCCCAAATTGTAAAAGGCGTTAGCGGTGCCGCCGAGCAAGGCATCCTTTTCGGCGTCGGACAAATCGGCGATAGCTTTGTTGGTTTCGTTCCAGACTTTGGCGTAATCGCCGGCCAGCACAGCAACGGGCCAATCACTGCCGAACATGAGCCTATCGACGCCGAATTGTTCGAGCGCGAAGTCGATATGCGGTTTGATATCCTCGTAGGTCCAGTTCTCGAAATCGGGCGTAACCGTATTCAAGCCGGACAACTTGGCAAAGACATTAGGGCTTTCGGCAGCGGCAGCCATCTGTTCGCGCCAGACCGCGCGATCTGCTTCCTCCAGCGGCGGCTTCGCCAGATGATCAATGACCATTCTCAGGTTGGGCACGCGTTCAACCAGTTCCGGCACATGCTTGAGTTGATTGGGGAAGACCGCCACGACATCAAAGGTCAAGCCGCGGTCCGCCAGCAACTGCAAACCTTCGATCACCTGTTTCTGGATGACCCAATCGGGATTGCTCTCTTCGTGGATCAAATGGCGCATGCCCTTAAAATAGGGGTTCCGCGCATATTCATCCAGCTTTCTGTCGGCCTCCGCTGGATCATGCAGCGGCACCCAGCCGACCACGCCGGCCACCCAGTCCTCTTCCGCCGCGATCGTCAACATTGAGTCGGTATCGGTGTAGGAATCCATCGCCTGAACGATGACTGTCTTGTCGACGCCAGACGCCGCCAGCTGAGGCGCCAATTCCGCGGCATCGAAATTGCGGTAGATCGGTCCATAAGCGGGCACCAGCCAGGGGTACGCCACTTCGTCAAGGTTCCAAAAATGCTGGTGGGTATCAACTCTGAGCATGCTTGCCTCCCCGCTGGCTTGCGCCCGCCGCGGCGGACCGCGAATTTCAATTTGACAGATCTGGTTTTACTGACTATATTTTACATATAAAAAGTGTTTTTGCAAGCAAAACAGAATCACGGCGCGTGACGACGCGTGACGGAGGAGAACAGAGCCATTATGCGACCTCTGGAAGGCTTATTGGTACTCGATTTCAGCATATTTCTGTCCGGTCCTTCGGCGGCGCTGCGCCTGGCTGATTTGGGCGCGCGCGTGATCAAAGTCGAGCGGCCCGACGGCGGCGACTTATGCCGGCAGCTTTATATCTCCGAGCTGGAGCTGGACGGCGAAAGCACCCTCTTTCATTCGATCAACCGCAACAAAGAAAGCTTCGCCGCCAATTTGAAAGATCCGGCAGATTTGGCGAAAGCGCATGAGCTAATCGCCCGAGCCGATGTGCTGATTCAGAATTTTCGGCCCGGCGTGATGGCGCGCCTTGGGCTGGATTACGACGCCGTTCGCGCGATCAATCCGCGCCTGGTTTACGGTGAGATCACAGGCTACGGCAACGAAGGGATGTGGGTGTACAAACCCGGGCAAGACCTGCTGCTGCAATCGATATCGGGCTTGGTCTGGCTGAACGGTGACGCCGATCGGCCGCCGACCCCCTTTGGCTTGGCGGTGGTTGACCTATTCACGGGCGCGCATTTGGTTCAGGGGATCCTGGCTTGCCTGGTGCGGCGCGGCGTGACTGGCAAAGGCGGATTGGCGCAAGTCAGCCTGCTGGAATCGATTCTCGATTTCCAATTCGAAGTGTTGACCACGCACCTCAACGACGGCGGCAAGCTGCCGCGGCGGAGCGCGATCAATAACGCCCATGCCTACCTGGCGGCGCCCTACGGCATTTACGAGACGGCCGACGGTTATCTGGCGCTGGCGATGGGCTCGATACCGGTATTGGGGGAATTGCTGGATTGCCCGCCCTTGCTCGCTTACCCCGACTCGTCTACCTGGTTCACGGAGCGAGACGAAATCAAGGCGATTCTGGTGGAGCATCTGCGCGGAGGATCGACAGCGCATTGGCTGGGCATTCTGGAGCCGCAAGATATCTGGTGCGCCGATGTGCTGACCTGGGACCGGCTGCTGCAGCACGAGGGTTTCAAAGTGATCGACATGATCCAGGAAGTCGCGCGTAGCGAAACTGTCAAACTGGATACGCTGCGTTGCCCTATCCGCATTGACGGCGAAGTCTTGAAGAATCCCAAAGGCGCGCCACGCATTGGCGAAGACACGGGACGTATCATGGCGGAATTTGAGATTAGCGGCTTTTCGAATTAATCGCTGCGCTCGCAAGAGCGGGCGGGTCGCGTAGACACAAACCGTCATGCGACAAAACGTAAGAGCGCGGCAGACCGTTTTCGCCGGTTACGCGCCGAGCGGCTGAGGAGGAACCCATGCCGGAAAACACACCCCTGGAAATGCACAAAGACCTGCCCCTGTTTAATACCGAAACCTGGATGTACGAGGACTTCGAGATTGGCGCCAAGATCAAATCGATACGGCGCACGCTTTCCGAGGGCGAGTGCATGATCTTCAACGCCATCGTGCTCGATATGCACCCCTATGTTGCCGATGAGATATTCGCGCGAGACGAAGGCATCTTCGACAAGCGGCTGGTCGCCGGTTCGATGGTTTTCAGCATCGGCCTTGGCTTGATGGCGCATAATAACGTTCACACCTTCAGCTACGGTTATGACAAGCTGCGCTTCATCAAGCCAGTTTTCATCGGCGATACTATCTACACCGTGCGCACGCAACTGAGCAAAGAACCAAAATACCCTGAGATGGGTCTGGTCAAAGTTAGTTACGAGATATACAAAAACGAAGGTGTGCTGGCTCTGTATTGCGAGCACCTGCAGACGGTGAAATATCGCCATCCGGAGAACTTCAAATCAAAGGGCGGCGGCGCATAGGATTCTCGCGGACGATTCGCCCTGACAATTGCAAGTTTGAGCGCATTTGCGGATTCAGTTAGCAGTGACAAACAGGAGAGCGACATGCAACGGTTTGGACAAGTGATCGGCATCAAAAAAGAGCATCTGAAAGAATATACGGAACTGCATGCCAATACTTGGCCCGGCGTGCTTAAGAAGATCGAAGAATGCAACATCCGCAATTATTCTATTTACCACTATGGCGATCTGCTTTTTGCCTACATGGAATATCATGGCGACGACTTTGAAGCCGATATGGCGAAAATGGCGGCCGACGAGACGACGCAGAAGTGGTGGGATATCTGCATGCCCATGCAGGAACCCGTAGCCGACCGCGCCGAGGGTGAATGGTGGAAGACGCTCGACGAGGTCTTCCACACCGATTGACGCTCCCGATAGGGGCGAGTTTACCAACCACCAAGACACAAAGAGCGCGAAGATTTAGTCAAAACAAAAGTCTCTGTGGCGAATCCCGGCGCCGATGGCTTAATGAATCGCAATTGTCGCATTGTCGATGAAATCCCAATCCCATTCAATGCCTAAACCAGCGCCCTGCGGCGGATGCGCGTAACCCTCGGCATCTATCTGAATCGGGTTCTTGACACCCAGCCTCATCAATGTGCTGGGGATCAAGGCTTCAAAGAATTCGCAATTGGCGATGGCGCAACAGCAATGCAAGTTGACGATATCCAGGGCGGGATAGACAGCCGTATGCACTTCGCAGCGGACGCCAAATGACTCCGCCAGATGCGCCGTTTTCATCAAGGCGGTCACACCGCCCTTCCAAGAGACGTCGCTGCGCACGATATCGACCACGCCGCTGGCGATACACTCCGCCGTTGAATAGTGCGAGCCGACCAAAACCTCGGTACCGGCGATGGGAATATCCAGGTCGCGCGCCAGGCGCCGCAAGCCATGAAAGTCGACATCATAGAGCGGTTCCTCGAACCAGTGATAGTTCAGCTTTTCCAATTCCCGCCCCATGCGCAAAGCCTCATCATAATAGAGGTGCGCCGTGACTGGATCCGCCATCAACTTGAAGTGCGGATCATCGCCGATTTGTTCGCGGCACAAGCGATAGGCTTCCAGCGCCTCGTTATATTCGCCCGGCGGGTGGAGCTTGTAGCCGTGAAAGCCCTGCTGCTTGAATTCAGCCACTTGATCGGCATAATCCCCCGGCGAATCCAGGAAGAGCGAGCTAACGTAGGTCGGCACTTTTTCGCGATAGTGTCCCAGCAATTTGTATAGCGGCAGATCGGCGATTTTACCGGCGATATCCCAAAGCGCGATATCAAAGGGACCATAAGAATAAATCGGCGGGAAGTGCCAAAAGCGATCGTAACGCCGAAAATCATGCCAGTGCTTTTCGCGCGCCAGCGCATCCTTGCCCAGGAAGAAAGGCTTGAGTGAATCGGCGGCAAAAGCGCCTGCCATCTCGGCGCCCATGCCGGCAAAACCCATGCTGATGCCGTCAATGCCCGCGTCGGTCGACAATTTGACCATGATGAACTGCAAGTCGGAGCTTTGCACGTCCCGCATCTCGCCCTCAGCCATGACGGATTCTTGGTGTTTACAGACGCGGATTTCAATATCAGTGATTTTCATAGCCGGACTCCTTCGAAAACAAACGTCGACAGATTGTAGTGAATTTTGGTCCAGCGGCAAACTATTCGCTTTGCCGACGTTCTGCGCCAATGGCGCGCAGACCTGCTATAATTGCCGCCTGTCAGACGTTCGCGGGGAGAGTCTTTATGCGATTCTATGGCATCATGATAGTCGTGGCGCTGCTGCTTGGCTCGGCGACTTTGGCGCAAGACGGCGATTTTCCCACGCTCGACGAATTGGCGACGATGGAGATACCAAGATTTGATTTTGCCGAGATGGTTGGCCGCATGTCGCGGATCGATACGAGCTATACGCCCCCGGCCAACCCGCCCGATTACGCCGTTGGCGATATCGAAACCTTCATCGTGGACATGGGCGCGGACGAAGACAGCGTGCAAATTGAGGCAGAATTGCGCGGCCAGACGCGGCGCGTTTTGATCTGGGTGCAGGCGACAGTCGAGTATCCGCCCTGGCGGGCGCGCGCGCTGGCGCAGCGCCTGGAAAGCCAGGTTCTGAACCCCATGGAGCAACTGTTCCAGACCAGCGAACCGCCCGGCATCGATGGCGACCCGCGCTTGTACGTTGTCATGATCAGCGATCCGGAAGGCAGTACGCTTGGCTATTTCCCGCCGGCCAGCACGCGCCCGCGACATCTGGACTCAGACAGCAATCAGCGCGAGATGCTGGTGGTTGACCTGTCGGCTGACGATGAATACGATTTCTATGACAAGATTCTCATCGAATTGGTCGCGCACGAATTCACGCACGTCCTGCATTTTCACAACGACCCGGGCGAAGAAGTCTGGCTGGATGAAGGCTTGGCGGGTTTCGCCGCTTTCCACGCTTCCAAATCCCTGTTCAACCGTCAGAGCATGCACTGGGACGCGGAAGACTTCCTGGCCGAGCCGGATACCGGCTTGACGCAATGGCAGGATGCCGATGGCGAAGGTCGCAAATACGGCGCCGCCGCCCTGTTCATCCTCTACTTGACGGAGCGCTTTGGCAACGATATCGCGGCGCGCCTGCTCGCGGAAGAAGCCGATGGTTGGCGCGCCGTCGAAAAAGTGCTGCGAGAATTTGAAAACGTTTCCGCCGCAGAGGTCTTCGCCGACTGGGCGCTGGCGAACTTGCTGCTCGATTTTCGACAGGGCTATGGCTATCGCGCGCTTCACGGCGACCTCGACCCGCCACAACCCGTGGCCAGCTTCAACAGTTTCCCGGCTGCCCATGAGGGCGAATTGCCGCCATTCAGCACGGATTACTTCGCGGTTGACGCGCGCGCCGCGGACAAGCTCCACCTGCGCCTTGAGCAAGCGCTGGCAGCGCAGCTCATACCGTATGACGCCCCCGAAGGCGACCATTTCGCTTACGCCTTCGCAAGCGATACCGCCAACAGCCGGCTGACGCGCGCATTTGTCCTGACCGCGCCGCGCCAAGCCTGGCTGGAATTCCGGATCTGGTACGACCTGCAATATGAATACGAATACGGCTTCGTCATGGTCAGCGAGGACGACGGCCGGACCTGGCGGACGCTGGAGAGCCGTTACACTAGCTGGTCCTACGCTTACGTCGACTACTACGACCACGGCTTTACCGGGAACTCGCGCGGCTGGCGCGAAGAACGCATAGACCTCAGCCCATTCACGCCGGGCCGGATTCTCATCAGATTCGAGCTCATGTCCAACCTGGGCACGTCGTATCACGGCATGGCCATCGACGACCTGCGCATCCGCGCGATGAATTACCGCGAAGGCTTCGAGACGCCCGATGACACCTGGCTGGCTGAAGGCTGGATCCGCACAGACAACCGCCTGCCCAACATCACCTGGCTGCAAGCCGTACAAGAGAACCGCGACGGCATCCACGTTAGCCGCGCGCTCGTCGCCGGCAGCGGAGACCTGACGGTGGACATCTTGCCCGGCGTCGATCAGGCGCTGGTGGCGGTGTCGCCTGTCGTAGCGCACACCAGCATGTCCACAGATTATGAGCTGGGGATTAATCTCGTAGACGCCGAGGGACAGTTCATGGCGGTCACGCGCGAATGCACCGTGACAACCACCGCCAACCTCAACTTCCGCGCTACGCCGGCCGGCGCGAAAATCGGCCTGGTACCGCAAGGCACGGCGCTCGACGCGCTGGATCGCAGCGAGGACTGGTACATGGTGGCTTATCGAGGGCAGCGCGGCTGGATCAGCGCCGACTACGTTCACGCGGCTGGCAATTGTCCCTGAATCGAGCCGGCGCCCGGCGGCTCAGCCCTTGACCGCGCCGAAGGTCAATCCGCTGACCAGGTTGCGCTGCACCAGAATGACAAAGATGACCGCAGGCACCATCATGATCACGCTCATGGCGGCCATGCCACGCCAATCGACCGTGAATTGCTCGGTGAAGGCGAACAAGCCGGGCGGGAAGGTTTTGGCGGCGTTATTGCGCGCCAGGACGCTGACGATCTGAAATTCGTTCCAAGCCGCCAGAAAAGCGAAGATGGCAGCCGTCGCCAAGCCGGGCAAGGAAAGCGGCAGTTCAATACGCCAGAAAGCCGACCAGTGACCGCAGCCGTCGATATAGGCTGATTCAGTCAGCTCCTGGGGGATCTGGCGGAAAAAGCCATCCATCAGCCAGGCGGTGAAGGGGATATTGACGGCGACATAAACAAATGCCAAGCCGAAAACGTTATTGGTTAGTCCGGCGCGGTTAAAGAGCAAAAAGAGCGGCAAACTCAGGGCGACGCCGGGGACCGAGCGGGAAAGCATGATGCCGAGGAAGAGCGTAGTATGAAAGCGAAAGCGAAAGCGCGCAAAAGCATAGCCAGCCAGCGTGCCCAGCGATACCGCGACAATCGTACTGGTACCAGCCGCCAAAAGCGAATTGCGCAAGTAGGCTTCGACGGCGACGCGCTGCTGCACTTCGGGGTTCAAGCCGAACATATTGGCGTAGGCTTCCAGCGTCAAACGCCGCGGGATCCAAACCGGCGGGAAAGTGTTGATCTCCACATTGGGACGGAAAGCCGTCATGATGATCCAGAAGGCGGGCAATGCCAAAAAGAGCAGAATCAGCCAGGCAGCGGCATTCCAGATGATATCGTTGCGGCGACGATTGGGACCCACGCTGCGCGTGATCATCGCACGATCCTCGCTTTGACCAATTGCCGGAAGAAATAGAGCGTGAAGAGCACCGACAGGAAAACGGTGATCCAGGACATGGCGCTGCCCAAGCCGAATTTGGTGTCCTCAATTGCCAGGCGCGTGATATAGGTCCAGAGCATTTCGGTGCGTCGAGCGGGACCGCCGTCGGTCATGATGCGCACGATATCGAAGGCGCGGGCGATATCCAGCGACATGATCGTCAAGGCGATGTAGGAAAAGGGCGCCAGCAGCGGAAAAGTAATGAAGCGGAATTTCTGCCAGCCCGACGCGCCGTCAACTTCCGCCGCTTCAAAGGTCTCGGTGGGCAGGGACAAGGTGCCAGCCAGCAGAATGATCGTCAAGACCGGGATATTCATCCAAACCGAAGCCAAAATAATGGTGATCATGCCCAAGGGCACATCAACCAGCCAGGCGATCTGACCCTGCGCTTGTATCAAGCCCAGGCTGATCAAGAAGTTGTTGACCAAGCCCACATTGGCATTGAAAAACCAGCGAAATTGCATGCCCACCAGGATGGGCGCGAACATCATCGGCACCATCAGCAGCGTGCGCAGCAGGCTCTGCCCTACCGTCACGCGCGCTAACAACTGCGACAATGCCAGCGAGATGACATAGCTCAAATTGACCGACACCGCCAGGAAGATGATCGTGTTCCACAACGAGCGCCAGAAGATGTCGTCATTGAGCAGCTTCTGATAATTCCGCAGCGCCTTCGCCAGTTGGAAGTTCAAGCTGTTGGGCCGCAGCAGCTCGTAGGGCGTGAAGCTAACGTATAAAGAATAAATCAAGGGAAAAGCGACTACCAGGACGATCACCAGGACCGAGGGCAGGATGAGCAAGAAGGGAAAAGGACCGGCGTCGATTCGGTTGAAAAGGTCGGCTTGGTTGGCAGCGTCGTTTTCGGTTGTCGCCTTGGATTTTTCAATCATCAAGTATTCGGAAGCGCTAAGGATTTCCGCAATTGACTAGATTATATCGGTAGTTGAGGCGCGCGCGCTAACAGACAAGAAAACCTGCAGTGATGAAAGCTAGTCATCACTGCAGGTTGTACGAGTTCCGCTTTAGTCGTAGTAGCCGGCGGATTCCATCAGTTCACGCGTGGCTTCCGCGGCCGCGTCCAACCCCGCCTGCGCGTCGACATCGCCCAGGATGATGGCTTGCAGTTGTGGGTAGAAGAGGTTGGAGAAGGGAATCCATTCGGCGATCAGCGGCGGCGTCTTGAAGTCTTGGCCGACCTGAATGCGCGCCAATTCCAGCCGTTCGCGATCGAGGGGATTTTCGGCGTCGGCAGCATCAGCGATGATGCGATCCCAAACATCGTCCCTCACCGGCAAGAAGCCCAACTGCGCTTCTTCGTAGGCGACGCGTTCGGAGGTCAGGAAGCGGATCAACTCGGCGCCGGCGGCCGGATTGGGCGCGGTAGCCGGGATCGAGAAGGCATGGGCGCCCGCCCAACCGCTGGGACGCACGGCATCGCCGCCAAGGGACAAGCCGGTGAAACCGCGCGCCAAGCCGAAGTTCCCCGCGACCGCGCAGGAATCCGGATTCTGGAAGTAGCTGTACCAGCCGTACCATTCCAGTTTGATGGCGACATCGTTGTTGCAGAAGTTCTGCGCCACGCCATCCCAGAGCAGCGAGGTCGTGTCGGCCGGGATGATGCCGTCCTGGTACCAGCCCGCGATCAATTCGGCGACGGCGACGCCGATGTCGTCATTGAAACTCGGCTGGTAATTCTCGTCGAAGAGCGAACCGCCGCTGGCAAAGTGCATCTCATAGAAGCGGCCGGTCAAAGCCTCTTCCTTGCCTGCCAGAGTATAGCCAAAAGTGCTGTGACCGTTCTCGACGAAGAAACGCGCTTGCCGGTCGATCTCTTCCAGCGTCGAAGGAACGACCAGTTCCTCACCGGTGGCTTCCATGTAAGCAGCCGCGATCGCCTCGTCGGAATAGAGGTCGGCGCGATAGTGGATCGGGCTGATATCGGCATGGCGCGGGATCAGATAGAGGTTGCCGTCTATGGTTGCCGCATCGAGGATCGCCGGGCTGAAAGCCGCCAGTTCTTCTTCGCTGAAGAAATCTTGCAGCGGATGCAAAAAGGGCGTGTATTGGGCGACGAAGCTGGTATGGTCCCAAGCCACGTCATAATCGGCCGCGCCGGTGGCGAAGTCGACCTTGAGCTTCTGATCAATGGCGAAACCGTCGAGCAAGGCGATGATCTCCACCGTCGCGCCCGTCGCTTCTTCAAAGATCGAGATTGACTCGTACATCACTTCATAAAGGCCGCCGCCGATAGCAGCCATCTTGATGTGCACGCCGGACAAGTCCATGTCCAAGCCCGCGTATTGGGCTTCGTCTTGCGCTACCGCCGTCAGCGCGACGAGCGCGAAAACGAGAACGATCAAAATGAGTTTGCGAACCATGTTCTGTTCTCTCCTATCCTGTATTGAATCTTGTGCAAAAACCGCTCGAATTGCTTGATCTGGAATTGACGATGTCCCGCTCCCTTCTTCTCGGTAAAATGTCCACTAATGAATCACTCAGCTTGAACTTAATCAATGGCAGCGCAAAAGAACTTCGGCTGTATTCCCAGCCAATTCAGGCGCGAAACGCATCAAACAAGCGTACCTTATTTTACCTGCAAAATATGTTTTTGCAAGCAAAACAGTCCTTAGGAGGTTTCGATGTCGACCGTCATCAGCGGGATCCAAACGCGGGATTTGCGCTTCACGCTGGAAGAAGGCGCCGGCGCTGACAGCGTGCATTCCAATCCGCAGTATTCATACGCCGTGGCGCAACTCCGGACGAATAGCGCGCTGACCGGCATCGGTTTGGCTTTTACCCTGGGCGGCGGAAACGATCTGGTCTGCCGCGCCATCGATGATCTGGCGGAGGTCCTGGTGGGCCGCGACATTGAAGCGCTGATGGCTGAATTTGGGAACGTCTACGCGCTCATGCTGGAACATCCGCAATATCGCTGGCTGGGTCCCCACAAAGGGGTTGTGCATCTGGCGCTGTCGTCGATCGTCAACGCCTGCTTCGACCTGTGGGCCAAGGCGCGGGGCTTGCCCCTGTGGCGGCTGCTGCTGGACTTGAGGCCGGAGCAAGTGCTGGCGACGCTGCATCTGCGTTACCTCGACGATGCGCTGAGCGCGCAAGAGGCATTGACGATATTACGAAACGAGCAGCAGCTTCGGGAACAGCGGATGGACATTCTGGAACGGGGCTATCCCGGCTACGATACATCGATTGGCTGGATTCAATACGCCGATGACACCATCAAAGAGAAGCTGGTCAAATCGATGGATCAGGGTTTCGCTTCGGTCAAACTCAAGGTCGGCTCGGATGATCCGGCGCGGGACATCCGCCGCGCCTTCCTGGTGCGGGAAACGGTCGGCGACCAAGCCCGCGTCATGCTGGATGTCAATCAACAATGGACCTTGCCGCAAGCGCTGGAAATGTGCCAGAAACTAGGCGGGATGAATCCCTACTGGATCGAAGAACCCACCCACCCCGACGATGTGCTGGCTCATCAGAGGCTGGCGCGGGCCATCGCGCCAATGAAGCTGGCAATCGGCGAGCACCTGCCCAATCAGATTGTCTTCAAGAATTATCTCCAAGCCGACGTCGCAGGATTCTTGCAACCGGATTGCGTGCGGCTGGGCGGGGTCAGCGAATTCATCACGGTGAGCCTAATGGCGCGCAAGTACGGCATACCGGTGGTACCGCACGTCGGCGACATGGGGCAGATCCACCAACATCTGGTACTCTTCAATCATATCGCCTTGGGCCACGAAGCGATCTTCCTGGAATACATCCCGCATTTGCGGCAGCATTTCACAGATCCGGCGCGCGTGGAAGGCGGCGTCTATGCGACGCCGCAGGAGCCGGGCAGCAGTTCTGATCTGAAGGCGCTTGGCTGAGCGTCCGAAAGCGCCTGTGATCACCGGTCATCGCGCCAGGCGCTCAATCAAGAAATGCTCGAAGCCTTCGACATCAACATCAAGCGCGACCCGCGCGTTCTCCGGCCAATCGGCATCGGGCGCGCGCATGAAGGTCACGCCGGCCGCAAAGCGCCCGCCCGTTTCCACGTCGACGTGGAGCGGGGTCAAGCTGACAAGCTCCGGTCGGATAAGAGCCGCCATCGCCAGGGGATCGTGCATATAGGTCCAGCCGCGGCTCGCGAAAAAGGGATACATGTCAATCTGGTCGGCAAGCGCCCTGTGGAAGGGCGTGCGGGCCTCGCGTATCCGCGCCGAGCCCTCGCTGGTGACCCGCACTTGCGTGGTGACATCAAGCGGGATGAGCGTGATGGGCGCGCCGGAGGCGAAGACGATATGCGCGGCTTCCGGATCGCTGACGATGTTGTGCTCGCCGTAATCGGCATAGACATGGACCGAGCGCTGGAAGGCGCCGCCCATGATAGTCAATCCCGCCAGGTTTTCCGCCAGGCGCGGCTCTTGACGAAGGGCCAGGGCGGCGTTGGTCAAGGGACCGATGCAAAGCAGATGAATCTGCCCGGGGTTTTCCATCACTGCCCGCACGATGAAATTGACGGCGAACTCCGATGCCGGTTGCAGAGCCTCGTCCTCCGCTTTCAGGAAACCTTGTCCTTCGTGCCCGCCCCAGAAAATCGGGCGCAAAGCGAGCAGGGGCTCGGTCGCGCCCATCGTCACCGGCGCATCGGTGAGTCCGCGCAAGCGCAAGAGCTTCAGCGCCATGCGCGCTCTCAGCAGCACATCGCCGTAGACGCAGGTCACTCCCACAAGCTCGGCTTCGGGCGAGTTGAGCAAGAGCGCCAGGGCGACGAAGTCGTCCACATCGGTGCCGATATCCGTATCAAATATGATTTTCACTGTTTACCTCGTATCTGTCAGCTTACACAACGATGCGAAGTGCTCGGTGAGATACTTGTGGCATCAGCCCTTTAAGCCGGAGCCCAGAATGCCCCCGACGTAATACCTTTGGAAGGGCAAGATCAAGAGGACCGGAACCAGCATCGCCAGCGTGGAACTGGCAAACATCTGCTCCCACAAACTGACTTGCTGTTCGACGCCGATGATGGACACCGCGACTTGCACGACCCGCAGTTCCGGATCCGGCGCCACCAGCAGGGGCCAGAAGAAGTTATTCCATTGGCCCAGGAACAAGATCACCCCGGCGCTGATCAAGGCGGGCTTGGAGACGGGCAAGATGATCCGCATAAAGACTTGCAGCCAGGTCGCGCCATCAACCCTAGGCGCGTCGATCAAGTCTTGCGGGATCTCGGCGAAGAACTGGCGGAAGAGAAAGATGATGATGCCGTTGGCCAAGCCCGGCACGATGAGTCCCTGCCAGGTGCCGAGCCAGCCCAGATCCCGCACGAGAACGAAAGACGGGATGATTGTCAGATCGCCGGGAATCATAAAACTGAAGATGACCAGGGCAAACAGGAAATTCTTGGCGCGGAACTGCAAGCGGGCGAAGGCGAAGCCCGACATGGCTCCGACGGCGATCCCAAAGACGACCGTCACCGCGCCCAAGAAAAAGGTGTTCAACAGCGCCCGTCCGAAGTCTTTCTCGAAGATGGCGTGGTAGCCGTCCAAAGTGAAATCGGCCGGGAAGAAAGCCCGCCAGGAAAAGGGCAAGACGTTCTTCCACACGGTCTCGCGCGTGGTAAAGGACGATGCGACGATCCAGGATATCGGCAAGATGATAGCAATCGCGATTGCGATCAACAGGACATAGAGCAAGATATAGCGGCGCGCTTTGCGCAAGCGCAGGAGGGTCGTGTGATCCCTGTTCACGTTGCGCCGCTCGCATGAATCTGTTTCTTGCTTCCTCTGTTCATTCTACGCTCATTCTGTCGTTCATTCGTTTGCGCATCGCAGGCTCCCGATAGCGGCTAATGCCTTGGGCGCAGCACGATAAACTCGACCGCGACGAAGGCTACAACGACGATTAGCAAGACTGAAATAATTGCCGAGGCGATCCCGATATCGCCATAAACCAAGCCGCGTCGATAGGCTTCGTACATGACCAGATGGGTGGAAAGCTGCGGTCCGCCGCGGGTGATCAGATATATGGGCGCGAACAAAGTGAAGTTCACGACTGTATCCGAAACCAGGACAAAGGCGATGATACGGCGCAGCAGCGGCAGCTTGATCGATATGAAAGTTCGCAGGCTGCCCGCGCCGTCCACGCGCGCCGATTCCAAAACATCGGAAGAAATCCCCTGCAGGCCAGCCAGGAAAAATAGACTCCAATAAGGAACGCCTATCCAGCTGATGATGCCGATGATGGACCAAAGCGCCTGGCTAGGATGCTGCAAAAAAGGCTGGCGCGGCAATCCCAAGGTGCGGATGATGCCGTTGATCAAGCCGTAATTGGGATCCAGCGCCAAGCCCCAGGCGATAGCCGTGACATTCATTGATATGGCGACCGGCACCAGATAGATGGCGCGGAAGACGGCGATGCCCGGCACACGCTGGTTGATCAATTCCGCCAGCAAGAGCGCCAAGCCGACTTGCAGCGGGTTCACCACCAGGCTGAATACCATGGTCGTCTTGAAGGAGCCCCAAACGACTGGATCCTCAAAGACCGCGATGAAGTTGTTCAGCCCGACGAACTTACGCGCGCCGGCCAGGCTCAAAGAATTGGTATAAAGCGCTTCTTCAAAGCCGAGGACAATGGGAATATAGCGGAAGACGATCAGCAAGATAATGGCGGGCGCCAAAAAGAAAGCCGGCGTCCACCGTTCCAGGCGCAGCTTGTTCAGCACGGTCATGCTCCGAGGGGCGAGCCGGGGAATAGACAGCCCGGCTTGCCCCCTTGCCGGGAAGATAAATCTATTCCCGGTATTTGTCCATTTCGCGCTCGATGCGGCCTGCCGCTTGGCCGAGCGTTTCGGCGACATCCGCGCCGTTGCGGATGTCCTCAAAGGCGTCGGAGAGGATCTCTTCGTATTCGAGATAGCCCACCGTCAGGGGCCTTGGCGTAACGTAAGGCGCTTCGCCAGCAGCCACAACAAAAGCCAGGTTGGGGAATTCGGCATTGGCGGGATCTTCGGCGAATTCAGCCAGCATTTCTTCGTGCGCGGGCCATACGCCCCAGACATCAAACCAGATGCGCCCGGCTTCGGGTGAACTGGCGAAGGCGACGAAAGCCGCGGCTTCCTCGGTATGTTCGCTATTGGGGTTGACGCCCAGGTGCCAGCTATCGCCCGGCACGGTGACTTCGCCACCGTCCCAATAGGGATGGGGCGCAACGCCCCAGTCGAAGTCAAGCGGATTGTTGATGAACTGGTTGATCATCCAGCCGCCGTCAACGTAGATGCCCAACTGGCTGTTGCGGAACAACTCGCCGGAGCTGATGCCTCCCTGTGGCGAGACGTTTATTGTGTTGTGCAGGTCGGAAAACCAGGTGAAGGCTTTGACCCAATCGTCGGAATCGATGATCCCTTCGACGGTCAAGCCATCGTCGCCCAGCACCGCCGTGGGCAAGCTCTCTGGAATAGGCTGCAACTGATAGATGCGGTTGTACTGGCCGAATTGCAGACCCCAGACATCGTTGACGCCGTCGGCGTCGGCGTCGCTGGCGAGCGCTTGCGCCGCTTCGGTGACTTGTTCCCAGGTCCAGCGTTCATCGGACGCCGGCGGCGTGATGCCAGCCGCTTCCATCAGCGCCGCGTTGTAATACATGACCTGGGCGGAATTCCAGATCGGCGGCGCCAGCAGTTGCCCGTTATAGATGCTCGAGGTGTGCAGGGCATCCACCCAGCCGTCGATCTGCTCGGCCGGGATGGCGTCGTCCAGCGGCAGCAGCCAGCCGCGGAAGCCATAAGAGGCTACCACAGGCGCGTCCACGCTGACGATATCCGGCTCGGAACTGCCGGATCCCAAGCGAATTTGATTCTGCTGGAAGACTTCGCGGAAGGATACTTTATCCACGCGAACGGTGATATTGGGATTGTATTCGGTGAACCTGGCGGCGACTTCTTCCGCGCCGGGCAAGTCGGTGATCCAACTTAGCTCCACGGCGTCCTGGCCGGTGACCGTGACGGTCGCCAGCAACAAGATCAACAGCGAGAGTCCAAACAGCCTGAGAGGTTTGCGAAGAAACATTGTTTTTCCTTTCGAAACTAACACTAACGATATAGATTTCTGATGGTCGGCGCTGCACCTCCCGTACTATTCCAACTGCCCTCCTTTAAGTATAACAAGGACAAATCAAAATCTGCCAAAACGCCATATTATGGGCGACAGCCGGGAGGAGAAGGATGTTGTTCAGGATCCGTGCCCGGTCATTTTCGACCGTTGCAGTCACAGTCAAGCGCCAAGCCTTGTGGCTGGTCAAGCCACCGTCAGTTATAGTTGGTCTGCCGGTACTGCTTGGGCGACATGCCAATGGCTTTCCTGAAAGCCCGGGAAAAGTAGTATTGATCTTCGTAGCCCAACTCCATGCCGATCTGACTGACGCTGTCCCCGCGAAAAGCCAGCAGCATACAAGCCTGCTGCATCTTGAGTTGGATAAAATAGTCCATCGGCGAGAAGCCGGTCTGTTCTTTGAAAACCCGGATGAAGTGCGATTTTGACAAACCCGAGTGGCGGACCATGTCATCCAGGCACAGTTTCTCGCTGACGTTGTCGTGCAAAAAAGAAAGCGTGTGATCAATGCTGCGGAATTGGCTGCTGCGCAGCAGCGGCGAGAAGGCGCGGTTATCGAAGAAAAGATGGCCGAGCAAATGATGCAGCGCCTGCGAGGCGTAGATCATGCGCTGCAAGAGAAAATTGGCCACGAAGGCGTCGCGGCAAGCGGCGAAGAGCGCCTCCAGGGACTCTCCCATATCGACATCGATTGAGAGCGTGTATGCGCCTTTTTTCAATTGGCTGACGTAATAGTCGCCTACTGTTCCCACGAAATGAACCCAATGAATCGACCAGGGATCGTCATTCACGGCGCCATAGACATGCGCCTGGCGCGCGGGAATCAGGACGGCTTCGTTCGCGCCGACGCCGTGCCGGACCCCATCCACTTGCAACCAGCCTTGGCCTGCAGCGCAAACAATCAGAATATGTTCAGGGGCGCCCGACGGGCGTTCGCGGTAATGGTAACGCGCCGCTGGGAACCAACCGATGTCGGTCGGCGTCAGCGGGCTGACCAGCGGATGCGAGCGCGCCTTACCCAGAATGGGGCGGGGGACAACGTACATGATTTCGCCCTGGAACCCGTCTTTCAAGCGTATCTGCCCCATGCGTCGCCTCGTCCTCCCACTTGCGATGCCCCAACTATGACATAAAAAGAGAATATAGTCCATTATTCGGGTTTATAGTCTATTGTGAGCGAGTGAGACCTCGTGTTACGCTTTTGACAAATAGGCTTGATTCTATTTTGGAGTCATCGTTTGTTTTCAGATTACGGCGATGTTCAGGTTCGCGTCGAGGACAGGGTCATACCCACCTACGCCGCGGGCGAACCGGACAAGAACCCGATGTTCCTGGAAAACCGCGTTTACCAGGGCAGCAGCGGCGTCATCTATCCCCATCCCATCGTCGAAAGCGTCTCCGATAAAAAAACTGACAAGACTTATACGGCGATTTTCCTGGAGAACAAATACCTGGAGATTATGCTGCTGCCGGAGCTCGGCGGTCGCGTGCAGATGGCGCGCGACAAGACCAACGACTTTCACTTTGTCTATTACAACCGCGTCATCAAACCGGCGCTGGTTGGCTTGACCGGACCCTGGATTTCCGGCGGCATCGAGTTCAACTGGCCGCAGCATCATCGTCCGAGCACCTTCCAGCCAGTTGATTACCGAATCGATGAGAATACCGATGGCAGCATAACTGTCTGGTTCAGCGAGATCGAGCGCATGTTCCGCAGCAAGGGCATGGTCGGCTTCACGCTTTATCCGGAACGCGCCTATCTCGAACTCGACGTGCAGCTCACCAATCGGAGTCCCTTCCCGCAGACCTTTCTTTGGTGGGCCAATCCCGCTGTTCACGTCAACGATGATTATCAGTCCGTTTTCCCGCCCGATGTGCGCGCCGTGATGGACCACGGGAAACGCGATAGCAGTGATTTCCCCATCGCCACCGGCAGCTACTACAAATACGACTATGCGCCGGGGACCGATATCTCTCGTTACAAGAATATCCCGGTGCCGACGTCCTACATGGCTTACCACTCCGATTATGATTTTCTCGGCAGTTACGATCACGGCCGCGGCGCTGGCATGATGCACGTGGCCAATCACCATCTTGTGCCGGGCAAAAAGCAATGGACCTGGGGCAACGGCGATTTCGGCCGCGCCTGGGATCGTCAACTGACCGACGAGGACGGGCCTTATATCGAGTTGATGTGCGGCGCCTTCACCGATAACCAGCCCGATTTCAGTTGGCTGCAACCGGGCGAGGAAAAGCGTTTTCAGCAATTTTTCCTGCCCTACAAGGAGATCGGTCCAGCAAAGAACGCCTGTAAAGACGCTGTCATCAATCTCGATGTGGACGGCGAAAGCGCAAGTATCGGCGTTTACCTCACATCGGCGCGAACGGTTACGATTGAACTGGACGCGGGAGACATCGCGCTTTTCCAGCGCGAGATGACGCTTTCGCCCGAGCGCAGCCACCGCGAGACGATTGCGCTACCCGCCGGGACCGCTCCCCAGGAACTCAGGCTAAGCGTGATGGCCGAGGGCGACACGCTGGTCAGCTACAGGCCCGAGCGCGATGAGCGGGCGGATATCCCGGCGCCAGCCAGCGCCGCCCGGCTGCCCGCGGAAATCGCCTCCAACGACGAACTCTACCTGAATGGCATCCATCTGGAGCAATATCGCCACGCCACCTGCCAGCCCGAACCCTACTATCTGGAAGCGCTGCGGCGCGACCCGCTTGACAATCGTTGCAACAACGCGCTGGGTCTGCTGCTTTTGCGGCGCGGCAAATTCGCCGAAGCGGAAGCCTATTTTCGGACCGCCGTCGAAAGCCTGACGCGGCGCAATCCCAATCCCTACGACGGCGAGCCCTTCTACAATCTGGGTCTTGCGCTCAAGTTTCAGGGTCGCGTCCAGGAAGCGGCCGACGCCTTTTACAAAGCCGTTTGGAATGCGGCTTGGGCGAGCGCGGCGTATTTTGAACTGGCGCGTTTGGAGTGTCGCCTGGGACGCTACGCCGACGCGATTGATCTTGCGGAGTTGGCGCTGGATTACAACCGACGCCACCACCGGGCGCGGCATTTGATTGTCGCGCTGCTGCGCCGAGATGACGCGGCAGATTATGCGCTGCGGCATGCCAGTTACCACTTGACCTTGGATCGGCTGGACTTTGGCGCGGCCTATGAGCTTTATCTGTTGACAGGCGACAGTGAGTATCGCGAGTTGATGGGCGGACGAGCGCAGAACTATATCGAACTCGCCCTGGATTACGCCCATGCCGGGCTATTCGATGATGCGCTTGATTTGCTGGCGGAAGCGGCCGCGGATGACACGATGGCAATGTACTACCTGGCTTGGTGTTACGAGCAGCAGGGGGACGACGCAAGCGCAATTTCCGCATTTGACGATGCCGCCGAAATGCCGCCCGATTATTGTTTTCCCAACCGCATCGAGTGCATCGCAGCGCTGGAAACGGCGATGAGGCTGAACCCGGAGGACGCCCGCGCGCCCTATTATCTGGGCAACTTCTGGTACGCTAATCGGCAGTATGACGATGCCATCGACTGCTGGGAAAAGGCGCTAAGCCTCGACGATACGCAAGCGACAGCGCATCGCAACCTGGGGCTGGCGCTGATGAACAAGCGCGGCGACAGCGAGCGCGCTTTGCAGCATTATGAACGCGCCTTCGCGCTGGATGAATCTGACGCGAGAGTCCTCTATGAACTGGACCAACTCACTGTCAAGATCGGAAAGAGGCCGGCGGAGAGGCTGGCATTCTTGCAGGGGCATCAAGCATGCGTCGACCGGCGCGACGACCTGACCATCGAGATGGCGACGCTGCTCAATCTGTTGGGGCGTCCGGCTGAAGCGCTGGATATCATCATGAACCGCGTCTTCCATCCCTGGGAAGGCGGCGAAGGAAAGGTCACGGGTCAGTACGTGACCAGCCTGATTCAGATGGCGCGGGAACATATTCGTCATGGCGAATACGACCGCGCCATCGTCTGCCTGACGCGCGCCCGCTCGTACCCGCACAATCTGGGCGAAGGCAAGCTGCTCACGGTGCCAGAGAACGATGTTTTCTATCATTTGGGACTGGCTTACGAGCTGCGCGGCGATGCGGCGACCGCCCGCCAATATTACGAGGCTGCGTCGAGGGGATCATTTGAGCCGGCCTCGCCGAGATATTACAACGATCAGCCGCCGGAGAGCATCTTCTACCAGGGCTTGGCGCAGGGAAAGCTGGGCGAGCATGACTTGGCGCGTTCCATATTTGAGCGGATGGCGGCATACGGGCAGGAGCACCTGCATGAGGAGGTCACCATGGATTACTTCGCCGTCTCGCTGCCGAACTTCCTGGTCTTCGATGACGACCTGTCGCTGCGCAATCAGATTCATTGCATGTACCTGATGGCTCTGGGGCATTTGGGTTTGGGCGACCATGAGACGGCGGAGCGTTATTTCGATGACGTGTTGGCGCGCGACCCAAATCATCTGGGCGCGACTACCCATCGTCAGGCCATTGCGGCGGGTTCTGCCGCAAAATTGGGAAACTGAGACGAAAGGGGGTACTATTGGAGAAAATAGAAATAGGTCAGCTTTGCGGGTATCGCGTGGGTGGGAGAGCATGCGCCTCCTGTTTAGTTGACCGTCAGCCATTTTTTTCGATTTGCGTCAAGCAAATCCTATTCATTAAGGAGAAAGAAATGACTAAGCGTTCACTTTTGAAGATTGTACTTCTCGCCTTGGTCGCGCTGCTTTTGCTGCCGGGCGCGGCATTGGCGCAGACCCCGGTCACGCTGATGCACGGCTGGACCGGCGCCGACAATACCGAGATGCTCAACACCGTCTTCGCGCGTTTCAATGAGGAAAACGCAGACGGCCTCGTCATTGAGCCGACTGCGTTGCAATGGGACGACCTGTTCACCCAGCTGAGGCTCACCGCCGCCGCCGGCAACCCGCCCGATGTGGTGATGTTCCATAACACGGAAGTGACAGGGTACGCCAGAGAAGGCATCTTGCTGCCGGTGGATGATCTGATGGCGGCCGTCGATATCGATCTCACCGGCGTGCCGCAGAACATCATCGAGCTGAGTAAAGTCGATGGCGAGTTCTACTGCCTGCCAGGCGACCTGCATCCGATGAACCTCTATTACAACGTTGACCTGGTCGAAGCGGCCGGCCTGGATCCGGACAGCCCGCCCACCACCGGCGAAGAGTTCATGGCTTGGGCGGAGGCGATGACGATCACGGATGATGACGGCATGGTGACGCAATACGGCTTGGACCAGCCATTAGGCGGCTCGCTCGGTCGCTGGTTCTTCCACACCTTGCTTTACCAATTTGGCGGCAGTTGGCTGGGTGAAGACGGCTTAGCGGCGGTCGATAGCGAAGAAGCCCATGAAGCGCTGCAATACATGGTGGATTTGCAGAATAGCGGTATTTCGAGCATGGGCTCGGGTGTCGGCGATATCAGCGCTTTCCAGAATGAGCGCGCCGGCATGGTTTTGGTTGGACCCTGGATGGTCAATTCCTATATCAGGGAAGGCAAGAACCTCGGCACGGCCGTGATGCCAACCTTTGGCAATGTGCCGGCCACCTGGACCAATACCCACTGCCTGGCGTTGACGCGCCAAGACAGCGATGAGAATTACCTCAATAGCATGAAGGTCATCAAGTGGTTCCTGGAGAACTACGCCGAGCCGGGGATCAAAGTCGGCATCGTGCCGGTATTGCCGGTGGCGCTGGCGGACCCCTACTGGACCGATCATGAATTCGCCCAATACTATGCGCCCTTCGTCGATTCGCTCTCCATCTCCGTTATGGAGCCAGCCATCGAAAAGTATACTTCTGTCTTCGCCTTCGGCGGTCAGTCGCCGATCCTGCGCAATATCGAGGCGGCTCAAGCGGGCGACAAGAGCGTCGAGGAAGCCCTGGCTGACATGAAAGCGGGCATCGACGAGATCCTGCTTGACGAGTAGTGCTTTATCGCTGTCTGGGCGATGTGATACGTCGCCCCTAGATAAAGCCCTCTCTCAAAGCGAGAACTGTAGGGGCGACTCTGTGAGTCGCCCGCCGCTATCGATCAATTGCGAATCGTAGGGGCGACCAACCTGGTCGCCCGCCGAATCTGAAAATGGATGTTCGGGCGATCTGATAGATCGCCCCTACAATGGTCAAACCGATATTATGAGCAGGCCCGCGCCACCAAAAGCCAAACACGCCACATCGCCCTGGATAAGCATCAAGAATGACTTGATTGCCTACGCGTTTATGGCGCCTTACCTATTCCTCTTCATCGTCTTCCTGCTGCTGCCGGCCGTCGTCGGCGTCTACGCCAGCTTCACCAAATGGGGCATTATCGGCCAACCCAAATGGGTCGGGCTCAAGAACTACAACAAGCTGATCAACAGCGATCTCTTCATCGAGTCGCTGCAGAACACGCTTTACTTTGTAGTCTTGGCGGCGATTCCACTAATCGTCCTGGGTTTCCTGCTGGCGTTGCTGGTGAATCAGAAGCTGCGCGGCCGCAATATCGCGCGCGCCATCGTCTTTCTGCCGCATGTCGTCAGCGTGGCGGCGGTGGGCATCATCTTTCAGTGGATCCTGGAGCGCAGCTCGGGATTGTTGAATTATTATCTGGGCTTATTGGGCGTCAATCCGCCAATCAACTGGCTGGGCGACCCGGACTCGGCCATGCCAGCCATCGCCATCACCACCATCTGGTGGACGGTAAACGGCAATATGATCATCTATCTGGCGGGCTTGCAGGATATCCCGGAGGACTTGTACGAGGCGGCCAGGATCGATGGCGCGGGCCGCTGGCAAGAGCTGCGCTATGTCACCATTCCGATGCTGATGCCGGTCAACGCCTTTGTCATCCCGCTGACGGTCATCGCCTGCTGGCGCGTCTTCGGCCAAGTCTTTGTCATGACCCGCGGCGGACCGCAGGGCAGCACCTTCACCGTCGCCCAATTCATTTATGAGACTGCCTTCGTGAACTTTAACATGGGCTTAGCCTCGGCGGCTGGGGTGATTTTGATGCTCATCACGCTGAGCTTCACCATAATTCAGTTGCGCGCGATGAAAGTGATCTGACATGAGCGACTCCTGGCGCAAAGAAAGCGTCTATCGCGATGGCTCGCTCAATTATGGGCGCCTGGCGCTTTATGCCATCATGATCTTCGTCGCCATCGTCTGGGGCGTGCCCTTCATCTGGATGTTTGTCACCTCGATCAAGCCGGATACTGAGGTCTTCAGCTATCCGCCTACCTGGTGGCCCGACGAGCCGACACTAGAATTCTACACGCGGCTCTTCGATTCCTTCCCTATGATGCAGTGGTTCCGCAACAGCCTGATCGTGGCGACCATCACCACCTTGCTGACCCTGGCCACCAATATCCTGGCCGCTTATCCTCTGGCGCGCATGCGCTTCCGCGGGCGCAGAATCTTGCTGCTCATCATCTTGTCGACCTTTTTGCTGCCGGGCGAAATTCTGTTGGTGCCGCTCTTCCTGGGCATGATCAAATTCAAATTAGCCAACACTTATTTCAGCATCGCTGTGCCGGCAGCGGCCAATGCTTTTGGCGTCTTTCTGATGACGCAATTCTTCCTGAGCATACCGGTCGAGTTGGAGGAAGCCGGGCGACTGGATGGCTGCAGCCGCCTGGGTCTGCTCTTGCGCATCTTCATCCCGCTGAGCAAGCCCGTCATCGCTACGGTCGCCATCTTCACCTTCGTCCGCAGTTGGAACGATTTCTTCTGGCCCCTCATCATCAGCAACACGGACGCGACCCGCACCGTGCCGGTCGGCTTGGCTGTCTTCGTTGGACGCGGGCTTTCGATGCGCTTTGGCGTGATTATGGCGTCGGCGGCCGCAGCCACGATTCCAGCCGTGATCTTCTTCCTGCTGCTGCAGCGTTACTTCGTCCGCGGCATCTCCACCACCGGTCTGCAAGGCTAGGTCCCCGGCGAGCCGCGCGGATGCGCTATCTACCATTCGTCGAAGAAATTCCGTTCCAAGGCTGGGACGGCGTTTATTTGAGCAACGGCTTGATTTATGCTGTCTGCGTACCGGAAATCGGGGGCCGTTTGATGCAGTTCAGCCTGGGTCCGCATGATTACTTGTTCATGAACCCGGAGTTGCTGGGCAAGTGCTTCAGTTACGAAGAACACGCCGGCGATGGCGAACTCATCAACTGGAAGAATTACGGCGGCGACAAGACCTGGCCCGCCCCGCAAGGCTGGGATGGCGAGGGTCAATGGCCCGGTCCGCCCGATCCCGTGCTCGATTCGGGGCGGTATACGTTCGAGACGAGTCAAGGCGATGAGGTTGCTTCCGTCGCGATGACCAGCCCGCCCGACGAGCGCTCGGGACTGCGCATTCGCCGCGCAATCAGCCTCGGACGTGGCTCGTCGCGCTTGCAGCTCGATCTGTCTTTCGAGAACATCTCGGGGCGGGCGATTCGCTGGTCGATCTGGGATGTGGCGCAGTTGGCTTGCAGCACAGTTGCTGGCAAACTCAACGACGACTGCTGGCTGTATATTCCCACCGATCCTAAACGGGAACGACCCTACGAGATCATGTTCGGCGACGACAATGAGCAATATCAACTGGATGCCGAGAGCGGGCTGCTGGCGGTGCGGTATCAAGGCATCGTGGGCAAGATCGGCGCGCACAGTCCGGCGGGTTGGACCGCCTTTGCCGACAGACAGTCGGGATTCGCCCTTTGCATGCAGTTTCCTTACGAGCCAGATGCGGAATACCCCGACGATGGAGCCACAGTCGAATGCTGGACGGAATCGCCCGGCGCGCCCTCGCCCATTCCGATCAGTTCGCCGGGCTACATCCTGGAAGCCGAGGTCCTCAGTCCGCTGTACGCGCTGGATCCGGGCCAAATCGCCGATTATGGCGTGACCTGGTCGGCGGCATACTGCCCGGCGCCGATTGTCGATGTGACCGATGTCGGTTGTGTACATCAGCCGCTCTCGGTCGATGTCAATGACGGATGGGCGCGCATTCAGGGCGTTTTCGGCTGCTTCCACGCCGGTCGCGCGGAGCTTGAATGCCTCGACGAAGCTGGGGATGTCCTCAGCAGAATTGATCTAGGACCGGCATCCCCCTTGGCCACGCTCAACGTCGATACGGTTGCGCGACTTGGCGACAGGACAAGTCGCATGAGCCTGAACATCCTGGACGCTGATGGAACTTGCGCCGGCACGCTCGCGAGCATCCTTCCGGCAGAATCGACTTAGTCATCTAGTGGAGTATAAAGCATGACCGAACAATGGAGTCCTGAAAAAGCAAATGACTGGTACGCCTCGATAGAACCCATCCGCGGCTGCAATTATCTGCCGCGCACTGCCGTCAACTCGACCGAGATGTGGCAGGCCGAGTCCTTCGATCTCGATACCATCGCCGAGGAATTGGCTTGGGCGGGGGCGGCGGGATTCAACGCCGCGCGCGTCTTTCACCAGTTCCTCGTCTGGCAGGACGATCCCGATGGTCTGAAAGGGCGCATCGATCAGTTCCTGGATATCGCGGCGAGCAACGGCATCAAAGCGATGTTCATCCTCTTCGACGATTGCGCTTTCGCTGGCAAAGAGCCGTACTTAGGCAAGCAAGACGATCCCGTTCCCTATACGCACAACAGCGGCTGGACGCCCAGCCCAGGCTTGAAGCAGGTGGACGACCGCGCTGTCTGGCCCGAACTCAAGGATTATGTCGTCGATATCGTCGGCAGCTTCGCCGATGACGAACGCGTGCAGATCTGGGATCTGTACAACGAGCCGGGCAATAGCGACTTGGGCGAGACGAGCCTACCGCTGGTGGAAGCCGCCTTCGCCTGGACGCGCGAAGCGGGCGCGCGGCAGCCGCTGACCACCTCCATCTTCCGCTTGCATGACGAATACGAGATGGAGGAACGCATATTGGAATTGTCGGATGTGACGTCTTTTCATCATTATGGCGAAACCGGCGTCGAGGAGGTCATTCAGCGCTGCCAGGCTTACGGGCGGCCCGTGCTCTGCACCGAATGGCTGCGGCGCGTGGTCGGGCAGACCGTCGAACTGATATTGCCGATCTTCGCGCGGGAGCGGGTCGGCTGGTATAACTGGGGCTTGGTGGCTGGCCGGACGCAGACCTATCTTGATTGGCGGCGCGAATTGAACAGTCCCGACAGCAAGACCTGGCAGCATGATATTTTCCACGCCGATGGCAGCCCCTATGATCAAGCCGAGATTGAGTTGATCCGCGCCTTCGCGTTTGAGGCTTGATTTTGCAGCCCTCACGACCTGTCGAAACAGGCGTGAGTTCGTTTGCCAGCGTAAATCCCCGCCCGAGCGAGACCCGTGTTCAGCGCGACTGTCTCGACAGCCGGGGACACGAGCAAGAAAGTCATTGAAGGCAAGGCGAAGGCGAAGTCCTTGCGCCGACAACAACAGCAACGACAATTTTGCGCCACAATGTCTTAACCGATATAATGAAAATAGCTTGGACGCGTAATGATCGACGCTGGGCGGTTGATGAGCCCATGCAGAGCATTTGAGCGCCTCCATGCGGTTGCGATTGCCAAATTCATTTTGAGAGGGAGACACCTATGAAGGTTTCAAAACGTATTTGTACGCTTCTGGTCCTGCTCTTCACACTAAGCATGTGCTTCGCAGTTCAAGCGCAGGATACGACGATCTCGTTCCTGGCGCCGCCCTGGGGCGTCCCGCCCAGCGAAGAGGCGCTTAACGACTTCATGGCGGAGAGCGGCATCACTGTCGAGGTGCAATCGGTGCAGATGGCTGATTTGTTCAGCCGCGTGCAAGTGTCCTCGGCGGCCGGGGAAGCGCCGGCTGACGTGATCTTCATCACGGAAGAAGGTCCTTCCAATGTCGTCGCCACCGGCAACATGCTGCCGTTGAACGACTTGCTGGAGATGGGCGATCTCGATGCCGATGACTTCGAGAAGCTCGACTTCTGGACCATCGACGGCGATGTTTTCGCCATACCCACCTATCTGCAGTTGGTGATGATGGACTACAACAGCGCTCGCCTGGCGGAAGCTGGCTACGACGCCCCGCCCACGACCTGGGCTGAGGTGGACGAGATGTCCAGAGCCATCCGCGACGCTGGCGTTGACGATCACCCCATTGCCATGGGCTCGATCAACTGGTCCTGGTGGCTGATAGCGCTGAGCATGGGCGACCCGATGTTTGATGAGGACTTGAACCCGGTCTTCGCTGACGAAGGTTCCAAGGCGCGCGAAGCCATGTCGCTGCTTTTCACCTGGTTTGCCGATGAGTTGATCAGCCCCGAGATTTTGGCGGGGGGCAGCCAGCACACGTTGTTCTGGGCTGGTACGGGCGTCTTCCACCAGGGGTGGCAAGGGTCCGTTGTGCGCGGGAATGCGGAATCATCGCTGCAAGCGCCCAATGTGGAATACATGGTCTTGCCGGAAGTGGGCAATACCTGGAGCTTCCCGGCTGGCATCGGCATCTCGGTTGATTCGGAGAATGTAGAAGCCGCCTGGGAGTTCATCAAGTGGTACGTTGGCGACCGGAATATGACCGATATTTGGAACGCCTTTGGTCTCTATCCCTCGCGGATTTCCATCAGCAGCGCGCTGAACGAAGCCGGTGAAGTCCAGGGCTATGACGCCATTGTCGAGCAGAGCATGCACACCAACGAGCTGCCGCGCTTTACACTCTGGTGGGGTCCCTGGTCGGCTTCGGTGACCGAGACCATCCGCGAAGGCTTGAACTCCGACATGACCTCGGATGATGTCATCGATGCGCTGGCTGAAGAGTGGAATTCGCTCAAGGAAGAGTACGAGTAAAACCCCAACCCCAACCCCTCCCCCACAAGGAGGGAGGGGCTTTCGTCGCTATTAGCGAATTCGTCAGTTCCAAGCTCCCCTTCCCTCTTTATGGGGGAAGGGGCCGGGGGATGGGGGCAAACAAGTGATCCGCCGCATCTTCTCATCCGACTCGCGCTATCTCGTCGTCGTGCTGGCGCCGATCATTTTATTGCTGGCTCTGTTTATCTATTACCCCGCGGTCAATACCTTCCAAACCAGCCTCACCAACAGAAATCTGCGCATCCGCAACCAGAAGCCAAAAGTTGTCGGCGTCAACAACTACGTGAAATTGCTGGAAGATGCCGAGTTTTGGGAAGTCACTGGGCGCAGTTTCAGGGTCGTCGCGCTGACCTTGCCGCTGGAAATGGTCGTCGCCTTCGGCATCGCCATGTTGCTCAACCAGCGCTTCCCGGGCCGGGGCGTCATGCGTACGCTGACCATCTTGCCCTGGATGCTGCCGGGGGTGGCCAACGGATTCTTATGGGGCTGGCTGCTCAATGGCGAATACGGCGCGCTCAATGGCTTTCTCTATCAATTAGGCATCATCAGCGAGTACCAGTATTGGCTGCGCGATCCGGAGCATCAAATCTTCTGGGTCTGCGTTGTACAAACCTGGACGCGCTATGCCTTCCCGACGATCATCGTGCTAGCCGGCTTGCAGAGCATTCCCGAAGACCTGTTCGACGCCGCCAGAGTCGACGGCGCCAACGCCATTCATCGGGTACGCTATATCACCTTGCCGCTGCTGCTGCCATCCTTCGGCATCGCCCTGGTCGTTGAGTTCATCGCCGCATTTCAGATCTTTGATGTCGTCTGGACCCTGACCGCCGGCGGCTCGGCTGGCGGCGCCATGAATCCCTTCACCAAAACGCTGATGCTGTACAATTATGAACTGGTCTTCCGCGATCTGCGCGTGGGCTTGGGAGCGGCGCTCTCATATATCATCCTGGCGATGTCGCTCGCTGTCGGCTTGATCTTCGTCTGGCGCGTTTACAACCAGGGAGTGCAGGAGCAATGAACCTGGGCTTGCGCAATCAGGAGCGCCTTCGTCTTGGCGTCATCTACGCGCTCTGCGCCATTGTGCTGATCTGGGCGCTGGCGCCGATCTACTGGGTGGCGGTCAGCAGCATCTCGACCCGGCGCGAACTTTACGCGCAGCCGTACAAGATCTGGTTCCCTAGCGAACCTACTCTGGAATCTTATCGCACCATCTTCACCGAAGGCGCGAAGTTCCGCGACGGCGGCTTTTCACCGACAGCCGACCTCATGAGTTCCGGGCTGCGCAACAGTGTGATAATCAGCGTGGCATCGGGCGCAATCGTGACCTTGTTGGCGACGGCGGCCGGTTACGCTTTCGCCCGTATGAGTTTCGTCGGCAAGAACCTGATCTTTCTTCTGATCATGCTGATGCTGCCGCTGCCGATTTGGGTCTCGTTGATCGCGCTGTTTTTCATCATGTCCCAGCTTGAATTAATCGATACCCTGCTCGGCTTGGTATTGATATTTGTGACCTTGCTGCTGCCTCTTGCCGTGTGGATGATGACCACGTTTGTGCGCGATATCCCGCTGGAAATACAAGATGCCGCGCGCGTCGACGGCGCCGGTCGCTGGCGCCTGGTCTACAGCATTATCTTGCCATTGGCGCGCCCGGGCATGGTTGCGGTTTTCCTGGTGGCTATGCTCACCACCTGGAATAACTTCTTGATCCCGCTCATTTTCACCCGCAGCGACGATTCGCAGCCGCTGACCATCGTACTGACGCTTTTCATCGGCCAGTACGAGGTGGCTTGGGAGGATATGTCAGCCGCGGCTGTGGTTACGATGCTGCCGCCGTTTTTGATGGCGCTTTTCTTCCAGCGCTATCTGGTGCGCGGCTTGACCATGGGCGCGGTGAAGTAAATGCCCTGAACGAGATGCGCACCTTCTATCATGGAGGGTCATGCCGGCCTTAACTGCAGTGCGCCGAGTGAGGCCAAGGCGCAGTGCGATCAGATTGTATTTTAATTGCCGTCAAACGATAGTACGCGCGGTGTGTTGCAATACTTGTCGAGGTCTTCCAGCCAGTCCTCTTGGGGGCGCTTGTCCATGCCCATATACCACACGAAGGGAAGGACATAGCCTTTGCAATAGACTTCTACGATGGAGGGGCGTTTTGCCTTTTCGTGGGCGCGTACCAGGTCGCGCACCGTCAAGGCTCGCAGCTTGTGTGCCTGCAAGCGCTCTCGCAGGTCTTTCTTGGACGAATCGTATCGGTGTGTGAAAAAGGTGCCGGCACTGGTCAGCCCGTGCGCAGCGATGTTCCGGTCTCTGTTTGAGACCGGAACATCTGGGTTGACGGTCGGCATAATCAGCAAATCGAAATCCCGCCGTCCCATGGCTCCGGCATTTACCAACTGAAGCATCCGCTCTACATCGGAATATCCATCATCGCCCGGCTTCAGCCGCGGCACTTCCATAAAGTCCTTCGCGTGTACGCCGTGCAATGTTTTCTCGTCAGTCATCCTCAGCCTTTCTCGTGTCGGTCATGTTTTCCATATCGGTTTTAGTCGAAGTTCAACCGATGCTTCAGATCATTTGCCTCTTTTTTGGCCGCATCTTGCTCTTCGAGCCATTTGGGATACCAAGCATTGGTGTCGCTAACAAGTTTCTTTACCCTATCCCGGTTCGCCATCATCCATTTCAGCGTCGTATACATGACGACCCGCCGATCATGGGAGTGGACACCTGCCCAATCATCCGCCTTGTTGGGCTGTAAAGAACGTAATTTCTTGGACAATGTCCTCGCCCACTCCTGAGGCGGTTGACCGGATAGTGCCAAGTGAAACAAGGCCGTCTCATCCGGCCTGCTTGGCTCGCCATCTGGGAAACACCAATCGGTAATGTGAATATCGACAAAGTCAGACATGCTCATCTCCCTAATTGCGTTCAGGTTGGAACAAGCGCCGCAGCGGCAAGGTGAAACCGGGCAGGACAGCGCCGCCGCTTAGCTCGCCCTCCAAATTGACAGTCTCGCTTTGCGGCGCGCCGTCGGTTCCCAGGGTCCAAATCTCAGCGTTTTTCTTCGACGGATCGACAAGCCAGACCATCGCGGTGCCGAGACGCAGGTAGACTTTTGCTTTGCGGCGAGCTTGCGCCAGCGTTTGCGACGGCGAAATGATCTCTACTGCTATATCGGGCATGAAGGGCACGAAACCGACGCCAACGGGTTGCTCTGCGCGCGCTTTGCTTTCGAAAGCGACATCGGGGATCAGCAAAGTCTTTCTATCGTCTGGCGAGCGGTAGCCCACCTCGACAGCGGCTTCGCCCAGATCGTGCAGGTCCGCATAGTCGGCTATAAAACGTCCGATGCGTAGCGCGAGCCGTCCATGTAATCGACCTGGTGACATGGTAATCACAAGTTCTCCGTCTATCAGGCAAATCTTCTTGGCGTCGTTCTCTGGCGCGCAGGCCAGCCGCCAAACGTCTTCTACTGTATATTCGCGCTCTCGGGTAGCCATTGGGGCATCGCCTTCAATCTTTCTCTACCACAACAACTATAACATAGAGAAACCCGTTTTCGTACGATTTCAATTGCTGAAGACTTTCATTTCTAAGGCGCAGTTTCAGGCATCTGCGCTCGTTAATTGCGGCCCGCCTCAGTCCTGGACATAAGGCGGCTGACGCTCGTGCCAGCCCTGCGTCTGCTCGTAAGCGTAGGCGATGCGGTATAGCGTCGCCTCGTCAAAGGGCCGTCCTGTCAATTGATAACCGATCGGCAGACCAGCGGACGTGAACCCGCCAGGCGCGCTGAGCGCCGGTTGACCGCTCAGGTTGGCGGGATAGACATGATGAATGAATCCATCGGTTGGCGTCTCGCCGTTGTCCAGGTCTTGGCGAGGCTTTCGTACATCCGTCAGCATCGGGGCTGGAACGGGAATCGTCGGTGAGATCAAAGCCGCCAGATTTTCGCGCTGGAACAGCGCCTTCATGGCCGAAGTAAAACGCTCGCGGGCGCGCAATGCGGCGAGATATTGTGTCGCCGACAGAAATTCGCCCATCTGCAAAGTGGCGCGCGTGCCGGGACTATAGAGATGGCCCTTTTCCCGTATCCGACGCCGATGATAGCTGGCTGACTCAGCCATGCGGATGGTAATCAAGGTCTCGCGCGTGAAAGCCAGTTCGGGCAAGCTGACCTCGATAATTTCCGCGCCCAAAGCCGCCAGTTCGTCGATGACGCTTACGGTGACGGCGCGCACCTCGTCGGTCACATCGGGATACAAGAAGTAGTCGCGCTCGATGCCGATGCGCGTAGCCCGAACACCGTCCTCTATGCCCGCCGAGAAGTCCGGCGCGTCGACGCGGGCGGAATTGGCGTCTTTGGGATCGTGCCCGGCAATCGCGCTCAGCATCAGCGCATTATCGCGCACCGTGCGCGTCAGCGGTCCTACGTGATCGAGCGACCAAGCCAGCGGCACCACGCCATAAGCGCTGATGCGCCCGTAAGTCGCTTTCATGCCGACAAGATTGTTGATCGAGGCCGGAATGCGGATTGATCCGCCGGTGTCGGTGCCGATAGTACCGAAAGCCGAGCGCGCCGTCAGCGCCACCCCGGAGCCGATGCTGCTGCCGCCGGGGAAGCGCTTGAGATCCCAGGGAGTGCGCGTCGGCGGTTCGCTGCCGCCGCAGGAGAATTCGTGGCAGCGCGTTTTGCCGATCAAGACGGCGCCAGCCGCGTAGAGCTTAGCCACGACGGTGGAATCGAAGGCCGGCACAAAGCCCGCCAAGGCTTTCGAGCCAACCTCGGTCAGGATGCCTTTAGTATAGCAATTGTCTTTGACGCCGATGGGGATGCCGTGCAAGGGACCGCGATCGCGACCGGCAGCGATTTCCCGGTCGGCGCTTTCGGCGGCCGCCAGCGCCAGGTCCGGCAGCACGGTAGCGTAAGCCTGCAGCGCCGGCTCGGTCTCTTTGATGCGCGCGAGCGTGGCTTGGGTAAGGGCGAGCGATGTCGTTTCGCCCTGCCGCAGGGCGGCGGCCGCTTCGCTTATGGACAAATGGATAAGGGCGCGTGAATCAGCCATGCCAGCCAGCATCCAAATCAGAATCGGTGGATACTGACGGTAGTGTATCGAATTCGCTTGAAATAAAAAAACCGCAAGCACCGGTACAGTATCCTTTTCGGTTGAAACAAAACCTTAACCACCGAGAGCACCGAGAATACTCTACGGTATTGTTGCTTTGCGTGTTCTTTGCCATTTGTAGTGAAATGAATTATTTGAATTTCAACCGATTTCGATACAGTACCGCACTACCTGACAGCCGGCAGGGACGATCAAATGATGATGTCTATGCGACCCGATGGATCGCCCGACGAGTAGAAACCGGATGATATTGGGGCATCGCATTTTATCTCGCTGCGACAAGAAACTAACACAGTGAAGGTCGGTTCTCCAAAGCCAGCAATTGGCGTTGTCCGCGCCTGGCGGCGCAGATTTTGACCACAGTCGCTCATATGCTATACTACGCGGAATGTCGGGCTTGGAGGTAATGTCAATGCGAGAAAGAGTTGTATTGCAGCAAGCGCTGACAAGCAACGGCTACACCCTCTCGTCAGCGCCAAACCGTCTCGGCCGGCTGACAGCTACCGACTCCGGCAGGCCGATCAAAGCGCTGCAAGAGCAGTTTCATGAACAAGGCTATCTGTGGCTCAAAGGCATCCTCGACCGCGACGATGTCCTGGACTTCCGCCGCCGCTACTTCGCCGCCTTCGCCGACACGGGCCTGGTCCGCTGCGACATTGATCCCGCTGAAGGCATCTACGACGGCGCGAATGAAAACAAGAATCTGATCCGCAAGATGCAAATGGAAGCTCATCGCTGGGCGGCATACGAAGCCTTCTGCCTGGCGAAGCCCATCTACCAATTCTACGAAGCCTTCTTCGAGGGCGCGGTCTACCTGCACAAGCGCAAGCTCATCCGCCACATCCCACCCGGCGATGTCAGCACGACCGGCGCGCATTACGATCTGGTTTACCTGCGCGCCGGCACCGATGCCGTCTGCACCAGTTGGATCCCCATCGGCGATATTAGTCCCGATATGGGCGGGCTGATCTACCTGGAAAACTCGCACCACTTCGGCCGCCGCAAAGAAGCCGAGTTCAGCAAACTTAATGCCGATATGCCGCCGGAAGAGCGCGTCAGCGCCTACAACAAGAATATGGGGCTGCACGGCTGGCTGACCAAGGACTTGCCGTCGCTGGCTGATCGCCTCGATACCCGCTGGCTGATGGCTGATTATGAAGCAGGCGACATGGTCGTGCATGGCGCCTACACCACCCACGCCGCCACCGCGAATGCTTCGCCCGAGAGCCGAATTCGGCTCTCAACCGATATTCGTTACCAACGCGTGAAAGAAGAGATCGACGTCCGCTGGAGCAACCACTGGTCTTTTGATGATTTTCAGTAGATTCAGGAGCGCGAAAAGGCGCGGGCATGGTCTGCGCTTGACGGGCTCCCTGTCGAATAGGAGGCGCCGATAAGAAATAACGACGAAGACGGCATTACGCTTGATGCAAAAGTTTAGGGATTTTGAAAAAGGAGCAATCTCATGACTCAAGCCAAGAAAAACGGACTCTCGCGGCGGGATATGCTGAAGGCGATGGCGAGCGGCACCGGCGCAGTAGCGCTGGGAGCGCTGCCCGTCTCCAGCGTAATGGCGCAAGACCCCGTCACCATCACCTATTGGCATGGCTGGACCGAACAGTGGGAAAACTACGTCCAGGACATCGTTGATCAATTCCATGAACATCAGGACGCGATTCGCGTCGAGCCGCTGGTCGTTCCCTATGCCGATTTCCTGGTGCGCTTGACCGCCGCGATTGCGTCCGGCAGCCCGCCGGATGTCGCGACTTTCTTCGGCTCCAACGAGCTGCCTGGGCTGGCTGCCCTTGGCGGCATCACGCCCTATGCCGATCTCGGACCGGCGGAAGATGTGGCGGCTTTCCAGGACTTCCTCACGCCAGCCGCGTATAATGGCGGCGTCGTCAATGGCGTGCTCTACGCCACGCCCAGCGGCTTCGGCGTCTATGACTTGGCCTGGAACAAATCCCACTTTGAAGAAGTCGGCCTGGACCCCGAAGTCGGTCCCAGGAATATCGACGAGCTTGACGAGATGGCCGCCCTGCTGACGGTCGAAGACGCCGATGGCAACTATGACCGCATGGGCTTGCTGCACCTGGGCCAGGGTCACGGCATCCCCAGATCCTGGATGGCCAACTTCGGGGGCCAACTCTACGATGCCGAAAGCGATACCATCACGGCGAACCATCCGGGCAACGTCCGCGGGCTCGAGTGGATGATGACTTACAGCGAGCGTTACGGCGTCGAACGCCTGCAGCGCTTCCAATCCGGGCTATCCGGCGAGCGCGGCGGCACGCAAGACCCCTTCGTCTCCGAGCGTCTTTCCATGCAGCTCATCGGTCCCTGGAAATTGGGCGATTTCCAGCGTTTTGCCGCCGAGGGTTTCCGCTGGGGCGTGACGCATTTGCCGCCCGTCGCCGGCGAGGAAGACAGCACCGGCTGGGGCACCTGGATCTGGGGCAACTACCAGATCATCCCCTCCGGCGCGCCCAACCCAGCCGCCGGTTACGAGTTCGCCAAATTCTGGTCCGGCATCACCGACCCGAATGTGATGGCGACGGTGGCCGCCTGGAAAGATACGCCGAGCACAACCACCGGCTCCACTGCCGCTCTGGAAGTGCCGCGCATCGCCGCCCTCTTCGACGACTATCCCGACTATCGCACCTTCTTCGAAAGCATGGGCAGCCCGCGCGGTTTGACCACGCCGATGATACCGGTCGCCAACTTCTACATGGACCGGCTCCAGGCGGAGATTGACCAAGCGCTGCGCTTGGAGAAATCGGCGCAGGATGCGCTCGATGCCGTACAAACCGCCGTCGAGAACGAATATCGTCAGTTTTAGCCAAGCCCAACCCCCTCCCCGTAGCTTATCGGGAGGGGGGCTAGACACTGAGCGCGATATGTTGGCATGAATGCAGGCGTGACGATGCAGCAGCTTTTTAACATTGATTCGGCTACTGTGGACGAAGTCTCCCCCCATAGCTATAGGGGGGAGACTTAGAGGGGGTAACCCGCCGCGCAGTTGGCTCCGCCCCGGATTGCACCTGTGGATAAATGATCGCGAAATCCAGCATCAAACGAACTCAAATAAATTCCACTGTGTCATTCGTGCTGCTGGTCGCTTTATCGGCGTCCTTCATTCTGCCTTTGTTCTGGATGATCTCCACCTCGCTGAAACCCATCGACCAACTCCTGCTCGACCCGCCGATTTGGATTCCCAACCCGCTCGAATTCGACAATTATCCCAACGCTCTGGAGGAGCAGCCCTTCCTGCAATATCTTGGCAACTCGCTGCAAATCGCTATAGCGGCGGTCCTGGGCGCCCTCATCTCCAACAGCTTGATCGCCTATGGCTTCTCCCGCGTGGAATGGAAGGGCCGCGATCTTATCTTCGTACTCGTCCTCTCCACGCTAATGCTGCCCTATCACGTGGTGATGATTCCGCTCTTTGTCAGTTTCAGCAAGATTGGCTGGGTCAACACCTGGCTGCCGCTGATCGTGCCCGCTTACTTCGGTCACCCCTTCTTCATCTTCATGCTGCGGCAATTCATGCTGGGCATTCCCAAGGAGCTTTCCGAAGCGACCCGCATTGATGGCGGCAGCGAGTGGGTCTTGCTGACGCGCATCATCCTGCCGCTCTGCAAACCGGCGCTGGCGACCGTCGCGCTCTTCCAATTCATCTGGTCCTGGAACGACTTCATCGGTCCGCTGATCTATCTCAACGAGCGCTCGCTCTATCCGATGTCATTGGGCTTGGCGCTCTACCATAACTCGCAGGGCATCACAGATTTCAGCATTTTGATGGCGGCGTCGACCATGGCTGTCGTGCCCATCATCATCATCTTCTTTTTCATGCAAGGCGTCTTCATCCAGGGCATCTCGCTCACCGGGTTGAAAGGTTAGGCAGTGAGCTGGGGCAATCCACTTAGCGCGCCGGTTGATGCCGTCAGCCGGAAACCGGAACGGCAATTGTTCTCGCCGCGGAATCGCCGCGAACTGCGCAAGATCGCCATCGGCCTGCTCTTCATCTCTCCCTGGATTATCGGCTTCCTGGCTTTCAGCGTTTATCCCATCGGCGCCTCTTTCTATTACAGCTTGACCCGCTATTCGCCGATTTCTTCGCCCCGATTCATCGGCTTGTTTAACTACGAGAAACTGCTCTTCTTCGATCCCCTTTTCATCACCGCGTTGAAGAACACCCTGTATTTTGTCGTCTTCGCCGTGCCGCTAGGCAACTCGCTGGCGCTGGCGCTAGCCATCCTGCTCAACCAGAAGGTGCGGGGCTTGGCGCTGTTCCGCACGATATTTTACCTGCCGAGCATCTTGCCGCTAGTCGCCACCAGCATCGTCTGGACCTGGCTGCTGCATCCACAGTACGGCATCGTGAGCGCAATCATGGCCGAGCTTGGCTTGCCTATCATCAGTTGGTTCGCCGACCCGGCCTGGGCGAAACCAGCGCTGATCATGATGAGCATGTGGGGCACCGGCTGGATGATGCTGATCTATCTGGCGGCGCTGCAAGATGTGCCGCAGGAACTCTACGATGTGGCGTCGCTGGATGGCGCGAGCCTGTGGCGCAAGTTCCGCCATGTTACCGTGCCCATGATTAGCCCGATCATCCTCTTTAACACCATTGTCGGCTTGATCGGCGCCTTCCAGTATTTCACTGAAGCCTACGTCATCACCTCGGGCGGACCGGGCGATTCGACGCTCTTCTATTCGCTCTACCTGTTCAATAACGCATTCGCCTACTTCAAGATGGGTTATGCTTCGGCGATGGCTTGGATCCTGTTTCTGGTCATTCTGATTCTGACCTTCCTGATCTTCCGCACTTCCGCCAAACGCGTCTACTACCACGGCAACTGATCGTCCGCCGCTTGACCCGGCGCGCTGCAAAGCGAGACGCTTCGCTTTCCCCGTTAATTGTCCGGTTTTTCACAACCGTCACTGTCTGGACCCGCCCCTCGGGCGGTGGCGCGCGGCAGAAGGCTTGCGTCAGCCAATCGTAGGCATTGCATAAGCGGGGCGTCATTTAGCGTCTTCGCATACCAGCTACACTAATGTCGTCATAGCGTTACTTCGCAGCAGTGGCGGATGAGGCGTTTGACGAAGGGCGCGGCTGTCGGCGCGAGCGCAAACTGTCCAGCGCGGGAAAGCCGCCCGGCGCAAAGCAGCCTGTACAAGATTGTAATAGTTGGAGGGAGCAATATGAAAAAGCTATTGAATTTTTTGCGAATGGGGCCGGGTCTGCTGTTAATCTCGATATTGCTGACGGGCGGCGCGCTGCAGGCGCAAAACCTGTCTAGCTCGGAGTTGCCCTCGGCCCAGTTGGATCAAGTCAACCCGCTAATCGATATCGTCCTGCCCAGGCTCTATCCCATCATCGTCATGGATGTATCGCCATCGCTCGGCGACGCCACGCTGATTAATCGCATCAACATGGTCGTCTCGCTGGGTATGATGGACGCGGCAGCGCCTTATCACGAGACCGCGGTTGGCATGTACACGCGCATCCCGCGGCTGCCGGAAAACGAAGTAACTGACCGCAACATCAACATCGCCATGCTGCATGCGGCTTATCAAACGCTGCTGGGCTTGCTGCCGCAGCGCACGCCGGTCTGGCGAGATATGCTGAGCGATTACGGCTTAAACCCCGATGACGAGAGCAGCGACGTGTCGACGCCCGTCGGCATTGGCAATCTGGCGGGACGGGGCGCCCTGGCGGGCCGGCTGCGCGATGGCATGAACCAGCTTGGGAACTATCAGGACAACACCGGTTACATGCCGGTGAATTCGGCTTATGTCTTGCGGGATCCGTCGCGCTGGCAGCCGGGTGTCAGGTTGCAGGGCGCGGGACTTTACACCGTGCAGCAGTTCGTCACGCCGCAGTTGGCGAACACCGAGCCTGTGGGGGCTTTCGACCCACGCGAGTTCCGCGCCGCGCCGCCGATCGCTAGCGACCCCGAAGACTGGGAGGCTTACAAAGAGCAAGCGGACGCTGTCCTGGAGGTCTCGGCGAATCTAAGCGAAGAGCAGAAGCTGAAAGCGGAGCTCTTCGATAACAAGATACTCTCACTGGGCTTGTCCTTCGTGCATCTGGCGCAGGAGAGCAACTGGTCGCCGGCCGATACCGCGCGCGGCTACTTCTTGAAAACGGCGGCCGCCATGGATGGCTCCATCGTCACCTGGCAAGAGAAAGCCCGCTACGACGCCGTCCGCCCCTTCAGCGCCATCCGACACATTTATGGGGACGAGCCGGTCACTGCCTGGGGCGGACCCGGCGCCGGCACACTGGAGATCCCCGCCAGCCAGTGGCGCAGCTACCTGCCGGAAGCCGATCATCCGGAGTATCCCTCCGGCTCGACATGCGGCTGCTATGCGCAAGCGCAGGCGGTCCGGCGCTTTAGCGGCAGCGACGAACTGAACTGGACGGTGTCCTATCCAGCCGGTTCTTCGCGCATCGAACCCGGCATCACCCCGACAAATGATCTGGCGCTGAACTTCGCGACCTGGACGGACTTCGCGCGGGATTGCGGCCAATCTCGCGTTTGGGCGGGGGTGCATTTCCCGGCGGCGGTCGAAGCCGGCGCGGCTCTCTGCGGCGGTTTTGGCGACCTGGCTTACGAATACTTCCGTACGCTGCTGGACGGCAGCGCGCCAGTCCGTCCAGCGGCGCAAGCGCTGGCTGCAGATCCCTGGTTTACAGCGGGGCGCGCGCAAGAACCGGACCCGGTGGTCGTGCCGCCGTCGACAAGGCCCACGCCCGAGACTTGCCGGGCCGTATCCGACAGCATCTACATCATGGCGGTGAACAGCGGCGTCGAGTGCCAGCCGCTCGATACCAGCGGCCTGGGCTTGCTGGCTGGCTATTTGGACGCGGTCAAGCTATCGGGCGAGTTGACGCTGGGCGTACAGATCTGCTTCCGCGCCGGCGGGTCGCTGATATTCTTCGACGAATCCAGCGTTCCCCCGACAATCACAGAACTGACGACCTATGAGGTCTCTGGCATGGTCTGCGGCTGGATCAGCCAAGCGGGCACCGTCATGCTTATGGCTTCCGCTTTGGACAAGGCTTCGGGCTTCGACGGGGCCGGCAACGCAGTCTCGCGGCTGTCCGAGTGCCAGGTGATCGCGCGGGAACATCTCAGCTTCCGCGACGCGCCCGGCGGCCAACGCTACGATATCATCATCCCGGCGGGGGACCGGCTGACCGCTGTCGCCAGGACAGCTGGCTCCTTCAAGGTGGAATACCGAGGCAGGCTGGGTTGGGTCAGCGCCGACTTTGTGCAGGTAGAAGGCGCTTGCGGGTAACGGGCGCAATTGGAATGCGAATCGCGGGCGAGCCACCGGCTCGCCCCTACAGATGGAACGTTTGGCGGATGTGGGCGGTCAGGTTGGTCGCCCACATTTTTTTGCGTTCTGGCGGGCGACCTGGTGGGTCGCCCCTACAAGGCTTGATTGGTATTAGCGAAAAATGCGTGATTGTCAGCCCCCATCCCCCAGCCCCTTCCCCCAAAATGAGGGAAGGGGAGCGTCTCCGTGTGCGAAATGGAACATAAATTGTGATATTGCCTCATTT
>JAJEFB010000021.1 GCA_022820665.1 Anaerolineae bacterium | reverse complement strand
ACAGCGAGTCAAAACCGGCGCATTCCGGCAAGCGCCCCAAAGCGTCTGGGAAACGTCGCCATCGAGCAATTCTGGCGGGATCTGACAAGCGCCGCAAAGCGCAAAAAAGACGTCGCCATAAAACAAAGCCCAAGGCGCGTTAATCAGCCAAAGTCGTCATGATCGCCATCCGCGGCGCCCTGCTTCGCCAGGGCTTGCTATAGATCTCAATTCACCGGTCCCTCCCTGGACTTCCCTTGCCCCCTGCTTCATTTATGGCGAAAACACTGTACGGGCGAGCGACCTGCTGTGTCTACGCGCAGCGGCGGCTCGCCCCTCTGTGCTCTCTGTGCCTCTGTGGTGAATAAAAAATCTCTCGGGGGGTACCCCCCCTCCGTATACATACTGTATCTATACTGTTACCCAAATAGGGGGCAAAATGAGGGCATTTTCCCAGCATTTGAGGACACTTTGCGCTCGCCCCTTGACCGCCTGTCGAAAACTGCTCGTTCCTCAGCCAAGTGATTAGATGCCTAGCTCATATATTCTGCTACAATGTGGGGTGACTTGACGCTGGAAAGAGCCGCGGCATGAATGAACATTTCTTCACCGAAGGCATGAACACACAGCAAGCAGCCGCCATCACGGCCGGCGCCGGACCCGTATTGGTCTTGGCCGGTCCCGGCAGCGGCAAAACCAGTGTGCTGACCAGGCGCATCGCCTGGCTGATCCGCGAGCAGCGCATCCCGCATCATCGTATCATGGCTGTCACATTCACCAACAAGGCGGCCGGCGAGATGCGCTCGCGCGTCGAAGCGCTGCTAGGGGATCGCATGCGCGGTTTGCAGATCGGCACCTTCCACGCCATCTGCGCCCGTTTCTTGCGCCGAGAGGCCGAAAGCCTGGGCTATCGACGCGACTACGTGATTTATGACAGCGACGATCAGGTGGCGCTGGTCAAGCAAGTTGTCAAGCGCCTCGGCATTGATCCCAAAAAGTTCAATCCCCGCGCCATCCTGGGGAAGATTTCCAACGCCAAAAACGAGATGATTGGGCCCGATGAATTCCAGTCTCTCGACTACTTCAGCGAGATCGTCAAACAGGTATACACCGCCTATCAAGCGGCTTTGCGCGCTGCCAATGCCATGGACTTCGACGACCTGCTGCTGAACATGGTCTTGCTCCTGCGCGGCAGCGATATGCTCCGGGATGCATATCAGCAGCGCTTCGAAACCGTGCTGGTTGACGAGTTTCAGGATACCAACAGCGTGCAGTACGAATTGGTGAAGATCCTTGCCGCGCCGCAAAACAATGTCTTCGTCGTCGGCGACGAAGATCAGGCGATTTACGCCTTCCGAGGCGCGGACTATCGCAACGTCCTGCGCTTCCGCGAGAATTACCCCGATCCAACTGTGATCTTGCTCGAGCAAAACTACCGCAGCACGCAGAACATTCTCGATGTCGCTCGCGCGGTCATCGACAACAATCGAGATCGTACCCCCAAGCATTTGCATACCGATCAAGGTCGAGGAGAGCGAATCACAGTCTTCGAGGCTTATGACGAGCGCTATGAAGCGGAATATGTCCTGGAACAGATCCAGCAATTGCGCATGCAGGCGGGCTTGGACTATCAGGACTTCGCTGTCATGTACCGCACCAACGCGCAATCCCGCGCCATGGAACAGGCTTTTGTCAACCAGTCGACGCCCTATGTTTTGGTGGGCGGGGTGGGCTTCTACAAGCGGCGCGAGGTCAAGGACATGCTGGCTTACCTGCGCTTGATCCACAACCCGGACGATCGCGTCAGCTTCGAACGTATTGTCAATGTCCCCGCCCGCGGCATCGGCAAAAAATCGCTGGCGGCTTTTCTGGACTGGGTCGCGCATGCCGGTATGACCATCGGTGAAGCGCTTAATCGCCTGTACTACGACGACCCAACGCCCCTGTCGACAGCGGCTGAGAAAAAGTTCCGCGCCTTTGCCGACCTGCTGTCCAGTTGGCAGGAGATGGCGAAAGTCGGCGACCTGGTGAATATGTTCGACAATATCACCGCGCAAACCCGGTACTACATGCACCTCGACGACACCAGCAATCTGCCCGAAGAAGCCGCCGAACGCGCCGACAACGTGCGCGAGTTGCGCGGGCTGCTGGAATACGCCCTGGAATACGAACAGCCCTTGCATGAGTTCCTGGCTGAGCAGTCGCTTGTCGCCGATGTCGATACCTTGAAGGACGGCGCTGAAGCTGTAACCTTGATGACGCTGCACAGCGCCAAAGGGCTGGAATTCCCCGTCGTCTTTATCACCGGGCTGGAGACCGGCATCCTGCCGCATTTCCGCGCTTTTGAAGAATTGGATGGCATCTCGGAGGAGCGCAGGCTCTTTTATGTCGGCGTCACTCGCGCCAAGCGGAGCCTTTATTTGAGTTACGCCTTCCGGCGCGCGCTATATAGTGGCGGCGGCACTTTGTCCCGTCCCTCGGAATTCCTGGCTGATCTGCCCAGACATCTGCTTGATGGCTCGCCGCTGACCTTGGCAAACTTGAACAAGGCGCAAAGCCTCGAATCTCAGACGCGCTGGGATGACTCCTCTTCATCGGTCAGTCGGCTGGAACGGGACTTGAAATCCAATACGGTCACACCCTCCGATAGCAAGATCCGCAGCAAGATTATTCCTTTTCCCGGTATCAAACCAGAGGCCAAAAACGATACGCCCTTCAAAGTCGGCGCAAATGTCTCGCATCCCAAGTTTGGCAGGGGAAAGGTCATCGGAGTCGAGAACAAGGGCGAGATCGTGAGCGTGCTCTTTGACGATCTCGGTCTCAAGAAAATCCTCGCTGACGCCGATGGCTTCACCGCGCTTGACGAATGATCCCAGCCGACAGCAGCCGCTTTCGAAATGACAGACCGAGTGTTGTAATAGCGCCTCGCCCGGTCGCCCCGTTTTGACACGCGCATGCAAACGTGCCATTATCGCTGACGAATGTCAACTAGGCGCAGCCTGCACAAGAGCGAAGGAACCCCTGATGAGAGCCTGGTTAGTCGCGGCGATGACGGCGATTTTTCTTCTGTTCGGCGTCGTATCGGCGCAAAGCTATACTATTCGCGTCACGCACAATACCAACTTGCGGGCGTCTTACAGCCTTGAAAGCGCCATCGTGGGATCGGCGCCGGCCGGCACAACCCTGCAAGTCGTCGGCAATAACGGCCGATGGCTGCGCATCAACAGGAACGGAAACGATGTTTGGATGGCGGATTGGGTCGCTTACACCGGTGTCGATGGCAGCGAGCCGACGCCAGAGCAGTCCACGAGCGATATTGACAACTGCTGCTTCGTCGATCGGCAGTGCCAGACTGACCAGGAGTGGACGGATGGCTATTGGGCTTTCCGGAATGGCCAATGCGCAGCGCCGACGGGTTCAGGGGCGCCAACATCATCACAGCCGGTCAGCGGCGCCCCCGCTCAAATTGACAACTGCTGTTTTGTCGACCGCCAATGCACTACCGATCAGGAGTGGGCGGATGGCTATCACGCATTCCAGAACAATCAGTGCAGCGCGCCCGGGCAATCAGTATTGAGTGTCGATCCAGCGGACAACAAGCGCCGGGCTTTGAGAATAGAGGGCTCAGCGAGATTCATTGCCCAGGTGAACGCCTCACTGGACTTGCTCAAAGCCCGAGCGCCGCGCTGGTATGACTATACCGTTTTCGGCTACGACTGGATCTTGGAGGTTCCGAATGGAACTATTGTCAGTCACGCTCCAGATGTAATGGTTTGGCTCTTCGGGCCGGACTTTCCCTATATAGGAGACACAGTCGGGTTTGCTGGCATCCTTGTCCATGAAGCTTGCCACCTGTATCAATGGCAAGTTAGTCCGGGTTCGGCATCAGGGCTGGAGGCCGAAAGGGAGTGCCTGACATTGGAGATCGAAGCCTTGGAGGACTGTTGTCCGGGGTATCCTTCACTGCCCGGGAAGCGGCATCTTCTGGCAAACATCGAAAAACCCGAATATCAATGGTGGCACGGCTGTGATTACGCATACTGGCACGGCGACGAATCAGAGTGCGACTAGCGCCGCCACGGTCGCAGGGCATCTGCCGGGAGATAGAGTTGGGGGTCGTGATCAAACTCGGCGCGCGAGTGAATCATCCCCATTTCGGCTTTGGAACAGTTATCGGGGCGCCGGATACTTTTGATACCCTCAGCGTGCTCTTTGACGATCATGGTCCCAAGAAAATCCTCGCTGATGCCGAGGGTTTCAAGATGATTCCCGAATAACTCCCGCCGCCAAAAGCGCCTCAACTTCGGAATCCGTGAAGCCGCAATCCAGCAAGACCTGGCGGCTGTGCTCGCCGTGGGCTGGCGCGGACCTTAATCCGATAGCGTCATTGCTCAAGCGAATAGGGCTGCGCATCCAGGGTACGCCCTCGGCTGTTACGCCCACCATGCCGCGCGCCCGCATTTGCGGATCGTCGAGAAGCGCTTCGGGCGCAATCACGCGCGAGAAACAGCAATCGGCGTCCTCCAGCAGTCGCGCCCAATCCGCGGCGGGCTTGCTCCGGAACAGCTTCGAAATTTCTTCAATCAGCTCCGCTTGGCGGTCCGCTGCCGTATGCAATGCGATCCACTCCGGCTTACCTGCCGCCACACAGAAATTCGCCCAGAATTTCATTTCGACCGCGCTTAAAGCCACCGGCTCGCCATCGGCGCAGAAATACAGGCGGTAACATGCGTTGGCGCCCCCCAGGTCCAGGACCTTGTCTCCACTTCCTTGAGAGCAAGCCTGTACCCAGCCGAGCATGGCGAAGGGCATGGCCGCCTCCGACAGCGCCACATCGACGTAGTCGCCTGCGCCGCTGCGCTCGCGTTGCAGCAGCGCGGCGAGCACCCCCATCACGCCGACGTAAGCCCCGCCGACATCAGCCACTTTCGCGGCTAAGGTCTGCGGATTCAACTCCCCGCCCAGCAGCCCGCTCCGCGCGATGTAGTTGAGATCGTGCCCGCTCACATGCGCCAGCGGACCCGTCTGCCCCCAGCCGGAAAGCGAGCAGTAGACCAGCCGCGGATTGATCGCTCGCAGCGTCTCGTAATCGGCGCCCAGCCTCGCGGTCACGCCGGGACGAAAGCCCTCGATCAGCGCATCGGCTTGTTCAACCAAGCGATGCAAGACCGCTTGTCCCGCGTCTTGCTTCAGGTCGAGCGCGATGCTCTTTTTGCCGCGGTTGCTGCTGCGGAAGAAGGCGCCCATGCCGCCGATCAGCGGCGGCATCAGTCGGGCGTAGTCTCCGGCGCCCGGGTCTTCAACTTTGATGATCTCCGCGCCCAGGTCGCCCAGCAGCATGGTGCATACCGCGCCCGGCAGCAGGCGCGTCATGTCAAGGATGCGGATGTTGTGGAGGGGTTTCATGGCGAGAGTTTAGCGCGGGTGGTGTGGTCGTGGCAATGCATCCTGCAACTTGCTATTATTTCATCTCGCGATGAGTTAGCAAAATAGGGCGGATTAAGGTCAAGTGGCAGAGCTTCCGTTTGCTGAGGAACATGATCCTCGAATGCCAGTGTACTTGCGCTCTCGAAATGAAGTTAAGCAACTGGACTATTCAGAATACGAGAGGCAACGAAAGTTTCAGACAGAAAAGCTGGTACAGGTGCGAACGGACGAACTGCTGAAAGATTTGGCAGACGACCACAAATATATTAGGAAATTGCGATCGGTTTCACCATTTATGTACAACTGCGTCGGTATGATTTTCTCCAGTCGCCGAGCCTGGATAGAATTGGACGAACTTCAGCAGATTCTTGACGAGGATGACTATAATTCGATAAGATTCGAGGACGTATGCGCAGGAGACATTGTAATTTATACTAAAGGTAATAGTCGTCGGCATGTTGGCTTGATAACGAGCGTTGAAAGGCAAGGTAACGAACTGCGAAGAGTGCTGGTCATAAGCAAGTGGGGTGCCGACGGTGAAATTGAACACGAATTGAATGTCGTCCCTAAAGGCTATGGTGAGCCAACCGAATACTGGAGCGAAAGGGTTAAATATGTCGCTTGGTAAGTACTTTAGCATAATGGAGAGTGTAAAGTTTGAAGTTCTCTTTTCGATTTACAGTAGTTTTCGCCACGTACTTGCGGAAATGGCCGAGAACTCGACGTTGCAAGGGCTAATTGACGAACTCTTAGCAGATCCCATGCTAGTCAGTGAGATACATGCTCGTATAGAGCATTTGCTGGTCGAAATTCAGGCAAATGGCGATATGCCTCGTGACGGATGCATTGCAGGTTATTTGTATTGTTTGTGGAAGACTGACCTTGCCAAAGCCTATGATGCAAGCAACGAAGTTCTCAAAGTTGGGGGGCTGTGGTGGTCTGTACAAGTGGCACTAAAAGTCAGAGAATACGTTGATGAAATCACCGACAGTATCCGGACTTCGTCCGCAATTGACGAACCGACCGAGTACACGATGAGTGATCGCATTCAGCTGGACACAGTTGGATTGTTGGTCGTTGAATTGAAAGCAGACGCATTTGTGATACGCGCTGAGATGAAAGATAGGCAGTTAACCCTTCTCAATTCTGCTTGCCAGGATTCGGTCGAATCGGATCGTAACGAAGCTTCAGTCTCAGATACTACCCTGCAATACAGTTTAGCTCCGACACGCAAATTTGTACCCGCTGTTGCTGGTTAGGAAGATCATATGCAACATGTATGGTCAATGTTATGTCGCAATTTTATCGTCGAAGAGCATACTAGGAATATTAGCCTGATAGATATTCCGAACCGGTTGAGCTTCCAAGGGGATCTCCCGGAAAGACGGCCATTCGAATTTCCCTTACCGTCTGAATTCTATTTCCTCTCGAGGTGGATCAGTGAGGAAGAAGATTGCGAAGAGACATATTCTGCAAAGGTTAGCATAATCGATCCAACGGGCAGCGAAATCGGTTCATTTGTATTTGACTTTTCATTGGAGCCTCCCATGGGACATGTTTCCACGGGGAGAATGTCAACTCTGCTCTACACCGTAAACGGAGTATACTTTTTCGAGGTTAGTTTGCAGGCCAATGATTCATGGAAACATATCGCTTCCATCCCGCTTGAAATTGTCCACGAGCAGCCAGAATCTGAACAAAATGATAGCGAGCCCACTACGTAGACTCGCCCCCTTCCTTACTTTCAACTACAAGATTACGCCCCCGTCACAGCGCCATCGTTCGCCTGCGAGACTCCCCGCGCGTATTTGGCCATCACGCCTTTGGCGTAATTCGGCGCCGGCGGCTGCCAAGCTGCCCGGCGTGATTCTAACTCCGCGTCGCTCAAGTCGACATGAATCAGCCGCTGCGACACATCGATGGTGATCATGTCGCCCTCTTGCAGCAGGGCGATGGGACCGCCAACCGCCGCTTCCGGCGAGGTATGCCCGATCATTAGGCCGCGCGTGCCGCCGCTGAAGCGGCCATCCGTGATCAGCCCGACCTCCCCGCCCAGCCCCTGACCGTAGAGCGCCGCGGTGATCTGCAGCATCTCGCGCATGCCGGGACCGCCGACCGGTCCTTCGTAGCGGATGATGAGCACGTCTCCCTCGACGATCTGCCGGTTGGAGACCGCTTCGAAGGCCGCTTCTTCGGTATCGAAGACGCGCGCCGGACCCGTCAGCGGGGCGGGGTTGTCCTTGAGCTTGACCACAGCGCCGTCGGGCGCCAGGTTGCCCTTGAGCACGACCAGGCCGCCGCTGTCCTTGATGGCATTGTCGAGGTCGCGCACGACGTCTTGCCCCTCGGTCTCGTTGGCGTCAGCGCAGGCGCCCGCCAGCGTCTGGCCCGTGACGGTCGGCGTGTCGCCGCTCATGTAGCCGCCGTCGATCAAGCGGTTGACCAGGATCGGTACGCCGCCGGCTTGGTAGAGATCAAGCGCGACGTATTGCCCGGTCGGGCGCATATCGCCGATGATGGGCGTGCGGCGGCTGATTTCCTCGATATCGTCCAGCGTGAACTCGATGCCCGCTTCGCGCGCGAAAGCCAGGCAGTGCAAGATGCTGTTGGTGCTGCCGGCAGTCGCGGCTGAGGCGGCCATGGCGTTTTCCAGCGAGCGCCGCGTGACCAGATCCGACGGGCGGATGTCCCGCTCCAGGATGTCGAGCATCATCTGCCCGGCTTGGAAGGAGACGGTTTCCTTGTCCGGATCTTCGGCCGGCACATCGCCCATGCCCATAGGGCAGATGCCGATGATCTCGCTGATCATGGCCATGGTATTGGCGGTGAATTGTCCGCCGCAGGCGCCCGGTCCCGGGCAGGCGACGTTCTCGACCGCCATCAGTTCTTCATAACTAATTTGCCCAGCCTGGAACTGTCCCAAGGCTTCGAAGACGTTGACCAGGTCGATATCGCGCCCGTTGAGCACCCCGGGATAAATCGTGCCGCCATAGAGCATCAGCGAGGGCAGGTTGAGCCTTATCAGCGCCATGATGGTGCCGGGGATGGTCTTGTCGCAAGCGGAAAGCGCCACCACGCCATCGAGCATGTTGGACATGGCGACCAATTCGATGCTGTCGGCGATGACCTCGCGGCTGATCAAGGAGCCCTTCATGCCCTCGGTGCCCATGGTGATGCCGTCCGAGATGCTGATGGTGTTGAACTCGAAAGGCGTGCCGCCGGCCGCGCGAATGCCGCGTTTGACATCGACCGCCAGCTTGCGCAGGTGGAAGTTGCAGGGTCCGATTTCGGTCCAGGTGTTGGCGACGCCGATCAGCGGCTTGGCAAGGTCCTCATCGCTGTAGCCGACGGCTTTGAGCATGGCGCGGGCGCCGGCGCGGTCGGCGCCGTGGACGAGGGTGCGGCTGCGTTGGTTAGGCTTGGCGCGGACGCCATTGGTGGTGGACATAGGGTTCTCCTTTTGTGCTTGGCAGGTGATGGGGCGTATTGTAGCGCAAAAAAGGAGATATGTTGCCATTTTGCCGGCGGCCGCGGAAAAACTTTTTTCGGCAATCTGACAATTTGGCAAGTGCAGCGGGCGATATGCGGTTGTTACGTCGGCGGTGTGTGGACAGGGTAGCATGGATCTGTGGTGGAGGGGCGACTGTATGGTCGCGGTTTTGGATTCACCACAGAGGCGCAGAGGGCACGGAGTTTTTTTACCACGAAGTTACGAAGGGCGCGAAGGGTCGTGGGTATTGCAGAGTGGCGTTGTTGGTTGGGAATAAGAGAGTTGAGGGGCGCGTAAGGATGTAAGCGTTAATCCGATAGTTTTCTAGCAGGGATTCTAAAGCCTTCAATTGGAAAGATTGCGTTAGTTCTTCATATTTGATAATCTATTGCGCCCTGTCTTGCAGATAGATATACTCCCATTTGATTCGTACGACCGCATGAGTGCAACATGGCTGAAAAGCGGAAAATGGGTCCCAAACGTGGTGTTGGTTGCAAACTTCTAGCAGTTATTCTAATCCTCATTGTCGCCGCAGTGCTATATGCCGGCGGTGAGTTTGATCCTCTTGTGGAGATTGTCCAAGATGAAATTGCTCTGTTGACCAATTCACGACTGCCAGAAACCAGCCCTCGTCTTCGATATTCGCTGACAGTTCCGCAGGATGCGCATTTCTCGTTTGACTCAAGGCGTATATCGGTTACCGTAAGATGGAACGCCTCGAATTGGGAACCAAGGAAACCAACTGCTTCAGAATTAGAATATCAGATCTCTGTGTTAGCTCATAACAATTCGAGGATCGGCTCATACACGACCACAAAACCAGAAATCGCCGTAGATTTCTTATATCGATACTTTGGTCAAACTCTAAAGTTTGTGATACGGGCATCTGGGAAAATTCGAATCGACAATCACGATTACGATTTCCAGTCAGACTGGCAAGAGTTTAGCTGGCAGGTACCGGCAGCGACGCCAACGCCGACCAGTACACCTACCAATACGCCTACCCCAACCTACACTCCTACGCCGACCGCGACAAACACACCGACGGCAACACCGACCGCGACTAATACGGCGACGGCGACTCCGACCGACACACCCACGGCTACTTCGACGAAAACGTTTACGCCAACTGCAACTAATACATCAACGTCGACGCCAACACCGACCCGTTTGCCTCTGGACGACTCGCAGTTGGCATTTCAGATATCTGCGCCGCGGCTTCTTCGGTTCAGTCACAATGCGCACAATGATAGCGGGACCATTAGCTGGATCGGGTCAAACTGGGTGCCTGATAATCCGACTGACACGAGCGATTTCGAGTACGAAGTGCGTGTTAGTTTCCCTCATCGTACGTTTGGCCCATATGTCGTTTCAGGAAACAGTTATACATTTTCAAATCTTGATACGAGACGTTACCCACGATTGGAATTCACCGTGACCGCTGTTGGCGCGGTACGCTTGGGGCAACATGATTATATGTTCAGGTCTGAATTCGCTAAGCTTGAATGGACGAAACCAGGCGTTACCGTTACGCCGGATATTGACAACTTGGAAGTGCTCTTCCGTGTTGTGTCGAACGGACAAGTTAACATAAGGAGTTGTCCGGCAACCACCTGCAACCCGCCTTTGGGTATGACGAGTCGAGGTGGTGTTTATGAAGTTGTCGGGCAAGAATCGGGAAAAGACGGAGAGTGGTATCAGATCGTTTTCGAAAACCAGATGGCATATATCGCTGGCTGGCTGAGAGTTATACAGCCGCTCTTGCCAACAACTACGCCTACCTCTACGACAACTTATACTCCAACTGATACGGCAACTTATACCCCAACCAGGACTAAAATCCCTTCGCCCACTCGAAGACCTACTGCGCGTCCTACCTCAAAGTATGTACCGTTTTATGATTACCGGCTGGTTGAAGGCAATTCTTGGGATAGTCGTCTTCCGGGATGGTGCGATATTCAACTTAACTTTAGACGCGCGAGCAGTTATTCCTTGCGGGTTCTATACGAAGGCAGAACATACCAATGGTATCGCGTCGATATAATTGATCCAGAAGGCAAGAGATTGAACATCGCCACGCGCGGAAAAAATCAGAGGTATTCGAGTGATGACATTGTAGCAGGGCTCTATACGGCAAAGACAAGGGAGTTGAACCCTTCGAGGCAAAAATCATTTGGGTTTGTTATCGATACTCCAGGGAGTTACACGATAAGGCTAGGAGGATCCGGATGTTAGTCTACGCGATCTTGCGAACCTGTTTACTTACCAACTTTTCCCCGGTGTCTGGGTCGCTGCTTGATCTCGTTTCTTTTCATAAATGGCTGTCAATTAAAGTAGAACAAGATACTATTTACAAACGTTTTGGCCAACTTTTTACTTGACGCGGGCAACTGTCTTTTTATTGCGTCTCATTATGCTCATATTGGCCTGCTGAAAGGTCTTGCTAATGGAACTGCTTTGCGTCGGGATCATTGTTATTGGCATCTTGGTCGCAGCGCTTCCCCTCATTGTTGCTGCTTTGAAAGTCATCGGCGGTTGCCTGCTGCTTCTTGTAGTTGCCGCCCTAATCGCAGGGCTGGCTCAATCTTGCTCCAGCGCTTCCAACTCGTCTTATACTCCGCGGTCGGAAAGACAGTCAGCCAGTTATACGCGGCCGACGAATACCACCCGACCTCGCCCTACACGAACACCGCGCCCCACCAAAACGCCGCTGCCTACCCACACGCCTACCCTTCTGCCTGAAAGCGATTCAAGGCTGGCGTTTAGGCTCTCGGCACCGAAAAACATCTATCTGACATATAATCTTACGGACGGTAGCGGCACGTTGAGTTGGGAAGCGTCTCGCTGGATGCCTACTGTCCCTGTGGACAACAATAGCATTGAATACGACGTCTTTGTCTTCTACCCTGATTCAGTCTTGGGTCCCTTCATCACTGAAGATACGTCTTTCATGTTTTCTTTTCTCAATGCCCACAATACGGGTGGCATCAGGATTGAAGTTGAGGCAGTGGGCATTATTGAAATAGGACCTTACAAATACTATCGCCGCTCTGGAATCTCTGAAACGACCTGGTCGCCAACGCCTGTGCCAACGGTGACGCCTTATCCTAGCGAAAAGGACATACGCAGGGCGGTCGCTGACAAGGCGGATGAGGTCGATATCCTGGATGTTCGTATCAGCGATGACGTTGCGGAAATTGAATACAAGTTCATATCTTGGCTGGCTGTACCGAACGAAGATATTGCGGAAGAAGCGGCCTTCAAAGTAATTTGCGCTGTAAGGACGCATCACCCGGAGGAAATACCATACGAATTGCAGTTGATCGGGCAGGGCTGGCACGAAGACGAGTACGGGCGCAACTTCACAATTCCTGCCGTTCAACTCCACATCTCGGCCCAGGCAGTAAACCTCATCAATTGTGATTCGAAACCAGAGCGCGTAGACTGGAAGGAGATTGCATTACTCTACGATATGTAGACGGTGGCGAGGTCGAAACTCGTAAGCTGGGGTATGATGAATTCGAATTCCGTTTTTCTCTTAAGAAAATTGGGAACATTTGAACTGGGAGAAGCATACTACCGCCACCCATTCAAGGTGACATCAACCCGCAAATCATCAAATACCTGTAACAATCCCGGCCGCAAACGCAGCAGCACGCACCTACTTAATCCCCGAACTCAAAAAACTATTCGTAAACTGCTTCTGCACCAGCGCGATCAGCACCAGAATCGGCACGGCGACGATCAAGGTCCCCGCCCCCAGCAGATCCCACTGAGCGCCAATCTCCGAGGACTGCACCAGCAGAGCCAGCCCGACGGTGAGCGGGCGGGTCTCGACGCTGCTGGTGATGAGCAGGGGCCAGAGGAACTCGTTCCAGTGGTAGGTGATGGACACGATGCTGAAAGCCAGCAAGGGCGCGCGGGTGACGGGCAAGAAGACATGCCACAGCACTTGCAGCCAGTTGGCGCCGTCGCTGCGCGCGGCTTCTTCCAGTTCTTTGGGCACTTGCTTGAAAGCCTGGCGCATCAAAAAGGTGCCAAAAGCCGAGGCGATGTAGGGCGCCATCAATCCCTGGTAGGAATCCAGCCAGCCCAGTCTGACCAAGGTTTGATAATTGGGCAGGATGAGCACCGTGCCTGGCACCATGAGCTGGGTGAGAAACAGGAAAAAAATCTGGTCTTTGCCGCGGAAGTCCATGCGCGCCAGCGCGAAACCCGCCAGCGAAACCGTGACCAACTGGATGGCTAGCAGGCCGAATACCCAGATGATGGTATTGAGATAAAAGCGCGGGAAGGGCGCTACTTCCCACGCTTCGGCGAAAGCCCCGAGGTGCAGGTTCTGCAGCCAATCCAGCGGACCGCCGTTCAGCAACGCTGTCGTTGGCACGAAGGCGGTCAGCAGCGTCCAGATCAGCGGCACCATCCAGACTAGCCCGAAGACAGCCAGCGCTACAATGGGCAGTGCTTCGCGCCACTTGGACTTTCGCGCGGTCATGACGTCACCGGCCGCGGAATCAGCTTATTCATAATGGACGCGGCGCTCCAGGTAGACGAATTGCAGCATTGCCATCGTCAGCAGCACAGCCAGCAAAAAGACCGTCATGGCTGAGGCGATGCCGGTTTTGAACCATTTGAAGCCTTGCTGATAAACATAATATAAAGACAGGTTGCTGGCGTTATTGGGTCCGCCCTCGGTCAAGACGAAGATATGATCGACCTGTTGCAGCGAGTTCAAGACGGCGATGGTGGCGACAAAGTAAGTCGTCGGCGAGACAAGCGGCCAGATAATATGGCGCAGCTTCTGCCAAAAACTGGTGCCGTCCAGCGTCGCCGCTTCCAAAACATCATTGGGCAACGCTTGAAGCGCCGCCAGATAGAAGAGCGCGAAATAGCCCAATTGCTTCCACATGTAAACGGCGAACAAGCCGGGCAGCGCCAATTCACGATCGCTGAGCCAGTTCGAGCGCGGCAATCCCAAACCGCCCAGGATTTCGTTAAACAGCCCAACGCGCGGGCTATACAAGAACAGCCAGATTGAGGCGACGCTGACCATGGGCAGGGCGATGGTCGCGAGGAAAGGAAAGCGAAAAAAACCGATATTTCGCAGCGCCTGATTCATCAGGATCGCGAGAAGAAGACCGCCAATGACGGACAGGATCAGGCCGATGGTGACATAGCCGATGGTGTTCTTGATCACTCCCTGGCTGATCGGGTCGGATAATACGCGTTCGTAATTTTGCAAGCCGACAAAGACCTCATTGCGCCCCCGCCGCGTGTGAAAGCTGGTCCAGATGACGGAGACGATGGGCCAGAGCGTGAAGAGCGCCAGGAAAACCAGCGAGGGCAGCAAGAAGAGGTAAGCAATCGAGCCGCGACCGCTCAGGATGTTTATGTAAGAGGGGGAACGAGTTATTTGAACCCGTCCCCCCGTATTTGCCTGACTGGAACCCTGCTGCTTCATAGGGCAATTTTACTCATTAGCCGTCCAGTTCACAACCAGCCTGCATCAGGAGTTCGTCAGAGCGCTCTTGCGCGACTTTCAAGGCTTCTTCGGGGGTTGATTGACCGGTGTAAACCGCTTCCGCCGCTTGCGTTGTGATGACCGCCATCTCCGGACCGGCGAGCGTGGCCGGGAATTCTTTCACCGCGTATTCAAGTTGCATACGCGCGGTCGAAGCCTGCGGCACTTCAGCGGCGTAGCTCATCAGGGGGTCGGTCTCCCAGGCGGCATTGCGCGGGGCGACATAGCCGCTGTCGATGCCCCACTGACCGATCTGCTCGGGGCGCACCATCCAGTTGATGAATGTCCAAGCCGCGTCTTGCCGCTCCTGACCAATGTCCGCCATGATGTAAAAGTTGCCGCCGCCCACGTTGGCGCCATAACCGGCGGGTCCGCCGGGCATGAAGCCCGTCCCAAGCTCGAAGGGCACGTCATTGAGCAGAGAACTGAGACTGCCGGTGGAGTGGTAGATCATCGCTGTTGCCCCGGCGATGAAATCAGCCGGCGCCACGCCCCATTGGTTGACGCCGTCGGGCATGATGCCATGCTCGACTTGCAAGCTGCGCAAGAATGCCAAGGCTTCAATGGCTTCCGGCGTATCCAAATAGACGCCGCAGGGATCGTCTTCGACCGAGCCGATATGCTGCCCGGCCTGAATGGCGAAATTGGCGTAAATCCAGAAGGATGTCGGGATCTCGACGCCCCAGCGGGTGACATTATCGCCATCGCGCAGGACAAGTTGCTTGCCGAACTCCACCAGTTCTTCCCAGGTGGCTGGCGGGGATTCCGGATCTAGTCCTACCTCGGCGAACGCGTCTTTGTTGTAATAGAGGATGGGCGTTGAACGCTGCCAGGGTATGCCCCAGACTTGGCCAGCCGACACCGAATTGGACATGAAGGCGTCGAAGAAGTCGTCGATGTCCAGCCCGTCGTCGGAGGCGATGTAATCATCCAGCGGGATGACGCCGCCCATATCCACCAGGGTGTAAAGATCGGTAGAGAGCAGGATGGCGACATCGGGCGGTTGACCGGAAAGGATACCCGCTTGCGCGCGAGCCATGTTTTCCACATAGTTGCCGGTGAAGATCGGCTCGACCTGGATGTTGTCGTGCGCGGCGTTGAACTCGGCGACATAACCGTCAATGGCCTGCGCCAGCGGTCCCGCGACGCCGACAGGATAGTAGAACTGCAGCGTTATGACGTCTTGCGCCGAGGCGCCGCCAAGCAAAAGCAGGAACGCGCACAGCAATGCGATCACGCGAAATCTAGTGAATCTATTCAACATCGTGTTTTCTCCTCGTTAATTGAATTGGTTTGTTTTCTTGACCAGCCTTCGCGGACAGCGCTTATAGGCATTCCCTTTTTCTCATTGCGGCAGAAGATCCGGTCAACTGCGCGAAATTGTAACGCATCCTTGAGAAGGATTGCAAACATGGGGTCATGTATCGAATACGGTTGGAATAAAGAATAACAATCAGCTGACCTTCGATCGCCCCTACCAACATCGTTCGGTTTTTGGGTTAAGGGTCTCTTTTCGGGGGCTGTCTACATCTATTTCAACCGAATAGGATATACTACCGATTTTGATGTCGAACCTGCGATAGCGGCGGTGAAGCATTATAATAGGTCGGTCTGTCAGCGTCACGGCAATTGACTCGGCGCAATGAATTAATTGGCGCCTGAACTACGGGGGGAAGACAAGCGCATGAATTTCACACCCATCAAGCGAGGCGTGGTCTGCCCGACCGTGACGCCGCTCAAGGATAATGGCGAGATCAATCCCGACATCATCAAGCCGATGGTCGACTTTCTGATTGACCGCGGCGTGGCCGGCGTCTATCCGCTGGGCACGACGGGGCAGGGTCCCTTCTTTTCCCTCGAAGAGCGCAAGACCATTGCCGCCGCCACCGTGGCTGCCGCGGACGGGCGCAGGCCCGTCATCATCCACACCGGCGCCATCAGCACCCGCGACACCTTGGATTTGACGCGCCACGCCGAGGCGATTGGCGCCGATGCCGCCTCAGTCATCACGCCCTGGTATTTCCAGCACAGCGAGGCGGCGCTGGAAGCCCATTACCGAGCGGTGCTGGAAGCAGTGCCGGATTTTCCCGTCTACTTTTACAACCTGCCCAAATTCGCCGGCAATAATTTGACGGCGGGTCTGGTGACGCGGCTGGCGCGGGATTATGAAAACGCCGTCGGGCTCAAAGACAGCAGCGGCGATCTGCTGGCCATGTTCGCCGTCAACCAACTCAAAGACGGGCGCTTTAATACCGCCATCGGTCCTGACAGTTTAATCCTGGCTGGCTTGTCTATGGGGCTGGATTGCAGCGTCTCCGGCAGCAGCAATTATGTGCCGGAGATCGTGGCGGGCATCCATGACGCCTTCCATGGCGGAGATCTAAAGGCGGCGCAAAAGTTACAGAAGCAGCTCAATGCCGTCAGCGATGTGGTTGGGGGCGGCGGCTGGCTGACGGTAGTAAAGGGCATTATGACGCACCGTGGCTTGCCCGTTGGCGGCGTTCGCGCGCCGATGATCTCGGCGTCTGACGAGACGGTGCGCGCTTGTATTGCGCAATTGCGGGCGCTGAAGGTGGATTTGTCGGGACTGTGATTTGCTGGCGAACTCGTTACAATCAATGCCGGAAGTCAACACGCCGCGCTATAATCCCCCTATGTCCAATCGAGACCTCATCCACGACCTGCAATCCCACCTCGGCGCCGCTCACGCCGTCGCCGACCAGATGACGCGGGTGCTCTACAGCACCGACGCCAGCAATTACCAGATCATGCCGCTGGCTGTGACCTTCCCGCGGAATGCCGATGATGTGGCCGCCGTGCACGAGACCGCGCGCAAATACGGACTGCCGGTGCTGCCGCGCGGCGGCGGAAGCGCGCTGGCCGGTCAAGCGGTCGGCGAAGCGATCATCATGGATTTCACCCGGCACATGCGGCGCGTCCGCGGCGTCAATGCCGAGGCGCGGACGGTTGATATCGAACCGGGCATGATCCTTGGCACGCTCAACAACCAGTTGGCGGGGCTGGGCTTGATGTTCGGTCCCGACCCAGCCAGCGCCGAACGCGCCGCTATCGGCGGTGTCATCGGCAACAACGCGACGGGCGCGCATAGCATCCGTTATGGCATGACCGCCGATCATGTCTCTCGGCTGCAAGTTGTGCTGGCGAACGGCGACCTGGTCTGGCTGGACGAATCGACCAGCGCCCTCAACCAGATCCGCTCCACAGTGAGCGACCTTGTAACTGAGCACAGCGCGCGGATCGAGGCGCGCTACCCGCGCACCTGGCGCACCGTCGCCGGTTACGCCTTGGACAAGATTGACCCGGCCGACGTGGATCTCAACTGGCTGCTTTGCGGTTCGGAGGGTACGCTGGCGACGGTCGTTCGCGCCGAATTGCGCCTGGTCGAATCCCCAAAAATCGAAAACAAGCGCTTGGCGCTGGTTCACTTTGACAGCTTGCGCGCGTCGCTGGAAGCGACGCCGCGCATCCTTGAGTTGGAACCGAGCGCCATCGAGTTGATGGACAAATTCCTGCTGGACAAGACGCGAGCCGCCGCCGGTTATCGCGATCGCTTGACCTTTGTCGACGGGGATCCGGCCGCGATCTTGGTGGTTGAGTTCGTGGGAACGGAGCGCGAGCTGGGCGCGAAGATCGCCGATCTAAAGGCGCATTTGGCGCGTCTGGGTTATCGCGGGGCGGTGGCGGTCGCGGCGACCCCCGCAGAGCAGAACGATGTATGGACCGTGCGCAAAGCCGGTCTCGGCTTGATGATGAGCGAACGCAGCGCCGCCAAACCGATTTCCTTCATTGAGGATGCGGCGGTGCCGGTGGAGAGCCTGGCGGATTATATCTCCGATGTCGAGCGCATCATCTACGACAACGATACGACCTACGCCATCTATGCTCATGCCAGCGCCGGCTGCCTGCATATCCGCCCGCTGATTGACCTGCGAACGGTCAAGGGGCGCGATCAGTATCGCAGCATCGCCGACGCGGTGGCGGCCACGGTCAAGAAGTATCAGGGCAGTATTACCGGCGAGCACGGTCAAGGCCTAGTGCGCGGCGAATTCAGCGAGTATCTCTTTGGCGCGGAACTGATGGACGCCTTCCGTCAGGTCAAACGCGCCTTTGATCCCGAGAACATGATGAACCCGGGTAAGATCATCGATTCGCCGCCCATGGACAGCGCCGAGTTGCTGCGCTATTCGCCCGATTACCAGGTGATTGACTTGCGGACCCGTTACGATTGGTCGACGGACGAGGGTTTTGCTGGCGCTGTAGAGATGTGCAATGGCGCGGGCGTCTGCCGCAAGGAAGGCGTCGGCGCCATGTGCCCCTCGTATCAAGCGACGCTTGACGAGGCGCATTCTACGCGCGGCCGCGCCAACGCCCTGCGCGCGGCCATCAGCGGCGCGCTGCCCGATGACCTGGGCAATGCCGCGCTCAAAGAAGTCTTTGAGCTCTGTTTGTCCTGCAAAGCTTGCGCCAGCGAATGTCCGTCGGCTGTCGATGTCGCCAAACTGAAATCGGAATTTCTGGCTACCTGGCACGACAAGCACGGCGTTCCGCTCGCGACAAAAGTTTTTGGCAACATCCATCGCGTCAACCGGCTTGCCGGCAGGTTGCCCAAGATTAGCAACTTCATGCTCAATCATCCGCTTGGCAAGATTGGCGCCGAGATTCTGGGATTGCCCACTGAACGACCCTTGCCGCAATATGCCGAAAGACCTTTTTCCGCCGAGCCTTATCCCCGGCATAGCGAGCCCGATGCTATTTTGATCGTCGATACCTTCACCGAATGGAACCATCCTGAAATTGGCGCGGCGGTGATGGAATTGGCAAAGCGTCTCGGGCTGCGCGTCAACGCGCGGCGCTTGCCGGAGCAAGGCTGCTGCGGACGACCCGCTATCAGCAAGGGCTTGCTGGACAATGCCAAAGCGATGGCGCAGGCCAATGTGCTCGGCTTGTCCCGGCAGAGCCCGGATGCGCCTTATATTTTCATCGAACCAAGCTGCCTCAGCGCCTTCACCGACGACTATTTGACCCTGGTGGATCCGGGCATTCAGGCGGCGGCGAAGTCACTGGCCGCGCGCTGCCAAAGCGTCGAGCAATTCTTCGCGGAGAAGCTGGCGCGCGGTGCCGAGACCCTCGCTTGGCAGGCGGAATCGCCGCGGATTTTATTGCACGGACACTGTCACCAGAAGGCGCTCTGGGGCACCGCGGATTCGCTCAAGTTGCTGGGGAGCATCCCCGGCGCCGAGGTCGAAGAGATGAATACCGGCTGCTGTGGCTTGGCGGGCAGCTTCGGCTATGAGCACTATGAACTAAGCATGAAGATCGCCGAGGATCGTCTTTTGCCGACCATCCGCGACAATCCCGATGCTGTGGCGGCGGCGGCCGGCGCGTCTTGCCGCGCCCAGATCCACGACGCAGGTTACGCGGCGCGGCACCCGGTTCAGGTTGTGCTGGACGCGCTGAATCAATGACAGCGGGTTTCAATCGCCGGTAGATGGCAAGCCTGACAGGACCGGCAAACCGCTGTACCTCTCCTCACTGGTCTGTTCAAAGAGATCTTCCAGTGAAAGATCCGCCAAGACAGCAATCCGCTCAATATCCAATTTCAGCTTTTCCGCCACGCCGCGCCCATAAGCCGGGTCGGCTCGGTAGAAATGTACGATCTGCCGCGCTACAACGCGTTCCGGCACCCCATCCATCGCCTCAGCTATATTGCTGAATAGCTGCTCTTGCTGCGACTTATTCATTAGGCGGAACAGGTCGCCCGGTTGCGAATAGTCGTCGTTGCCATCGCGATGGTTATACCGGTCAGCGTCTCCCGAAACTTTGAGCGGCGGTTCGATGTAACGAGAGTCTTCGACCGGTCCTCCCATGCTGTTCGGCTCATAGTTGACCGCGCCGCCGAAGTTGCCGTCAAAGCGCAGCTTGCCATCCCTATGATAGTTATGAACCGGGCACTGCGGTTTATTGGCGGGCAGTCCCGCATAATTCACGCCAATCCGATAGCGGTGGGCGTCGGCGTAGGACATAATCCGCGCCTGGAGCATTTTATCGGGCGAGAAGCTGATGCCTGGCACAATATTTGAAGGCTCGAAAGCCGCTTGCTCAATATCGGCAAAGTAGTTTTCCGGGTTGCGATTGAGTTCCATAATGCCGATTTCAATCAATGGATAGTCGTCATGGGGCCAGACTTTGGTCAGGTCGAAGGGATTGACGTGGTAGGTTGCCGCATCTTCTTCGGGCATCACTTGAACGCAGACGCGCCATTTAGGGTAATCGCCTCTTTCAATGGCTTCGTAGAGATCGCGCTGGGAGCTCTCGCGGTCTTGCCCGACAATTTCCGCCGCTTGCGCATTTGTCCAGGTCTTGATGCCCTGCATGGTTTTGAAATGGAACTTGATCCAGAAGCGCTCATTGTCGGCATTGATAAAACTGTAGGTGTGGCTACTGTAGCCGTTGACAAAGCGATAACTTTGCGGCAACCCGCGATCGCTCATCAGAATGGTGACCTGGTGCAGGCTTTCGGGCGAAAGCGACCAGAAATCCCACATGGATGTGTTAGAACGCATATTGGTCCTGGGATCGCGCTTCTGGGTGTGAATGAAGTCACCGAATTTGTAAGGGTCGCGCACGAAGAAGACCGGGGTGTTGTTACCGACCATATCCCAATTGCCCTCTTCGGTATAAAACTTCACGGCGAAACCCCGCACATCGCGTTCCGCATCCGCGGCGCCACGCTCGCCCGCAACGGTAGAAAAGCGGATGAGGCAGTCCGTTTTCTTGCCGACGGCAGAGAAAAGACCTGCCTTCGTATATTGAGTGATATCGTCGGTAACAGTAAATGTTCCGTAGGCTCCAGAGCCTTTTGCATGCACGACCCGTTCCGGCACTCGCTCCCGGTTGAATGTCGCCATTTTCTCCAATAGCTGGAAATCTTGCATGAGAAGGGGCCCTCGCGGACCAGCCGTCAATGAGTTCTGATTGTCTCCTATAGGAGTGCCATGAGCGGTTGTCAATTGCTTGCGGTCAGCCATGCGTAAACTCACCTTTCGTTAATAGCCTTGTCTCGGCAGACAGTATGTTTAGTATATATTATACGGATAAGGAACCGCTTCCGTCAACGCAATGGACAAGCCCTTATCATTCACTTTGTCGCCGAAAAAGATCACTGGACTATCGTTCTGTTTGTGGCACACTAAACTCGTTCCCAATCGCTTTGAGTGGTTTTAACGTCAATGGCGAATTTCAAGCTGACCGAAATCAAGTCGCTGAGCGAGTTCCTGAATCTGCGCCATATCCGCGTCGAGCGGGAGCAGCGCCGCTTCAGCAAGAATCTGCTCCTAACATTTTTGCAGACGCGTCATCCGGCAGTGACCTCGTACCGCATTGACGCGGAAGGGGAGGCGATCGGCTATGTCATGTTGATCCACGCCGAAAATCCGACGCAATGGATCATCGAGCGTTTGACAATCGACCGCGATCATCAGCGCAGGGGTTATGGTTACGGGGTTGTTGACTATCTGATTGACATGGTGCACGATTTTGAGAACAGCGAGATGGTCATCGCTCGTTACGAACCGGACAACGAGCCCGCCCACCGTCTCTTCGAACGCTTGAACTTCGTGCAACAAGAAAAGATGTTTCGCGGACGTCATATCGCGATTCTGGAATTCGAGTTTGAAGACGATGAGGACGGTGCCGATAGAGAGGAAGATGAGGACGCCGAGCCGGATGATATGGAAGACAATGACGACGATGATGAGGACGACGATGAGACCTAGTCTTGTCTAGCGCATTCTTGTCGAATTGTCGAGCATAGCATGTCCGAACAGCCAGGAGCCGCCCATACCCTTTTGACCGAAGCGGTTCGCCGTCGCCTCGAACCTTTGATGCTGGTCGCCCGCAAGGTGCGAGTTGGCGCGATGAAAGGCGACCGCCGCTCCATCAAACGCGGCAACAGCATCGAATTCGCCGATTATCGCAACTATGCGCCGGGCGATGATCTGCGTCAACTCGACTGGAATATCTACGCCCGGCTGGAGCGCCCTTTCATCAAACTGCTGGAAGACGAGGAAGACCTGACGGCGCACTTGATCCTCGACGCCTCCGCCAGCATGGATTTCCCGCCCGAGGGCGAAGCCGATCAAAAGAAGCTGCTTTACGCCAAGCGCATCTTTGCCGGGCTGGCTTATCTGTCATTGACCAGCAATGACCGCCTGATTCTCACCGCCGTCAACGATGGCGGCAGCGCCACTTTCGGTCCCGTGCGCGGACGCGGGCGCGGCATCGCCATGCTGCGTTTCATACAAGATCTCGATGTGGCGGGCATCACTGATCTGAATATCATGCTGGGCGATTACGCGCGGCGCGCGCGGCGTCCGGGCTTGGCGCTGATCATCAGCGATATGTTCTCGCCCACAGGTTATGTCGATGGATTAAACGCGCTGCTCAGCCGCGGGCACGAGGTGGCGTTCATACACGTGCTGGCGCCGGAAGAGATCAGCCCGCCGCTGGTCGGCGATCTGCGCTTGATCGATGTGGAAACGGGTCAAGCCCAGGAAGTCACGGTGGACGCGACCATGCGCGGCATCTATCAGCAGCGCTTGAGCGCCTGGCGCGACGAGATCCGCGACGAATGCCTGCGGCGCGGCGCCTATTATTTCCCGCTGGTGACCGACGCGCCCTGGGAGCGGGTGATTCTCTCGGATATGCGGCGGGCGGGTTTGGTTAAGTAGTTGTGGTTTTCGCCTTGCGCTCGGCGATTAGCTTCTTCAAGTATTCCTTATACTCTTTTCTTGTCTCGAGATAGAGACCGGATAACATCGCAGTCAAGTCAATGCCGTCGTCGATATCTTCCCAATACACTGTGCTACTGCCGAGTTGGTAGTTTTGACGTTCTTCGACGGTTGCCGCCTCTAGCAAGGGGAAAAAATGAAGCGGCACGCCGATTATCCTGCCATCTGCCAAATCAATCATGGCGTGCGTATCGGTGAAAGTCACGCGCTGCGGCTCGTTGCGCGTATCGTGAATGACTGGCTCAATGTATATGTTGCTGTCTCTACTCGTCATCCTTATTCTCGTCTCTCACCTTGTTCATGGATGTCGTTCCAGACATCGAGCAGCAATTTATTGTTTTCAGTTACCAACTTACGAATCTGCCGAATTTCTCTCGTACTGTATCCACGATTATGCTTGACTTCTAAAGTATTTAAGTTTATCTGTACTTTTTTGTCTTCCCTCAACACGTGCGCATGCGCAGGAGGGTGATCGTTTGTATAAATCCGAACATCATAACCATGCCGCTGCCTGTATAGTACCGTGACCATGATGCCCTAGTATACAAGCGGTAATGACACTGTCAACGATAGCGGGAACATCACGTCGCTACCAATCCCCCATCCAGCACCAGGGGGTGCCCGGTCACAAACGAAGACGCATCCGAGCACAACCAGACCACCGCCCCCGCGATTTCCTCTGGCGCGCCCAGCCTGCCCATCGGTATCGCCCGCTCCATGATGGGCGCCAGCGCCGGATTCAGCGCGATGCCGGCCTGCACCATAGCCGTGTCGGTATAGGCCGGGCAGATGGCGTTGACGCGTATGCCGCGCTTGGCGTAGTCCAGCGCGGCCGAGCGCGTCAAGCCGACGACGGCGTGTTTGCTGGCGGTATAGGCGGCGGCTTTGGGCGCGCCGATCAAGCCGGCGACCGACGCGATATTGACGATCGCGCCTTGACCCGCCGGCAACATCTGCTCCAATTCGGCTTTCATGCAGTGCCAGACGCCCTGCAGATTGACAGCCAGCACCAGTTGGAACAGCGTGTCGTCCGCTTCGTGCAAGCGCTGCTCGAATGAGCCGGCGATGCCGGCATTGTTCACGGCTGCGTCCAGGCACCCGAAGCGCTCGATCGTCGCCGCTACCATTCCCCGTACGTCCTTAGCCCGCGTCACATCGCAATGAACGAAAATGGCTTCGCCGCCGGCGTCGATGATTGCTTGAACGGTCTCCTGGCCGCCTTGATCATTGATATCCGAGGCGCAGACGGCTGCCCCTTCCCGCGCCAATGCGACGGCGCTTGCGCGCCCGATGCCTGAAGCCGCGCCCGTTACCAGCGCGACCTTGTTTGCCATTTGTGCCATGGTATTTTCCTCAAGTTCTCCAGTGCCTGTTCCCCGGCAATGGTACACAAACTTTGCCGCTCGCGTAAGCTTGCGGCGGCCACATTGGTTATGAACTCGCTGGAAATGGTGGAACAATGCGGGAGCGCGCGATATGTTATAATCCGCGCAGCAGCTTTAGTTGGGAGGCAGCTCCATGATAGACGATCCGATTTTGCTGAACGACTGGCATGCCGTGCTCCCGGTCGCCGAATTGGACGCGCGGAACAATGTGGCCGGCGCGCGCCTCTTGGGCGAGGATATCGTCATCTGGCGCGCCGGCGACCAAATCCGCGCTTGGAAGGACTTGTGCGTGCATCGCGGTACGCGGCTCTCGCTCGGCGAGGTGCTGGAGGACGACACCCTGCAATGTCCCTATCATGGCTGGACATACGACGCTGAGGGCAATTGTATCCGCATACCCGCGCACCCGGAGCAAAAGCCGCCCGCTAAAGCCAGAACTTTCACTTACCAAGCTGCCATCGCCTACGATATGGTCTGGGTTTGCCTGGGAGAACCGGCTTATAAGATCCCGACATTCGAGGAATGGGAGGACGAAAGCTACCGAAAAATCCTTTGTGGCGCTTACGAATTTCAGGCGGCTGGACCGCGCATGGTAGAGAACTTTCTCGATGTCGCGCATTTTCCCTTCGTACACGAGAATATCCTGGGCACGCAGGAGCGTCCGGAGATACCGGACTACGATGTCCTCAGCGACGAGAACGGCATCACCGCCTCCGATATCCGCGTCTTCCAACCTAATCCCGATGGTTCTCATATCCCCAATTGGGTGAGCTATACCTACAAGGTCTATCGACCGCTGGTCGCCTATTTCCGCAAGGAAGCCGAGGAGAAATTCGCCATTTTGCTCATGGTCACGCCGATCGAAGAAGTCAAGTCGTTGATGTGGATGTGGATGGTCATGACGCAAGACGACAGCAGCGACGAGATGCTGCGGGCCTTCCAGGACGAGATTGCTTATCAGGATTTGCCCATCGTGCAATCGCAACGACCCGAGTTGCTGCCGCTCGATTTGCAGTCGGAACTGCACCTGCGCAGCGACAAGACTGCCATCGCTTATCGCCGCTGGCTCAATGAACTGGGCTTGAGTTTCGGCACTAGCTGATCGCCAGCGCCGCCTGCAACCCGATTTCAACTGCTGCGTAGTCAAAGACAGGTAGACAGCCGACAAGTAATGCTAATCTGACTGCCAGGTCCCCGCCGCGTATAATGGTGAAGGACCGGGCTCGTTTGCATTAGCGGGTGGGCCAAAAAGTACGCGCGGTTTCAACAAGTTATCACCGCGCAGTTTCTTTCTTTGAGGGATGGCATGACCTTGAACATCGGCGACGATTTCGCCGGTTACAAGATCGTCGCACAAGTCGGATCCGGCGGGATGGCGACGGTTTATCAAGCCTATCACGAGCGGCTCGATCGCCATGTCGCCATCAAGATCATGCATGATACTTTTGTACAGGATGGTACATTCCTTGAGCGCTTTCAGCGCGAGGCGCGCATTGTCGCCCGCCTCGAACATCCGCATATCGTGCCCGTTTACGACTACGACGAATACGCAGGTCAACCCTACTTCGTCATGAAATACATCGAAGGCGGCACGTTGAAACGGCGCTTGATCAAGCGCGGCATTACCCTGGACGAGATCAAAAGCGTGATGACCTCCTTGGCAGATGCGCTGACCTATGCGCATGAAAAGGGCGTATTGCATCGCGATATCAAGCCGTCGAATATCTTGATCGACGAACGCGGCTTGCCCTATATTAGCGATTTCGGGTTAGCGCGTATCGTACAAGCGGGCGACTCGACCATCAGTCACGACATGATGCTGGGCACGCCTTTTTATATTTCACCGGAGCAAGCCAGGGGCCAGCGCGATCTGACGCCGGCGACCGACGTCTATTCTTTTGGCGTCATCTTGTACGAACTGCTGACGGGACAGACGCCGTTTGTCGCCGATAATTCCTACGCCATCGTGCACGAACACATTTACACGCCGCCGACGCCGCCCAGCCAGATCAATCCCGACTTGAGCGCGGGGATTGATGAGGTGCTGCTGAAAGCGCTGGCGAAGGAGCCTTCAGAACGCTATCAAACAGCGACGGCGCTGATGGACGACTTCAAGACAGCGCTGGGGGAATCAAGCCTCAGACAATTGCCGCCCGATCGCAGCCGCGTCCAGCAGGGATCACAAGCGCAGTCGCGCCACGGCGATGGCAATCAACTGGGCGACTTTGCCGGGTTCGCTGAGTTGGAGCGTGGAGTCAAGCGCAAAGCGGGCTTGCGCAAGCGAAAAAGCGGCGCGAAGTCAAGAGAGGCTGCCATCCGCGAGCGCGTGGAAAAGAAGTTTCGCGCTCGCCGCGCCTTGATCATCCATCTCGTGATTTTTGGCATGGTTATCGGCATCATTGGGCTGAGCATCATCCTTCAGGACCGCGTATACGCTTTGCGCGATTTGGCAGATTTTGCCAGCTTCTGGGCTATCTTCCCGGCATTTCAAGCGGTCCGCTACCACTACAAGCATGGGCGGGGCGCTGACAATCGCAAGCAAGAAACCGAGCGTGAAATTACCCGGCATCTGGCAAGATCTGACTTGGACGGCGAAGAAGAATGGCAATTACGCAAGCGTATCGAAAAGAAATACGCCGCTCGCCGTAGCATTGTTTATCTGTCGGCGTTTTTTGCGGTTCTTAACAGCGCGTGGGTTTTCTACATGCTCTTGGTACCGGGTTACTGGAATGACGGTATCAGTAATATGCCCACGCTCGGCTTTTGGGCTGTTATTCTTGGGCTGCTTTGCCTGCGTTATTATTATCGTCACGGCCGCGGCGCGGAAAAGCGTGAGGCGGAAATCGAGGGCGAGATCACGCGGCAATTGCGCCGGACGGAGATGCGCGAGCGGGCGCGGCTGGAGCGTCTGCATGATGATGATTTGGAATTCGCATTGGATGATGTCGACATCGCGAAACCGCGCCTGAACGACGAGGGAGAACTTACAGACAGTTTTATTGAAGAAGCGGCGTCGCAGCGATCGTCGCGGAGCGTAGAATGACTTTGAATACGGGCGACGATTTCGCCGGATACAAAATCGTTGAGCGCATCGGTTCCGGCGGAATGGCCACGGTGTACCAAGCCTACCACGAGCGGCTCGACCGCCAGGTCGCCGTCAAGATCTTGCACGAATCATTCGTGCGCGATGATAGCTTTCTGGAGCGATTTGAGCGCGAGGCGCGCATCATCGCCCGCCTGGAGCACCCGCATATCGTGCCGATCTACGACTACGCTGAATTCGACGGGCAGCCCTATATTGTCATGAAATTCATCGAGGGCGGCACGCTCAAGCGCCGCGCCATCAAAGAAGGCATCGCGCTTGACGACATGGTTCGCATGATGAGCATGCTGGCGGATGGCTTGACCTACGCGCACGAGATGGGCGTCTTGCATCGCGATGTCAAACCCTCGAACATTCTCATTGATGAACGGGACCTGCCTTATATCAGTGACTTCGGTCTGGCGCGAATCGCGCAGGTTGGCGACTCGACCATCAGCCACGATATGATGTTGGGTACGCCCTTTTACATTTCGCCCGAACAAGCGCGCGGCGAGCGCGACCTGAGTCCGGCAACCGATGTCTATGCTTTTGCGGTGATCTTGTATGAACTGTTGACCGGGCAGGCCCCGTTCGGGGGAGATACGGCTTATGCGATCGTGCACGAGCATATCTACACGCCGCCGACGCCGCCCAGCCAGATCAATGCGGAATTGACTTCGGCTCTTGACGCTGTCCTGTTGAAGGCTTTGGCCAAGGAGCCCTCGCAGCGCTATCAAACGGCGACGGCATTGATGCGCGATCTCAAGTTGGCGCTGGCGGAATCGGGCGTGACGCGCCTGCCGCCCCTGCACGTAGCGAACTTCGACGGCCGGCGAAAGCCGCATTTAGCTTTTGACTTTGAAGCGAAAGATTATGGACTGGGCGATTTGAGCCAGAAGATTGATCAATCAATCCGCAAAGGCGTTGAGTTCGCATCGGAGATGGCCGATCACTTCGACAAGAAAAAGAAGCAACCGCCGCCCTCGCCGGAAGAGTTGATCCGGCAGCGCGTCCAAAAGAAACTCAAAGCCCGCAGCGATTTCCTGCAGCACTTGACCGTATTTCTGGCGATAAACGGCATCTGCTGGCTGCTTTGGATCTTCAATCGAGGGGGTTTTCCCTGGCCAATTTTTGTCACAGCGACCTGGGGAATTGGTTTGGTCAATCAATATGTGGACTATTATTACAAGCATGGGCGGGGCGCCGACCAGGGCGAGGAAGAAATCGAAAGCGAAATCACGCGCCAGATGAAAGTCTCACCTTGGCTTAATCATAGCGGTCCCGACGAAGTGTATACTGATGAAGATGATTTGTCCGGAGCGGACAATAAGCGGGCGCTGACGGCTCGCCTCAACGACGATGGCGAGTTTAGCGACAGCTTCATCGAAGAGACGGAGGGCGGTGGCGCCAGGCGGGCCCAGCGTCGACGCTAGCATGTGAGCGGGGTTCTGGGATGACATCTACACAAGAGCAGCTGATACGCTTTCGCATTGAAAAACGCATGGCGGGCCGCCGCGATGTTTTGCTTCATTTTCTGGTCTATATGCTGATATTGGCGGGCGTCTTTGTCAATCTGCTTTGGTGGGACGCTTCCGCGAGGCTCTTTTTCGCCGCGTTTTGGGCGATTCCGCTGTTTCTGCAATGCCTGCGCTACTACTATCAGAATGGGCAGGGCGCGAAAAAGCGCGCCGCTGAAATCGAGCGTGAGATTGAGCGCCAGCTGAGCCTGACATCGCTGGACGAAGACGAAGAGGCGCTGGTCGAAGAGCGCATTGCCAAGAGAATTACGGCGCGCCGTTTGCTCGTCGCGCATCTCTTGACCATTGCCTTGGCGCTGCCATTGCTTTGGCTGGAGGCGCAGTCCCGGAATCCGGATTATTACGCTCATCTCAATCTGGTCCGTTTAACCGCGATTTGGGGCGCGGCCGGTCTTCTGCACTGGCTGCGATATTATTTTGTGCATGGCAAGACCACCAGCGGACGGGCGCTGAAAATAGAAAAAGAAATCGAGCGGCAATGGCACAAATCTCGGGTTCGCTCGCAAGCGCGGCGTCTGGCTTTGCGTGCGACGGATGATGAACCGGATGATTCCACGTTGCTTGAACAGGGTTTCCGCATCAGTGAAGAGGGCGAACTAATCCTCGACCAGCCCGTGCCAAATAGCGGCAGGGCAATGAAGAACTGAGCGATGAAATACAAAGCCAAACCCATCCGGAAAGCCGAAATCCGCGAAAAGGTCGAGCAAAAATTTCGCGCCCGCGGCGCTGTACTTTTTCATATGCTGGTTTTTCTGCTGGCGAGCGGCCTTTTCTTGGCATATCTGCCGACCGCATGGGCTATGCAATTCGGGAACGGTTACGAGAATGCATTTATCGACGCCGTGTTGCTTTATGGCATCGTGGCGACTTCTTTCGGGCTGAGCTTCTTTCACTATCACTACAAGCACGGCGCTGGCTACACCAGGCATCAAGTGGAAACGGACGCGCGTACTATCCGACACCTGAGCCGGTCCGACCCTGACGAATGGGAAGATCAGGAAGAGTTGGTCGGCATCCAGCAGAACAACAAGCTGAAAAATCGCCGTCTGCTTTTTCAGCATCTCGCGCTTTATCTGGGCGTCAATAGCATGGTTATTCTGGTGCAGTGGTCTAATGTGCTAAGGTTTAGCTGGTTCGACAACGAGGCTTTGCTGGGACCCTTATACTTGGCGGGCGCATGGGGAATCGGATTGCTTGCGCACGCGCTGCGCTATTTCTTCACTTATGGTTATTCTGCCGAGAAACGCCAAGCTAAGATTGACGCCGAAGTCGCGCGCGAACTGGCGGCTCTGGAGCGGGAGAACCGACCTGTCATGGATCGGCAGGCTCAAGGCGCGCCGGGTATGCGCTCAACCCGCGAGCGCGTTTCCATCGACGCGCTGGTCGCCGAAGACCTTGATCAGCCGAGACGCGAGATGAAGACCTAGTCCTCCGGCTTAACGCGGGATTTGCTGTTTTTGGCGCGCTCTGGTAGACGAAATGATGAGCGACCCGCCGGGCCGCCCTCCTGTCCCGTCCTGTTTTTGTGCTTTTGCGTCGCTGCGGAGAAAAACCATTGCTGCGCCCAGTACAGTTCTGCAACGACGCTGTTCAACGCGCCCTCGACCACACCTTGAAAAATCCCGCGCAAATGATGATAGAATAAGCGTGTAATGGGTAGCAGGGAAAGGACGACTGTACATTTGGCTGAACTGTGGCAGACTTGCCCTTGAGCAATGACAACGCAACAGGGATGGCGCGGCGGTCGTATAACGTGTAGACGCGCGCTTGAAATGGACACGACGGACATAATAGAGACATGATTCGCTTAAAACGACGCAACACAGCCTGGTTGATTGCCATGGGGTTGCTGATTGGTTTCGCCCTGTTGGCCGCGCCAGTCTCCGCCGCGGTCCAAATTTCGCTGCTGGGCGCATTTGCCGTCGCTGTGATTGCATCGTTAATCGAACTGGGACCCGATCGAGAGACCCTGCTGGATGTATTGCACCGCGCGCCGGTGCGCCGGCGCATCACGCCGCAGGCGCGTGAAGCGGCCGAACGCGCGGCTTCACGCGCTGGATATTTCAACCGCAGCGGCATCGTCTTGCTCGATATCGGTTTAATCGCCATGCAGACCGGCGTCGATGGGCTGGCGATGCGGCGCACGCGCAATATATCCAAAGACGACGACGGCGTGCGCCCCTTCATCACCTTGTTCGTCGATAACGAAGAAGCCGACCGGCAAGCGCTGGTCCGCTACGAGATTTACAACCACCTGGGCGAAGAGCAGTTCGTGCACGAGATGAAGACCTACTTGCGCGAAGGCGAACTGGAATTGCTCGCCGAACATCAACTGCCGCTGGCGGGCAACAACAGCATCGACGGCAGCGGCGACTGGGACTTGAGAGTCTATGTCGACAACAACCTGATCGGCATGCACGACTTGATGCTGGCGCCTTCGGTCAACGAACGCCGCCGCCGCCTCAGCGGAGAAGCGGAATACAAAGAGTCGCTGTCGAGTCGCAGTCATAATCTGAAAGACGCCGTCATCGTCGAGGAGGCCGAAGAGCCGGAGACCATGCAATTGAAAGACCTGCTGGAACAGCCCAGTTCATCAAGCCGCCGGAGCCTGTCGCGCAACCGCAGGTAAGCCGCGCGGCGCGCAACCGGCGAAAAAGTCCGCCGCGCTCGCAGAAAAAATTCTGCTCCTGGCACGAGCAAGCGGGTTTTATAATCAAGCGAAGGACCGTCTATGGACAACAATCGCAATACCTGGTTTCTGGCGTTTATCCTGCTGGCGCTGGGCGCTGTCGCCTTGCTGGGCAACAGCTTCCCGGTGATCCTGGTATTGTTGGGTTTGCTTTTCCTGGTGCGCCAGTTCGACAACGATAGCGTCAGTTCCAATGTCAGGGATCAATCCTATGACTACAGTTATGACTATGAAGACCAGGAAGAGGAAGAAGACGACTACGACGACTATGAGATCTTCCACCAGCAGCCCGCCAGCGCCGAACAGCGAGTCTACCGCCACGCGCTGGAATCGGTGACGCGGGCCGGGTTGGACCCGGACGAGGTACAGGTCCTGGCGGTTGATATCGGTCTGCTGACGACCAAAGAAGATACTGAACCGCAGATTTACCGCACCTGGTCGCTGCCGGACGACATCGACTATATTCAACCATTCGTGCAATTGCGCGTCCCGATGGAAGCTAACGGCGATATACGCTTCGAGATCATCGACGCGGTCGGGAATCCGGTTTACATCCACGAAGACACTTTCAAGTTGACCCGCGGGCGCAATTTTCTGACGCCCAATACGCGCATGCCCCTGCACGATCAGATGGAATTGGATGGCAAGTGGAGCCTGCGAATCATCGCCGACGGCGTGACCATCGCCGATCATCGCTTTGAATATTCGGAGGCGACCGGCGCCAACATCCGCCGGCACATCGGCGAAGATGGCGAGATCAATACCGAGATGCGGGCCGTGATGACCGAAAACCGCCTGCCCAAGATGTCCCTCGATGATCTGCTCGCCTATCAGGGCGAAGACGAAGAAGAACGTCGTCAGCAGTCCTGAAAAGCACGCGCTTTTTCCACATAATCTGCTGCCGTTCGCCGGATCATCGCGATCTCGTCAGTTGTAAGGGACCGGGCTATCCGCGCCGGATTGCCCATTATCAAGCTGTTGTCCGGGAAGACCTTGCGTTGCGTTATCAGCGAGCCGGCACCGACGATGCAGTTGCTGCCGATTTGCGCGCCGTTCATGACAATGGCGCCCATGCCAACCAGGGTGTGGTCTCCGATTCTAGCGCCGTGCAGGATGGCGCGGTGGCCCACCGTGACCCCCGCGCCTATGATTAGCGGCGAGCCGGGATCGGCGTGACAGATCGCGCCGTCTTGGATATTGGCGCCCGTGCCGATGACCAGCTTTTCAGTATCGCCGCGCAGCACCGCGTTGAACCAGACGCTGGCTTTTGCCTCGATGACGACATCGCCGACAACAATGGCGCCGCTGGCAATAAAGACGCCTTCCGCGATTTTCGCCGGCTGGAAAGATGTTCGAAATCGTCCCATGACGCTCAACAAGTGTGGAATCGCAGTTATGTACTGCTGAGTTGATCAGTTAAACAAGCGCCAGATCTCTAAGAATTCTCCGGATCTGCGTCGGTTCAACTTCATCGCACTTCGGCTTTATGCAAACGCCAATGAGCGTGATTTCTTCAGATCCAACATGATACGCAACCCGATACCCTCCGCTCTTGCCGCTTTGACCAGACGGACTTTGTAAACCCTGGCCCCGACGCCTTGCAAGCGATCACCTGGGTAATCTCCTAGCGAAAGCTGTTCTTTTAGCTGGCGAATCTCTTCTATTATTGATGGATGTTTGCGGGCGATCCTATTGACTCTCTTTGTGAATCTATTGGGGAAGATAACTTTCAAGCTCATCGTCATCCAAGCCTTGCTCGATCAATTTCAGCGCTTCTTCGGCCGGCAAGACTTTGCCCTCTTTCATTTCCTGCAGACTCACGCGGATATCTTCCAGGAACTCCGCTTGAGCCGCCGCAGCAGTCTGCTTTGTCCTCGCCGACTGTTCCTGACATTTGGACGCAGGCTTTGCAGATGTTGCGGTAGATCCCTGTGCAATTGTCCCGTACAAAGCGCCAGGCTGGCTCCTTGGCGTCTTGCCAGACCTCTTGCTCTGATTCTTCTTGAGAGGTGTACTCATCCGGTTGGCTCCCTGCGCTCTTCGGATTGCCGACGTCTGTATATTACACGAGTGGAATAAGAATAGCATTTGTTGCGCCGATTGGCAAAACATCTGCTCGGCAGTGGAATATAATGGCTGTTGAACCTTCGACAAATTCTCATTCTGAATGTCGGTAACATGCAATAGTCTGACGGTTGGCGCTCAACCAAAGCGCTCGGCAAGGACCAGCACATACGATCCCGATGTGTTGGGGTTGCCGTTGCTGCCAAAAAAGCGTCGGGCGCGAATGTAATAAAGGCCAGAGAAGGGAACGGTGTAACTGTCGATCAGGGCATTTTGTCCGTTGCCGCCGTCATCGTTGCTCAGCAGTACTTCTTGCGAGGCGTTTAGCAGTTCCAGGTAGGCGTCAAGATCACCGTCCACGCGCGTCATTGATACGGTGATGATCTCGCCTTGGCGGGCATAAAAGGCGTAGAGATCATGCTCGTTTGCCGCATCAATCTTGCCCGGAACGCTGGTGCCGTAATTGATGTTGGCGGCATCGGAGGGCACATCCTGGAAGGCGCTGCCGACGGCGTCCAATGTCAGCAGAAAGGCGCCCAGGCTATTGCCCTTGCTGCCCTCGAATCGTGTGGCAATTATGTGGTACGTGCCGTCCGCCGGTATGCGAAAGTCCGCGATCCTGGCGTTCTGCCCGCCGCCGCTGTCGTCATCCTCAAAGATAGGAGAAAAGTGTTCATCCGCCAGGATGAGATAACTGTCAAGTTCGCCCGCGCTGCCACGCGTCATACTGATGGTAATAAGATCATCTTTTTCCGCGTTGAAGGTGTAGAAGCGCTCATACTGCCGGTGACTGAGCACAGCGGTCTTGGCTTCGCCAAAACGTATTGGCAAGGGCGCCAATTGCGAACTGCCGGTGCCGCTGTTCTCAGCTTCTTCAATCGTCAAAACAAAGCTGCCCGCGCTGTCACCGGCAACCTCGCGATAGCGCGACGCTATGATGATGTAGGCGCCGGTCCGATTGATGATAAGGGCGTCGATGCGGGCATTGCGTGTATCGGCGCCGGCTTGATCATCGTTGTCGGCGATGACAAAGCGCTCTTCGTCGACGACTTTCAGATAGGGATCCAGGGTGCCGGAAGACCGCACCATCGACACAGTCAATATATCGCCTTGCTGCGCTTGAAAGCTGTAATAAACTTGCGGCTCTGTATCGCTGATCGTGCCGATAACCGAATCGCCATAGCGCAGGGCGCTGCCTTGTTCGGACGAGACGCCTGCGCGCAGCATATGCAGTTCATAAGCGCCTGCCGTGCTGCCGAGGCTCTGGCCGAAGCGCGCGACAATCACAAAGTAACGGCCGGTGGCTTTTAAGGTCAGGTCTTGTTTGATGGGGAGCTCGCCCCCTGCGACGCCGCGGTAGAACTCGAGGTTGCCGGTGTTGTCAAATACGCCAAGGACGGGTTCGAGATCGCCTTCTGTCGCGCGCAATTCGAACTGAATAACCTCGCCGCGGAGACCATCAATGTAAAAGACTTCGCGCGGTTTGCGATCATCCAGCTGACCGCGGATCACGCCGTCCGGCTCGCTGCGCGCCTCATCCAAAGGCAAGTCGCGCTCTTGCGCGGATGCGGAGAGCGCCAGTATCAGCGACAAAAGAATGGCGCAAATCCTCTGGGAAATCATGCAAGTATTTTAGCGCATCTTGGCTTATCGGGCAGTCAGCCGCATGTAGAGGTACTGTATCGAAATCGGTTGAATTTAAATAATTCATTTCACTACAAATGCGCAAAGAACGCGGACAGCAACAATACTGTAGAATTATTCTCGGTGCTCTCAGTGTCTTAGGTGAGTGTCTACGCGACCCTCGGTGGTTAAGCTTTTTGTTTCAACCGAAAACGATACACTACCCATGTAGAGTGTGATGCGGAGTGGCGCTGGCCACATCCTATGCCTGATTTCGCATGGCTTGGGCGCAGCCGCGTCGGGAGCGCCCTATATGGACAGGCTGCGGCTCTGCTCGCGGTCAGACTTAAGCGGCAGCTCGATAAGGAAAGTCGCGCCGATATCGGATCGCGGCGGCAAGCTGATCGCGCCCCCATGCCTCTCTACGGCTTGCTTGGCGATCGCCAAGCCCAGCCCGGTGCCCGGCAGGGAACCGACGTTGGAGGCGCGGTGAAAGGCGTCGAACAAGAACGCCGCTTCGTCCGGCGGGATGCCTATGCCCTCGTCGCTCACCGAGATATGCGCGCGGTCGTCTCCTTGCCAGAGACAAAAGGTCACGGTGCCGCCCCGAGGCGAATATTTGATGGCGTTGTCAATCAGATTGCTCAGGGCGCGGCGCAGCAGCCTGCGGTCGAAATCGGCAAAGAACTCTGCGGATGGGCACTCGAAGTCGATCTTATGCGAGTGGAAATGATTGATCTGAAAGGACTCGACGATGTTATGACAAAAAGTCCTCAGATCGCCGCGCTCCGGATTGAATTCAAGTTCGCCACGGTCCGCCTTGCTCAGGCTCATGACGTCGCCAAGGACTTCGTTCAAATGCTCTACTTGCAGGCGTATGTTGTCCAGGTACTGCGCGCTCGTCTTCGGTCGCCTGCTCCCCGGGTCAGATTATTAACATTGGTTAATTTCATCTTATCATACTTGGCAACACTTTTCACCAAATACAGATTTGATAAACAGGATTTGAGACCGCTGAAAAGGACCTCGCAGCAATGTCCCGGAGTCAATAATCAAGTGGCTGGGCTGCGCCGCATTGAATGATTTTTTTTGGAGCTTCACCTTCTGCAGCCCTCAGGCAGTTCTCAACTACTGCGGGACCGCGCATACGTCGTTAAGGAATTGACTGATAAAGGCGCTGTCCTTAGCGCCGCGGTGGCTTGCCCTGTTGCGTTTTAATGCCGATGATATAATGCCTTGCGATCTGCTGAAAGTCTAAGGAGCGCAGCTTGCGACCGTGCTGGCTGATTCTCTGGGTCTGCCTTGTATACGGGGCCTCCATTCTGGCGCAATCGAACGACAGCGTGGCCGAGATTGTCCATGTAGTTGGCGCCGGCGAAACCTTGTCGGCCATTGCAGTCAATTACGGGGTGACTGTCGATGAGATCGTGGCGACGAATGACCTGGATCCCAACGCGATCTTGCAGATAGGGCAGCGGGTTGTCATTGAGTTCATCACTGGCGCGGACGAGCGGAGCGCGGTGAGCCCTGCCGAGCTTGCGGAGGCTGTGGTTAGCGCGACGGAAACCGCGGCGACCATTGATGAACCGCGGGCGATCGGCGGACTTGCCTTGGATAATGACCTGCCGCCAGCGCCGGTGGCGGGGGCTGCCGAGCCGATGATGGATCCAGCGGACCTTGATCCCGTTGTCTGCGTTTCGGTGTATGTGGATGACAACGAGAACGGCGCCATAGATCCCGGCGAAACAGCTCTTTCCGATGGCCGGATTCGATTGTTGGACGAGGTCGGGAATCAGCTTGCCGACCTGCGCGCCGATGCCGAATCCCAACCGCTTTGTATCGGGGACGGTCAGCCGCAGATCTATACTGTCGCTGTTGCCGCGCCAGAGGGCTATGGGCTGACCGGTTCGGAAGCGCTTCGGGTTGATCTGCGCGACGGCCGGCCGATCCATCTGGCATTCGGCGTGAAAGCGGGTTTTGACATTCAAGACGCGTCGCCAGTCGCGATGTCGCCAACGGAAGTGCCGGCCAGAATCGACGAGGAGGAAAACCTGTTGCGCGAGTTGAGTGGCTTGTTCGTTGTTGCCTTGGCGGGCATTGTTCTGATCTGCGGATTGCTTTTTTCCTTGTTTTTGCGCTTTCGCTGATGCCCGGCGGCATGGAAAGACCTTCGAGGGTTCGTAGGGTTCGTAGGGTTCGTGATGAAGAGACCAAAACGAATGCTGATTCTTCTGTGCCTGTCGCTTGCGCTTGTCGGGACTTCGACGTCGCAGGACAGGGGCCAAATCTGTGTCATGTCCTATGAAGATCGCAATGGCAACGGCAAATTCGATGAGAGTGAACCGCCTGTCACGCAGGGCATCGGCGTCAATTTACAGAGCGCGCTGGGCATTACGGTCGCGACAAAGTTGCTGGAGGCTTCAACCTATACCGTTCCCGGTCTGGTTTGTATTGGGGATTTACCGCGTGGCGAGTACCAAGTGCTCTTGACGAGCGCGCAGTACCGGGCGACGACAGACTTTGCATTTAGCGCGGTTGTCGCGCCGGGATCGGCGCCCGTTCGGCTCGATTTCGGCGTGACACCCTTGCCCGTTGTCGGGGCAGAGAGGACCGAAGCTCAAACAAGCCAGTTGACCGATGAGCAGTTGCAGGGCTTGCAGAGCATCGGGATGGGCTTGATTGCCAGCATGCTAATCAGTCTTGCGATGTTGTTGATCGGATGGTTAATCTATATGCTGGTTTTCCGCCGGCGACTGAAAAGGATTCGCGCGGGGCGGCGCCAACGACCGCCCAATCCCCCGGCCGGAGCGACTATGCGACAGGTGGGGATGGCGCTCTCTCCCGCTCCGGCAGAGTCGATGACCGCGCCAGCCCAATTTCAGCCGGGGCAGGGCTCGCCTTTGCTCTTCGCTGATGATGACACCAGTCCCAGTCCAATGGCTTAAACATGGATGGCTTGTTTCATAGGCGTGAACACCTGACATTGGCGCGCGACAATCGCGAACGCGAGCCAGTGGCCAGCGCCTTGCTTTTGCTGGAACGGGGCGGTGAAGACCCCTTGAAAGCCGCCCATCTGGCAGCCCTGCGCTATCAGATACTCGCTGACAGACCGGCTGCCGAAACTGCTCTTGAACTGCTTGGCAAAGCCGATGCGACTGCCGGCGAGATCGTCGATCAAGCGCGCTGCAAAGCGTTGCTGGCTTGGTTGTCGGTGGCGGCAATGCTGCGTCAACACGCGCATTGGCGGGCGCTGCAAACTGAGATTATGCCGACGTTTGCCGCCGCCGTTTCGGACATGACGGACGCCGGCGATCCGCTGGAGGAATTATGGCAAGGCGCTGCCCAACTGGCGACGGGCATCGTATTCGAGCATGAGAGTTTTAGGCAGATGGGAGTTGGCGCATATCGCAAAGGCATTGATCATCTTATCCATCCCGAGGGCTTCCTCAAAGGAATTGTCGATGTCGAAAGCAGCGAGCCGACCTATGCCAAGCAGGTTTCCGGCGCTTGCGCCTTGGTGATCATGGCGGAAATGGCGACGCATGCCGGCTTGGATCTGTGGTCCTACCACAACCGCGGCGTTTCGCCGGTCACCGCCACGACCTACTTGCTCTACTATTATTATTACCCTGAACATTGGCGCTGGAGCGATAAGCTCTCGCCGGATGATACGGCTGCTGTTGTAGCTGGCGAGGGAGCCTTCATCGAAATGGTCAATCGCCGGCGCCCCCTGCGCGGCGTTGAGCCGTTGCTGGCTGAGATGCGCCCGATGTTTTGCGCGAGCGGCGGTGGCTTGACCACGTTGACGCACGGCCTCGCGCCGCCCAAAAAACGACGCTGGCGTCTGTTGTGAGCCGGGCGCAAGGCGAAACTTTGCGCTAGTAGCCCGACCTGTTTGGATACTTCAATGTCAATGATTGATCTTTTATTGGATCTGCGCTTCATTCAGCTGGCGCAATTCATGCGTCGCCGCGGCAAGGCAACGTTTCATCGTTTGCGCAATACAATATAGAATGAATCGCCGGTTTCCATCTCGGTATACTGTCGGGTCTCCAAAATGTCATATGTCGGACCAATCAGCGCTTTCAAGGTATCTTCGTTGTAATATGCGAAGTGCAAACCCTGATGCTCGCCCTCTTCGTCGCCATACCAGAATGAATGAAGCGCAATGCCTCCCCTCGTAAGAACGCGCGCTTGACGGTCAAACGAAGTGAGCAGTTCATCGCGGGTCAAGTGATAGAGTACTTTGTTGGAGTAGATGCCTTGAAATTGTTCCTCCGTCTCCATCGTAACTGCATCTAACAGCTCGACTCTTGTATTTGGGTGCAGTTCCCTGAAACGCTCGACGAATATCGCCGACGAATCGGACCCGACTACTTGATAAAATCGCTTGAGCATCAACAGATCTTTGCCCGGACCCATGCCTAATTCCAGCAGTTTTGACCCATGCGGCAGATACTTGCCAAGTGCGTCAACAAGCAATCTGCCATCGTATTTCGCTGCCATTCGAATGTATTGTTCTACATTCTCTTTGTCATCATAATAAGCCATGCTTGGTTTTCCTCGCGTTCTTTGACAGCCGCTCGGCGCGCGAGCGGCGAAAAAATCTGCCGCGCTCACACATAATAACAAGCCATTTCTTCGCATGAGCGAGAGGGTCTGTTAAGCAAGAGGGTGAATCTTTCTTTGGCGCAAGATTTACGGTGATAAGCCAGGGTGGATTATACGCTGTAAACTGCGCAATCTGAATCAGTTTGTTTCGGACACTTGACAAGATTTTTAAGTTGGTCTAAAACTATACTTAATATCGCTAAAATATCTCTGCTTGGAGGAATTCGCGTGACTAAACTTCTCGCCGCAATGTTCTCAGCTTTGGCGTTCATCGTGTCGCTCGCGCCAGCCCGGGCGACGGAAGAGACACTGCGCATTGTGGCAACCACCACTCAAGCCTCTGACCTGTTGGAAATCTTGAGCGACGGCCGGGACGGCATCATGATAACATCCTTGATGGGACCCGGCGTCGACCCGCATCTTTATCAACCGACCGAGTCGGATATCGCGGCAATGAATCGCGCCGCGATGGTCGTTTACAGCGGCCTGCATCTCGAAGGTCAGTTTGAAACAGTTTTTGCCGCGCTCGGCGAACAGGGCATCAAGACCTATGCCATGGGTCAGCCGGTCAAGGAAGCCGGATTCATCGTCGGCGGCTTCGACCTTTCCGATCAGTACAGCAATGTGGACGATCCGCATTTCTGGTTCGATCCTCGCAATTGGGAGATCACCGCGCTTGATCTCGGCGAGGCGCTTGCCGAACTCGACCCGCAAAACGCCCAAGTCTACCGAGACAATGCGGCGGCTTACGTAGGGCAACTTCAGGCTCTCTTTGAATGGGCGAACGCGGGCTTGCGCTCGATCGACGAAGCGCGGCGATTTCTCGTGACATCGCACGATGCCTTTCAGTATTTCGGCGCCGCCTTTGGCTGGAAGATGCAAGCCATTCAGGGCTTGAGCACCGAGGATGAGGCAGGTGTGGGCGATATCCAGGCGACGGTCGATTTTGTCATTGAAAACGAGATTCCGGTGCTTTTCGTAGAGAGCAGCATCCCGCCCGATACCATCGACGCTGTGATCGAGGCGGTGGGAGCTCAAGGTGAATCCGTGCGCGTGGGGATCCGCGAACTCTTTGGGGACGCCATGGGCGAACCGGGCGGTTTCGGCGGTACATACGTCGGGATGCTGGCGCAAAATGCCTTGACCATCATGCAATCTTATCAATGTATGGGCTTGGACGTGGACATCCTTGAATGGGACGCGGCACTGCTGCCAAAGCCTCCCGACGACCTGTGGAATGTCGATTGCGACGCTTGAGGCGCCCCGATGAATGACCGAGCCCCATTGGCTTTGTCGGTCGAAGACTTGACCGTGGCCTATCATAGCAAACCAGCCATCTGGGACATCGACCTCGGCGTCCCGGAAGGCGTCTTGATGGCGATCGTCGGACCCAATGGCGCTGGCAAGAGCACCCTGATCAAGGCGGTTTTGAATCTGATCCCGCGGGCGGCGGGCACGGTATCGTTTTATGGCAGCCCCTACGAGCAAGCGCGTTCGCTGGTCGGTTATGTGCCGCAGCGCGGCAGCGTCGATTGGGACTTCCCCACCTCGGTCCTGGATGTGGTCACTATGGGGCTCTATGGCAAGCTGGGCTGGCTGCGCCGGCCCCGGCGCAAGGAGCGCGATCTGGCGCTTTTTGCGCTGGAGCAGGTCGGCTTGCTGGATCTGGTGGACCGGCAGATCAGCCAGCTGTCAGGCGGCCAGCAGCAGCGTACGTTTCTCGCTCGCGCGCTGGTACAGGACGCCCAGATCTACTTCATGGACGAGCCTTTTGCGGCGGTAGACGCCATCACTGAACGCGCTATTGTCAAGATCTTGCATCAACTGAAAGAACGCGGCAAAACCGTCCTGGTGGTCCATCACGATTTGCAGACCGTCGAAGATTACTTTGACTGGGTGACGCTGCTCAATGTCGAAGTTGTCGCCAGCGGACCCGCCGCCGAAGTCTTTACGCCAGAGAACCTCCAAAAGACCTATGGCGGCCGCGTCTCTTATTTGCATGACGGGCAAGTCCTGGCGGCGGGGGACTAATCGTGAAAGTGAAGCCGATGTCCGCGGAAGACAAGCGGGTCTGGCTGACCATCGCCGGTATCGTCGTGCTGGGAATCTGCTTCTTGCCGATCGGTCAATGGCTCTTCGGCATTCGCTATACCTACACTGTCCGCGTGGTGGCTTTGGGAGGTTCCATTCTCGGCGTGATTAGCGGGGCGCTGGGCTGCTTCGCGGTCTTGCGCCGCGAGAGCCTGATGGGCGATGCGCTCTCGCATGCCGCGCTTCCCGGCGTAGCTGTCGCCTTCCTGTTGGCCGGGCGAGATTTGGGCGTGCTGTTGATTGGCGCCGGCATCGCGAGCTGGATCGCCCTGCGATTTATTTCGGCGCTGCTGGGCACCACTCGGCTTAAACAGGACGCGGCAATGGGCATCGTCTTGGCAAGCTGGTTTGCCGGCGGGATTGCCTTGCTTGCCTATATCCAGTCCATACCCGACGCTAGTCAAGCCGGGCTGGATCGGTTCATCTTCGGCCAGGCGGCCGCCATCATCGAAAGCGACCTGCTCTTGATCAGCGGCGCAGGCGTCGTGGTCCTGCTGGCGCTGGCGCTCTTCTGGAAAGAGTTCAAGCTGGTGACATTTGACCAAGAGTTCGCCGGCGCCAACGGATTCCAGGTCGGTTTAATCAACACGCTGCTATCGACTTTGATTGTGATTGCGATTGTGCTGGGCTTGCAATTGGCTGGCGTCATTCTCATGGTCGGCATACTGATCGCGCCCGGCATCGCCGCGCGTCAATGGACGCGGAAATTGAATCATATGGTGATACTTGCTGCGGTCTTCGGCGCATTCGCGGGCGGCGTCGGGGCTGTTATAAGCGCCATCGACGCCGACATACCGACGGGTCCTATGATCATCGTGGTCGCGTTTACACTGGTGCTGGCGTCGATCGCGCTGGCGCCCGGACGCGGTTTGCTTTGGAGCAGTTGGCGGCGGCGGCTGGACAGCCGACGCTTCGCGCGTCAAAACGCCCTGCGCGACCTGTACCGCTATGCCCTGTCGCATGGATCGCCCGCAACGCCGGTGCCGGACACTTTCGTTCGCGGCATCGGAGATCGCAGCGCCGCGCTGGGTTTGAGGCAATTGCTTTCCGCCGGCTTGGTCGAAACGATGGGCGATAATTGGCGATTGACGGATGCCGGCATTGAGGCGGCGCGCCGTGACGCCCACAGCCTGCGACTTTGGGACCTATATCGGCTTTATGCCGACGACATGGACCTGCCGCTCCTGGGTGAAGATCGGCATCTGGATATCCGCGATGTTTTGCCAGCCGACGCCATTGGTCAACTGGAAGCGATGACGGAGCAGCGTCCCAACTGATGATGGTCCTGGAACGCTGGCTGATCGAACTGCTGCTTACTTTCGTCGCTCGCGACGAAATCAACGCCTTCCTGCGCTCGCCGCAGAACACAGCGACGATCATCGGCTGCCTCATCGCTGTGAGCGGCGCATTGCTCGGCACTTTTTTGCTGCTGCGCGGCATGGCTCTGACGAGCGACGCCATCAGCCACACCGTACTCTTGGGCATCGTGGTCGCCTTCTTGCTGATGACCGATGTTTTTGGCATGGCTGGGGATACCTCGTCGCCCTGGCTCATCCTGGGCGCTTCCCTGGCTGGGGTAGGTACTGTTGTGCTGACGGAGTTGTTGTATCGTTCCGGATTGCTGCGGCAGGATGCCGCGCTGGGCTTGGCATTCCCCTTGCTTTTCGCCATTGCCGTCATTCTGGTTTCGCGCTTTGCCGAAGATGTGCATCTCGATGAGGACGCCGTTCTTGTCGGTGAAATTGGCTTGGCTTGGGCCAACACCAACAGTCACTGCTTCGAGAATTGCGCCACGGTTACAATCAACCCCGATCATCCCCAAGCCAAAATGACGCGCCAATGCCGCAACTGTCGGGAATTAGGCATTAGCCCGCGTGACGACGGCGCCGAGTTTGTCGAGATCTGCAGCAATTGCGGAAGCTATTCGCCCGCCCAAGCCTGGCAAGCGGGATACTTGCAAAAGGAACCCTTGCTCGTTTTCTTTCCCAAGTCGATAACGGTCACATTGATCATGACCGTGTTATCTTTGCTGTTCGTGCTCGTTTTCTACAAGGAACTCAAGCTGACGACCTTCGACGCTGCGCTGGCGAAGGCGCTTGGATTCCGGCCGGGAGTCATGAACTACGCGCTGATGATCCTGGTAAGCCTGGTGGCGGTTGGCGCCTTTGACGCGGTGGGCTCGATTCTTGTGATCGCCTTCTTCATTATTCCCCCCGCGGCCGCCTATCTGTTAAGCGATCGCTTGGCGATCATGCTCTTGCTCGGTCCCCTCATCGGCGCGGTGGGCGCGTTTTTTGGCTATGACCTGGCTCGGGGAAAGTTCTTCGGCATCATTGAGGTTGGCGCCGTCATCGCGGGCCTCAACCGCATATCCGGACTCGATTTGCTCGAGGAGTGGGATTCATCGATCAGCGCCTCGATGGTGCTGATGATCTTCGCCATATTTTTGCTGGCTTGGGTGCTGTCTCCGCGTTACGGTCTGATCTCGACCTTGATTCGGCGCGCCAATCAAAGCCGCCGCTTCGACGATCAGGTTGTGCTGGCGCATATCCATAATCACCAATTCACGGATCGCCACTTGACGGAATTGCGCGTGAAGACGCTCCATATTCATTTTCGCTGGACGGCGCGGAAGACGGGGCGGGTGCTGGCGCGGTTGCGAGCGCTTGGTCTTGTAGCTGTTGTCGATGGATTCGCCGAGTTGACGGCGCGCGGGGAGACCCAGGTTCACGCATTTCGCAACGCTATGTTTGAGGCGCGCAACATCCCCGATATCGACTGATGCAGTCATATCGCTTCCAAGCGCCTCCGGCGCCGTGGAATCAGCCCTTTAGCGCCGCTGGCTTTGCCGCTAGCATAACTCACGCAATGACAGACGGCGGCAGTCAAATGATTAGCCTGATCGCGACCGTCCTCAATGAGGGCGACAGCATCCATCTCCTCCTCAATTCCATAAGAGCGCAAACTCGGCAGCCGGACGAGATCGTGATCGTTGACGGCGGCAGCGTCGACAATACCTGCGAGATCATCGCAAGTTATCGCGACCGCCTGCCGGTACAGGTGCTGGTCGAGCCCGGGTGCAATATCAGTCAAGGCCGCAATCGCGCTATCGAAGCGGCCAGCGGCGAAATAATCGCAGTCACCGATGCCGGCGTTCAATTGAGCGCCGCCTGGCTGGAGGCGATCACAAAGCCGCTGCTGCTTAATCCCGACTTAGATGGCGTCGCGGGTTTTTTCCTCGCCGATCCCCAGACAGCTTTTGAAGTAGCCTTAGGCGCCACAACCTTGCCCTTGCCGGACGAGATTGAGGCGGAGACCTTTCTGCCCAGCAGCCGCAGCATCGCCTTCCGTAGATCGGCGGCAATGGAAGCCGGGGGCTATCCCGAGTGGCTAGACTATTGCGAAGATCTCGTTTTTGATTTGCGTTTCAGGTCGATGCGCGGTCCATTTGCCTTCGAGCCAGCGGCTCTCGTTTATTTTCGCCCTCGGTCGTCATTCGGCAGTTTCTACCGACAGTACTTTCTATATGCGCGCGGGGATGGCAAAGCCGATCTCTGGTTCAGGCGTCATGTCATCCGCTACGCCGCTTATTGCTTGCTGGCGCCCGCTATATTCTTGCTCGGCGCATTGAATGAACCATACTGGTGGGGATTGTATTTGCCGGGCGCGGCTTACTATCTCTACCAGCCCTATCGCCGCTTGCCTGTGATCTTGCGTCGTTGGCGCGGCAACTTTATTGTCGCCTGGATTTACTGCATATTCATGATTCCCCTCATACGCCTGGTTGGCGATATCGCCAAAATGCGCGGATACCCGATTGGCCGGCTCTGGCGCTGGCGCAACAAACCTCCGGAGTGGCGATTGTAGCGACGGCGCGCTGGAGCCTGTGTAGATTGACTATATTAGTGTCTGGTGTATACTTAGCGAACTTTAAGCATCTATTGAATTATTTGTTAGTTATGAACAGAAACGACTCTAGCGAATGGGTCAGCCTGCGGCGCGCTGCCGAGATTCTCGGTGTGCACCCGGCGACGGTCCGCAACTGGGCGGAGAGCGGCAAGTTGCCCTTTCGGCGCACAGCCGGTAAACACCGGCGCTTCAATGTGAACGATCTGCATCACCACGCCCAATCGCAGGGCGATATTCAGCCTGTGGAACTGCAGGTCATCATTCAAAACGCCCTGGGTCAAACGCGGATGCAAGTGGGCAGCCCCCAGTTGGAGCAAGCGCCCTGGTATATCGCCATGAGCGATGATAGCAAGCAGCACTTGCGCGAGCAGGGCAGGCGCGTCTTGGAATCCATACGCGACTATGTAGCGGCGGGCGCGCCGGACAGCGGCTTGTCCGTGGCTATCAAACTGGGGAAAGACTACGCTACGCAACTGACCGAAGACGGGCTGAGTTTGCCGCAAGCCCTTCGCGGCTTCTTTTATTTTGGAGATTTTGTCCTAAACTCGATCTTGACCTGGTCGGAAGTTTCGCAACCGAGCAATTCCTCGGAATGGTCGATACTCTTGCGCCAGGTCAATACCTTCATGCACGCTATGCTGCTCTCCATCGTCGAATATTATGAAGCGGACTGAAGTATCGCCAGGGACACAATGGCTAGCGCTCAGCCTTTTGCCAAACATTGGCGCCAAGACCCTGCGCAATCTGCTCGCGCATTTTGACTCCGACCTGAACGCCGTCTTCAGCGCGGAGACGGCTGAACTGCGAAAGGTGCCCGGTATCGGCGCCAAGACCGCCCGCGAAATAAGAAACGCAGACCTCCTCAGGCTGGCGGATGAGCAAGCGCAATGGGAGAGCTGTGGCGTCCGGACGCTGACCGCGGCAGACGCGCTGTATCCCGAGCGTCTCAAGGATGCGGATGATCATCCGCCGACGATTTTCCTGCGCGGTTGTCTCCAGCCGGGAGCCTGGAAGAAATGCTTGTCAATCGTTGGCACGCGCTACCCGTCGCAAGTGGCGAAGATTCTGACGCTCCAACTGTCGATGAAACTGGCGCGGGCTGGCGTCGCGATTGTTAGCGGCTTGGCGCTGGGCATTGATGCCGCGGCGCACGCCAGCGCCCTGGAAGCCGGTGGAACAACTATCGCCGTTCTCGGCAGCGGCATCCTCAACGTCTATCCGCCGCAGAACAGGTTGATCGCCGGTCGGATTCTCAAGTCGGGCGCCCTGGTAAGCGAGGTGCATCCGCGCCTGGCGCCCAACGCGCAACGCCTGGTATCGCGCAATCGCATCATCAGCGCGCTGGGCGAGGCTCTGATCGTCGTCGAGTCCGACGCTGACGGCGGCGCCATGCACAGCGCGCGTTTTGCCCGCGAGCAAGGCCGCAGGGTATTCACCTTTCGTTTGCCTGCGAGCGGCAACCGGCAATTGATGCGCGACGGCGCCGCTGTTCTGCCCAGCGACCTGGATCGAGCGCTCGGCTACTTGCTCAGTTGATCGACAAGCCCCTGGGGGTTTCGACATAAATGAGGCATGTAGACCCACGCGCTGCACAGCAGCCGCCCACGCAAAATACCTTGCGTCCCGCGGCGCTTAGCTCCCCCTACCTCTTTATGGGAAGCATCCCCCGTGAGGCGGGGGACCGAAGGGGGCGCTAGGCTGGGGGGTGGGGGTCCGCCGCTCGCAATGTAAACAGGGGCGAGCAATCTGGTCGCCCGCCGATGATGGGCATGGTACGACGGTCGACGTGTCTTTAACACTAACTTGATTCTAATGAAATTTGCGAATAGAACATTTGACATACAAACATATGTTCGTGTATACTATGAGATAGCTGGAAAAAAGAATGCTGTAAGAGTAACTTAAGGTAGCGATCAGTTGGGTAAGTGAGACGCGGGGGATGACCCATGAAGGAATTCAAGAAGCTGTCGCAGCGGCAGCAAAACATGCTTCGGTTTATGGCCGAATACACGGGGAAACGCGGCTTCCCGCCGACGATCCGTGAAATCGGAGAAAAATGTGATATCGCCTCGACTTCGGTGGTCAATTACAACCTCAACAAACTGGTTGACGCGGGGTACTTGCAGCGATCGGGCAAAGTGTCGCGCGGGCTGCGCATCATACGCGATATTCCCGGCGTCGCGCCTCCGCCCAGACTTGCGACAAACAGTGACTCTCCGCGCATCCCGCTGATTGGGCGGATTGCCGCGGGCGAGCCGATTTCCCTGCCGGAAGATATCGCGCATCATATTGACGAAGATGACTACGTCGCTGTCCCGCAGGAATTTCTGCAGGGTTTCGACGAGAACGAAGTATTCGCCTTGACCGTTCGCGGCGACTCGATGATTGACTCGATGATCCAGGATGGCGATATCGTTATCCTGCGTCAGCAGAGCACCGCCGACAATGGCGAAATGGTTGCGGCTTGGCTGCCCGAGGAATGCGAAACAACGCTCAAGCACTTTTTCCGCGAAGCTGATTCCATACGGCTGCAACCGGCCAACGCGGCTTATGATCCGATTTTCGTTCACCCGGCGAATTGCCAAATCAAGGGAAAAGTATTGTCTGTCATGCGCAGCTACGGCTAGCCGCTATACGCCGCAAAACAAGGACTACCTGGCTAGCTCCCTGCGCGCGCTCTGGCACAGGCGACTTCCTCCCGCTTCAAGCCACAAATCGAGAGTCTCGCTGCGGGCGCTTCCGGCGGTGGCGTCGCTATAAATGCCAACACCCCAGCGATAATAGTTTTGCGTCTCCCGCGACCAACGCTCGCGCGGCTGGCTGATAGTACCGGGTCCGCCATTGTAACAGGCTAATGCCAGTCCAATCACGCTGTCCGAGGCGCCAAAACAATAATTCAGGTAAGTCGCGCCGCGCCGCGCATTGGTATCGGGATCCAGCATGTCTTCGTCGGCGGAAAAATGAAAAGGCATGACCTGGAACAAGCCGCGCGCGCCAGCGCCGCTGACGACAGTGGGGTGCCCGCAAGATTCGATTTGCATAACCGTTGCCAACAGGTCGCGATCCACGCCGTATTGATACGCCCATTCATTGATTTTGCCCGACCAATGCTGTACCGAGGGCGCGAAGAATGCGGCTATCTGCTCCTGGTCGCCCCGCCGCAGAATGGTTATGCCGCGTTTGGCAAGATGAGCGACATCGTCCCAAACCGGCAAGGTCGCCAGCACCAGCGCTAGCGCGAGGGGCAGCCAAAGCGGAATGTAGAAGACTTGATTTCGCTTAATCAGCAAGGGACCCCGGCGAAGCTGTCGCCGGCACAGCCCCAGCAAAGCCAGCAACTGATCGCGGATGACTCGAAACTGTCTTTTGAGCAATTGCTTTAATCGCCGCGTCATAAGCGGTGCGCCGTAACTCCCCCCAACAGCAATGTTAGAACAGCGATTTGACGCCTGTCAATCCCGCCGGCTTCATCGCAAAGTCCGCTGTGAATAGAATGGCTCTCGCTTTTGCGCTACACTATCTGCCATGAATACTATGCCTAGAGACACGCCATGAGCAAACTGCCGTTTCGTGATCGCCTGGAAATCTCCCAGCCCCTGCTGGCGGACGGCGCGATGGGCACGATGTTGCATCAAGAATCTGAAGCCCGCGCCGATGCTTGCTTCGATGCGATGAATATCGAAGCTCCCGAAGTAGTGCTTTCTGTCCACAAAGCTTATATCGAAGCCGGCGCTGATCTGATCGAAACCAATACTTTTGGCGCGAATGTTTTCAAACTGGGCAATTCCGGCCGCGCGCCCTTTGTCGAACGCTACAACCGGCGTGGAGTCGAGTTGGCGCGTTTGGCGATTGCGGAAAGCGGCAGGAGCGATCTCTATATCGGCGGTTCGGTCGGTCCTTTGGGCGTCGGCGTTTCTCCCTATGGTCGGCTGTCGCAGCAAGAAGCGATTGAAGCCTATACTGAACAACTGACCGCATTGGTCATGGCGGGCGTCGATGTCATCGTCTTTGAGACCTTCAACGAACATCGCGAACTGATATTGGCGGTCAAGGTATTGCGCGACATAGCTCCGAACTTGCCCGTGATCGCGCAGAGCACCTTTTATCACGAGAACCTCAGTTACGCCGGTTTCCCGCCAGCGCGGGTGGCAAATGATTTGTACAAGGCGGGCGTCGACGTCATTGGCGTCAACTGTGGCAGCGGTCCAGCCGGCATCGCCGAAGTGCTGCAGCAGATGTCTTACGCCATACCCGAAGCGCGCTTTTCCGCCATGCCAAATGCTGGTTTCCCCGAGGTGACAGGCGGCAGAATCCTCTATCCGGCGAGCGCGGAATACTTCGGCGATTGCGCCGCGGCGCTGGTCGAATTCGGCGCCTTGATCATCGGCGGTTGCTGCGGCACGCGGCCCGAACACATCGCGGCCATGCGCGCCGCGCTCGATGATCCTTCCAGTCATGTCGTGGACCTGCACGTGAGTGATGTCTATGTCCATCACGAGGTGATGGATCCCGATCATCCGACTGAATTGTCCGATCGCTTGACCGATGGCTTGTTTACAGTAACCGTCGAAATGGCTCCGCCCCGCAGCTATCACACCGAGGCTTTGTTGCGGGCGGCGCGGCGATTGCGCTCGGCGGGCGCCGACTTGATTAACGTGGCCGATACGCCCGCCGCCCGTATGAAAATGAGCGCCTGGGCGGTGGCGCATCTGCTGCAAACGCAGATCGGTATCGAAACCGTCTTGCACTTCCCCACGCGTGGACGCAATATGCTGCGCGTACAAGGCGATTTGCTGGCCTCGCACGCCCTGGGTTTACGCAATTTATTCGTTGTCATGGGCGACCCCACCCGGATCGGCGATTTTCCCGATGCCAGCGATGTCTATGATGTGGCGCCCTCCCGTTTGATTGATGTTATCAAAGGGGGCATGAATCAAGGTGTGGATATGGCTGGGCACAGCATCGGCAAACCCAGTAATTTCACCGTGGGCTGCGCGCTGAATATGGGGGCGGACGATCTCGACCGCGAGATAAGAATCCTCAAGAAAAAGCTGGAAGCCGGCGCCGATTTCGCGCTGGGACAAGCTATCTTTGAGCCGGGGCGGATTCAGCGCTTCCATGAACGTTTTTTGGAACTGGAGGGCCGGCCCTTCGAACTGCCTGTGCTGATGGCGGTCATGCCCTTGCACAGCTCTCGTCAGGCTCGTTTTTTGAATAACGAAGTTCCCGGTATCAACATCCCCGACGATATCATGAGGCGCGTTTCGGGGGCTGGAGACGACGCGCCGAGGGCGGGTGTAGAGATCGCTCAAGAGTTGCTTGATCAAATGGCCGGCATGGTGCAAGGCGCTTACATTATTCCTTCTCACAGTGACTACGATCGCGCGGCGGAAGTCGTCGCTTATATCAAAGGAAACGAGAGGAGATAGCTGACGATGAGCCACCGGGCGCAGGCGAGGGAGCGGAAAGGAGGGTCCCGAAGAGCGGCCAATGCCATGGTTCGAAACTGCGGAATCGGCGAAGTCGATCTGCGCGTAGCGATCATCGACAGCGACCGCTATGCCTTGAATGCCATAAACGCTTATCTTGCCTGGGATCGTCGGACGCGTGTTATCTTGAAGACGGATTCGCTGGCCGAACTTTCTGCCAAGCTAAACGAATGGCGCGCGTTTGAATATCCTCATGTGGCGATTCTCGATGCCAATTATATAGATGGAGTTGGCGGTTTGTTCTCCGCCATAAGCGACCTGCGCCAGTCGATTCCCGGTCTGATGGTGATATGTCTGGCGCAGATAGTTGACTTGAACGCGATTCATGAAGCGATCAATGGCGGCGCGCGCGCTTTTTTCCTAAAGGATGATCTCAGGCTGCATATCGGTTGGGCGCTCTATTTTTCGGCGATTGTCAATAAGCGCTGCTTCTTCATCAGCCGCGGCTTGGTCGGCGCCTGCAAAAAGCTTAGCCACGCGCGCTTAGGCGATACAAAGCTGCTGCCCGGACCGCGAAACTACCCGGGATTAACGCCGCGCCTGCGCGAGGCGATCATACTCTATGCGATCGAAGGCATGCGTCCCCGCCTGATCGCGCACGAGATGGGCATCAGCGAGATCACAGTTCGCGACTATATCAAGAAGGCTTATCGAATCCTCGAATCCGCTGACGACGATTGCGACTATCCCGCGGACATGAGCCAGCAGGAAGTCGCCTTCATGCGCTTAACCGCGCTGGATGCAATTGGGATCGACTGTGATTAGACAGGCTGGAGCGAGATCGGGCGCGCCTTTGGATCAGGTTATCTGCGAACAAGTCTCTGATGGATCTGGATCCTCTGGCTCGGCTTTGTTGCCGGCTGCTGGGGGCCGCGTATTCCGTACCTGTTTTCGGGTCAGCAGTACCGACTGATCGTCTTCGCTTTTCAGCGCCTCGGGCACGTGTACGTGTTCCTCTTCGAGGTAGGTCTTGAGCGCGCCGCTGAATGACTGCACTGGCGCCCGATCGCCATATTGATGACGCAGGTCGAGCAGATTGTTCATCAACCACAAGAAAAGATCGCCCTCGGTACGCGCTGTATGCTTGCCCTTGGCTAGCTCGAGCACGTGGTATTTGCGAATCAAATGAATAGCCGGCTCATAGACATGGTGATACCAATCGGCAGTCACTTCTTCCGTCGTCAAAGGATGGCCCTCGACTTTTTCCTGGACGCGTTCGTGCAGGAAGATATAGCCCATCAGCTCGTGGTAACGCGCCGCCACGGTAAGTTCAATCGACTCGTGACCCGGCACCGCGCGCGACAAGCCCGTTTCTTCCAGGAAGTTGGCATAGGCTTCCGCAGCCTCGATTTCCCGATCGCTCATTCTCGGCCGCAGCGGCACAGTTGTGGGCAACTCGATCACATGCGCCTGTATCGTCTTGCTGCCCAATTGGTGCGCCACAGACACGCGGTGATTGCCGTCGCGGACGAAATAGACTTGGCCGACCTTGTAAAGCTCGATTGGCGGCGGGCCCTCCAAGCTATTCGCCAAGGCGTAGATCCGGCTCCAGCGCTCTTGCATCTCGGCTTTCTTCGGCAGAAATGATGCCGTAAAGTCCTTGTAGCGCCCGACGCTGCCTGCGATTTGATTCAGCGGCACATCGTGAACGCCTTGGTAATGTTCCTCGTGCAGATGCAAGCGGCTGCGAATCTCGTCAAAGTTCAGCAATTCGTTATGTTTGCCGGTAAAATGGTGCAACATCTCTTGCCAGAACGCCTTGTTGCGTACCGAGCGGAATTTGCTTATCCCTTCGTTGTAACTGGTGCGGAACGTATTCTCGTTTGCCATCCTGTCCTCTTTTCGTTCCAGTGATATCGTTTGACTTGGCGACATCACCGTCCGTCTTGTCAAGACTGTTGGCGATCCGTACCTCATCGTCCGTACAGTGTGTCCCCAACAGTGAAATAAATCGCATCAACAACTGACAGGGCAACACTTCTACGGCATATACACACTATAACATATCTTCTGTTGAAGTCCGCAAAAAACCGCAATAGACCTGTTTGCGGTTCTATTGATCGCTGCCAAATAGCGAAGGAATGAGAAACAGAGGAAAAATCTTTTGAGATGTTATGATATTGATGGGCTGGCATGGCCCGATCTTACCTCGATTAAGGGGCAATCCGACGTGGACCAGGCTACGCGTACCCGCTTGAACCAGATCAATCAGGCATTCTATGCCAGGGTGGCGAAGGAATTCGACGCGACGCGCAAGCGAGCCTGGCTCGGCTGGCTCCAGGCGCTTTCCATAATCGACTCGCCGATCCAATCTGTGATAGACATTGGCTGCGGCAACGGTCGCTTCGCCCTGTTTCTTTCGGAGCGCCAGCCGACCTCTTTTGATTACACGGGCATCGACAGCAGTCAAGGTTTGCTCAGGTTGGCGCGCGCCAGGCTCTCCAGGCTCGAGCGGGTAAAGATACGATTGATCGAACATGACCTGGTTGAAGATGAACTGCCGGATTTGCAAGCCCAGCTAGTCGTCCTCTTCGGCGTCCTGCATCATGTACCGGGTTTTCGACAACGCCGCGAACTGCTCCTTCGCTGCGCGGAGTTGCTTAAGCCCGGCGGCCATTTGATTTTCGCGGCTTGGCGCTTTTATGAAGAAGAACGCTTCCGCGCTCGGATCCTGCCCTGGGATAGCGACTTTCCTGTAGAAAAGAATGACTATCTGTTGGATTGGCGCCGCGGTGAGCGTGTCCTGCGTTATTGTCATTACGTTGATGACGCCGAACATGACGAACTCGTCGCGGCAACAGGCCTGTCAGCCAAAGCCGATTTTCGCGCCGACGGGGCGAGCGGAACGCTCAATCGTTATACCGTGTTGAGTAGGAGAAAAGAGGGATGAACAGAGAAACACCCCTCTCCTATTGGCGAATGCTAGCAGCCGCCGCGCCTTAAGATGTACGCTGCGGTCGCGCCGTGATTGTCGCCTTCATTGGTTTCCGCCACCTGATTATGGATATCAAGGAACAGATTCACGTGATGCACTTCTTCATAGTGTTGGTTCTGCGTTATGCGACCGAAGGCGGACCTTGATTGTCCCGCAGGTACCGGCGGATAGCCGATCTGCGTCGTCGCTTGTCCTGCGCCCGTACCCATCCGCGAGTCCCTAACTTCAACGGAGAATCCCCCAGCATCGCCATTGCCATTGTTATGGACCGTGACATGAATGGTGTAAGCCTGGTTGCAAGTTGCCGGGTGCGGCTCCATCCGTATCTCGCCAAAGGCCAGGTTAGGACCGCTGGCGGGCACAGCGGGCGCGGCAGGCGGCGCTGCTACCGGTATAGCTGTCGGTATCGGAATGGGGGTCGGTGGCAAGGGAGGCGGGGCGATGCGCTCCAGATTGCTCAGATCGCCTTCAGCCCTGACGATGTTTGGATGTATGAAACCGCGGACTCCACTGTCTAGTTCGATGAAGTACCAACTGGTGCCGCGGCTGCTAGTGCCAAGGACTTTGGCGCTTTTTCCCTCGAGCAAGAATCCGACGACCTGATAGAAAGTATTGTCGCCGGCGCGGACATTGCTATTGACCTGAGCGACCACGCGCGGCGAATCGTCGAGAGCCTCCTCAACGGGTTCTGGCTCGACGGGCGGATCTGGCGCCTCCTCAGGCTCCTCAACTTCCATCTGCTCCTCAACTTCCGTCTGGACCGTTTCTTCGACAAAGGACGGCGGATTGTTCTCGACGCGGATCGGGCTTAGACGCACGTACTGAGGACCATCCCCGGTGTTGATTTTCAAGCGCAACTCGTGAAGTCCGTCACGCGCCATCATCGTGTTCCAAGTACCCAGAATACCGTCGACGACGCTCGATCGCTGAGGTATGGTTGCCGGGGACCAAGGTTCCTCTGCTTGGACATCCGAATCCATCATGTCTATAACCAGTGGACGGAATTCGACGAAAAAACTCAAGATATTCGGCAAGTTCACCGTACCGCGAATATCAATGCTGTCGCGCACCACGTATACCGGGGGTGGGAAGCTGATATTGACGTCGGGATTCACCATCATTTCGTCGTACGGTTCAATCAAGCTGTTGCCGTCCTGGCCGAGCGCCAAGGGAACTAACAGCAACATTACGATTATCAGGAATCCTGGAAACCTTGCTCGCATCACTTCACCTCCTGAAAAATAGGCTTAAGCCGCCCGGAGCATGTCCATTCGCCAAGCAACGAATCAAGCGCGTTGGCCGGATTATCTTTACAGGCGCCGCCTGGCAATAGATCATACGCGCGATCTACTATGGCAAGCTTTTATCTTTGCACAATTCATGATAAACCGAAACTGGATTAGCTGCTCGCCGCATTGCCTACGAATCCGCATTGGAGTTCAAAATTAAGATTATTGATATTGTTTATATCGAGGCGCCTGGCAAGCCCAGAAGCCCTTTCTTAGCATCTCATCATAGCCCGCAAAGATGATACAATAACTGGCACTAACCGCTGCGCAGGGCGACTATGGAACCCGTTGTTGTTGTACGCATTCAAGATCTGCTGAAGACATACACTGAAGGCGGCCACCGACGTCTCGTGCTCAATTGTGTCAATATCGATATTGTCCAAGGCGAGTTCTTTGTCATGCTCGGCAAGAGCGGCAGCGGCAAGAGCACCTTGCTCAACATGCTAAGCGGCATCGACAGTCCCGATGCCGGTCGAGTGCTGATCGACGGCGTCGACATCACCGCAATGAATGATACGGAGCAGACGCTGTTCCGGCGCGACTATATCGGCATCATATTCCAGTTTTTCAATTTGATACCGACGCTGACAGTCTTGGAAAATATCACGTTGCCACAGGAACTTCGTCGCGACCGCAGCAAGGAGAATGAAATGCGCGCCCGCGAATTGCTCGAACGCGTTGGCTTGGCGGACCGCGCGGATTCCTTCCCGGACAAGCTCAGCGGCGGCGAGCAGCAACGTGTTGCCATCGCCCGCGCGCTGGCGCACGAACCGAAGGTATTGCTGGCGGACGAGCCGACCGGCAATCTTGACGAAGATACCGGGCAACAGATCTTGCAGCTTTTGCTCGAACTGACGCGAGAAGCGGGCAAGACCTTGATCATGGCGACCCACAACCCCGAGATTGTGCCCTTCGCCGACCGTGTCTGCCGGGTTCACGAGGGACAGCTCTACGTCAGCGACAGCCACGCTTTTGATGGCATGGCGGGAACTGCCGATGTGGTCGCCGAGGGCTGAGACGTCTTCTGCGCGATGCAGGGCATCGCTGCATTGCCAGCCGAATTTCATAGACGAATATGATATGCGATTTGTCTTGGAAAAAGGTACAATACTCCTGAGCGCGAACGATCGCTGTCGTCAATGGCGGCGGGTAGCGCTTCAAGAGCAAACGATGGAGCAGGATCTTCGGAGGAGCGCGCGGAAATATACAAAGATATGAGCGGTGTACAATCCGAAGTGATACAGTCGATTTGATGGTAAACCCGAAAAGAGGAATACCGCATTCGCAGAAAGTTTCGTTGCCGCCCCTTATTTTAGCGTAGGTCTGATATTGAAAGAAACCTGGGGCATCGTTTCAACCGAGCAGGCGAAAGGCAGACGTCAATGATCGACCCAGATAGCCCGAACGCCGTTCACGTGATCCTTACAGAGTTGCGTGATATCAACAAAGACAGGCGGCGCACGGCGGTTATCAAGCTAGGCATGCTTGGTGGCGACCAGGCTGTGCGAACGCTCATGGATATCGTGGAGAATCAGCAAGAAGATTTGATCGTGCGTGGACGAGCCGCGCTCATGCTCGGCAAGCTTCGGGACGATCGCGCGGTTACAGCGCTAATCCGCGCCCTGGACGCCCCCGGGTTTCAGACCCCCTACAACGCCGCGATCGCGCTTGGCAAGATCGGCGATGCGCGCGCTATTGATGCCCTCCTCAACTTCGCCGATAACAGCCGCGACAAGACAAGAGAGGCCGCTCTGCAGGCGCTGCGCCAGTTGGGATACGAATTCGAGCGCCCGCTATATACGGACGCGCAACCCAAGATCTGATTGTCGGCGCGAAGCGCGCGCGACTGGTTAACTAGACCCAGCAACAGGCCGCCACATACATCGTCGATGGAGAGGCATTTGTCCATTCAGAACAAACTTGCCCGCCCAAGTTCGCTCCTAGCCCTGTTAATGCTGATAGCCTACGGCCTTCGACTGCTACTGATCATCAATGGCGGCCAGCTATTTCACCCGGATGAGCTCCGCTACTACCGCTCCATAGAAACGACAAAACACATCTTCAACGCCGACTTCAAAAATGCCGTCAAAACACTTTTGAAATACGAGTTCCATCAGGGTATTGCGCTTGCCAAGCTTGTCCCGGCATTGTTTCACCGTCTAATCCACAGCATTAACCACGATGACAACTTGCTGTGGAAAGATCTATGGCATACCCCGCCTCAGAATTTCCGATTGCCCGCGCTGATCTTTGCGCTGCCATCTGTTCTATGCATTGGCATGATTTATCTGATCCAGCGACAGGCTGGCGCCAATGAAGGGGAAGCGCTATTGAGCGCCTATCTGCTAGCGACTTCCCAATCGTTTTTTTTCTTTGCCAAGCATCTTCTTCCCTATGACATTGCAATTCTCATCGGATTGATTGCCATTTACTTTGCGCTTCGCCTGCGCCCCTGGCGCATCATAAACGCGTTATTTGTCGGTTGGCTGGCGTTTCTCGTTTTCTGGATCTACAATGGTTACGTCACCTTGACCATCACCATAGGCATTCTTTATTGTGGCCTCCTGGCCGTGGACCCGCGCGACGCCTTTCGCAGAGCTTTTGGCATGGCGGGCGGCGCCCTGCTGTTCTTCCTCCCGATCGTTCTTTTCAACTTGATTTTTCTGAACGAGAATGTCTTTCTGCAGATGATGACGTTTTCCGAAACGGTCGATCACGGGTCGTTCTCCGAAGGTTTAATCTTCCCGTTTCTGTATTTCCGCGATGTTGAAGGCGCAATGAGTATCCTCTGGATATTCGGGCTGGTCTTGGCTGCCTGGACATTGCGTAGTCGCTGTCTTTCGAATGACAGTCGGCGGGCTTGGATCTGGTTTGCCTGTTTATTCAGTCTCTATCTGATGCTCTCGCTATTGTCCGCGGGTTTGCAGCTTTTTGTTGTCTATGGCCGTGTGGTCCGCTCGCTAGTGCCATTTATCGCGATGGCATGCGCCTATGGCTTTTCAGCGCGTCTTATGCGCTATGGACGCGGCGTTCTCACTACGTTAGTCGTCAGCCTTGGCGTCTTGTCGATAGCTAATTTTGTTCCGGCGATCACGCAGCAGTATCCCTTGGAAATCGCTTGGGAAGTTTATCAGACATACGATGATGTCTCGTTCGAGACAACCGTTGAAACAAGCGAGAACCCGGTATTCAGTTGGTGGGATCTCCGGCCGGAGGTACCTGGCGCGCGTTATCGACTGTTCAATGCCGCCAATTACTACCCCATAGGAGACATCCGCGGCGACCTGCCAGAGGGCGAAATACTGCTGGAAATCTCCCATCCCTTCAGCTATAAACCGTGGCAATACGAAGGCATGACCCCAGACATGCGAGAAATAGTCAACCGGAGCGACTTTGAGATTTGGTTGATCGACACGGAGCCGTCCTCGGATTGAAGCGGGAATATGGCAGGCGGGGGCGTTTCAACACACCGCGCCTGGGAAGTATTCACGCGAAGGGCGATATAGATCATTGCCCTTGCGGCAGAATATGACGAGACTGAGTTCGACAGCATCCCGACATCAAGCCGAGCAGTCGCGGGTTTCGATTTGTAACAGGGGAGGGAAGGTTTAACATATTCACATGTTGATCTGTCCATTTAATTGGCATGCGCTGGTGAAGCAATGAAGTTAAACATGCGCGCGCCACAGCTCCTGTTGATATTGATGCTCGTGGCCTACCTGCTGCGCCTGTTACTTATCGTCAACGGCGGCCAGTTTTATTTCCCCGACGAAAGTCGCTATCAACGTCGGTCTGTCAACGCCGCGCACTCGCTGTTTGAGGCTGATTTTCGCAGCGCAATAGACACGGTATTAGCCTACGACAAGCATCACGGTTTCACCGCCGTCGGGCTTGTTCCTGCCATCGTTCATCGCGCGATCTTTTACTTGAGCCCGCCGCCCGGCTTTTCCTGGACAACCTATTGGATAGGTCGCGACAATGACTATCGTGTTTCGGCGCTGATATTCGCGATTCCCTCAGTGCTTTCAATTGGCATGATTTACTTGCTGGCGCGCCGAGCCGGCGCTGGCGAAACCGAAGCTCTGATCGCGGCATTCTTGCTGGCGGCATCCAACACCTTTTTCATCTTTTCCAAGCATTTCTTGCCCTTGGATTCCTCGCTGCTGATCGGCTTGGCAGCTCTCTGGCTGGCTACCCCCGGTCGACAGCCAAGCATAAAGCATTCGATTGCGGTTGGAATCGCGACCTTCCTGTGCGTATGGGTTTATTTTGGTCATATTACGCTGGTCCTCATGATCGCCACGATCTTCTGTGCTTATCTTGCTCCCAATTTGCGCGCGGCAGCAATTCGCGCCTTCGGCATGGCCATTGGCGCCCTGCTGATAGCGATGCCGTTATTCCTCTATAGCAGCTTTGTCCTTGACATCGACATCGTTTCCGAGGCAATCATGTTTTCAGAAACTGTAGCGCAGGGCGGGTATTTCGAGGGCAGCGTTTTTCCCATTCTCTACTTGGGCAATGCAGAAGCCGGCGTCGCCCTGTTTTGGATGATAGGGGGCATCGTCGCGGCTGGGATGCTCGCCCGCCAACCACGCTCGCCTGACCTGCAGCGAGTCAAATTGTGGCTCGCTTGCCTGATTGTTCTGTATTTGCTGATGGTTCTATTTTCTGCAGGGTTGCAGATCTTTGTTGTTTACGGGCGTATCGCGCGAACGCTTGTGCCGTTCCTGGTTATGTTAAGCGCATTTGTATTCGCGCCGTGGTTGACGAACCGTGGCAAGAAAGCGTTCGCAGTCTTTGTTGGCTTAATCAGCATTCTTGCGCTCGCTAATTTCCTCCCGGCGATCAGACAAGAGTACTATATTGAAATTGCCAATCGAGCCAGACAGGAATACGGTCAGTTGTCTTACGAATCGACGCTGAACGATCCGGCATCCACCTTTGGGGTCTACGGCAAGGAAAATCCGCTCGGGCGCTATACGCTATTGAATGCGGGATACTTTTATCCGATTACGGAAATGACGGACCTCCCGGACGGTGAAGTCCTTATGAAAGTCGCGCATCCCTTCAATCACAGACCCTGGCAATACGAAGGGATGACAGCCGAGATGCGTGATATCGTCAATCGCGATGGGCTGTACATCTGGCTCATCGACAAGGGACCTTCTGCGGAAGAGTAGCCAAACCGCTGCGAAATCCGGTTGTTGCAGCCAGCTGTACACAGGAGCGAAACCCTATGGTCGAATTCATCATCGTCGACTCCATCCGCAATCCTTTAAGCCACGTCAGTCAAATCGTAGAATAGACGCTCGTCAACCCCCCGCAATATAATACAGCTTCCCGAAATTGTTCTAATATAGAATATGAACAATCAGCCAGCGTTTATCGTAATGTTTTGACCGCTGGTAAAGGTGTAAGAATTGACAACAGAGAAGCCAGTATTGGCGGGACACAGAGCATTGTCGTCGCGGGGATCGTAAATATGTCGATTCGTTTTCCTCCTGTCCATACGCTGCTAATTGTCATGTTTGTCGCATTCGCGCTAAGGCTGCTCCTGATTGTCGACGGTGGCCAACGATTTTCCCCCGACGAATCCCGCCATTATGAAATTACGATTGATATTGCTGACAGTGTATTTGAAGGAGTCGTTTTGGGTGGATTCGGCAGCCTGGAGACACCGCATAATGCTATAGTTTGCGGCGCTAGTCATGCTCTACGGATTGATGGCGCTTTTCTCGTCGGGTCTGCACGTTTTCGTTCTATATGGGCGAACTGTTCGCGCTTTGGCACCCTTTATCGTACTGGTCTGAGCCTTTGCATTTGCGCCTCGCGCCAAGCGTTATGGTTACAGACTAACGGCTTTGAGTGTCGTGGGCATAACCATAGTAGCCTTGATGAACTTTATAGGGGTAATTAGCCAGCACCAGCACATGGAGCTGACCCGTCAAGTCCGTGACGAATATGGAGCGGTGTCGCTAACCACAACCTTTAGTCCGCCGTCAAGGAGCCATAAATTCAAGAATCCTGTCCTCGAAGGGGCGCGATATGAGCTAGTGAACGCCGGTTATTATTATCCGATTACGGAAATGACGGAGCTCCCGGAAGGCGAAATCATCATGAAAGTCGCGCGCCCCTATAACTACAAACCCTGGCAATACGAAGGCATGATGCCAGCAATGCGCGAAATCATTAATCGAGATGGACTGTACATCTGGCTTATCGACAAAGGATCTGCCGTAGAAGAATAGCTAAGCCATCGCGAAATCCGGTTATTGTAGCCAACTGTATAAAGGAGCGAAATCTTATGGTCGAAGTTGTCATTGTCGAAGCCATCCGCAGTCCTTTGGGCAAGCGCAATGGCTGGCTGCGCGAGCAGCATCCTGTCAAGCTGGGATCTCATGTCGTTAAAGCCCTGCTTGCGAGAAGCGGCTTGGACAAAACCCAAGTCGACCATGTGATCTTCGGTTGTGTCAGCCAAGTCGCTGAACAGACTCTCAACATTGCCCGCAATGTCGTGCTGGATGCCGAGCTTCCCATTGAGGTACCAGCCACGGCGATTGATTTCCAATGCGGCAGCAGCCAGCAGTCGATTCATCTCGCTGCGGCAATGGTGAGTTCGGGGCAAGCGGATGCAGTCATCGCTGGCGGCGTGGAAAGCATGACGCGGGTGCCGATGGGTTCAAGCCTGGGCATTGGCGGCGCATCGCCATTTACGGACAATATTATGGAGTCCCACAATATGATCCCGCAAGGCATCGCCTCGGACGAGATCGCCGCGAAGTGGGGCGTCACCCGCCTTGAAATGGACGAATTGAGTCTGGAGAGCCATCGGCGCGCCTGGATAGCGACCGAAGCCGGTGTATTACGAAGAGAAATCGCGCCCCTTCAGGGTGTGGATGACGAGGGCAATCTGTTCCTGGTCGAGCGCGATCAAGGCATTCGCCCCGCGACGACGCTGGAAAAAATGGCGCAACTCGAACCCGTGTTTACGCCCAACGGCGTCACCACCGCCGGCAACAGCAGTCAGATTAGCGATGGCGCAGCGGCAGTGCTGGTGATGAGCGCTGCAAGGGCGGCGCAGTTGTCCCTAAAAGCCCGCGCGCGCATTGTAGATGGAACAACCATCGGCAGCGACCCGCATCTGATGCTTACCGGACCGATACCGGCCACAGAAAAGGTCTTGCGGCGGGCCGGCATGGCTATCGAGGACATTGACCTCTTCGAGGTTAACGAGGCCTTCGCTTCGGTACCGCGGATCTGGGAGCGGGAGGTCGGCGTCGATCTCGATCGAGTCAATATTCATGGCGGCGCCATCGCCCTGGGACACCCTCTTGGCGGCTCCGGCGCGCGTTTGATGACAGCGCTGATCAACGCGCTGGAAACGACCGGCTCGCGCTATGGCTTGCAGACCATGTGCTGCGGTGGCGGCATGGCGACCGCCAGCATCATCGAGCGGATTGAGAACTGACGCGGCCCGGTCCCGGCGGGCGGCTGTGTTGGAGTTTAACCCGGCTCCCCGACAGGCGCGGGACTGGGGCGCACGCCGACGCCGGCGCTTGTCGGCTGTGACGGTTCCGTCTGGTTGGGCGCCGGGCACAACTCATTTGCATTGTCGCGTTTGCCCGCGACAGTGGCGCGGCTGATTGACGTCACTGCCGGCTGCAAAGCCAAGGCAGCCTCGTACTGGTCGCGCGCCCGGCAATGATCGCCCCGGAAGGACAGGGCATCCCCGTAATTTCGATGCGCCCCTTGCAATTCGGTCATGATCTGTCCATTCAAATAATTCCCGAGACGATGTTCATAGACGATGATACTGAGCTGGCGGACGGCTTCGCCAGGATTGGCGATCTTTAATTGCAAACCTCTCAGGTAAAGCTCGGCAACAGCGCGCTCGTAGTTTAGCCCTCCGACATCGCCGTAGTTTTCAGCGCGTCCCGTCGTCAAGATCGCCTCGGACAATCTTCCGCTGCGGAAGAGCCCGGTCGCTTGGGATGTGAGCGCGGCAAACAAAAGTTCGCGCACCCGTTCATGCTGAAAACCCTCGTCAAGCGCGATGATGGCGTCCAGTGTATCCACCGCTCGCTGGTATTCCTGCGAAACGATATCCGCCTGCGCCTCCAGCAGCAAGGCTTCCAAATCGTATACCGGGCCATCCTCGACTGTCGCCGCCGCAATCGCCGTTTGAGAGGGCATGGTGGCGATGGGCTGGACCGGCTCCGTTGGCTCTGGAACGGCGGTCGGCTGCGACTGCTGATAGAGCGCGGTCGCCGTTGGCAAGATTTCGCCGAGACAAGGCGGCGCGGGCGTCAGCATGAGCAAATAGGCCAGCCTCGTCTGCAACAATTGCAGATTGCCGGCGTCCATATCAACCTGAATGCGCTCGCACTGTTCTCTCGTATCCGCTTCGCCAGTGGCGGTCGCGTTTTCGCGCGCGACAGCGATGCCGGAATTCCAGCCGGCATAGGCGGCTGCCAAGGCGATCAGGGCTGCCAGGACGATGCAGACGAAACTGACCATAGCCCAGAGCAAACAGCCCAGGCTTTGGCGCGAAGCGCGTCTCCCTTCGTGATTCGTGATCTGCCCGGGCTGGTACGAATTGCCGGGTTGATGATCTCTTGATGGTTGCGTCAAGCGAGTGGATCCCGTCCCTAGGCGGAGAAGCGGCGAGTATTGTAGCCGACGCTCATGTTCCACGCTAGCCGACGCCTGCCCGATGACAGGGCAATCGCATCAAATTATTTTTCGCCACAGAGGCGCCGAGGACACAGAGTTAAAGTTTGTTACCAGACGAAACTGCTACGAAAAATCTAAAGAAACAGCCCCTTTTCTGTCATCAAATCTCGTTCAGAAAAAGAAATTAGCCCTTGCTTTCGAGAAAAGGGGTTTTCTCGGTGTCCTCGGTGGTTAAATTTTAGTTTGACTTTTGTCATCACAGCGGATGTTAATTTTGATGCGATTGCCCTGTGCCCCATGGTCAAAGCGCTTGACGGGATAAGAAATACCATGTTACACTCGCCACATGATTATACGAACGAGCGTTGCAACGCCTATGCGGATGCCAACCGTCCCCCGGGACAGACGGAGCTTGTCGTTCGTCTAGGCGATACTTAGCCGAAACTTGATGCCGTCTGTCCTTGACAGGCGGTTTTTTTTATTGGCTTTCAGTTGCTTGCCGAGCCGATGATGAAAGGCTCGCTGAAAAGGGGAAACGCGATGTCAGCACAATATATTCACGTATCGGTGGCTTGGCCCTATGCCAATGGCGACCTGCATATCGGGCACCTGGCGGGCGCCTATCTGCCGGCGGATATCTTCGCCCGCTATCACCGCCTGCGGGGGAATCACGTGCTGATGGTCAGCGGATCGGACAGCCACGGCACGCCGATCACGGTCGAAGCCGACAAGCGCGGCACGACGCCGCTCGCGGTCTTCGAACATTATCATGAACGCTTCTTGCGGACCCAGCGGAAAATCGGCATTAGCTACGATCTCTTCACCCACACCGACACAGAGAACCATCATCAAGTGGCGCGGGACATTTTTATCACGCTGCTGGAAGGCGGCCACCTGTACAAAGAGAAGCAGACCCTCCTTTACAGCGAGAGCGAAAAGCGCTTCCTGCCCGATCGCTATGTCGAAGGCACTTGTTATATCTGCGGTTATCAGGGCGCGCGCGGCGATCAATGTGAAAACTGCGGCAATCTGATGGACGCCATTCAACTCATTGATCCGCACAGCCGCAACAATCCCGACGACAAGTTGACACCGCGCGAATCCGAACATTATTTTCTCGATCTTGGGGGCTTCACCGACCAGATCCTGGCTTACCTCGCCGAGCACGCGCATCATTGGCGACCCAACGTCAGCACATTCAGCCAGAACTTCGTCAAGGATGGGCTGCGCGGGCGTCCCATCACGCGCGATATCGATTGGGGCGTGACTGTGCCCCTGGAAGGCTGGGAAGACAAACGGCTTTACGTCTGGTTTGACGCGGTTATGGGTTATTTCACCGCCAGCATTGAATGGGCGAAGAACATCGGGCTGCCCGACGAATGGAAGAAATGGTGGTACAACCCGGAAGCCAGGATCTATAACTTCATCGGCAAGGATAATATCCCCTTCCATACCATCATCTGGCAGGCGGAACTCCTCGGCATTGATGGCATCTACAACGACGACGATCCCGTCTATGGCGATATTCCCTTGCAATTGCCCTACGATGTGCCCGCCAACGAATTCATGAACATCGAGGGCCAGCAATTCTCGACCTCGCGTAATTGGGCGGTCTGGCTGCCCGACCTGCTGGAGCGCTACCAAGCCGATGCCCTGCGCTTTTATGTCGCCCGCACCTTCCCGGAACGCCAAGACAGCGACTTTTCCTGGGAAGGCTTCCTGGCTCGCGTCAACAACGAATTGCTGGCGGCTTGGGGCAATCTGGTCAATCGTATGCTCGGTTTTGCCTTCAAGCGCTTTGATGGCGCAGTGCCCGCCCCCGACGAGTTGACCGCCGCCGACCGCGACATCATCGCCAAAACCGAAGCCGGCTTCGACTCGGTCGGCGCCCTGCTGGAGCAAGTGCGCTTGAAAGAAGCGCTGGAAGAAACGCTGAGCCTGGCTCGCGATGTCAACGCCTGGCTCAACGAGCGCGAACCCTGGAAGACGCTCAAGTCCGATCCTGCCGACGCCGCCCGCTCGGTTTACGCCGCGCTGCGCTGCATTGACAACCTGAAAATCCTCTTCGCGCCCTTCACGCCCTTCAGCTCCCAGCAAGTGCACGAGATGCTCGGCTATGACGGGCAACTCTTCGGCGACCTGAGCATCGAGAAATACAGCGAGGAAACGCGCGATCACCTGGCGCTGATCTATGACGGCGAGAAAGCCATAGGCGAGTGGAAAGCCAGCGACCTTTTGCCAGGTCAAAAGCTGCGCCAGCCCTCGCCGCTTTTTACCAAGCTCGATCCCGAAATCGTCGAGCAGGAGCGTCAGTACCTGGGGCGGGAGCGTGCCGAGAAGCCGATTGACTAACGCACGGTGTTAGAGCTCACGCATTCGTCATTCGCAGCAATAATTCAGGCCGCTTGGCTATAAAATGAATTGCGAAATACTGATGGATGCAGGAACGAGTCACCCCTCCCCATTGCAATGGGGAGGGGCCGGGGGTGGGGTTGCTCGATCCCGAGATCGTCGATCAGGAGCGTCAGCACCTGGGCCAGCCGCGGGTTGAGAGGCAAAACAGGTAATCGCGTAGAAAACAGTACTACGTAGACACCAGAGTTGCCTAAACTGTAACGCTTTGCGCCTTTTGCGTCTTTGTGGTTGACAACCCCGTTTCGCCCCCACCCCCAACCCCATGCTATACTCCCCCCATGCCCGTGACCCCAACAACCCCCACCGACCCCCGCTGGACAGCCGTCGCCGACGTCCTCGTCAACTACTCGACCGCAGTCCAACCCGGCGACCGCGTCATGATCGCCATGGGCGAAATCGAGAGCTTCCCGCTGGCGCATGCCGTCTACGAATCTTGCGTCAAAGCCGGCGCCTTCCCGCAAGCGCAATTGCTCTCGGAAAAGCTGCGCCACAGCCTGCTAAGGCACGGCTCAGCCGAACAGCATAGCTGGCTGCCGGAAATCGAAGCGGGTGGCATGGACTGGGCTGATGTCTACTTCGGCTTGCGCGGCGCCTACGACTTGCGTATGCACGACGAGATCTCGGCGGCGGCGCTGGCAGCCAATCAAGCGGCTATGGGGGTAGTCTCAACTCTGCGCTGGCAAAAGACGCGCTGGTGCTTGGTCCGCGTGCCCAACGCGGAGTTGGCGCGACAAGCCGATACCGATCTGCAAACGGTCGAAGACATGTTCTTCGCTGCCTGCCTGTTGGACTATCCCACCGCCTCGAAAGGCTGGCATCGGCAAGCCGCGCAGCTCGAAGGCAGCGAGACCGTGCGCATCGTCGCCGGCGATGAGACCGATCTGGAATTCTCCGTGCGCGGACGGCAATGGAAAGTTTTCGACGGCAAGATCAACCTGCCCGACGGCGAGATCTATACCGCGCCCGTCAACAAGACGCTGAACGGCAAGATCCACTTTGAGTTGCCGGGTGTGCTCGGCGGCCAATTAGTCGGCGACATTCGCCTGGCATGGCAGGATGGCGATCTGATCCATGCCAGTGCCTCATCGAATGAAGATTTTCTTTTGCGAATCCTGGAAACGGACGCCGGTTCGAGCCGGCTGGGCGAGTTTGCCTTTGGTATGAATCCCTACATTAACCGCTTTTGCAAGGATATACTAATTGATGAGAAAATTGGCGGCACGATCCATCTGGCGCTGGGCAGAGCCTATCCCGAGTGCGGCGGGGTCAATCAGTCCAGTATCCACTGGGATCTGATCAAGGACCTGCGTCAGACCGGTTCAGTTTTGGTCGATGGCGTACCTGTATTGGCGGATGGCAAGATCTTGATCTGATGCTTGGGCGAGGAGGCGCTTATCGAATGAATTCAATCGCAGTTTCTCACTTGCTTACAAACACAGAAAGAAGGAGTTAACGATGTCCAAGAAAAACTTGAGCCGCCGCGATTTTCTGCGCATGAGCGGCGCGGCCGGCGCCGCTGTCGCCGGAGGATTGTCGCCATTGGCGAATCTTTCGCGCGTGGCCGCCCAAAGCGACGCCACCATCAACGTGCTGACGGTGGGCGATCCCTGGGATCTGGCGCTGCAAAGCGTGGTCGATCAATTCACCGAGATGACCGGCATTGGCGTCAATATCGAATCCTTGGGATATACAGCGCTGCAAGCGCGCTTGATCAACGCCTTCCTCACGCAAAGCGCGGATGCCGATGTCATCGCAGTTGACCAGATGTGGATCAGCCAATACGCCGACAACGGCTGGATTCGCTCGCTTGATGATTTCATCGGTATGGATTCCGATGCGAATTTTGATGACTTCCTGCCCGAGTGCCTCTATTCGCTGAGCACCTGGCGCAATCACGTCTGGACGCTGCCCATCGCTTCGTATGCCCAGGGCATCATGTACCGCACCGACCTCTTTGAAGCGGCTGGTTTGGATCCGCTGCCCTCATCGGTGGCTGACGCCGGTGACTGGACTTGGGAAGATTACTTCGGCATCCTCGACCAGATCAACGGCATGGACCTCGATGGCACCAGCATGTACGGCACCACCGTCATCGGCGCGCAGCCCGTGCCCGTCGTCCACATGTTCACGGGGCTTTCCGCCAGCTACGGCACGCGCTGGTTCACACAATTCCCCGAAGCGCCCTGGGACTTCACGCCCACCATCAATAGCGAAGCCAACGTCGCCGCCTTGCACGACTGGAACCGCCTCTATGGCTGGTCGCCGCCCGAATCGATCAACTACCTCTGGTTCGATGCCGGCACCCGCTACTCGCAAGGCGATATCGGCATGTTCTATCACTGGACGCCTTACTTCTACCTGGTCAACAATGAAGGGTATTTGACCGGTACGCCGTCGCCGGTGGTCGATAAGACTGCGACCGCTGTGCTGCCGACGCGGACAGCCGGCGGCGATCAAGTGGTCAGCCTCGGCGGCTGGTCCCTGGGCATGCCTTCGACCTCGGCGAATCAAGACGCGGCTTGGCAGTTCATCAAGTGGGCCACCGGCTCCGAAGCGCAGAAGGCGATGGGCGAGGTCAACGTCAAGGGTTATCAATTCGCCGATTTCAGCCGCAAGTCGAATTACGACGATGCCGGCTTGAACGAGATCTACCCCTTCTTGGGGACGCAGCTCGAGATGATGAATCTCGGCGATGGCAAGGTTGCCCGCCCGCCTGCGCCGATCTATACATCGCTGGAAGGTGTCTACGGCTTGCAGATTAACCAGACGATGAGCGGCGCGGTAACGCCCGAGCAAGCGCTGGAGACGACGCAAATCCTCTTCCAGAACATCCTTAGCGGGAATCAGATGATTCCATACGGCGTCGACAGCTTTGATGACACGCTCGAAAACACCAAGGCGCTGCAAGCCAGCCTTTCGGGAATGTAAACGCTCTCCACATCGCGCGGTCTATTTGCAGGGGCGACCTGCCAGGTCGCCCGCGTCAGTACAAGTCCACAAACGGGCGATCCGCCGGGATCGCTCTTACAAGTTCAATTGCTAAAGGGGATGGGGGCTTTCGGGGCTTATAATGAAGTTTCGCATACGCCTCCCATACCTCCTCCTCGCACCGTCTATCATCGTCCTCTTGGCGCTGATTCTGTATCCACTGGGCTTCGCGCTGCGCAACAGCTTCTGGTTCTGGAACCTGCAGACCAGTCCCATGCCCCTCTACCACTCGGGCTTGGACAATTACCGTATGGTCTTCCAGGTCACGCCCTTCACCGAGGCTTTGAAGAATACAGTGCTGCTTGCCGGCATCGGCGTCTTCGCGCAATTCTGGTTCGGTATGGGCATTGCACTCCTGCTGTATACGCACTTGCGCGGCATGGGGCTTTTCCGCGCCCTGCTCATCATGCCCACCACGCTGGCGCCGGTGGTGGCAGGTTTTCTCTTCCGCTATTTGTTGGAGCCGAAGGGCGGCGTCTTGACCTGGCTGCTGCAGGGCATCGGCTTCCCGGTGCCGCCGCAGGGATTCCTGGGCAACGCCAATACTGCGCTATTTACTATCGGCGTCGTTGACACCTGGCAATGGACGCCGTTTTTCGCCATCGTGCTATACGCCGGCTTGCTCTCAATCTCAGAGGAAGTGCTCGAAGCCGCCCTGGTCGATGGCGCAACGCGTTGGCGGTTATTCTGGTCGATCTCCCTGCCTCTGCTGCGGCCGATCGCCGCCTTCCTCGTCATGATCCGCTTCATGCAGTTGTTTAACAGCTTCGATCTCGTTTATGTCCTCACCAGCGGCGGGCCCGGGACGGCATCGCGCACCCTTAGCTTTAACCTCTATCGCGAAGGTTTGGTCAATTACAACATCGGTTTGACCGCCGCTATGACCTGGCTGGTCGCCATCATCGTCTCAATCATCATCAATCTCTATCTTTTCTTCATCTACCGTAAGCGGGAATGGTGAAGGTATGCGCGCGCCGACGAGAAGCGGAAAAATCTTGGTTTACGCGCTGATGGCTTTGGTGATGATCTTCTTTTTGGGACCGATCCTGTGGTTCATCTTGCTCGCATTCCGCCATCCCAGCGATGCCTACAACCTGCCGCCGGAGTTTATCTTCGAGCCCGACCTGGGCAACTTCATCACCACATTCGTCGACCCCGGCAACAACGCGATTCAGCTTGTGAATAGCGTGGTCGTCAGCACGGGCGCGACTTTGCTCAGCTTGCCATTCGCGCTGTCCGCCGCTTATGCTTTGTCGCGCTTCGCCATGCGCGGTAAAGAATTCATCATGAATTGGTACATCAGCCTGCTCATCGCGCCGCCGATTGTCTTCGTCATTCCTTATTTCATTCTGATGTCCTGGATCGGCTGGGCCGGCAGTTACCAGGCGATGATCCTCACCTTACAGACTTTGGCGATACCTTTTTCGGTCTGGCTGCTCAAGAGCTTCATGGATGAAGTGCCGCTAGATTTGGAAGAAGCGGCATGGGTCGACGGCGCCAATCGCTTCGCGGCGTTCTACCGCATTATCATTCCGCTGGCGCTGCCGGGCATCATCGTGACTTCGATGTTTACTTTCGTCTTCAGTTGGAATAATGTGCTCTTCCCGCTCGTCCTCAGCAAGCAGAGCACGACCACGCTGCCGGTGGGTACAATCAGCTTCTTCGCCTCAACGGGCATTTACTGGGGGCATCTCGCCGCGACAGCCGTCGTCGCCATGCTGCCGCCAATGCTCATATTTCTGGTTCTGGGGCGCTACGTGGTGCGCGGCTTGACATTTGGCGCGGTGAAAGGCTGACCATCGCGGACTTGCAACAGCCTCGCGGAACAGATCAAGTGTTGTGGCGTGATGCTGGACAAAGAGGTAAATTAGGCGGTGAAGATGCCGAGACTCGCTAGCGCGGTTACAAGGCTGGAAATAGCAACCAATACCAGCGCGAGAATGCTGACGCCGCCAGTGACTTTCATGCGCCAGCTGCGCTCTTTCTCAATGTTATTACTCAATTGTTTTATCTGGTCGCTAATGTCCTTGTTCAACGCGTCGATCTTTGCGTCAATCGTTTTGACAGCGTCATTGACTTCCTTGCGGACGAATTCTTTTGTGGCCAGGGACTCTAATTTGCCCTCGATTCTTCCTATGCTGCGTTCGTGCTGGTTTAACTTGTCTTCTATGTCCATGAGGATCCCTTTGAGAATGGCATCTGCGTATCATTTGCAAGTATAAACGGGTTTGAAGTAAATTTCAAGCAAATGGTATGCAAACCCTAAAACAGCTAATATTACTGACAATGACATGAGTTTGAGTTTCACGTTTTCATCGGGAAGGAGTTGAAATGAGTCAAACAGGATTCGGCGTGATTGGCACGGGCATCGTCGGCGGCGCCTGGCATGCCCATGTCTACCACAATATGCCACAGGCGGAGTTGGTCGCAGTCTGCGATCTGGACGAAGGGCGGTCGCGCGAAATCGCGGAGCGATACAGCGTGCCCCAGGTTTACACCGACTATCGCGATCTGCTGGCGCGCGACGATATCGCCGCCGTATCCATCGCCACCCCCGATTTCGCGCATCGCGATCTGGCGGTGGCTGCGGCGAAAGCCGGCAAACATATTCTGGTGGAAAAGCCGCTGGCCACCACAGTCGAAGATGCTGAGGCTATCCTTGAAGCCGTCGAAGAAGCCGGCGTCAAGCTCATGGTCGACTTTCACAACCGCGTCAATCCGCCTTTTGTTCAGGCGCGGCAAACTGTGCTGGACGGCGAGCTCGGCGAGCTAAAATACATCTATGCTCGCCTGAGCAATACAACGTTTGTGCCGACGCAAATGCTGCCCTGGGCGGACAAAAGCTCGGCGCTCTGGTTCTTGGCCAGCCATACCTTTGATATGTCTCACTGGTTGCTGAACGATAAACCCGTTCGCGTCTATGCCGTCAGTCGTTCGGGACTCTTGCGCGACCAAGGCATCGATACGCAAGACTTCCATGTCGCCATTGTTGAGTTCGAAAAGGGCGCAGTCGTCACGCTGGAGAACAGTTGGATCCTTCCCGAGACCGAGCCCAATGTCTTCAATTTCAAGATGGAAGTGTTGGGCAGTCAAGGCGTGCTCTACATCAACACCTCCGATCACCGCACGGTCGAGAAATACACCCGCGATTCGGTCACCCTGCCCGATGTGCTCGGTTTCACGCTTGATGCCAATTCGGCGCGTATGAGCGGCTTCGTGCTGGAAGCCATCGCCCGCTTCGTCGATGCCGTTGTTGACGACAAACCCGTCCTGGCGACGGGCGCCGAGGCGGCGCTGGTCACGACTGTGCTTTGCGCTGTCGAAGAATCGGCGCGTACCGGTCAGCCCGTCGATTTGGACTAGAAGATCGAGGCTTATGAAGGACGATCGGCTGCTGCTGGGCATTGATATCGGCACTTCCAGTTCCAAAGGCGTACTGGTGGACCTTGACGGTCAAGTGCTCGCCGAGCGCGCGGCGCCGCACGGCTTTGATATCCCGCAGCCCGGCTGGGCGGAACAAGATGCGGACGCTGTCTGGTGGCGCGACTTCTGTACGATTTCCCGCGCTTTGATCGAGACTGCGAATATCGATCCGGCCCGTGTCGCCGGCGTCGCCGCCAGCGCCATTGCGCCCACCATGCTCCCTCTCGACGAAAACTATCAGCCGCTGCGTCCCTCTATCCTCTACGGCATTGATACCCGCGCCGGTCAAGAGATCGACGACCTGACGGCGGAACTGGGCGCGGATGAAATTTTCGCCCGCGCCGGTCAGGCGCTCTCGGCGCAGTCGGTGGGTCCCAAAGTACTCTGGTACCGCCGCCACCAGCCCGAGCTATTCGCGCGCACCCGCAAGATCGTCACCGCCTCAACTTATCTTGTCTACCGCCTGACGGGCCGCTTTGTCGTCGATAACTATGTCGCGCCCTACTTCACTCCCTTTTTTGACGTGCGCGAACTGGCTTGGCGCAAGGACTGGGTCGAGCGGATCTGTCCCTCGGAGTGGCTCCCGCAGACACTTTGGTCCGGGGAGCGAGCCGGCGCGATCATGCCGAACGCCGCCGAAGAGACAGGCATCCCCGCCGGCACGCCGGTCGCCACTGGCACGGCTGACGCGCTCGCCGAGGCAATTGCCGCGGGCGCGACCAACACCGGCGATCTGATGGTGATGTACGGCAGCACGCTCTTCCTCATCCAGACCACGGACGTCTATCGCCCGCACCGCGATCTCTGGGCTTCCGTGGGTATCGCGCCGGGCAGCGCCATTCTGGCGGCGGGCTTGTCGACATCCGGCGCGCTCTTGACCTGGTTCCGCGATGAACTGGCTCATGCCGAGCGGCAGCGAGCGGAGGCTGAGGGCGTAAACGCCTTCGCCTTGCTTTCCGAGATCGCCTCGCGCATCGACGCCGGCAGCGACGGCTTGATCGCCTTGCCCTATTTCAGCGGCGAACGCACACCTATCAACGATGTCCATGCCAAAGGCATGATCTTCGGCTTGAGCCTCAGCCATAGTCGCGCTCATCTCTACCGCAGCCTTCTCGAAGGCATCGGCTATGGCTTGCGCCACAATATTGAAGCCATGGGCGAAGTTGAGGCTCATCCGCAGCGCCTGGTCGCCATCGGCGGCGGCGTGCAGGATCCGCTTTGGCTGCAAATATGCAGCGATGTCGCGGGCTTGCCGCAAGACGTACCGCGCCAGACGATCGGCGCGGCTTATGGCGATGCCTACCTGGCTGGTATGGCCGCTGGCATCTTTGATGATTTCGCCCCTCTGCGCGATGCCTGGGTGAAGATCAACCGCCGCATCCAGCCCAACGCGGGCAGGAAGGCGATCTACGACGATATTTATCCCATCTATCGCGATCTCTACCGGGACAACCGACGAAATATGCGCCGGCTGTCCCGGTTTACCTGAGTCGCGTCGGAACGAGCCAATGCCCTGGTTCGCGAACCAAGGCATTCAAGGCAGAGGCAATCCGCTAGTAGCGACAACTTGACTAATGAAGTATCTTCCCGAATACTCTTGCATATGTGCACAAGTCTCTATTGTATTGTTGCTTGAAGATAAGGAGCTTGTATGGCAACCAAGAAAGCGCAGAAGGATGCTGACAACCTGGCGGCAGTACTCGACAAAATCCCGCAGATGTTCGGCGCCCAGGCCTCGATAGGCCAGCGCCTGCATGAAATCATCATGGCGGCCAATCCGGATCTCAAGCCCAGACTGTGGTATGGCATGCCCGGCTACGCCAAGAGCGGTCCCGTCCTCGTCTTCATTCGCATGGACGATTATGTGACCTTTGGCCTCACCGAGAAAGCCAACTTGCCCATCGACGAAGACGCGCCCGACAAGCTCATCGCCAACGCCTGGTTCCTCGCCGAGCCCGAGCTGGACGAGGCGACCGAGGCCAGAATCGCGGACATCGTGCGCGCCGCGACGACTTGAAGCCCTTCATCCAGACTTGAAACGACGCCACCGTCGCGGGCATGGTCTCTCCATCTTGGCGAACTTTGCAAAACAAACTTTGCAAAACAATGGAGCCAAGATAGATCGGCCAGCGCAACCTCCTCCGAAAGCGAAGCGAGTCTTCGATGCGCTATCCGATCTGTCTTGACCTCCACGCTGATATTCGCCCGACGAATTGATCGCCAAGCCGACCCGCAATCAGGTATTGTTCGGGTTATCCTGAAGCGGCGCTGAGTCAGAATGCGCTATCGTAACCGTCCGCGGCAAATGCTCGGTCGCTGTCAGCATGAAGCTGTCGTAAAAGACCGGTTGTCCCCATTCGATGCCGGCAATCGGGCTGTCAAGCTGACCCTCAAGGTTCACATAGTCCAAGCGAGCCAGATCCGAATCGTCGAGTTCTAGGGAACCATCAAAATACGAGCTAGGATAGAACTCAAATTCGATCTGGTAGTCGCCTCGTAGAACGGCAGGCTGGTCATGAGTCGGGTCATACGCGATCTGGCGCAGGTCGGAAATGGATTTTCCAATGTATCTACCGCCACTGTATCCGGTCTTGTTGCTATCAATCGCCGGATGCCAGGACGTTCCCACGACATAGCAGTACGAGCCACAGCCGACCAGGCCCAGCAGTTCCATCTGATAGGGGAAGACCGTAATTGATTCAGCGTCGCCGATACCAACGTATACCGCGCAATTCTGCCGTAAAGGCGGTGCGCACTTGTCCGTTTCCCGCCAGTTCTCGATTGACGTAGTGTCGCTATTGACAAAAATCAGATGGCGATCGCCCGGTGACGCCAGCGCGTTGCCGTAAGCCTCCCCGCTATCGCTGTCAAAGAGCGTCCAGCCGCTGGCGGTTCCGTAGCGGACATAACGACCGCTTGCCGACAGGTCGAGCAGTTTCGCGTCTTCTATATCCTCCGCAGCGGCGACCAGGTCCGCTTCGGCATCTTCATAAAGATCCCAGCGCCAAATGCCAGTGTCGTCTTGCCAGGCGATGGTGCTGTTGTCCGCGCTCCATTGGACAATCGCCGACCCTCCATCAGCAATAGCGAGTGCGGTGCTCGCGATAAGGTCAAGCCGCATGCCGGTTCCCCAGTCGCCGTGGTTGCCCCGCCCTTCGTTGCGGAACAGATGGACGGAAAGTTGCGCGTCATCCCAGACGGCGACCATATGACTGTCATTGCTAAACAGCAGGTCCCGCCCAGGGACCTTCACGGTCTGCTCTATGTGTGCCGGCGTATATCCCAACGGCCAAACATAATAAAAGCCAAGGGTCTCTTCGTCGGCTCGTATCACGACATGGGCGTCGTCAGGGGAAATCGCTATCGCCGTCTCCCCGTCAACCGGCGTCACGCTGCGGTCGGGATTCACCTGGTAACGTGTGCCATTTTCCGTCGTGATCATCAGGTACCGCATCAGTGGATAGCGAAGCACGCCGTCAATCGTTGGGGGGGCAGGCTCTTCACGTCCGCCTGCTTCAAGCATTTTGGCAATGAAATCGTCTTCGGAGATTGTCTTCGGCGCGTCCCATTCCAGGGCGTAGCCCTCGGTCGCGCCCTCCTGGTAAGTTATCTGCCCATCCCAGACATAGAAGTGAGCCGAACCATGGTGGTAATCGCTATACGTTTCGAAATAGTTTCGGCTTAGCCCGAAATAGCCCGTCGACCCCGGACGCCACTCATGTCCATGGCCGGTGTAAAGACAGCCGGTGTCATAACCACGTACGCCGCGCCCGGTCTGCAAGCCGATATTGTAGCGGGCGACTGTCAGCAATTTCGGACCCTCGCCCTTGTAGTATTCTTCAACGCGGATCACCGCGCTGTAGCCACGATCATCAGCATCAATGACTGTTGCGCGCACCAAAAGTTCCATCTCTGGCAGGTCTTCCACGCTGAAGTAGGGATATCCGCTGCATGCCATTGTGAGCAATGGCGACGCGGCCGCGAAGACCAGCAGGAAACCCAATGTGATAAATAGCCGCTTGAACATCATCAGTATCCTTTCACAAGCTGAACCTGACCCAGCCTACGACGCATTTCCTGCTGATCCCCGTTTCGTAGCCTGTGAGTAGGCAAAAGCGTAGGTCTGGGACTGTAATCAAACCCGCAATAGACATCCCCCCGCTTCTGCGCCACAATGGACGGCGTTTCCGTCCGTATTCAGTCCCCGGAGCCCCCATGCCCATCCAGCCAAACATGTACGATTCTCACATGCACACCCCCCTGTGCAAACACGCCCGCGGCGCTCCCGCCGATTACGCGCAGGAAGCCGAGAAGAAAGGCTTGCGCGGCATCACCTTCACCTGCCACAGTCCCATGCCCTTTGGCTGGAACCCCGGCGCGCGCATGAGCGTCAATCAACTGCCTCAATATGTGGAGATGATCGAGAAAACGCGCGAAGACTTCGCCGGGCGCGTCGATGTGCGCCTGGGCTTGGAAAGCGATTACATGCCCGGCATGGAGAGTTGGCTGGAGGATCTGCACCAGAAAGCCGATTTCAGCTATATCCTGGGCTCGGTCCATCCGCAGACCCAGGAATACCAGGCGATCTATCTCGAGGGTTCGTCCCGCCTGGCATACGAACGGGGCTACTTCGAGAATCTGGCAAATGCGGCTGAATCTGGCTTGTTTGACTGTCTAAGCCATCCCGACATCGTCAAGATCGTGCATCCCAAGCAATACGACGTCTCCGATCATCTTGATACAATTCGCCGCGCTCTGGATCGCATCGCGCGAACCGGCATCGCTATGGAACTCAATACCAGCGGCCTCAACAAACCCTATCCGGAAATGAATCCCGGCATGGAGATCCTGGGGGAGATGGCGGCGCGAAACATCCCCGTCGTGCTCGGCTCCGACTCGCATGACGCTTACCGCGTCGGCGCCGACTTCGATAAAGCGCTCGACAAGCTCGAAAGCGTCGGTTACGAATCAATCAGCTATTTCCTTGATCGGCAACCTTACGATTTGCGAATCAGTGAGATTCTATTGCCGCAACTGCAGCCACGGCTGATCTGAGCGACGACCACCCGCCTGCTGATTAGCCACGTCCATCCCGCGTCCTTGAAGACGCTGAATCAGGCTCCGTCTTTGTACCAGTCGTCGCGCGTGAGCGGGAGGTAGCCATGCGCGGTCTTGCCGTCCAGTGATTTGTACAGCAAAGCCTGGTGAATGGAGTTATAGCCGGATTCGAAGACCCAGCGCGCCCCCGCCAGGTAGATCCGCCATTGGCGATAGCCGGTGGGACCCAGCATATCGAGGATGGTCTGCTCATGCGCCTCGTAGCGTTCCAGCCAGTTCTTGAGCGTTAAGGCATAATGCTCGCGCAGGCTTTCCACGTCTCGACACTCAAATTTCGCTTTGGCAGCGACATCCAAAACGTAGGCAATGGGCTGGCTGTCGCCATCCGGAAAGACGTATTGCTGGACGAAAGAATCCTTTGCTTCGTACAGCGCCTCAAATGGCGCGCTCAAAAGCGTAATACCGTGGTTGAGAAAGACGCCGCCCGGTTTCAGCAGACGGTAGGCTTTCTCAAAATAGATGCCCAGGTTTTCCCGGCCGACATGCTCCACCATGCCGACGCTGACGATCTTGTCAAAGGGCTGCGACTCGTCCACGTTGCGGTAATCCAGCAATTGGGCGCGACAGCGATCGGCCAGCCCGGCCGCGGCGATGCGCTCCTTCGCCAGCGCCAGTTGCTTTTCGCTGAGTGTGATGCCCAGCGCATCCACGCCGTAGTGTTGGGCGGCGTACATGATCAGCGCGCCCCAACCACAGCCGATATCCAGCAAGCGCTCGCCCGGCTGCAAGCGCAGCTTGCGGCAGATATAGTCGAGCTTGCGGCTCTGCGCGCTATCAATGCTTTCGTCGGGATCGGCAAAATAGGCGCAGGAATAAACCATTCTTTCGTCGAGCCACAGTTGATAAAACTCGTTTGATACATCATAATGGTATTGGATCGCTTGTTTGTCGCGGTTGACCGAGTGCTTCTGCCCGGAGATATGGGCGATCTGTTCATTCGAGCTGGACGAGTGAGACGGCAAGCGCAACAGCTTTGGGGCAAAGCGCAGCGTATCGCGCCAGGTCCAGTTTTCCCACAGGTAGCGCGCCAGGTAGATGGCTTCGTACATATTGCCTTCGATTTCGAAATCGCCGAACATATAGGCTTCGCCCAGGCGACGCTCGGTCGGTGGAAAGAACATGCGGCGCAAAGCCGCCGGATGATTGAGCACGATCGTGAAGCGATGCTCAGTCGTGCCTTCTTGCTCCCAGATTGTTCCCTCCCACAAACGCACGGCAAAATCACGCCCCGGATAGCCGGCGAAGACCCCTTGCAACAGGTCCAGGGTCTGCGGAACGAAACGATCTTGAACTGTGATTTGCGCATCGGCCATCGCGCGCCTCCTCTTGCATCTGACACTGCTCCACGCCAATGGCGCGGCAACAGGACTGCTACCATCCGACTGACATTATAACAATATTGCCCGCCGCTTGCGAAATGCCAGTTTTAGTAGTGTATCCTTTTCGGTTGAAACAGCGAAACTGTCTCCAAGAGGCGCGCAAGTCGCCCGCCAGCCGCAAAATGTACCGGCCCCCTTAGCTCGCCTGACAGCGCCATCTACAATCACGTCAAAACTTGTACGGGCGAGCCGGTGGCTCGCCCCTGCAAGGCTTGCCCGCTAATCTATCTGTGGAACAAAACAGACGCAAATACCTGTCTACAGCAAGAAAATGACGCCATCTGACAGCCCAAACCACAACATACATACAAGCTACGTAGAGGCGACCGGCGGTCAGTGTCGGCGGGCTGTGTCCACGCGCCCTCCGCGCCTCTCGGTGGTCAAAAACTCTCTGTGCTCTCAGTAGTTCTAAGTAAGTAATGCGAAAAAATCTCATTTGTAGCGAAAGTTCTACATGTAATCCTAATCTCGCCGAATGCGCTCCCCCTCTCCATTGCAATGGGGAGGGGGCCGGGGGGTGGGGTTGAATAAAGGCATTCTCGCATTCTCATTACTTACTTGCACTTACTTCTGTGCCTCTGTGGTGAATTTGCTTTACTTACTTGCATTTACTCTGAATCTTTCCCCGCAGGTCAGTATCGGCGGTCAGTGTCTACGCGACCCTGCGAGGCGCCACCCAAAAATCGCTTTTCGGCAATCTCGAAAATCACGAACATCTGTTCTTTACTTCTACTCAAAATGATGATATGCTCCCCCTATGGATCAATTATCGCAAGCTCCCAATCTCGGTGCCCAGCCGATGCCCTCCGCCTGTTCCCGCCTTCACCGCCGGACTCAAAAAAGTACCTCCCGAAATAACAGACTGTATCTATACGGTATCTATACACTTGCGGAATTTAGCGGAGCAGCCAGGGGAAGTTCAGAGGCATGTCAGGGGCAGAAGCCGACTTTATGGCGGCGGGCGCGCCGGCAAACCAAATTCATACCCTCAACCCCCTGCGTTTTGTCCGTTTCGGACGCAAAACCGCGTCTATTGTCCGAAAAATATATTTCATTGTCCGAAACGGACAAAGTCGGACAAAGAACAAACCTGAAACAAACGCTCGCCCTGCGATTGCCCTGGTATTGCTAGCGGTTCAGCGCCTCTTCGGGGATAATTATCGAGATTAGACGATAGACCAACGGTATGTGTGAAGAAGGAACTGCAAATGAAATATCATGATGAAATTAGAAGTTTCGACGCGACCGCTACGGCTCTGGCTTTTCCCTTAGGCGGCATCGGCACCGGCAACGTCTCGCTGGGCGCCCGCGGCGAATTGCGCGATTGGGAGATCTTCAATCTGCCCGCCAAGGGCGCCTCGCTGCCGCTCACATTCTTCGCCATTCGCTGCCGGCAAGCCGGGCAAGAAGCCCGGATCCGCGTTCTCGAGGGTCCAGTCCAGCCGCCCTATGACTTGTCACATGGCTATCACCCCTCAACCGGCGCTGGCTTGCCGCGCTTCAAAGGCACGACCTTCCGCGGACAGTATCCCTTCGCAGCTATCGAATTCGATGATCCCGACCTGCCTGTCGATGTTCAACTCGAGGCATACACGCCGCTGCTGCCCCTCAATCCGGAAGATTCCGGCATACCCTGCGCGATCATGACCTATACCGTCGCCAACCGGACGGCGGACCCGGTGGAGCTCAGCCTGGTGGGTACGCTGAGCAATCCGGTCGGCAGCAATGAATTCGATCCCTACATGAACCGGGCATCGGTCGCGCAGGGGCGCGCGGTGAATAGCTTCCGCGACGAGATCGCCCTGCGCGGACTGTACATGAGCAACGACCAGATCGCCGATTCCGACCTCAACTTCGGCAGCGTCGCCCTGGTCACCGATCACGACTCCGTAACGATGAAACGTACCTGGATGCGCGGCGAATGGTGGGATTACTTGCACGATTTCTGGGATGATTTGCTCGATGACGGCTTGCTCAACGATCCCCCGGATGACGAAGCCGGCGAACGACTTGCCACCGGCTCGCTCGGTTTGGTGGACAACCTTGCGCCAGGCGAAAGCAAGCAATTTACTTTCATTCTAACCTGGCATTTCCCCAACCGCCCCAATACCTGGGATCTGCGGACTTTGCCCATGCTAAGCGTCGATGAAAAAGACGTGGGCATCGCCCGCAATCACTATGCGACGCGCTTTGCCGACGCCTGGGAGGTCGGCCGCTATGTCACCGAAAACCTGCAACGGCTGGAATCGACAACCAGACAATTCCACGACGCGCTCTTCGATACCACGCTGCCTGCCGTCGTTCTCGACGCCATTTCCGCCAATATCGTGCCATTGCGCAGCACCACCTGCTTCTGGCTGGAAGACGGTCGCTTCTACGGTTGGGAAGGCTGCAACGACGAATACGGTTGCTGCCCGGGCAATTGCACCCACGTCTGGAGTTATGCCTTCACCATCGCTTATCTCTTCCCATCGCTGGAGCGCGAGATGCGCCGCATCGAGTTCAACGTGGAGACCGGCGACGACGGTTTCATGCGCTTCCGTAGCTTCGGCACCTTTCACGAAGACTTCGTCTGGGGCGGCAGGACGGACGCCGCCGTCGATGGACAGATGGGCTCGATCCTGCGCGCCTATCGCGAATGGCAGCTGAGCGGCGACCGGGACTTCCTCGCCGAAATCTGGCCCGGCATCAAGCGCGCCATCGGCTTCGCCAGCGGCTATTGGGACAAGGATGGCGACCAGGTCCTCGACGCCGTGCAGCACAATACTTACGACATCGAGTTTCACGGTCCCAATCCGCTCTGCGGGATCTATTACCTGGCTGGGCTGCGCGCCGTCGAAGAGATGGCGCTGATCATGGGCGAGGCCGATCTGAGCGAGCGCTGCCGCCAAGCCCGGGAAACGGGCAGCGCCAATCTGGATGCCATGCTCTGGAACGGCGGCTATTACGCCCAGAAGGTCGACGACGTCAACGCGCAAAAGTACCAGCACGGCGAGGGCTGCTTGTCCGACCAATTGCTCGGTCAGCTCCACGCCGAGATCCTGGGGTTTGGCAAGCTGCTGCCCGCCGAGCACATTCGCGACGCGCTCAAGTCGATCTACGATCACAACTTCAAGGACGATTTCAGCGGGCACGCCAATTGCCAGCGCGTCTACGCCCTCAATGACGAGGCTGGTTTGCTGCTCTGCAGTTGGCCCCAGGGCGGCCGTCCCAGCTTGCCCTTCCCCTACGCCGACGAGGTCTGGACCGGCATCGAATATCAGGTTGCGGCGCACCTCATTTACGAGGGCTGGATTGACGAGGGCATTGAGCTGGTCGCGGCTGTGCGCGAACGACACGACGGTATCCGGCGCAACCCCTGGAACGAAGTGGAATGCGGCAATCACTACGCCCGCAGCATGTCGAGCTGGGCGCTGCTGCTGGCGCTCACGGGCATGAAAGCTGATATCGCCAGGGACCTCTTGAGTTTTGCGCCTGTCGACGACTTGCTCTCCCGGACCGAGCCATTCCGCTCCTTCTGGTCTAACGGTCTTGCCTGGGGCCTCTACTCCCAGTCCTGGGATGCCGAAAAGGAAGCCTGGCAGCCGACAATCGAAGTTCTGGGCGGCGACCCTGCCCGCGTACCGAAGAACGGAAACTGAGGCGGGGACCATGATTCTGAAATACTACACGCACGGTCGCCGCGATCAAATGAAGGTGGCATTGACCTTCGACGATGGTCCCAACCCGCCGCGCACCGATCAGGTCATCGAGATATTGAACAGCAGAGGGGCGCGCGGCACATTTTTTGTCTTGGGAAAATGGGTGGAGCGCTGGCCACAGGCGACTGAGCGCATCGTCAAGAATGGGCATGTCATCGGCAACCACAGCCACATGCACCACATCCATGTCGGCGATTTTGACCGCGCCGAAGCCGCGATCGGCAACATCCTCGGGCGCCCGACCCAATTCCTGCGCGCCCACTATTTCAATTTCTTCACCTGCCTTTACTCGCCGGTGGCGATGTCGAAGGACATGAAAATCGTCGATGCGGACGTCAACCCGGCAGACTTCGCCAAGACCGATCCACAAGCTATTGTCGAGGCGACGCTCAATAACCCATCCCTGGCTGGCGGATCAATTATCGACTTGCATGACAGCACCGAATCGGATGATGACGCCTTGCGCCTGGCGCGTCCATTGCCGATGATCGAAGCGCTGCCAGCCATCATTGACGGCTTAAGAGCCAAAGGATATGAGCTTGTCGGTCTCGATGAAATGGAGTTGGTCGATCCCATTACCTGGACTCAGGACGAGCGCGGCAAGTTCGGCTCCCCGGAAGTCCATGACGCGATTCGCAAGTTAGGAAACGCGCGCTAGCAGGCGGCGACCAACGCCGCGCTTCCTCGCTCTCGCTCTTGTAAAGAACAGCGGACATATCAAATCAAAAGGGGATCGCCAGTTTGCGATCCCCTCGGTTTTCCCCGCTTCGCGCAGGCGCCATCTACTCCGATGGCAGTTGGTATACGCGCACGTAGTCGACGATCATCTCTTGCGGGAACTCGGTCGTCTCGTCGGGATAGCCGGGCCAATAACCGCCCACCGCCACGTTCATCAGCAAGAAGAAGTCATGGTCATAGACCCACTGCTTGCCATCCAGCGCGTTGACGCTGATCAAATTGGCCAGTTCGCCATCGACGTACCAGCGGATGACATGGGGATCCCAATCAATGGCGTAGACGTGAAAGCCCTCGTCCAGGTTGACGTCGGCGCGATAGACGCCGCCGATGTTGCCGCCGCCGCTATAACCGGGACCGTGCAAGGCGCCATAGACGACATTTTTCTCGCCGACATTTTCCAGAATGTCAATCTCGCCGCTGAGGGGCCAGCCCAGTTCGGGGAAGTTCGCGCCTAGCATCCAGAAGGCGGGCCAGATGCCCTGGCCGTTGGGGATGTCTATCCGCGCCTCGACTCGTCCATAAGTGAACTCGACCTTGTCCTGCGTGATGCAGCGAGCCGATGTGTACTGGCATTCGCCGTAGTGACAGGTCGAATCCGCCAGCGTTTCTTCGCGGGCGGTGATGACCAGGTTGCCCGCGCCATCATGCGAGACGTTTTCGACGCGGTCGGTATAATACTCCATTTCGTTGTTGCCCCAGCCGTGCCCGCCGATCTCGCAAGTCCAGTAGGTATCGTTGATGGGCGCGCCGGCGGCAGCATCAAATTCGTCCGACCAGAGCAAGTCCCATTCCCGTGTATCCCAGCCGATGCTCTCGTCGACCTCGACCGTCGTCACCAGGGTCTGAACGCTGGTCTGCACCGCGGTCGGATCGTCGACAACGACGACCTCCACTTGATCCAGGTAAGCGCTTTGCGCCCCGACCCCGCTCGGGAAGCCAAAAGCAACGCCCCAAACCGCGTCCAGGTTAAAACCGTCATCGGGCGCGCCGCCCGGCTGCCAGTCGCTCCGCCGCTGGAAGTAGGCGAAGGGAATCGTGAACTGCTGCCAGCCCTTGTAGTCGTCCACCAGGTGGTAGAAGAAGCGTTCGGCTGTGTCGGCAACGTTATCGGGCTGGCGATTGTCGAAGATTTCGACCTGAACGATTTGCCCGGTGTCGTTTCCATACAGCCAGAACTGAAAGGCATTGTGCCCGGTCCAATCCTGGCTGATCCAGTTCGATCCATCGCTGAAGGCGTAGGTGAAACCGCCCCAAGCGCCGATATTGTAGTCGATTCGCAGGACCTGATTCGGCGCGCTTTGATCGGGCAGTGCCAGCTCCGTGAAGGGTATCACCTGCGTGATGCCGATGATGGCGTTGGCGGTGCTGTCGCCCCAGGGCACAAAGCCAATCGCCGGACCGTCAACTTGACTGACGTAGGCGACGCCCCGCTCGAAGTCCGCGACTAAAATCGGATCAGCATAGGGAATCGGCTCCAGCAAGGCTTCGTTCAACTCGACCGCCGCCGGCTGCGCGACCGGGAGCGCGTCCGCCGCTTCCGCTGCAGCCGCCTCCTGCTCCGGCAGGTCGGGCAAGCTGATGCCAGGCATGAATATCAACTCGATATCGTCGATAATGGCGAAGGATCCGCCTGTGCCAGCCGGCAAACCAAAGGCATAGCCCGATACCGCATCGAGGTTGAAGCCGTCATCGGGCGCGCCCGCTGGCTGCCAGTCGCTCCGGCGTTCAAAGGCTGTGAAAGGAATCTCCAACTGCTTCCAGCCGTAGGAGTCATCCTCGAAACGAGCGAACCAGCGCTCGGCGCTGTCGCCATTGCTGTTTGGATCGCGATTGTCAAAGATCTCGAATTGCACCGCTTCCCCGGTATTGCTGCCCAGGAACCAGAAACTGATGGCATTGAATTCGCGCCAGTTTCGGCCCGTCCAGTTCTCGCCATCGTTGAATACATGCGTGAAGCCACCCCAGGCTCCGATATCGTAATTGACATTGAGCGCCTTGGTTTCTTGCCCGTTTCGCTTGGCGTCGGTCAGGCGCAGTTCAACGCTGCCGGCTGTATCGCCCCAAGGCACAAAACCGATGTCGTTGCCAAAGCTGTCCTGCGCCAGCAACAGCGCGTCCATTTCGAAGTCGTCCACAGCCAGGGGATCAACCCCCAGCGTGACCAGCCGCACGTCGTCCAGAAAGGCTCTTTGCGCGTCCGCGCCGGCGGGGAAGCCAAAGGCGTAACCGGAGACCTTGTCCAGACCCAAGCCATCATCGGGCGCGCCGCCGGGTTGCCAGTCCGTTCGTCGTTGAAAACTGCGGAAAGGAATGGTGAAAACCATCCAGGCGTCGTAGTCATCGGTGATGCGGTAGAACCAGCGCTCGGCGGTATCGTTATTGAGATTGGGATTGCGATTGTCGAAGATTTCTACTTGTATCGTGCCGCCGGTATTGTTGCCATACAGCCAGAAGCTCAGGGCGTTGTGGTCCCTCCAGTCCTGGCTGAGCCAGTTTTCGCCATCGGTGAAGGCATGGGTGAAACCGCCCCAGGCGCCAATATCGTAATCGATCGCCAAGACTGTCGAACTGACATCGGCGCGTTCCATTGTCGCCAGACCAAGCGAGACATTGCCGGCTTGGTCGCCCCAGGGCGCGTGACCGATGGCGTTGTTGTATCCATCGCGCCCCTCGAAGACCTCGGCTATTTCAAAGTCGTCAATGACCCGACCATCAACTTCCTGCGCATGAATTACCCAGGTCCACAAGCTCGGAACCAGTAGCAAAACCAAGATCAGATGATATCTAATTCGCATTATGTTTCCTCCATCAATTGCCGGTCGAAAGTGCGTGAATTCTCAGCTTGTCAAACCGTATCCACATTCCCACAAGGGCGCTTCAGCGCTCGCTCGCAGCGCCGCCAGCGGAATCTGATCCATCGAACGGGGCCAACTAAAAGGTAGTTTTCCCGTGAAGGGACAATCGCCGAACAGGACATCCGCCAAGCCATCGGCTTCGGTCCCGGGCAGCCAGGCGACGACCAGGGCGTCTATCAATGGAAGCTGCTCGCTGATAATGCGCGGACGGCCTGTGATCAGAAGGACAATCAGTCGATCGCAGCGTCCGCGGACGCGTTGCAGCAAGGCAATCTCCTCAGGTGAAAGGGAAAGATCCGCGCGGTCGCCAAAGCCCTCTGCGTATGGTTCTTCGTGCAGCGCGACGATGCCGACCGCGGCGCGGGCATCGTCCTCAAATTGCCCGTCCGGCGAAAAGACGATATCCGTAGAATCCGAGGCAGTCGCGCGAATGCCCTGGAGAATCGTGGTCCCGGTTGTGGTGGCGCCGGCTTCGCCCTGCCAAGTGATCGACCAGCCGCCGCATTGCAAGCCGATATCATCGGCGGCGCGACCGGCCACAAGCAAACGCGGCAAGTCCCTGGACAGAGGCAGCGACTGATTATCGTTCTTCAGCAAAACCAGCGACTTGCGCACAGCCTCGCGCGCCACTTGACGATGCGCCGCGCATCCCAGACTTTCCAGAAGAGACTTGTCGGCGATTGGCTGATCGAACAAGCCCAAAGCCAGCTTCACGCGCAGGATCCGCCGCACGGCGTCGTCGACGCGCTCCTGCGCTACGTCGCCCTGCCGCACCGCCGCTTTCAAAGTGGAAATGAAGCGGCGAAAATCGTAGGGGACCATGACCATGTCGATCCCGGCGTTCAGCGCCTGGGCAACGCACTGCTGATAATCGGGGTCGAGCTGGTTAATCGCCATCCAGTCCGTAACGATTAATCCATCAAAGCCCAGTTCGCTTTTCAGCAAGTCGCTCAGCAAATAACGATGCGCGTGCAGCTTCTCTCCGTTCCAACTGCTATATGAGGACATCACAGTCAGCGCGCCGGCGGCGATGGCCGCCTGGTAGGGCGCCAGATGCGTCTCGCGCAGGCTCGCTTCGTCGAGTCGCGCGTCGCCTTGGTCAATCCGCCACTGCCCCAGCGATAGATCTTCGGCTTGCGGGATCTCGCTATCCTGTGGCGGCGCGGTGCTGCCTTGCTGGGGCGCGTCTTCCGCTACCGGGTCTTCCCGCCATTCGGCGGCGCCGTCAGCGACATAATGCTTGGCGCAAGCCAGCACGCTGCCGCCGTCATCGGAGCAGCGACCGCTCAAGCCCCGCGCCAGCGCCGCCCCCAGCTCCCCGACCAGTTGGCTATCGGCGCTGTATCCTTCGTAAGTTCGTCCCCAGCGCAGGTCCTGCGGGACAGATACCGAGGGCGCGAATGTCCAGTGCACCGAGGTGGCGAGCAATTCCCGCGCTGTCACCTGGCCAATACGTTCAACCAGATCCACGTCGCGGCTCGCGCCCAAGCCGATGTTATGCGGAAAAATCACCGCGCCCCTGACGTTATTGTGCCCGTGCACGGCATCCACGCCATAGACCAGCGGAATCGCCAGCCGAGTTTCCAACGCGGCTTTTTGGAAAGCGCAGACCATGGCGCGCCAGTTTTCCGGCGTATTCGGCGTCGGATTGCCACCGCCGCCGCTCAGAACCGAGCCGATAAAGTATTCAGCGACTTGCGCCGGCTCAATGCTGTTGTTTTCCACCATCGTCATCTGACCCGCCTTCTCCTCCAGGGTCATCTGCGACAGCAGATGGTCAACCTCGCGCGCGACTTCCGCGTCGGACAGTCCTCGTTGTCGCTTGCTTTCCGCTGTTGCTGTCATGTCGCTCCTTCAAGGCTTATCCGATACTGTGGTGTTGAGACTGTTTTCGGGCGCCTGATAGGTCGCCCCAACATAGCATGTCTTTATGTTGTAGTTTGGATTGCCAAGCGGCAAACCCTATCGCCGATTACGCGCCGAGCGGCTTCTATTTGTCAACGCCGGTGATGACGATGCCCTGGATGAAAACGCGCTGCGCCATGAAGAAAATCGCCAGTGGCAGAATCATCGAAATGATCGCCGCCGCGAGGATCAACTGCGTCTCTGAACTGTAGAGGCCGTTGAACTCCGTCAAGCCAACCGTGATCGGATTGGCGTCGCGATTGCCCGCCAGGTAGATCAGCGGTCCGAAGAAATCGTTCCAGGCGAAGAAGAAATGGAACAGCGAGACCGCCGTGAGGGCGGGCACCGCCTGCGGCAAGATGACCGATACAAAGGTGCGGACGCGCCCGGCGCCGTCGATCTGCGCGGCTTCTTCCATTTCTTTGGGTATCGTCAAGAAATACTGCCGCAGCAAGAAGACGTTATAGGCGTTGCCGAACATCTGCGGAATGATCAATGGCAGCCATGTGCCGCCCCAACCCAGCACATTCACGAAGAAGGCATAGGTGGGCACCAGGGTCACCGCCGGCGGTAAAACGATCGTCCCGATCAAGATCATGAAAAGCAGATTCTTGAAGGGGAAGTTGAAGCGCGCGAAGCCATACGCGGTACAGGACGACGCGATAACCGTGCCAACCATGGTCACGAAAGCGTAGACCAGCGTGTTGAAGAGCAGACGCGCGAAATCGATGGTATTCCAGGCTTGCGGGTAATTGTCCCACTGTACCGAGGGCACCCACACCGGCTCCAGGGCGCGCCAATTGCCTTCCCAATCAATTAACCCGGCATCGGGATTGCCCGGATCGACAAATTGGCTGGATCGCCTGCCTTTTTTGACCAGCGCCCACTCGCGTATGCCCGCTGCCGTCGGCACCTGCAAAACATCGTAGTTCTTATCTTCATAATCGAAGCTAACGGCGATGGACGGGAGCAGCGGCGCCGAGGGATCAGCCGATTGCGCCTTGGTCTTCAAGGATGTGACAGCGCCATAGAACAGGGGCATCAGATAGACGCCCAGCAAGATCAACGCGAAGAGGGTGATGCCGGCCTGCAATAGCAAGTTGCGGCGCCTTCTTGCGATCTCGAATTCCGTCAGTGCGTCGTTCTTTTTCTTCTTGACAGCCATCTTATTTGCTCTCCCCGGCATAGTAGACCCAATAGCGGCCCGTCGCGAACAAGAAGATGGTGATGGCAAGACCGATAATGAACATGAACCAGGCCAGCGTGGCGCCATAACCCATGTTCTGGAAGGTAAAGGCTTGTTTGTAGAAATAGATCATGTAGAAGTTGGTACTGCCTTCGGGATAGCCGCTGCCCAGGTTCAACACCCAGGGCACAATGAAAAACTGCAGCAGCCCGACCACGCTTAGCACCAGGTTGTAAAAGATAACCGGCGTGACCATCGGAATCGTGACCGACCATAACTGGCGCAGCCAGCCGGCGCCGTCAATTGAAGCCGCCTCATATAGCTCGGTCGGCACCCCTTGCAAGCTCGCCAGGTTGATCAGAATGGCGTTGCCGATGCCCCAGAGGCCGATGAAGGTATAGGCGATGTAAATCAGATTCGGGTCGTCCAACCAGCGCAAGCCGTTGATGCCCACCGCCTCGATACCGGTCACCTCGATCAATTGGTTTAGCCAGCCGGTCTGCGGATTCAAGACCCGGGACCAGATCAAGATCGCGGCGATCAGCGGCACCATCGTCGGCGCATAAAAGAGCGTGCGGAAGATATTCTTGCCGATCAGATGTTGCGAATTGAGCAAAACAGCCAGCAAGAATGCCGATACCATGCCAATCGGCAGCGAAATCAAAGCGAATTTGAATGTGACAAAGAGCGTCTCCCAGGTATTGGGATCGTCGAATAGCATGCGCGACCAATTCTGCAGGCCGATAAAACGCGCTTCATCGGGCGCGGACAAGGTGAAATCGTAGAGAGAGAAGAGCAGAGAGACGACCATAGGAACGAGGTAGAAAATAGCGAAGCCAATCAACCAGGGGCTGATGAAGAGCAAGCCCCACTTCGCCTCGACGCGCTGCGCGCCCGTCAGCCGAAAGGCCCCCCGGATGTCCAGCAACCTCGGACTCCCGCGCGCGGAATCAAGCTCAGAGAACATATCCATGATTCATACCCTAAATCCAGGAAACTCGGGGTGAGCCCGACAGATGCCGCGGCGCGGCATCTGTCGGACAAGACTGTTGCTCCTACTGTTGTCTAGCCAGCTGCGTCAAAGATCCCTTGCAGGTCCGCTTGAAGCGCGTCGAGCGCGGCGTCAATGTCTTCGTCGGCGTTGTTATCAACCAGTTGGCCATATTCGTTGTAGCGCGCGCTGGCTTCCAGGAAGCTAGGCATGCCCTCTTCGTGATTCGGGTTGTCCGGGTGCTGCAAGCCAGCCAAGACAACGTCCCAATTCAAATTCGCCCAATCGACATTGGGATAGGCTTCGCCTTGCGCGGCCACCGTGCGCTCTATGAAGCTGTCCTGCAAGCTCAAGCGCGCCGGCATACCGCCATACAGGCTGGTCAGATCAGCCGCGCGTTCGCCGAGCAGATAGGTCAAGACCGTGAAGGCTTCTTCGGGATTATCGCTGCTGTTGAGCACACCGAAGGTATCGGCGTGCAGCTTGGCAGTGGTGACGCCATTGTGCGACGGCACGGGCGCGAAGTCCCAGGCGGCGTCCAGATTGCCAGTGCCCCAGCCCAGGTACCACAGGTGGATGGTGATCATGCCCATATTGCCGGTATCGAACCAGTTGGCGCTGCCGCCGCCCATGATTTCGCTGCCGCCGTAGACGCCATTGGGGTAGAAGTAATCGACCCACATCGCATTGTGATACCAGTGTTCCGCTTCGCGCCAGACATCGGGAATCACAGCGTTGCCGTCCATGTCGACGTAATTGGCGGATCCGAAAAGCGTGTCGCGACCGCGCACATCGGTGAACTGGTTGCCGTAGCCGAATTGTACGATGTTGCCGGTATCATATTCGCCCATGGTGGCGTCGTTGCCATCGGCATCGACCGACAGGATCATGGCGACGTCGCGCAGCGTCTCGGTATTCCATTCGCGCTCTGCGCCATCCCAATCGACGTAGGCTTCGCCATAAGCGCTGGGCGGATAGGGGATGCCCGCTTCATCAAAGAGTTCGATGTTGTACATCAGGAAAGACGGGAATACAGCGAAGGGGATGCCGAGCTGACCCTCGCCTTCCACGCGGTAGAAGTCGATCAGCGCCGGATCAAAGTCGCTGAGGTCGTAGCCGTTGCTGTCGATCATGGGTGTCAGATCCAGCCAGGCGCCCGGGAAGGAGGCGCGGCCCCGGATACCCATCGGACCAACGATGTCGGGCGCGTTGCCGGCCGCGATCTGCGTGCTCAAGACGTCATAGGCTTGGGCATTGTCGACGATCTCCAGCACGAGTTCGATCTCGTCCTGCGAGGCGTTGAAATCAGCCACGATTTCTTCCTGCGCGGCCACCAGCGGCGCATCCGTACCAGCGCCCAAACCAACATACCAGCGGATCTTGACGCGGTCCTGCGCTTGCGCTGCCCCAACCGCCAGCGCCAGCAACAGGCTCAATAGGGTGAACAGGGTGATTTTGCTGTTACGCATGTCCTTCTCCTTAAAACGTAACTAAATGAATGGAAGCATTAAGCCTGAAACCGGTTTCACTTCCGGGCGGAAAACATCCCTGGTAGATCGCCCGCTTGACCGAGCGCGATCTGTAACCGGTTTCAAAAGCTGAGAAAAAAGAATCTTCCAAATGCCATCCCCTTTCGACTAGCAATCTTCAATTCAATTGCGCCGCGCCGCAACTGGCGCGGACAATCAGCTTAACCGGGTTGATGATGTGCTGCGCCGGATGGGCTGTGCCGGTCATGATGATCTGCGCCAGCTTTTCGACTGCCATTTGGCCCGTCGTGGCGATCTGCTGTTGCACCGTTGTCAGTGGCGGATCGGCTTGTATGGCTGGGGGCAGATCGTCATGGCTGACCAGGGCGATGTCTTCCGGAACGCGCAAACCAGCTTCGCGCAGCGCGCGCAAAGCGCCAAGCGCCATCGTATCCGACCCCACAAATACCGCTTCCGGCTTGCGCGGGATCAACGCTTTCATGGCGGCATAGCCGCTCTCCAGCGTATAGTCGCCAAAGGCCAGCAATCCCTTTTCTATGGCGATGTCGCGCTCCTTCAGCGCCGACTGGTAACCAGCCAGACGATCGTCGCCCGCGGTATTCTGGTCGGAGGCGATTGTCCCGATACGACGATAACCCAGGTCAACAAGGTGCGAAGTAGCCAGATAGCCGCCTTTCACATTGTCGGCATCCACATAATTGATGCCTTCCGCTTCGCTGGGCCGTCCGATGAAAACAAAGGGAATTTCGGCTTCTTGAAGCTGGGAGATAAAGGCGTCGCCTTTGTGATCCGCCGTGATAATCAGCCCGTCGAATAATCCGGCGGCCAGGATGCCATTGAGCGTATCTCTGCCCTGCTTCTCGGTGTAAGAGACAAAGAGCGAAAGTATCAAATTGTTGTCGGCGGCGCCGCTGGAGATGGCTTCGGTCAAAGCCGGGAAGTAAGGATCGTTGAAGACCATCTGCGCGCTGGCGGAGATCACCAAGCCGATGATGCTGGATCGATCCGACGCAAGCAGACGGGCGATATTGTTGGGCTGATAGCCCGTCTCGCTGATGACCTTTTGCACTTTCTCGCGGACTTCCGGCCGCACATGCGGGTATTCATTCAGCACGCGAGAGACAGTTGCCTTCGAGACATCCGCCAATTCCGCGATATGCTGAATGGTGAGCTTGTTGCTCATGTGCCGCACTCATTTTGAAACCGGTTTCAACAACCATACAACACTATCTTCAAATTGTCAAATACAGACTAGAAGCTAGTTGTAGGCTTACTATATATGAATTGGGTTTCACTCTACGCTACTGTACAAGAGCATTGTGGTTATGGAACGAATTTATAGATCAGGATTCGATGGCTGAAATGACTTTGCCTGTGACGGGTAACACCGGGCTCGATTCAACGAACTGCTTACACTGCAATTCTTGAATCAAATTGTCAAATCTATCACCTTGGGATCTGATTACAATGCATTCATCAAGTCCAAGAACCTCCGAATCCGATATGCTTTGTTGGACTCGATTTCCTTCACCAGCGCTTAGAGTTATTAGGTAACTGCTGGCTCCGCGATATACTTGTTTTAGTGCCGAACCTTCTAGGTCTGCTTGTTTCCAGCGCTCGCGAAGTGAAACCTTGCAGGACAAGACAATCGGCCGTTTTGAATGATAGAGCAGAATATCGTAGATAACATGTGGAATATTCGCTACTTTCGCCTGATAATAGATTGGATGGATTCCGGAATCATAGAGAGCCTTCAACACGAGTCCTTCTAGCACTCTACCATTCTTGCCACGTTGACTCGCTGCCGAAGTATCGTATTCGTTGCAATACCAGTCGTAGCCTTTACAGACAAACTCAGAACCTCTAATACCTTGTGGAATGTGGTGGAGAGTCTCTTCAAATTCGGACGGCAATCCTAGTTTTTCAAACGTATTCCGCATTCGTTGAGAATCCTCTCGCGGCTCAGTTTGCAGTCTTCTGCCGAGATCTCTATACCGATAGAACGCCGTCCGTTCTCAATTGCTTCGATCATCGTCGTACCAGACCCACTGAAAGGGTCCAATACTGTATCCTCAAGAAATGAAAACAACTGAATACAGCGCTTAGGTAATTCTCGTGGAAATGGCGCCACATGTTGCATGAACTTACGACGACTTTCTCCTGGAAATGTCCAAATGCCTAGCACCCATTCTTTAAAGTCTTCCCCTCGAATCGTTGATGTACCGACATTTCCCCGTCGCCAATCATCTTTGTACAAAACTATTATGGTTTCAACAGGCGCAATGACGTGCGGAGCGCTGGCAGACATCCAACTTCCCCACGCTGTTCGGCGCGAGATATTGCCTTCATTCCAAACAATGGTCGCATGATATTTCCATCCGGCTTCCATCGCTACGCGCGTCACATCTGCGCTAAGCGGGGCCTTGCCAAGTTTGTTCTTGTCCAAAGAGACGTTGACACATAATCGACCCTTTGACTTTGACCAATAGTAGCAATTCTCCAACCATTCTCTCGAAAAACGTAGATAGTCATCATAATCTATCGAGTCATCTGTATCGTTATACTCTAGTCCTACGTTGTAAGGTGGCGACGTAACAATCAAATCAACGGTTTCTGCGTCAAGAATCGAACTGTCCAGGGTGTCCGCGTTAATCAATTGATGCGACGATTCGTCTAAATCAAGAATTGAAAGGCTAGGTTGATACATTTTCGCATTCCTTAAAAGACGTTACCGAGTTTCGCTATGTTTGATCGTACCTCAACCCGGATCTCGCGAAGTGATTGCACCTATCTTTGTTACTTTCATCTCTGCATATAATCTACAAAAGAAATGATACTAGAAATGTAACTCAAAGCCAACCGCGGTAGTGTGAAAAGGTCAATCTACGCGAAATCGCGAATTGATATTCCTAGCGATTTGAAAGGTAATCAGTCAATGCCGTAGAGTGAATTCAACTCATCAATATCGAGATATAAATAGGCGCGGATAGGATTACTCACCTAAATTGTCTCCCAGAATCTATCACTACGGTTGCGCCTTTTGTCGAGTTCGCTACGAGCTTCGCCCATATTGGTTCGCAAACTCTTTAGTCTTTTGAAACGACCGGAAACGAGATCAATCGCTAAAGTGGCAACCAAAGCAAATGCATAGATAAAAGACACGAACAGCGCAATTACTAACAGCGTTTCCATCTTAAAGGCTTATCCGCTACTCAACTTATGGTGAATAAAACAGACGCAAATACCTGGCCAACAGCGAAAAATGACACCATTTTGCGATCCAAACCACACAATACGGACAAGATATGTAGGGGCGACCTATCAGGTCGCCCGCTTTCCAGCCAGGAACGGTTGGATAACCGCATTAGTAAGGACAAATGGAACTGTATTTCGCCTGTAGCGGGCAAGCCTTAAACAAACAGCGGCGCCATCTCCCATTCCGCTGCCATCGCCTGCATCTCGGCTTCCGGCGTCCGCCCTTGGAAGCGATGCGCCGCGTCCAAGACCATCGGCAGCAGCGTGATATCGCCCGCGGTATTGAGGAAAACATCTTCGTTGCCCAAAACCCAATGCACGGCTTTGTCGATGCTGGCTTGATCGGTCAGCGGCTCGTACCAGGTGGCATGGCTGCGCCCATCGCCGGGATAAGGACGCCGCGTGATGGACTTGATCGTCTGCACGGCGCGCTTCTCCGCCTTGCATATCCGCAGGACTTCTTCAAAAGCGGCTCGATAAGTCTCGTTCTGCATCATCGGATAGTTGTAGGGCAGCAGCACCGAATCAAAGTCGAAGTGGTTTATGCTCTTCAGGTGCATACCCGCTATGGCGACATCGTGGCCCGTCACGCCAATGTACTTCACCAAACCCTGCTCCCGCGCTTCCAGCAAATACTTCAGCGCGCCATCCGGTCCCATCGCCACTTCCCATTCTTCTTCCCCAACCAGGTAGTGCAACTGAATCAGATCGACCTCGTCAACGCGCAGCCTCTTTAATGAACGCTCGAACTCGGCTTTCGCTTTCTCATAAGTACGCTCGCCCGTTTTGGTGGCCAGGAAAAAATCGCCGCGGTATTCCTCCATCCAGGGACCAAGTCGCTTTTCCGAGTCGCCGTAGCTCGCGGCTGTGTCGATGTGGTTGACGCCATTGTCGATGAGCATCTGCATAGTGCGGTCGGCTTCGTCCTGCGTGACATCGCTGAAAGCCGCCGCGCCGAAAAGCAAGCGCGTGCTGAGATGCCCGCTACGTCCGAATTCTTTCTTTGGGATGGCCATGAGTCCTCCTTGTCATTTGAACCAGCGCCCCCATTATAACGCAATCGGCGGGGTAAGCGATTGCGCATTGCATAGATTTTGCCGCGGCGCCTTGTGCCTTTCGCGGTCCTTATCTAGCCGAAGAGTTCTCGAAAGCGCCCGATAGACGCGCGGAATCCATCTTCAAAACTGCCGCCCAGCGGACGATAAACCGACTCCAGCGAAATGGCTCCGTCATAGCCATCGTCGCGCAGCGCAGCGGCGATCGGCGGCAAATAGGGTCCCATATGTCCACAGCCCATCTGTTTACAGGTGACGCTCGCTTTAGCGATTTCCACCACAACATCTTTCAGATGAACGTGACCAAGGTAGCCGCCGCGCAGCGAATCATAGCCATCGGGATAAGGGACTTCCGCGCAATAGAGGCTGTTCGCCGGATCCCAAAGTACCCGGAGGCGTTGCGAGCCCAACTCGTCAATGAGCTTGCGCGCCAGATAAGCCGATGTGATCATGGCATTGTTGCCGGTTTCGACAACCAGCGTTATGTCGCGATCTTCGGCGATTTGCACCGCTGGCGCCACCAACTGACGCATTTTGTCCCAGGCGCCACTCGCCACAACCCATTCCTCCGCGCCATGGCTGCCGAACAAGATCATCTCTTTCCGGAATGCCATGATCCGCACGCGCGGGCAGTCCAGGGCTTTGGCCATATCAATGCAGCGCTCCAACGCGGCGAGCTGCGCCAGGTAATCTCCGGCAGTCGCGTCCGCGCTGCCGACCAACAACCCGCCGAAGATATGCCGGGAAATGCAAGAGACCGATACGCCATGCGCTTTGAGCAACTGCTGAACGCGGTTCATCTGTCGATCATCAAGATCGCCGACTTCCTTATCCCAGAGGAATTGCAATTCGGCATGCTTCAAGTCAAATTCGTTCATCACGCTCAGCGCGTGTTCGAACTCGCGACTGATCCCGTCCGTGATCACGCCTAATTTCGCCATTCTGACCTCACAAAATCCTAGAACACGCGCGGGATGCGCCTATCCGCTCCCGCAACAATCGCTAAAAAGATTTACCAATGAACTTCAGTCCCCGAGATTTGCTCCAATAACTTGACAATGGACCAGTTATCCCCCTCGGGGTAGAGCGAGATGCCGGCTTGGAACAATTCGTAGGCTGTGCTGGTGGCGAAGAGGGGCATGCCGTTTTCCCGCGCCATCGTCATACTAATGCCCAAGTCCTTGTACATGGTGTCGATTCGGCTGCCCGTATCTTCGAATCGCCGGTCCATAATCAGCTCGGCGCAATTCTTGAAAAACGGCGTATTGCCAACGTGGGTGCTGGCGAAGACTTCATAGAGCGTCTCGCCCTTGATACCGGCTTTGGCGCCCATCGCCAGTGATTCGAAGATGCCGACAAAGGTGACGCCGATCAGGGCTTGCAGCGACGCTTTGACCGTCTGCCCCATCCCGGGCGACTCGCCTACATGGAAGATTTGCTCGCCCACAGCCTTCAGCACATCCTGATTAGCCGCGAAGACCTCGTTAGTCGCCGCGACCATCAAGGTCAATGTACCCGCATCCGCGCCGAACTTGCCGCCGCTGACCGGGCTATCGATCAAGTTGAGCTTGCCGCCCGCCAAGGCATCGTCAACGGCGCGCATTTCCGCAGGCGCGATGGTAGCGGTGACAATGATGGTCGCGCCATCGTTCAGAATTGTCTTCAAGTTACCGACTACATCCTGTACCTGCGCCCCACTCATGACCATGACAAAGACGACATCCGCAGTACCCAGATCCGCCAGCCTCCCGGCAGGCTTGCCGCCCATTGCCGACAGCAAGTCCCCCCGATCCGCGCGAAGATCATAGCCAATCACCGGAAAGCCGGCTTGAAGCAGATTCTTCGCCATGCCAATACCCATATTGCCCAAGCCGACTAATGCTGTAGTTTTCATTATTTCTGTTCCTTGTATTATTAGGGGCGACTCTGGCGAGTCGCCCCTAATCTATTCGATACAAACTTTATATCGCCATTGGGCTTCAGACGACGGCTACGCAAGCCGGCTCTCAGGACCCGGCCAGGAACTTCACGCCCTGCAACACGCCCTGTTTCTGATCGAATTCCGTGTCATCGTAGAAGTGGTCTTCCAGTTCGATGCTGACGCAGCCGCCATAGTTGTTCTCCTTCAAGATACTCAGGATGATCTTCCAGTCGGAGATACCGTGCCCGGGTATAGTATAGCGCCAGTTCATGCCGCCGTATTTGTAGGGGGAGCCAAATGTCGCCTCTTGCAGGTTGCCGTATTGATAGAGATTCTCCTCGATGATCATGCAGTCCTTTCCATGTACATGGAAGACGTGACCCACGAATTCCTTGAGAAAGCGAATCGGGTCGATACCCATGCGCACGAGGTGCGAGGGATCATAGTTGACGCCCATATTGGGCGAATCGACCTCTTCGATAAAGGCGCGGTAAGTCTCCGGCGTGCAAACAAGCGACCCGGGACCGGGCCAGCCTTCGATCACCAGGTAAGCGTCATGCTCTTCAAAGGTCGGCTTCAGCGCGCTGTAGCTTTCGACCATATAACCGAAGTTTTCGGCGCGATTGCGGGCCGGGTCTTCCGGTATCATGCAGATGAAAAAGGTCTTGGCTCCGGCGGCGGCGCAATCTTTGATGTATGCGGCATTGCGCGCGACAGCCTCTGCCCGCGCGCCGGCATCGGGAGACATCATCTCGCCCCAGACGCTCAGATCGGCGCTGCCGACGCGCAGACCGGCGTCAACCACCGCCTGCGTACAAACATCGGCATCGCGCCCCAGGTCGATGACCTCCAAATCGTTCGCCAGCGCCCAGGCGATCATGCCGTCCAGGTCCTGCTCCCAGCCAAAGTTGCGCCGCCGCCAGCCAAGCGGAAAATTCCCAGTTGCTGTCTTCATATGCGTTCTCCTGTTTCGACGAATTTGGGGTATTTTACTTGGCTTCCTCATGTTGAAAAGCGTGAGAAAGGCGCTTAACACAGTATGCGGGGGGTCGAGAGGCGCGAGCGACAATTGACGACGATAATCCGCCGACTTTGGGGCAATCCTGAAATCGCTGCTTGCGTATGAGAACAAGTGTGCTATCATAGCGGCAGGTTAGATGAAATCATGACCTGCGCCGCGCGGACCGGCTTGTGACAGGGCATATCGCAGCGGGCGCATTCACAGATCAGCTTGATGTTACAGGAGGAAGACGATGTTACGTCCAGAAATGAAGCCGGCTGATGGAACTCCTAGTGGTGGCGGCAAGCCAAAGCCGAAACCGAAACCGGAATCGCATTCCAATCCCTATGTTGCCGTTCCGGGAGACTTTCTGAGCCCGGCGCCAGCGACTCCACAAAGACCTTCTACAGCAAATCCTCCGGCCGACCGTCCCACTTACGGACCGGAAAACCCGGCGCCGCCCAACCTTGGCGGACCGGGGCCGGTGTACCCTAGCATTATCAGCATCCCGAAACCTCCGTCATCATCCTCAAGTAGTGACAAGAAGCCTGATCGGGACAAAGAGGCATCGGACAAGCCGCAGATCGCTGTTGCTGCGGACTCTGCGCAGCCAGAAACGACAGCGGACATCAGCGCGCTGGATCTGGCGTTCGGCTGGTCGAGCGAGTTCGGGTCGCGTCCAATGGAAGTGGGAAGCGATGACGAACTGGTCAGCGCCGTGGCAAAGTCAGTCCGCCACGAAGGTCTCTTCGAACATTATTATGACGATTTGGTAGGCTATCTGAAGAATTTCGCGCCCTACGGCTGGGATGCGGGAGCGGATCGGCAGGCGGAAGCGTATCTGCAGAAGTACATAGAGGAGATGAAGCTGCATTACGCTGGTCAGGCAAAACGCGAAGAGTGGCTTGAGTTGGCAGATTCGCCATCTGTGACAATCTGGAAGCAGTATGCGGCCAAG
>JAJEFB010000016.1 GCA_022820665.1 Anaerolineae bacterium | reverse complement strand
CAAAGACACGAAGCGCCGCGTAGCTCTGTGCCCCCTACAGACCTAAATCAACTGGCTGTGTCGAAGGGCTGTGTCTACGCGCCCAACGCGCCCTACGCGTCCCTCAATCGTTAGAAAACCCCAACGCGCGAATATTGAGCCGCTCTTTATCAGAACATCCGTGCTATCATGTCCGCAAGCACATCGAAGCGAGGACCCCCCATGCCCAAAACCAGAAACTTCTCAGACCGCGAAAAACGGGACCCCATGCGCCTGCTCGATATCCATAACCACATCAACGCCGTCTACCTGTTTATGCAAACCCTGTCGCTCATGCGACGAGAAGGCAACCTATTTCGCGTGAGCGCGGCATACCTTTTCGCTGCCGCCCTGCGGCTGCTTGCAGGCATCCATCATCCTACCCTGCGTCCCCGACAAAACGCAACTTTGTCCGAAAAAAGTTTTTCTTTGTCCGCGAAACGGACAATGTCGGAAAAACTTATAACCAAGAAACAGCTGCCCGATAGCCCCGCGCCTACTCCCAACGCCACCATTCAACACCCAGCCAACCCGATCCGCCCAACCGCGCCCGCTTCATCGCCGAACTCTAAAAAATCCCCTTCCAAAAAAACAGACTGTATCTATACGGTGTCAATATACTTTCGGAATTTGGCGCTAGAACTAGGGCATTTCAAGAGTAAGTCAAGGGGGCGTTTCAAGGGCAAAAGCCGTCTTTTTGGATGATTTATGGGGCGATCGACACAAAATTATTTTGAAGCGATTGCACTGGAGCGCACTACCAACCATTCGCTTTTCGGCTGAAAACGCGCTATACTGGTGGGCGCTCCGGCGAAAATGTCGTTCCCTGCCGTATGCCGGTAGCACATCTATCAATAATCATTGGCTGGATAGGAGTATCCCATGAAAGCTAAAGTTTCGATCCTGATCGCGCTTATGATTTTCGTGATCGGTGTCCTTGGCGTTTCCGCGCAGGACACGTTTTTTGGCAAGACGGCGCAGGAATTGTTCCCGATACCCGAAGTCGCCGAAACCGAGTTGGAGCAGACGCTGGCATTTGAAGCGCTGCTCGGGGCGAATGTCCCGGACGGCCATGCCCTGGGCGAAGGCAAGACGATCACCTTCGGCGTCCTGGGTCAAGGCTCGCGCGGCGGCATCTCCGGCACTATCTACTTCTGGCGCAATGCCTTTGAAGCAGCCACTGGCGCTACCCTGGAAATCGTCGAAATCCCCTACAACCAACTGGGTACGACCATCCCTGCCGACTTCCTGACCGGGCAATATACCTACGACGTCTTCATCGGCGCCTCCTGGCAATATGGCGATTGGATTAGCAACGGCTGGATCCAGCCGATCGACCAATGGATTGGCGATGAGCGCTTCACTCATTGGACACCGGAGGACACCGCTCCCGCCTTCCGCGCTTTGCTGCAATGGGGCGGCGAAACTTACGGCAGCCAGATGGACGGCGACGCGCAACTCCTCTACTATCGTCATGACATTCTCAGTGATCCCGAATGGCAAGCCGCCTACGAAGCCGAAGTCGGCGAGCCCATGCCCTATCCCATCGTTACCTGGCAAGATTTGCTGGCGATCACCAGCTTCTTTAATGGCAAGGACTGGAACGGCGATGGCGACCCCGATGACGGCATCAGCCTCCACCTGGCGCCCGGAGGACAGGGGCACTTCCACTTCGCCACGCTGGCAGCGTCCTTCGCAGTGACCCCGGCTGATGGCGATGACCCGCGCGCCGTCTCCAAGTATGACAACGTCTTCTGGTTCGATCCGGACGATATGACGCCGCTCATCAATGAGCCGGGCCATGTCCGCGCGCTTGAGTTCCTGCAAGAGCTAGCCGCGACTGGGCAAGAAGCGCAATTCGGCTGGCAGTTGGGCGAGGCTTGGGACAATTTCCTCACCGGCAACGCCATCGCCACCTTCAGCTGGGGCGATGTCGGCGCGATTTCGCAGAATGAAGAGCGCTCCACCATCAAGGGCAATCTGGGCGCGAACGTCACGCCTTGCTCCTCCGAATGGTATGACCGCGAAACTGGCGAATTCGTCATCGACACCGAGAATCCCAATTGCGTCGGCAACACCACCGGCGGCTCCTGGCACCCGACCATGTCGACATTCACCGAGAATCCGGAGCTGACCTACTTCTACATGGCGCTGATCGCCAACCCGTCCATCAACTTCTACAACGCCACCACCGGCTGGCAAGGCGTCGATCCCTGCTGCACCTACCAGCTCTATGCGCCGCGCGGCACGGCGGTTTCGGAAGATTACACTGCTGTTGGCTTCAACGCCGCCGACATGGAGCGCTACATCAACGCTTACGGCTCCAATGTCTACGACAAGCCGACTTCGGTTACCTATCTGCGCATTCCCGGTACGTTGGAATACATCCAGGAGACGCTGGATATCCGCCTGTCCGAGGCGATGACCGGGCAGTCGACAGCGCAAGAAGCGCTGGATAACACAGCCGAAGACTGGGAAGAGATCACCGACGACCTCGATACCGACAGCCAGTTGGAGATCTATCAACAGGCTATCGGTTATATGGGCGGCATGTAATTTCGCTTTGCTCACAACCTGCGGGACGATTGTAGGGGCGACCTATCAGGTCGCCCGCACTGCACATGAAATCTGTAAGGGCGGCTCAATGAGTCGCCCATCAACAGGTCAATACCTATGTCAAACAAAGAGAAGCGCTCCGACGGCACTCTCAAGAACAATCGAGCAAAATACCTCTTCCTCATGCCCGGCGTCATCTGGATCCTCGCCTTCACTCTGTTTCCACTGGTGTATTCATTTGGCTTGAGCCTGACCAATTATCGTCTGGGGAAGAATCCCAAATACATCGGCTTCGAGAACTACGCCGAGATCCTCGGCATCGGCGACGAGAAAGTTGACAAGAAAGCGGTCAGCACCGCCAGCTTCAGCGCCTTTCTATTCCTTGGTAGCACGGCGGCGACCCTAATTTTTGGCACTTTTGTCGCCTGGGTCTTCAATCATAATCTGCCTTTTTTGCGACAAATGCGAGCAATTGTTACGATGCCGCTATTCGCCGCGCCTATCGCCCTGGGTTGGCTGGGCGTGGTGCTATTCAACGAGCAGTCTGGACCCATCAACAACGTGCTGGAGGGACTCGGCTTGGGGCGTGTCAACTGGTTCATCGAACCGATGCCAGCCCGTTTCGCGGTCATGTTCACCGATGTCTGGCAGTGGACGCCCTTCGTCTTCATCGTCGTGCTCGCCGCCATGCAATCGGTGCCTGACGATCTTTACGAATCGGCGCAGTTGGATACCAAATCGAACTGGAACCTCTTCCGCTGGATCACCTTCCCCATGATCGCGCCGGCTTTGGGCACGGTGATGCTGCTGCGCATGGTCGAATCGCTGAAGATTATCGACATCCCCTATAGTTTGACACGCGGCGGCCCGGGCTCAGTCACACAGACTTATGTCTACTACGCCTATGAAAAGGGGCTGGTCGGCAGCTTCCAACTGGGCGAGGCGGCCGCGCTGGCTTATTTGCTGGTGATCGTATCCATCGTTGTATCGTCCATTTATTTCTATCGTGTGCGCGAGCGCTTCGAATAGCTCGGGAGAATAGCGATGGCAGCAAAAACAGACTCACTCCCGCTGATGGAACCGCGCAGCGCCTTCACGCGCGCCTCGCTCAGCGACCGGCTCATCATCGCCCTGGCCATCATATGTACATTTATCGCATTCTCGCCCTTCGGATACGCCGTCTTGACCTCTTTGAAATCGGAATGGAAAGACGGCTCCATCATTCCCTTTTTGCAATTCGAGCCGAATCTCTTGAACTGGCAGCAAGAGTTCGGTTCGGGCGGCGCCGAGACGATCAAAGCCTTGCGCAACAGCACCCTGATTTCGCTGGGCGCGACAGCGGTGGCGACCACGCTCGGCACCCTGGCCGGATATGGTTTGGCGCGCTTCAAATATGGCATCGGCAACCGCAATCTGGTGTCCTGGTTTCTGTCCCAGCGTTTCTTGCCGCCGGTCGCGACCTTGATACCTTTCGTATTGATGTTCCGCGACTTGAAGCTGCTTGATACGTTGCCGGGCATGGTCATCGTCAATGCCACATTTACCTTGCCTTTCGCGGTCTTGATCATGCGCGATTACTTCGCCGATCTGCCCCCCGAATTGCGCGAGGCGGCGCTGGTGGACGGCGCCAGCGAGTTCACGACCTTTTGGCGTATCGCCCTGCCCCTGGCGCGGCCCGCGCTGGTGGCGTCGACCTTGATCTGCTTCGCCTTCGCCTGGAACGAATTCCTCTTCGCCAGCGTGCTGGCTAACCGGGACTGGAAGCCCTATCCGATGCTGGTGGCGGGCTCGGACACGGTGCGCGGCATTGACTTCGGCTTTGTGACGACGCGCATGCTAATCGCGGTCACGGTGCCGGTGATCTTGTCGCTGATGGTGCAGCGCTTCATCGTGCGCGGGCTGACGTTTGGGGCGGTGAAGGGCTAGGATTCACCACAGGAGGCGCAGAGAGCACAGAGATTAAAAAGGACGAGCCGCCGGCTCGCCCTTTTTGATTGAAACGCAGAGGACACCCAGAACGCTCTATGAATGAAACAATAGTGGGCGACACGAGAGCCGCACGTACCCGGTGAAATCTCAATTCAATGCGAGACGCTAAACCAGCGCGCCGGCGGCGAAAGCCAGGGATGTGGCTTCCTCGCTGACGGTGACGGCTTCCCGCCCGCCCAGTTCGGCGGCGATATTGGCGCTGACCCAGAGGTTTTCCAGCGCCAGCGTGTTCTTGATGCGCATGACGCGGGCGTCGGCGCATTGTGACGGATCGCTGCGGAAGGCGTCAAAGAGCGCCGCTTTGATCGTCTCTTCGTCGCTTTCGAAGACCAGCGGCATGCGGCAGCGCAGCAGGAAACCGCTGGTGAACATATTCTTGGTGGTGATGGGAAAGTCGATTTTATCGAAGAGCCGGCGCGACATGAAATCGGCCAGACCATAGGTAGTGGCGTTGCCGTGGGATTCCGGCGTCAGGTCGAGGATGGCGATGCGCTTGATGCGCGGCGATTCGGGTTCGGGCTCGCCTTCGACCATCCAGCGGCCAATGATATTGGTATCCATGCCGGCGCCGCTGATGTTCTTGCCCATCTCGTCGATGATGAGTACATCAATATCGTCCACCGGCAGCGACGGCATCAGTTCGCGCGAGCGCAGCAGCAGGCGCTGGTCGCCTGCGACGACGGTATCGGCGCGGAAGCCTTCGAGCTGCGCGACCGTGTGATACCCGTCCTCGACCACGCCGAAGCCGGCGACGAAGTTGCTATTGGCGATCAGATGCTTGGCGACAACCGGCATGTAATCGCGCAAGCCTACCGTGCCTTGCTGGTGGATGGTGCGGGCGCCGGTTTCCTTGCCCAGTCCGATGGCCAGCATTTTCAGCAAGCCGCTCTCGTGCGGTCCGCGGAAATCGGTATGTACTTTAATCCGATTGGTGATGATTAGACCGTCGGCTTCGGCCGCATTCTTGTCCAAGAAAGCCGGCATGCCGACGCTTGTGACGCCCGTATTGACAACTTCCATCGTGGCCTGAATGGGACAGCCCATGGTCGCTTCGCTGATGCCCAAGCCATCGAGCACTTCGATTTGTCCAGCCGGGGTGCCGCCGCCGTGGCTGCCCATGGCCGGCACGATAAAGGGTTGACCGCCCGAGTCTTTGACCAGCGCGACCAATTTGCGGGCGATGACGTCAATGCTGGCGATGCCGCGGCTGCCGAATCCCAGCGCGATGCGCTTGCCCCGGACCGCCTCGGCCAGCCCCAGTCGCCCCCATTCGGCGTCCAGCCTTTGGTCGATATCCAGGGAGTCGCCCTTGGGCAACTCTTGCTTGACGGGATAGAGGGTCGGGATGCTCACGTTTTCCATTGTCTAGCTCATTTCACTTGGATTGTCGTTCTTCCAGTATTGTAGCGATTCGCCCTAGGTTAGGCAAAGGGCGTCGGGGATTCTACACAAAACTCTTACCGACGGAGTCTACGAAAACATGGTTGCAGACTTTGAGCCTGATATAAAAAGCGATTTTCAACTATCTGTTTACCTCATGTTCTTTCAAATATGCGATTGCATTTCGTAGGAAATTCTCGCCATTCTTAAATCTTCCGAGACCCGTGTTGCAACTGTCGCACAAATGACCTCTCCATCTGCCTGCATAGTGATCGTGATCAGCGACAACCTTCACGTTTACTCCTACTATTCCCATCTTGCGACAAATTGGGCATCTCCATAGCGTCCCTTTTTTTGGCCGAAGACGCTTCGCTTCCCTTTTCTCGCGGTTGGGAATTGAACGACGATCAATATCTTGACGACAAATATTACAGGATGGACGACGTGTCTTCCGTCCTTTTGCATCGGTTTGATTGATTTGAAACTCATTCTCAGACTTCAGCACAAAACATATGTTGCAGATCATGTGCTCATAGCCTTTGCCAGTTGCATAAACATCAACATCTGACGTGTCATGGCGATTAACTATGAACATCTGATCTTGGCCGGGCAAGAAAACACGTATCTCCTCGCCCATTTCTTCTAAAACTACTCCTATTGAATTGTCAAGAAAGTGGCTACGGATCCCGTCGCGCACACCGTGCGGACATGCATAACCCAATCCTCTGGTACACAGAATCCACTTTGACTGTCCGATAGGGTTAAGCATTCATAATTTCCACAGAGAGACCTGATTGGGTTAGTCGTTGACGGGCAATCTCGATATACTCGGGAGAAATGTCAATACCAACGAACTCCCGATCTCGCAAGAGTGCCATTTTTCCCGTAGTTCCCGAACCGCACATAGGGTCAAACACGATGTCACCCGGATTACTCCATGACAGTACGTGGTCTTCGGCGAGTTTTTCGGGAAATACTGCGGGATGCTGAAATGCTATTCTGTCCGAGGTAGTTCCACCTAAACCGACTGCATATGACCATATGTTTGTACGGGTCTTCTCTTTCTTGAGTTCTCCCAGCTTCTTTTTGTTGATGCCATCCGGCAACTTGTTATGTGTCAACATCTCAAAGCCGTGACGCTGAGTAGGCACTTTGAGCGGATTGAATGTGGTGGGCTTACCTTTAGACAAGACAAACATCATTTCGTAGGCGTTGGTATAGGCGTTGCTGCGGGTGAAAGGCGTATTTTTCTTTTGATAGATCATGACGTCGTGCGCCGAGAAACCGAGCTCCTGAAAATATATGGCTTGACGAAACGATGTCAAGCTTCGCCCGCCATTGATACGATCTCCGACCACCCAAACGACAATGCCGCCTTTAGCCGTAACCCGATAAAGCTCTTGAGCGATTTCTTCAAAGGGGAATTCATATCCCTTATAGTCTCGAAGACTGTCATACGGAGGAGACGTTACTGTAAGTTGGATCAAATCATCTTTCCAGCTTCTCATCACGTCAACGCAATTGCCGACGATTAGCCTCCCAGTTCTGAATTCAATAAGTTTCGATTCTGCGCTTGAAGCAGTGTCTGCGATCTTCTCTTTAGATTCCTGTGCTAGTCCCATATCCAGTTGCTGCATTGTTACCTCCTTTCTGAACCGTGTTGTATTCCGCAACACCTAGCGATTAGCAAATGAGTTCAATGGTGCATGAAGGCGAGTATGACAAGCGCCCATGGTACGCTTACCAGTTTCCCAAATTGTACCAAATCCTCATTAGTGTGTCATGCGGTTTGAGCGAGTCCTTACGATCTCCTCAACCGCTTGCGGCGCCGAAGATACTCACAAAGCGCAAATATCACGATCAGGTTCACCCCTTGCGTCAAAGTAATGCCGCCGATCAGCCCGTACAAACCAGACTGACAAGCTCTGTCTTCCGCGCAGGATTGCCCCAGGACCTGGGCCGCGAGCAGCGCCAGCGCAATGCCAATCAAGATGCCGCAAATGCTGAGACCCAGTATAGCTATGCTTCGAATCATGATCGCTCTCATAGCATAGCGAGTTCGCTTATTCATCAAGGTCTCCTGGCGCAGAATCGATTGTCTCGGGACAAGCACCGAGATCGCTAATGATAGCACAAATGTTCGCAAGTGTCAAATGCCTTGCCTTCGCCGGAGCGAGCCTCGTTGTCCACATTATGTCGCCGTGCTACAATCCCGCCCAATTGCTGATGGCTGGGAGGAAGTATGGCCGAGAAAGTGATTCTGCTTGATGGCGGCATGGGCCAGGAAATCGTCAATCGCGGCGGCAAAGGTGGATACGGCGAATGGGCAACCGCCGCGCTGCACGAAGATCCCGATTTGGTGCGCCAAATCCATGCCGACTACATCCAGGCTGGCGCTGACGTCATCACCACCAATACCTATGGCACGACGCGCATGCGGCTGCGTCACGTCGGCATGGAAGATCGGCTGGGTGAATTGCTGAGAGCCGCCGGTCAGTTGGCCTCGGAAGCGCGCGACCATTCCGCCAGGGGCGATGTGCGGATCGCGACAAGTGTGCCGCCGCTGGAAGCTAGTTACGCCAGCGAATTCACGCTCAGCTTCGCGCAGACAGCGGAAGAGTTCGCCGAACTCATGGACCTGCTCGATCCCTATGTCGACATCTTCCTGGGCGAGACCTTGTCGACGATTTTCGAAGCGCAGGCTTTTCTGGAAGCCGCTACCGGTCGCGGCAAGTCAATCTGGCTGTCGCTGACCTTGCAGGATCACGGCTCCAGTAATCTTCGCAGTGGAGAGAGCTTGTCCGAAGCGATTGAAAGCTTCGGGAATGACGCGCCAGATGCGCTGCTGATCAATTGCTGTACGCCGGACAGCATCGCCAGCGCATTGCCGGACCTGCGGGCTGGCGATATCCCCTTCGGCGCTTACGCCAACGGCTTCGTCGAGATACCCGATGCCTGGGAAGAGCATGGGGGCGTCGCTCAACTGGCGACGCGGACCGACCTGACGCCGGAGGTCTACGCGGGGGAAGCGCGGAAATGGATCACCGGCGGCGCGTCGATCGTCGGCGGCTGCTGCGAGGTGGGTCCGGCGCATATCGCGCGTTTGCGTCGTTTGATTGATGGAATTGACTAGGAGCGAGATACCATGACGCAAAAGACAGCCGTCATCACCGGCGCCGGGGGAGGCATGGGGCGGGCGATAGCGCTCAAATTCGCCCAAACCGGTATCCGACCGCTCCTGGTTGGAAGAACTGAAGCCAAGCTGCGCTCGGTCGCCGAGGAAGCGGCGGCGCGCGGCATCAGCGCCGGCTTTCATGTCCTGGATGTCACCGACGACGAAGCCATAGCCGCTTTCGGCGCTGAACTAGCCGATACAAGGGTTGATGTGCTGGTCAACTGCGCCGGCGATTGGCTGATCGAAACTCTGCAAGATACCAGCAACGAACAGCTCGACCAGATCTTGCGGACCAATTTGCGCGCGCCCTATATTCTGTCGCGCGCGCTCTTGCCGAATTTACGGCGCAGCGACAATGCCAGCATCATCAATATCGGCTCGCTTGTGACCGCCATGTCCGTGCCGATGGTGAGCGCCTACACCGCGGCCAAAGTTGGGCTGAAGGGCTTGACGGGTTCGCTGGCTGCAGAACTGCGGCCGGAGATGATCCGCGTCGTGATGATCTCGCCGGGACCGGCGGATACGCCCATGCGCGACGCCGCCTCGCCGGGCATCAACAAGTCGATTCTGGTCGCGCCTGATACTATCGCGGAGATGGTTCATGCGGTGGTCACATTGCCGCGGGGCATCACAACCAGTGATTTTGTCCTGTACTCGATGCTCTGGGAATAAACATCAGAGCTTGAGGCGCGGGTCGAGGATATCGCGCAAGCCATCGCCCAGCAGATTGATCGACAGCACCGTGATCATGATCGCCATGCCGGGAAAAGTGGTCACCCAGGCGGCGACGCGAATGAACTCGCGCCCCTCGTTGAGCATCAATCCCCATTCCGGATCAGGAGGCTGCTGACCCAATCCCAGAAAGCTCAGCGCGGCGCCCGTGATAATCGCGCTGGCCACGCCGTTGGTAGCTACCACCGTGAGCGGCGCCGCCACGTTGGGCAGAATATGCCGCATCATGATGCGCCACGAGCTGCCGCCCAGCGCCTGCGCCGCCACGATAAAGTCGAATTGCTTAACCGAGAGCGTGCTGCCGCGCACGACGCGGGTATAGACCGGTACCGAGGACAAGCCGACCGCGACCATGACATTGTGCAAGTTGCGGCCTAATACGGCGACGATCACGAGGGACAGCAATATGCCTGGGAACGCCATCATCACATCAATGAAGCGCATGATGATGGTATCCGCGTGGCCGCCAAGATAGCCGGCGAGCAAGCCGAGCAGCGCGCCGAGGGTCGCGCCGATGGCGACCGAGATGATGCCAACTTGCAGCGACACCTGGCCACCGTAGAGGATTCGCGACCAGATGTCGCGGCCCAGGTTATCCGTACCCAAGAGAAACTCGGCATCCGCCGGCTGCAGGCGATTGCGGCGGAATTGCTCGGTCGGACTATAGGGGCTGATGTGCGGCGCCAACGCCACCAAGAGCGTCACCACGACCAGGATCGTCGCTCCCGCGACCACATTGCGCGAACGCGCGACCCGCCTGAAAAATCGAGACCACTTCGACGACTGAGCGTCACCCAGTTCTGCCGGCGTCGCATCCACATTAGTCATAGCGAATCCGCGGATCGATAAAGGCGTAAATCACGTCCACCGCGATATTGACCAGGACATACATCATCGCGATGAATAGCGTCATCCCTTGCACCACAGTGAAGTCCTTTTGCACCACGGCTTCGACATATTTCTGGCCGATGCCCAGCCGGGCGAAAATCGTCTCGGTAATCACGGCGCCGCTCAGTGTGTAGCCGAGGATCAATCCGAGTATCGTTACCACCGGGATTAGCGCGTTGCGCAGCACATGGCGGATAACGACGATGCGTTCGGTGATGCCCTTGGAGCGCGCGGTCAAGACGAAATCCTGGTTCAGCACCTCGAGCATGCTCGAGCGCACCATGCGCGCCAGTGAACCGGCCGAGACCAGCGCCAGCGCTGTCGCCGGCAGTATCAGTCTTTCGACTCCGCCCTGGCCAATGGCGGGCAATACACGCAGGCGCACGGCGAAAAACAGAATCAGCAAAAGCGATGACCAGTAGACCGGCATGGAAATGCCCACCAAAGCAAAGGCCATCGCCAGCGTATCGATGATGGTATTGTGATAGAGAGCGGCGATGATGCCGACGGATATGCCAATCACAGAGGCGATGAACAGCGCCGCAAACGACAGCTCAATGGTCCATGGCAGTCGATTCACGATTTGCGACATCACCGGCACATTGGTCTGCAGCGAACGTCCCAAATCGCCTCGCAGGGCATTGCCCATGTAAGTCAGATACTGGACGTGCAGCGGGCGATTCAAGCCCATGTCTTCGCGGATTTTTTCGCGTTGTTCGGGCGTGCTTTGCTTGTCGCCGATGAACACGAGCACTGGATCGCCCGGGGACAGGTGCAACATGAGAAATACGACGACCGTAATCAGGAAGACCGTTGGGATCGTTTGCAGCAAGCGGTTGGCCAGGTACTTGCTCATGAGCGAGGAAACTTTGCGGCTGTACGTGAACTAGCAAGACTCTCATTGTGAGGTAGGGACAGGCTTCCTGCCCCTACCTGTCTTAATCTGACGGCGTCTGCGACGAGACTATCCGTCCATGGTAGCCGAATAGAAGTCCGGCACGAAACCTCCGCCCAGGATCGTCACATTCTGGACCGCAGGGATAGCGGCATAGGTGACAACCGGATCGTTCAGATACATCATGACCACTTCGTCAGCCAGGATCTGTTGGATTTCGGCATAAGCCGCAATCCGCGCCGCCTGATCGCTGATGCCGACGGCCGCGTCAATCATGTTATCCATCGTCTCGCTGATGTAGTTGTTGCGGTTGGAGCCGCCACCGGCGTTGGACGAATGGAAGAGGGTGCGGAAGACGCCATCGGGATCGGTCTGTGTATCCCACCATTGCTGGGTATTATGCTCGCCAGCGACGACGTTGGTGATATAGGCCGAGAAATCCGAGATGTTGAGCTCGAAATCAATGCCGATGTTGCCCAGGTCTTCCCGCAGGAATTGCGCGGTCGCATTGCCCAAGGGACGATCGGCGCCGAAGTGCCGCACGACCAAGGGAACACCATCGCGCTCGCGGATGCCGGTTTCGTCATTCATGACCCAGCCCGCTTCATCCAGCAATGCGCCGGCCGCTTCCGGATCATAAGGATTGACATGGCAGAAGACATCCGTCCAGCCGACCATTGAAGCCGTCAGCGCGCTGCAAGGTTTGTATCCCAGCCCGTCATAGACGATGTCCTGCATGATCTCGAGATCAACCGACATGGCGATCGCCTTGCGCACGGCCAGTTCGTCCGTTGGCGATTTCTGGTGGTTGAACATCAAGGAATAGCCATGCCCGGCTTGGTCGTAGATGCTGACGGCGAAACTCGGATCTTCCTGCAGGCGCGCGACATCGAGACCGGGCAGATTGTCGATCATATCGACTTCGCCACTTTCCAGCGCCGCCAAGCGCGTGCCGGGATCGGTCAGAATCTTGAAGATCAGCCGGTCTAGCGCCGTCGGTCCGGTGATGCCGAATACGGCTTCATCACCCCAGTTGTAATCGGGGTTCTTCACCAATACAACTTCTGTATCGGGCGTGTAGGACTCGAACATGAAGGGACCAGCGCCGACAATGCCAGAAAAGCCCCAATCCGCGCCCAGAGCCTCTACAGCCGTGGGAGAGACCGGACCGAGTTGCGGATGGGAAAGACCATCCAGGAACGCGGCGTTGGGGGCGCGGAACCGCACCGCAATAGTGTGGTCATCGATCACTTCCGATTCCTCATAGGGCCCGATGAAGCTGAAACCCATCTGGGACTTGGTGTCGGGATGCACGATGCGATCGAACGTGTATTTGACTGCCTCGGCATTCAGTGGCGTTCCATCATGGAAGGTCACGTCATCGCGCAACTCGAAGACGTATTCGGTCGCGTCATCGTTGACCGACCAGCTGGTTGCCAAAGCTGGATGGAACGAGCCGAGCGGATTCTGTTTGACCAGGGTGTCAAAGACGTGGCCGACGATGACTTCCACACTGGAGAAGGCGGTCGCCGTATTATCAAGGGTATCAACCCGGCGGCTGATGCCAAATGTCAGCACCACTTCGTCTTGCGCCACGACCGCTCCGGCCAGCGACGCCAGCAGCATGGTGGTGACCACAAATAAAGACACGAACCTTACAAGTAATCGCTTGCTCATGAAAAAACTCCTCTTCAACTACTAAATTGGAATGTCAACAGGCAAGAGCGTGAGCGCAGTGAAATTTTGACAATGCCCTTATGGAATCGTTAGAATCCAAAGTAGATTGGGCGCTTATCAACAATTTGTCGACAGATCGAGATTAACTTGTCGCGCCCCGAATGTCAAATAAGTCGAGTTGGAGAGGCGAATGGCGGGTATTTTTGAGGGGATGCGTTGGCGCGGATTCCCCATCGGTGTCACCTCTGCTTTTGGAACTAGCGAGCTGCTGCTGGGCGAATTCGGCGGCGGAGAACCCGGCCTGCTCATCACCGCCGGGCTGCACGGCGACGAGAGTCCCTGGGGCGGCTGGGCAATCCGCAAGATGCTGGAGCGCATCGAGACTGCCGATGTGCGCGGATTCATCCGCGTTGTGCCGATGACGAATCCGCTGGCCATGCAAGTGGACAAACGCAACGCGCCCGTTGACCAACTCGATATGAATCGGGTTTTCCCGGGCAATCCCGCGGGATCATACTCCGAACGCGCTGCGCATGTCCTGGCGACGGAAGCCTTGAAAGGCATCGATTACGTGATCGACTTGCATGGCGGCGGGAGCTGGTGCGTGAACGATTTCGTTTTCGAAATGGAAGGCGGCAGAGAACTGTCTATTTCCTTTCCCGCGTCCTTCGTCGTTAAGCGGGAAGCCGATTCGGACAGCCTGTCAGGTTATGCCAAGTCCCTGGGCATGGCCGTGGCGGCCGTGGAATTGGGCGGCCGCAGCCAGTTTGAAGAAACGGGCGCTGAAAAGATTGCTGAAGGTTTGCTGCGCGCCCTTTGCAAGGTCGGCGTTGTCGACGAGAGTAAAGCGCCGCCGCCGATTGATCCTCCGCTGCCGGTGAGCGGCACTTCGGTCTTGCGCCCCGATAGCGGCGGGATATTCGTGCCGGTGCTGGATGCGAGCCATATCGGAACGCTCGTGCCAAAGGATACACTGCTGGGGCGGTTGCTGCACCCCGCCACCTTCGCGCTGCTTGAGGAATTTCGCGCGCCTTTTGATCAGACAGCGCTGCTGCTCTTGCGGCCCTTCGTCGCCCAGCTGGAAGCCGGCGCGATGACCTATGTGGTTTCTCAACCCGTGAACGATTGGTAGCGAAAGTTGCAAGATTTCGAATAAATCTGCCAGGCGCTCGAATGAGCATGCTGGCGCAATGGAGAAGAACTTATGCCTGATAAACTGCGGGTAGGAGTAATTGGCGCCGGGCGTTGGTCGAACAGCGCGCACCTGCCGGGATTCCAGCGATCGCCGCTCTGTGACTTGGTAGCGGTCTGCGATTTGAACGAAGACCTGGCCAAGAGCGCGGCCGCCCGCTTTGATATCGATAGCGTCTACACGGACTATCAGGCGATGCTAAGCCGCGACGATATTGACGTTATCGATGTTTGCACGCGCGGCGACCTCAGTGACAAGAATAATCACGAACCGCTGGCGTTTGCCGCGCTGGAGGCGGGCAAGCATTGCCTGTGCGAAAAACCGGTCGCGCACGATTATCGCAACACCTGGCGCGCCCACGAGCTGGCTGTATCAAAGGGGCTGAAAACCAAAGTGGGCATGACCTTCCGCTATGCGCCTTCCATTCAATACATGCGCGATCTCATCGCCGACGGGTTCGTCGGCGAGCCCTGGATCTTCAACGGCTACGAGCAAAACTCCCAATTCATCAGCCCGACCGAACCGGTCACCAAAGAAGATATGATCGTGGAGACGGGCTCGAAAGACATCAAGGTGTCATCCGTAGAGGGTTACGGCGCTCCCATTATCGACATTAGTCTCTGGTTCATGGATAGCCCGCTGAAGAGCCTGGTAGGGCTACTCTACAACTTCGTGCCCTATCGCACCATGCCGAACGGAGATTTCATTCGCACCAATATCGATGACGGTGATGTCTATATCGGCGAATACAGCAATGGCGGCTTCTGCACGATTCAAACCAGCTACGTCACCGTGAACAGCTATCCCGGTGTCGAAGCGCGCGTCTACGGCTCGGAAGGGGCGCTGCTCTGTCGCCTGGGCGCCGAACTGGAAAATCAGGAAGCGCTGCGTAAATCCACGAGCCCTGACGCTGATGAGGTGGAATATGTTGCGGTGGACATACCCCCCAGTTACTTCCCGCCCGCTTATACGCCGGGCGAACCCTGGCCGGCGATGTTTTATGCTAATCTCGTCCACAACTTCATGGAAGAAATCGTCAACGATAGCGGCGAGAATCAGGGAAACTTCGCGCAAAACGCGCAAGTCCAGGAGATCATAAACGCCGTGGAGCTATCGCATCGTGAACGGCGCTGGGTGGATTTGCCTTTGCCGGAGTCAACCCCCCTCTAGGTCTCCCCCCAAAGCTTTGGGGGGAGACTTGATCTACCGGCGAAGCAGTTGCTTGCGGTGGATTATTCCATCGAGTCGACAGAGATGGTGACGCGGACCAGCGCCGCGACAGGCGAATAGGTATAACCGTCGCCGCTGTCGGCGACTAGCTGAACGACGCCCATTTCATCGGCGCCGGTATTGGGTCCGGCTTGACGCGGCGCTTGGTCGACGCCGACGCCCGGCTCTTGATTGACCTCGGTGCCAGCGTCCCAGAGATCAATATGACGGGTGACGCGACCTTCGATGGGATGACCCATGTCATCGAAGAGCGCAATGCCATCTTCGTCCGGTCCCAAGAAGAGATCGTTGGACTGCACGAACATGGTCGCGAAGGACAGACGGTCGCCCGCCGAGGCCTCGAAGCTGAAGCTATAGCTGCCGCCGGGGAAAGCCGGTCCGGGACCGTCCGCGCCATCGGGCGCCGCTTGCACGCCGTGACGAACATCGCCCAGCGAATCCGCCAACGCAGCCGGGTTACCATCTTCCGCCAGAGCCTCCAAGCCCTGGCCGCGGTCGGCTTCACCTGTCGTGAAGAAGACGCCGACGCCCATCATGTCCTCGTGAAGCGCCCAGACGACGGGCGCCAGCGGCGTAGCGAAATCGCCGCCGCCCATGACCTCCGCCAAGGTCGAGGGATCCCCGTCTTCCGCCAAGGATTCCAGACCATAGCCGAAGTCGGGATGGCCCGATGTGAAGAGCGCGCCGCGCATCATCATGTCATCGTCCATCATCATATCGCGTGATTCCACCAGCCAGAAGATCGGCGTGATCGGCGTCGCAAACATGGAATCGCCCGAGACATTCTCGATGCGCACGGTGAATTGCCCCATGTCGCCCGGCGTCAATGAAACCGAAACAATCTCAGTGGCGGCGGGATAGCTCAAGCCGTCGTTGAGGTCGCTTGCCAAGCGCACGATGCCCATTCCAGCGACGCCGGTGTTGGGCGCGGCTTGGCGCGGGGCTTGCTGATCGCCCAGGCCGATGGGCTGGTTGCGCTCGGTGCCGGCGTCCCAGAGTTCAACCTGGTCGCTGACATCGCCGCTGACGGGGTTGCCGTCGGCGTCAAAGAGGGCGATACCGGCTTCGTCCGGCGCGAAGAAGAGGTCGTTCGATTGCGCCAGCATGGTGGCGAAGGTCAAGGTATCGCCGACTTGAGCCTGGATGACAAATTCATAAGCGCCGCCGGGCAATGCCGGTCCCGCGCTATCGCCGCCGACGGGAACCGCCGCCACGCCGGTATTCTCGAACAAGCCGATGCCGGAGATGTTTTCAATGGTGACAGTGAAGGTCGCGCCTTCGTGATGGTCCGCCAGGACGCCGCCGCTGATGACCAGCAGCAGCGCGAGGATAAAACTTGTTTTCAGTCGCATTTCTGCACTCCTTAGTGAATAGATTGGACAGCGAATGCTGCGGTTTCACTGTAGAGGTCGGATGTTGCAGGGGAATTAGGGGAGTATTACAGGTGGATTACAGGGCTGTTCCCGCGAGATTTGCTTTGCGCCTGCAATAACGAGATTAAGCAAGTTCGATGGTCGCTAGGGTAATTCGGGCAAGGCAACTGACAAAGCCCGTGCCGTTATACTCTAATCAGAATCGAACGCGCTCTCTTTTGAGCCGACGGTCGCGATAGCTGAGTATGCAATACGCTCTATCCCAAGAAAGCCCTCCGCTTCCAACCGCGCGCAGAGCGTCTCATAAGCCCCGTCCCAGAGATCCGCAGCCAGCCAGCGCCGCCCCAGCCGCTCGGCGGCGACGACCGTGGTGCCGCTACCGCAGAAGGGATCGATCACGATATCGCTTTCCTTGCTCGACGCCCGAATAATGCGCTCGTATAGCGCCAGCGGCTTCTGCGTGGGATAACCGGTCGCCTCGGGTTGGTTGCCGCGCAGGGCGGGAATATCCCAGACATCGCGCATGGCAGCCATGCGATAGACGCCGCCGTCGTCTTCGTCGAGCGAGATATTGGAAAAGCCGTATTTGTGCGACAGGTAAGATTTCTCCTGCTGCGGATTGAAGGTGTAGCTGTCCGACTTGCTGTAGAAGAGGATGCTATCGTGCTTGCGTCCGAACCAGCGCTTGCTGAGTCCGCCAGTTTTGTAATACCAGACGATTTCGTTGCGGAAGTTATCCAAGCCGAAGACGGCGTCCAGCGCCAGCTTGACATAGGCTTGGGCACTATGGTCGATGTGCAGGTAGAGGCTGCCGTCGCCGCGCAAGACGCGATGCATTTCCAGCAGGCGAATGCCCAGCCAGCACAAGTAGGCGCTCATGCTCGCGTCGGCGGTGCGCCGCGCCGTTTCGATCACGGACCAGAGGGCGGGGCAACTGCCCTTGATGTCGTCGATCCATTCAGCGCGCGCGTCGCGGTTCCAGGACCAACGATCGCGGAAGGCAGCGCCGAAATCGCGGTCCTTGTTGAAGGGCGGGTCCGTCGCGATGAGGTGGATGGATTGCTCTGCGATGGCTCGCAGGAAGGGCAGGTTGTCGCCACCGAAGAAACTGCGATTGGGAATGCTGCGCCGGGTCATGGCGTCCAAATCGTCGCCTCGATGAAGCGTTCGCCGTCGCCATCGGGGCGGTCATTGATGTAGTAAGCGGCGACCACCCTCCCGTCCTCCAGCAGGACCGCCCGCACATAACCCATATCGCTGTTGGCGCCGCCGGCCCGCAAGGTGATTTCGTCGCTCCAGGACTTGCCCTGGTCCGCGCTGATGCGCGCGGAGATCTTGTAGGGACCGTCGCGGTCGCCGTACATCAGCAGCAGGCGGCCGTCAGCTAGGTATTTCAAGCAGGGCGGATTGCCAGCGTGGCCCGGCTGGCGAAATGCGACGGGACGATTCAGGAAGCGCCATGAGCGCCCGGCGTCGTCGGAGGCGTAGAGATCGATCCAGCTATATCCGCGAGCGCCTTTACGGCAGCGGCGCGCGCACAAGAGACGGCCGCCGGGCAATTGCAGAGCCGCGGGCATCGTGGCGAAATCGCCTGCTCCCAGCGGTTCCTCGCCCACCTCGGACAGCAACTCGAAGCTCATGCCGCCGTCCTCCGTCCGGACGCAGATGGTCTTGCCTTCCTCGCCATCGCCTTTGTTGGCGCTCAGGAAAAACAGCGCCTTGCGCTCGCTTTGAATCAGATAATCGGTGCGAGAAGCGATGCCCGCCGTGCCAAACATCGGCAGGCGGTATGGACCTTGCCAACTGCGACAGCGATCCGCCGACAGATAAAAGAAAGAAAAGACGCCGGGCGCCAAGCCGGTGCGCGCCACCATCAAGGCGAAATCGCCCTGCGCAAAATTCAGCGGCTGGGATGGAATAGCCGCGGTCTGCGCGTCCATGACCTCCGCCAGCCGCAAGCCCTCATCCATGTGCTCATCGGCCGACAAGCCTCTCCCGCCCGGGCGCGCGCCATTGAAGTCTTCAAGCGTCCAGGTTTCGCCGCCATCAAAGCTGCGCGCTTGCATATTGACGAAAGGCAGGCGCCTGTCGCGCGCATGGCCCCGCTCGACGGTCTTGTGCGTGCCGAGGGTGAAGCCGACGACGATCTCGTCGTCCCATGCCCACATGCCGTAGTTGGCGGGCCAGCCAGCGAAGCGCCCCGGCTCGCGATAGACTGTGACTTGCCTGGTCATTCATGCCTCCAAATGACAGGTCATCTGGCGGATTTCGCCTAGATGATAGGCGCTGTGCGCGATGATGCCCAGCATCGAGGACAATTCGGTGATGCCATCCCAACTCTCGGCTTCATCGAGATGACCCTTGATGCGCTCATAAGTCCTGCGCAAGTCCGCGATCATGGCTTCCCATTCCGCTTCAGTGACCCCGCTGACGCTCCCCCAGATCTCGTCCCAGTTTACATAGCTCAGGTCGCGGCTGAACATGCGATCTTCCAAAACGCGCAGGTAATACGTCACATGCGCGACATGGGCGGCGACAGTGGCGCAATCGCCCATGGGCTGCGAGGCGTCAGCCGCGCTGATATCGGCGAGGGTCTCGAAGAACGACGTGCCCTGGTCGAGGTAAGCGCCCTGCACGTTTTCGAAGGTTTCGACCAGCAGGAACTGGAATCCGCGCGCGACTTCGCTGATAGGGATTTGCTTGGGCATGGTGTGGGCTCCTGAATGATTGTGATTACTTTTTGCTGCCGCGAATGGATGGCTCGCGGCAGAGTTTTTGACGAAGGATGTCCAGTGGTCCGCCGTCGGCGAGGACGGCATCGGGCAAGCCCAGCACTTCGCCGTAGAAGCGGCGATCGAGAATTTTGCGGTTTTCGTCGATGTCGAGTTCGTGTACAGGTTTGAGCGGCAGTTGGCAGGTTTCGTCGAAGATTTGCGCGGCTCGGGCGAGTTGGTCGGTGGTGAGGGCGGTGACGTCGAGGATGGGGAGTGTTTGCAAAGTTGTTTTGGTAAGCATTCCCCGCGCCGCTTGTTGTTTGGAAGAATGCCACCAATACATCATCATCCCCAGGATTGAGTTCCCCCAAATCACCAAGGCTTTTTCGTGGTCCAGCGTCGGCAATTGCAGAGAAATCCAGGCGCGGCCACCGATGGTTTTCCGAGACGTAAACTGCATAGAAGTCGATTGAGCGTTGAATTGAAAATCAAGATTGGAATGGCAGTGCGAGGCGGTCTGAAATACTCGCGCGGCTTTTTCGTCGATCATGGCTTGCGCGGTGGCTGAATTGGCGTGGCGCGGTACGCCTTCGCGGTCCGCCTCGAACATCATGGTTCTCTCTCGTTTGGCGTCATGTGCCCACAGGACGGGGTAAGTTGGGACACCGTTAGGACGCAATTGCCGAACTTCAAAGGGACCTCTTATCGAACCATCAGGATTCGTACCGGTAATGTCTCGATGTATAGGTCCAATTTCGCCTATCTGCCTGATTGTTGCCATCGGAATGCTTGCTGGACTGGCCTGCGTCGGCAGCCAAACATGGCATTTTTCAGCCAAATGAAAAGCACTCTGTGCCAGCGAGAGATCGACAATCCGGGCGACTTTCCAACTGCCTGTAGTCGGTAAAGGTACATCAATTGCTTGACCTATCAGGTCGCCGCCGACTGTTATGTGCGTACCGCCGACTGGAATACCTTCTAAGCGCCGTATCCCACTGTCATTGGTTAGCTGTACAACCTGCCTGGCTATTACGGCACTATAGGCGGGATGTTCTGGTGATTTCTCAAGCACTACAAAAGTAGCGCGCGATTGTCTCTTTCCGTTTCTTCTGCCGACAACCAGGCATTCTGCCATGCCAGTATCTGCCGAAAACGACATTGACTTGCTGTCGCTGCCAGCAATTGATACTAAGATTAAGTTCTCGTAGGATTCTGCTAAGCGATTTCGACATTTTTCCCACGAGGATCCCGTCAGAAGAGTCAACGGCATAACCATGGCCAGCATACCGTCTTCTGTCAGTTTCCTGTCCGCAAGGGTGAGAAAGATAGAAGCCTCGCCGGCATTGCCATGAGCTATCGTACCAGCGGTAAGCTTTTTTGCCGCATTCGCCATGGCTTTCTGTTCTTCGGCGCTTGAGCCAAAAGCGGCGAACATCGGATTTGGCACATTTTCATGCTCGCCTTCGTGATTGGTGGCGCGGGTAAACGGCGGGTTCATAATCACCAAATCAAAAGAGACGTGCGGCGCGTAATGCCAGGCATTTAGTTCCGCTTCACCGGCGCCTTCAATTGATTTTGCCGTAATCTCCAAGCCTTGCAAAAGCGCCATATCGCGCAGCAGATCAATTGAGCCGAGCGCAATCGTCTCATCCTCTTGCAAACCGTAGGGCAGTGTGAAGACGCGGCTACCCGCGTATTTTACAGTTGGGTGGGCGCTGGAAAGCATCGATGCAGTCAAGTGCGCTGCGGCGGGAAGGATGTCACAGCCCAATAATACGCTGGCCATCATATCGGGATGCAGGGAAGCGGAGTCGCCCCCATACAACTCATGCAATTGGCTTATGCGCTGGTAGGCAGTAGATAGCAATGTGCCGGTGCCGCAGGAGAAATCCGCGATGCGCAATGCCTTGACCTGCTCTGGATCCGACCATCCGCCATCACCGAGCAGACTGTAGCTGTTGACTGCCAGCCCGACCAAGAGCGCTGCTGACGCGGGCCTCGTATAATAGGCGGCGAGAAACTTTCTATCTGAAATTAACCTTTGAAAGACGGTACCGGTCAAATCGTGCGAGCGCATCAGGTTGTTTTCCAGCAGCGCTTCCGCTGTGAGAGACAGGCGGCCAATCAGTTCCTTGCTTGATTGAGTTGGTATTATAGATAGAAGTCGTGTGGCAATATCGAAAATTGACCAGTAATTGACTCTTAATATCTTTCTCCATTCAGCGGTAATCTCGGATTTCCGCAATCCGTATAGTCCGCTCCTTAAATCGTCTAGCGAGCGGACATGCTCCAATTCGCCGGGTCCACCAGCTAGCGCTTCGTGAAACATGAACGCGTTTGCCATGACGGCTGCTGCCATCCTTCTGGTTTGTGGGCTGTCTTGCTGATGCAGCGTTTCTGCAATTCTTTTTATAGTGCCTGGACGGATTTTGGCTATATCGTCCAGCAAGCCGGCTGCCTCGCTGACACCAATTTCCAGGATATTTGCAGCTCGGTCAATGAGCAGCGGTGGCAATGTCGCGGATTGAACGAGTAGTGAAAGACCGTGAACGCCTCCCGTAAACCAGCCGTTTTTCGGATGACGCGTATAATTCTCGGAATTTTTGCCAGTATAGTACGCGAAGTCAAGGTCATTTGCCGATTCTATTATCTTCTTTAGAGTGTGCCCTTGCGCGTCTCGGAATCGCGTTGGCAGGCGAATGGCAATGGCGGAAAGTATTGGACGACCACTTCCACTAAGTTTTTCGTCCAATCGTGCAATTGCTTCTGCTTCTACGTTCGCTGCCGGCAACACTTCCGTTTCGATAACGACAGGCGCGGTATGAGGTTCGGTAACCAGTATGTCGGGGCGGAGTCCGCGGGACTCGGCAAGCAACTGCGTCGTCTCCGACCGGACGACGGTTTCGCCCCGCCAAGCCCAGCGCGTCCCACGAAGCAATTCTGCAAGCGCGTCGTTGATGGTATGTTCCGTTGTTGCCATAGCCGCCAGTCTCTGAGCATCCTGCAGGCACTGTCGCGTGTATTGTACATATTTGATTACTATGTACAAAGCATACAAGTGCGAGAAAAGTCACTGGACTTCTATTATAATCTTGATAGGCGCGCAAGACTCCCTTCACATTTGCCGGATACCATGAGGGCATGTGACAAAGCGAAAGGAACAGAGCCAATGAGCGAGAAAATCATCAAGTCGGACGAGGAATGGCGCCGGGAACTGAGCCCGGAACAGTACGCGGTCCTGCGCCAACAAGCGACAGAGCGTCCCTTCACCGGCGAATACGTCAACTCCAAAGCCGAGGGCGTCTATGCCTGCGCGGCATGCGGGCAGGCATTGTTCTCCTCGGATACCAAGTACAATTCCTTCAGCGGCTGGCCCAGTTTCTGGGACGTCGTCGACGAAGGCAATGTCGGCTTACGCGAAGACCGCAGCCACGGGATGCGCCGCGTCGAAGCCGTCTGCAGCCGTTGCGATTCGCACCTCGGCCACGTCTTCGATGACGGACCGCGCGACAAGACCGGCTTGCGCTACTGTATCAATTCCCTGGCGCTGGATCTCAAGGAAGAGGGCGCCCCTGTCCCCAAAGTGAGATGAGGCGAGGACAGGCTGGGGCGATCAATCGCCCGCTGGATGGCGCGGGAATGCGGGCGACATGCTATGTCGCCCCTACATCCTTCAGGTGAGACGTTGTGCAAATGAACCCGAAAGACGAACGACGGGGGCGCTATACGCACCTGCGGCAGATCCCCACTCGCTGGCGCGACAACGATGTCTATCACCACATCAACAACGTTATCTATTACGAGTTCTTCGATACCGTCATCAACGGCTATCTGATGGAGGCCGGCGGTCTGGATTTCAGCGGCGGCGACTCCGTCGGCTTCGCCGTCGAGACGCATTGCCAGTTCCTCAAGCCGATTCAATTTCCCGATGCCGTAGACGCTTGCCTGCGCGTCGCCAAACTCGGCAATTCCAGCGTGCGCTACGAGATCGGCATCTTCAAGCCGGGCGATGAGCAGCCGGCGGCGGTCGGTTACTTTGTGCATGTCTTCGTGGATCGGCTGACGCGGCAGCCGGCGCCCATCGCGGGGGAGTTGCGCCGGGCGATGGAAGCGCTGCTGGTCAAGGGCTTGTAGACACTGCCCCTTCATGCACGCCCAGATAGCCTTTGATCGTCTCCTCGTCATTGAGGCAGTCCTCCGCGCTGCCCTCGAAGGCCAGGCGACCTTCGCGCAAGACAAAGGCATAATCGCAATACTGCAAGACGCGCCGCGCGTTCTGCTCCACCACCACCAGCGTAATGCCCTGCCGACGCAGGTCCTGCAAGACGCGGAAGACATCGCCCGCGATGGCTGGCGCCAAACCGGCGCTTGGCTCGTCCAGCAGCATGATCGATGGTCGGCTGAGCCAGGCGATGGCGATCGCCAGCATCTGATGCTCGCCGCCGCTGAGCAGTCCTGCTTTCTGCGACTCGCGGCGTCCCAAAATGGGAAAAAGCTTCAATAGCTCCTCCAGGGCGTCTTGCCGCTGCTCGCGCGGCAAGGCGCGCAAGCCCAACTGCAAGTTTTCCAGCACCGTCATTTCGGTGAAGATGTTCTCGCGCTGCGGCACATAGGCGATGCCCAACTTGGAGATATCTTCGGTGCGCAGCCCGACCAGTTCGCGTCCGTCCAGTTGTATCGAACCGCCGAAGATAGTGTTGATGCCCATGATCGCTTTCATCAGCGTGCTCTTGCCGGAGCCGTTCGGTCCTAACAAAGCGCTAAATTGCCCTTCAGCGAAAGCCAGACTGAGCTCTTGCAAGATCTCCAGTTTGCCGTAACCGGCGGTCAGGGAATCGACTTTTATCATGACGGGCTCACTCGCCAAAATAGACCTCGCGCACCGTGGCGTGCTTGGCGATATCGTCGGCGCTGCCCTCTGCCAGCAGGTTGCCCAGGTGCATCACGTAGACATAGTCGACGAAGTCAAAAAGGATCTCCAGCCGGTGTTCGACGATCAAAAAGGTGATGCCATGATCGTCGCGCAAGCGGCCGATCTGCTGGAAGATCTCATAAGCCAGCTTGGGCGCCACGCCCGCCGTCGGCTCATCCAGCAGCAGCAGTTTGGGCTCGCCCATCAAAGCCCGCGCGATCTCCAACAGCTTCATCTGCCCGCCCGACAAATCCGATGCCAGGGTGTCGTAATGCTGCAACAGACGCACTTGTTCCAGGACATCAATCGCCGAACGCGCATGATTCTCTTCTTGCGCCTGCCAGCGCCTCCGCCAGGGCGCGTACCAGGGATCTTCGCCGCGCTGCCCCTTAACTGGCAGCAGTGCGTTGTCGAGAGCGGTCATCTTGAAATACAGCGACGGTTCTTGATAGCCGCGGGCAATGCCCCGCCGAAAGACCTGATCGGACGAGTAGTCGCTGATGTCGTCGCCGTCAAAGACGATGCGCCCGGCGCTGAGATCGGTCGTTCCGGCGATTAGATTGATCAAGGTGCTCTTGCCGGAGCCGTTGGGACCGATCAAGCCGATGATGGCGCCCTCGGGCACATGCAGCGAGACATCGTCCACAGCGCGCAAGCCGCCATAATCCTTGCGGACGCCTTTAAGCTCAAGCAGGGGCATCAACCACCTTTTCTATGCTCTGGACCGGGGGCGCAAACTTGCCGGGATCACCAGGGAAGACCGCATAAATCCAGCGCCGCGCACTGCGACAACGGTTTCATGGTCGGCATCACCATGACCTCGTCCCGCGGGATCAAGATCTTTGCGCCGTCTTGCCGCACAAAGGTATCCCCGGCGAAAGCGCCAAAGCCAAAGCGCCGATAGTAGCTCCGCATTCGCGGACCGCAAAACAGGAGCGATATATCGACCTCCATTTCTCCTTGCAGGAATTCGATCGCCCGGCCTAGCCCTGCCCCGGCATAACCTTTGCCGCGTTGCGACGGGTGTGTTTTTACTCCGCCGATCCCGCCGATCAGGATCTCTTTGTCGTCGCATAAGCAAAGTCGCGTCAAGACGCCGACATGAGAAACAAGTTGCTGATCCGCATCCCGTATCATGATGCTCCATTGTGTAGGCGCCCACTCTCGCCCCGTATTCGCTGTATCGGCGCACGGCGTAGGCGGATACACCGCCGCTGTCAATGCTCGAAGCGCCCCCGCTTCTTCAGCGCTCAGCCGCGCCGTCGCTATGATATCCAGGCGCATGGCTCTATGTCCCCTTTGGCAAGAACCGCATTATCGTCCCCTTACCCGCCGAAGTATCTCATGCGCATCCGTCGTCAGCGGCGATTCCGGCAGCAGTCCTTGTGGACGATAACGCAGCATCAGCAGCAAAATGACGCCAAAAAGGATGAAGCGCGCATAATTGAATTCGATCGGCGAACCGCTCATATTCAAGGCGATCGCGGCGATCTGCGTAATGCGATCCATAATGGCGATCAGCAGCGCGCCCAGAAGAGCGCCGCGGTTATTGCCCACGCCGCCCAGCACCACCATCACCCAAACGTCCAGGGTCAAGGTCACCACGTAGTCGTTTGTATTGACAAAACCGGTATTCAAGGCGAATAGCACGCCCCCTGCCGCGGCGATCACCGAGCCGATCAACATGATCTGCGCCCGCGCCAAGGAAATGCCTTTGCCCAGGCTCCGTGTCACGTCTTCGTTTTCGCGCAAGCCCTTCAACATGCGCCCAAAGGGCGAATGAACCAGGCGCTGACTGTAAAAATAAGCGAGCGCGGCCAGGACCAGCGCCAGGGACATGAACAAGACGGCGCTGGCGCGCGGGTCATCCAGAAAATAGAAGGGCTGCGCCACGCCGGAAATGCCGTTATGCGAGCAGATCAGGTCGTCCGCGCCGCGCACGACGATGCGTACGATCTCGCCGCCGACCAGCAGAACCAGCGCCAGGAACCACTCTTCTTTCAGGCGCAGCGTCACATACGAGACGGCAAAACCAACCAGACCGGCCACTACCGCGGCGAAAAGAAACGTGAAACCGAGGTTGATAAAACCAGCCACAGGTTGCGTCGCCATGATCTCCGAGCGCAACTGCAGCGCCTGGCCCATGGTTCCGCGGCAAGGGTGTATGACACCCTCGCCCGCCAGCAGTGGCAGCAAGCGCGTGTAGGTGAGGCCCGCGACATAAGCGCCGATTGAGACAAAGAGCGCTTGCCCGAAATTGGGTACGCCGGCCACGCCATATTCCAGATTGAGGCTGATGGCCATCAAGGAGTAGATGCCAAAAAGCGTCAAAACGGCGACGGCGGTTGCGCCGATGTCGATGTTTATCATCGCTGCAAGTCTCGGCTCCGGTTGAAAAGTTCCGTAAAGCCCTGGGGACGAATGAGCAGAACCACAATGATGATGAAGAAGGGGATAGCCGGCTTGTAAGCGAGATCAACGCCGAAGTTGAAATTGAGAAAAAGCATCACCGTATTTTCCGAGAAAGCCACGACATAAGCGCCGAGAATGGTGCCGGAAAAACTTGACAGACCCCCGAGGATGGCGGCTGCGAAAACGGACAGGATCGCGACCCAACCCATGAGCGGACTGACCGCCGTTTGCAAACCCCAAAGCGCGCCCGCCACTCCCGCCAAGCCGCCGACCAAAATCCAGGTGTAGTTCTTCACCCGCTCGACCGGTATGCCGATGACGCGCGCCAGACTGATGTTGTTGGCCAGGGCGCGCATCTCGCGGCCCAGCGGCGTCCCATTAAGCAGCAAAGTCAGAAGAAGCACGAGGGCGATACTCGTCGGCGCCACCCAGGCGAAGACATTTGTCAAGATGAGCGCGCCTTCACGGTAGATGATCTGCAGCGGAATACGAATGCGGGTGTCAAAGAGATTGAAGCTATCGGCGATCATGAAAAGGATATAGCGCAGGATAAGCCCGACGGCGAAGGAGGACAGAATTAACGTATAAAGGGATACATTACGCCCTTCCAAGGGCTTGAACACGACAAGGTGGCTGACCAGGGCGACCAGGGCGCCGACGACGAAAGCGGCTGCCATGATAACAATAGGATTGACCTCGCCCGAAAGCGAGACGATCAGCGCCGCGAAAGCGCCAACCGTCACATATTCGGCATGGGCGAAGTTCGGCAAACGGATGACGCTGAAGGTCAAGGTAATGCCCAGCGCCATCAAGGCGTAGAGACTGCCGATTTGAATGGTATTGACGACGGAGGTCACCAAAAGAGCAGTGGGCATCCCTAACCTCATCCCACGATGGGGGGAGACTTGTAACGCTTAGTGATTCCCTCCCGGATGCCTCCGGGAGGAGCGCTGTCCGAATTCAGGATAAACCGATCAGCCGATCAATTGTAAGTGATGGTGTCGGTGTTTCCGTTGTAAGCGCCGACTTCGTCAAAAGCCGACAGATCGTCGCTCACCATGTAGAGACCGTAGCTGGCAATCGCCTGATCGCCGTTCTCGTCAAGGAAGGCTTGTACAGCCGTGCCGATATAATGGTTGGCGATGAAGGGCAACATGGACTTTACGGCGGCGCCATCGTTGCCGGCAGCCAGCATAGTCAGCATGGCGATATTTGCCGCGTCAAAGGCGTAATTGGTGAAGATGCCCGGCTCTTTGTCGAACATAGCCGTGAAGTCGTCAATGAAGATCTGCGTCAGCGGCGTCGACTCGCTGGAGAAGGATACGGTGATGAAGTCGGCATTAGCGAGCGTTTGGGCATGGCCGCTATCCGCCAGGATTTCAGCCGCGGTCATCGCTTCGTTGCCCATCCACTGCACTGATGTCAAGATCGGGTCAATCTGCGCGACTTGCAGGAAGGCTTGCGCGCCGGAAAGGAAGCAGACGCAGAAGAAGCCGGCATTATCACCGAAACCGGCGAGCGCGGCGCTGACTGCGGCGGCTTCACTGGACAGCTCGGTGGCGCCCGGCGTATAAGCGAAGGACGCGACCTCGCCACCGCCGCCCGCCTGGAAGTTGGCGGTGAAACCTTCGTTCATGCCATTGCCGAAGGGATCGTCGAGATGCAGCACAACCATGTTCTCGTGGCCCCGTTCGAGGGCGATATTGGCGTAGGCTTTGGAAGCGAAGACATCGGGCGGATAGATTACGCGATAGATATTGTCGCCCGGGATCGCGCCGGCCGCGCCGCTGGAAGCCGGCGCAACAATGACGATACCGTTTTCATCGGCGAATTGCTTGGCGCCCAGCACCTCGCTGGTAGTCAAAGGACCCACAGAGACTTGCGCGCCGGTGGTCTGAACAACGGTCTGCAGGGCGCGGGCGGCGCCTTCCGGCGTATTCTCGGTGTCAGCGCTGGCAATCTCGAAGCGGATTGGTCGACCGGCCGCCTCCAGCTCGGCATTGACCTGCGATACCGCCAACTCTACGCCGCGCGCGAAGTCCTGGCCGAAGGTGCCGAGATTGCCGGAAAACGGCAAGACGACGCCAAGCACATAGGTTTCCATATCATCCTGGGCAGCGGCGTTAGCGCCCAAGCTGACCGTCAGCATGACAACAAGGGTCATTAGCAGACATTTTCTGATCATTGCGGTTTTCCCTTCTATCATTTTCTGTTTGCCAAGCGGCAGCGAATAGTATAACGAGAGAGAGGCTACAGGGCAACGAGCGAACCGGGCAGCGGAGTAAATCCGCTTCGGGCCGGACGGCTGCCGGTCCAGCGTTAAGACGACAGATAACCTCCGAGAGCGGGTATGATCCGCTGCCCGATGAGATGGATGCCGGTTGCGGCTGCGCGCGCGCCGTGCGGCGTCCCCAGTTCGATCCGCCCCGCGCCCGCCTCATAGAGTCTTTCGCATTGCTTGATGATATCGTCCGCGTCGCCGGCAAAGATGAAGCGATCCAGGATATCGTCCGGTATAAGCCGAGCGGCCGCATCCGAGTCGCCGGCATTGACATGCGCTTGCACAGTCGCCATCAGTTCAGGGTCGATCTCCAGCGTGGGATCCAGTTTTGAGACAATCGGCATATACAACGCTACCGATTTGCGGGCTACCCAGCGCGCGAGTTCGCGGTCCTCATCGATCACCGAAACCGCGCCAATGACTATCTTGACCGTGCCCTTCGGGCGTCCGACGCGCGCTTCGCCCACAGCGATGGCGTCGGCGATCACGGAGATCACGTCGGGGTTGGCAGAACCACCGATTTTGACTTCGTCAGCGACTTCGCCGGCCAGGGCGGCCAGCTTTTCCCCCCAGGTGCCAATTTGCAAGGGGATCTTCGCTTGCGGCAAGGGATAGGGCGCGCGCACATGGTCGGCGATCCGGTAAACCTGCCCGGCATAGCCGGCGGATTCCCCCGCCAGCGTTTTGCGGATGATCTCTATCGCTTCGCGCATCGCCTGTATGGGCGGACTGAGTTCCCGAATCCCGTGATCTTCTAGCCAGCCGCCGCGCACCAGCCCCAGATAAACGCCGCCCGCGGCGATATCCGCCAGTAACGCCGTTTGAGCGGCGATATCGAGCGGGTGCATGCGCGACGGGGGGATTCCCGCCGGACCGACGCGGGCGCCTTTGATATGCGGCGCCATCAACAGCAAGGGCGCGTAGCTGGGGTGGAAGGGCGCATCGCAATAGACGGTCACGGCGTCGAAGCTGTATTCGTTCACCAGCTTCGCCAGATCAATATATTCACGCGCTCGCTTGTCCGTCTGGAAGGCGATGCTCAGTTCGCGTTTTGTCATGGGACGCCTCTTTTATCAAATCGCGCGACAAGGCGCCCGATAACGCCGGGATGGGCTCGTCGGGCGCTGTCAATCATATGGCTGCGTCTTTTGACTTGCCAGTGTCGGTCTGGACGAGCCAATTGTTAAGAAATTTGTGATCCGGAACAATCTGTGTTATTTTCAAATTCCCCAAAACGCAATTGACTTAAGTGATTGATGATCAAATTATGAGTGAGAACGCGGGACAAGCCAGTTCTTCAATAGAGACGCTTAAAGCGGAAAGGAAGCGCCTGGCGACTGCGAAAGGTTTGGTCACCCGCGAGCGCAACAAGCTCGCCAGGGAACGTGAGCAACTTCAAGCCCTCGCGCTGGAACTGGATGAATGGCAGGTCGACTTGCAAGCGCGCGAATCCGAGTTTGAAAGCGCGCGCGCCAGACTGGCCGAGACAGAAGCGGAATTGAGCCGCGCAAAGGCTGAACTCTCGGTTGCGCAAGAACAACTGGCAAGCAAACCGGGCAAAAGAAGCAAGAAGCGTGGAAAAAAGAAGCTGCGGAAAAAGCTCGCCAAAGCCGAGGCGCGCATAAAGAAGCTCAAGAAAGTCGCCCGTGTCGCTCAAAAGCCTCGCGCTTCAATCGCAAGTTCCTAAAATCAATTTGCATCAGCCAAATATGCTCAACGGCATGTGCATCGAGACGATCCAGTTGGGCACGTCGACAATCTCGCTGATCTTGAGATCCCCGGCGGTACTGCAGATGCAATAGGCTTGGCTCTCGCTAAGATCGTAATTCGCCACCAGCCACTCGATCATGTAGCGCACGGCATTTTTGGCGTTTTCCATCAGGTCGGGACCGTGGGCGGTGGTGATGTGATATCCCGCGCTGTCGACCGCCGTCATGGGGCTGGGGCGGCGGATCTGCAATTCCTTGATGGAAAGACCCTCCCGCAGGTTGAAGCGCATGGCGACGGTCATCGGGGATTCGATACCGGTTCCGCTGACTTCGCCCTGTCCCTGCGCGCTGTGGCAATCGCCCGTGGAAAAGAGCGCGCCATCAGCCAGGACCGGTAGCCAAAACGTCGAACCGACCACCAGATCGCGGATGTCAACATTACCGCCATTGAAGCGCGGCGGGACGGTATCCAGGCGTCCGCTTTCAGCCGGCGCCACGCCGACGCAACCGGGGAAGGGCTCGAAGGGCAGAACGATGTCGCCAGGTCCGAAGATGCAATTCTCGCCATCCAGCTCCCAGTGATGAATATAGGCATAGTCAAAATCTTCTTGCAGCAGACCGAAGCCGGGGATATGACCGGTCCAGCCCCAGCCTTTGTGCCGCATATCGAGAATCTCGACTTCCAGCGCGTCGCCCGCCTTCGCGCCATTGATGTAGATCGAGCCGGTGAGCGCATGCACCTTGCCGAAATCGAGATTCGCCAGGTCGTCGGCGCTTGAATCCGGCGTTATTTGACCGACGGGCTCGGCGCATTCCATGACCACCGTATCGCCCGGGTCGATCACCAGACGCGGCGTGACGGAGTTGTCCCAGAAAGGTTGCGTAACGCTGTCATCGAGATAGTGTTCAGCCATCTTTCTTCTCCTAAGAATTGCTCGCCACAGAGGCGCAGAGACACAGAGAAAAGAATCAAACTGTAATGCGTTTGATGCCTTCCTTTAGAGTTGCCACACTGAAGTTGATAAGCAAGCCACGGCGTAACTTGGTGAGTTTCAGGTAGCTGATTAACTGCGCTTCATGAACGGGCGCCAGATTTGCAACTGACTTCAGCTCAATAATCACGCTATTTTCAACGATGATATCAACAAAGAATGTGCCGACCCTGTGTCCCTTGTAATCGAGTTCAATCTTTTTCTGGCGTTCGTAGTTAAGTTGCCTAAGATCCAATTCAATACAAAGTGCCTCTTCATAGATATTCTCAAGCAATTTCGGACCCAGCTCGCGATGAACCTCGATCGCTGCGCCGATTATTTGATAAGTCAACGGGTCCGAGTCGTTTCTGTTAGCCACTTTAGTCCAAGCCTCCGCGAAAATGTCTTTCCTCTGTGTCTCTGTGCCTCTGTGGCTAAAACATGAATTATAACAAATCGACTGCATCCCATTTGCCGCTAGCCCGCGCGGCCACGCGATGACCGCTCAAACCGGAGCCGTCCTGTTTTGCCAGATAGACAAAAGCCGGCGTCAGCAGGGCGGGGTCAACCCAATGCTGCTTCTGTTCCTCGCTGTAGTTCGTGTCGGACATGGGCGTATTGATGGGCGCGCCGGGCGTGGCGCAGTTGACGGCGATGTTGAAGGGCTTCCCCTCCAGCGCCAGGCACTTCATCAAGCCCTCGATGCCGTGCTTGCCCGGGTTGTAGGCGACCTCTTCGATGAATCCCTTGTAGCCGGAACCAGAGGACAAATAGACGATACTGCCGCCGCCGGCATCGATCATCGGCTGCCAGACCGCCTTGCTCAAGATGAATGCGGCTTGCAGGATGATATTGATCTCTGTCTGCCACTGATCCAGCGTGATTTCTCGCATGGAACGCGTGATCAGCAGCGCGGCGTTGTGGATCAGGGCGCGGGGCGGGCCATACTGTCCCAAGGCTGCCTCGACGGCAGTTTGCGTTTGAGCGGCGTCAGACAAATCAACGGTGATGGGCAATACATCGCCACCCGCTGCGGTGAATTCGCTGGCGACCGTTTCGAGCAGATCGCCGCGGATGTCCATCAAAGCGACGCGCATGCCTTCGTGGACATAGGCTTTGGCTATGGCATAACCCAAGCCTTGCGCCGCCCCGGTAATGATAGCGCTTTGACCGCGCAAATTGTCCATTGACTCTCCTCTAATTGATAAACCGCCTGGCTCGCTAGAGCGGGAGGTATGTTGTTTTGCCTGAGCGCGGCTGTCCTTCTCGCCGATTACGCGCCGCGCGGCTACAATCCCTGTCCCGAGCCGCGCAAACGTGGATCCAGGAAGTCGCGCAGCCAATCGCCCAGGATGTTAAGCGATACCACCGTGAACATGATCGCCAAGCCCGGAAAGACCGCCAGCCACCAAGACCCGCTCAATAATTGATTGCGGCTGTTGGCCAGCATAGCGCCCCAGGTGGGCACGCTTTCAGGCACGCCGAGACCGAGGAAGGAGAGTGACGCTTCGGACAAGATGACGCCGGCCACGTTGAATGAGGCGATCACGATCAGCGGCGTCAGGATGTTGGGCAAGATAGTACGGAACATGATGCGCCATTCGGTGGCGCCCAGGGCGCGCACCGCTTCGACGAACTCGCGCTCGCGCTGCACCAGCGTCTCGGCGCGGGCGATGCGCGCGTAAGTGACCCACTGTCCGACTCCCAGAACCAGGACCAGGTTTAGAACGCCTTCTCCCAGAATCGTCAAAATCATGATGGCGAAGAGGATGAAAGGATAAGCCAGTTGGATGTCAGCCAGGCGCATGATCAAGTCATCGACGCGGCCCCCCAGGTAACCTGCCGTCAGCCCGAGAATGGTGCCAGCGCCGCCGCCCAGGCCGACCGCCGCCAAGCCGACAAAGAATGAAATCCGCGCGCCATATACCACCCGCGAGAGCACATCGCGCCCGGTGGAATCCGTGCCCAGCACATACTCCAACTCGCCGTCACGGTTGTAGCTGAACGGCGGCTTGAGCGTATCGAAAATCTCGATGCGGTTGGGATCCTTTGGCGCCAACTGCGGCGCTAATATGGCGCAGAGCGCAATCAGCGTCAGAAAGATGATGGCGACCACCGGATAGCGCGCCCGCGTCATGCTGGTGATAGCCCGCTGCGTGAAGGACTGCGGCTCGTACATTTCCTCCATCTGAAAATCAAGCGAGGAAACGTGACCGGCGCTTTGTGCTGTCTTGGGGTCGGGAGAGGCGCTCATTGATGTTCGCTCATTCCAGCCGGATACGCGGATCAAGGAAGCCGTACATGAGGTCGGCAATGAGGTTGGCGCCGACAAATAAAAACGAAAGCAAGACGACCGCCGTCAATACCAGCGGCACATCGCGCTGATTGACAGCGTCAAATACCAGGCGCCCGACGCCGGGCCAGGAGAATACGGTCTCAGTCACGATCACGCCATTCAAGAGGAAGGCGAACTGCAGCGCCAGCACCGTCACGATCGGTATGAGCGCGTTGCGGATGGCGTGGCGGATCATAACCGTGCGCTCGTTTAAGCCTTTGGCGCGGGCGGTGACGACATAATCCTGCCGCAAAACTTCCAGTACAGCCGAACGAATCAGCCGCGAGTTGCGAGAAATCGAATAAACGGATACCGCCACCATCGGCATGAGCAAGTAACGGATGGCGCTGGGCAGGTTGGTCAGCGCTTCGTCGACCCGGCCCTCGAAGAGCGGTTTGAGAAAAGCCACATGCCCGGATACCGGCATCCAGCGCAGGGTGACGCCAAAGAATAAGATGAGCATCAAGCCCAGCCAGAAGCTCGGCATCGATTGACCCAGCATGGCGCCCAGCATCAACGTGCCATCGGTCATGGTGCCGCGGCGCGTCGCCGCCAGCACCCCAATCGGAAAAGCCACGACGGTCGACAGGAGAAAGCCGCCGATGGTCAATTCCAGCGTGGCCGGCATGCGCTCCATGACCACATCGAAGGCGGGAACGCGATGCTGCAGCGAATTGCCGGTATCGCCCCGCGCCAGATTGACAATGAAATCCAGGTATTGCACGTGCAGCGGCCGGTCGAAACCGAGGCGCTGGCGCGCCGCCAGGCGCTCTTCTTTGCTGGCGCGCTCGCTGATATAGAAAATCGTGGGATCGCCGGCCAGATGGATGGACAAGAAAGTCAAAAGCGTGACCCCAAAGACCACCACCACAGTCAAGAGCAGCCGGCGAATGACGTACTTGTGCATGGGAGTGCTGCAACCCCCTCCCTATATCCCTCCCCGTAGGTCAGTGCCTGCGCGACCCGCAAGGAGGGAAGGACTTTGTTAGCGTGAGCGCGATGTCGTTTGGCATGTACAGCGCCAAAAAACTGTGAAGTTCACGCTTGCGATTTTCCTAGACCCAGTATATTCCCCCTCCCTCTTTATGGGGGAGGGGGCAAGGGGGTGGGGGCGCCCCCTACATATCGTCCTTCAGCGTCGCGGAGTAACCGGTGATGAAGTAGTCCGCGCGCGACTCGTAATTGATGCGGTTGCTGACCGCTTCGGTGCGTGGTCCAGCGAAGAGCATGATCCAGGGCGGGTCGTTGTAGAACTCTTCCAGCATGGCGATTTCCAGCTCACGCTCGGCTTCGGGGTCGCCCGTCAGCGAGGGCAGCGTGTCCCAACCGGTGCACCAGAAATCGTTGTCCCAATTGGTGTAATTGGTCTCGGCTTCGCCGCAGCCGGCTTCGTGGCCCGGGATATCCGCCATGTCGTACTGGGCGCTCCATTCGCTGCCACCGGTACGGCCGAAGTAGAGGGGACCCAAGTCATGGGTGATCAGTGCTGCCACCCAGTCGCCCGATTCCTGGAAGATGGCTTCGGTCTGAACGCCGACATCGGTGAGCATCTGCGCGGTCGCCAGGACCACTTCGGGCGCCATCGCGCCAGTGAGGCGCCGCGCTGGCATCTCGAGCGAGAAGCGCACGCCGTCATCGCCGCGCGGATAGCCGGCCGCGTCCAGCAGTTCCTCGGCTTTGGCTGGATCATAGGGATAGGGCTCCAATGTCGGGTGATCAGCGTTGCTGGGGTTGACCAGGCTGGTAGCGCGTTCGCAAGTGGTGAGCAGCAGATTCTCGCAGATGGCGTCAGTGTCAATGGCGTATTGCAGCGCCACGCGCACATCGGTCCTCATGATGGCTTGGGCGCCAACATCGTCGGGGTTTTCGACGCGGAAGGGCGCGTCCGGGTTCAGGTTGAAGCCGATGTAGGTGCGGGTGGTGCCGGGGAAGAAACGCGCTTCCGCCACACCCGAGTTATTGATCGCGTCGGCTTGGTTGGCTGGAAATTCTTTGTAGATATCGACATTGCCGGTGATGACTTCCGCCACGGCCGTTGACGGCTCGGGGATGAAGCGCCAAACCAGATTTTCAAAGCCCTGCGGACGCAGACCAAAGCCTTCGACCGCTTTCAAGCTCATGTATTCGCCGGGCACCCATTCAGCCAAGGAATAGGGACCACTGCCGACTACATTGCGCGCCGCTTCTTCAAACGACATCGCTTCGTAAGAATCCTTGCAGTGGACCAAAACCTCCGAGTACAAGCCCAGGCGCATGGCGCGGTTCTGCGGCTTCCTGGCGACGATGGTGACATCCAGCTCGCTGTCGGCGCGCGCTTCGACAAAGCCGGTCGAGGCGACAACGAATCCAGCCGAGTTACCAGTGAAGCCGTTGGCCGGGTCGGCCATGCGGTTGAAGCTGTAGGCGGCGTCTTCAGCTGTCAAAGGCTCGCCATCATCGCAGGTCAAACCTTCGTGCATGTGGAAGGTCCATTCCGTGCCGTCGTCGGAAACGGTGAAGCTGTGCGCGAGATAGGGGTCAATCGCGCCGCTCGCCTGACCCAACTCGTAAAGCGTGGCGAAGGTATGCATCATAATGCGGAAATTGCTGCCGCCGGTCGAACCGCCGACCTGCGCCGGATCCATCGAGCCCGGCTCGCCATTAATCGCTATGACGAGGGTGTCATCGTCCGGGACCGGCACCGACTGCGCGCTGCTCATCATGGGCGCCAGCCCGAGCATGAGAATCAGCAATAGCGAAAGCGCTAACGTGAGTTTCAGTTTCATTTTCTACTCCTCATTAGTGAAAGACTCATCTGACGATCAAACAGGGATATTTCGATAACGCGCTCCTTTCCGACTGATGTAGCCATAGAGCAGATAATACCGCATTCCTACGAAAAAATCACAAACTGACGCGCTCGGTCAGACGCGGTACCGCTCGAGCACGGGCAGCATGCGCTCCACCGCTTCCTTAAGCGTTTCAATCGGTTCCAGCATCGTGATACGCACATATTCGCGCCAGTTTTCGCCGAAGGCAGTCCCGGGAAAGATCAAAACGCGCCCCTCTTTCAAGAGCAGATAAGACAGTTCGGCGGCATGGATGCCGGTGGACGAGCTGTCCGCCCAGACGAACAAGCCCCCGCGCGGCTCGCCATAAGCGAAGCCCATGCGATCCAGACCATCCAGCAAGACGGCGCGCCGCTCCGTGTAGATCTTCAAGTAATCGCCCACGCAGTCTTGTGGACCGGTGATGGCGGCCAAACCCGCCCATTGCGATACCGTGGCCACCGGTCCGGTGGTGACCGCCTTGACGCGCGCCATGGCATCAATGACATTTTCCGGCGCGGCCGCATAGCCGCAGCGCCAGCCGGTCATCGCGTAGGCTTTGGAGAAGGCGTCCAGCGTGATCGTGCGCTGCGCCATGCCCGGCAGCGACCCGATGCTGAAATGCCGCCAGGGCTCATAGACAATTCTTCCGTAGATCTCGTCGACGATCACGATCAAGTTGTGGCGGATGCAGACATCGGCGATGGCGCGCAGGCGGTCTTCGGTGACAATGCCGGCGGTGGGATTGCTCGGCGTCACGATCAGCAGCGCTTTGCTCGCCGGCGTAATGGCTCCCTCAACCGCTTCCGCTTCCAGGTTAAAGGCATCTTCACGATCCGTCGGCACCATGACCATTTCGCCGCCCGCTCGACGAATAGCATCGTCATATGAGGTATAGCGCGGGTCCGGCACCAGGATCTCGTCCCCCGGGTCGATTAAAGCCTGTATAGCCAGGAACAGCCCTTCCTGGCCGCCGGTCGTGACCATGACATTTTCCGCTGCGACGGGCAAGCCATTGCACGCGCGCATGTGCTCGGCGATGGCGCCGCGCAATTGCGGCAGACCCTGCACCGGCGTCAGCCCGGTACGACCCTCGCGCATGGCGCGGTTGGCTGCTTCGACGATGTGGGGCGGGGTCGGCAAGTCAGGGTCGCCGCGTCCCAGCGTGATGATATCGTCCATCTGCCCCGCCATCTCCATCAAAGCGTAGCGCAATTGCGTGCCATCGGCGGCGACGGCGCGAACAGATTCAGGAATGTTGGGATTGAGGAGGGTCATGATTTACGAGACCTCAGGAATTCCAGCCCAGCCCACTGCGAGACAGCGGTTGTGCAAATGGTGATGGCTTGCTTGCCGGCGCGCAAGCGCAGCGCCGCTGCCGAGCCCGCCATCCAGCCCAGCCGCCAGCCGGCCAAATCAGCCGACAAGGAATCGATAGTGACCACGCGCGAGGCCAGCTTTTCGTTCTGCGCCGGGTGAAAGCGCGGCGCAGTCTTGGCGAAACTGAGATCGTAGACGATCCACCAATCCGTATCTTCCGCTCGCTGCAAAAGCTCTATGCTGGTTTCGCGATAAACATCGGGACTGAGGTAAAGCAAGCTGACGTCATCCTGCACCGAATCGACGATTTCGGCGCCCAGAATATGCAGCGCTCCACGGATACGCGACGAATCGCCGGGACAGAGCACAGCGCTGCCCGCTTCCGCCAGCAGCGTCATCGTCACGAAACGGGCTTCTGTGCTGCCACAAGTGATGGTGACCTCCGTTGGGTCGATACGCAACCCGAAGCGTTCCGCCAGATGATCGGCCACCCAAGCGCGAAACTCGGGGATGCCGGGACGGTCGGTGTAATGCGTTTCACCCCGTTCCAGGGCGGCAACCGCCGCTTCGATTACATTGGGCGGGAGCTGCGCTCCCCCTCCCTGAAGCATCGGTGAGGGGGCTGGAGGGTGGGGTTGGTCACCGGCGACGCGCCCCGCTAGCGGCCTGCTGAGTGTCTGTGGCGGTTTCATTCCACGATCTCCCGCTCGAAAGGAAAGTCGATATCCAGCGTTTCCGCCAGTTCTCGCAGCCGGTCGAAGACCTGCGCGTCCAACAACGCGCCGTCGCGGCGATAAGCCTGCTCGCGGCGGTGGTCGATCTCGCCCGGCACCAGGATCTCGTCAAAGCCCGGGCGCAATTCGCTGCTCTTGATCTCGGCGATGAAGGCATCCATGCGCGCTTTGAACGCCTCGACCGGCATGAACCAGGCGATGTCGATGGCGATGAAGGTATGCGCGACATCCAGCTTGGCGATCGAGCGGTCTTGGTAGGGCGCCAGCCCAAAACCGCCGCCGCTGATGACGCCCGTCAGAATATCGGTGAAGAGCGACAAGCCGTATCCCTTGTACTGCCCAATGCCCAGCAATGCGCCCGCCATGGCGGCGCTGGGATCATCCGTTTCCAAGCCCTCTGGCGTCAGCGCCCAGTCAAGCGGCATAGATTTGCCCTCGCGTTCATGCCAACGCATCATGCCCTTGCCGGCCGTGGTCAAGGCGATATCGAGAACCACCGGGAAGTCTCCGCCGGTTGGCGCCGCCATGCCCCAGGGGTTCGTGCCGACCCGTGGCGAAGTCCCGCCCCAGGGCGCCATCTCCGCCCCGGCGTTGGTGATGGCGATGCCAATGCAATCAGTCTCCAACGCCCGCCGCGCGTGATAGCCGGACGAGCCAAAATGCGTGCTATTGAAGACCACGCAAGCGCCGATGCCGCAGGTTTTGGCTTTGTCCATGGCGATGCCCATGGCTTCTTGCCCGACTACCGATCCCATGACCATCTTGGCGTCGACCAGCGCCAAAGCGGGCGATTCCTTGATGACTTCCATTTCCGTGCCGGGCTGATAGAGCCCCTTGGAAATGCGCTCGTAATAGCCGGTCAGCCGGCCAACGCCCTGTCCCTGCCCGGGCAGGCAGCGCAGTTCGCTGCCCATCAAACCCGCCGTACAGTATTCGGCTTCCTTGCCCGACAAACCCATCGCGATGAAAGCGCGATGAACAAAGTCTTCCAGATCATCAACCGGCACGCGCACAAGCGTGATGCCCATCGCTCAGATGCCCCGGATCGACTTGTATTGTTCGAGTTCATCCGGACTGTAAACTTGCATCAGCTCGAGTTCGATGCCGCCAGTTTCCTGCTCCAGGAAGGCGACAAAACCCTCGGGATGAGGGTGGCTGCCCGATACCTTGCAAGAACTGCATTCCTTGAGCGTCCCGCCCTCTGCCTGCGCTACTTCCAGCGCGCTGTCAATGTCGTCGACGGCGTAGCAGATATGATGCAAGCCTTCAGTACCGCGCTCGGCAATCCACTTGCTGAAGCGGCCGTCGGCATCTAGCGATTCGTTCAACTGGTATTCGATATCGCCGACATCAAAGATCGCCACCTTGATGCGCGCCTTTTCCGCCACCACCACGCGCGCGTCCAAGCCGGCGCCAAGCAGCGTCTGATAGCGATTCAGAGTTTCGTCCACGCTCTTCACGGCAAATGCCATGTGTTTTATGTAAGTCATGAATTTTCCCCCCACCCTAAATCCCTCCCCCACAAGGAGGGAGGGACTTTGTACACATGTGCGTCAATACTTGCTCCCATTAGTTCTCCTGAATCACGCCGTTTCTCATTTAAGCCCACAAATCCCGCGCTTTAGCTCCCCTTCCCTCTTTAGTGGGAAGCATCCCCCGTGAGGCGGGGGACCGAGGGGGCGCCAGGGCTGGGGATCGGGGTCAAACTACAGCAGCAAATCTTTCAAATTCACCCCGGGCGTCACCATAGGCTCAATATTGCCGCCGGCTGAGGTCATGATCAGCGTAATGCCGGGTCCATAACCCGCGCGCGGACTGTCGCCTTGCGCGATCACGCCAATGCCGACCGCATCCCGCAGATAGCCATGATTCCAACTGCTGTCGTAATCCGTCAAGGCGACGACATCGCCCAGCCGCAACTGATCCAAGCCCGCTTCCTTGACCGCGTCACTGTCGGCGGTCTGAATATGAATCGAGCCGCCTTCGCTGGTCAATCCAGCGCCGGCGCCCAGCAAATGCGGCGGCACTTGGCCTACAACGGGCACCGAAAGCTTGCCCTCCGCGTTGGTCGTGACCTCCAGGGCATCGACCAACTCCGGCGAGCAGCCCTTGAGCATGATATCGGGATGGTCGTCGAACTTGAGTCCCACGCCCTCCGCTTTGATGACGATCTTGTCGCCGATAGCCAGTTGCTCGCGCACTTCTTGATCGAAATGGATAATGACATGCTCGGAAAAGCGTCCTGTCTTGCCGGTGACCATGCCGCGCGCCCGCTGCGCGTTGCCGGTCATGACGATGGCGGTATTGCCCACGCAGGACAAGACGTTCAGCCCGCGATTGCCGGTGGCCTCATTGAGCATCACGCTGACGCCGGGATGGACGCAATCCGCCAGCCAACCATAAGCCGAATCGCCGATGGAAACGTTGTAGACGATGCTGCCATAAGCCGGCAAAAGAAAGGGACTGCCGTCGGCCGCGAGGGAGTAGGGCATGGCCGGCAAGGGCGGCATGCGCGGCGGCGTGATCACGCCTTGTACGGATACGCTTACAACTTGCTGGGCATTGTTTTTCGCGCTCATGATACCTTCCGAATGTTCAAGTAGTTGGCAATATTTGCGTTCGGATCAATCACCCACTCGATGCAGGGTTCGTCGCAAGTCATCAGGGTCAGGATGCCGGGTCCATGCCCGGTCATGATCGAATCGCCGTGAATGCACAAACCGATGGTGACGGCGCCAGGTTTATAACCGCGCCCAAAGCGATGATCGGCATGGTTCACCACGACCAGGTCCCCCAGCCGCATCTGATCAATGCCAAGCTCAGCCATGAGCGCGCGATCGCCGGACATCAAGTCCTGGTCGACGAAGTCCGGATTCAACTCAGCGCCGGAACCCATGATCCGAATCGGCAATTCCATCGTCACCGGCACACGGATCCGACGCTCGTCAAGCGCTTCAATCGGCAGGCTGTCAATCAGCCGCGGGCTGCATTTCTTGAGCGTGATATGCGGGTAATCGACCAGTTGCAAACCCTGTCCTTTGGCGCGGATCTGCACCGCGTCGCCAACGCCGATCAGTTCGGCGGCGTCCGGCGGGAAGTCCACCAGCAAGCGCGCATGCTCCCCGGTGACGATGCCCTCTGTTCCTTTCGCCAAGCCGCTCATGACAAAAGCCTGGTTGCCCATGCAGGTCAGGTAGTGCATGGCATAGTCGGCATCAAGATCAGGATGGGCGATTGAAGCCCCCGGCTCCAGATGATCCGCCGCCCATCCAAAAGCCTCATCCCCGACCCGCGCGTTGTATATCATGCCCGACATGCCCGGCAAGATCGTGGCTTCGCCGCTGGCATGGGGGATATAACCCCGAACTGTCGGCTGGCTCACATAGCCGACCACGGCCATTTCCACCAATTGCTCGGCATTTGTCGCTAATCCCATGAATAATCCCTTCTCGCGCCAACCCGGCGCGTCCCCTCTCGATGTCATTCAAAGAGGCTCATTTTAATAAGCCCCCTTGCTCATGCAAGGAGCGCTTTGTCCTTTTCTGCGAGCGCGCATTCCCGGGACCTTCTCGCCGCTTACGCGCCGAGCGGCTCTAAGAATCGCCGCGCCACATTGTCGACAATCAGTAATTGCCGAGAATGTAACATAACTCGCGGGAAAATACAAACTCCCCGGGATTCTCTCTTAATGCCAACCGCGTCTTTGGCAGTTTGCTTGACAGCCTTCGCCCCTATTCCTATAATCGGCGAGAGGTTGAAGGAAGCGAGATGGAACCGATTCAGACTTTGCCACTGCGAGACCGTGTCATCAATGCGCTTCGCGACGCAATCGTGAATGGCGAGTTAGTGCCGGGACAAGCTTTGGTCGGCACAGAACTAGCCAACCAGATCGGCGTGAGCCAGGCTACCTTGCGCGACGCCATCTATGCCCTCAGCCTCGAAGGCTTGGTCGAGACAGTGGCATATCACGTCTCAACAGTCAAAACGCTCTCGAAAAAAGATATCGAGGATCTCTTCAGCGTCCGCAGCATGCTGGAAAGCTATGCGATACGGCAGATCGTGGCGGCCGGCCAGGCAGCCGCCGCCGTGAGCGAGCTCTATGCGATCTGCGACGAGATGGAGGGCGCGGCCGAACAAGACAGCTTGACGGATCTCAACCGGATTGACCGCATGTTCCACGATACCTTGATCGACTTCAGCGGCAATCAACTGCTGGCTGTCTTGTGGAATAGCGTGGCGCAGCGCGTTCAGCAAGTGCTTTCGCTAAGCAACCAGCAGCAAGAGAATCTGCGGCAAATCGTCCTCAATCATCGCGAGATCGCCCAGGTCATCGAAAACGAAGATGCCGAAGCCGCTGTCGGTCTGATGAATACGCATATCAGCTTCGTCGCGGACGAGATCTGCGGCAACTGGCATCAAATTGCGCTGGGAACAAACGGCGGACAATAGCGGACAATATGAGGAGAACCCGCAACATGGCAAATGCAGTCGAAACGCACACAGTATTGCTTGCCGATGCAGGATACGAGGCGGCAATCACGGACCTTTCTGGCGAGTTTCCAAACCTGAACATACTTGGCGCCAGCGACGACGCCGATGCAGCCGCGCTGGCAAGCGACAAGATAGTCGGCTTGATCGCTGATACGGCACAGGTTGATGAAGCGCTGCTGGACAAGATGAGCAACCTCCGCGCGGTATTGAAGTTGGGCAGGAGTTACTTCAATATCGACGTTGACGCCCTGCGCGAGCGCGGAACCCATTTTGGCTGCGTCCCCCGCAAGGGTCCGAATTGCGTGGCGGAACTGGCGCTGACGCTGATCATGGCATTGAGCAAGGACCTGATCGTCGGCAGCGAGGCGGTGGCGATGGGCGCCTACCGCTACCGCGGCATCAAACCCGAGTTGACCTCGCAGCGCAAGATCGCTTTCCACTGGATGAAAAACGAACGCGTCCACGAAGTCACGGGCAAGACCCTCGGCATCATCGGCATGGGCGAGATCGGCTGTGAACTGGCGCGCCGCGCCAGCGTCATGGGCATGAGAAATATCTATTACAAGCGCAAGCCGCTTTCGGCCGAACTGGAAGGGGTTTTTGACGCCAGCTATCGTGATCTCGACGACCTGCTGCGCGAGAGCGATTACGTCTGTGTGGCCACCCCGCATACTGCGGAGACCGAGGGCATGATCGGCGCCCAGCAGATTGCGCTGATGAAAGAAAGCGCCTATTTGGTCAATATCGCCCGCGGCGGCATCATTGACGAAGACGCCATGATCGCGGCGCTGAGCGAGAACCGCATCGCCGGCGCGGGCTTGGATGTTTTCACCTACGAGCCCTTGCCGCCGGAAAGTCCCCTCTGCGCGCTGGACAACGTGATCCTCTGCCCGCATATCGGCGGCGGCACCGGCACGAATCGAGTGATCGAGTTGGGCGCCGCCTTGCAGGAGATGAGTCAATTGCTGGCGAACTGAGCTAGGGATCTGGCTCGGTCTCGCTCATCAAAAAGCCGGCGATGAAAGCCGTTTCGCCGTTCTCCAGACGGATTTCGAACCAGTCTTTCGAATCATCAATCACTGACAACGCCTCTCCATTTTGAGCGGTAGCGACGATACTGCAGCTTGTGGACGCGCAGGAGCGGATATTGGCGTAGGGATTGGCGGTGACATAGTAGGTCTTTGCCGCGTTTCCCGTATCTTCAGCAAAGTCCTTCAGAATGGTCTGGTCCATAAACGTCATCCAACCCCCCAAAGCTCTAAGCATATACGGGTTGTCATCTGTATCTATGCCGGACAAGCTCAATGCGAATGCCGTAGCAAAATCTCTGGCAACCACGCCCATTAGAACGCCAAGTTGCACCGATTCGGTACAAGTCGGCAGACTTGTCCAAATCCTTTCCCGCCAATCGACGTGCGCTTCGCCATACGCGATCAAATCGGCGCTCGTCTCCACCTTCAAAACCGGTCCTACCAATAACTCGTTGAAATCCGAAGCGATTTTGTCCAGGGATGTCTGTTCGGCGGCGGCGCACTCCGCCAAGCTGCCGTCGTCCCCGGTCAGAGGCTCGTGCCATCCTTCCTCGTGGATGTAGGCGAAAATCTCGTCAAAGCGCGCCGATCCGCGCTCGGCCTGCTGTTGATAGAGGTTGGCCTCCGGCGCCAAGCCCGCAAGCTCCAAAGCCCGCGCCGCCGCAAAATCACCGGCAACCTGGCTCACAAACCAACTGACTTCGACGGCTTCCGCGCAAGGCGGCGACATCTCCCAGATGCGTTGATCAATGTCTTCGCCAGCAAAAGCGAGCAAGTCATCTATCGATTCCAATTCCGAGGCTCGCGTTATGATTGACTTATGCGGCAAGACGATACGAGTGGTGAGCAGCGACCCTTGAAAGACAGAACAGGCGGGTAAATCGCTGCCATAGACCCGCATCAGGGGGATGCCCTCGCTGGGCTCCGCCGACTTGTCGTCTTGTCCTTGCGCTTGTGTCAGCGGCGCCATGTTTATGATTGCAAGCAGACAAAACAATATAAGACGTCGCATTCTGTTGATCTCCTCCCAAGCACATGTAGTTTGAACCATTATCTTTGTCGGTTGCGGATGCTGCCCTCAACACAGGTCCCGCGCATCGTTAGGCTTCACGAAAACATGGTATCACATCCCGCCCAATCGCCTCAATCGCCGCGGTGATATCCGGACCGAGCGGCGGACCAAAGCTGATATGCCGCGCCCCCATGCTCGCCAGCCCTTCCAGCCGCTCAATGAGCGCGGCGGCGGTGCCGGCGATGCCGATGCGCAACATCCTCGGAGTCACCATGCGCCGCGCTGACGCGGTATCGCCTTCGAGATGGTAGGCGCGTCGAATCGGCTCGAAGTCCTTTTGCGTCAAGTCCAGTTGCCCCAAAATCAGCGGGCTCATGGCATGTCCGTAATAGGCGATCTTGTCAGCGAGCGCAGCCTCCGCCGCTGCTTGATCGGCCGAGATCGAGCACCAGATACAAGCGGCGAGATCAATGTCGTCAAGGACTCTGCCCGCTCTTTGCAAGCCCCGCTCGACATGAGGCAAGACATTCTCATAGTGCTCCGGCGGGAAAAGCAGGGGCAAGCCGCCGTCGGCGATGGCGCCGATTTCTTCCAGCATTTTCGGGCTCATGGCGCCCAAATAGATCGGCACGCGGCGGCGCGCTTTAAAGCGCAGCCAGGCTTCTTCCGTCCAGCGCAGGACCCGTCCACAGATCGCGGCGTTTTCCTTTGATGTCAGCTTGTTAATCGCCCGGACCGATTCCACGATGCGGGTGCGGGGCATGTCAAAGTCCAGGCCCAGCCAGCCGATGAAATCCTCGGCGCCGCTGGATATGCCCAGGTTGAAGCGTCCGTCGGACAGTTCGTCGAGGGTAGCGGCGAACATGGCGATTTCCGCCGGATGGATCGTGTAGGGATTGAGGATGCAAGTGCCGATCTCGATGCGCTCGGTGGCTGTCGCGATAGCGGAAAGAATGACCGGCGCGCTGCGCAGGAAGAGATCGTTGCTCACCCACAACTGATCGAAACCAGCGGCCTCAGCCGCTTGAGCGTAGGTCACATAGTCCCGCGCGGGCAGGTCGTTATTGAAGCGCAGGCTGAACTTCATGATTCAGAATCAGCGATGATCGCTTCGGCTTCCATTTCCACCAGGTAATCGTCGCCGACCAACGCCTGGATATAGAGCAAGGTATTGGCCGGGCGGATATCGCCGAAGTATTGCCCGTGCACAGCCGCGACCGCTTCCCAATCGGCTCCCGGCGTCAAATAAACGCGGGTTCGCACAACATCCGACAACTGAGCGCCGGCTTCAGCCAGGGCGCGCTCGATCTTCTGGATGATGAACGCGGTTTGCGCGCCGGCGTCGCCGATGCCGACGACCTCGCTGGCGCCATCGGTGGCGGTTGTGCCGGAGACATGTACGACATTGCCCAGCCGCACCGCCCGCGAATAACCGGCGATTTTTTCGTAATGCGTGCCCGAAGATATGTTCTGTCGCGTCATGCCAACTCCCGGATTACTCATTTTTAACCATCCGCGTTTGTCGCGTTTATCAATTGCGTCGCTAAATCAAGCGCCTCCAGGGCACAGCCCCAGGACAAAGTGAAGCCGATCGATCCGTGTCCGTAATTGTGAATGACAGCGCGCTCGCGGGATCGTTTTTCCACTTCCAGCCGTACCGCTTCGCGCCCCGGGCGTATGCCGACTGCCCTGCGGATGATAGCCGCGTCAGACACAGTTGGCTCGATCGACGAACAGCGTTCCAGGATATCCCTGCTCTGTTCCGCGTCGACCGCCGGATGCCAACTGTCGAATTGGTAAATGCCGCCGAGCAGCAGACCGTCGTCGCGGGGAAAGAGATAGGTGTCGTCGCTGGCGCTCATGTAACCGGAGCGAATCTGCGGCGCATCGACGAGAAGCGTCTGTCCGCGTATCGGAAATACTTCGGGATCCGGCGTGACATATTTCGCCCAGGCGCCCGTGCAATTGACGAGCAGGCGGCTTTCAGCCTCGAGAGCGTCAAGAGATTCCACTTCGCGGACTTCCAGTTTGCCGCCAGCCTCGAGGAACTGCTCCTGCAAGTTCTGTAAGTACCGGGGCGGCGCGACGATCGGCAGATCCATAATCCAACCGTCCTGGCCAGCCGCCGGCAATTCCTCGGGGGGCATTTTCGCGAAGAAGGGCAAGCGGTCTTTGAACCAGGGATCGCCCGCTTTCTGGGGAAATAGCTGGCGCATCCGCCGCAGGCCAACGCCGCTATCGGCGCGTTTCGCCAGCGTAAGAAAATGTGACAGCGAATCATCCGCCCAGCGCCGCGCGCGACCCGATACGCTGCCGCCCGACCAAACAGCGCCAGCCGCCGATGAAGCGGTGAATTGCGGCAGGTCGCGGGTCAGGATGCGAACATCAAAGCCCGCAAGCTGCAGGTTGAGCGCCGAACTCAATCCGGAGACGCCAGCGCCGATAACCGTAATCTCAGACATTTTCAATCGCCTCGCCTTGACAAGCCAGCTTGTCAGTAGCGGATTCGCCAATGTCGATTCTAGCACAGAACGCCGTCCCCATGTGAAGGGGGCAGATCTCTACCCGAACGAGCCGAGATCGATTTGACAGGAATGTATAAATGAGATAGTCTGATATATTAGATATTAGATTTGCTTGGGTTTTCACTCACATGTTGGATACCAAGTCGCTGAGCGAGCAAATCGAGACGCAGCTCAAGCGAGAAATCATGTCAGGCGACCTCGAACCCGGTCAGCGACTGACGATCGAGGACATCGCGGAACGCTTGCAAGTGAGCACGATGCCGGTGCGCGATGCCGTGCGTCGGCTGGATGGCTTGGGTTTCTTGAAGGTAGCGCCTCGCCGGGGCGTCTACGTGGAGGAATTTAACCAGACGCGCTTTAAGCACACGATGGAAATAAGGATCGCTCTGGAGTGTCTGGCGGTGGAGCTAGCTGCTCCGCGCATCCCGGTGGAGGAGATAATCAACGCGCGGGAAAGGTATAAAAAGGGTGGCGAATATTACGTCGACACGGGCGATTTGTCGATGCTCGCCGAATGCGATACCCTCTTGCATGATCTGATTGTCATGCACTCGGAGAATCCACTGCTGATCAGTATCATGCGGCAGTTGCAAGATTTGATCGGCTGGGCGCACCACATCGTCGCCAAGCTGCAGCCAAATGCCAAACTCGATGCCTTGCCCGAGCATCTGGAGATATTGGATGTCTTGATCGAGCGTGATGTGCTGAAGACTAAATCGGCTTTGCGCAAGCATTTGCGCAGCACTACGCAGCGCACATTGGACGCGTGGGAGCAAAAGCCGCTAGTCTCTGGCTAAGAGGCGAGAGGGGGTATTATGGAGCAAGACTTGCGCGCTGGATTATCTGCTCGCTCAGGTAATCAAGGTATTTCGCTTTTGTCCGACAAGTATTATGGAGAAGCAACATGAGTAAGAAGATCAGTATGAGCCGCCGAGACTTCTTGCGCTTAACGGGCATGAGCTCGTTGGCTGCGGGCGTCTACGCCTTGCCTGGCGTTGGTTCAGTCCTCGCCCAGGACGACCAGGAAGTCACCATCTTTTTCTGGGATGGTCCCCCATTGATCGGCATCCGCGAGAAAGCCTTGGCGCCCTTTGATGACGCCTATCCGGGCTGCAAGCTCAATTTCACCTCGGTGCCGGGTGGTCCCAATTCGGGTTACAACGACAAGCTGTTCACCAGTCTGGCGGCGGGCATCCCGCCCGATGTCTTCATCATCGAGATCGGCCTGCTGCCGCAGTTCTTGGCTGATGACCTGCTGCTTGACCTCAAGCCCTACGTTGACGCCGATGACTATGACCTGAGTCAATTCCCCGATCTCGCTATTGAAGCCTACACGCACGAGGGCGGCATCTACGGCATGCCCGATAACGTCGCTTCGATCGCCATCTTCTACAACCAGGATATGTTCGAAGAAGCCGGCGCTATGCCGCCGACGGCGCAATGGGACGATGAAGGCTGGACGGTCGATGACTTCTTCAATTCTTGCGAGGCGCTGACCAAGACCGACGGCAACGGCAACACGACGCAGTGGGCATGCGATGTCACCGGCTGGGACAAAGTCTGGCAGACCTGGGTGCGCATCTTCGGCGGGCAGTTGGTGGATGATCCCTTCTTCCCCACCGAGTGTACGCTGAACGAGGCTGGCGCTGTCGAAGGCTTGCAATTCTACGCCGACCTGCGCTGGGAATATGGCTTCGCGCCACGCCCGGAAGCAATGGCGGAAATGGGCACCACCGCTCTGATGCAGACGGGACGCTTAGGTATGTTCTATAGCGGCAGTTGGGCATTCCCCAATTTCCGCGAAGGCGATTTCAATATCGCGCTTGGGCATTACCCGGCCGGTCCGGGCGGCCGCGCCAACTACGTTTATTACTACCCGCTGGTGGTGCCAAAGACCACGCAAGTGCCGGAATGCGCCTGGAACTTGCTGAAATTCTTCAACGGTCCGGCAATGGAAACGATTATTCGTGAAGGCGGCTTGCAAGGCACGTCCTTCGCCGAGCAGGAGAAGTGGTTCGTCACCGATCCGCTGCCGCCGGCCAACAAGCACGTCATGCTCGACGCGGCGCGGCACTTCGTCGCGCCCGACCCCGTCCTGACAAACTTCGGCGAGATCACGCAGATCATGCAGGCGCAGATTGACTTGCTGATGATCGGCGAGGAACGCGATGCCAAGGTCGTCTGCGACGAAATCGTGCGCCAGGTCAATCCGCTGATAGCCGAAGGCCAATGGCGGACGGGCTAAATTGACCACCACCCCAAACCTCTCCCGAAGGTCCGTGTCGGCAATCATTGTCTACACGACCCATAAAGGTGAGGGACTTTTTTCGGAGGTCAAGCATGCGCACTAGCGCCCCTTCTCCCCTTGTGGGAGAAGGGGCTGGGGAATGAGGGGTTAGCCCACCATGAGCCTCGCGCAGTTCGTCAAGAACCAAGGCGGCTTCGCCAACCTTAGCATCAGCTACAAGCGCGGCGAGACCCTGCTGGCTTGGGCGATGATTTCGCCTTGGGTAGCGGGCTTTCTCTTGCTGACCGCCTTCCCGATGGTCGCTTCGCTAGCGCTATCTTTCTACAAGTGGAACATCATTTCGACGCCGGAATATGTGGGATTAGCCAATTACCACAAGCTCTTCTTCAGCGACCCGCTGCCGATGCACTCGTTGAAGATCACGGTGATTTTCTCCTTGGCGTCCATCCCGTTGAATATCGTATTCGGTCTCGTGATCGCGATGCTGCTCAACACGAATATTCGTGGTCTCGCCGTTTTCCGCACGATATATTACTTGCCGGCGATTTTGTCGGGCGTGGCGGTGGCGATCCTCTGGCAGTGGATCTTCTCCAGCGATTTCGGCTTGCTCAATACGGCGCTGCGCATCTTCGGCATTGAAGGACCGGCTTGGCTGGGCAGCAAGATTTGGGTGCTGCCGGCTTTTGTCATCATGCGACTTTGGAGCGTCGGCGGCGGTATGATCATCTATCTGGCAGGCTTGCAGGCTATCCCCACCGACCTGTATGAAGCAGCCGAAATTGACGGCGCGAATTGGTGGCAGCGCATATTCCGCATCACGCTGCCGATGCTGAGCCCGACTATCTTCTTCCAACTTATCACCGGCGTTATCTTCACCATGCAGATCTTCACCGAAACCTTTATCATGACGAATGGCGGACCAGCCAACGCCTCGCTCTTCTATTTGCTCTACCTCTATCGCCAAGCCTTCCAAAACTTCAAGATGGGCTACGCCTCTGCCCTGGCTTGGGTCTTCTTCCTGGCGATCTTGCTGCTCACGATCATCCTGTTCGCGACCGCCAAGTTCTGGGTTTACTATGAAGCGGAATCGGAGGGGGACAACTGATGAGCAGCAAGGGCGTCGGCTTAAGCGCGCGGCAGATCATCAGCAAGATCTTCGTCTATGCGATTCTTGCCATCGGCTCGATTGTCATTCTGCTGCCGCTGCAATGGATGATCTCGACCTCCTTGAAACCGCTGTCGCATGTCTTTCGTTTCCCGCCCGAGTTTTGGCCGCGGGAGATTGTCTGGCAGAATTATCCGGATGCCTTGACGCAGCTGCCCTTCGATCTCTACTTCGCCAACACGATGTTCATCGTCGTCCTTTGCCTGCTCGGCGAGCTAATCGTATCCTCCGTTGTCGCTTACGCCTTTTCGCGTTTGCGCTGGCGCGGGCGCAACGCGCTCTTCATCGTTGTCCTCGCGACCATGATGCTGCCGCGGCAGGTCACGCTGATTCCCGAATTTATCGTCTTCAGACACCTGGGCATGATCGACACATTCTGGCCCCTGATTCTGCCTTCCTGGTTCGGCAATCCTTTTTACATATTCCTCTTGCGGCAGTACTTTTTGACACATTCGCGCGAATTGGATCAGGCGGCGGTGATCGACGGCTGCTCGCGCTTCGGCGTCTTCTGGCGCATCACCATGCCCATGTCCAAGCCAGTGTTGGGCGCGGTGGCGATTTTTTCTTTCCAGTTTCATTGGAACGACTTTTTCCGCCCGCTCATCTTCCTGCTCGACCAGGATAAATATACGCTCGCCTTGGGCTTGCGCTTCTTCCAGGGTACGTATGGCACCGAATGGAATTCCTTGATGGCGGTTTCGCTGGTGGTGATGCTGCCCTTGATTATCGTCTTTTTCTTCGCGCAGAAATATTTCATCCAGGGCGTTGTTTTCACCGGCTACAAATAATCTCAAGAACCTACAAATCCGATCTTTAGATGCAAAGGACAAGCATTGTTTATGGGACACAAACCACCATATCAGAAACTGGAAGCGCTGTCGCACGATGCTGTCAGCTGGAAAGACGGCTTTTGGGGCAATCTTCATCAGCTCTGCCGCGATACCGTGCTGCCGAGCATGCGCAAAGCTCTTGACGAGCCGGATAACGGCGCTGTCTTCAGCAACTTCCATATCGCCGCCGGCTTGCGGGAAGGCGAACGCAAAGGCACGATGTGGAGCGATGGCGATTGCTACAAGTGGATGGAGGCGATGTGCCACATGTACGGCGCTACCAGGGACGAAGCCATCATCGACGAATTGGACGAACTCATTGATGTCATCGCCCAAGCGCAGGAAGACGACGGCTATATCAGCACGGCGATGCAGCTGAGCGATGACAAGGAATACTGGACCAATCACCGCGATCATGAACTCTATAATATGGGACACTTGCTGACGGCCGCCTCGGTCCATCATCGCATCACGGGCAAAGACAACTTCCTCCAAATCGCCATCAAACAGGCCGATTATCTTTACGATCTTTTCATGCCGCGTCCGCCGGAGTTGGCGCATTTCGGCTTCAATCCTTCCAATACCATGGGCGCGATCGATCTCTATCGCGTCACCGGCGACGCCCGCTATCTCGAGCTGGCTGCTTGCTTCGTGGATATGCGCGGCTCGCAACCCGGCGGCGGCGACCAAAATCAGGCGATGGTTCCCTTGCGCGAGGAGACGCGGGCGGTTGGCCATGCTGTCACCGCCGGTTATCTCTACTGCGGCGCGACCGATGTCGTGGCGGAGACCGGCGATGAGGAACTGCTGGCGGGCTTGCTACGCATCTGGGACAACGCCATCCACAGCAAGATGTACATCACCGGCGGCACATCGGCGCAGCATCATGGCGCTTCCGAGCGGCCCGAGTTCGGCGGCAGCGCCACCGATGTGCACGAAGCTTTCGGCTATGAGTATTCGCTGCCTAACGCCACCGCCTACAACGAAACCTGCGCCAATATCGCCAATGCCATGTGGAATTGGCGCCTGCTGAACTTGTCCGGCGACGCCAAATATACAGACATCGTCGAGCTTGTGCTGTATAACAGCATGCTATCCTCCATGAGCCTGGATGGCATCACCTTTTGTTATACCAATCCGCTGCGCTGGTACGGCGCGGATCATCCTCTGCTCAGCCAGGACGCCTACGAACGCTGGTATATCTCGCGCTGTTATTGCTGCCCGACCAATACCGCGCGCACTATCGCCTTGCTGCATAACTGGTTCTACAGCGCGTCGGACGAGGGTTTGTGGATACATCTTTACGGCAGCAATTCGGTGAATACCGCGCTGCCCGACGGCTCGTCCATCGCGCTGACGCAGCAGACGGACTACCCCTGGGATGACACAATCCGCATCAGTATCGACGAAGCGCCGGCGAACGAAGCGTCGCTGATGCTGCGCATCCCCGGCTGGGCTGATGCTGCGTCCTTGCGCGTCAACGGCGAAACGAGCGACCTGCCGCTGAACCCGGGGACTTACGCGAATCTGCGGCGGACCTGGCAAGCGGACGATGTGGTCGAGCTGCGCCTGCCGATGAGACCGCGGCTGGTCAAAGCGCAGCCCAAAGCCGAAGAAATCCGCAATCACGTTGCTGTCATGCGCGGTCCGCTGGTTTATTGCCTCGAGGGCGTCGACCTGCCCGATGATGTTTCCATCCTGGAAGTCCATGCGCCGAGGGATATGCAATTGGAAGCGCGCCGCGAAAACGATCTCCTGGGCGGCGTGACCGTACTCAAGGGCAGGACGCGGCGCGTCCTCGAGGGGGATCAATCGGAAGCGCTTTACTTTGACGCCGGGAACGAACACGAAGAAGATCTCGATGTCACGCTGATTCCCTATTATGCCTGGAACAACCGCGGCATCACAGAAATGACGGTCTGGCTGCCAAGAAGCACCTGACGCGGCGCGGCGCCCCAAGCCAATTCTGCAATTGAGGGTTTAATGCCGGCTCTAAAGTCAGTAAGGTAAGGTCGCGTATCCTCGTTGATCAGGTCAGCGCGCTTACTCATATCACCCGATTCCGGCTTTTATGGCGCAGCGAGCGAAAAAAGCACAGTCTTCTTCTTATTATGCCCCTAAAGCGGGCGAATCAGAGCAAAGCTCCCTCTGGCGCAGTTTTAAGTTCCTCAAGAAGTACCGCAATATTGCCGCCGGCGTTTATGTTCTGGCGATCGTCGTCAATATTTTCAGCATTTTGATTCCACAGACGATCCGTTGGATCGTCGATGCCGGCATCATTCAGGGGGATATGAGCATTCTCGCCTGGTCCCTGCTGGGATTGCTCGGGCTGACGGTCATCAAGGGCTTTGTCGATTTCTTCCTGGGGCGCGGGACAGAAATGGTCTCCCAAGGCGTCGCTTACGACATCCGCAACGCCATCTACGACAAACTCAGTTCGCTGTCATTTTCCTATCACGATCAAGCGCAGACCGGGCAATTGCTCGCGCGATCCATTTCCGATGTCGAGCGGATCCGCTTTTTGACGGGCCGCGCCTTTGTGCGCCTCTTCCAACACACTGGCTTGATGGTCTTCACCTTCGTCGCCTTGCTGCTGATGAACGCGCAGCTGGCGATCTTGTCCATGCTTTCGATTCCCCTGCTCTTTTACATCGCCTATCGCTTCGGACGCATCTATCGACCGCTCTCGCTGGATCTGCAGCACCAATTGGCGGAGATGACCACGGTGCTGGAGCAAAACCTGCGCGGCGCCAAAATCGTCAAAGCCTTCGCGCAAGAGGATGCCGAAATCGAGCGATTTGATCGACAAAACAGCAAATGGTTCGCGCTGGCGCGAAAGCAGGTCATCGTCAGCGCGCAGCATATCCCGCTGCTGGACTTCGTCGCCAGCTTGAGCACGGTGATCATCATCTGGCTTGGAGGACGGCTGGTGATCGAAAATGAACTCACTTTGGGCGAACTCGTGGCTTTCACTACTTATCTCGGGCAACTGATTGCGCCGGTTCGCCGCCTGGGCGTGATTATCCCGGCGCTGGCTATGGCATCAGCCGCCGGCGAACGGATCTTTAGCATTCTCGACGCCCAATCCGAGGTGACGGACGCGCCGGACGCCGTCGCGCTGCCGCCGATCGCAGGGCGGGTACGCTTCGAAAACGTGTCCTTTTCTTATTTCAACCAGCGCCAGGTGCTGGACAAGCTCAATCTTGAAGCCGAGGTCGGCCAGGTGATCGCTCTGCTGGGCGCGACCGGTTCCGGCAAATCGACCATCATCAATCTGATCCCGCGCTTTTATGACGTGAGCGGCGGCCGCGTCCGCGTTGACGGCTACGACGTGCGCGACGTGACCGTCAAGTCGCTGCGCGATCAAATCGGCATTGTGCTGCAAGAGACCGTGCTCTTCGCGGCCAGCGTCCGCGATAATATCGCCTTCGGGCTGGACGATGTATCCGATGCCGAGGTCATTGAGGCGGCAAAAGCGGCGCAGGCGCATGACTTCATCCTGGAAATGCCCGAGGGCTACGATACGGAAGTCGGCGAGCGCGGCCTGACCCTGTCCGGCGGGCAGAAACAGCGCATCGCCATCGCCCGCGCTTTGCTCAAGGACCCGCGCATTCTGCTCCTCGACGACGCCACGTCCAGCGTCGATACGGAAACGGAACGTCTGATTCAGATCGCGCTGGAGCGCTTGATGGAAGGGCGCACTTCATTCATCATCGCGCAGCGCCTGAGCACCGTGCGCATGGCGGACAAGGTGCTGGTATTGCAAGACGGGCGCGTGGCCGCTTCCGGCAGGCACGACGAGTTAATACAGAAATCAGGTTTGTATGCCGAGATCTATTATCGCAACCTGCGCGAGTGAGCGCGGCAAAGACGAATAGCCGACAAGGAACTAAGATGAGCTTCTCGATAGGCACAACCGGCGTCGGCAGAAGCGGACCGCGCTCCACCTTGGAAGGCTACGCGGACAAGGTCGAAGGCCGCTCCTTCAATCTGCGCGTGCTTTGGCACTTGCTGGTCTTCCTGCGTCCTTACGGATTGCACATGCTGGCAGCCTTCGTCGCTATGCTAGTCGCCTCAGCGCTAACCCTGATCACGCCTTACCTGGTCAAAGTCGCCATCGACGGACCGATCGCCCAGGGCGATATCACTTCGCTCGACGATATTACGCTGCTCATGCTGCTCGCGGCAACCGGTCTCTATCTATCATCTACGGCCCAGCGCTTCCTGCTCAGTTGGGTAGGGCAGCGCGTCCTGGCCGACCTGCGCTCGGCGCTCTTCCGGCATTTGCAGAAATTGCCGCTGGCTTACCACGACAATCACATCGTCGGCGTCACCATATCGCGCGTCATCAGCGATGTCGGCGTCATCAACCAATTGCTCTCGCAGGGGCTTATCACCCTGACAGGCGACAGCTTGTTGCTGGCGGGCATCGTCATCGTCATGCTCTCGCTCAACGCGCAACTGGCGCTGGTCACCTTTTCGATCATCCCGCTGATCGTGCTGGCAACAGCCATCTTCGCCCGGCGCGCCAAGCTGGCTTTCCGCAAAACCCGCGCGCGCAACGCTCATCTAATCGGCGATCTGGCGGAGAATCTCAGCGGCATTCGCGTCATCCAAGCTTTCGCCAACGAAGACAGCACCTCCAGCAAATTTGATGAGGTCAATCAAGCCAACCGCGACGCGCATATCGAGGCCATGTCGCTGTCCTTCGTCTTCTTGCCCACCGTTGAGTTCCTCGGCATCGTCGCGACCGGCATCGTGCTTCTCTTCGGCGGCATCAGCGTAGCCCAGGGCGCGCTCACGCTAGGTACGGTCATCGCCTTCCTCGGCTATGTCAACCGCTTCTTCTTGCCAGTTCAGGAACTCAGCCAGCTTTACGCCACCATGCAGACGGCTATGGCCGGCGGCGAACGCGTGATCAACCTGCTCAACACGGAACCCGCCATCCGCGACCGCGATGACGCGACAGTCATGCCGCCGATCAAGGGACGCATTCAATTTCAAGATCTTAGCTTCGGCTACCGCGAAAACCTGCCGGTTCTGCGCGAAATCAACCTGGACTTTCCAGCGGGTACGATGGTCGCGCTGGTCGGACCCACCGGCGCCGGCAAAACGTCCATCGCCAATCTGATCGCCCGCTTCTATGACGCCAGCGAAGGCGCGCTCTTGATCGACGGCATCGATATCCGCCAGATCCAACAGCGTTCCATGCGTTCGCAGATGGGCTTGGTCTCGCAGGATCCCTTCATCTTCTCGGGCACCATTGCCGAGAATATCCGCTTCGGAAAGCCCGACGCCACTGAGGCCGAACTCGCCGCTGCCGGCAGAACCGCCAATGTCGACGCCTTCGTCCGCGACCTTCCTGATGGTTATGAAACCGAAATCCTCGAAGACGGCGCCAACCTGTCCGTCGGCCAGCGTCAACTCATCTCCATCGCCCGAGCCATTCTGGCGGATCCGCGCATCCTGATCATGGACGAAGCCACATCGAGCGTCGACATGGTCACCGAGACGCTGATCCAGGACGCGCTGCAAAAACTGCTGGCAAAGCGCACCTCCATCGTCATCGCGCACCGCCTCAGCACCATCGTAAACGCCGATGTCATCTGCGTAGTCGACGAGGGCCGGGTCTGCGAAATGGGCAGCCATGCCGAGTTGTTGGCTCAGGGCGGATTATACGCCGAGCTGCACGAGCGCCAGTTCGTCGATCTGGCAGATTGACCAGCAAGGGCAGCAAGGCATACCCGGTGAACATTCCGGTGAATGCTCCCACGCCGCCGCCGCATAAACGGATCGTCGGCGTCATCTGGATCACCTATGCCCTGTTCTACCTGGGCAGAGTCAACTTCAGCGTGGTCTTGCCGGCACTGGCAGTCGCGCTGGACGCCAGCCGCGCCGAGGTGGGCGCGCTGGGCACCGTCTTCTTCTGGGTCTACGGCATTTGCCATTTCATCAGCGGCGAAATCGGCAGCCACCTCAGTCCCTTCCGGATGGTCTGCGCCGGCTTGCTGATCATCGCGCTGGTCAATATCGCCTTCGCCTTTCAAACTTCCTTGCTCTTGATGCTTGTCCTGTGGGGCGTCAACGGCATCGGACAGTCGGCCGGTTGGGCGCCCATGTTTCGCATCCTGGCTGAGCGGCTGGATCGCGGACAGATCAAAGTCATCTCGACCCTCATGCCCTTCAGCTATGTCATTGGCACAGCCATCACCTGGACCCTGGTCGGGGCAGTCGCGACGGGCGCAAACTGGCAGGTCGCCTTTTGGCTGCCCGGGCTACTGACGCTGGCGGTGCTGGCTTTCTGGTGGCGAGCCGGCATTGACGCGCCCAAAGCGGCGCCACAGGGCTTGAACCCCTCGCAGATCCGCGCCGAACTGCGCCAAATCGCGGCGGTACTGCTGGCTACTGCCCTGGCGGGCTTCGTCTTCAACGGCATGACGATATGGCTGCCAACTTACATCCTGGATAGCCGGATTGTCCCCGAAAACGCGACTGGCTCGGTCGCGGCCGCCATGCAAGTGATCGCGATCCTGGGTTTGTTCCTGGCGCGGCTGCGCGTCGTCCGCAGCAATCAAGTCTTTGTGACAGCGGCAGCGATGCTCACGGCGGCGGGCTTCGCCATGCTCTCCCTGACGGCGACGACGGGGCTCTTCGCGCTATTGATCATCTGCCTGGGCATGATCATGCTCAACGGCGCCTTCGGCTTGGTGGTGAGCGCGGTGCCTTTGCTGCTGGCGCCGCCGGGCCGCGCCGCGTCAATCACTGGCAGCATCAACATGATGTCGAACTTCTTCGGCGGCATGGCTGGTTTCACCGTCGGCGGGCTCGTCGAGTGGAGCGGATGGACCGCTGTATTTGGGCTTTGGGGCGCGCTCTTGCTGATGGCATCGGTCTTGATCTGGATCAAACGCGGCGCGGAAGAGGAAGGGACGGCGGCGGCCGCTTGAGCGCCGCGATGACAGCGTGTGGTGAGATCCCTGTTCAACCCAGCTTGATGCGCGGATTCAGCGCCGCGTAAGCCAGGTCGGCGAAGAGATTCGTGAAAAGAATGACGGTCACGCTGACCATCACGATCGACTGCACCAGCAGCAAATCGCGCCGTTCAATGGCGGCGATCAACAAACTGCCCAAGCCCGGAAAACCGAAGACATATTCGATCACCACCAAGCCGCTAATCAGCCAGGTGATGCTGATGGCGATGACCGTGACCGTCGGCAGCAAGGCATTGCGCAATACGTGCCGAACGATGACGCTGCGATAGGGGATGCCTTTCAAAGCCGCTGTGCGCACGTAATCCCGCTTCAATTCCTCAATCACGCCGGCGCGGGTAAGGCGGGAAATGTAAGCCAGCAGCACCAGCGTCGCCGCAAATGCCGGCAGCCAGAGCGCGGGCAACATCTCGTAGAACGAGGCGTTGGCCGGCACCGCCGAGCTCGACGGGAACCACCAACCTAAAGCCTCCGCCAAGGGACCGCGAACCCAGCCCAGCGCCACAATATTGATCAGAAACAGCCCGGTCACGAATTCCGGCAAGCTGACCACCGAGAGCGTCAGCAGGGAGATGATGACATCGGGCAATTTGTTTTCGCGCAGCCCGGCGATGATGCCCAAGACCAGCGACAGCGGGACCGACAGCAGCAAGGCGACCAGCGCCAGACGCGCCGAATTGACGCTGCGCTGTACGATCAGCTCGCGGTTATCCGCGCCGCGGAAGGCGATCGTCTTGCCCCAGTCGCCGCCCAGAAAATTGCCCAGCCAGTTGACATATTGCTGCGGCAGCGGCGCGTTCAAGCCCAACTCGCTGCGGATCTGCTCGACCTGCTGGTCCGTAGCTTCGCGCCCGCCGGCGATCACCCGCGCCGGATCGCCCGGCAAGACCCGCAGCAAAAAGAAGATCATCAGCGAACTGATCAGGTAAGTAAAAAAGAAGAAAACGAAGCGCCGCCGCAAAAACTTTAGCATAAGCCTAGCCGATTTCCTCGGAGCGCGGGAAACTGTGTTGCAGCGCCGACAACTCTTCCAGCGGGATGTGGCAACGGATGGCGTGCCCGGCCTCCACTTCCCGCCAGGGCGGCGCCTCTTCTTCACAGACGGCGCCGATCTTGCGCGGACAGCGGGTGTGAAAGCGGCAGCCGCTCGGCAGGCGCTGGGCGCTGGGCAGGACGTCATGCAGCAGCATGCGCTCGGCTTTATGATGTGGATCCGCGACAGGTATCGCTGAAACGAGAGCTTCGGTGTAGGGGTGGTATGGCGGCTGAAACAGGTCGCTCGCCGCGCCGACCTCAAAAAGCTGGCCCAGATACATGACCGCGATCACATCGGACAGATATCCCACGACGGCTAAATCGTGCGATATGAACAGGTAGGCGCTGCCGTGCTCTTCTTGCAATCGCGCCAGCAAATTCAAGACCGCGGACTGCACCGATACATCCAGCGCCGACACCGGCTCGTCGCAAATGATCAGATCCGGGTCGGAGGCGAAGGCTCGCGCGATCACCACGCGCTGTTTCTCGCCGCCGCTCAACTCATCGGGGAAGCGATCGGCATAGTCCTCCCGCAGGTTGACCCGCCGCAGCAATTGCGCGACTTCGGCCTCCGCTCCCGCCGGCGTCATGCCCCGCAGCTTGACCAGCGGTCGCCGCAATGCCTGCCGCACCGACAGATACGGGTTCAGCGAGTTCTGCGGGTTCTGGAATACCATCTGCAATTTAGACAGGACATCGGGACTGCGCTCGCGCACGCTGTTGCGGATGTCCATGCCCAGCAGTTCCAACTGCCCGCCCGTGCGCTCTTGCAAGCCGATGATCAGGCGCGAAAGGGTGGTCTTGCCGCTGCCGCTTTCGCCGACCAAGCCGAGCGTCTGCCCCGCCCGCAAGGTCAAGTTCACTCCGTCGACAGCGCGGATCGGCGCCGGCGTCCTGCCGCGCAGCCAGTCTTCCAAACTCTTCGCGACCGGAAAATGCTTTTTCAGGTTCGTCACTCGCATCAACGTATCGGTATCCGCGTCATCCCTTTGAAGAACGCGCTCTCCCTCACTGGAACCGACAGCAGGACCGAGGAACGAAGCGTCGACTTCTTCCCAGCGAAAACAGCGCGCCGCGCGCCCGTCGCCCAGTTGTTCCAAGGGCGGCTTTTCCACCCGGCACTTATCGATGACAAATTCGCAGCGATCGGCGAAGACACAGCCGCGCGTCAACTCCGCCAGCGCGGGCGGGTTGCCGCTGATCGAATGCAGTCGGCTGTCGGCTTTGCTTTGTCCAAGCCTGGGCACACTGTTGAGCAAGCCCAGCGAGTAAGGATGACGGGGCAGCGCGTAGAGTTGCTCGACCGGCGCCTCTTCCATGATCTCGCCGGCGTACAGCACCAGCACCCGTTCGCAGAGTTGCGCCACCACGCCCAGATTATGCGTGATATAAATGACGCCGGTATCTCGTTCAGCCATCAGCCCGCGAACCAGATCGAGGATGACAGCTTCCGTGGTCACATCAAGGCCCGTGGTTGGCTCGTCGAGAATGAGCAATTCAGGATTGGTAATCAGCGCCATGGCGATGACGACGCGTTGCTGCATGCCCCCGCTCAATTCGTGCGGATAGCGATCCGCCACTTTCTCAGGATCCACCAGGTTGACGTCATGGAAGATCTGCAGCATGGCTTGCTCGGCTTCGGCGCCGCCTGTGCCCATTGCCGCGCCCAAAACCTCGGTGACTTGAGCGCCAATCTTCATTGATGGATTCAATGCCGCCCCGGCGTTTTGGGGCACCAGCTTGACGCGCCGCGCCCAGATAGAGCGCATCTCGGCATCGCTTTTGCTCAGCAAATCCTCCCCGGCGAAGTCCAGACGACCGCCGCTTTCCACGCGCCCGTTGCTGCCAAGGTAGCGCATCAGCGCCAGCGCCACGGTAGATTTCCCCGAGCCCGACTCGCCGACCAAGCCGACGATATGACCCGGCGCCAATTGCAAGTGAAAATCGCGCACAGCCGGTATCCAGCGCTTGCCGATCCGATAGCTGACAGTCAGATTCTCGACATCAAGCAGGGGCGCGGTCATCAGTTTCCCTTTTGTACGGCGCGGCGGATGCCGTCCGACATCAAGTTGACCGCAATGACCAGGAGCGCGATCGCCAGCGCGGGGAAATCCAGCGCCCAAGGCGTCAATTGATAGAAACCGCCGCGGTTTTCGTTGACCATCAGTCCCCAATCGGGCGAGGGCGGGCGCGCGCCAAAGCCGAGGAAGCCCAGCGACGCCACCAGAAAGATCGCATAAGAAAAGCGCAGCGACGCCTCGACCACCAGAGCCGGGATCACCGACGGCAAGATCTCCCGAAAGATGATGTAATACGTGGGCTCGCCGCGGATCTCCGCCGCTTCCACGAATTCACGGGTCTTGATATCGAGGGCGCTGCTGCGAGCCACCCGTGCCACCACCGGCACATAGAGAACAGCGATCACCAAAAGGACGACATTATCCGCCAATTCCGCCTGCCAACTGCCGATCTCGAAATCGAGATTGCGGATGATACCGACCAGCACCAGCGCCAGCAACAGGGCCGGGATCGCCAGCAGCGCGTCAATGACGCGCCCCAGCAACTCATCGAACCAGCCGCCGCGATAGCCCATGTAAAGCCCTACAGCCGATCCAACAAGCACGCTGATCACGGTGCCCAGGCCGGCGATGCGGAAGATGCTGCCCGCGCCCAGGATCACGCGGCTGTAGACATCGCGCCCCAAGCGATCGGTGCCGAAGGGATGCGCGCCCAGTTGCAAAGCGCCGATATCCAAGGTCGGCGACAGTCGAACATCGTGACGCTGATCGTTGGGATTGGGGTAGGGGGCTAAGCCCGAGCCGAAAATCGCCAAAAACAGAAAGAAGAACACCAAGGCTGTACCCAGAGCCGACTGCGGATGCCGCAGCAACACGCCGGCAAAGCGGCGCAGCGCGGCGACTTGGCGGCTGAAGAGGCTGGAGTTCATGGCGCAATCAGCCTCCGGCTGGCTCACATGCCATCATATCCCCTAACAAGGCTTTGCCAAATGGGCGACTCTTTAGGTCGCCCCTACAATTTTCGCTGTAAATGAGGCACGTAGGGGCGACCAATCTGGTCGCCCGCCGATGATGGGCATGGTATGACGGTCGACATGCTTTTAACGACTAACTTGGAACTACTGCCCCTGACAACGCTCTGCCAAATGAGCGACTCACAGGACACTGTTGAAATTCTCATTTTACCCCCACCACAACCCCTCCTCCATAAAGAGGGAGGGGCATTAACGAATCATTACGGGTTACTTAGGCTCCCCTTCCCTCCTTGTGGGGGAAGGGGCCGGGGGATGGGGGGTGTTTTTCAACAGACTCCACAGAGTCGCCCCTACAATTTTCAGACATTAATGATGTCCGCAGGGGTCAGCCCTGGCTGACGCCCAAAGTATTGCTTCTTGGCACAGCCGCCTGGAGTCGTTCCTAGCCCAGGCTGGCGCCGCCAAAATTGGTGCGCCCGGCGAAGGGATGCAGCGCCACGCCGGATACATGGCTCGCCAGCACCATGAACTGCGCGAAGAAATATGGCACGACCACGGGACCGCTGTCCAGCATGATCTGTTGGATTTCCTTGTAGGCGGCGGCGCGCTCGGCTTGATCAAGCGACGCGCGCGCCAGTTCGATCAATTCGTCCACGCGCGCGTCGCTGTAATGCGACTCGTTCCAGGGCGCTTCGGAATGATAAGCCAGGTCGAGATAGAGTTGCGGAACCGGGCGCGCCCCCCAGCCGGTGATGCCCAGATCGACCTCCATCCAGTCCTCAACCCAGTAGCTGTTTTCGTCTTCCAACTGGATTTCCACGCGGATCCCAGCTTCTTCCCACTGGGCGGCAAAGGCAATCGCCAGATCGGGCCAGGTGCCGCTATTCGGTACGTGCAAGGTCATGTCCAATCCGTCAGGATAGCCGGCTTCCGCCAGCAGGGCGGCCGCGGCGGCGGGATCACGCGCGGGAACTTCGGCTTCCGCCAGGAAATACTGGCCAAAGGCTGGTCCAATCGGCGAATCCTTGCCGAGCGCGCCAAAACCTAACTGCACGCGCTCCCAGATGGCTTGGCGGTCGGTGGCCAGCTTGAATGCCTGCCGCACGCGAACATCGTCGCCCGGCGCGCGATCGGCGCGCAGCCGCGCCAGATGGTGCCCGCTGGTCGGTATGTCGGTCGTATTGAAGTTGACATCGGCGCTGAAGCCCAGGAAGCTGGAATTGTCCAGGCGCATGATGCCGTCCGCCGTGCCGCCTTGCACCGCGGCGATTCCCGCTTGCTGGTCGTCAAAGAAGATGAACTCCAGACGCTCGATCGAGGGCGCGCCGCCCCAGTAGTCGGCGTTGGCGCTCATGATCGCGCGGTCCCCCGGGATCAGTTCCTCCAGCCTGAACGGTCCGGAACCGTTAAAGGCTTCGCCGATGTTTTCCGCGCCCGATTTCAAGATGACAAATTTGTTATCGGTGAGGTTGTAGAGGAAGTCCGGGTTGGATTCGCCCAGCGTTATGACAATGGTATTGCCTTCGCCGGCGTCGATCGCTTCGACGGACGTCAATAAACTGGCGACGGTGCTTTCGGAATCCCGGTGCCACTGTATGGTCCAGAGCACATCGTCGACGGTCACGGGGCTGCCGTCGTGCCAGGCCGCGTCCTCGCGGATCTGCAGCGTGTAAGTCAAGCCATCGTCGCTCAAATCCCAGGATGACGCCAGTCGCGGCGTTAGATTCGCCGCAGCGTCCGTTTCGATCAAGTAGTCGTAGAGCGCGTTCAAGATGGCGATTTCGCTATCGCCGGAGGCCGACCTTGGATCCAGAGTTGCCGGCGTCAGCCAGGCGACGCGCAGACTGTTGTCTTGGGCTCCGGCGATATTTGCCAGCGGGGCGATTTCCAGAGCGATAGTCCCGACAGCGGTCGCGGCGCCAGCGGCAAAGACTTGCAGAAAGTCGCGACGGGAGAGGTCGCTTGCGGAGGTTTTGATTTGCTTCTTCACGATTGTCCTTATCCTTTACGCTTCTTTAGTACGATGTTTCCCCTACATTGTGAGAAGGGAATCGCGCCCCAAGCCGCGGGGTGCAAAGGGAGAAGGACAACGGAATCGCGAACGACGTGATTAGCGGGAGCTATTTGACGATCCCAAGCGGCGGCGCAAGCGAACGCTGCCGATATTGACGGATTTTTTCACGACTTTGGCTCATCGACGTCCCTCTCAACATACCCGGCAACCTGCGGGCTGCCAAGCGGAGTTGCATTATTGCATAAATGGGCGCAGATTTGCAATCGCGATCCTTGCTCGGGGCTGACGGATTTCGAGGAATTAAGCCCCTACCGCGCGCTGTACAGGCTATTTGACCGCCGAGAGCGCATGATTATTCTTTCAAGATGAGGCCAAGTATATATCACCGGTATCCGCTGCTCCCGGCGGCTCGCGCTTCTTCAGGCGGCGCATCAAAATGGGTCGAGACTCAAATGAACCAACATGAATGCGCCGCCATGCGCAAAACCTGCTTTTTTCGAATAGCGAGATAGTGGCTAAGGAGCAATCAGCGACTCCCAGATTGCTGACGTCGGCTTGGGAATGCTAACCTTCTTCCTCCAGCGCCGCCCGCTGCTCGGCAATCATCTCCGGTGTGCAGCGCATGCTATCCAGAATCGCGCCCACATCTTCAGTTCGCCTTTGCGAAGTGATGGCAGCCGTAAGCGCCTCCAGAATATCCTCGGGCAAGTCCAGTTCCAACTGGCCGCTGCCGGCTTGGGCTTGCGCAACTGCCTTGAGTACAAGTTCGACCGTTTCTTCATCCATGCCCAAAGACTCCAGGAACACAATTAAACCCCGACCGGACATGCCGCCGTCCTGCAGCAGCACATGAGCCCGCTCCATCAGCGAGGGCGTGAACTCTATGCCCTGCTCGGCTGCCACATCCAGGTTGAGACCTACGCTCAGTAGGTCGATCAGGCCGATTCCCGTGCTGGCGATATCCAACTCGCCACTCCAATGTCCGACCAGCATGGCGCCAATTATGCTGCCTTGAAGCGAGTTATGCCCTGCGCCCGCGCTGACAGTCGCGCCCCGATTGATCGTATTCGCGGTCGCATGAAACACGGGTATACCGTTCTCGGTGGCGATTTGCATAATCACTGGCAAGCCGCTCAAGGTGAGAAGATCCGATGGCAATAAAAAGGCTTCCACGCCTTTGTCCACCAGAACTTGCGCGGCAACCGTCAAATCCGATATGCTGGCGATAGCGACAACCTCGACGGTCAAGCCATGCGCTTCGCCCGCCGCGACGATCGCCTCCGCGCCGATTCGTCCGCTCATTTCCGACGAACTGTATATCGTTCCGAACATTTTCATGTCCGGATCCTGCAACAGCAGCAACGGCACGATATCTTCATATAAGGTCACAGACTCAATGCCAGTGACATGGGACGGCTTGACGCAGGACGCCTGCGCGATGCCCGCTTCGAACGGATTGTATACCGAAGTGAAAAGTACGACGGGCGGGTCTTCCATATCCTCCGTTATATTCACAGCGGCTTGCGCGATTGGCGTCGACAACACAATCAGGGCGTCCGCGCCTCGATCCAAAGCGTCTTCAACGATGGTGTTGACGGCGGCGAAATCGAAGTTGGCATCGTTCCAATAGACGTTGATTTTCTCGCCCTCGAGGTTTTCTCTTGCCTGGAGCATGACGTGCTCCGCATCCGTGACGAACCCGGAGGCGAGCAAGGTGTCTACAACGGCATTCTCTACGTAGGTAAATGAAAAGAAAGAACCGAAACGCAACATGGCGACAGTGGGCTTGTCTTCATCGTGCCCCGTGGCTACTCCCGCCATCAACATCAAACTTAAGAACATCAAAAGTAATTTGAACATGACGCTACTCCCGCACCTATATTTCTAATTAAGCATACAATACTATTATATCAGTGACGCCAGCTAATTGACAAATTTGGAGCTTGAAGGGCAGCGCATCCTATCGGTTGGAACCATTTATCAGCGCCAGGAATGATACCCTTAACCCAAATACGAACGACGTTGGTAGGGGCGACTGACCGCCTAGTCGGTGTCTACACGCAGCGTTGAACCGCCCGATGCTCATTCAGTTTCTGCTCGCCGGGCAATCCATCGGCGCGCGTAGGGCGCGTAGACACAGCCCGTCGACACTGACCATCGGAGCGCCCCTGCCGGACCTCAGGTGGCTGTTGTTCTCTCTTTTAGCCGCAATGGATGCGCGACCTGCTTGCTCATTTCCCTAACGACGTAGTAGCGGGCTGCGCGGCTTGGCGGATCGCAATTGCCTCATCTGACAACGGCGGTGTGAAAGTTAGTGCGGCCCGAGAAGGGATGCAACTCCACGCCCGAAACGTGGCTCGCCATCACCATGAACGAGGCGTAGAAATAAGGCACAATGATCGGTCCCTCATCAAGGAACAGCCGCTGAATCTCTTTGTAAGCGGCGGCCCGCGCTTCTTCATCAAGGGCGGAACGCGTGAAATCGATCAGATCATCGAGTCGCTGGTCCTGCCAATGCGATTCGTTCCAGGTCGCGTCGGATCGATAGGCGAGATCAAGGTAAATCTGCGGCACAACCCGGTCGCCCCACCAGGTGACGCCCAGATCTACATCCAGCCATTTCTGCACCCAGTAATTGTTCTCTTCCTCCAACTGAATCTCCACGCGTATGCCCGCCTCCTCCCATTGCGCGGCCATGGCTTGCGCAAAATCCGGCATGCCGCCGCTGTTGGGCACGTGCAAGATCATATCCAGCCCATCGGGATAACCGGCTTCCGCCAGAAGGGTAGCGGCAGCGGCTGGATCGCGCAGGGGAGGCTCCGCGTCTTCCAGGAAATATTGGGCAAAAGACGGACCGATGGGTGAATCCTTGCCCAAAGCGCCAAAGCCCAGTTGCACCCGCTCCCAGACGGCGCGTCGGTCGGTGGCCAGTTTGAAGGCTTTACGCACGCGTATATCATCGCCGGGCGGACGATCGGCTCGGATCCGCGTCATATGATGCGCGTTGGTAGGAATATCCACCGTGTTAAAGCGGAAATCTCCCATGAAGTTGAGGAAGCTGAAATTGTCAAGCCTGAGGATGCCATCCGCTGTGCCGCCCTGGACGGCGGCAATCGCCGCCTGCTGGTCATCGAAAAATATGAACTCGAGCCAGTCAATCGCCGGCGCGCCGCGCCAGTAATTCTCATTCGCTCTCATGACCGCGCGGTCGCCCGGTATCAACTCTTCCATGATAAAAGGACCGGTGCCGTTGAATACTTCGCCGGTATTTTCCGCCCCCGCTTTGAGAATGACGATCTTGTACTCCGTCAGTCGATAGAGAAAGTCGGGATCGGGCGCTGCAATATTGAAGACCACCGTATGATCGCCGAGGGCGTCAACCGACTCGACCGCCGCCAGAACATCCGCGATTGTGCCCCCCGCATCCAACTGCCACTGGATCGTCCATACCACATCTTGCGCGGTCATTGGACTGCCGTCATGAAAGACCGCGCGCTCCACCAGTTGCAGCGTATACTGCTTGCCATCCGCCGACCGTTCCCAGGATGAGGCCAGGCAGGGCACGAGATTTGACGAAGCGTCAGTTTCAAACAGGTAGTCATAAAGCGCGTTCAGCACGGCGATTTCGCTCATCCCGGATACTGAACGCGGGTCAAGCTGCGCCGGCGTCAACCAGGCAATTCGCAAACTGCCGCCATCGCTGGCGCCGACGGGGTTCAACCTGGGCTCGCGGTCGAGCGTGATCGTACCCACCGCGCCGGCCATACCTGCCGCAAAGATCTGCAATACGTCGCGACGGGATATGTCCGGCGTTTTGATCTGCGTGCGCTTGGTCATAAGATGTCCTCAATTCATAGTTGGCTGTTTCATTTCCACAAGCCGGGAACTCTGTCGCATCTCCTATACATTATGATATACCAAGAAAACAGGTCGGGAGTCATCTCAACAGACGAGGGATTCAGCAACTGTCCTTTCTTATGACGCCGAAAACTCGGTCATTAGCAGGTCGAACTTTCAGGGTAATCGCTTCAAATTGTTTTTTTCACCACAAAGACACAAATGTAGTCCCAAGAAAGTAATGCGAAAAATTGATGAAATATAGAAACTACAAAATAATCGAATCCCGTAGGGGCGACCAATCTGGTCGCCCGAAACCGCGCCATCGCATCGACGGGCGACATGATATGTCGCCCCTACACGCGGCTTATTTCGTTGCATGACTTACTTGCATTTACTAAGAATACTGAGTTCAAGCTTTTTATCGGGCAAAACTCCACTAATTCTGCTCCAAAAAATTACGATCGCAACATTTGACCTGGCGCCAATTCTGATTTGCAATAACAAATAAGTCTGTATTATCAATAAAAATCCTTTTCTCTGTGCTCTCAGTAGAACCAAGTAAGTAATGCAAATTTAACCCCCTCTAAATCTCCCCCATTGCAATGGGGGAGACTTGCTCCCGCTGCGCGAAACTCCCCTTCCCCAATGCATTGGGGAAGGGGCCGGGGGATGGGGTTAGCTGGAGCGAATTTCGCATGACTTACTTGCAATTACTTCTGTGCCTCTATGGTTAATTTTCAGTTTGATTATATGTCCTTCTAGTAACACCATTTTGAAGCGATTGCCCTGGTCGAAGTTTCGCAGCTTTTGACATCATGACGCTTATTGGCTATCCTCAAACGCGGTCTCAGCCACTGATATGGAGTGGAATTGGCTCTAATACACCTACAACCGCAGGCAAGCCAGACAATGCCTGAACGCGATCGAGCGAACCCTTGATGTCCAAAGTACCGGTAATCGCAGCAGTCGGCGTCACGCCGATCGCATCCGAGCACCGCGGCAGCAACCTGCGCGACTTGATGGCGGAAGCCGTGCTTGATTGCCTCGCCGATGCCGGCATGGACGACCTGTCGGCGGTCGAACAGGGCTTGACCAGCTACGAGAGCGATCACTTCAATTTGCAGATGACGCTGGGCGCAATCCTGCACGATACCATCGGCATGATCCCCAAACCCAACCTCCGCGTCGAAGGCGGCGGCGCAACCGGCGCGCTGGCGCTGCGCGCGGCTTGGGCTCATATTCAGAGCGGCTTGTGCGATTCTATCCTGGTTTATGGCTGCGAGAAAAACGGGCGCGGCGTCTCTTCGCGGACGGCGAACCAGCTCTTCGCGCTTTCGGCCGATGTTGATTGGGAGATGATGGTCGGCGGCAACTATACCGGCTTTTACGCAGCCATGATCCGCGCGCACATGGAAGCCTACGGCACGCGCGAAGAGCAGTTTGCCCATGTCGCCGCGCGCAATCGGCGCAACGCGGGCTTCAATCCCATCGCGCAAAAGCCCATGGACATCTCGATCGACGATGTCATGAACTCGCGTCCGGTCGCCGAACCATACAAACTCTTCGACTGTAGCCTGCTGAGCGACGGCGCAGCTTGCGTTTTGCTTTCCACAGAAGAATGGGCGCGGGAGCACTGCCCGGCATTTGACAAGCGAGCGCCGGTCTACTTCACGGCCACAGGCTGCGGCAGCGATACCATGCGCTTGGGCGACCGCTATCCCGAACTCACTAACTTCCGCGCCAAACGAACAGCGGCGGCGCAGGCTTACGCTATGGCGAATATCAGCGATCCAATGCGAGAAATCGATGTCGCCGAACTATACGACAGCTACAGCGGCGTCGAGATCCAGGCGGTGGAAGACCTGGGATTCGTCGAGCGCGGCCAAGGCGGACCGAGCGTCGCCGATGGCATCTTCGACCTTGATGGCGCGCTGCCCGTCAACACGAGCGGCGGCTTGCTGGGTCGGGGCGCGCCGGTCGGCGCGACCGGCATCCTGCAGGCGATTGAAGTAGTACAGCAGCTTTGGGGCGCGGTTGATCCCCGGCGGCAGGTGGCGAAGGCGCGGCGCGCTTTGACCGATACCCACGCCGGCATCGCCAGCATCAGCGTCGTGAACATATTCGAGCGGCGGGATTGAGCATGACGGAAAAAGTCCGTAGCAAAATCGATATCCGCGTGCCGGAGAGCGCGCCTGCGGGCGACGCTTGGGCGCAGTTCCGGGGAGTTGAGCGCATCGCCATGGAGCTGACGCAAAGCTACAAATACAGCCTGGGCAAATACTCGCGCTTTTTTATGGAATTGGAGAACGGGCGCTTTTTAGCCACGCGCTGCCATGGCTGCGGCAAAGTTTACGCCCCGCCCCGTCCGCTCTGCCCAAATTGCCTGGCGGTGACGGACTGGGTAGAATTATCGGGCGAAGGCGTCGTGAAGACCTATTCGGTCTTGCGCTTTTCGCCCGGCAGCAACGATGATGTTCGGGCGCTGGAGACGCCTTACGTCCTGGCTTATGTTCTGCTCGACGGCGCCGACACGCTCTTCCCGCATTTGCTGAAGGCGGCGCCGGATCAGGCGCATTCGGGATTGCGCGTAAGAGTGGCTTACAGCGACGAGCCGGTGCATCATCCCATTCATCTGATGTATTTTGTTCCGGTCGCGGACAGTGAGAGGCAACAACCATGAGCGCGCGCGTGCATAAACTAATCAATCAGCCGGAAAATATCCTCAGCGACATGCTCGACGGCTTCTGCGCCGCTTATGGCGATATCGCGCGCTTGACCGACGAAGGCTTGGTAGTGCGAGCGACGCCCAAAGATCCAGGCAAGGTCGCCTTGGTCATCGGCTGCGGCAGCGGCCACGAGCCAGCGATGATCGGCTGGATCGGCCAGGGCTTGTTTGATGTCAATATCGCGGGCGAGATCTTCACCGCGCCAGGACCCGAGCGCATCCTGCAGGGCATCAAGGCGGCCGATCGCGGCGCTGGCGTGCTGGTTTGCGTTTCCCATCACGCCGGGGACTTGCTCAATGCCGAACTGGCGCTGGAACTCTGTGAGATGGAAGGTTTGTCAAATGTCGATATGGTCGTGCTTTATGACGATATCTCCAGCGCCCCCAAAGGACGCGAGCCGGAACGCCGCGGCACCGCCGGACTCTTCTTTGTCTGGAAGATGCTGGGCGCTTTCTGCGAAGGAGATGGCGATCTGGCCGCCGCAAAAGCCCTGGCGGAAAAAGTCCGCGACAACACGCGCAGCCTGGCGATGTCATTGAGTTCCTGCGCCAGCCCGGTCACCGGCGAAGTCATGTTCGAGATGCCGGAAGACGAGATGGAAATCGGCATGGGATTGCATGGCGAAATGGGGATGGGACGGCAAAAGGCGCTGAGCGCCCGCGAGACCATCGACCTGATGCTGCCGCCCATCCTGGAAGACCTGCCCTTTCAAGCGGGCGACGAGGTCCTCGTGCTGCTCAACAACAGCGGCAGCATGACCCTGATGGAGCTCTTCATCTTGTACAAGCGCGTCGCCGAAAAGCTGGCGCAAGCCGGCATAAGCGTTTACAAATCATGGATCGGACCCTATGCCACAACCCAGGAAATGGCGGGTTTCGCGCTCTCGCTCTGCCGCGTCGATGACGAACTGAAAGCCTTGTGGGACGCGCCGGCCAAGGGCGCCTATATGAAACAACTATGAGCGAAATCGGATCCGACGACTTGAAGGCGATGGTGCTGGCGATTGCCGCGCGCATTGCCGATAGTCGAGAGCGGTTGAACCGTCTGGACGCCGCCCTGGGCGACGGCGATCATGGCGCCAGCATCAGTGGGGCATTCGAACTGGCGGCTTCTGAAGTCGCGGACTTGCCTGACCCGAAGCCGAGCGAGATCTGGTTGACGACGGCGCAATCCCTGATGAACGGCATGGGTGGGGCATCGGGCGCACTCTTTGGCACGCTCTTCTTGAAAGGCGGCGCGGCCATCCGCGGCAAAGAGCGCCTGGTCAAAGCCGATCTGAACCAATTGTGGGCTGCGAGCTTGGCCGGCGTCAAAGCGCGCGGCAAGGCGGAGATCGGCGATAAAACGATGGTGGACGCCTTGGAGCCGGCAGTGCTGGCTTTTGCCGCCAATGACAATATCGCCGATGCCTGGGCTGCCGCTGCGGAAGCCGCAAGCAATGGCGCTGAATCAACCAGAGCATTGATCGCGCGGCAAGGTCGAGCCAAGTACCTGGGCGAGCGCGGTATCGGTCATCAAGACCCGGGCGCGACGACCATCGCGCTCATGTTTGAGGCGCTGGACAACTATTGGAGGGAAATGACGAATGGCAAAGCATAAACTGCGCGTCGGTTATATCGGCACCTCGATCTCGTCTTATTTCGCCGGCGAATACAACCAGCGGCCGCGCGCCATCGCCGGCTTGGAAAAACTGTCGGAGGAACTCGATTTTGAGTTGATCGCCATACATGACGAAGTCATGACCGAAGAGGGATCGATCCGCGCCGCCGCCTACCTGCGCGAGCGGCAGATCGACTATTTGCTCTTGCAGACCGCCGCCTGCAGCATGGGCGAGCAATTGCTGCCGCTCGTTAAAGCCGCGCCCCGCCTGGGACTTTGGGCGACGCCAGACCCCGAGCGAGATGGCGAGATCAAAATCCACTCGGTAGTTTCCATGAGCCACTTCGCCTCGATTTTGAAACGTTACCTCAAACACGAGAACATCCCTTTCAAGTGGTTCTACGGCCATGTGGAAACCGAGCAGTTTCGGCATCGCTTCGCCGTGACCATCCGCGCTTTGACCGCTGTCAAAAACATCGAAGGCTCGCGCATCGGCTGGATCGGCAATCTCTCGCCCGGCTTTAATGACATGATCTTTGACGAACGCCTGCTGCGCAGCCGCCTGGGCATCGCCGTGCTGCCGCATGAACTGGCGGAACTGGTGGAGCGCGCCAAAGCCTACGATCCGGCGCCGGTCCGCGCGACAGTCAAGGAGATCAAGTCCGCCGCGAGCGAAATCACCGTCACCGAAGACAACGCTTTCGACCGCGTCACACGCCTCTATCTCGCCATGCGCGACCTGGCGAGCGAGTTCGACTATGACGCGCTGGCTGTACAATGTTGGCCCAATTTCCAGCCCTATTATCGCGTGGCGCCCTGCATGGCTTATAGCTGGCTGGGCAGCGAAGACGGCATCGCCGTCTCTTGCGAGGGCGATGTCCTGGGCGCCGCCAGCATGTACTTGCTTAATGTCTTGAGCGGGCGCCAGGGTTCGGCGACCTTGCTTGACATGACCGCGCTCGACCCGGCAACCAATGCCATGCTCATGTGGCACTGTGGCGTCTCGCCGCGGCACTTCGCCAATGACGACGGCATCAAATGGGTCGATCATGTCACCCTGGGACGCAAGGGCGACGACGGACCCTATGGCGTGGCGGGCGACCAGGTCTTTGCTCCGCAGGAAACGACGGTCAGCTATATCGGCGATGACGGCAGCAGCCTGCTGGTCATCCGCGCCCAAATCATCGAACATGCCAAGAAAGGCTTTGACGGCACCCGCGGCTGGTTTGCCGAATTCGAGCTCAACAAGAAGCCGGTTTCGCTGATGGATCTGATCAACACCTTAACCGTGCGCGGGCACGAGCACCACTTCGCCGTCGGCCAGGGCGACGTCACTGACGAACTGATGGAATTCGCCGCCTGGAAGGGCATGCGCTTGGTCGAGCATGTGCCGGAAGCGGCATATCTACAATTGGAAGGCGTTAACGTATAATAGGCGACAATCTCCCGAATTTTGGGAGCGTGGCAATTCTGTTCATCTAGTTCAAGTAAAGGAAAGACCATGTTAAGCAAAAGAGTATTAGTCAGTGTTTTCTTGCTCATCGCTCTGGTGTTGAGCGCATTTGGAACGGCGGTGGCGCAGGACATGATGGATGCGCCGCCGGGATTCGATAGCTGGGACGATGTTGTCGCCGCAGCGGACGGCATGACGGTCAACTGGTATATGTGGGGCGGTTCGGATTCGATCAACGGCTTCGTCGATGAGACTTACGGCATCCCGCTCGCCGAAGAGTACAACGTCACGCTTAATCGCGTGCCGCTGGCGGACACTGTTGACGCTGTCAACCAGGTCTTGAGCGAAGCCGAAGCCGGCGTCGAGGGCGATAACGGCACCATTGACCTGATCTGGATCAATGGCGAAAACTTCTTCACGCTCAAGCAAGCTGAGCTTCTCTATGGCCCCTGGTCGGAGAATATCCCCAACAGCGTCTATGTCAATTGGGACAACCCCGCGCTCAACCAAGACTTCGGTCGTCCGGTTGACGGGTTCGAGAGCCCCTGGGGCGGTGCTCAGTTCCATTACATCTACGACTCCGCGCGCATGTCGGCAGAGGATCTGCCGCGCAGCCATGCTGAACTCAGCGACTGGATCGCCATGAACCCCGGCCGCTTCACCTATATCGCGCCGGGACCGGGCGCTTTCCAGGGTACACGCTTTGTTAAACAGGTGCTCTTCGAGATCAGCGGCGGGCAAAGCCAATGGGTCGGCGAATTCAATCAGGAACTCTACGACGAGCATACGCCGGCGCTTTGGGACATGTTGAATAGCTGGAAGCCGAACCTCTGGCGCGGTGGCGAGACCTATCCCGCCAATGTCAACGAATTGCACGAACTCTTCGCCAATGGCGAAATCGACATCACGATCACGCAGCGGATGGCCGGCGCTGGTCCAGACATCAACTCGGGCTTGATCCCGCCGACAAGCCGCGCCTTCTCCTTCGACAGCAATCTGGTGGGCGATTTCAACTATGTCGCCATCCCCTACAACGCCCCCAACAAAGCGGCGGCTTTGGTGCTGGCCAATCTCATCGTGCGGCCGGACCGTCAAGCGCGTCAAATTGTCCCCGATTACGGACTTGGCATGGGCTTCGGCATTGATATCAGCCGCGTCACCGACGAAGACCAGGTAGCCGCGCTGGAAGAGGCGGCCAACAACCTGGGCGAGGCCGCGGCCGATCCCGCGCGGTTGGCGGGCGCCTTGGTATCGGATATCGCTGCCGAGTATCAGGCGCTGATCGAAGCGGATTGGGAAGCCAACGTGCTGCAGGGTTAAACTTATTTGTTAGCGGGCGACTTGTTAAGTCGCCCCTACATTCCGACCCTTTGCTGTTGAAACGCTAGCTCTGTGGGGGCGGCTCGCTGAGCCGCCCCTCGCAAACAAGGGAAGATTTTCCCAAATATGACACAGGTCATCCTCGACAAGATTCAGAAAGTCTACAGCGGGGGCGATGTCGCAGCGGTTGACGACTTTTCGCTGGAGATACCCACCGGAAAACTGGTGGCTTTTCTGGGTCCCTCTGGCTGTGGCAAGACCACCACCTTGAAGATGATCGCTGGATTGATCCAGCCGACTACCGGGCGCATTCTTTTTGACGGTGAGGACGTTTTGCCGATCCCGGCCGAAAAGCGCGGGGCGGTGATGGTCTTCCAGAACTATTTGCTTTTCCCCTACATGTCAGTGGGCGACAATGTCGGCTTCGGCTTGAAGATGCGCGGTGTCAACAAGCGCGTCATCACCGAAAGAGTGGCGGAAATGCTCGCCTTGGTCAAACTGCCGGATATCGCCAAACGCCGGCCTACCCAGCTTTCCGGCGGGCAGCAGCAGCGGGTGGCGCTGGCGCGAGCGCTGATCACCGAGCCGCGGGTTTTGCTGCTGGATGAACCGCTGAGCAACCTCGACGCCCACCTGCGCGATGAAATGCGCGATCTGATCTTATCGATTCAACGCGACCTGGCGGTGACCACAGTCTTCGTCACGCACGACCAGGAAGAAGCGGTGCTGCTGGCGGATCAAATCGCCTTGATGTTTGATGGATTATTACTGCAATACGCCTCGCCGGCCGAGTTTTACCAGCGGCCCATCAGCGAGCGGGCGGCGCGTTTCTTCGGCGGCGTCAACTTCATCCCCGCCCGGCGTGATAACGGCATGGTGAGAACTGACATCGGCGATTTCCACTTCGCCGCGCAAGAAGGCGAGCGCGCTCCGTCCGGCGCCGCGGTGATGACGATCCGACCGGAGCAGATACGACTCAATGACAGCGCGGAAAACAATTCTGTCAGGGGCCGCATTCGCGAGCGCATTTATGTCGGCACCTATACGCGCTACAAGATTGCCCTCGGCGCCCACGAGATCGAAGCCATCCGCAGCGCCGATCTGCCGGGCGCGATCGGCGTCGGCGACGAGGTCAATGTGCACTTCCCGGCTGACCGTATCTGGGTCGTACCGGCTTAGGTCCTGCATTGCTCACTAATCAGCACAACTTTGATAGCCATATTCGCTCCCCGAGTTTATCCAGGAGAGCATGACCAGCGTGCGAGCATCACTTGTCAAGCATCAGGATCTCATGGTTGGCGCGCTGTCGATTACCTATGGCTTATTTTATCTGGGCCGGGCGAATATCAGCGTCGTATTGCCAATCATCGCTCTCGACCTTGGTCTCAGCCTGGCGGAAGTTGGCGCTTTAGGCACAGTCTTCTTTTGGGTTTACGGCATTTTTCAGTTTATCAGCGGCGAGATCGGCAGTCGCGTCAGTCCCTTTCGAATCGTCAGCATCGGATTGCTGGGGACGGCGATCATAAATCTCGCATTCTCATTTCAGACATCCTTGATCGCCATGCTGGCGCTTTGGGGCATCAACGGCATGGCTCAATCGGGCGGCTGGTCGCCGATGGTCCGCATTTTGGCGGAGCGCCTGGAGCCCCAACGCCTCAAGAGCGCCTCGACCCTAATGCCCTTCGGATACGTCATTGGCACGGCTGTCACCTGGACCTTGATTGGGGCTGTCGCGGCGGGGGAGAATTGGCGCATCGCCTTTTGGCTTCCCGGTTTGCTGCTGCTGCTGGTCCTGGCTTTCTGGCGCAAGGCCGGCATAGACGCGCCCAAGGCGACGCCGAGCCGCTTCCGACCCGCGACCGTCCTTGCCGAGGCGCGGGGAATCGCCTTTATTATGATAGCCGCGGCGCTGGTCGGCTTCGTCCGCAACGGTTCGCTGATCTGGCTGCCCACTTACATTCTCGATACCGAATTGATCGCCGAGAACCTGGTTGGCATGGTCGCCGCGCTAACGCAGGTCATCGCGCTATTGGGTCTGCTGCTGGCGCGTCGTCGCGTGGGGAGCAGCGACCAGGTATTCGTGACCGCTGTCTTGATGTTTTCCGCCGCTGGTTTTGGCTTTCTGCTATTGACCGCAAGCACGGGGCTGATAGCAATCGCGCTCGTCGCATTTGCGATCATGATGCTCAACGGCGCTTTTGGTCTGGCGGTGACGTCGATCCCTTTGCTGTTAGCGCCGCAAGGACGCGCCTCGTCCATAGCCGGGACCGTCAACATGATGGCGACGCTCATCGGCGGGACGGCCGGTTTTGCCATCGGCGGTCTGGTGGAGCTCAGTGGTTGGGCCGCAGTCTTCGGCTTATGGGGCGTCCTCCTGCTGCTGGCTGCTCTCCTGATTTGGCGCCGAAGGCACGAAGAGTACAGCAGCGCCGCTCGGGAGTGACGGGACTCCCACAGGCTCGCGTAATGGTGTAATCTGTAGCCTTGACTTGGCATTGCTCAATCGGGACGAAGAGGACGATATGATTGAACAGGCGCCGCTGAGCGGCATTAAGGTGGTGGATCAGACACAGGCGCTGGCGGGACCCTACTGCACGATGATCCTGGGCGACCTGGGCGCGGACGTGATCAAGATCGAGCGTCCGGGCGTCGGCGATCAATCGAGATATTGGGCGCCGCCTTATATCGGCGATCAAGGCTGCTACTACCTGGCGGTCAACCGCAACAAACGCGGCATCGCGCTCAATATCCGCGCGGAGGCCGGGCGCGAGATCATTCACAAATTGGTTGCCGATGCCGATGTCTTTTTGACCAACCTGGCGACGACCGCCTCTCTGAAGCGCTATGGCATTGACTACGAGACGCTAAGCACAATCAATCAAGGGCTGATTTACGCCTCCATCAGCGGATACGGCCGCAGCGGTCCGCGCGCGGGACAGCCCGGGTACGACCTGGTATCGCAGGCGGAATCGGGCACGATGGCGCTGACCGGAGAGGTTGACGGCGCGCCGATGCGCTTCCCGACCCCCATCGCCGACATGACCTGTGGTTTGTTCACCGTCATAGGGATCCTGTCGGCTTTGCAGGCGCGCCAATCCAGCGGGGCGGGCCAATTCATTGACATGTCCCTGCAAGAGGGCCAGATGACCTGGCTGGAGAACTACGCGGGCGAGTATTTCGCGGACGGGCAAGATCCGCCGCGTCGCGGCAATCAGCATCCGCAAGTTGTTCCCTACGAGGCAGTGCAAGCCAGCGATGGCGACTGGTTCATTCTGGGCGTGGGCTCGGACAATGTCTGGGGGGCTTTTTGCCGGCATGTCGGGCGTGACGACCTGGCGGCGGATCCCCGCTTTTCCAGCAATGCTGATCGCATTGCCAACTATGAGGCGCTGTTGCCGACCGTGCGCGAGATCATCCGCGGCAAGCCCTGCGATCAATGGCTGAGGGAACTGCGCGAGGCAGGCGTGCCCTGCGGGCGCATCAACACCGTAGCAGAGGCGCTGACCGACCCGCATATCATCGAGCGCGGCTTCATCGTCGAGTTGGAGCACCCCGCCTTGGGCATCGTCAAATCGTTGGCGACGCCCGTGCACATGTCGGATACGCCGCTCAGCTATCGCCGGCATCCGCCGCGTCTGGGCGAGCACAGCGACGAAGTCGCTGTTGAGCTCGGCTACAGCGCGGCTGATATCGCGCAATTGCGCGCCGACGGGGTGCTGGCATGAGCCAACTAGCGCGTTTTCCAAAACTGAGCGCCGAGCGCTACAGGCGCATTCTCAGAGAACCCGCTGGGCGCGTACGCTGCGTAATTGACACCGATACGCGCAACGAAATCGATGATCAATACGCCCTGGCCTGGGCATTTCTCTCGCGCGACAAGCTGCAGATTGAAGGCATCTACGCCGCGCCTTATTCCTTCCAGGAACGAATTAACGAGCAACGGGAAGCCGACCGCATACGGCAACGCGGGTCCACCTCCGATGAAGAACGAGCCATGTTGGCGCGACACATCGGTCTCCTGCGGCAGCTCGACGAGGCCGGCATCAATGTACACGACGATCGGCAACTGGACCCGCAGGGTACCGTGCTGGTCAGTCCGGGCCGGGGCATGGAACTCAGCTACCAAGAGATCCTGAAGGTCTGCGACAAGCTTGATGTCGACTTCTCTGACCGAGTCTTCCGCGGGTCTGATCGCTATCTGGCGAGCCTGGATGAGCCCATCAAAAGCGAGGCGGTTGAGCATCTGATCGCAACGGCGAAGACGGCGACAGTTGATGATCCGCTGCAGGTAGTCGCCATCGGCGCGGCGACCAATGTGGCTGCTGCATTGCTTTTGGCGCCGGAGATCATCGAGACTGTCGTGGTGTCCTGGACGGCGGGCTATCCCACAACCGTTATGGACATCGTGCAGCCGTCCTTCAACATGGAACAGGATGTGCTGGCTTCGCAACTGCTCTTTGACAGCGGCGCGCCCCTGGTCTATCTGCCGGGCTTTCATGTCGGCGCGCAACTGAGTTTGTCATTGCCGGAGGTAGAGTCCTGGGTCCGGGGCAAGGGCGAAATCGGCGATTATCTTCATTGGCTGTACATCAACAATCCTCATCATCTACGACAGGGCTTTGTCGACCACTTTGCGCGAAGCTGGATTATGTGGGACCTGATCAACTTCGCCTGGTTGATCAACCCGGCCTGGACGCCGTCTTATCTGACCAACGCTCCTTATCTGAGCGCGGACTGCCGCTGGTACCGGCGGGCGCAGCCTCGTCACCTCATGCGCGAGGCGCTGGATATCAACCGCGATGCGATTTACCGTGACTTCTTCGGCAAATTAGCGGCTTTGGACGGGTAATCGGCCAGAAGGCAGAATTTGAGCTGCTGAAGCGGCGCTCAATTGTAACTCTCGTACCAAGTTTCAGTCGGCTGCGGCGGGGCGTAGAAATCGCTCCAGGGCCGCGCTGCCGCCGCGGCAATCGCCAGCAATTGTTTGAGTCGTTCGGTGGCGGCGCCGCGCAGGAAAGCGCAGCGCTCGCTTTCCGCCATGGTTGCCGCTTCCTTCCAAATGGCGCGCCCAGCCAGGAAGCCGCTGGCGCCAGATTCACAGGCGATTTGCGCTTGAGGCTTGAATTGCGCGAAGTCGACGCCAGCGCTCAGCAAAACCCAGGGCACGGCCGAGGCGTCGCTCAGCTTGGCGCAGGCTTGGCGCCAGGTGGCACGATTCCGATCGTATTGGATATCCAGCGGGAACTCCATCTTGAGCACGTCGGCGCCGGTCCGCGATAGGCGGCGCGCGGTTTCAATGACGATCTCGGGTCGTTTGGCGGCGTATGCCGCGCTTTCTTTAGCGATGTCCGGATCGACGCTGTAAGACATCGGCTCGAGGAATACGGGCAGATCCCAGCGATGACATTCCTCGACTACCCCGCGAACCAGAGTCTCCAATTCGGCGGCCAAGGCTTCGTTTTGCGGGTTGTAGTAGACCATGAATTTGACGGCGTTCGCGCCGACTTTGCGGATCTTCTCGGCGGTCCAGGCGGGGATCAGATCGGTTTTGCGGTAGCTGGAATCGCCACTGTAGCCGCTTTTTTCCAAAGCCAGCAGCAGACCCGATTTGCCATTCATGCGCATGGCCGCGCCGAGCCCGTAAGTCGGGTCGGTCAGGATGGCGCTCGCTTGGGACGATAGCGCGCCGATGACTTCGTTCTTGACCCGTACCAGGTCATCATAGCCGCTATCGGGCGGCATCATGCGTCGGTAGCTGCCACGCTGATCGAAGGCGACGATGCCGAAGACATCGTGACCAGCCAGACTGCTTGACTTCAAGCCACGGAAGCGCCCGGGCGTCAATTGTCGCGTCATGGATTTCCTCTCGTCCCCGTCTGCTCAGCTAGCGACTGCAACTGCGGGCGCCTGCCCGAATATCGCCAAATCACTGGATTTACTATGTCTGCGGCAAGCGTGTGCCGCTGCGTCGACGACAGGCTCGCCTTGCAAGAGCAGCCGGTCAAGCGGTCCTAGATCATCACCGCGTTGCCGCCGTTGTCGGCCGTGCCGACGATATGTTTGACGATCAACTCTTCGCTGGCGTCGGCACGCTGGATATCCGCGACGATCCTGCCGCGGCGCATCACTACCATACGATCGGCGACCGCCATGACGTCGTGCATGGTATGGCTGATCAGAATCACCGGTATATTCTGTTCGCGCAGGGAGCGAATCAATGCCAGCACTTTACGCTGCTCCGGCACGCCTAGCGCCGCTGTCGGCTCGTCCATGATGACGAGTTTGGCGTTCCAATACATGGCTCGCGCAATGGCAACCGCTTGTCGTTGTCCGCCGGAGAGGTTGACCAGCCGCTGCTTGAGCGACGGGATATGGATGTCCAGTTCATCAAGCGCGGTGGAAGCTTCTTCGCGCATATAGTTGTCATCGGTCACGGGAATCAAGCCGAAGAGCCGGCGCGTCTTCTCTTTGCCCAGGAATACGTTCGCACCGACATCGAGGTTTTCCGCCAGCGCCAAATCCTGGTATATCGTCTCGATGCCGCGACTGCGAATATCGGCGGGCGCGTGACTCGTTATGTCCTCGCCATTAAAGCTGACCTGGCCATGTTCGGGCCGGTATACGCCGGAGATGCACTTGATCAACGTGGATTTGCCGGCGCCGTTGTCGCCGAGCAGCGCCACCACCTCGCCCGGATAGACGGCGAAGTCAACATTGTCGACAGCGGTCAAACCGCCGAAGTATTTGCTCATGCCGGTTGCGGTCAGGATGGGTTCAGACATTGGCTTGCCACCCTTCTCTAAATCTCCCCCGCAGTACAGTGCCTACGCGCGCCATCACAATAGGGGGAGGCGTGTCCACATTAGCCGATTCTCGCAAAGAACGCATACGACTAATACAATCCGGATTCCCAGTGTAAGCGTTAGCTTCGGGAAATGCGCTCCCCCTCACTGATGCTTCGGGGAGGGGGCCGGGGGGAGGGGTAAGCCTAGACATTGGCTTGCATCCTTTCCAGGGCGTTCTGCAGTTGGTTCACCAGCACCGCGATGATGATCACAATGCCGACAACGATAAATTGCCAGATCGAGTCGATATTCAAGATCACCAAGCCCGTTTGCAGCACCGCGATAATCAGCGAGCCAATCACGGCGCCCATGATATCGCCTTCGCCGCCGAAGAGATTGGTCCCGCCGATGACCACCGCCGCTACCGACGACAAGAGCGCGGCTTCCCCCGCCTGTGGCGCGCCGGCGGTAAAACGGAAGAGATGCAAGACGCCGGCAATGCCGGCCGTGAACCCGCAGATCACATATATGATGACCAGGTGGCGATCGACATTGATGCCGGAACGGCGCGCCGCTTCTTCGCTGCCGCCGATGACATAGGTATGGCGGCCGAATTTTGTCCGCGCCAGGATGAAGGCGAAGACGATGACGACCAAAGCAGTAATAATGACGGGATAAGGCAATAATTGCGACACGACGCGCAGTTGCTGTGGTTCCAGGTCGGGCGGCAGCGCAAACCAATGGAAGCCATCGTCAGGTATGTAATAGAGCAAGCTGCCGTTGCCAATCATGCGCAGCGATTCGCGCAGTTCCGACGACAGCCCGCGCACGACCTGCTGTCCATCGGTGAGCAGAAAGGCCGCGCCGCGCACAATCCCAAACATGCCCAGGGTCGCGATGAAGGGCGGGACCTTGACCCTCGCTACCAGCAAGCCATTGATTAAGCCCGGAATCAAAGCCACCAGGAGACCGGCAAAGACCCCGGCCAACATAGCGTAGGCGACATCGTTGCCGCTGTCGGCCAGATCGCGCATGACGCGCGCCGTCGTCACCGATGACAAGCCTACGGTCCAGCCAATGGACAGGTCAATGCCGGCGGTGATCACGACATAAGTCTGACCGATCGACATCAGCATGATCAAAGTGCTGGTGGTCAGAATCGAGGAGAAGTTGCGTACGGAGAAAAACCCGGTGCCGGTCACCGAAAAATAAACGACTAAAGCCAGCAAGAACAGATAAGACCAACTCTTCGTCAGAAAATCTATGAATCGTGAATTAACCAGGCTTTGACGCTGCGCGTCGCCTAGTTTCGCTTTTAATCCCATAAAGGCTTCCTTTTGCGCTGTATCCTCCATTGTAAATCCCTCCCTCTCAATGAGGGAGGGATTTACTTGGATGCTTCGCGCTCTCCGCTACTCGCTCAAACCGGGTAGTGGAGAAACTTTAGCGATTCTAGCCGGCTGTATAGATGAACCGAGCCACGTTCGGATCATCGACGTTGTCAATCGTGATGACGGCGTAGCCAGTCCCCACGCGCGCCGGCATGGACGTCACGCCGCGCAAATTGGCGACTTGCGCGATCACGCCCATGTAGCCCATATCGGCAGGTTTCTGAGCGATGACCAGCGAAACGATACCGTCGCGCAGGTAGCCGATGTTCTCTTCGCTGGCGTCAAACAATGCGACCTCAACCGCGCCTTGCAATCCGGCATTCTGGATCGCCGCGCCCGCGCCCAAGGCGCCGAAGGTGTTGGTGGCGAACATGCCGACGATATCAGGATTGGCTTGCAGGACGGCTGCCGTCTGCTGCTGCGCCATGTCAGCGCTGTTCTCGTTGTAGTCGACGCGGGCGACAACCAGTCCGCCGGCCTCAGCCGCGGCCAGGCAGCCCTCTTCGCGCTGGTCGGTCGTGCTGATGCCCGGGCGGGTGTTGGTGACGTAGATCTTCGCGCCTTCGCCAAGTTTCTCCGCCAGTGACGAACAAGCGATGTATCCGCCTTGCACGTTGTCCGACCCGATATAGGTCAGCGGGAAGGTCACTTCGCCATCGGCATAGTTGCCATCGCCGATGAAGGTATCGACCGTCAAGACCGCAATGCCGGCATCGTGGGCATCCTGCAGCACCGGTATCGACTGCTCTTTATCGTTGGGCGCGGTGACCAGCGAGCTAATGTCGCCACGCGCGATCAGAGCGCGGATGATCGGTTCCGAAACCGCTACGTCAAAGCGTTCCGGATCTTGCTGGATGACATTGATGCCCAGGCGCCCGGCCGCGCCATAGACGCCGCGCGACATGGTGATGTAGAAGGGATCGGGGTTCACGCCCGGCACAAAAGCCAGGTTGTAGCTGTCATCGAGCGCCGCCGCGGGATCGCTGGTATTGCTGGTATAGATGAAACGCGCCACATCAGGGTCGTCGACGTTGTCGATATTGATGACCGCGTAACCCGTGGGAATACGCGCCGGGATGCTGCCAACGCCGTCGAGATAAGCAGTCGCCAAAGCCACGCCCAGGTAACCCATGTCAGCCGGTTTCTGCGCGATGACCAGGGAGACAATACCGTCCTTCAAGAAGCCGATATTCTCTTCGCTGGCGTCAAACAGAGCCACTTCCACAGCGCCCTGCAAACCGGCATTCTGGATCGCCGTGCCAGCGCCCAGCGCGCCAAAGGTGTTGGTGGCGAACATGCCGACGATATCGGGATTGGCTTGCAAGACGGCCGCCGTCTGCGCCTGCGCGGTATCGGCGCTGTTCTCGTTGTAGTCAACGCGAGCCACGACCAGACCGGTGTCCTCAGCCGCTTGCAAGCAGCCTTCCTCGCGCTGGTCCGTGGTGCTGATGCCGGGGCGCGTATTGGTGACATAGATCTTCGCCCCCGCTCCCAGCTTGTCCGCCAGCGCCGAGCAAGCGATGTAGCCGCCCTGCGTGTTGTCCGAACCAATGTAGGTGATCGGGAAGGTCACCTCGCCATCGGCGTAATTGCCGTCGCCGATGAAGGTATCCACCGTGAGCACGACGATGCCGGCCTCATGCGCGTCTTGCAGCACCGGTATCGACTGCTCTTTATCGTTGGGCGCGGTGACAAGGGCGTCAATGTCGCCGCGGGCGATCAGAGCGCGAATGATTGGTTCCGAAACCGCTACATCAAAACGCTCGGGATCTTGCTGGATGACGTTCAATCCCAAGTCCTCGGCCGCCTGATAGACGCCCGCGCTCATGGTGATATAAAAGGGATCGGGATTAACACCCGGAACAAAGGCGATGGTATACCCATCGTCCTGTGCGATGACGCCCGGTACCAGGCTCATCACAAATAGCGCTATCGTTGCCGCTACAAGAAATTTCTTCACCGTTAGTCTCCTTCTGGATAAAACTAAATGTGCTGACGATTCAACCGACTTACCTGGATTTTATCATAGTCGCCCTCTCCGATTTACATCCAATCATACACGAATGACATTCAACCCGGCATTTTCAAGCTTTTCCGCCGCCGCCTCCCCCAACTGCTCGTCGCTGATCAGCGTATCAATAGCCGAGATCGGCGCCACATTCAAGGAAAGGCTGTGTCCGTATTTGCTGCCATCGGCTGTCAAGATCACGCTGTTCGCTTGTTTGACCATGGTGCGCTTGACCTCGACTTCAAGAATGTTGCCCGTTGTCACGCCATTTTCGACGCTGAAGCCCCCGGAAGCCAGAAAGACCAAATCCGCGTTGAACATTTCAAATGAACGGATGGTCTGCGCCCCGATGAGCGAGCGCGTCAAATTGCGCAAAACGCCGCCCGGCATGACTAATTCGACATAGGGATAATAAGTCGCGGCCACAGCGATGTTCAGCGATGGCGTGACGATGCGCAAGTACTCCAGGTTGCGCGGCAAATTATTCACAATTTCCAGCGTCGTCGTGCCGGCGTCTATAAAAATGGTCTGGCCGACTTCGATAAAATCGATCGCTTTTCTGCCAATGCGCTGTTTTGAGGCGGCGTTCAATTCGCCGCGCCGGCGCAAAAGCGAATCCTGATCGGAAGCCGGCATCTTGGAGACAGCGCCTCCCCAGATAATCTCGCACTCGCCCAGCTTCTGCAATTCGCCCAGGTCGGAACGAATGGTGACAGCCGAGACCTTCATCAACTTGGTCAATTCCGCTGTACGCACGGCGCCCTGCCGCTGCAAAATATCCAGAATGCGCCGCTGCCTTTCGATGGCGAGCAAAGAGTTGTCGTGGGTCATCAAGAGTTTCGCTCTACTCCTGACGAGACTTTAGCGACTTTCGCTTACTTTGTCAACTTTTTTATTTCTTTCAATTCTGCCGCCTGGGGTTTTGCATCGCGCCCCACATGAATGATTAGCGCAGCCTTGGAACGACTATGAGGCTCTACAGGCTAAACTCCAGCTTGGCGGCAGGTCTGGGTCGAGGCGGGGGCTGAGTAGCGGTTAATCCGGCGACGAGCGCTCGCCGCCGGTTCTGGAATTGATGACGCGCTGCCGCGGGATCGCTCCCCAGCGAGTCCGCCAGGACACGGAGCTTTTGAAGGCGCGTATGATGGATCGTCGAGATAGGCGTCGAAAAGCCCTTCGTGAGGCAGCGAGGACTACTGCTTGCACAAGTTCATCGCCGGTTTCCAGTTGCGGGTGTTTCGACCCGAACTCGCTCGACCAGCCGAACTCCAGATCCAGCGCGCTGATGTCGGGTTTCGCGTTTTACAATTATGACTTGTTACAAGCGAACAAAAGTGTCGTTGGGATTAAAATTCGCACACAGAATACGTGGCTTCTTTCTTCCTATTTGTCAACTATTCCCCAGATTTCGATCCTGCCGGATATCCCGCTTTCCCCTTGCGTTGTGATCAATACTACAACAAACTTGCGGTCGGAACTGATTATCATGCTTTCTATGCATTCATGGCGATCCAAGTATTCGAGAAAATATCGGAAGAACTCATCCGTCGCAATCTCATGCGCACATAATCCGCTTCTGTTATCCGCACTTGTTGGGTGAAAGCGAAGTTGATCCTGATTGGTTTCGAAGAGATATTCCAGGTCGCCTGTATACTCCAATTCCTGATTGCTAATCCGGTCATAAACAAAAAAGCACCTAATGCCCTTGCAGTCTCCCAGAGAGTCATCCCTCCCATATTGCTCAAAATGGACATAGCGATTGTCTGCGCTAATACCCTTGGCTGTTATATGCCGGGGTCCCTTATTAGGAATGAGATAACATAGTGGATATACTCGTTTATTGATCTCCCATATCGCGATGGAACTGTACCAATATGACCCTGATCTCCGCGAATCCCAAAAAGTCGACATTCCTGAGATAACAAGCATCTGGTCATCAAACGACAAGAGTACATCAAATACAGCAGCGTCAGAAATGGAAAACCCGATTGACCATGGCGGGTGTGATGAAGCGAGACGTGTGAGGCGCTCTATGTTGTCCATATTGATAGGCTCTTGAGCCGCATCTATCGAATGAGATATATCTAAACCCTTGGACAAAAAGCAACTGGGCCTGCTCCTGGATTTTTGTTCCCTTGTCAACAAGAGGAGACCCAACACAAATACGATTGCGGTTATTGCGACAGGCGGGATTATGAGAAGGATCAATACCTTTTGTCGGCTTATTGCCACAAAGCCCTCCCAGATCTTATGAGGGCTGCACCGTTTTCAAGAGATTGTCCAGAGCATCCTCACCACGGTAGAATATGTAGGCATCCAACAAAAGTTGGGAATAAAGATGCCCGCTTCCTTCCGTTTGGAACAGCATCTTATATGCTTGAGAAACTTCACCGCCAGTTGCTGCTTCCTGTACAAGCGCTTCCACAAGACTGGTAGCTTCTTCTTGATTATACGGCAAGAAGTCGTACCCGCCTTGTCCTACAGAAAGTTGATCCAATGCTTCTGGACTATCCGCAACATCGTACGCTGTCACCAAGTTTTCGACGCCTAAACCACTATGCGTGACTATTCTGAAGTTATCCGGGTGCCCTTCTCGAAGCCTCTCTACAGTCAAAATGGCTTTATTTCTCTGGTTGCTATCCATGAATTCATCCACTGTTACAGCGCCGCTGAAGACATGCGCTACTAGGGAAAGAGCGGATACATCTTGATACGGTCTGCCCGGAACACCTTCGGGGAACTCAGCGCTGCTATTGACAAGTTCTCGATAATTACGCATTCCACCTGTGTAGTCAAGTCCCTCGCGTTGCCGAGCTCCGGCATAGACAAATCGCAAAACATTTAACTCAGCCGAGTCCACTCCACCTCCGAATGATTGATGAAGGGGACTTAAACCACCGTCCGATATTTCAGTAATCAACTCACTAACGACAGTTCTATGATGCTGCGGAATAATCCTAGATACTTCTGCAAACGGACCACGCCGAGCATTGCGATGCACGTTTGTATGCAAATCCAGTGGATGCGTTACATCGAGATTTCTCTGAGAATACTCCCAGTACCAGTCCATCGCCTCCCAAGCTTGCCAAAGAGATTGATTCGCCAAACCAAAACCTACCCCACTAAGACTATCATTGTTCTCTTTTGAAGTGACAACACGATTTCCCAAAACAGAAAGCCAGCCAAAACCTCTAAAAGCAGTGATTCCATGCCACGCGCTAGCCTTACGTTTGTCATTGATATTGTCTCGATTGGTAGAGAACCAATCATCAGCAGGAGCATGAGCTGGATCATCGCCACGATTGTAATATGGATGTGGATAGGCGTAATCTTTGAACCAGTTTTCTTCGGCATAAGTTTGCGCAAATACAAGCGAGGCCAGCGCTTCGTCCGACATGTTGGTCAGAAAGACACTGTTCAAATTCCGCGCTGGCGTCAGGAATATGGTTTGGGCATGAGAATCCTCTATAGCTTGCATAGCTATATCGTGATACTCCCAAGCTTCCTCAACGGACATGATTACCGGAGCCCCTCCTTGGTTTTGTGCTGTATAGGTACATCTACCTTCATTATCAAGTATCCATTCTGCACTTGCATTCGGTGGAGGCGGGGGGCACCCACGCTCCCCCTGCCGCATCACCCGCTCGGCAGGGTTGCCGATCTCCGCCAGCGTCTGCGCCTCATAAGCCTCGCGCGATTCCGCAGTCTCTGCCGGGCTCGGTAAAGCCACATGTTCCCGGTTGAATATCTCGTCCAGCAATTTCATCGTATCGCCGTCCCGCTCGTAAAGGTATTGCATCCCCGACGGCGTCACAACAATCAAATTCCGCACCCCCAGCCAAAGTGCCGCGTCAAAGTCCACTTGCGAAGCAGGACTGTCGTTCCAGTGGTTGTGGATCAGCGCTGTATTATTGGGATCCTTTATCATCTCCCGGTTCTCTTCCTGCAAAGGCGTTTCGTCTTCATCGCCATAGCGCCGGAATATCTGCTCTTTCGTGACGATATTCACCGCCACCGCGCTTTCCAACCTGTCGTTGCTCAGATCTTTTCTGGTATGCTCTGTGGCTCCCAATGCCAGCCCTTTCCACAACTCGTCTTGACCGGCGTAATGCAGTTTCATCTCCTCTTTGTACTTTCGCAAATACGCTTCCGCCTGCCGATCCGCCCCCTCATCCCAGCCCTAGGGCGCGACATGCTTCAGGTAGCCTATCAAATCATCAAAATAATGCTCGAAAAGACCTTCATGACGCGGCGAGGAAACCACGACGCCGACGAAGTCATGCTAATCTGTTGAGGATGTGAAATTCTGGGGCATTTACTTGGGCGACCAGCTTAATTCTCTAATCCAGCAATCCATGTCTGTCAATTGCTGCAAAGCTGTGCCATCCCGCTTTATCTTGAACAGTTGGCCCCTATGCGCATTAGATACAAACGCCAGCCACTCGCTGTCGGGCGACCATGCGACGCTATTGCCGTAGATCTCCCAGACGAATCTTTCCAACCGGCTTGTGTCGGCATCCTTCAAATACAAGTAGCCGCGGACGACAGGGTTGGTATTTTCGTCATCGCTTGTTCTTATCCATTCACCATGAGCTGTGTGGCCTTTGTATGCGCTGATTATGGCGAGCCACTTGCCATTTGGCGACCACTCTATTTCGTGTTCACTCTGTAGCGAGGTAGACCTTCGAAGCAGCAATTTTGTATCAAATACGTGTATTCCCTGATTGCCATCCCAGTGAGCGATGCTATGTCCTTTGTTTGACTTCCTTGGTTGCTCAATCTTATGCAAATGACCCTGAGGAGATAGACGATAAGAATATTGATCCTCTTGATTGATTGGCTTAATTTCACCGCCGTCTGCCGAGATTTGATGAGTCCGGACAGATGTACGGGGGCCATACTCATAAATAAAGAAGATAGACTGCCCGTCACTAGACCAACGGGGATATCGCTCATCAACTCGGTTATAGGTTAAACGCCTTGACAGCAACCCGTCAAAACGAATCACATATATCTCAGAAGCGCGTGATTCGTAATACCAGAATTTGTCCCAATCCCAATACCCGATGTCCTTCATTCCCAGCGCAATCCAGTTGCCATCGGGCGACCAATTGAGCTGGGAATGGGCTTTGTAAAAGCCATCGTGAATCAGTTGCAAATGACTCCCATCTGGATGAATGGTGTAAAGATCTGTGGCGCCTCCCCCGCAAACGAATGCGATCAGGTCCGATTGCCTCTCTGCCGGGACAGGACTATAGCTGTAGTGCCTTATGCCATCTATGAATCTTTGTACCCCAGGAGCATAGTAAATTCCGGGTACAAAAACGATTAGATAAGGTATCGCAATCAACAACAGCAATATCATGCAAGATAGCAATATCATCTTGCCGCAGCCATTCGGCTCTCGACGCGAAACCCCGTTTTTCCGCTTCATCGTTTAGTCGCGAAGATATGCAAGGAGGTCATCTTCATTGAACATAATAAAACCATCCTCGCTAGGTGACAACCCAAATGCACTGTTGCCGAGTATACCACTTATAGACGGCACGGTTTCATACGCGTGTTCTATCGCGGCAGGCGATTCGCCTTCTCCGCCAAAGTCTGCGTCCAAAACGCCGTGCTGGATTCCACATCCTCCCGCCATGACGGATTCGCCACATAATTGGGGTCGTTGATGACGGCGACAAGCTCCATGCCCTGCGTCCCACGAATATAGACATAGCGATGACCAGAAGGCAAACCCCTTTTATATGGCTTGACTTTCGCGCTGTCCTCAATTCCGGAACGATTATGTCTTAGGGTCTGACCCTGAGTAGGAAAAATCTCCTGATATAATCGCCTTGTCAAGACAGCTTGCTCAGCATATCGGCGATAAGCCATCGACAAATACAGGATCAGAACAATACGCGCCAAAGTAAACTAATAGCCACAGTGCTATGTAACCTGCGAAGATTATTAACAGGAAAAACAGTAGAACGACCGCTAATGTCCGAGCTAACGATTTCAGTTTCGGTTCTGTGATGCTAAGTTCCCTTTTTCTTTTCTTTTTCACTGGTATTACTGACCTTCTAATAGGTACTCGGCTATCGGCAAGGCCAAAAGCGCGTTGGGGCCCATCTTGCCATTCATGGCTAGATGCGTCTCAAATAGCTCTAAAGCCGATCTATTGAGGTTAGTCGGGCGAGATGAGACGGTGCGTCTCATCTCGCCCGGACTTTTGGATTGGGCTGCCGTTTTCCGAATATGACGGCTTATTGGCTTCCTTCGTGGGGATACTGTCTATTTTCCCTTAGTGTTGCGCGGAATCCCATCTGAATCACATGTACCAGGTCGGTTTGAGTCATATGCTCACTGCCCTCAAGCAACCCGATCAATGTATACCATTCATGGAGGGGCATTCCCTCAGGTATTTCATTGAGATTGACCCCTTGTGTTTGGATCTCTGCTAGAATAGTATCCATATTCGCCATTAGAGTCTCCGGCGTGTCAGGCACAATAGCTTCTCCGAGACCCGTCACATCTTTATAGAGACCACGCATGTCCAACGCAAAAGCTAATTCAGAGCTTTCGCTTAGGGCAGCCAATGCATTTGCGGTTCCTGTCAATTGTGGTACAGATGACACCAATCTAGAGCCAGCTGACAACATTCTGGGTAAACGTGGTATTGCGAGACCTGCTGCATGCTCGGCGGCCGCTCCCAAGTCTCCTTGCACTACGCCGCTATGATATATCTTAGCGACAGTCAAAGCTATTCCGAATGGTGGGTAGAGCCAGGAAAGGATATCCGCAGCCAGAGGCAACGGGTTGAACGGTTCCTCTTCCCCCGTTAAGAGCCCGTACTCTTCAGAGATGCTTCTTACTTGTGCCAGTTCATGGAAGAACTCTTCTGATACCTCTTCTCCTGATTCCGAATAGATATCAGCCAGCATGTTCGCCATGATAAGTGGATCATTGTTAATCTCTTCCCAGTTACTCGGCAATTCTCTGCCCAGGTGCTCGTAAACAGCTTTTACCCGAAGGTGGAAATATACCTGGGCATGCGCCACGTTTAGGTCGTGATTTTCGTCTACCCATCCATACTCGGCAAGCAGGGCATCGAGATCCTCGAGCGGCGTAACAATAGCCATCTTCCTCATCAATTCTCCAATGAGTGTCTTCTCAGCCCCAATTAACGCGAGTTTCTGATCTACTTGCTCTGGGTTCCCAAGATTGTAGAGCCGTGGATTGTCTCTGTACTCAAGAGCCCCGGCCTCAAGGGCGGCGTAATAGAACATCGCCGCCTCTTCATAAGTTAAGGAATCCCAGTTAATTTTGTTGTTTGCGTATTCGGGGATCAGCTTCGGCAATTCCGTTTTTACATATTCTATGAAATCCTCCGGCGTCTCCACGTGCGGAAGATGTTCCTCAAGATGCGCCTCAGTAGGCCGATTGAACCCCGAGTTACGAACCGTATACGGTTCGTCAGCATAATCGCCATCGGCCGCCGACTTCTCCTGCCCGTGCTGCAGTGACCCATTCATGTACCTGTCAATGGACCTGTACGCGCGCTGCGCGGCATGCCAGTCCGATTCCTCATCCAGACCCGACTCGGCAAAATCATTCTTGCGCACTGTTCCTTGATTCATGTAAAGCTGGAAATATATGCCGTTCTCATCCTTGTATGCGTCTTCGATAGCTTGGGCATAACCATCGCTATACTCCGGCCGCTGATCTTGAAGTTCTTCCACAATCCGCCCGGGACGCATTCGATCACTGTCACTATCGTCAACCGACCTTCCAGACTGCGAAACATCCGGCCGCGGATCGCGCCTCGGCGGCGGCGGCAAGCTCCAGCCTCCAGTATTCGAAGGCGTTGACGCCAGTGGGCGCACTGGCGGCGGCGGCAGGCTAATGCCTCCAGTATTCGAAGACGTTGACGCCGGCGGCGGTGGTGGCGCAACAAAAGCGACAATGTCATTTGGTATGCTTTCCTCAGCCGGCTTCGGTTTTGGTTTTGGCTTCCTACCGCCGCTGTTTCCGGGTGTAAACATCATCTTCCTCCTAAAACATCAAGTTGATTTGTGAATGCGCCGGACGCCTTCGCCCCGTCACAAGCCAGCCCCCGCAGCGCAACGCTCAATCTAATCTGAACGCTTGTCAATATGATAAAACATATGTTCTATTTGTCAACAACCAATTCCAGCCTTGAACTTGCCCCCATCGCCAGTTTTAGGCGCAACTGCCATTATCGGGTATCATTCCTGTTTATGTAAACTGCGTCGCTCATGCGACGAGCAGGCAACCTATTTTGCGTGAGCGCGACATTCCCGGGACCTTTTCGCCGGTTGCGCGCCGCGCGGCTACAAGCGCCGAATCAAGATTAAGGACGCGGCTCTCCAAGCCGAAATGCGCCTTAACGCAAGGACCAACTAAGAACCGAAAGCGGGGATAAGGATGAATCGGGCGACAATCAACATTAACCTGGACAATGTCATCGGCGAGGCGCATGACCATCTCTACGGCGCCAACCTCGAGCACCTCGGGCAAGCCGTCTACGGCGGCGTCTGGGCGGAGATGCTGCGCGATCGCAAATTCGCCGGCAACGACAGCATGTATACGGCGCCCAGCGAAGGCTTGCACAACGTCCACCCCAGTATTGGCGTCGTCGTGCCCTGGGAAGCCGTCAATTCCGATTATGAAGCCGTCGTCTACGCGCACGATAACAGCGCCTTTTATACCGGCAGTCAATCGCAGCGCATCAGCATCCGGCGCCCCGACGGCCAAGCCCGCGGCATCAAGCAAGGCAGCCTCTACTTGCAGAGCGAGCGCGACTATCGCCTGCGGCTGGTTCTCAAAGGGCAGGGGCAATCGCTTGCGGTGAAGCTCGGCGACGAAGACTGGCAAATCCCCGCAGTAAGCGAGGACTGGCAGAGTTATCAGCATACTTTCACGAAATCGGGGACCAATCCAAAAGGCGAGCTTCAACTGACAATTCAGGAAGGCACAGCCTGGATCGGCTGCGCCTCGCTGATGCCCAGCGACCATATTCGCGGCTTCCGCGCCGACGTCATCGCCGCCATGCGCGCATGGTCGCCGACGCAGTTGCGCTGGCCCGGCGGCAACTTCGTCTCCGCGTACCACTGGGAGCTCGGCGTCGGCGACCGCGACTTGCGCCCGACCTATCTCGATCCCGCCTGGTGGCTTTGGGAATCGAACGATGTCGGTACCGACGAATTCATCGACTTCTGCCGCCTGGTCAACGCCGAGCCCGTGCTGACCGCGAACATGGGCAACGGCAGTCCCGAGGAAGCGCGCGCTTGGGTCGAGTATTGCAATGGCGATAGCTCGACCGAGTACGGCGCCATGCGCGCTGCCAACGGCTATGCGGAGCCGCATGACGTCAAGGTCTGGTTCGTGGGCAACGAGCAATACGGCAACTGGCAAGTGGGCCATGTCGATGCCGAAACTTACGCCAACCGCTATCTGGAATTCGCCCGCGCCATGCGCGCCGCCGACCCAGAACTCACGCTGATCGGCGTCGGCGCGCCCGTTGACCTCTACGCCCACTGGAACGAGCGCGTGCTGGGGATCGCCGCTGAGGAAATGGACCAGTTTAGCCTGCACTTTTATTCCGTCCGCACCGAAAAGCTCGCCGAAACGCCCGCTCCGGAAGCGATCTACCTGCCAAAAATGGCCGCCTGGCACGAAGTGAAAAGCATGTTGGACGATACGCTGGCAGTCGTCGACCGGCACTCGCCGAAGCAAATGCCGATCGCCTTCGACGAATGGAATACCTACGTCGGCGCCAAAGCGCCCAATTTCATTGAAGAATACAATCTGGCCGACGCCCTCTATACCGGGTCGATCATGAACCTCTGCTTGCAGCGCGCAAATCGCATCCACTACAGCGCCATCTATCACTTGACCAACGTTATGGGCTGCTACCTGATAGCCCCGCTCTACAATTGGCAAGAACTCTATCTGGGCCGGCGCGGCGGCTGGGTGCCGATGGATACCGGCGACAATCCCGCAGAACCGGCCGTGATCAAAATGCCGGCGACGCTGGTTCTGGAATTGATGACACATCACCGCGGGCGGCAAGCGCTGGAGACAACAGTGGACTGCGGCGTCTTTGCCAGCCCGGCAGCGGGCACGATGCCCGCCTTTGACGACGTGCCGCTGATGAACGCCGCCACAACCCTTGATGCCGACGCCAAAGCGGTATTTGTCTCCCTGGTCAACTGCGGCGTCGACGAGCCCATGAGCCTGTCGATAACGGGACTTGAAGTTGAAACCGATGTTGATATGTACTGCGTATCCGGCGCCAGTCCACTAGCGACCAACACCTTCGAAGCGCCCGATGCCGTCGCCATCGAACATCAGTCAATGCCGGTCGACCAATTGGAGTTGCCGCCGCTTAGCTTCGCCATGCTTGTCCTGCGCTTGAAGTAAAACGGTACGATAGCGACGAGTCAGCTATTACCGTAGGGCTGTGTCGGCGGTCAGTGTCTACGCGACCTACGCCCCCTGACCCCCTACAAGTTTCGTTTATGGCGGAAAATGTAGACCCTCGCGCTGCACAGCAGCCGCCCACGCAAAATACCTTGCGTCCCGCGGCGCTTAGCTCCCCCTCCCTCTTTATGGGGGAGGGGGCCGGGGGGTGGGGGTCCGCCGCTCGCAACGTAAACAGGGGCGACATATCATGTCGCCCGAAAATCACCGAAATAATTTCAAGTTTCGCGGCGATCTCTTGACCGATGAAAAGCAGTCCTCTCGTCATCTGCGCTGCATGGGAGCAACCGCTTGAGACACGCTTTCCCTTTGACGCCGCCGATTCTCAATCGACAGCCTTTTACCTCTTAGGTCCGATCACTCCGAGCATTCATGCTCTCTTAACTCTTCGGCGGTCGAATAGGGCAAAATCTCAAGCGCATCGAACAGCTCGAAACCATCAAACCGCCTTAACAACTCATAAGTCTTAACATCCCAAACGCGAATGTCCCCGAATTGCCCCACCACCGCGAAACGGCCCCCATCGGGATGCCAGGCTATCGAGCCTTCATAATGTGAATATGCCAAATACTCCATATGAATCCCGCCCGAGAGATGCGCCAGCAATTCGCCAGTCCTCCCATCGTAGACGCGTACCAGGCATCCTTCTGTGCTGGCGACAAAGCGGCGACCGTCCGGCGACCAGGCCACATCTAATGTCAAAATCATTTCGTCAATGTGAGCGTCGTACACTATGAAAACACGGATGAGCGACCCGGTTCCGATATCATACAGTTCTCCGTCTGTCGTTATGAGTTGATACTCGCGATTGCAGTCCGCCGTAGTGAACTCGGCGTCAGGAACTATTGTTCGCAGCAACTCGTCCTTGCCTATATCAACGAAGTAGATTTCATGCATCGTTATGATGACGATGATATCCTCGTCAAACCAACAGAATCCGACTATTGAGTTTTCTAATTCTCCTCTTACTTTTTCTTTGCGCTCAACAAAAAAGTAAAGTTCCTCGCCCGTGATCGCATCAAAGATTTGAACGGTACCATCATAAGTGCCGGCCACGATGAGATCCTCCCTCGGGTGCCACTGTACCGGCGTCCACTCGGGGTACATTGTCGATATCTCCGATATCACCTCGAGCTTGCCGATATCAATGATTTGAATCGCTCCCCCGCCATACTGCATATAACCCACAGCAAGCAAATCACCGGTAGCGTTCCATCCCAATGACCTAGGCGGAAGCTCCCGTTTTTGCTTGCCTTGCCTCTGCCAAGGCACATCATACAGAGTTGCCTTGACTTGCACATGACCCAGTTCATTGAACTCGCCGTCGAATAGCCAGATCCCGGTCGTGGAGGCGATAGCGATCATTTCCCCATCCGGGCGCCAGGCGATCGCCGTCGCCCAGCCCCGGTCTTGTCCAACCGTCGCTCCTGCTTGCCAGAGCGCCCCAAGCAGGATAACAATGGATAGGATCCTACTCATGCATATCATCCTCGATTAGCTGATGCAGGAATCCCCCGAATACTTCGCGGAATGCATCCCTTATAGCAATGGCATTTCCTTTTAATTCGCCGGACGCGGAATGTTGCCAGCCTATTTCCCTGGGACCGCAACCACCTCTTTCCGAACAATTATAAAACTCGCTGCCAAGTACTCCATATGCCAAAGGATTCGGGTAAAACAGAGTAAATATGCAATGTCTCCCCTGAAACCTCAACGACGTCCGTCACAAAAGGCGCGATTGCCAGTTCGTTGTAGACGGCTTCTTTTGTGCCAAACCCTTCAACGCCAAGTTCCGGGATCTGTTTGTTTACATTTAGACCATACATTCCGCCGAGCGAATACTGGCGACTTTTACCACCGTCTTCTGAGACTGGCTCATAAAGAGAAGCGGTGAAGCCTGTCCTTCTCGGATACTGTATCGAAATCGGTTGAAAAAGAAAAAACTTAACCGCCGAGAACACCGAGGGCGCCGAGAATCGTGCGCAAACAGGCTTTTTCTTTGTGTCCTTCGTGTCTTTGTGGTGAAACTGGATTTCGCTCATTTCAATTTCAATCCAAAAGGATGCACCAACACCATCGCGCGCTTTGGTTGAACCGCCAATTGCGGGTATCATTCTTCCATGCAAGCACCGAAACGGAATTGAGACCGCGACCCATGAAAACGGTCATTGTCGTCAACGGCGGGGACGCGCCGGGCATCAACGCGGCTATCGCCGCCTATTCCGGCTTGGCAAACCAAAACGGCGACCAGGTCATCGGCGCTCAAGACGGCTTCGCCGGTCTGCTCTCCGGACAATTAACAGAAATTGATCTGGCCGCCGTCGACTTGCTTTCGGGACGGGGCGGCTCCTGGTTGACATCGAGCCGCGCGCCGGTCCTCGCCCGTGATGACGCGGGAGAACGGTTGAGCCACGTCCTGGCACAAGAAAAGATCGACAACCTGCTGCTCTTCGGCGGGGACGGAACAATCAAGTTTGTCATCCCGCGCCTGCGAACATGGGACATTTCCTGCATCGCCCTGCCCACCACCATTGACAACGACGTGCCGGGCACGGACTACACCCTCGGTCACGATTCCGCCTGCAATTATGCCTGGCAAACGATCGAAGGCATCCGCGCCACAGCGAATGCCTTGCCTGGGCGCATCTTCCTGGTCGAGACCCTGGGGGGCGACAGCGGCTGCCTGGCTCTGGCAATCGCCTACGCCTGCGGCGCCGACGCCGTGCTGCTGCCGGAATATGACTTCGGCATGGATTGGCTGGCTGAGCGCTTGAAGACCGCTGTGGCGCGGCGGGGATATGCCCTGCTTCTGCTCTCCGAAGGCGTGCCGGGAGCCCAGCGCTTGACCGACGAGATCCCAAAAATTACCGGCATCCGCGTTCGACTGACGCGCCTGGGGCACGCGCAGCGCGGCGCGGCAGTCTCGCATATCGATCGCCAAAGAGCAGTGGACATGAGCCGCATCGCCTATCACGCCTTGAAGCGGGGCAGTCGCGGCGGAACCCTGCTTTCCCGAGGCGGCGCGCTCACACTGCAAGAAGGCGAGGGCGCCCCCGCCGGCAAACCCGCCCCCGATTATGGGCAATACGCCTTCGTCAACGGCTTATGAAGACCCACCTGGCGATTGATTTTGGCGGCACGCGCAGCCGCGCCGCCCTGTTCGACGACGAACTGCGCCTGTTGCGCCGGGCGGAAACACCCAGCAAAGTGGAAGAAGGCATGGGACCCGGCTTGAAGCGCCTGATTGACCTGGGCAAGTCCGTGATCGAGCCCGGCGCCAAACCCGCCTCCATTGGCATTGCCGCGCCCGGTCCCCTGGACGCCGAGGCGGGCGTCATTATTCGAGCCCGCACGCTGCCGGGTTGGTCGGACGTCCCCCTCGCCAAGACAATCAGCGGCGCCTTTGACAATGCACCAACGTTTCTGCAAAACGACGCCAACCTGGGCGCCCTGGCCGAATATCACCTGGGCGCCGGGCGAGGCGCGGATCCGCTGATCTACTTGACCATCAGCACCGGCCTCGGCGGCGGCGCGGTCATTGATGGCCAGCTTTTCAGCGGTTGGCGCTCGCATGCCATCGAACCCGGCCACATGCGCTTCAGCTTGCCCGATGGCAGCCATCGCCGTTGGGAAGAATTGGTCTCCGGCACGGCTTTGGGCGACTGGGCGCGTCATCGTCTGCGGACCAGCGAGAGCGCCTCCTCCTTGCGGGCGCTGCCGCATGTCGATGGGGGCGCCGTCGGCGCAGCGGCGCTGGCCGGCGACGCCCTCGCCCTGGAAGTGACGGCGCAAGCCGGGCGCTGGCTGGGGCTTGGACTGGTCAACCTCCTGCACCTCTTCAATCCGGCGGCGCTTGTCATCGGCGGCAGCGCGAGCAAACTGGGCGACCTGCTGCTGGATCCGGCCCGCGCCATCATCCGCGCGCATATCTTACACGATGACTTCTATTATGAGGGACTGATCCGCCCGGCCGCCTTCGCCGAAGATCAGTGCCTGCTTGGCGCGGCTCTACACGCCAAACTTCAGCTTGGCGGCGCGTCCGGATCGAGGCGAGGGCTACTTAGCGATTGATTCCGGCGACGGGGCGTCGGTCATTTGTTGAAGAGGCGGGATTTTTCGCAAGTTATTTCGGCGACCAGCTTATTTCCCCAATTCGGCAATCCAACTGTTTCAATTGTTGCAAGTCTCTGCCATCGCGTCTTATCTTGAATAGCCGACCAATATATGTATTCTCATCTCCGAATGAATAATCATAACTGGAAAAAGCAATCCACTCGCTGTCGGGCGACCATGAAATTGAGCTGCCATGGCCTTCGATTTCCATGTCATTTTTTGTAACTGTTTGAATATCACCACTTTGGATATCGAGTACATACAAACGCGTTACAGATCTTTCATCCGGCATTTGACCCACTATCGCGATCCAGTTGCCATCCGGCGACCAGCGCGCGTCCCAAATCCTGTTGACATCCAGTGAAAATTCTACCGCCTTAGTCTTCACATCAATTATTTCCAGCTTATGAACATTATAATGATAATAAAGTATTTCTTCGCCGTTTGGCGCCCATTCCAATCCTGCAATCCCGTGTTTCATTCTCTCCGATTGCAAATCTGACCCATCAGGATTCCTGCCATAGAAGAGGACATGATACTCAGAAAAAGCGTAGTGCTGTTTATCGGAAGACCAATCAAACGGACGCGACCAAACATATTCTGAAATATGGGGGTTGTCAGAACGACTGATTTCATGCCCGTTTGCAGATATTTGCTGAATGCTCTGCTCGCTTATGAATGAAATAGAGCCTCCATCATCTGACCATACGGGATAGGATTCGCGGTAATCGTTGTACGTTAAACGCAAGGAATCCAATCCATCAAAACGAACCCGATATATCTCATATTTGGAGCTGCGCCAGAGGTTGTAATCAAGATTTTCGACAATCATTGCAATCCAAATGCCATCCGGCGACCAACTGATGTCTTCATGGCTCCGGAAAGGATGCTGAAGCACTCGTCTTAAATGACTTCCATCCGAATAAACTGTGTATAGGCTTTTGCGACGGACATCGTGATACTTGCCACAGGTGAAAGCGATCATCTCCGATGTTTTGCTTGCCGGCGCGGGCGTGATGACAGGCGGTCTTCTGATGTTATGCTCGATATGCCATTGCAATTCCGGCGAGGTCAGTACAACCGGGACGCTGCATATCAATCCCAAAGCAATGCAAGCTAGCGCGAACAGCCGCCGGCAACCGTATGCTCTCGAAGCGGGGCGGCTTGGCTCGTTTTTCTCCCGCTTGACTTTACTGTCGGCGTTTTGCTTGGAATTCGTCATCAGTTTCCAACATAAATGATCGGGCATCTATTTGAGGTTGGCATGCTAAATGAAAACGTCTGATTATTTGCTGAGGACTCGTTGATGAACGGTTCTGCTCGTTTCGACACCCCTCATCAATGATCATCGTCCATGCAGTTGTTTCGTTACTTGCTCACGTACTTGAAAAGACTGGACAAATTGTAATAGAGCCCATTGTCGTCGCCTGTCTCTATCTCTAGCAGCCATTTTGCGGGCGTCAGCGTCAAAGCCCGCTCCAATACATTAACCAAGGCGCTTTTCGCTTGTCTTTTGCGTTTTATCCCACCAAAGTCTTGACGAACTTTTTGCGCGGCGGGTTCCCATTGAATAAGCCGATCATGCAAGTTTATTGTATCAAAGCTGCGCATTATCATTGTGTCGTTTCCCAAATTATCATCATAAGCGCCATCCAGTTTGAGATAGGTGACAAATCTAGGACCATACGCGGAATAATCGTAAAGCCAGATTTCAGGCGGTTTCTGTTGATATTCAATGCTATAGCGCGTCTTCTCTTCGTAGAACGGACTGGATGGATCCAAAATTTTCAGCACACCAGTTCTGATGAATTCCGTATCATTGATAGTTCGTATCCGCGCCCCGATATATTTGCCCTGGTATCTAGTGGTCCGACGGAACCCATATTTGCAGCGCACGACCCATGTGGCGCCTGCTTCAACTACTTCATACCAAATGTTCGCGTCCTCAAGCCAATCTAAAGGCGTGCCATCCGGTGCTGTGCAGTATGTCGCATATTCGCTATAGCGTATGGAAAAGACGAGACTCGTCGAGAGGTCAATGAGATGCAATTCTTCCTCATCCATCACATAGATGGCATTGCCATCCGCACTCATTGCAATCGCAGTGTCAGCATCTGTCAGATAGGCTTCCCATCCCAGTTCATCAAAGGCTTCGTCAAACGCCTCTTTCGTGAAGGCCAGGATTTCCGCATCCTCTAATGTAGACCAGGTTTCGCTTGAATCGTCGAAGAAATACCAATCCGCATCGCGCTCAAAGATGTCGGTTAGATGCCAGTAGAGGGACCGTCCGTGCAAATAGACATCGGCCTCCGGTGGGAAGTTGTCGGGGCATGTCTCAAGTTCTGTATAGCAGGATACAGTTTGCGCCGCAGCCGCTACTGACAAGAACAAGATGCTGAATACGACAATTATTCTTCGCTTCATGTCTACGCGTCTCCATCGGCTCTAGATATGTATGTCCTGTCCCGCCAATAAAACCCTACCCCATGACTGCTGTGATCAATAGCCGTCGATCCTTGGATGGCCAGCAATTGATCGTCAAGCGGCGCCAGTCCATATTCCGCTATTATCCTTTCTCTCTCTTCCGCAGTGAACAGATACAGCGGATTGAGAAAGAACTGGGGTCTATGGTCTTTACTATCCCTGACATATTCGCCGTTTTCGTCAAGTAACACTGCCGTCTGACCATGAGTTTTGAGTTCAAAATGCAAGTGGTCATTTTCGTGCTGCGGGTCTTCCCCTACCGCCCCGATGGTCTGGCCCGCAACAACATGCGACCCCACTTGAATCGAATCCGGATCAAGGTGGCCGTATATGATATAGGCGTTGCCGCTGCGAACAATCACATAAGCTCTATGGTCTCTCTCTATGATCCAATCATCAGCGAACGCTTGACGTGCAGGTACGGATACCGTTTGCGGATCATAGATTTCGCCAGGCGGTTCTCCTTTAGCGACGTTACTTGCCTTCGCAGAACCATAGACATGTTCAAGGTTGACATCCTCCGGTACAAAAATCCCAACCACTTCTCCAGATGTTATTGCCCTGACTTCAGTGCCAGCCTCAGCCATAATATCAAAACCAGGATGATAACCCCCGGTACTTTCCCAAGCAGGATTGCCCGTTGCTCCAAACTTAATGACTCTGTCTATGTCTTCCTGAGCAATTGGCAGGAAGTCTACTTCGCCCTCGATTGTATTCTCGTAAGGATTGTCGAGAATTGCCGCACTCTGTTCGGTATATGGAATATCGGCTAGGTTGTCCGCGCCAATGAATTCAAACACGGCATCATGTTCGTTGAGATCAAGCCACAGTTGTTGTCCGGCTACTGTTTCAACCAGAACTACAAAGGCATTGAAGCGCGATTTGCCCAATACCTTAAACGAGTTCGCATGTTCATAGAGAATGTCGCCATATGCTCCCTCGTCCAAGATCACAGGTTCCTCTTCAGTAGACCATTGTACAGTCCCTGTCACCATTATCTTTACACTCTGCTCATCCTGCCGCATGACCCATTCCGCAGGATTACCCGCTTCTCTCGCGCTCTGCATCATGTGCAGCAAACGCGCCACCGCTGTCTCCTCCGGATCCCGCTCAGCTACAACACCGGGGCCCTGAACCGGTTTCAGCGCTACCAGCCTGCCGCCGCGGCGATGATAGTAATACCGCTTCCCAGAGGGCGTTACTACGACTATCCTTTCCGCATCCAGCCAATCCGCCGCGCCCAGGTCCGCCAGTGATGCCGCTCCCCCCTTTGGATGGTTGTGGATCAAAACAATATTGCGCCCCTCCGCCAACTTCCGTTGCTCTTCCTGCAAGGTCACAGAGTCCTTGTCCCCATAACGAACAAAGATAATCTCTCCCGTATCCCGATCAACTGCCACCACGCTTTCCAGTTCATCGTTCGACAGGTCTTCAATGACCTCTTGTGTGACCTCCTGGGCGCGTTGCAGGCTCATCTCTTCGGCGTACTTCCGCGTATATTCCACCGCCACTGCATCCGCCTCGTCATCCATGCCGTACTCGGCAAAATTATCTCGCACGTACGTTGAAGGCTCCGTATAATAACGCGCTGGCAGTCCTTCGTGGGTCAGCGCCGCCTCCACGCTTCGGACCAGATCATGGTCCCGCGCCGCGAAGTAGAATTTCAGATCGGCTGGATCAATCCCGCCATCCGGCACATCCGCAATATCCGGCAAAGACTTGTCAGGGATGATCTCGCGCGGTCCGGGATTCTCCCCCACCCGAATCCTGACCGTCCTCTCTCTCTGTGAAACATGCGATGAAGATGAGCGGTCATTCCCCGATCCCCGTTTCGGCGCTTGGATAGACGAGAGCGGATCGTATTGTCTGCGTTTGGGTTGGCTGACTGGCTTTGGATTAGGGTTTACAAACGGAAGAATGTCGTCGGGTATCCCCGCCCGAGCCGGCGGCGGGTCCGGTTTTACATAGACAGTAAGATAAGATGGCAAATACGATGACGGTTTCTTCGGCTTTGGCTTTGGTTTTGGCTTTGGCTTGTTGCCAGGAAGTAAATAGTATGGAAACATGATCTCTCTCCTAAATCATCAATCTGATCTGTGAATGCGCCGAGCGCCTTCGCCCTGTCACAAGCCAGCCCGCGCGGCGCAACGCTCAATCTAATCTGAACGCTTGTTCACATAATAGCATATATGTTCTATCTGTCAACAGCCAATTCCCCTCCCGCCGCTTGTAGACCCGCCCGCGCGCCGTTACACTTGTCCCATGAAATCCCTCTGGCGCATCTTCAGATTCATGAAACCCTACGGCTGGTTCCTGTTCTTCGGCTTCTTGACAACTGTGCTGCCGGTCGCCATGGAACTGAGCGTGCCGCGCCTGCTGCAATTGATGATCGACGAAGGCATCCGCCCCCGCGACATGGACCGCATCCTCCTGGGCGCGGCGCTCATGTTCGTCGCCGCCCTGGTCGGCGCCGCCAGCACCCTGGGCCAGGGCTATTGCCGCGCCGTCGTCTCCCAGGGCTTGGCTTACGACATCCGCCACGCCCTCTTTCGCCATATTCAGTCCCTGTCCTTCGCCAATCTGGACCAAATGCAGACCGGTCAATTGATGACCCGCGTTTCCAGCGATGTCGATGTCGTGCGCATGTTCTCCAGCGCCGGCTTATCCCTGATACTGCGCGTCCTGGTCATGATCTTCGGCAGCATGATCATGCTGCTGCTGACGGATTGGGAACTGTCCCTGATCATGTTTGCGGTGGCGGGCCTCTCGGCAATTTTCATCCGCTACCTGATGGTCCAGGCCACCCGGCTTTTCACCGTCGTCCAGCAGCGCCTGGGCGCGTTGAACACCCTGGTTCAAGAAAACCTCGCCGGGATACAAGTGGTCAAAGCCTTCGTGCGCGGTCCCTTCGAGATTGAGCGCTTCGCCGCCAGCAACGACGACTACCGCGAAAAGAACATCGCAGTCGGCAATTTGCTGGCGGTGGCTATGCCCGTCCTGCAAGTCCTGACCAACGTCGGCGCGGTCGCCGTGCTCTGGTTTGGCGGTCTGTCCGTGCTCGGCGATCGCTTGACCCTGGGCGAATTGATCGCCTTCAACAACTACCTGATGATCGGCATGGGTCCCTTGCTCTTCCTCGGTAATCTGCTCATGATGGCTGCCCGCGCCGAAGCCTCCGCCGAGCGCGTGCTGGAAGTCCTCAATACGCAGCCGGCGCTGCCCATAGCGCCCGCGCCCCATCAAGCCGAGCGCGTGCTCGGTCGCGTCGCCTTTGATAATGTCTCCTTCCACTACAGCCGCCGCGGTTCCAACCAGGACAACGGCGCGGCGCGCGCCAGCGGCGACGACGTACTGCACGGCATCAGCTTCGTCGTCGAGCCGGGCCAGCAGATCGCCCTGCTGGGCGCGACCGGATCCGGCAAAAGCACCCTGGTCAACCTGATTCCCCGCTTCTACGACGTCAACGGCGGCAAGGTATCGGTTGACGGCGTCGACGTCAAAGCCTGGGACGGCAACGCCCTGCGCTCGGGCATCGGCATGGTCCTGCAAGAATCCATTCTCTTCAGCGGAACCGTGCGCGACAATATCGCCTACGGCGACGCCGCGGCGACCCTGGACGATGTCATCGCCGCCGCCAAAGCGGCCCAAGCCCACGAATTTATCACGGCGATGCCGGCCCGCTACGACAGCCGCATCGAAGCCGGCGGCACCAACCTCTCCGGCGGGCAAAAGCAGCGTATCGCTATCGCCCGCGCCCTGCTCATTCAACCCGGCATACTCATCTTCGACGACAGTACCAGCGCCGTCGATATGGAGACTGAAGCCAAAATACAAGCCGCCCTGGAAAAACTGGCCGCCGAGCGCACCACCTTTATCATCGCCCAGCGCATCACCAGCGTCCTGAAAGCGGATCAGATCCTCGTGCTCGATCAAGGACGCATCGCCGCCCGCGGCACCCACCAGCAACTGCTCTCTTCCAGCGAAATCTATCGGGAGATCTACCAATCGCAACTGGGCGAGGTCAACGGCATGGGGAGCTTAAACCGCCATGACTAACCGAGGCGGAACCACAGAGCGCCCCCGTTTCATCGGCGGCTCGGGCGGCTCGCGGCCCACCGGCGAGAAAGCCAAAGATCGGCGCGGGACCTTGCGCCGCCTCTCCGACTATCTACAGCCCTATCACAGCCATCTGCTCCTGGTAGCTGTACTTGTGATTGCCGGCACATTGCTGGGCTTGATCGGTCCCGCCCTGCTGGGCATCGCGATTGACCAATACGTCGTCCACAACGATGTCGACGGTTTGCTTCGCATCGCCTTCATTATGCTCTTGGTATATCTGGCGCAGGGCATCGTCACGGTGATTCACGGCATGATGATGATCCGGGTCGGGCAATACTTCGTCGCCGATATCCGCGCCGCGCTCTTCCGGCACTTTCAGGCGCTGTCGCTCGACTATCACGACAAGCATCGCGTCGGCGACCTGATGAGCCGCATCTCCAACGACAGCGAAGCCATCAACCAGATCCTCTCCAATGGCTTGATCCAGTTCACAACCAATATCCTGTCCCTGGGCGGCATCATGGTGGCAATGCTCTTGCTCAATCTGCCCCTGGCAATCGGCACATTGATCATCCTGCCCATCATGCTTTTCATCACGAGTCAAATCACCGAGCGCACCCGCAGAGCCTTCCGCGGCATGCAAAAGAATCTGGGTCTGCTCAACGCCGTCCTGGAAGAGAACATCACCGGCATCCGCGCCGTGCAAGCCTACGCGCAAGAAGATAGCGCCATCGACCAGTTCCAGGGCGCCAGCCAAGCCTATCGCAAAGTCGGCATTCGCGCAGATTTCATCACCGCCGCTCTCGGTCCCATGTTCACCACCATGAGCATATTGACCGTCGCCGGGACATCCCTGCTCGGTGGATGGCTGGCGCTGCGCGATCTCGTTTCCGTGGGCGTCATCGCCACCTTTGTCATCTATGTCATGAACTTCTTCCGCCCCATGCGCGGCATCGCCATGGTCTACAATCAACTGCAATCGGCTCTGGCCGGCGCCGAGCGCATCTTCGCCGTCTTGGACGCCCAACCCACCGTGGTTGATCCCCCCAATGCCCAGCCCCTCGTCAACATCCGCGGCCAAGTAAGCTTTGACGCCGTCAGCTTCGCCTACGAAAAAGACAAACCCGTTCTGCAGGATATCAGCCTGGAGGTGGCGCCCGGGCAGACGATCGCCCTGGTCGGACCCACCGGCGCCGGCAAAACCACCATCATCAGCCTCCTGAGCCGCTTCTACGACGTGACCGGCGGCAGCATCCGCATCGACGGGCAAGATATCCGCCGCCTGCGGCAAAATTCCATCCGCGATCAACTGGGCATCGTGCTGCAAGATACCTTTCTCTTCAGCGGCACGGTCATGGAAAATATCCGCTACGGCCGCCTCGACGCCAGCGACGACGAAGTCATCGAAGCCGCCAAGCTGGCCAACGCCGATGCCTTCATCCACCTGCTGCCCCGCGGCTACCAGACCCAAGTCTCGGAAAAAGGGCATAACTTCAGCCAGGGGCAGCGTCAACTGCTGGCCATCGCCCGCGCCATCCTCGCCGATCCGCGCATCTTGATCCTCGACGAAGCCACCAGCAGCGTCGATACCCGCACCGAAATTCATATCCAGGAAGCGCTTTTACATCTCCTGGAAGGCCGCACAGCCTTCGTCATCGCCCACCGCCTGAGCACCATTCGCAATGCCGATCAAGTGCTGGTGGTCAACGACCAGCGCATCATCGAACGCGGCACCCACGACGAACTCCTCGCCCTGCGCGGCTTCTATCACCAACTCTACATGAGCCAGTACCATCACCTGACCGACCTGGCCGCCGGGGACTGAGCAAACTCCCCCCAGCCATCTCCCGCCCCCGAAACAGCCTCCCCCCGCGCCAAAAATCTCTCTGTGCCCTCAGTAGTTCCAAGTAAGTAATGCAAAAAAATAACGACCCTGTACGGGCGAGCCGGCGGCTCGCCCTCAAAATAAACATAAGATGTGGATGGTGCTGAAGTGCGGCATTTTCTCTCATGACTTACTTGCGCTCACTTCCGCGCCTCTGTGGCAAAAAACCCTTCGTGCCTCTGTGGTGAAAAAATCTCTGTACCCTCAGTAGCACCAATAAAATAATGCGAAAAAATCGCATTTGTAGCGAAAGTTCCGGATCTAATCCAACTCCCGCCAAATGCGCTCCCCTCTCCATTGCAATGGGGTGTCCGCCCCCCGTTGAGCGGGGGGATCGAGGGGGGAACAGGTCGGGGGGAGAGGTTAAAAATCTCTGTGCTCTCTGTGCCTCTGTGGTGAATTAAAAATCTCTGTACCCTCAGTAGCACCAATAAAATAATGCGAAAAAATCGCATTTGTAGCGAAAGTTCTGGATCCAATCCAACTCCCGCCAAATGCGCTCCCCCTCTCGAAGGTCAGTGTCGGCGGGCTGTGTCTACGCGCCCTACGCGACCCATTGCAATGGGGTTTCCGCCCCCCGTTGAGCGGGGGGATCGAGGGGGGAACAGGCCGGGGGGAGAGGTTAAAAATCTCTGTGCTCTCAGTAAATCCAAGTAAGTAATGCAACGAAATAAGGAGCCTGTACGGGCGAGCCGGCGGCTCGCCCTTAAAATGAACATAAGCGGAACGATAGCAATGGGTCAGCCACCGGCTGACCCGTACAGATTTCGACGCGGATGTGGATAGGGGATTTGGGCTAAATTTTCTTGCATGACTTACTTGCACTTACTTCTGTGCCTCTGTGGTGAAAAAATCTCTGTACCCTCAGTAGTACCAACAAAATAATGCGAAGAATCTCATTTGTATCAAAAGTTCCGGATCTAATCCAACTCCCGCCAAATGCGCTCCCCCTCTCCATTGCAATGGTAAACTTGCCCCGATTTTGTGGACAGCTAAGTTGTCCAATAAAATGAGGTGAGGAAGGTGGTTTGGAAGGTGATGATGAAATATCCAGAGGAATTGAAACGTGAAGCGCTCAATTTGGCGGCGCAGCCCGGCATGAAAG
>JAJEFB010000014.1 GCA_022820665.1 Anaerolineae bacterium | reverse complement strand
AACCCCATCCCCCGGCCCCTTCCCCAATGCATTGGGGAAGGGGAGTTTCGCGCAGCGGGAGCAAGTCTCCCCCATTGCAATGGGGGAGATTTAGAGGGGGTTAAATTTGCATTACTTACTTGGTTCTACTTCTGTGCCTCTGTGGTGAATAAAAAATGTGCAGGGGGTACCCCCCCCTCCGTATACATACTGTATCTATACTGTTACCCAAATAGGGGGCAAAATGAGGGCATTTTCCCAGCATTTGAGGACAACTTGCGCCTCACTGACCGCCGGCACAGATCTTCGGGAAAGCGCCGGGGATGACTTGGCTTGGACGCAAACACAATAAACGAAATTGTCATGCCCGCAGTGCTGTTGCGGCGATTAGCGCTATGTTTGACCATAATGCTGTAATATCATTGCAAAAAGGTCCGCATGCGACACTGGACGATACACGGTCAGGAGATTCATATCTATGCCAACGATGACTAGGGTGCACGGTCGAGAAGTGCTGGATTCGCGCGGCAACCCCACCGTCGAAGTCGAGATTCGCCTGTCAGACGGGACAATCGGCAGAGCCATCGTTCCAAGCGGCGCTTCCACCGGTGAACATGAAGCCCTGGAAATGCGCGATGGAGACAAGTCGCGCTACCTCGGCAAAGGCGTTCTCAAAGCCGTTGCTTCCGTCAACGACATCATAGCGCCCGAGCTACTGAGTTTGGAACCATTCGAGCAAAAAGCGATCGACGAACTCATGCTCCAGATCGACGGCACTCCAACAAAAAACAAGTTGGGCGCAAACGCCATACTGGGCGTATCGCTGGCGCTGGCTCACGCGGCTGCGAACTGCCTGCGTATCCCGCTCTATGCCTATCTGGGCGGCATTCACGCGCACCTCTTGCCAACGCCGATGATGAACATCATGAATGGCGGCAAACATGCCTTGGGCAGTACAGACTTCCAGGAGTTCATGGTCATGCCGGTGGGAGCGCCTAGTTTCCGAGAAGCGCTGCGCTGGGGTACGGAGATATATCACAACTTGAATGAGGTCTTGCGCGACAAAGGTTATCCGACCACTGTCGGCGACGAGGGCGGATTCGCGCCCAGCCTGGGCAGCAATCAAGCCGCCCTGGACGTCATCATGCAAGCGATTGACAAATCCGGATACCGCGCGGGCGAAGACATATTCATCGCCCTGGATCCAGCGGCGTCGGAAATCTATAGCGACGGTCTCTACAATCTTAAGATTGAAGGGCGAAAGCTCTCGGGTGAAGAAATGGTCGAATTCTGGAGTGACTGGTGCGCCCGCTATCCCATCATCTCGATAGAAGATGGCTTGGACGAGAACGACTGGGAGAATTGGACGCGCCTGGTCGGGGAGATCGGCGATCGCGTGCAAATCGTCGGCGACGACCTGCTGGTTACCAATGCTGAAAAAGTCAAGCGCGCCATCAACGAGCGAGCTGCGAATTCCCTGCTCTTCAAGGTGAACCAGATTGGCTCTTTGACAGAAGCCTTTGCGGCCGGGCAGCTAGCTCAGCGACACAACATGACCGTCGTTACCAGCCACCGAAGCGGAGAAACGGAAGACAGCACCATCGCCGATATCGCAGTCGCGATGAACAGCGGACAAATCAAGACCGGGGCGCCCGCGCGCACCGACCGCATCGCGAAATACAATCAACTCTTGCGGATCGAGGAGCAATTGGGCGGCGCGGCGCGCTACGCCGGTTCAAGCGCATTTGCAAACCTCAATCTGGATGTACAATAATGTCAATCCGCGAAAGGTTTGCAGGGTGCGACTGACTCTTCACGGCAAGCATACCAAGATTGTAGCGACCATCGGGCCCGCTTCCCAGGATGCCGAGACGCTTCGCGCCATGATCCGAGCCGGCATGAATGTGGCGCGAATCAATTTTTCGCACGGCGATCATGAAACCCACGGTAAGGTCATCGATACCGTCCGACGCATCGCCGAGGAAGAGGATACTGTCGTTGCCATCCTCTGCGATATTCAAGGTCCCAAGATTCGCATCGGGGAGTTGGCGCAAGAGCCCACCATGCTCTACCCCGGGGATGCCATCACCCTAACCCTGGATGAGGTTGTGGGAAACAATGGCTTGGTGTCCTTGCCCCATCCCGAGTTTCTGAAAGACATAACCGCCGGGACGAACTTGCTGCTTGACGACGGCAATTTGCAGTTCAAAGTGAATGACAGCAACTCTCGCGAACTGGTCTGCGAGGTCGTAGTCGGCGGTCCCCTGAAATCTCGCAAGGGCGTATCGGCGCCCAATGCGCAGTTGACGCTGTCGGCCATCACGGACAAAGACCGCGAAGACGTCAAGTTCGCCCTGGCCAAAAGCTGCGATTATTTGGCGATGTCATTTGTGCGCTCGGCAAACGACATTCGCGAAATGCAGAACTTGATGAAAGATTTGGGCAATGAAACAGCCATCATCGCCAAGATCGAAATGGGAGAAGCGCTGGAAAACATAGAAGAGATCATTGCGGTATGCCAGGGGATCATGGTCGCGCGCGGCGATCTTGGCATCGAAACTCCCGCGGAAGAGGTGCCCTTCCATCAGAAGCGCATCATCAATTTGTGCAACGACGTTGCCAAGCCCGTGATAACGGCGACGCAAATGCTGGAATCCATGACGGAAAACCCGCGACCGACCAGAGCCGAAGCCAGCGACGTCTACAACGCTATCATTGACGGCACCGATGCCATCATGTTGAGCGCGGAAAGCGCCAGCGGAAGCTATCCTGTACGGGCTGTCGAAGTGATGACCAAAATCGCCTTGATTGCCGAAGAACACCTGAAAAACCTGGCGGAAAAGGCTAACCCCCCCGCCTCGATCAGCGCTAACGGCGCCAAGTCGCGCGAGTTCATTTCCGATGCCATTTGCCGGGCGACCTTTGACATATCGCGTTTCATCAATCCAACCGCGATTGTCACAACCAGTTTATCTGGTTATACCACGCGGCGCGTCGCCAAAGAGCGGCCCCGCACCCCGATCCTTTGCATGACCCCCAGCCCGACCACCCAAAGGCGCATGGCGCTCGTCTGGGGCGTCATTCCCTTGCTCGTGCCCGAATTCGCTACCATCGACGAAATGATCAGCATCATCATACGAGCGGCGCACGATCGGGCGCTCGTCGCGCGCGGCGATCGCCTTGTAATCATCGCCGGCGTGCCATTTGGCATTGATGGACAGACCAATCTCATCAAGATCCATACTGTAGGGCAAGAAGGAGAAATCTAAATCGGGACCGCCGCAATCTTGGCGATGTCTACGATGCGACCCATTTGGCGTCGATTGGCGGGGGCTCCGATGGCTTTACATGCCGGGAACCTGTCGCAATCGTACCGTCCGAGGTGTAGCTCACCTGGCTCGTGGTGCATCGCGGGCAGATGTTCCAAGCCAGGTCTAGAAGGTAGTCGCAGTCTACGCAGGCTTTTTTTAGCCGGGCGTGGCAGTAAGGACAAGCCTGCCAATCCTGTTGTACGCGCTGCGAACAATTTGGGCAGCTAGGCTTCTCTTCAATCTCTTGCAGCAAGGCTTCTTCTTCCAGAGATCGTTCATACACTTCTGAAAGCGTCTCTCTGGGTCGAAGTAAGATGTAAACAAATATGCCAGGTACGTTTAGCAAGAGAACCAGCAAGGCAACAAGGGCTTGCGCCAAGGGATCGCGGGAGCGCTGGCGCATGTCGCGGTATGCCCACATTACCAGGGAGAGCCAGACCGATGCCATAAAGACGGCGCCAAATACAACAACGATCAGGAGGAGGTCGTCGAAGCCTGCGGGCATCTAGTTTTTCCCGGGAATCTGTATCTTACACAAACCATACAAGCACATTGAACGGCAAGCATATCCATGCGCGTCTTAGTATCGCCGATTGCAGCAACCTTGGACCATTAGTATATCAGCGCCCCAATATACGCGCAATTCATTTGGCTGCGGCGACAAGCGCTATGTGGCAAGGAAACCGATTGATCGAACGCGGCTAACGATTGAAAGACGCGGTCGCCAACAATTTCCCAAGCTAGGCGCGAACCTTGCAACTAGCTTTCGCCCTCGGCTTCGGTCCCGTTGCCGTTCGATTTGTCGACCAGGAGAAGAATCTCGCTAATGATGGTATCAAACTGATGTCCCGAGGCTTGTAGCGCGATCCAGGACAGACTTTCGGGGTGATCGTTTGCGCCTATTACGCTTAACAGATTCTCTGACTCAAAGGTGTACCAAGCCTGCTTATTGATGATCTCGTGTTCCTGGATGCAGGTACTGCACAGCGTTGGGTAGTCGGTGATGACTTCTTTGTCAAAGTAGAAACCACGGATCCAAGTACGTCCTACGGACAAGCGATCCTCATAACGTAGACGCAACATGAGCGGGCACTCGCTGCCAAGTATCCCGCATTGGCTCAAAGACTGAGAACTCACATAGAACGTTACGATGACCTTGATCGAATCGTAGTCGCTCACATCTATGCCGTCTTCGCCAAAGGATTGCGTACACCGGACTTCACCGTGAGATGTGGCATTGTCAAGCCGGCGCAAGCGCAAGCCCAATCTGCCGTCGAATACCTCGAGCGAATACTTCCCGCGCGGGTCGCTATCTTGCATGACGAGGCATCCCCAACTCGCTGGCAAGATCATTTCATCCTGAAGCGGACTTTGATCAACATCTTGTACGCTGAACAAGGAACTGAACAAGACATTGCGGATCGTCGTTCGCGGTTCAATCGTTCGATTACCGAGTCTGACAACCAACTCCTGTCCCGGCGGGACAGTCCTCCGGCTTGACATATCATCGGCGAAATAGGCGGACGCCCGGCCCATAACATTGAGAATCCGCACTTCATCATCCGTTGCCGAAAGGCGATAGCGTCCATCGTCAAGAAACTGAACAGACAAGCCTTGCGCGGTACCCACGCTTAGCAAGAACGGCTTATTTGTGGCGCCGGTGACAAAGACATCTAACTTGCCCTTCAAATTGGAGAAGCTGATACTGTGTTGATTCAGGCTCCAGTCAAAGCGTGGTCGGGAAGCGCGTTCAAAGGTGATTAAGGTGTTGCTCTGCAAAGCCACTGCCGCCAGCAGCCTTGGCGCAGCTCCTTCAAATGCGGGCGCGTCGCGGAACTGAATTGTCGCTTGTGACAAGGAATCCGTGCTGATGCTAGTCTGAGAATTTGTAAGGGTCTGACTTTCGCGTTGCACGGTTTCGACGAAGTCCGAACCGGTGACGCCTACTGTGCCCTGTGAGACATGCAAAACAGCCGGTATCGCTTCTGTAGACTGGAACAGATACAGGTATATTGCCAGAGCCGTCGTGATGGTAAGAACACAGAACATCCCAAAAGCGAGCAAGAGAACCAGCCAAGCCATTCGTCCGGGCGAAATCGCGGAGCGGTATACCTGGCCAGACGGATTTTCAAGCGGTTCTTCGGGAAACTGAGTCACCGTCGCTTGTTCTGCATCAGTCAAATTTCTACCTCGATAGAACGAAAACCGCGCTGCGGCAACAGGACAATTATAACATCTGCACACTGTATTGTCGCTGAAAATATCATGTATAATTGCGGAAAAGCTAAGGACGCATCGGGGAAATCGGAGCATGTCCGGTCATAGCAAGTGGTCCACCATCAAACGCAAAAAGGGAGCCGAAGACGCCAAACGCGCCAAGATATTCACTCGTCTGGGGAGGGACATCATGGTGGCGGCCCGCGAAGGGGGCGGCGACGAAGGAACGAACCCCCGACTCAAATTGGCAGTGAGCAAGGCGCGCGCCGCAAATATGCCCAAAGACAACATTGAGCGCGCCATCAAGAAAGGGACCGGCGAAATCGCTGGCGGCGAGCTAGTCGAAATCATATACGAAGGCTATGGTCCGGAAGGCGTCGCCTATATTGTCGAGATAATGACTGACAACAAGAACCGCGCCTTGGCAGAGATCAAGCATGCCTTTAGCAAGCATGAAGGGAGCCTGGCTACCTCCGGCGCCGTCATGTGGCAATTCGATCAGAAAGGTTACTTGACGATCAGAGGCGAAGCGGATTTCGACGATGTATTCATGCAGGCGGCGGATGCGGGCGCCGATGACGTGGTTGAAGAAGATGGCATCATCGCCGTCTATACGCCGCGCGACGGCTTTGGCGCCGTTGAACAAGCCCTTACCGCCGCCGGCTTTGACTTTGAAGACAGCGAGTTGCGCTGGTTCCCGCAGAACGAGGTAGATGTGTCCACCGGCAAGGCGTTGCAAAACATGCGCCTCATGGAACAATTGGAGGAATCTGACGACGTCCAGTCCGTAGCCTCGAACCTCAATATCACCGACGATGTTTTGGCGGCTTTCGAGTCCTAGATGATATCGCTTGGTATAGATCCCGGAACTGCGAGCCTGGGATTCGGATTCGTTCGCGAGCATCGAGACGGCACGCTAGAGGCGGTACATTTCGATGTAATCCGTACGGAATCCGGCATAGCCATGCCGGAACGGTTGTCCAAGATCCATCGAGAATTGGGACAACTGATTGCCGAGTTTAAGCCGGATCGGGCCGGCGTCGAAGAATTGTTCTTCTCAAGGAATGTGACGACTGCAATGACAGTGGCGCAAGCGCGCGGGGTGATCCTCTTGACCTTGCAGAGCGCCGGCATCCCCGTGGCCGAATACAAGCCGAATATGGTTAAGCAAGCGATAACGGGATATGGCGGCGCGGACAAATCGCAAATGCAGGAAATGGTTCGCCTGCTGCTCAACCTCGACGCTGTTCCCAAGCCGGACGATGCGGCGGATGCCTTAGCTGTCGCGATCACGGACATTCACAGCTATCGCTTGAGTACGGTTAACCCTCTTTAGGTATTCCTTTACGATGATTGCCACACTGGAAGGACGCGTAGGCTTCAAGGACTCGGAGCGCATCGTTGTCCTGGTAGGCGGTATCGGTCTCGAAGTGCTGGCGCCGTTTAGCACGCTAGAGAAAATAAGCGGAGACCAGGTCTTTCTCCATACCCGGCTGGTGGTTCGTGAAGATTCATTAACCTTGTATGGTTTCGCCAGCGAGGCCGAGCGCGACCTTTTCGACAGCTTCATAAAGATCAGCGGCATTGGTCCCAAGTTGGCGATTACAATTCTCAGTTCGCTCAGTGTTGACAACGTGCGCGGCGCAGTGACAAACGATCGGCCCGAGGTTCTCAGTCGAGTGCCTGGTATTGGAAAGAAAACCGCAGAGAAAATCGTGTTGGAATTGCGCGACAAATTGGCTACAGTCCTGGATGCCGCTCCCTTCGACGACGCCAGTACGATCAACGCCGATGTTATCGATGCTTTGACAGCCCTCGGCTACAGTGTGATTGAAGCCCAAACCGCGGTGCAGGCGCTGCCGCTTGACGCCCCGGAAGACGAGGAGTCTCGTGTTTTTCTGGCGCTGCAATACTTGGGTGTCTGAGTTTACTCCAATGCGAAGCGCTTATTTCCTGATTTGACACAATGCGACGGGCTCGGAGCGACAAATGTCCCAATCCTTGATAGGAAAGCGCGTCGACGTCCTCGACAAGGGATGGATAGAACTTGTCGACATGATGCCGCATCCCGATTCAGATATCTCGGGCGATCTGGCCATTGTCAATGCCGCGCGCGTCAGCTTCCTGGGCGAAAGCAAGGGACCCGATCGCGACAAGAAACTGCTGTTTTACTTGCTGCGGCACCGCCATACGTCGCCCTTTGAAATGGTTGAATTCAAGTTTCGCGTGCGAGCTCCGCTGGTAACTTGGTGGCAGTGGGTCCGTCATCGTACCTGGAACATGAATGCGCAATCGGGTCGCTATACGCCCTTCCAAGAGAGCGACTTCTATGTACCCGATGTCTGGCGCAAACAAAGCAAAGACAATAAGCAAGCCAGCGAGGGCGTTCTCGACGAACTGGAAAACGACAAGCTGACGGGCAAGCTCCTCGAGCACTATGACGAGGGATACCGGCTGTATACCGAAGCGCTGGACAAGGGCGTTTCCAAGGAAATGGCGCGTCTATTTCTGCCCGGCTTCAGCGTATATTACACCTGGGTGACCAAGATCGACGCGCACAATCTCATGCACTTCTTGCGCCTGCGCATGGCGCGCGACGCTCAATATGAAATCAGAGTATTCGCTGCCGCCATCCACGAACACTTTTTTGAACCGGCTTTGCCCTGGACAGCCGAAGCCTTCGTGAAATACGTATTGAAGGCCGATTAATGCTCAGCTATTTTGCAAGCGGAATATCGTCGTGACGGTTGATCAGAAAAGCCGAGGCGCGCTCGAAGTATTCACGCATCTGCTCCCGCGCCAAGCCGTCGATCCCGGCTTCATCAATCGCTTCCAACATGTGCCCCAACCAATGATCCCGCGCGCGGCGATCGATGGCAAAGGGGAAGTGACGCATACGCAGTCGCGGGTGTCCGCGTTCCTCCGAATAAAGGCTGGGACCGCCAAAGAACTGAACCAGAAACAAGAATTGCCGACGCTTGCTCTCCTCCATGTCGTCGGGGAACATGGGCCGCAGCACGGGATCTTGATAGACCTTGGCGTAAAAGACGTCGACCATCTTGCGGATCGGTTCTTCCCCGCCGAGCATTTCGTAAACACTCTGAATCTTGGCGCTCAAGATTATTTGACCTTTGTATCGCAGTCCATCATTGAAAAGGCTTTTTCTCGACGTTGCCGCAAGCGGCTCTACTCGCCGCCCGTGTCAAGACCTTCACAAACTATGACTTTACAATCACCGCCCTAATTGTACAATCCTTCGGATAGCTTACGGAACGCGCCAGGAGTTCTCGCTCAATGAGACATTTTCGCAATCGCCTCGTTTGGTTTTGCCTGCTTACGCTCTTGTGGTCGGCAAACTTCTCCATCGCTCAAGATGACAATGCCATTTCGATTGTCGGCTCGAGGATCATGAATGAAGTCTTGGTTTCCTTGGGCGAAGCCGCAAACATAGAGTCCCTCAATATTTCCGCGAAAGGCACGTCCCGAGGAATCGATATATTCTGCAATGGCGATATTGACATCGCTGTGGCGTCGCGAGCGATCAGCTCTGCCGAAGACCTGATCTGCGGAGCCAATGATGTTGTGCACAGCGAATTTTTATTTGCGCACAAAATCATTGCCTTCGCCGCGCATGATGCCGTGCCGCTTTCTTGTATTTCCAGCAGCGAACTGGATTCTCTTCTGAAACCGTCCTCCAGCAATCAAGCTTCCGATTGGGCGGACTACGCCCCGGAAACAGATGCGCTCCCCGTCGTGATCCTTGCGCCTCATACGAATACGCTTGAGTACGCCATTGCTGACAGCAATATCGTGGGCGATCAGATTCGCAATGATGTCAAAACTTATGAGATGGTCGACGACGCGGTGGCAAGAGCCGGCGAAACTGAGGGCTCGCTTGCAATACTGCCTTTTATGCCTGGCTTGGCAAGCGACGAGCCAATCAAAGTGATCGAGATCAAGAGCGCCGATGATGCCAATTGCGTCAGCCCATCCGCAGAGAATCTCGAGTCCGGCCTTTATCCATTCGCGCAATCCTATTTCTTGTACGTGAATAGAACGCGCATGTCGGAAAAGGAATTGCTCGAAGATTTCCTGCAAGTGTTGATAAGTCCGGAATCCGCGGGCGCTATCGAGACATTTGGATTTACTCCGGCGACACCGGAAGCCTATGACGTAAACGCGCGAATGCTAAGTAATCCCGAGGCGACCTTTGCCATGGGCGGTGGCGAGACGGCATTCGAGATTCCTGGAACGTTAACCGGTGATGTCAACATCAGTGGTTCAGCCAACGCCTATCAGTTGCTGGAGCGCGTCTCATCCCGTTTGTCCGGAGATGGCGCCCAACTTCAAGTCGGCATCAAGGCAGTTGGACAGTCAGCCGGCGTCGCAAGCCTTTGCGCTGGTGAAGTGGATTTGGCGATTCTCGACTCTCCGCCGCATACGCTTGATATCAGCGCCTGCGGCGAGAGCGAAGTCTATGCAGTTTCCATCGATATCGGCAGTCACGCAACGGTACTACTGGGTAATGAAGCCGATCGGCACACTATGTGCTTGACGTTGGAACAAATCGATCTGATTTGGAACGCGTCTTCAACAGATACGATCAGGGCTTGGAATGACATCGACGCGTCTATGCCGGAACAAACAATGACGCTATTCGGCTTGACGTCGGTCGATCGCTACGCGGACATCCTGCTTCAAGGCATCCACGAAACAGCGCCGCCTATCAGGCGCGATACTGAACAGCATTTTGATCCCTTATACCGGGCGGCCGCCGTCGGCAACGTGGCAGGCTCGCTTACCTATATGACCTGGCCGGATTACCAGGAAGTGCTGGACAAGCAACAAGCCAATGTGCGTCTTGTCAGCGTTGACGCCGGCTCCGGCTGCGTATCGCCAAGCGCCGATACCATAGTGGCCGGCACATACCCGCTGTCGCGTCCAGCGAGCTTATTGGCAAATGAAATGGCATTAACCGACATTAATGTTCAGTCCCTGCTTTGGAGCTTATTCTCCGACGACAACTGGCAACTACTCGAACGCGAAGAATTCGTTGGCATCGAACAAGCCGACCTGCCCGCACGGCGCAGACAACTGGAGACTCTCTTCATGGGAGCGAAATCCAAAGCGCCGCCAACCGAGGGACCCGTGGAACAAGCGGGCGGCGACGAAGCAAGAGCAGACTCATCCGAATAAGTGTCGCGACCAAAACAGAACAGACACGCCGACGGTAGAGAATGGCAGCGTCGGATGGCAGGCGCTGTGTGCTATACTCTAGCGGCTTCAGAATGGCATTGGATGGGAGACTTGCATGCATGGCGAATTGATCGCCTTTGATCTGGAGACGACGGGCCTTGACGTCGCCACAAGTGAAATAATCGAGATTGGCATTGCCAGGTTCGATGACGGGGAACTCATCGACAGTTATCAGACCTTTGTCAAGCCTTCAGGACCCATCCCGGTAGAAATCACACATTTGACAGGTATTCACCCGGAAGACGTCGAGCACGCGCCGCCTATCGAGCATATCCTGGGGGAACTTCAAGCCCAGTTTGGCAGCGCGCCAGTCATCGCTCACAACGCCGGCTTTGATGTTTCTTTCATGCGCAAACACGGCTTGCTCCCGGAAAACGCGGTCATTGATACTTACGAGTTGGCTTCCATCGTGTTGCCCTCCGCCCCTCGTTATAACCTTAACAGCTTGGCTACGGCTGCTGGCATCCAACTTCAAAACGCCCATCGCGCCCTGGACGACGCCACCGCCACCGGGCAGCTATACTGGAGCTTGTGGCAGAAGCTGCTTCAGCTGCCCGTCAAGATTTTGGCCGAAATCGTCAGCGCGGCCGGCGCCAAGCAATGGGACCTGTTGCCCTTGTTCCAATCGGCGCTGTCGGAATCGCTACAGGCAGGACTAGACGGGCGCATTAACTCGCCTTTCTTCACCGAGGAGCCCCCCGGCAAGCCGCTGAAACCCTCCCAAGCCTCCCACGGCAAAGTAGATCTGGACTTTGTCCGCAGCATATTTGAGGCGAGCGGCGATCTTGGATCGAGCTTGTCCGGCTACGAAGCGCGCGGACCGCAGGCAGAAATGGCTTGTGAAGTTGCGACCGCTCTGAACGAAGGCGATCAGGTATTGATCGAAGCGGGCACCGGCACCGGCAAGTCGCTGGCATATTTGATTCCGGCGGCGCATTGGACAACCCGGAACGATCAACGGGTCGTGGTCTCGACCCATACGATCAATTTGCAGGAGCAGTTGTTAAACAAAGATATGCCGATTGTTCACGAGCTTATCAATCGCGATTTGCATGCCGCCATAATGAAGGGACGCGGCAACTATCTCTGTCCGCGCCGACTGGATACGTTGCGCCGGCGCAAGCCAGCGAACCTGGACGAGTTGCGAACGCTGGCTAAGGTCCTCATCTGGATGCAGAATGGCTGCAGCGGGGATCGCGGAGACTTGAGCTTGAGAGCCGGCGAGTGGAATACCTGGACGCGCCTGAGCGCGCAAGACGAAGATTGCACGAACTTCCGATGCGCATCGGAAATGAACGGCGTTTGCCCCTACTACCGGGCGCGTCGCCGCGCGGAAACGGCGCATATTCTGATTACGAACCACGCCCTGCTGATTGCGGACGCGAATATCGAAAATCGCGTACTGCCCGAATACTTCAACCTCATCATTGACGAGGCTCATCATCTTGAAGACGCGATCACTGACGGACTCAGCCGACGGATAGACGAACAGCTGATACTCGCGCGACTGCGCGAAATCGGCGCGGGAAGAAACAGCACATTGCGAGAATTGCTGTCTGCCGCAAGAAGCGCCGTCCCCGCGACGGACCTTGCCAGGCTAGAGCGTTTTGTCGAAAATACGGCGGAAACGCTTGGCATCATGAATACCAAGGTGCGCAAGTACTTTCGCGCATTGCACGACTTTACCGCGGTTCACGACCGGGGCAGCCGCTATCAAATGCGCTTGCTGAACTCGCATCGCGATTCGGGAAGTTTCGCAAACGCGCAAACTGCCTGGAAGCAACTCGCCGAGTACTTTCTGGCGGTCGCCGACGCCCTGGGTCATTTGGCGCGCGCCTTGCCGCGTTACGAACAATATCAGATTCCTGATCTCGATGACTACCGAGGCGAAATACGTTCGCACCTTCATTTTCTAAATGCCTTGCACGATCAGCTTGAACAATTCACTTTCGATCCAGATAGCAACATGGTCTATTCCGTCACGCCCGGCGACAGAGCGGAAAGATTGCGCATCCACATTTCTCCGCTGCACGTAGGACCCTTGATGGAAGAGTTCCTGAATCAGCGGAAAGAGAGCATCATCCTGACGAGCGCTACCTTAAGAACACAGGGTAATTTCGATCACGTTAAGGAGCGTCTCTATGCGGATCACTACGGGACGGTGGCTTTAGGGTCGCCATTTGATTACAGGCGATCGACACTGGTATACGTTCCGGACGACATACCGGAACCGAACCAGCGCAGCGCCTATCAAAAGATGGTGGAACGCGGCATCGTCGAGCTCGCGGCTGAATTAGAAGGCCGCGTCCTGGTGCTCTTTACCAGCTACGCGCAATTGCGCGAGACCTCAAGAGCCATCACGCCCAGGCTAAAACTGGGCGATATTATGGTCTACGATCAGAGTTTCGGAACGAGTCGCGATGCTCTTTTGCAAAGCTTCAAGTCGGCAAAACGCGCCGTGCTCATGGGTACGAGGAGCTTTTGGGAAGGCATTGATATTCCAGGCGAAGATCTAAGCGCAGTCGTCATAGCGCGGCTGCCTTTCGCGGTACCGTCTGATCCGATCTTCTCGGCGCGCTCGGAGGCATACGACGACGCCTTTCAACAATTCGCCATACCGGACGCTATACTCCGTTTTCGGCAAGGGTTTGGTCGTTTGATCCGCAGCAGCAGCGATCGCGGCATCGTCGCCGTATTTGACAAACGGGTCATCAGCAAGAACTACGGCGCCAGCTTTCTGGAATCACTGCCAGAATGCGCAATAAGATATAGTTCCCTGGATAACTTGCCGCAAACTGCGAGGCAATGGCTTAACCTTAACTGAGGAATGCCTATGATAACCCCAGCAGGGCGCGAATGTCCGCATTTTTATGCCGATTACAATCGGCATACGCGCGATGTAGAGGAGTGCCGCCTGGCGAAACAAAACCCCGATTCGCTGGATTGGCATCCGAAAGATTGCGCCAAGTGCCCTGTCCCGGATATCCTATTGGCGAATGCCAGCCGCGATACAGAACTGACACTGACCATTCGATCTGGACTGCTGGGATTGATGCGCCGCATAGAAATCGACGCAATCTGCTTGAAGAATGGAGAAAGAGTTGATCCCTATGTAGGTTGCCCGGACGATCATCCAGGCTTGGACATTTTCCGTAAAGCGCTGGAAAACGGCGATGATTAAGGCAATATTGCTTGACCTCGACAATAGCGTACTGGACCACCCGGGTCATCAGTTCGCCGCGAGCTTCCGCCGCGCCTTCGCACAGCATCTGGAGGAACAAACTGGCATCAAAAGCGCCGACAGCGTCTTGCGCAGGGCAATTCAGAAGCTGAATGACCGGCGCGACTTCGTGTCCTCTAACGACGAGGTCATGACGTCAAGCATCGCCGCGGACCTGAATGCCTCCGTCAGTGATATTCAGCTGAAGCTTGGGGCGCTCTATCAATCGTCATGCGAACAAGCGCGCAGCGCGGCCGGCGCCGCGCTAGACGCGCGGCAACTGGTGGAAACCCTGCTTGACCAAGGACTGGCAGTTGCCGTCGTCAGCAATCCCGTCTATCGAGAAGCCGCAATCGCGCAAGGGCTGCAATGGGCTGGTCTCGGCGATTTCATTGAATCTTTCGCTTTTCTTAGCTCCAGCGAGAATATGCACTTCGCCAAGGATGATCCGGCTTTTTATGCCGAGCTGATCGCCCGTATCGGCATCGAGCCAGACGAAGCCCTTCTGGTGGGCGACAAGCGGCAAAACGATCATCTGCCGGCCGAGACCGTTGGACTTCACACCTGGCTGGTCGAAAATGCGCCCGACTTTGGACCCTTGCTTGAACATGTTCAATGTGCTGGATGGCAGCATCGCCATAGTGGGAGCCCGTTGCGGGAAACGATGTTAAAGCCGCAGTTTTTAGGCAATCTTGGAGCTCTTTTTGGCTTGTTGAGCGAAGTGAAGGAGCAGCAATGGCATCAGAAGCCGGATCCAAATGAATGGTCTATCGTACAAATACTTTGCCATTTGGCGGAAACGGAAACCGCAGTTCATCAGGAGCGGTTGCAAAAGATCCTGAGAGTCGAGAATCCCTTTATTCGCGCGCTTCCCCCGCCCGGACCCGACATGCCAACCTGCAGTGACCGCCCTCGGGAGGTAGCCGAGGAATTCCGAGCGAAGCGACTGTCTACCCTCGAGCTGATCGCGGAGTTGGCGCCAGAGGACTGGCTGCGACCAGCCCGGCATAGCATTTTCGGCTTGACCAATTTGCTGGAAATGGCGTATTTCACAGCACAGCACGACCGGCTGCATATTTCACAACTGTGCCAGACGCTGGGCAAGTGTTTGGATCCGATCTAGCTTTCTTGTTCTTGCTAATATCAGGAAGGCAAATTCCATCAATCCGTTGCAAAAACCATCAAAAGCGGGCAAACTCGCCGTATCAAGCGCTGATGTCAGGTAATTTGCTTGACTGATTTCGTTCTTTTTGTACAATACATTTAGATAGTTCTGAAATTCACAATTCGTGATTTGGAGTCTGACATGACAGCTTGGGCGGTGGATCAAGCAAGCCTTGGCGAGCTTGTCGATGCGGGACTGGCATCTATTGAACAAGCCATGTATCAGGCGACGAGCAGCGAGGTAGAGGTCTTAAGAGACGCCAGCCGACATATTTTGAGCGCCGGGGGCAAACGGATTCGCCCGCGCCTCTTGCTACTTTCATATCTTGCGCTGGGCGGCAATGACCTGGAACTTGTGGCCAAGCCCGCGGCCGCAGTCGAGCTTATGCATACGGCGAGCGTGGTGCACGATGACATCAATGATCATGGGATCGTAAGACGTGGTCGCCCGTCGGTGAATTCCATTTGGGGGCGCACATTCGCGCTGTTGACCGGCGACTTTCTGTTCACCGCCGTCTACGAATTGATGGCGCCTTATCAGCATCTAAATGTTGATTTGGCCAGAGCAGCGACCGCTCTTGTTGAAGGTGAAACCCTCCAGGCAAGCGCCGTAAAAGACAACATGTTTACCCGCGACATCTACATGCGCATTATCGCGCTCAAAACCGCAGCGCTCTTCCGCGCGGCGGGAACGATTGGCGCCAAGCTGGCAAACGGCCGCGGCGATGCAGTGGCCGCGCTGTCAAATTTCGGCTTCAACCTTGGCCTGGCTTTTCAGATTGTTGATGACATATTGGACCTGGTCGCCGACGAGTCCACACTCGGCAAATCTACCGGTATCGATCTCGAACAAGGTCGAGGCGTCGCGGTCGCTTTGAATGATGCCGGAAACAGCGCGAATAATGGCAGTCATGACAGCATAGATCCGATGGATCGTATCAAACGTCGATTGTTGGAAGGCAACACCATTGCACAGGCGCGCGAACAGGCTGAATTGCTTGTGCAAGACGCCATTGCCCAGCTAAGCGTTATTCCGAATTCGCACTACAAAGAAGAATTGGTCAATCTAGCCAATCTTGTTATCGAGCGCGACTTCTAGAAAGCGACATCACCCACCAATTCTCATGATTGTTTCACTACGGTAGACAGTTTTTGCCTGCGAAACTCCAAATTCCACTGGATGAGCGGTGCCCGCGCATGAAGGTAGTTTCAGTCGAAAAAATGCGGCAGATTGAAGCCGCGGTCGACGCCACGCTCTTCAGCTATGACCAGATGATGCGGAAAGCCGGCGTCGCAGCGGCAATGCATTTGCGGCGGCGAATGGACATCGACGACGGGACCCGTATCACCTTTTTGATCGGCAAGGGCAACAACGGCGGCGATGGTTTGGTCATGGCGGTTGACATGGCGCGGCATTCATCCGCGCAGATTCGCATTTACCTCCTGCAGCCGCGCCCTGAAAACGATGACGTTTTCCTCCGGGCGCTGGAAGCGGGACTTTTTGTCGCTAACGCGGCCGACGACCATGACTTCCGATTGCTCAAGAGCCTGATCGCGAGCGCCGATGTGATAGTCGACGCCCTCTTCGGTATCGGACTACGTTTGCCGCTGCGCGGCGTCGCTTCCAGAGTCTTGCGCGCCGTCAATCTGATGATCAGCCGCGCCGCCTCGTCTGGCGCAGCCGGCGCGGAAAGCAGTGACGAACATGAGAAAAGCGAACGTCCCTTTGTCTTCGCCCTCGATTGCCCGAGCGGAGTCGATTGCGATACCGGGGAAACGGACACTAATACGCTCTTGGCTGACGAAACCATTACGTTTATCGCCGCCAAGCTCGGGCTGTTCACCTTTCCTGCCGCAAGATATATAGGCGAGCTTATCATTGCGCCGATTGGCATTCCCGAGTCCTTCCCGGCCTTGAAAGCCATAACCAGGTCTGTATTGGTCGAAGATAGGGCGCGGTCAATATTGCCCCCGCGCCCTCTCGACGGTCACAAGGGCAGCTTCGGCAAATTGATGGTTGTCGCGGGCTCCCCAAACTACATCGGCGCGCTTGCCCTCTCCGCCGAATCCGCATATCGTTCAGGCGCGGGGCTGGTAACCGTGGCTACGACCGGGGATCTAGTCCGCATTGTTGCAAGCCGCTTGCGCGAACCCACATTCCTGACGCTGCCGGATACTGATGGAGCTATCAACGAAGCGGCTGCCGAACTGATAGTCGAGCATTCGCGGGGCTATGACGCTCTTCTGCTTGGATGCGGTCTTGGCAGACATCCTTCCACAGAGTCCTTTGTTGAAAAACTGCTTGAAGGGACGGACCTGCCTCCCGTGGTTGTAGACGCCGATGCGCTAAATATATTAAGTGAGATTCCCTATTGGTGGAAAAAACTGCCGGCGGAAACCATTATCACGCCTCATGCCGGCGAGATGGCGCGCTTGACCAAATCATCCACTGCTGAGGTTAACGCCAATCGCTGGGAGCTCGCCGCGGGCTCGGGGACCGACTGGAACCTTGTAGTCGTGCTAAAAGGCGCCCACACCTTGATTGCGGATCCACTCGGCAATGTATCGGTCATACCGTTCAAGACTGACGCCCTGGCTACCGCCGGCACCGGCGACGTCCTGGCGGGCTTGATCGCCGGCTTGCGCGCTCAAGGCGCGTCTGCCTACGATTCCGCAGGTTTGGGCGCTTACGCGCACGCGCTCGCCGGAACCATCGCCGCCGACAGAGTCGGCAGCAGCCGCAGCGTCATCGCGGGCGATGTATTGGAGGCGCTCGGCTGGGCTTTCAATCAGATTGAAGCCACCTGACTGCCATCGTCCAGACGCTGTTTGGCTTTCGCTTTGGCATCACGCAGGCTGGCTTCAATCTCCAATTCGAGGCTGCCGCCGCCAATTTGAGCTACATCTTTTCGCCGCACCGCTCCACTCTTGCCGATATGCGTGATCGCGTATAGCGCCCCCAAGATCATTCCCAGCAGAATTGCCAGGCATGTCGCGTTTTGATCGAGCGCCGACCTGTTACGAGACTTCCGCATCTTGCTCCTCGGCGGGATCTGCCTGCAAGAGAGCGCGAATGCGAATTATCTCGCGCAGAAAGCCTAACAAGCCCGAAATGAAGCTCTTTATCTGTATCAGGGGATCAACGCTATTTTGGCTGACGAATTCGGCGGTTGCTTTGGTCAGTCGGGTCGTTTCTCTCGCATTGTCAAGGATCGGCTTGATTTCGGTTTTCAGCATGATTATGAATCCGGCGGCTTGCAAAATCAGAATTGCAAAAGCGGTGACGATCAAGACCGCTTCTACGACTACGATAATAATCAGCACGTCGCGGAAAATCTGAAGGAATGGCGCCCAAGTCTCCGCAGCAGTGAGCGCGGCAACCAGCGCAAAGGCAAGCAAAGCCAGAATAAACAGTATGAGGATGGCGGCCGACAGCTTGACTATCGTGGAAATGCTTCTGCCAGAGCTATTGCTGCTTTCCTCTGGCGGAGGCGATAAGCTGCCGTTGTCGTTTTCCGCCATGGCTTAACGCCGCGTCACCCTGCCCTGCGTTTCGGTGGTAATCAGGTGCGCGAATATCAGACACACGAAGGCGCAGACAGTAGCAGGCAATAGGTGGACGATGCCGATCCGGAAAAGATCAATTCTTAAGAAGTTGCCAATGTATTGGCCAAGCAGGAAGCCCACCCAACTTGTGGTGACAAACAGGACCATGCGCCGAGCCGAACCACCCATCGCGACGTGGAAGCCAAGACCGTACAAGGTGGCAAGGACAAATCCGAATACAAACACTGGGTTGGGCATTGTGGTTGCTATTCAATCATCCAGTGGTAAAATCCAAGGTTAGTGTAGCATAAAGCTACGGTACAGTCACGTCTTGAAGGCGCGAAAGATGCACGTTATCGATCTGGAGATCATGATTCCTGCATCGCCGGATTTCATATGGCGTTTTCTCGGCGACATCGCCTCATCTGCGGACTGGCAAGCAGGTGTAACCGCAGTATCTTTCCTCACCACAGAACACGAAGGCAAGGGCGCGCGCTGGCGCTATTCTTATGCCAAAGGCAGCGATGTCATCATTGAAGCGGCCGCCTGGTACGACACCTTGGGATACGAGTATTCCATCGTCGACGGCGCCGGTTATGGCAACAATCAGGGCCGAATTCGCCTCCAGGAAGTCAATGAAGGCACCTTGGTTCGATGGACGTTCAACTATGAAGCGGGCGGCATGTTAGGCGGCTTGCGCAATGCGATGCGTCTAAAGCGCAACACCACCAGGCGGATTCAAGACAGCCTGCGCAACTTGCACAATCTGGTCCAAAAGGAATCCGGCGGGATCTCCACGCACTCCGCGCGCGCAACCGTGCGCGAAGCGCCGGGCGCCGAAGAGCGATCCAGTTACCAACCGCGTCATCCTTCAAACTTTGTCGAGCCGGCGCCCGAAGCAGCTGACGAGGATGGCTTGCCCGAAGACTTGCAGCCGATCGCTTTCGCGCTCGACGATGAGCCAGGTCCCCTTACCGGACAAACCGACGGCGATACCAAGCCCAATCCTGTTGTGCTCGGCGGCGATGGCATGCTGGATATGGAATTGCAAAAAAATGAGATAGAGGCAGCTACGGAACCGATAGATTCCGAAGTAGTCAGTATCGAACCTGATATTCGGGAAGAAATCATTGAAGAACCGCAAGCGCCGGAAGTGCCCGTCGAAGCCATCCCAATTGACCGTCCTGTGCCCGTCCGCTCGCAGCAAGGGGCTGTGGACACGTCGACGCTAAGTGTCTTTGAGATCTTTGGTCTGCCGAAGCCCAGCGAGATTGGAGCTGCAGGACCGGGTCCAGGTGAGTCGCGCATGAATCCGTCTTCCGCGGGGCGAGGCGACGGCGCATTGAGCGAGAGAGTCAGTGATCTGTCGCTATTCTTTGATGATGAAGACGCGCCGCGCGACCGGACCCAATACCTCGGCAGCGGTCATAGTTCGGGAAGTTCCGCGACGCTGGAAGCGACGCAAATGCAGGCTACTCAAGTGAGGGGCATGCGCCGCTTGACCCGAAGGCAAAGCTGCCCGCTTCGCAGTCACAACTGATTGAAGGCAGTCATGCCGAGACGGTCAATTCTCCCGCGACCAACAACCGTTTGCAATTAGTTTTTCAATTCAATCAGCCGCGCGGCGCGTAGCCGGCGAAAAGGTCTGCGCGCTTACGCAAAATAACAAACCTTCTCGTCGCATGAGCGACATAGCTTAGATAAACGGGGGCTTATTGCGTAGGTGGGTGGATGAAGGGACTCGAACCCTCAACCACCTGAACCACAATCAGGCGCTCTGCCATTGAGCTACATCCACCGCGACACTAGCAACCAATATATCATGCTTGCGCATCAATTGCCAGACCGTTGCAGTTTCGAATTGAGACTTCTGGCATCGGTTTTCGAAGCAGGATCAACTGAACGATGCTGCCCTCGCATGCGACATCAATGAGTTCCGCCTTCAATCCATGACCTTCGAAAGCGCGCTTGAAAGCAGCGCCAGCAGCCCCGTCGGGCGACTGCCCCGTGATTCGATACAAGAAGCGGATAAAGGCTCTTCGCAATCCCTGCCCTTCGAGGACAGCGGACATGACAATAATGGCTCTTCCCTGCAATTCTAGGACGCGAAAGATTTCCGCAAGGCAGACCTTGTTTAGTATGAACGAGGTAGGGAAAGTAGAGACAACCGCAGCAAAGGAGCCGCTTGCGAAAGGAAGCGAGAGAGCGTCACCGCGAATGAAATCTGTTGAGAGCCCCGCGCGTGATAAACGCTTTCGGGCGATACGGCTCATGCTCGGGGACAAGTCAAAGGCCACAGTTGAACAGTTCGCGCGAAGCAAATCCACTTGCAGCGCTCCGGTACCGTGGGCAAGCTCCAATATGACGCCGGAACTGATGTCATCCAAGTATGGCAATACAGAGCGTTGCCAGTTGCGCCACTGGCCCAATGAAACCAGCCAGCTGACAGTGTCGTAAGTGAAAGCGCATTCGTTGTATAAGAGGTGAAATGCGAACTGTAACAGACGATTTCGGATACCGCGCTTCATGACGAGAGCGCGTCGATCATCATCTTGGGATCGTTCGAGATAATCGCGTTTACGCCGAGTCTTCGCAGTTCCACGGCGCGCCCCGGTTCATTGACGGTCCAAGTATTCACATAGTAGTCATTTTCCCGCGCCCATCGCATGTAGACTTCATCGACCATATCATGCCGGGGATGCCTCGCCTCATGCGATAGTTTCCTTAAGGGAATCAAGTATGCGGCCGGCAGTTCCGAATCGTATAAGAAGCCAATCATGACCCTCGGCATCAGCAGTCGAAAGTTAAGCAAAACGGTGGGATCAAAAGATGAAACGATAACCCGGTTTTGCACGGAAAAACGCCGTACGCAAGCCGCGACTCGCTCTTCGACCTTACCTGAGCCTTCGCGGCCAGACTTGATTTCGACATTAAATAGCGTTCTGTCTCCTAGCGACGCAAAAACTTGATCCAGTGTAGGTATTCCTTCGCCGGCATAATCGCTGGAAAACCAACTGCCCGCGTCCAACTCCTGCAGTTCTGACAAGGATTTCCCGGCAACGGGTCCGCTCCCGTCGGTGGTGGCATCGACTGAAAAATCGTGCAGGATCACCGCATGACCGTCGCTGGAACGCTGTACGTCAAGCTCGATGCCGTCCGCGCCTTGCTCAAGCGCCAATTCAAATGCCGCCATGGTATTCATGGGCGCCGACGCCATGGCGCCGCGGTGCGCCATAATCAGCATTTCGCCCGACGCCATCGCCTCTTGAATCGACGCGAACTTAGCCGACATACTTAAGTTTCGACCTGTACCTGTATTTGATTTTTCACTACGCGGGTTTCGAACCAGCGAACATCAATTTCAGCCGGGCTCCTGGTCGCTTTGCCGGTGCGAATGTCGAAGCGTCCGCCGTGTCGCGGACATTCTATTTCGTGGCCGACAAGCGCGCTGGGGCGATCATCGCGGTCAAACGCCAGCACATTGCCATCATGCGTACACAGATCTTCTATCGCATAGAGTACGCCGCCAACGTTAAAGACCGCGATCCACAAGCCATCAACGCCAAAGACTTCGCGCTGGCCGTCCTTTAGTTCGTCGCTCGGGCAAAGCGCTACCCACTTTGCCACGAGTTGTCCTCTCCACTCTCGATCAACATCCAGCGTTCGCTTCCTTGCTGACCAAAGGCGCCTATGACCAGCACCTGCAGAGGGAGCAATGCGCATTTAACACGATTGACGCTCAAGGGCAAGCCTATGTTGTCGAGGAGAGCTTGCTTGTTGATCGTCCTGGCCTCATCTAGCCTCATGCCCAGAATCCGCTCGCCAAACATCGACGCCGACGCTTGACTAATGGCGCAGCCCTCGCCGTCCCATCCTACTGCGGTAATGACATTGTCCGAGTCGAGGCGCAGTGTCAGGCGCAACCGGTCGCCACAGAGCGGATTTGATTCTTCGTGATCCAGATCATTTGGATCGAGCAAGCCCCAATGACGTTGGTTTCGGGCATGATCCAAAATGATCTCGCGATACATGTCTTCCATGACTAATGCGCACCCAAATCAATCGCTAAACACAGCTGCTCGGCGTGTAATCGGCGAAAAAGTCCCAGGAATGCCGCGCTCACAGAAAATAACAAACCTTCTCGTCGCATAAGCGACGTGACTTATTAAAAAGAGGCGCATCACTTAGATGCGCTACGACGGACCGGTCTTACAGGTTTGAAGAACGGGAAGAACCGCATAAACGGGCGTCCAAGCTGAGGCTTTAGCCGATGATTTTCGCTTCGATTTCGTCCATCAGCCGTCGCCGCACCGGGTCGAAGGGAATGCGTTGCAGCAGTTCGTCAAAGAAGCCCTCGATAATCATGAGTTGAGCCTGTGGCCGCGTGATGCCCCTGCTCATCAAATAATAGATCGGTTCTTCTTCCAAGGTGCCAAAGGTAGCGGCATGAGAACAAGCCACATCATCCGCCTCGATTTCCAAGCCTGGAATACTATCCATGCGCGCTTCATCGCTCAACATCAAGTTGCGGCAGACCTGGTAGCCATCAATCTTCTGCATTTTCGGCAAAGATTTGATCATGCCTTGCCAAAGCGTACGGGCGTTGTCACGCGCCGCGCCCTTGAACAAGAGATCGGTGTTTGTCAGCGGCGCGTTGTGATTCTGCTGCGTATCAAGGTCAAAGAATTGGCCGTGATCGGCAAAAAAGAACCCGCTCACGCGCGCGTTGGCGCCCGTGCCGACAGCGTCCACCTCAATAAAGGCTTTGGTAAGCCGGCTGCCCATCACGCCGTTGACCCAATCCAACTGCGCGTCGCGGCCCACCAGACCGCGTTGATGACTGAACTCAAAAGTTTCGCGATTCCAGTCTTGCAGGGAGACGAAACGCAGATTGCCAGCATCGCCAACTATCAATTCGGTGGCGCCAATGTACGATGCGTGCTCATCGCCGGGGCTTGAGGCATATTCGACCTGTACAGTCGCGCCCGCGTTTTCTTCTAAAACCACCAAAACATGGCCCATTGCCGAGCCAGAGGTCGAATTGTAGCAGACAACGTGCAGCGGCAGCGTCGCCTGGCGATTGCGCGGAACAAAGATGAAGGCGCCATGATCCCAAAGCGCGGCGTGCAGCGCGGCAAACTTGCCTTCACTCGCTTTGACAGCCGTGGTCATGAAGTGCTTGCGCAGCAGCTCTTCATGTTCCCTTAGCGCTGTGCGCAGGTCGGCAAATACGATGCCCTGATCGCGCAACTCGTCGGCGAGTTCGCGACGTACCACTTTGCCGTCGACCAATACCAGCAGACCGCCCTGCTCCTCGCCGGTGAGAGGCTCCAAATGCTTTGCGGGCACTTGTTCCGCGCCGGCGCCGTTGGCTACGACCATCGTCGAAGCTTGATCCCAACGAATGTGTCGATAATCCGTGCGCCGCCATTCCTCTTCCATGTAAGGCATTGGCGTGCTTTCGTACAGTTCCCAGGCTCTGATGCGCCGTTCGCGCATCCAACCGGGTTCATCATGTTTTTCGCTCAGCGCTTCGACATCCGCTTTGGCGTATACCGGCGCTTGCGGGAGTGTAGACCGCCGTCTCACAACAGCCACGCATAGTCTCCTTCTGTGACTTGGTATCTGGATATGACTTCGAGTTGCGCCTAGCGCGCTCGGAAATGACTAGCCGATGGAACCCTCCAGCTGGATCTGAATCAGTCGATTCAACTCCAGCGCGTATTCCATTGGCAGTTCCTTGACCAAAGGCTCGAGGAAACCATTCACGATCATCGCATTGGCTTCGTCTTCACCCATGCCGCGGCTCATCAGATAGAACAATTGATCTTCGCCGACCTTGCTCACGGAGGCTTCGTGGCCCATGGTCACGTCCCGGGCGTCTATCTCGATGGTCGGATAGGTATCCGACCTGCTGAAATCGTCGAGAAGCAAGGCGTCGCAGACCACGTTGCTCTTGCTATTGCGGGCCGCTTCGGCGATCTTGAGCAATCCGCGATAGCTGGCGCGCCCGCCATCCTTGCTAATTGATTTGCTGATGATCTGGCTGGTCGTGTTCGGCGCAAGATGTGTGATCTTGGCGCCGGCGTCCTGGTGTTGCCCCTCGCCGGCAAATGCGATCGACAGTACTTCGCCATGCGCGCCATCACCGCGCAAGATCACCGCGGGATACTTCATGGTAAGTCGACTGCCAAGATTGCCGTCGACCCACTCCATTGTGGCGTTCTTTTCGGCGACAGCTCGTTTGGTGACCAGATTGTAAACATTGTTGGACCAATTCTGGATCGTCGTATAGCGGCAGCGACCGCCTTCCTTGACGATGATCTCGACTACGGCGCTGTGCAAGCTGTCCGAGCTATAGATTGGCGCTGTACATCCTTCGACGTAGTGCACATAAGCGCCTTCGTCAACGATGATCAGCGTGCGCTCGAATTGTCCCATGTTCTGGGTGTTGATGCGGAAGTAAGCCTGCAGAGGCATTTCCACGTGAACGCCCGGCGGCACATAGATAAAGCTGCCGCCCGACCATACTGCCGTATTCAAGGCGGCGAATTTGTTATCGTTGGATGGGATCACCGTCGTGAAATATTCCTTCACGACATCGGGATGTTCCCGCAATCCCGAATCCATATCGAGGAAGACTACGCCCTGTTCCTCCAGGTTTTCCTGGATTTTGTGGTAGACCGATTCGCTGTCGTACTGGGCGGAGACGCCATGCAGGAACTTTTGCTCGGCTTCGGGAATCCCCAGCCTGTCAAAGGTCTCTTTGATCTCCTGCGGCACTTCATCCCAATCTTGCTCGGTCTTGTCCGTGGCGCGCACGTAATAGTAGATGTCGTCGTAGTTGATGGTATTGAGATCCCCGCCCCATTGCGGCGTCGGCTTATCCATAAAGATATGATATGCCTCGACCCGCAGGTCGGTCATCCACTGAGGCTCTTCCTTGATCGCGCTGATTTGACGAACAATCTCCTCGTTGATGCCCTTCTGGCTCTTGAAGGAATAATCAACATCGTCGTCATGGAAACCGTACTTCTCCGCGTAGGTTAAGCCGACATCCTTCAGCGCCTCTTCCTCGATAGTGAGTTGCTTATCGCTTTTGATTACTTCGGACATGTTGCTTACCTCATTGGGCTAAGTTTAGGCTTCGGCAGCTTGCAGCATACTATGCTTTTCGCGCACCCATTCGTAGCCTTTTTCTTCCAGCTCGAGCGCGAGCGCAGGTCCCCCGCTTTCCACGATACGACCATCATACAGGACGTGGACGAAGTCCGGCTTTATGTGGTTGAGAATGCGCTGATAATGTGTGATCACCAGTGCGCCCATATCGGGACCGGCGAGCGAGTTGACCCCGTCAGCGACAATTCGCAGAGCGTCGATATCCAGGCCGGAATCGGTCTCATCAAGCACAGCGATCCGGGGTTCAAGCACAGCCATCTGCAAGATCTCCGCGCGTTTCTTTTCTCCACCGCTAAATCCTTCGTTGAGGTAGCGGCCGGCAAAGGACTGATCAATCTGCAAGGCGCTCATCTTTTGGCGCATCATACGCGCGAATTGCGGGATCGGGATGCCTTTGCTTTCCGGATCTTCTGCCTTCAAACGCGCGTTTATGGCATGGCGCAAGAAGTTGCCCAGCGTCACCCCGGGTATCGCCACCGGGTACTGAAATGCCAGAAACAAGCCAGCGCGGCTGCGTTCGTCGGCTTCCATCTCTAACAGATCTTCGCCATCGAGCAATATTTGCCCTTCGCGCACAACATAGGCGGGATTGCCCATCAAAACGTTGGCCAGCGTACTTTTGCCGGAGCCGTTTGGTCCCATAAGCGCGTGGACTTCGCCCTGCCTTATGGTCAGGTTGACCCCATTCAAAATCAGATCATCTTCCGCGTCCACGCTCGCATGGAGGTTGCGTATTTCCAACGTCGCTACCATTCCTGGCGTATCTCCTCTCACTGTAGTTTAATGTCGGTTAAATTTACTCTATAACCGACTCGAACTTGTTCGCAGTATAACAGCGCCCTCTCAGCATGTCAATGCGGTAGAAGCGACGCTGAATGTGATCGGCGCTTTTCTGACTGGTGAACGAAACAATCCGCTAATGGTATCAGATCAACAATAGAATCAGGTCAGAATTGTCAGATGCCGACCTGATTGACAACTAAGGGACGCTGTACTATGCTAGGTTCGTTGAGCGCGGGAAGCATCCAAAGCCGCTCGGCGCGTAACCGGCAAGAAGAACCCAGGAATGTCGCGCTCACGCAAAACAAGAAGCTGTCTTCTTGCGCGAGCAAGAGGGTTCAAAAATAACTGATAGTTTTCCATGCCTTCACAGCCAGTGATGTCTGGTTGAATTGGGCAGTCTTTTGAGGACTTACAGACTCAACGCGCGGGGGGAACAAACCTATGCAGGAAACGGTTGAAAAGGAAGCCGGACTCTACGAAGCCTTGCGATCCGTCATTGATCCGGAAATCGGCATGAACATCATCGAGTTGGGTCTTGTCCGCGGTGTCGACATAGAAGAGGACCGCGCGCATGTCAACATGATCATGACCACGCCATTTTGCCCATATGCGCCTCAATTGTTGGAGCAAACGCGCCGCACAGCGCAAGATTTCTTGGGCGTGCCAACGACCATCGAAATGGGTATGGAGATGTGGGACCCCAGCATGATGGAAGAAGGCGCGGCAAGCGACTGGGGTCTGTTCTGAGCTCGCCGCAGCTCTGACGCGCAGGAATCCCAGAAACATGCAGCGACTATGGTCTATTCCTCCGGATCCACTGCAAGGGATCTATATAGTGCCTCATCAACATGTCGTAGTTGAGCTTGGGCCAATTCCCGGGCCGATTCTCGAACATAGTAGTTGGGCTGAGATCAAAATGTAAATGGGGTACAAAGCGCCCAAAAGCGTCGCCAACCTCGCAGATTCGTTCCCCACGCGCAACCCTCTGGCCCACTACCACTCGCATATTCTGTACGTGCGCATAGCGGCTGTATATCACCGCCCCGCCGGGTTTGTGCAATGGATCGTGCTTGATTACGATCAGATTCCCCCAAATGCTTAATCGCGCCGCAAATGTGACGACGCCGCTAGCGCAAGAATAAATCGACATTCCTCGGTCTTCATAGGGGCGACCGAAATTCAAGTCGGCGCCGGTGTGATATGCTTCGCTGGGCGTACCGATGAAATACAGCTTGCCAAAGGGAGAGGCATCCCGCCAACCGTGGGGCCATACATCGGGACCATTGCGTTGTTGGGTGGTGCCAATGGGCGAGTCGTAGCCATCGGCGACATATACGCCGTTCACCACGCTAGGCCTGTCCCCGCCGCTGGATGGTGGCGATGAAGGCTGATTGCCAGGGTCCGGGGCGGGCGTATAGCCCGGCGGGGTAGAAACAATTCGGCGAAAACGCACGGCATCAAAAGCGATCGATTTGCCCTCCTCGCCGGTCACGTCATTCAAGAAGACGCGCCCGGCATTGGGCATGCGGCGATCCAAATCAAATATGCCCAGGGGCACCCAGGTATTGCGGTTGATATGCTGGTTGATGTCGATTACGACTTCGGTGTCGGTGCCGACGATGCCGTGCACCTTGTAACGCGCGCGCGTCGTAGTCGAGTATCGACTGGGAATAAATGCGGAGATCTCGTATAGCCCGGATTGTGGCAGATCGTCCCGCCATTCCGCCCAAACTTTGCTCGTCCGGACTTCCGTAGTTGTATGCAGGTAGTCCCAGCCCCAGGTATTCTGCCGCACATTGAATTCAGGCTGGCCCGTATAGGTCCCGCTGCGGAAACCTTGGCCAGCGGGCAAAATAGTGACCTCATCCGTGAAGTTCTCAATGTTTTCGAGGCTCGGGTCGGCTGGGGACTGAGTCAACTCAATTGCCGTGTTGATCGCCGTCCACTGAGAAATCACGCCGTAGCGCCACCAACTCAATCCTTTTGCGCCGTGCTGCTGCGTCGCAAGCGTATGCGCCTCCGTTTGTTCTTGAACGGGCGCCTTGCCCTGCAAAGCCGGGATTATCGGTTTGCCGTATCCGCCCCAGGCGGCGTACATATCGCTCAGCGTATTTTCGACCGATCTGCGAAAGGTCGCCCAATAAGTCTGTGGATGTACGCTATCGACAAAGGGATTCCAGGCGTCGGGGAAAATCGCCGCCTTGTTGTGCTGACGCGGATCCACGCTTATGCCAATATGAAAGTTCGTGCCCAGCCCGCGTCGAAGCGCGAGCATGAAGGGACGGACACCCGCTTCTCCGCCCTGCCAGTAGCCTGGCGGCTGCTCAATGTCCAGAATCAGCGAATGGACGCCGGGGCGCCCGCAGGCTTCGATTAGAATGGCGCTTTCCGCCTCCGCATCCAAGCCATGCGGTACGCACCAGGCATGAAACTCGAGTCCGGCGCTTTGACAGGCGCTTACCCATGTATCGATGGCGCTCGCGCCTGATATCGCAAGATCGCTGCTATCGAACTCGCCCATCCAGTCACTGCCTTCGGTGATCTTGACCCAAATCTGGTTCACGTTTGGACTGCGAGATTTGATGTTGCTGAGCAGTTGTTCGATTGAATCTTCGGGGATGGCACTTCCCTTCCAGTGCCAAAGCGCGACTTTGCCATCATATGGCGTCGGTGGATGTGGCGAGGGCGCCGCGCCAATAGCGGGAATGAATTCGATGTATCCGGCATAGACCCATCCGCGCAAACCCGCCTTCTCCACCCAGACCCAGTTTCCCGGCGTTTTCGTATCCGGATAATAGACGACCAGCGCATTATCCATCAAATCTCCAACATCTTGATAGTTAATGCCGGGGCCGCGGCGGACGTTGCTGTATGCCGACTTGGTATTGGCAATCGCGACAACCGGATTACCCGGCTGGGCAGGTTTTGGCATCGATGCGATACTGGACATGCAGCGCTCCCCTAGCAGTTGATGATTTTGTCTTCAGCGGCTCAATGTATAGCTATCGATAATGGGCGAATCTCGCAAAACTCGCAAGCCAAGACCAGCATAAATCGGCCGCGGACAGGCACAAGTCCAGTCGCATGACTGACGCAAGCAAGACGCGGAAACGGCATGTGAAATCGCTCAAAGGGAACAGGCGTCAGCGACTCTGTCGTCGCTGACGCCGATCTGATCACGGTCTCAACGGGTTATTCGGGGACTAAATTGTGAAGGCGCCGTTCTCGTAGAAGAGTTCGTCATCGACGGTGATTGAGCTATCCGTCCGCATGTCGCAAATCATATCCCAATGGACGGCGCTGGTATTGCGGCTGCCCGTCTCCGGGTAGCCCATGCCGATCGCCATATGAACAGTACCGCCAATCTTCTCGTCATAGAGGACGCTGCCGGTAAAGCGGTCGATTCCGAAATTGGTGCCGATTGCGAATTCACCCAGGTAGCGCGCGCCGTCGTCGGTGTTTAACTGAGCCTGGAGCAGATCTTCGTTCATCTCGGCTGACGCGCGGGTCACCTTGCCCTCTTCAAAGGTCAGCTCAATGCCGCTAACGGCTCGGCCACTGACAATCGCCGGATAGGTAAAGCGCACCCAGCCGTTGACACTATTTTCAACAGGACCCGTGAAAATCTCGCCGCTGGGCATATTGCGCTTGCCGTCGCTATTGATGAAGCGACGGCCTTCAATGCTCAATTCAAGTTCGATGTTGGGTCCATGCAACTGAATATGTTTCTTGCCGACCAAGTAATCGACCTTGTGCTGCTGCATTGCGCTTAGCCTGCGCCATTCTCCCGCCGGGTCGCTATGATCGCAGAAGCAGGCGCGATAGACGAAGTCTTCATATTCTTCGAAGCTCATATTGGCTTCCTGAGCCGATGCCTGGGTCGGAAAGAGCGTTCCCACCCAACGGAATTCTCCCTTGGAGCTTCGCTGCAGTCTTGTCTGGAGTATCTCGCTTTGGGCAGCGCGCTGCATCTGCAATCGCTTCGCGTCAATGCCCGTCATCGCTCGCGTATTTTCTTCCGCCAGCGCCCGGATGTATACATCCGCTTCATCAACGTACAACCGCATGCGCGGATCTATCCACTGCATCTGATCGTCGTTGGCATTGCGCAACAAATAGCGCTGCATCTGATCGTCCTCGACAAAGAGGCTGGGGAAGCCGCCAGCGTCGATTACCGCTTCATAGATATCGCGCAAAATCGGCAAGGATCCAAAGTTGCCAAGTATCCCTACCCAATCTCCCGGCTGCACCTGGGTTGAGTATTCAACCAGCAAGCGCGCCAATTTTCGCCGTCTTGTATCGCTCATGGTTTTTCCAATATTCTCGAGCCGACCTAGCCGGAAGCCAACTCGCGCGCTTTCGCCAAGGCAGCGTCGTAATCAACCTCGTCGCCGATGACGTCCACGTATTCCGCGTGCTTCAAGACGTTGCTCTGGTCGATCACGAATACCGCGCGCTGGCAAATCCGCCATTCCGTATCGTGGACGCCGTAGTCATCGGCGAACTTCATGTCCCGCTGCGTTGATAGCGTCTCTGTGTTTTCGATGCCTTCCGCGCTGCAGAAGCGGCCCAGCGCGAAGGGCATATCCGCGCTCACGGTTAAGATGACTGTATTGTCCAAAGCCGCCGCTTCTTCGTTGAAACGCCGCGTCTGTACGGAACAAACGCCGGTGTCGATGGATGGAATCACACTTATGATCTTGACCTGGTCGCCATAGTCGGCGAGGGACTTCGCGCTCAGGTCGTTGGAAATCAGATTAAAGTCCGGCGCGCTTGTTCCGATTTGAAGCATCTCGTTTTGAACATGATGTTCGTTATCGCCCACCATTAATCCTTTGCGTACCATTTCCTTTGCTCCTTTGTTCCGCTAATGGGATATTTACTTTGTATCGGTTATTATGAGAATTATAGACCGATAGCCATCTGTATCAAGGTGATACCATAGTCACCATTGTTTTCGCATAAGCTAAGGGAGAATCCACATGAGACAGAATCGGGCCATCATCGGCATAGCCGTGATCATCGTTGTTGTCGCGGGTCTGGCCATTACGCAACCTTGGCTCTACTTCGTAACAAATGAAGTGGACGAGGCTTTCCCTGGTTTGACCACCGAACAGCGCGATGCCGTGCGCAACATGCCCGAAGAGGAAAAAGACGCGCTCGTGGAAATGGCGAAGGAAAACGAGGATATGGCGAAAGAGGTCGCCATCGCGCAGACCGGGGCTGATGTTGTCGTGCCGCAAGAGCAGCAAGCGATCCCGCCCGATATGCCAGCCGAGCCACTCGTACATTCATCGGGCTCGTTCATCGACATTGATCCCATCCACGGCGCTGTGGGTACAGCCACGATCTACGAATTGCCCGACGGTGACCGCGTCTTGCGATTTGAGGACTTTCGCTCCAAGAATGGACCGGATCTGCATGTCTATCTGTCAACCGAGATTCCGACGAGCACCTTTGCGGGTCTGGGCAACAATGAAGTACATCTTGGCTCGCTCAAGGGTAACGTCGGCAACCAAAACTACGAGATTCCAACGGAAGTCGATTTGAGCCAGTATCGGAGCGTGGTGATATATTGCAGGCCGTTTCGCGTTGTCTTCAGCTCGGCAGCGCTGTCCTGATTGGCCGGCGCAGGAGATTGAAATCAATCGAAAACTCGGTGGCGCCATTTCCCGTCAACAAGCGTGCCCAGTACCTTGACCGCCGCCAATTCTTCTGGCGGGAGTTGGTAGGGGTCGCGATCTATGACGAGCATGTCTGCAAGATAGCCGAGCGACAGCATGCCAAGTCTGTCTTCCATGCCGGCGGCGTAGGCTGGTCCTTGTGTGAAACCGAGCAAAGCCTCGTGCAAGCCAAGTCGCGCTTCCGGGCGCCATCCTTCTAAGGGCAAGTCATTGCGCTGACGCGTGACGGCTGCGTGGATACCCAGCCAGGGATTGAATGGCTCCACCGGCGCGTCCGAACCGAATGCGATCCGCGCGCCATAATCCAACTGTATGCGCGGATTGTAGGCGTAGGCAGTGCGATCGCCCCAGTATCGATCCGCAGTGGTCATGTCCGAAGTCGCATGAATCGGCTGCATCGAGGCGATAATATCCAGTTCAGCCAGGCGCCCCGCGTCCTGCGGGTGGATAATCTGAACGTGTTCGATTCGGTGTCGGCGACTTGTTCGCGGTTCGCCTCGCGCTTTTTCTTGGCGGCGGACGCTTTCGTAAACATCCAGCACGTCGTGAACCGCCTTGTCGCCTATTGCATGAATCGTCGACGACAGACCGAGTTCGCTCGCGCGGCTGACATGTTCGACCATCTCTTCCTTATCGACCAGAGCCATGCCATAGTTGTCCGGTTCGCCAATGTATGGCTCAAACATTAGCGCGGTCTTCGGTCCCAACGCGCCATCCGCAAAGAGTTTCAGCGCGCCGAACCTGATCCAGTCGTCTCCAAAGCCGCTGCGGATTCCGGATTCTAGCGCCGCGTCGAACCAGTTCAGGTTGATATGCTTGAGCGCGCGCAAGCCTAGCCGGCCTTGCTCTCGCAGCAGTTGCAGCGCAACCAGACAGGACGGATCGTCAAAATCATGGATCATAGTGATGCCATAGGCGAGCGCTTCTTTCTGCGCTTCCGCCATCATATCCGCCAGTTGCGCGCTTGTTGGATCGGGTACCGCCGCCTTTACCAGGTCGCCCGCCGTTTCCAGAAGAATTCCGGTAGCTTCGCCGGCGCCATCGCGCATAATCTGGCCACCCTCGGGATCCGCCGTTGACGTCGTGATGCCCGCGACTTCAAGCGCTTTGGAATTGACCCAGTCCGCGTGTCCGCTCTTCGCGAACAAGACCACCGGATTCTCTGGAGCGACGGCATCCAGATCGAATCTTGTCGGGAAGGCGCGATCCGCCCACATATCTTGAGCCCAACCCTGTCCAGTAATCCATTCACCAGCCGGGGTCGCAGCCGCGCGATCGCCTACACGATCCAATGCGATCTCTTTGCTGGGCACTTCAAATACATCGACTGAGCGCAGGGCGCGAGATTGCCACTCCCAGTGAAGATGAGCGTCTGACAAGCCGGGAAGAACTGTTTTTCCATCCAAATTGACTTCGACCGTACCGGGCTCCGCCAAGCGACGAATCTCCCTGTCATCGCCGAGGGCTGCTATGCGCCCGTAAGCCGTCGCCAGCGCAGTGACTCTCGGCTGTCGCGCGTCGAGAGTGATAATGTTTCCGTTGAAGAGAATCATATCAATCAAAGCTCATCTCCTTGAAAGCGCTTGACTTCACGGGCGATTTCGTCTGAAGTGGGCGCGCTGTCGACGCCGCTGCGCGTTACAGAATAGGCAGCCAGGCGCCCGGCAATGCCTACTGCCTTTCGCAGGTTGTTGTCGACGAAGGGCAGTACGCCGAGCAGCGACGCAGCGAAAACGTCGCCGGCTCCGGTTAAGTCCAGCGGAATGACGTCCGAACTCGCATATCGAATCGCCTGTCCCGAATTGTAGTATGTGCCGCCGTTTCGACCGTTCGTGACGATCAGGTGCTCACTTGCGTCGCGCATTTTCTCTGTCAACTGGGGATACTGCTGTACATCTTCCTGGCTATAAACGACGATGTCAATCAATCTTAACGCTTCGGCGTCAAACCAGGGTCGGAAGCGAACCAAACCGTCTGCGCCCCATTGTCTCATCAAACCCTGCAAAGTCAGCATGACTGTAGCATTGGGAAAGTTACGCGCCATTTCCAGCGGATCGAGCTCGGCCGCCAGGGGACCCAAATGCACATAGGGAGCATTAACCCAGGCATTGGGCACGTCTCCGAAGCCGATATCGCATGCCGTTGAGCGGACGAACTGCTGTCGCCCGCGGTCGCTGTATACGTTTTCGTAGGTCAACGAAGAGGATGCTGGCAGCGAAACTACCTTGCCAAAGGGCAGGAGATGGCTGAGCAAGGATTCGTCATAGGCGGCGCTGGTCAAAACGCCGACGCGGTGGCCAAAAGCCGCGTATGTCGGCGCGGCATAAGCAACCGTACCGCCAAGCATCTTGCCGTCAGGTACAAGGTCAGCCGTCATGTGGCCAACTACCAAGACATCAATTTCAGTAGTCGCGGTCATTCGATTTCAGGCTATTGCAGCCGCACGGCGCGTAACCGGCGAGAAGAACCACCGTGCTCACGCAAAATAACGAGCCTTCTCGTCGCTTGAGCGACGCGGTTTATTAGAAAGAGAATAAAGACGCAGTAACTGCGTCTCCACATGATATCGGAATTGCTTGCCGCATTCGATTATTTGGGAACGATGGTAACTTTGCGGGTACGTCCCTCTCCGATGCTGCGCGTCGTAACGTCTTGACGACCCCGCAGCGTCAAATGGATTATGCGGCGTTCATTCGGGTGCATCGGCTCGAGTGTAATGGTGCGGCCCTGCTGTATCGCCTGCTTTGCCATACGATTAGCCAAGCCACGCAGGCGCTTTGAACGGCCGGCTTTATACCCGGCGGCGTCCACGATAATGTTTGCGCGCCGCTGCAAACGACGGCTGCAGATCAGCCGAACGATATATTGCAAGGACGACAAGGTTTCTCCGCGCCTGCCAATCAAACGGTTGATGCCTTCGCCCGTCACGTTCAAGATCCAGTGGGGGTCTTCGCCGTCCGCATCGTCATCCGTCAAGTGTACGCTGACGCGCCCGTTAATCCCCATTTTATCGAGCAATTCTTCGAGAACCTGCTTGCCGACGATGGCGTCTTCGCCGAGATCTTCCTCGGATACAGTTTTCAAAGTCGCCTCAGAGGATAGATCGTCGCCGGGCGCTTCGTCTACGCTGGCGTCTTCCGGCTCTGCCGCCTTTCGTCTTCCAATCAGCACCATACGGACGCGCGCTTCCCTGGCGCCAAAACCGAAAAGTCCCGTATTCGGCTCTTCCAGGACTTCAATCATCACGTCCGCGGGCGCCGCGTTCAATTCGGCCAATCCCTTGCTGATCGCTGATTCGACCGAGTTACCGGTCACTTCTATCATTTCCATGTTGTCATCCTCTGTCGTCGATGCGCCCGATGCAACAGCTTACTTTTTGCGAGGCTTCTTTTTTCTTGACCGGCGCGGTTTCTTTGCCGGCGGGTCGTCATCCAGTTCAACATCGACAATCACATCGTCAGTCTGCTTTTTCCTGAATACCTTATCCAGCAATTGCCGCCCTTGCGGACTGTATTGAACAATGCCAATCAAATTGGAAGTGACGAAATAGATAGACAGCCCTACCGAAAACGACAGTGAAAAGGCGCCAAACATGATGGGCATGATCGTTGTCATGCTCTTGGTCATGGCTTGCGCTTGGCCTCCAACGCCGCTGCCGCTATCGTCATCATCGTCCTCATCTTTCTTATCGCTCTTTCCCTTGGTCGTAGCCATTGTCAATTTGGACTGAGCCCAGGTCGTAACCAAAACCAGGAGCGGCAACACCAGCGCGTAAGACGGGTTCGCCGTTGGCGGCAGCGTCAGATCCATTTCGGGCAAAATATGCATCAGCCCCGGGATCGGGCTCCACATTCTTTGCAGCGGAATCAAGGGATCTAATCCTGGGATGAGCAAGCGCTCGGACAGATCAATCAACTGGAAAGGCGTCGCCGCCAGGGCAAAGAATATCGCCTGATACAAACCTATCAATATGGGGAACTGGATCACCAGCGGGAAACAGCCGCCTACCGGATTAACTTTGTTCTCCCGATATAACTTCATTTGAGCCTGGGAGAGTTTTTCTTTGTCGTTTTTGTATTTTTCCTGCAGTTTCTTCAACTGTGGCTGAATCTGTTGCATCTTGCGCGAAGACTCTTGCTGTTTCGCCAGCAAAGGATAAGTCAGGAATCGAATAATCACTGTCAAGACGACAATCGCAAGAACAATATCCTGATTAAGCAGCGCGTACAACCAGGTCAGGATTGTCACGAAGGGGTTTAGGATGATATCCCACATGCCACAGTGCTCCCGTCGAAAGGCTAACGAGGGTAGACCCAGGTTTGGCGCCCATCGACTCCAAACGCAATTAACAGCTTGCCAGGATCGACTGAACTTACAATGATCAAGGGTTCATCAATATTCATGGTCGCGCTTGGCTCCAGCAACAGCAAATTGCCAAGCAACTCGGGCGCGCCTTCGATTTCGCGCGCGTTTATCAACTCGCCATCGCGGCTGTCTAGCCAATAGACCTTGCCATCACGCGAAGAAACGATCACGCGCTGATCATAAAACAGCGGACCTGCCTGAATGCCTCTTTCCGACACTTGCACGGACCAGCGTTCGGCCAAGGCGTTGCGCGTATCAAGCGCATGCACGTACCCGCTGAGATCCGCGACGTATATGATGCCGATCTCGTCAATTGCCGGGGTGCCCCAGACCCAATTCTGCGTGTCATATTTGTTCAGGATCTGGCCGTCAAGCGATATCTCGAAAAAGGACTTGTTGAAGCTCCCGACATAAAGGCGGCCATTTGCCAGTAACGGAGTGGAGGCAACGCTTCCGCCCAGGTCGAGCGACCACAACTGAGCGCCGCTTGCCCGATCAATCGCGTACAACTGATGATTCATCGAGGGTACAAGGATCATGTCGTCCACCAAGAGCGGCCGCGCCCAAATGCCCCCGCTTGTGGGGAAAGTCCACAGTTCGCTGAAGTCGATCTTTGAAGTCGCTCTCAGGCCGCCATTCTGATAGGGAACATAGATGACGTCCCCAACCTCAAGGATGCTGGCTACGATCTGATCCGCAACAGGTATGGTGCGCTGGACTTCCGCCACGACGCTATCGACCTTCAGCAGCCTTTTGTTATGATCGGCGGCCAAAAGCGTTTCCGCGTCCAGGCGAATAGGCAAAGCGTAAAACTGCGCGTTTTCATAAGATGCGCCCGAAAGCACCCAACTGCGCGGATTGTTCTCGTTGTCGCGTATTGGATTGCCACTATCGGGATTAATCAATCTGGCCGGTACGCCATTCACTGGGCTCAAAATCGCAACCTGGTCGTTGTAGGAAAGTGAAATGTGTTCCTGGCCATTGAGTTCAATCAGTCCGACCGATGGCCAACTGACGCCCATGCGCGTTCCGACACAAGACGTCGCGGCCAGCGCGGCAAGCAGCATGAGTATGCCTAAGCGAATTGGCCTATGTGTCGTCAAGTTCAAACATCACTCCTTGGGGGAACGGGATCATACCCACCTGGATTAAGCGGATGGCATCTCAATATCCGCCGCAATCCCATCCACATGCCTCGCGCAGGTCCATAGACTTCGATTGCCTCGTAAGCATACGCGGAACATGTCGGAGTGAATCGACAAGCGGAAGGCAGTACAGGCGACAAAACGCGCTTGTAGCCACGGATCGCTCGCAGCAAGATCCACTTGAACACTTCAGCCGACCTTCAAAAGGCGCGCGCGCTGAAACAAGACATTCACTATACGCCGCAATTCGCTATACGGTTGCTGAACTATCGCGGGTTTGGCAACGATCACGATGTCGTAGCCCTGCCCTAAACATTCGTGAATGCCGTCAATCAAAGCGCGGAGGCGACGTTTGCATCGGTTGCGAGATACGGCGGCGCCCGCGCCTTTGCCAACGACGAAGCCATAGCGATTGCAGGGCAAGTCGTTATCGCGCAAGCTGAGCAGCATTACAGGATGACGATAAACTTTGCCTTCTTGCCTCACACGAGCAAAATCGCGAGACTGCCGCAGCCTTAGGGCAGCTCTCATCACTTAACTTGCATTCCAGTTGACTTTCTTGACATGGTTGGGTGTGACGGCAAGCTGATGACGTCCGCGCCGCCGCCTTGCCTTGAGGACACGACGACCGTTGCTGGTACTCATGCGCTTGCGGAATCCATGCACGCGTTTACGGCGTCGCACTTTTGGCTGCCATGTTCGTTTGGTTGACATCACACTTGCCTTTGCATTTGCTGCTTCTCAATCCACAACGGGTAAGTATAGTCGAGCAAGAATTTTAGGTCAACAGTCGCCTCGTTCACATCAGGGCAATCGCGTCAAATTACTTCTTAGCCCCGGGTACAGCGAGGGTCGCGCAGGTCGCGTAAACACAGACCGTCGACACTGAACGTCGGTCGCGTCGACAGCGCTAAGCCGCCGACACAAAGTTTTATGTTTGCCAGCGAAGTTATCGTGCAGTCAGAATGAAGCCACTCTCGGCGAGCATTTGTTTTCGGTTTATTTTTTTGTTCGACTTTGTCCGTTTCGGACAATAAAATATATTTTTCGGACAATAGATGCGGTTTTGTGGCTGAAACGGACAAAAGGCAGGCGGCTGACGGTATGAATTTGGTTTTCCGGCGCGTCCGCCGCCATAAAGTCGGCTTCCGCCCCTGACATGCCTCTGAAACGCCTCTAGCTGTCTCCCTAATTTTGGCAAGTGTATCGACACCGTATAGATACAGTCTGTTTTTTCGGGAGATACTTTTTCGAGTCTGGCGGTGAAGGCGGGACCAGGCGGAGGTCAGCGGCTGGGGAGCGAGATTGAGGGCTTGCGATAATTGATCCATAGGGAGAGCATATCACCACTTTGAGTAGAAAAGAAGAACAAATGTTCGCGATTTTCGAGATTGCCGAAAAGCGATTTTGGGGGAGCCGCGCAGGGTCGCGTAGGTCGCGTAGACACTGACCGCCGATACTGACCTGCGGGGAAAGATTCAAGGTGGGGATGGAAAGGCAGTTGTTTTTAATGCGATTACACTGTCGTTCGCATCGGATCCCGTAAAGGAATGATCCTCCGAGCTAAACTCGGGCGCGCCGGACGAAGTCAACTCGGTCGATTCTCCCGTAATTCCTGGTCATGAGCCAAGATTGGTACAAGTTGCGCTTGACGACAAGCGACCGCTTACAGTAGGATTGCAACGTTATCGAGATTGTCAGCAACTCCCCGGCAGTTTCTATGCTTGATACTAGACTGGCAGCAAAAAGATTAGGAGGCCGATGACCTTGTTACCGGCACAACATTGGGCGTACAGCTTCTCAATCGGTGCTGAAGACATAGATAGCATCACCAACCTCCTGCTGGAAAAAGAGATGCCCTTGTCCAGCGTAGAGCTTGCCACTGCGATAATCAAACAGCGCGAAGAAAATATCAAACGTCAGCTTGAGCAGCAATATCAGGGTACCAAGGTGTACCAACCTTGCGGAAGCTTCGCAGTGGGAGATCGTTTAACCTTCTCGCAAATGAACTACCGTACTGCCACCGTTGTCGGATTGCGAGACGGCAAGAACAACAATGTGGACTCATTCAAAGTTGCGTCAGTCGCATTTGACGACGCGGCTTCCTCGCCGGATGCGCCACCGCGTGAATTCGCCACGGAGTACAGCGGGGAACACCCCCTCAACGAGCCCGACAACAACCATCACCCCGGTCATTCACAGAGCGAATTCACTGTAGAAGACATTGTCAATGCCCCGGAAGTGACGATTATCCAACAAGTGAATGACGCTTTGGAAAAGAATCCCGATCTTGTGCGGATCGCGGGAACCTGGTTCGTGCGCGAACTGATGCTAGAGGTTGACATCGGGCACATGCACTTGTCGGAAGCGGTCCTGGACATGCACGGGGGAGGCCCTTTGGGTCCCGATGAAATCCTGGAACAGATTGGCGGACTGGGGGATTCACCGAAACCCTTGCAAGTCTTTTCCTTGAATTACGCCATGAACCAGGATGACCGATTTGACGAAGTGGGACCCGCCGGCGTCATACTTTGGCATTTGACCCGCCTGCTGCCCCGGATGGTGCGGCAGGTACCCAAGATTCTGCAGTACCTGCTGGTCGAGTATGATCGGACTCTGCTCAAGAACGAAATGCTGCAACTGGAGTATGATTTGGACGACGAGCATTCGCCCTTGAAATCCGCGCCACCCGACGATGAGGTCAGCATTACTTTGACATATCCGCATCGACGTGTAGGCACACTGCCCATCAATTCGGAAACCAAGCATGTCTTCCCGGATGCCAAGACACCGCGCATCGCGATCACGATCGTTGACACCCTGGATAAAGAGGAATACCCCTGCTGGGTTGTGCATAGATTCAAATATGTTTATGGCTTGGCCGCGCTTTATCAGAAGCACCATCTGCCCGTCGGCGCTTACGTTTATCTAAACCGGACCGGGGACCCCAGTCGGTTCGAAATTGAGTTTGACAATTATCGTCCGCGTACAGAATGGATTCCCGTGGTCGAAAGCACAGAGAAGGACCAACTTCATTTCGGCACGGCAAAGCGCGCTATCGGCGCCGATTACGATGACATGATTATTGTTGGCGTCAACGTGCTTTCCGAAGTCGATCGCCTGGGCAAAGATGTGCAAAACAAGCAGGTGCCGCTTGCGAAGCTGTTGCGCAGTCTGATTTCCGAATTAAGCAAACAGAACCCGCAAAAGTCGGTACACGCCAAGGTGCTTTACAGCACGATAAACATTCTGCGCCGCTGTCCGCCGGGTCCCATTTGCGCCACGCTCGTCGCTAATCCCGAATTTGAGTATGTCGGCGGCAACTACTGGAAACTCAGCGAGTGATCCGAAAGCCATCCAGATGTCTCTCAACTACCTGATCAAGCCCAGCATAAAGACCAAGTTTCGTATTGACTATGGTTGGTGGGAGTCAAGTCGAGACGATTTACATATTTATCTGCTTACGCACCTGACGCGCGAGCAACAAACACAGCTTGAGCAGCAAGACTTGCACGAGTCCTTTGATTACGTCGACCCGCAAACCGGAGAAGTTTTCCAGTTGGATACATTGGGGTTGGCGATCCGGGAGTCATCGCAAAGGGAGGATTTCATTAGCGAGCACATTGGCCTCATTGATAGCGTTTTTCGCGCCCTGCTCGTCAATGGCAATCAACCCCTGAATCCGCTCGAACTAGCGGAAATCACCGGCAGGGATGCCGCCACGATACTCAAGACCATCGGCGGCGTGCGCATCTACCGCGGTATCCGCCCCCATCACCCGGCAGCCGGAGAATAGTCCATGGCGCGGGTGATTAACACAAACAGTCCTGGCAAACGCCGCAACGCGCACATGAGAACCATCGCCGAGATCCTGCGGCATCTTGGGCAAAAGACAATGATAGATGACAGTTCCAAGGATATGGTAGCCGCAGTCATTTTCAGTTTGCGGGCTATTGAGGCTACGGTTGAGGAATCGGCCGTCGCCTGGGAGAAACGCGGCTATTGGAAAAAAGCCGATGACTTCCAGCAAAAATGGTGGTGGTGTTCACTTTCATCGACTTCCTTGGAAAAACTGGTCAGAAGCGACAATTGGGAACAGATCCCGGAAGCCGTGGTCAAGCTTTTCCCGCATTTTTCCGATATCAAGATCAACAGGCTTACGCGCGATCCAAGCGACTGGATCGGCATGTACAGCAAACTCATGCGCGAGAAGACGCGTTAAGCGGCTCGCAGTCCGGCGACTTACCCGCCTGCCAGGCAATAGCAAGATAGTCCTCCAGCGCTTCCATAGAGTAGGAACGCTTTACTGATTCCTTGTCGAAGCGCCATTATAAGGCTTGTCCGCTACTAATTGATTCGCATCCGCCTTTGGTCTACCCCCCTCAATCCCCCCATAGCAATGGGGGGAAGCTAGTTTCGACGTTGTATCAACGCGAGTATTCTGATGTTGCAAGTGTCGATAGCTGCCGATTTCAAGCGAGTTCGCGCTATATTTGCTCCCCTTCCCTGATGCTTTGGGGAAGGGGCCGGGGGATGGGGTAGAAAAAGCGCGGTTGCATGAGCCAGTAGCGGACAAGCCTTATATGGGCAATATGTACAAGCCTTTGTAGATACTATATAATTCAACTTAAGCACAGTGGCGCCCGTCGCCAATATGCAAACCGTCGTAGCATGGGGTTCAAGGCTTGTCATGGCTACAGAAGAACCTGTTCTGGCGAAGACCAGCGCAGAATTGCGGATAGAGCGCCTAACCTGGTTTGGATTGGTCGGTGTTTTGGTCATCCCTGGCATCCTACCAGACTGGCTGACGCTGCACAACGCGCTGGCACCCTTTTTTGCCGGACTCGTGCTACTCGCCTCTGGAATGTACCAGCACCGGCAGAAATGGCGCGTTAGTTTTTCGACCTGGGTCGCTGGAACAATAAGTATTGGGATCGCAATTTACAGCCTGCTGGAACGACCGGAATTGGACATGACGTTCCCAGTTGTGTTGCTGGCTGTATTTGTGATCGGGATGGGCATTTTTGTCAATGAGACTTAAGCAATATCGAGTTTTCTGTCAGCACTGGAAGGCATCATGAGCAGACCTAGCGCGCAAGAGATCACGGTAGAAGAAGTTCGCAAGCTGGCGCTTCCGTTGAGCACGTATATTCTGTCGGGCGAAGGTCTGCTGGATCGCCCGGTGACATGGACAACGGTAATCCATCCTGAAGACGACATTTCCTCCAAACAAGTGCAAATGCGCGAACTTGTCTTGATAGCGCCGGTTAACAATCCGCCGAAGGCGCATGGAGACACCGAACTGATTCAGTGGTGCGCCGGCGTGCAAGCCTCCGCGGTTGCGTTTTGCGGCGCGGTTAGCGCCTCCGCCCTGGCCGAGGCAAAAGCCCGCAACCTTCCAGTCTTGAACGTGACCAGCAATGTGCGCATTCGCGAAATCGAGAAGACGATTATCAGCCTGCTGGTCAATCGCAAGGGGCAAGTTGAACGCCGCGCGACCCAGATTTATCGTCAATTGACGCAGATTTCTTCGCGCAACGAAGGAATGGACGAATTAATCGCTGCCATGGCGCGTTTGACCAAGAAAGCCGTCGTCATTCACGACAAGCGCTTGCATCCGCTTTCTCATAAGATCCAGCCCGAATTCGTTGAGATTTGGGATGACATCGAGTTCTTTTTGAAAAAGCAGGACAATCTGCCGGTCGAATTGCACGATCGGCACCGAGTCGTCGAGATTGATCCGCCAGTGCTCATGCAAGCGCTGCCGATATCCGGCGTTGCGCGCCTGGTCGCGCCGGTGATCAACAAGGGCGTTGGCCGCGGTTACTTGTCTATCATCGGCCGCGAAGGCGATCTCGATGAAATTGACCAGTTGGTTTGCGAGCACGGCGCAGCCGCCTGCGCTTTGGAAATGGCAAAGCAGAAGGCGGTAAATGAAACAGAGAAGCGCCTGCGCGGTACCTTCCTTGATCGACTGTTGCTCGGCGATGTTAGTCAGCAGGAGGCGGTGCGCCAGGGCGAGCGGTTCAATCACGAGATGACGCAAACACATATCGCCTTTGTTTTGTCTTGGCGGGGGGAAAGCCGTCCCTCGCTTAGGCGTTTGGAAACTACGGTGAATACCATCATCGCAAGTCGCAATTGTTCCGCGCTTGTCTGGACCAGAGAAAAAGAAGGTCAAGTCGTCGTCTTCCATGCGACAGATTATACCGATCCCGTCGATCAAAGTATGGAACTGTCCAATGCCTTCAGTAGAGAGTTAAACCGTCAGTATCCGCAATACCGCATTGCCATTGGCTTGGGCCAGATCGCAAGGGATATCAACGGCTGGCGCAGCAGTTACCGCGACGCCGTGCAAGCCATGGAGTTGGCCGAGCGCCTGCAAACCGACTCGCCGCTCTATATAGGCGACCTGGGCGTATATCAACTCATCCTGAGCCTCTCCGACAGGGACAAGCTTAGCGACTTCTGCGAGGATACGCTTGGCTCCTTAATGGACTATGACATGCGCCAAAATGCGGACTTGATCAAGACATTGGAGGCATTTTTCAATTGCCACGGGAATCTGTCGCAAACGGCGGAATCCCTTATCGTTCATCGCAACACGCTGCTTTATCGCATGAATCGCATTAACGAAATCGCCGGTATTGACCTGAATAGGCCGGAAACGCGCCTGGCATTGCACCTTGCGCTGACCATCAGGCGATTGCTCGCTCTTAGTTAATTCATTCAGAAATGAGCTCGTTTCCGTCGCAAACTTCATCTTTGTAAGTGCAAGTAAGTAATGGAGAGGGAGAGCGCATTCGGCGGGATTAGGTTAGATCCAGAAGTTTCGCTACAAATGAGATTTTTTCGCATTATTTTATTGGTGTACTTCTGTAAGACACTGGCTCCCCAGTTTCTGGTTGTCCATAACAAGTTTTTGCTTGCGCTCCTTGTATAGTTTGCCCAAGCCTACGGTGGGTTTGTCCATAATTTCTAGCAATAGTGCCGCCGATCAATTCTGGTATAATGCAATATACATAATGTGCAAAGTGACAAAAGTCAAACAACAATTTTACAGAATTGGATTTATGATAGGTCCTCAAAGACGCTTGTTTTGTTGTGCGACGACACCGGTCGTTAGGAGGAAATGAGATGGCTCTTTCCCAGAACGATAGCTTTGCCGACCTTCATCGCATTGATCGCGAACATCGTGACGCCTGCGCGCTCATTTGTTCCGTGCGTAAAGGCGGGCAAGCCACGCACGGCAATGTAAAACGAACAATAGAAGCATTGACGCGCATGGGTCATCGCACCGGTTACATCAATGGCGAAGGCGATGGCGTCGGCGTATTGACGGATATCCCTCGTCAGCTTTGGACGAAGTGGCTGGCCGAAGCCGGACTAAGATCTTCATTGGCGACTGACCGCAACTTCTGGGTTGCCCACGTGATGATTCCCGCCACCGATCGGGCGCGATCACAAAATATCATTGATCAGATCTGCCGCCATATCAGCGAAGCGGGTTTGCACATCTTGATCGACCGCAGCAGTCGGGTGAATTCCCAGGTTCTGGGACCGAATGCGGAAAAGAATGAACCCGTCTTTTGGCAGATCGCAGGTATCAACGGTCAAGTGCCATCCGCAGAACTGGATGCCTCGCTTTTCGAACTGCAAGTCCAGCTGGAGTCCGATCTTGGCGTGCATTTTCCATCGTTCTCCTCGCACAGCGTGGTGTACAAAGTACAAGGCACCATCGAGATTCTGCGACGCTACTACCCGGAATTGCGTGACCCCGACTACGCCTCGTCGCTGACTATGGGACACGCGCGATACAGCACCAACACCAATCCCATTTTTGAGCGCGCGCAGCCCTTCTGTCTGATTGGGCACAATGGCGAATTCAATACCATTTCCCGTTTCCGGCTGGAATCGGAAATGCTGAAGATACCGATGGTGGAAAACGGATCGGACTCCCAGGATGTCGACCGGACTATCTACGCATTGTGTATGCGCCACGGCCTTGACCTGATCGAAGCGATGGAACACATTTTCCCTCCATTCAGCCACGATCTGCTTCAGGACGCGCCGGAAATCCACGATATGTACGACGAAGTCCGGCAATCATTTGGCCCCTTCGCTCAAGGTCCGGCTGCTGTCGCCTCTCGGTTGGGCAATCTGGCAGTATTCAGCGTTGACGCGCTGGGATTGCGTCCGCTCTGGTTCGGGGAAACCGAGAAAGAGTATTTTGTTTCGTCGGAACGCGGCGTTTATCCCCTGGACTCCATGTCTGTCAGCCCCAAACCAATGGCGCCTGGGGAGAAGATCGCTCTTGAGATCAACACCGGTCATTCGATTCAGGTTCTCGACTATCCCGCTATTCAGCGATACGTCTACAACAAGTATCGGGACCGCAAGCCCGGCGGATTTCCCGGCTCGGACATTTGGGTTTCCGATTCAGGCAATGGCGTCACAGCGCCAAGCGGCAACTACCCGATGCCCCCGACACCGGACGGCGGCCGACAGTTACAAATGGAGTCGGCGCCGGTAGCCGTGTTGGAGAAAGCCCCCGAAGCGCGCAAAACTGCCGCGAAGTTGCCCTGGTCGGATTCACCGGCCAAAGTCAATGCCGCCGTCATGTCCGGCTTCGGTTGGGAGCGTTACCACGTTGAAGTCATGTCGTCGCTGGCTGAAAACGCAAAGGAGCAAATAGGCAGTCTCGGTTGGGACGGTCCTGTAGCCGCCCTGAGCAACCTGCGCGTCAATTTGGCGGATTATTTCAAAGAGACAATCGCCGTCGTTACCAACCCGTCAATTGACCGCGAACGTGAGCAATCACAGTTTTCGTCACAGGTACTCATTGGCACTCGCCCCGAAATCGCTCTTGGTCGAATCGATGAGGCAACCTTGATCCGCCTGGAAATCCCGCTTCTTCTTGAATCAATACCCGACTTTGAAGATACTGCGCTGATCCGCGATATCGCGTCCCAATACGGCACCATGATGATCGAAGATCTTGCCGAAGTCTTCGAAGATCGTGTCAGTTACCTGTCTATGGGCTGCCCGGCGGACACTTCAATCGACCAAAGCATCGAAATGCTTCAGCAGCGGGCGGTTGAGGATGTACTGGCCGGCGTTCAATGCATCATTCTTGACGACAATAAGGTGGCGACGGGCGAGCAATTGTTCATTGATCCATTGTTGGCGACCGCTGCCGTGGACAAAGCATTGAGATTGGCGGACCAAACGCCAAACCTGCGCAGGCGGGTTGGATTGGTGGTTCGCTCGGGCGCGCTGCGCGATATGCACGACTTGTCGATTTGTCTCAGCCTCGGCGCGAACGCCATTTTGCCATATGCGATGTACGCCGTCTGTTTGGGCACTGCCCCCCGCGGCAGCAAGAATCCGCTGACAAATGACCATATCAAGACTTATCTCGGCAATTCGCTGAAGGCGATCCATGCCGCGCTCCAAAAGATCACATCTACTGTGGGCTGTCACGAATTGCGCGGATACGGACATAGCTTCAGTTCGATTGGTTTGTCCAAGAACCTGGTCAACCTGCTGGGAACGCCGAACTACTTCGGCTCGACCGGTCGCGGCTTGACCTGGACCGCGCTGATGAATGACGCCGAAGAGCGCGCCAGGGAATTTCGTGGCGAGGCGCGCGCCCGTTTGAAAAACCCCGAACGCTTTTATCCAAAGATGTGGAAGAAAGCGGAGGCGGTCGCTCACGGCGAATTGGCATTTGAAGAGTACACCGACACGCTAATGGGTCTGGAAGACAGAATGCCCGTGTCGATCAGGCACATTATGTCATTGAAAGAGAGCCAGACGCCGCTAAACCCGGATGATGTGGATATCAGCATCAAAGGATATGACATGCCTGTTTTGATCAGCGCCATGTCCTTCGGGTCACAGGGTGAACTAGCCTATCGCGCCTATTTTGAAGCGGCTCACCAACTCAACATTATCTGCATGAACGGCGAGGGTGGCGAGATTCACGACTTGCTGGGCAAGTATCCTCGCAATCGCGGGCAACAAGTGGCTTCAGGCCGTTTTGGCGTCAACATCGCCTTCTTGAACAGCGCGGACTATATCGAGATCAAAATCGGACAAGGAGCTAAACCGGGCGAAGGCGGCCACCTGCCCGGCTACAAGGTCACTGAGCAGATTGCCGCCGTCCGCAGCACAACGCCGGGTATCGGCTTGATCTCTCCCAGCAATAATCACGACTTATACTCAATTGAAGACTTGGCGCAATTGATCGATGAACTCAAGACCGCGAATCCACACGCCAAAGTTTCGGTGAAGCTGCCAGTGGTGCCCGGCATCGGCATTATCGCGGTAGGTGTAGCCAAAGCAGGCGCCGACATCATCACCATCACGGGTTATACGGGCAGTACCGGCGCCGCGCGCGCGCACGCCTTGCGTCACGTTGGTCTGCCCGCCGAGATCGGTGTCTGGATGGCGCATCGCCATCTCATCCACAGTGGACTGCGCGACGATGTGGAAATCTGGGTTGACGGCGGCATGAAAAGCGGCCGCGATGTGATAAAGATGGTCTGCCTGGGCGCAAATCGCGCCGGCTTCGCCACGCTGGCGATGGTAGCGGTCGGCTGCACAATTTGCCGCGGTTGCCACGACGGAACATGCCATGTTGGCATTACAACACATGTCAAAACCAAGGAAGAAGCCGAAAAGCGCAATTTCAAGGCATTCCGCCCCTTTGAGGAGCGCGGATCGGCGGAAAGCATCGTCACCATGTTTGACGCCCTGGGTGATGACATCCGCAAGTGGCTGGCGAAGATGGGCGTTGGCAACTTGCAGGATATAGTCGGTCGCGCCGACCTGCTGGTACAACGCTCGCACCATGACCGCATTGACCTGACTGATTTGCTACGGTCAGTACCGGGCGTGCAGAAAAGTCGCGCGCAGCCCGGCGGGCGTCGTGTCACACGGCCGCGCAACACGGTCAGCAAGCAAATAACCGATATCGTTGCCGAGTACGTCAGCAAGGGAGAATACGAACTCACCTATGATGATGAGCAAGTCATGGCGATGGATCGAGCGCTGGGCACCCATCTCGCGGGCGCCATCCAGCGGAAGTCTATTCCACACGGCGACCGGATACGCGCTATTAATCTGAGCTTCAGTAATTCGGCGATTCCAGGAAATGGCCTCGCCGCATTTCTGGATGATCCAGTAAACGTTTTAGTCGAAGGCGGCGCGCAGGACGGCGTGGGGAAATGCGCTGTAGGCAGCAAGATCTCCATTTTGAAAGGCTTGAATCATAATGGGCGTCGTTTGGACGGCTCGGTCGGCAAGAGCTTCGCGTATGGCGCGCAAGGCGGTCTGTTTATCGTGCAAGGCAACGCCGATACACGAGCCTGCATCCGCATGAGCGGCGCCGACGTAGTTTTTGGAGGCGAAATCACCGAACCGTTGCAGGACGGACTCGGAGGTTTGGGCGCGCGCGCGAATCTAAAGGGATATGCCTTCGAGTATATGACATCTGGACGCGCGGTCGTCTTGGGCGACCCCGGACCGTGGATGTGCGCTGGCATGACCGGTGGCGTCGTATATCAGCGCGTGCAGCCGGAAATGAATCTGACTATAGACGCAATCAGACGCCGTATCGCTCCTGGATCCGTGGTCGAGGCGCAACCCTTGGACGACGAGGGACATCAGGATGTGCGCGAACTCTTGAATGCCTATATTCGCACGCTCGAAGAGAATCATCAATCGCAGACCGCAGAGCCGCTCTATGCGTTACTGAAGCGCCCCGAAGATCACTTCGTGAAGATTGCGCCTCCGGTCGCGCGCAACATCGTCAACGAAAGCTAGTCGAATCAAAAGCTGCCGGCGCACATGCCGGCAGCTTTCCATCATGGCGAGCGCTCAAATCTGTCGCTCAAGCCGTCGACGCCCGCCCGGGAATCGTTGCCAACACGCGCTGGGTTTTGAGCGCCAAATGCAAGATTAAACGATTGTCCGAGTCATCCAGGTCCATTTTCGTGAGTTCGGCTATGCGTTCCAGCCGATAGACCAAAGTATTACGGTGCACATCAAGGGCTTGCGCCGCCTTCGCCAGATTTCCGTTCGCTTCAAAGAATCCGCTTAAGGTCCGAATCAGGTCGCTTTGCTTGCGTTTGTCGTGCTCAACTAGCGGACCCAAGGCGTCGTCGTAGAACTGATGAAGATTGTCCAGATTCCGTTCCTTCAAAGCCAGAAGCAACTGAAACAATTTGAGATCGCCGTAGAATGTCGTGGTATCGCGGTCGCTAAGCTGGTAGGAAATGCCAACAGCGTCCTTGGCCTCGCGGTAAGCCTCCCGTAACATGGAAAGCCCTGTCGCGGGACGACTTATGCCCGCCGCAATCAGGCCGTTTGAAAGGCGGCTTGAGATTTGTCCGCGTACATTTTCGATAATTGTACGTGTTCTCGACAGTCCCGCGGCATCATCTTCGTCCAGCGGATACAAGGCCACAATCACATCCACATATTGTCCAACAGCGCCGTTGATCTGGCGGCGCGACATATCGTCGCGCACCAGCGAAATCAATGACTCCAGGGAAAGAGACTGGCCCTCCTCTGTGATCGCGCGAAACACAGAAACAACGTAAGAAGAGCCGGGTTGAAAGCCCGCCTGCTGCGCGCGCGTACGCAACAAGTCGTCATCCGCCGGTGTTCCGCTCAGCCACATCTGGATCCAGTCGCCTCGCGCTTGCTCAACAGCCGAAGCGATTGCGCGGTTCTTCGCCATTTCTATCGCGCAAACGTCGGCGCCATAGACCAGGACCAAGCGGCCGAATTCATCCAGTTCGCTCTTTTGATCCACCAGCGAAAGATAACCCGCCACGCGTTTTTCCACCTTTAGCACCGTTGTAAAGCCCAAGGGGCTTGGGGTGATCATACCTTGGCTGGAAGGCGCTTCCTTAACCAACCACGTTTGAAAATCTCCCAGAGGCAATTCTGCGGGTTGATAGCGACCGTTCAGGCTGCGGCGACCAATATTGGGATAGATCTGGGAAATCATCAGACCTGCATCGTCGTGAATGACAATGGGCTTTCCCGTCGATCGTGACATAACCTGCAGGAGACTGCCAAGATCACGATTCTCGGCAGCCAGGCGCGTCAATTGCCGTTGGATCTCGATGGCTCTCTCAGTCAAACGCGCGGATTGGTTCAATAGCAGAGAATTCACTGCCCGCTCAACAGTCGTCAAGCTGGTATCCAGAGGTACCGATACCAAAACCGTCCCGCATTCGTTTGCGGCATCTTTAGCGCTCTGGCTGGTTTCGCCCGTCGCCAGAACCGCATTGACGCCGATGTCTGACAAGAGACGAATCACGCCCGCCAAACGCAGTCGATCATCGAAGCTGCGCAAAACGTCCATGGATACCAGCGCCAGCTCCCCACCGTAAATATCAGGGAAAACGGGCGGCTGCGCGCGAATAGTGACCGACCAATTCACTTGCGTTTCCGGATCACCGGCTACAATGCTCGCGCCCAATGGTAAAGAATACCTAAGCAAGGACTGAATTGAAGCGGTGTTTTTATCTGACATGGCTAGATTCCTGCACCCGTGAATAAAGCCAAATAGCGCCTGACCAATATCTGATTGGCAGAAACGACAAATCGGCGATATTAATTTGTACCTTATGACCAATAACTTAACATATTGCTAGCCAAAAAGATAGGGCGAACGCTGCTTGCAGCGTCGCCCTAATGCATTGCTTAGCCAAATATGCCAATTCAACTGGATAGTCTTACGCCAATTGTCAGCGATTCACCTTTGATTTCTACACTTTCGCTGACGAAATCGCCGGAGGGAGTCCCTGGCTGCAAATCGTCCGCCAAGGTTTCTTGGCTGATATAACCGCTGAAGAGTTGCATAACAGCGTCAATGGCGTCCGACGCATCACAATAGACAATGCTGATACGGTCGTCCAATGCGAAGTCCGCAACCTTGCGCAAGTTCTGGATCCGTCTGACCAGCTCTCGCGCCAGTCCTTCTTCCACCAGGTCGGACGACAAACGGGTATCCAGGACCACCATATAGCCGCCGTCTTCGACTGCGCCTTCCGGTGTCTCGACCGTGACCTTAACCTCGCATTCGGCATTGACTATGTCATAGGTCTTGCCGTCAAGCTCGACGGTGATGCCTTCCCCCGCCAGCAGGCGCTCGGCAAAGGGTCGCACATAGTCCTGTTCGCCGAACTTGAGCGCCGACTGCAGCGCTTTGAAGTCCTTGCCGAACTTCGGACCCAAGAAACGCGGCAATGGATTGAGGCTGTAGACGCTGGTCGCTGCGAATCGATCCACATCCTCCGCGCCCATGACCTTGATGTCTTTCAAATTCAACTCGCTCTTGATCAACTCGGCATAACGTTCAATTGTCCCTGACTCCGCTACATCCCGAGTCGCGAACTGGGCGCTGGCTAAAGGTTGCCGAACGCCTATTTGCGCTGCGTTGCGCGCTGATAATCCCAAGCTCACCAAGCGTTGCACCAGCGCCATTTCCGATATGAGCTCTTCGACTATCAAAGTGTCATCGCAACTCGGCCACGCGGACAAATGCACGCTGTCTGCCGGAGAGCCGTCTTGTTCGCCTACCAGATTGCGATACAACTCTTCGCTCAAGAATGGCATCGTCGGAGCCAACAATTTAGCCAAGGTTGTCAGCACTTCGTACAAAGTGGCATAAGCCGAGCGTTTGCTCGCGTCCACATCGCTCTTCCAGAACCGTTCACGGCTCAGCCGGACGTACCAATTGCTCAATCGTTCTACAAACTCTTCGACGGGACGCGTCGCGGCAACTGCATCGTAGTTCTCGTAGGCATCGGTCACGGTCTTGATCAGACTGTGCAATTCCGCCAACACCCAGCGATCGAGCAATTCCCGATCGGCGGGCGCAGGCGCCTTCATCGCCGGCGTCCATGAATCTATGTTGGCGTAAGTTACGAAGAAGCTGTAGGTATTCCACAGCGTGGACCAAAACTTCTTGATGACTTCGCTGACCAGATTCTTGGAAAAACGACGCGGTTCGCCCGGCGGACCGGAGGTATAGAGATACCAGCGAAAGGCATCTGCGCCCGCTTCTTCCAGCACCTCCCAGGGGTCGACGACATTGCCTTTGCTCGTCGACATCTTTTGCCCCTTTTCGTCGAGGATGTGCCCAAGCGAGATGACATTTTTGAATGCAACCGAATCGAACAGCATGGCGCCAATCGCGTGAAGGCTATAGAACCAGCCACGCGTTTGGTCGACGGCTTCACAGATGTAGTCCGCCGGATGCTGTTCTTCAAGCAAGTCTCTATTCTTCTGAGGATAAGCCCACTGCGCCACCTGCATCGCTCCACTGTCGAACCAGACGTCAATCACTTCCGGCACGCGGCGCATGACGCCGCCTCCGCCGCTGGGATTGTCGAATGTGACGTCGTCGACATAGGGCCTATGCAAATCCAGCTCGCTCAAGTCTGCGCCGGCAAGTTCGCTTAGCTCCGCGACGCTGCCAACGCAGATCATTTCCCCAGTCTCGTCGTCAACCCAGACCGGCAAAGGCGTGCCCCAGTACCGTTCCCGCCCCAGAGACCATTCCTTGAGATCCTCGAGCCAGTTGCCAAAGCGGCCATCCTTCAGGTGATCGGGCACCCAGTTTATAGTCTGATTGAGATCAATCATCGTCTGTTTGTATTTCAGCGTGTCGATGAACCAAGTCTCCCGCGCGAAGTACATCAGCGGCGTATCATCGCGCCAGTTGTGGGGATAGGTATGCTCGTATTTCTCGTTGCGATACATCAAGCCGCGTTCTACCAGATCCGCGATAATTTCCTTATCGGCATCTTTGAACCACATACCGCGGAAATTGGCGCAGGCATCAACAAAGCATCCCGTTTCGTCAACCGTGATCAGAACCGGCAAGTCGTGTTTTCTTCCCGTTTCCAGGTCGTCCACACCATAAGCCGGCGCCGTATGCACGATGCCTGTACCGTCTTCCGTGCTCACGTAGTCCGCAGGTACAACGTAGGCGTAATCGTTTTCCACGGGCAAGAAGGTATAGAGCGGATGATAGCGCCAGCCTAGCAAGTCCTTGCCCTTGAGACGCCGCACCACTCTGTAATTGATATCTCCGTCCAGCACCTTCTCCATGAGCGCTTCGGCCAGGATAAGCTGCTCGGCGCCCTCGCCATCCGAGGCGGGTCCTGCCACTTGCACATAGTCAACATCCTCGCCAACTGCCAGCGCGGCATTGGCCGGCAAAGTCCAAGGCGTTGTCGTCCAAGCCAGCAGATAGACACCCGGCTGATCCTTGAGCGGAAAGCGCACAAATATGCTGGGATCAACGATGGTCTTGTAGCCGAGCGAAACCTCGTGGCTGCTCAAAGGCGTGCCGGAAGTGGGGCTGTATGGCACTACTTTGTAGCCGCGATAGAGCAAGCCCTTGTTCCAAAACTCCTTGAGGATCCACCAGACGCTTTCAATGTACTCATTCGAGAATGTCACATAAGCGTCGTCAATATTCACCCAGAACGCGATGCGCTCGGTGAACTTTTCCCATTCGATGATGTGGCGAAAAACCGTGGAACGGCACATTTCGTTGAATTTTGCGATGCCGTATTCTTCAATCTGGCTCTTGTTGTCGAAGCCGAGCTCCTTTTCGACCGCGATTTCCACCGGCAGACCGTGCGTGTCCCAGCCACCCCGCCGCAGACAATAGAATCCATTCATCACCTTGTAGCGCGGGAACATATCCTTGAAAGCCCGCGCCAAGACGTGATGGCTTGCCGGCTTGCCATTCGCCGTCGGCGGTCCTTCATAAAACACGTATCGAGGAGCATCTTCGCGCCCTTCGGTGGTGCGCTCAAATACGCGGTTGAAGCGCCAGAAATCCAATTGCTTCTGTTCGAGTTTGTTGATGCTCTCGCTATTGATATTCGAGTTTACTGCCCTAAACATGACGACTTTTCTCTCCATGATAGTGATACGAATCGACGACTTGCAAAGAATCGGACTGTTAGCCCTTTGTTCGCATCACTATGGCAATGACCCGCGGTGCGAGCATTTCGCGCAGCAACACCACGTTTGCACCTCCCCTTGGGCTTTGAATAACGAAGAAATTATGGCTTACCGCGGGAGATTTCGATAGGGTGAAATACTTCGTCTGACAAGGCGGCATGCCGCAAGTTTAGACGAGGTGAGCGCCTGATTTTGCGCCTTGGGGCTGCAACGTATCTTGGAGTTGCTCGATGTCTGCGAGCAAGCGTTTGCCATACTCCGTCTGCTGATAGCGCTTGGCTTCGTCCAGCCAATAAGCGATTACTTCCTGGGTCAACAGCGGAGCCCAAGCGCCTGTCTTGCTGATGTCCAAAAGATAATATGTCGCCATGACCGCCTTGGCCGGTTCATCGAGGGACGCGGCATTGAACTTGCGCAGATGCGCTTCCGCGTCTGCGCTGCCGAGGTAATAGCAAACTTGGCCTAAATCAAAATGCACCAGTTCTGGCGCCCCAGCCGCTAACGCGCTTTCAAAGCAAGCTCTGGCATCACAGTAGTCCCCGCCAACCAGGCTTAACTTGCCGGCGGCGTAAAGCGCGTAATGATAACCCGGCTTTAGTGCCAATGCCCGCTTAATCGCCGCCCGGCTTTGGTCCAACTGCCCCAACTGCCTGTAACAGTTGCCCAAGAGCGCCAGAGCGTCAACAGACTCTCGATGGGTTTCCGGGACTGGCTCGAGCAAGTCGCGCGCGGACTCATATTCGCCACGAATGTAGTGCTGCTGGGCTTCGTGATAAGGCGAAATAGCGCGACGGTTTCCCCAAAAGATCAGCAGTTGCAGTGTCAGGAGCAAACCAAAGGCGCCAATACGAGCTGGCGACTGAATCTCGTCTGGACCAGCAAAGCCTGCGAGCAGCAACAGGACGAGAAGAATGACCGCCAAATAGAGCGACAGCCGAGAAGACCTGTCCCACTCGGGCAGGCGCTTGCATAGATCACGCAGGAAATGACCGAAGATCATGCCTTTTGCTGCTGCTCTTCGGCATCGGCGATCGCTCGCTCGATTTTTTCGATTTCGTAATTGAGCAAACTGCCGTAGGCAGTTCCTTCCAGCGCGCTAAGCGTCGACTTCCAAGCCTTCAGCCCATGTTTCGTACTTATCATGCGCTCGGTCGCGCTGGCAGCGTTCGTCGAATCCCCGACTGTCGCGTAGTGTTGCGAGAGATAATAGTTGACGCGCACGCTGTACATTGAAGGCATCGAATACAGCACCGCATGCTTGAAGGACTCGATGGCAGAGTCGTGCTCGCCTGCCAACTGCTGTATGAAACCCAGTTCCGCCCAGATAATCGGCTGATCGGGCGACAGTTGCGCGGCTGTCTGTAGCGCCATGGCCGCTTCGCCGTAGCTGGCCTGCATGCGATAGCCGTTTGCCAGGGTCATGTAAGCGGCGGCGTTTTGCGGGAACATCTGTACAGCTTGATCGGCGGTTGCTTGGGCTTTCGCCAGTTGCCCGTTGTAGGCATAGGCGCTTGTCAAGAGCATGAGCAGGTCCGGCGTGATTTTGCCGCCGGCCAATACGCGTTCCAACAACTGTATTGCCTGCGGAAACTGCAGTTTCTGGATTAAACGATACGCTTCGCCGTATCCCGCGCCGTACTGGCGGGACTGTCGCGCTAGCAAGATGCCGACCAGCAAGAAGCCGAGAACGATCATGCTCGCGGACAGGCACAAGCCCGCCAGCGACAATTGCGCTACGGGTGACAGGTAGGGATCAAGCGGTTGTGTCATCCCGCTGGCAAATTCGATCGCCACGCCCAAGACAAAAACCACGATTCCCAGCAGCGCCAGCGCAACGGATACGAAGACCGCTATCCACGCGATTAACCGGCGGACAGACATCATGTTTCTCCAACCTGCGCTGTCTCCAGGCCTTTTTCATCCCGAATCAGATCGCGGGCGTAATCGATATCCTCGCTTAGCACATCCCGCAAGGCATGCGCCTCATCAGCGCTCATAATGACCTGCCACTCTTCCAAGCCGGACTTTTCCCTCTTCATCGCATCCAGTGCCTGTGCCGCTCCAACCGAATCGCCCAGCCGCAGATGGGCTCTCAATAAGTATAGATGAGCTAGCAGCCGGTGTCGAGAATCAGGCATCTTTAGCGCCAAGGCAGAGCGGAGGTGTTCAATCGCGCCTTCACTAAGCTGCAAGCGGTCTTCGATCATGCCAAGGTTGTAGGCAGCCACCCACTCCTCCGGGGACATTTCGTATGCGATTTCTGCCGCCTCAAGCGCCTTCTGATAGTTGCCTCCCTGCAATTCCACTTCCGCCAAACCATTATATGCAACCGCAGTTTGCTCCCCCAATTTGATCATCCTGCGATAGTCCTGCTTCGCGGCTTCCAGCTTACCCGCCAAGCGATAGAGCTCCGCCCGAAATCGATAATGCTCTCCCCGCGAAGGTTCGAGCTTGATCTGCGCAGTGATTGATTTGATGGCAGCCGCATAATCTCCCTTTCGCATGGCGCGTACGGCACGCTTGTAATTCTGAGGACCTCCCGTGCTGTTAAACACGAAGATTCCGGCGACGATCCAGCCGATGCCGGCGCCGACAAACAAGCCGGTTAAGTGCGGCAGAAGACTCGAAGCGATGACGACAGCCAAAGCTGCGGGCACGATCACCGCCAACCAGCGAAGACGTTCCTCACGCGTTAATCGGCCTAGAATCAGATAGGATGCGCCCGCGAGAAAAACAGCGAGCAGTAAACTCTGCGCTGCTGTAGCCCAGTAAAGCCTGTCCGCGGCGATATTCAGCACCAGACTGGCAATACCGGTAACGCCAAGCAGGACGAAAAATGCCTTGAATCTGGCCGGTCCGAGGAAAATCCGAAAGCGCCTAAGCATTTGCCTTTGCTTTCCGGGAACGCTTGCCTTGGACACTTCTACTATGGACGGCGCGCATAGTTGCTGACAGTGACCGAGAATTCATGCTGCTTGAAAGCGTTGATTCGTTTGATGACAATGCCCTGCTCATCAACCCAGTAAGACGCGGCTTTATCGACATAGCGGAATCGCTGAGTCAGGATTTCGCGTTTGCCCAGCGCCAGGCGTTCGGAGCCCAAACACTCCACTGGCGATTGCACAATGCGCGTCACGCCGGGGAACAACTGCGCATGTTCAAACATCGGCACAAAAACCGAGACCGGTTTTCCCACACATTCCGACAGCGCGCGAAGCGTTCTCCCGCGCATGACTAGAAGCGGGATATCCGGCAATACCTCGGGCACCATCTCTCGTTCAAGATAGCTTCGTACCGCCCCATTCATTCGGTAGCCAACCCGCATGACCTGGTCAACCAGGCTATAGGTAGCGGACAGTGTCCTTATACCGCCTTCAAACTGATCATTTTCATAGCGAAGGTCAAAGCGAATTACTTCGTCGTCGCTGCTGATCAAAAGCTCCGCCAGAAGCGACTTGCCTTCTTCTTCGCGCGCGTCGCTGTCAACACGCACGAACTTGCTGCCATCGCCCAACTCATGAATGGTCCATGATTCCGTCTTGCTTAACGACCTGCCATCCTTGGCGAACAAATAAACTCCACTGGCGACAAAACTTTCGTGCGCCTGCACAGGATGCAAATAGCGCATTAGCCGCCGATCTCCACATAAAGCCGCTTGTTGATACCACCCTTGCTCTTGTATTTGCTGATCTTTATCCCGCCAACTTCGCAAGTATTCGCAACATGCGTTCCACCATCCGCCTGCAGATCAAGCCCGACGATTTCCACCGTGCGCACTTCCTTAATCGACTCCGGCAACAAATTGATCTTTGTACGAATCAGGTCGGGAATCTCAAAGGCGACGTTCCGCGGCAATATCTGAATCTTGACGTCGCGAGCCGCGGCCACTTCCAAATTAATCTTCTCTTCAATTTCCAGCACGACTTCCGGCGCCAGCCGTTCGAATTCGAAGTCCATCCTGCCCGACAGAACATCCATATTGCCCCCGGTAACGCTGGCTTGGTAGTCGCGCCATACAACGCCGCACAAAACATGCATCGCGGTGTGCGTGCGCATCAGCTTGTAGCGCCGCTCCCAGTCGACCATGCCCTGTATGTCGCTGCCAACGGGCGGCAGAGAGCCTTCGATGATGTGTATGTTCCCGCGCGTGACCTTGCCAACATCGTATTCGCTCTGCCCGTTGCGGAGCTTGCCAATGTCGCAAGGCTGACCGCCGCCGCCAGGATAAAAGGCGGTCCTGTCGAGTTTTACGCCATTGTTCGCGATATCATGCGATACGACTTTGGCTTCAAACTCCCGTAGATAACTGTCTTCCAAATACAGTTGTTCCGTCACTGCTAACTCCTTCAGATATCGGCGCGCATTCGCAGCATCGTCGCTTTGCCGCCAATTGCCTTCCAAAATTGAATCGCCGCTGGATTCTGCGCGCTAACATGCCATTCAAAATGGCTTACCTTCTGGGTTTGAAACCAGTCCGACATTTTCGCCACCAACTCTCGGCCCAGCCCTTGGCGGCGGTGTTCGGCCGTGACGTAGATGTCAGCCAGCAATCCACTGCGCAGCGGCTGGAACATCTCAGTCGTGATATCGGCTACCAAGCCAAGCGCATAGGCTACGACGTCGCCGCCAACTTCGGCAACCAGAATACGAGTCCAGGGATCGGACAACCGTTGCAGGATCCGCTGCGCGTACAAGTCGGCGCCATCGTCGGCCGCGCGAAACGTGAGCGGATCAAAGGCTTGGTGGTATTCCACCATTTCCAACCATAAACAGCCGATTCGGTCCGCATCCGCTTCATTCGCCAATCGTATCACAGCCGCGCGGCAGCAGCGATAGGGTCGACCGCGCTCGCACAAAATAACCAGCCTTCTCCTTGCGTGAGCAAGGGGGTATTAAAATAGAGTTAACCAATTCTGATTAAATCGCAAACGCGCGCCTTGCGCCCGCCAGAAAGCCTCTTCAACGGGATAACGCGCTGGTACGTCCACGATCAAAAAACCTACGTCGCGCGCCTTGAGCCATTTACGCGCTTCATCCAACAATGCGCCACTGAGACCGGGACAAGATTCATGCAGATCAACAGCCATGTCGATCACTTTCCCAACGACGGCCGGTCCCAGCCCGGCTGGTCCCTCGGAGATCATGACCACTATGTAGCCACTGATGCTCTTGTTCACCTCCCCTACAAAGAAACCGCACTCGTCGTTCTTCAACCACGATCTGGCTCGTCGTTGCCAATCGGGAATCCGCTCCGGGTTCAATGGCTGAAGATCATCCGACTGCTGAAGTAACGACGCGCGCTCGTTCCAAATAAGAGCTGCCCGCCTCAAGTCTTCCTCCACCGCAAAACGTATCGCCAATTGGCCTGTCTTCTTCAGTCTCATGTCGACGATAGCATATCATTCGCGAAGTTCAGCGGCAAGACAAGATGACATGGGCAATGCAGCGAAGCTGTTTGATATGAAAGGACAACAACCACCTGACAGCCGGTAGGGACAAGCGGCTGTCAGTATCTAAGCAACCCGCTGCGATGGGAGAGGGGCGGATATGTTTGAAGTAACACGGTACGATAGGGACGGGTCAGCTAATAGCGTAGGGCTGTGTCTACACACCCTTTGTGACAGTTTTTTTGTCTCCACTGAAAAGGATACACTACCCAGCAATCGCAGTTGCAGAAGTCCTTGTTTTTTGCTGACCGGAGTATAATGAGTCCATGCGAGCACAATTACAGGCTTTAGCGCGCCCAGTCTTACCCTGGATTGACCGCGTTCAGGATGTCTTGAAAGAGCTCATCAGAGTATTGCTCCGGGCATGGAAGTGGGTAAACAGCCTGGATATACCGCTCAGTCCCTTGCAGTGGATTCTGCTCCTGTACATCATTTTCGGCTTTAGCTATACAGCAGCGACCCCGGTATTCGAAGCAAATGATGAGCTATGGCACTTTGGCTTTCTGCAGTATGTGCGGGAGACGGGCAACCTGCCGATACAAGTGTTTGACGGCAACGAGACTGTTTATGCGCAACACGGCAGTCAGCCGCCGCTTTATTATGCCGTAACGGCGCTGCTCACCTCGCCCTTCGACATGAATGACGTCGATGAATATCGCCGTCTGAATCCTCATGTAAGAGCGAGCCTCCCGAATGCCTACGGCAACAAGAACCTGATTGTTCACGACGACTCGCTTTCTTTGTTGCGAGGCACCGGCTTCGTGGTGCTTTTGCTTCGGCTATTCGGGCTCGCGCTTGGCGCGGGAACCATCGTTCTGGTATACAAAATCAGCGAATTCGTCGCCCCACAACGCCCGACGGTGGCATTTGTCGCGGCCGCGCTCACGGGCCTCAACCCGATGTTCATTTTTATCAGCGCCTCCGTCAGCAACGACTCGCTGGCGATGATCTTAAACGGCGCGCTGGTACTTTTGACGCTGCGATGCCTCCGTGACGGCTTTCGCTCCCGGATCAGCCTGTGCATTGCCCTGCTGTTTGCCTTGACGAGCATCACCAAAGTGACCTCTCTGGTTCTGCTGCCGGCGCTGTTGCTCGTTGGCGGGCTGGCGCTGTACCGAACGCGCGATCGACGGGGCGGCGTCATTTACTTTATCAGCCTCGTTGTTTTCTGGATGCTGATTGCCGCCTGGTGGTACCTGCGCAATGTGCAGCTATACAATGAACCTTTCGGCATGATGACAATGGCCAATATCGCCGGACCCCGCGGCATGAGTTTCAGCTTGGTCAACTTGTTCGCCGAGTTTCAGCAATTCCGCATGTCTTATTGGGGTCTGTTTGGCGCGCTCAATATCCAGCTCACCGCCATATACTACCTGCTGCTGGATTTGATGACGCTGCTAAGTTTTATCGGCTGCATATTCTTGATTCTGCAACTGCTGGCCATCAGCGACTTCGCCTACGCTCGCTATGAACTCAGGCATCTGGCGATACTCTTGATTACAGCCCTCCTACTCTGGATTGGCGTGCTTTATTGGGGGACTTTGACCCGCACCGCTGACGGACGCATACTCTTTCCCCTGATCGCGGTGATAAGCCCCGTGCTCGCGGTGGGTTTCGTCGAGATGGTCTGGTGGATCGTGTTTTCTTTGCGCCCGCCCAATCTGGAGTTCGTCCGAGCCGGCGACGCCGTTCCCAAAGAGCTGCTGCACGAAACGATGGTCTGGCAGTTGCGCATCCTTGGGCTGGCCGCCATGCTGGCGCCCTTCACGGTCATCGCCGGGCAGTACGCCGCGCCCGAGCCTATGACCGCCGTGCCCGAGAATGCGCGTCCGGTCTATGCCGAATTTGGCGACGTCGCGCTGATAGCCTACGAGCGCCTGGACCGGCGTTACAGCCCGGGAGACAAGGTCAGGGTCAAATTGTACTGGCAGGTCCTGGCACAATCCGAGCAAGACAATAGCGTCTTCCTGACCTTTGTAGATGACAACAAGCAGGAAATAGGCCACTACATCACGTATCCCGGGGCTGGCGCCTTGCTCACTTCCCAATGGGAAGAAGGTGCCATTTATGCGGATGAGTACGTGATTTCAATCCACGGCGGGGCTACGGGCCGATATCCATTCGACCTGCAGGTAGAATGGGAAGACCTCGAGGACGATAACTCAATTGTCGCGACCAACGCCGAGGGCGATGACATTCATCCGGTCTTGCTTGATATTGGCGCAGTCGTTAGCGCAAGACTGCAGGATACCGCCAGCGGCTTTGTCGAAATACCAAGCGACGCGCAACCGAATTTCGACGAGTCGATTCGATTGCAAAGCTACCTGGTCGATAGCGATCTGAACGAACTCGTGTTGCATTGGAAGGCTGAAGCGGCGCCGGCCGAGGACTACACTGTGTTTGTTCACATGCTGGACGAAGAAGGCAAGATCATCGCGCAAGCGGATCTGGCGCCTCGGCTGCCAACAAAATACTGGCGTTGGGGTGAAACATATTTGACCTATCATCAGTTGCCGGAAGAACTGCCACTGCTCGACCACGCCGTCAGCGTCGGGTGGTATATCAATGACGGCTTGGGTTACCCGAAGATACAGTATCGCCATCAGATTGAAGGCGAAACCGAGGAAGAAGCGCCGGAAGAGGTTTTCCTGGATTCCTTCGTCGTTCCCTGGGAGATCTTGATAGAGAGCATTCGCCTCACCGAAGAAGCGGCGGCGACTGCCCAAGCCGGAAATAGTGAAGGCGCCGCGGTCGAGGAGTCGACAATCGAGCCGGCAGCCCCGGTTGCAACGGAATCCAGCGATGAGGGCAATTAGCTGCTCCCAACAAGCGGAATATCGGCCGACCATCCGGCGGGATTGCCCAATTCGTCCAGGACCTCCGCATTGAAAAACTGCGCTTTGTTTTTTCCGCTTCCCAAGGTATACATCGCCACCTTGAGCGTCGTCGCCGGATCGTCAATTTCAAGGGGTCCCCAGGTCAGCAAACGATCGCCGGCGCACCAGTGTCGCCCATGCCAAAAGCGGCCGTCCCATTGTCCCAGCCGCGCCCCCTCTTCATCATAAAGTTGCGCGCTGTATTGATAGTCCATGCCGACGCGGCGGCCGGGCAAGCGCCACTCCAGAAAAACCTCGTCCCCGTGAATCCCGTATCCCGTCAGTTGAACGCCATTGGAAAATAACACGGGATCAAGGCTCTCTATGCCGGGTCCTTGCCAATCGGGGGCGGCGTTCCAATCAATAACAGTATAACCGCGCCCTCCGGCGCGCGTGGGAAAGAGCTCCGAATCAGCTTTCGCATAGAGGCTGTCCCGGGGCTCTATCGAGGCATCGGGCGCGATCAGCACAGTGAAAGCATGATCGGGAAACACCGCATAGCCTTGTGGAATCAGCGTCCGAACACAACTGACATCCTCCCAAAGCAAGGTATCCCAGACAGCGACCTCGTGATGCAGATTCCAAGCCATGCCCTGGCTGATGACCAGCACATCGTCGGCTTGCCGCAGGCGATCTTGCAGCGGCAGCAGCTTGCTCAAGGGCGCTGTGAAACCGGGATAATCGATATGTCGCTCCGCAACATAGCCCAAGGCGGCCTGCCATTGTAGGAATTGCAGTCCCAAAAGACATGTCAAAGCCCCCCAAGTCAACCGCTTGCCAAGGGGCTTGGCGTCGAGGCGCTGAAGAAGCGAATCGACGCCGTAAGCTGTCATTAGCGCGAGGGCCGGCAGCGACGGGATCAGATAATGAGCATAGGCGGGCGTCCAACCGGGAATCAGCAGCAGCACCGGCGCGAAAGCCCAAATCGAAAGGAAGAAAGCCATCTTTTGGGAGCGCTTGTAGCAGGCAAGGAGACCCGCAATCGCCGCGATCGCCAGAAGAAAGTTGGCCCGCCAAAACGATGGGTATCGGCTGGCAAGCTGCTCCGTTTGGTCCGGCGCTAGCCAGGTCTCGAGGCCAGTGCCCGAAACAAGCATGATCGTGTGGCTCAACGGCGCCAAATCAATTTCGATGCCGCTGGCAGTTGAACGACCGATGGCGTCAGACAGGCGGCTGGGATCGCGATCGAGCGTTTCGGCTAATCCCTTGGCATAGGGCAAAAGGACCAGAATCGACAGCAGCGCAGCCAGCGCCGCGGCAGGCGCGCTAAGGCGGCGTCGCCCGACCCACAGCGCCAGGAGCACTACGGGAAGCAATGACCAGGCGGCGAAGTGAAACTGAATCGCAAATAGCAGCAAGGGTACTGCCAAGGCTTGCGCCAGGAACTCTCGGCGACGCGGTGTGCCGGGCGCCTGTCTCTGCCAGAAGCCGTAAAGCAGCAAGAGCAATCCCAGCAAGATAAGCGGCGTATGCATTTCTTGCGCCCATAGCTTCCTGCTGTAGAGCGCTGCCCAAGGGTTTATGGCATATACCAAGCCGGCGACGAAGGCGACACGGGGCTGCGCGAACATGCGCGCCATCAGCCACAGCAGACCGACGCCGAATACATTAAAGAGCATCACGAAATGAATGGCAAAATGCGGATCAGCCTTGATGGCAAAGGGAATCGTCAGCAAATACACGCTGACCGGCGAGTTGGGGATACCGGTCGACGAAAGTATGCCGGTCAGCGGCAGGCGCAAGCCGTCAGCCGCTTCCAAAGCCAGCGTCGCCAGCATGGCGTCGTCGTGATAGTATTCGACCAGGTCGCCGTGTCCGAATCGCATAGCGGCGGCGAGCAAAAGAATCAGCAGCAATTGCCATGACCCGGCGCGCTTCAGTTGCTGCATGACTTGCAAGCGACATACTCCCCTGTGAAGAATCGAACGACGATCACAGCCAACTGATCGCTCGACCTGTGCTCAGGCTTTCATCCTTATCGATGATTCTACAAGCGCAGACGCTTAAGCCCGAAGATGAAGAATTGTCAATCGCGCGATGTTGTCAGTTTTGCGCTCTGCCGTCTCCAAACGAAGCATGCCAAATCCGCTTCAAGTCCTGACCGAGGTTGTCGAGCGTATCGGGAATCATTCGTGTATTGGCTACGCTGCTCATGAAATTGGCATCGCCTTCCCAGCGCGGTACAACGTGGAAGTGATAGTGCGCGGCGATTCCGGCGCCGGCGGCCGCCCCGATATTGGCGCCAATGTTAAATCCAGATGGATTGGCGAGTTCCCTAAGCGCCCGCATAGACCGGTTCGTCAAGACGACCAGGTCGCCTAGCGCATCCATGTCCATGTCTTCCTGGGACGGGACATGGGCATAGGGAACAATCATGACATGCCCATAGTTGTATGGATATTTGTTCAAGGCTACGTAATTATGGCTGGAGCGGAAAACAACAAGATCGCCCCCGTCGCCACCCGCGCAAGATGCCATGGCGCAGAATATACAATCGCCCTCGAGTTCACGATCGCGTTTGATGTAATCCATTCGCCAGGGCGTCCAGAGGTTATGCAAATTCTGCCCAATCCGTTCGGCATCAGTTCATTTGGCGGGTCAAATGGCGCTATATCCGGCGCGAAGCAAGTTTAGAAACCCTATGACGAATCTATTCTAATGGACTGGCGTATTCTGATACAATGCACAGAATGTCAGCTCAAGTAATGGTGATATGACCTTATCCAAAGCAATAGTTACGAGCCGTCTGGATCGGCCATTCAAGTATTACGAATCGATCGGCAGCACAAACGACGTCGCCAAAGCCTGGCTGGAAGCGGGCGCGCCTGACCGCGCGGCGGTTGTCGCCAACGCACAAAGTCGCGGACGGGGCCGAAAGAGCCGCGCCTGGCGGACACCGCCCGATGCCGCGCTGGCTGTGTCCCTTATTCTTAAGCCTGATAGGCATCGCATTCCGCAGGTCAACTTCTTGGGCGCTCTCGCTGTTTGTGACGTGGCGGCGGAGGCAGGCTGTTCAATGATCGGGATCAAATGGCCCAACGATGTACAGGCGCATGGAAAGAAGATCGCCGGCATCTTGCCTGAAGTCGTCTGGAATGGACCGGAGGCGCTGGGCGTCGTTCTGGGCATGGGACTCAACGTGCGTATCGATTTCAGCCAAACCGAATTAGCGGACTATGCAATCAGTCTGGAGAATATCGTCAATAGACGGTTGGATCGCGCGGACCTGCTGGAGTCGCTTTTGCGCCATGTCGACCGCTGGTATTCACATATAGACGAAGAGATCTTGTTCAGGAATTGGAAGAGCCGGCTAAACATGCTTGGCAAGCGCCTAGAAGTTGAAGGTTTTGTCGGCACGGCAACCGATGTACTGCCGGAGGGCAGTTTGCTGCTGCGCGATAACTTCGGCGCGCTGCAAACCGTGGCGGCGGGCGATGTCTTCGTCGTCGGGGAACGGGACTCCGGCGCATGAGCCGCATTCGCCTGGAATGGAATGTCGAAACGCAGAAAATCGACAAGTTCGATAGCGAAGACCCGATCGCGAAACGGGAGCGCCGTAGGCGAACGCTGCGACTCATCATGTTGATTGGCGTCGTTCTCGCCGTACTTAGTTTTGGCGTTCTGGTCGTTAGACAACGACTCCTGGATGTTCAGAGTCAGCTTGAGCAATTGCTGCGCGAAACGGTCCGCGCCGAGACTGCCGCATTGCGAATCGGGGACATCAACACCTTCCTCGCCGCGCAGGACAGCGCGAGCGATACCTGGCGACAGCGACAGCAATCTGTCTTTCGCGAATACAGCGAACTGAAAGCCAGGCATGACGTCGAGCTAACCGGCAGGGTCCTTGAACTGGAGATCGACGGAGAGCGTGGTCGAGTCGTCGTGGAAGAGATCATCAACGGGGTACGATACGCTCAAGCCTGGTTCTACCGCAATTTGGGGGATGGTTGGCGTCACGTCCCTCCCGATTTCTCATTTTGGAGCCAGGAACGGCGGCTTGAAACCGATGCCATAAGCATTATCTATTATGATCTCGACGAGCGCTTTGCCCAAGCGATAAGCGAAGCTGTCGGCGGATGGTTGCGCCGGGGATGCCAGATACTGCGCTGCGATGCCAAACCCGAATTATCGATCGTCGTCGTACAGGACTCGGCGCAGCCGGTCTCTTGGGCAAGTGATGGAACAGCGACCTTACTGGTATTGTCGCCATCGGGCGGACGCATGTCCCTTGATGCGCCATTTGACCAGAACAGGCGCGGTCTTGTCGCGGAGGCGCTGGCAGAAGTTTTGATCAGCCTACGAACGGACGGAAGACAGGTCATTTATCCGCAGGACGCTGACTATTTGCGACTGTCGGCAGCCGCATATTTGGTCAATCAGTTCCTGGGCGCGGAGGGCGGCGACTCGCTTGTAGACTCGTTAGCATACGTGTACGGGGAAGAAAAAGTTGCGGAATTGGTCGACCAGCTTGCTCCGGGCGCCAGCATGGCCATGTTGCAAGGGATCATCGGCCAGGCTCTGGACGAAGCGCCCCTGGATTGGCGCGACTTTGTCAAGTGGCGGCTAAACACCGAAGCGGACTTGATAGAGAGCGGCGCCGAGGGCGACTTGCTGAACTTGTACGATACCGGGGATGAAGATGTCTGGCAGGCAGCGCACCAACGCTATCGGACCAAGACCGTGATTCGGCCGCGCGCAGTACTCGATCAGGCGCTCACGCGCGCGCCCGATGGTTCACCGCAGTTGCGAGTGACAGTAATAGCGGATGTCGGCGGGTATGACGAAGAATCGGTTGTGTTATTCAAGCTGGTGGATGGCGTCTGGAAGCGGGCTAATTGAAAAGGGCTGCGAATCTGATTCGCAGCCCTTATTCAGTTTGCACTAACTTGCCGCAGCAAGTTTTTAGAGCGTCAAGCGCTTATTCGTCGGTCATGCCAAAAGCCCGGTCGCGCAAGACGACGAGAAATGCCAGGACATGGCCAAATATGACATGTCCAAACAGGCTGGGATCTTGGAAGTTAAGACTTAAGACATCTCCACCCGCAACCGCCGGCATGATGATGTTCCCACCGATGATCCACCAGATCAAACCGTAGATCAAGCCGCCCACGGCTATGTTCATCAAGGGATTGCCCAAGTCCACCCGGTCCGCGAACAGTCCCGTGTAGAGAGCGCCAATTACAGCACTGATGATGACATGCAGGATGAAGCCAACAAAGGCGTCGGCGCTAATCATGCCGCCGACCATCTCGAGCATGCCATTGTTCATTTCCATAGACATGTTGCCTTCGGCGTCCATCATTGGCACCATAGACGCGCCGATGAATGCCAAAAATACATAGCCGGCGATTATCCCCGGAATAATCCCCCTTCTCATTTTATCGCTGTCCATCTTTTTTCCTCCTCGTAATACTTAAGAGCTTATTGGTGTGATTCGCAAGCCTTAAGGCATTGCAAAATCGAGCAACAAATACAGCGATTCCTTGTTGCTTTTGTACAATATTCTAGCCCTTTCGTTTAGCTAATGCAAGCGAAGTTTGGCGCAAATTATTAGGTTTTTCGAAATAGCCGCTTTGCAAGTAACAAAGTACGCAAATAAGTCAGCTATTTCTGCCAAGAAAGACAAATCCGTGTTACTTCATGCTGGCAAGCGACAGCGAGGATTTTTTGGAATCAGATTCCGTGTGCTTATCCAACCGTTCCTAGCCAGAATTCGGGCTACAATTTGGACAATTTATGTGGCGATCTTCACAAACTGATTTTGAAGCGAATGTCCTGTTTAGCCTCGCGCGCAAGTAGTATGCTGGCGCAAACATGCTATAATACATATCAATAATGGCGTTGGCGCAACGGTGTCACAAATACCTGTGGGGAACCGGCTTTGCCGATCGTCTATAGCGACTGATTTTGCTGGTCTGGCGCTATCCGGTCCAAGGCGGGTAGTCGTTTCCAGGGCGCGAGTGATGTCGTATAAGCCGCGCGGCGGCAGCGAATGGTCCACAGGAATGCCGCGTTCACATAAAATAATAAACTTTCTCGTCGCATGAGCGACGCGATTTATTAAAAAAGAGTCGCCAAGGATATTTCGTCGGCCGCGAAAGGAGCCATGCGCAAATCAGATATCTGGTTTAGCCACATGATATGGACATAATCGACTCGGATTTGCCAGAAGACAACGCGGGAAACATTCGCACGATCACGATCAACGAAGAGATGCGCGGCAGTTATCTCAACTATGCCATGAGCGTGATCGTGGCGCGCGCGCTTCCCGACGCCCGAGACGGGCTAAAGCCCGTACATCGGCGCATACTTTATGCCATGTACGATATGGGTCTGCGTCCCGGCACGGCATACAAAAAGAGCGCCCGACTCGTTGGCGAAGTACTGGGCAAGTATCACCCGCACGGCGACCAGGCGGTTTACGACGCCATGGCCCGCATGGCCCAAGATTTCTCGCTGCGCTACCCGCTGGTTGACGGCCAAGGCAATTTTGGCAGCCAGGACGGAGACAAGCCCGCGGCGATGCGCTATACCGAGGCGCGCATGGCTAATATCGCCGGCGAAATGTTGACAGACATCAACATGGACACTGTCGAATTCGCGGAGAATTACGACGGCACGCAAGCGGAACCGACGGTTCTTCCCGCGCGCTTGCCCAACCTGCTGCTCAATGGCACCAGCGGCATCGCAGTGGGCATGGCGACCAACATCCCGCCGCATAATCTGCGGGAGTTGGCAAGCGCCATCACCTATTTGATTGACAACTACGACGACGCTGCCGACGTCACAGTCGACGATCTCATGCAATTCATCAAGGGTCCGGACTTCCCTACCGGCGCCACGATCGTCATTGGCGAAGATCTGAGAGAGGCATACGCCACGGGCAAGGGGCGCGTCGCGGTGCGGTCCACCGTCGATATTGAAGAGGGTCCCGGGGAAGGCAAGAATCTCGTCTTCACGTCCATTCCTTACCAGGTGAGCAAGTCGGCCATCATTGAACGGATCGTCGCTCTGGTGCGCGAGAGCCGTATCGAAGCGATTCGCGACTTGCGCGACGAATCCGACCGTCAAGGTCTGCGCCTTGTTGTCGAACTAAAGAGCCACGCGCAACCACAGCGAGTTATCAATCAACTTTACAAATACACGCAATTACAAAGTGTCTATAGCATTCAAATGCTGGCGCTGGTCAACGGCGAACCACGCACCTTGCCCCTCAAACGCGCGTTACGGATTTATATTGAGCATCGTTATGACGTGATTGTGCGGCGCTCTGAATATGATTTGGAGCGACAGCGGGCGCGAGCGCACGTATTGACCGGTCTGCTTAAGGCAGTGTCGAACATCGACCAGGTCATTCAAATGATCCGCAATTCTCCCGACGTCAATGGCGCCCGAGAACAATTGATGGCGAATTTGGAATTGGACGAGATCCAAGCCAATGCCATACTCGACATGCAGTTGAGGCGTCTGGCTGCTTTGGAAAGGCAAAAGCTGCAGGATGAATATGACACGGTTCGGGCGCGTATCGAATATCTTGAAGATCTGCTAAGCTCGCCACAGAAAATCCTGGGGCTGATTCGCGAAGACGTTGCCGAAATCGCCGAGAAATACGGCGACGCACGTAAATCCGCGGTTATGCATGGCATAGTCGACCTCGAAGAAGGGGATCTTTATCGCCGGGAAAATGTGGTGATTTCGCTGACGGAACAAGGATACATAAAAAGAGTTGCGGCTCGTCACTATCGTTCACAGCGGCGCGGCGGCAAAGGCATGCGCGGCATGGCGATCAAAGACAATGATACGTTAAAGGACGTATTCTTCGCGCACAGCCACGATATGATCTTGTTCTTCAGCAACAAGGGCAAGGTTTACTCTCGCAGAGCCTACGACATACCAGAGACCTTAAGAGAAAGGCGCGGTCTGCTCATCCAAAGCATCTTGCCACTGGAAGGAGATGAGAAGGTCTCCGTCGTACTTGCCGTAGCCGACGATGTCCTCGAGCTTGAGGAAGGGTACTTTGTGCTGGCGACCAGCAAGGGCCGCGTGAAGCAAGTGGCATTCAGCGAATTCAGCTATATCCGCCCAAGCGGCTTGATGGCGATTCAGTTTAACGACGGTGACAGCTTGCGATCCGTGAAGTGGTCCAAGGGCGATCATGATATTGTCATGGCGTCGGTCAATGGTCAGTGCATTCGTTTCAAAGCGGAGGAAGTGCGCGTCATGGGCCGTCAAGCGCAGGGCGTAATCGGGATGCGCTTGCGGGATGACGACGAGATCGCCGGCATGGATGTCTTGACGGGCGAACACAGCCATCTGCTCATCGTCACGGAAAATGGTTACGGCAAACGCACGCTGATATCTAGTGATGATGGCAGCGAGGGCGCCGAAGACCAAGTATATTACAAGCCACAGCATCGATATGGATTGGGCGTGCGGACATTGAAGCGAAATGAGCGCACGGGACCGGTGGTGGCCATGCGCTGCATTCGCCCAGAGGATGATATTGTCTTGATCTCGAAGGGGGGAAAAGTTATACAGACTCGCCTGTCGGAGATTCGAGAAACCGGACGCAACACGCAGGGCGTAATCTTGATGAAGCTGGAAGAAAATGACGCGGTCGCTGGCATCGCCATCATGCGAGACGATGATGAAGACGAACCCGACGCTCTGCTGTCCGCTGGTGACGAGAACCGCTCGGGACAGAACGGCAGTGGGAAGAACTGACGCGCTCACGCAGAGTAATAAGCCTTCTCGTCGCATGAGCGACGTGACTTATCAAAAAAGGCGGCGCCAATATGACACCGCCTCTTGGAATTTCGCTTGTTGAGTCCCTTGCGGATTACTCTTCTTCGTCTTCTTCTGCGGAATCTTCGTCTGTTTCTTCGCCCTCTTCGCCTTCAAGTTCATCCAGTTCCAATTCGGCGCGGGCTGCGGCCGGCTGCACAATCTTGGCGAGCATCTCATTTGGATCGCTGTGTACGGTCACATTTTCACCGAATTCCAGGTCGCCTACCAGCACCTCCGAGCCGAGTTCGGTCAAATGTGACAGGTCTATGACGATACGGTCGCGAATGTCATCCGGATAAACTTCCAAGGTCAGCGCGCTCCTGCCCGTGATCAGAATCCCCTCGCGAGTCGCAACGACCGGGCTGCGCCCTTCCATGATAATCGGCACCTCCACGCGGATCCGCTGGGAGGAGTCGACCGCCAGGAAGTCCACATGCAAGATGTCGCCCCGAACCACATCCCGCTGCACTTCGCGCGCAAGCGATGGATATGCCTTGCCATCGACGACAATATCGATCAGATTGGTCCCGCCCGCGTTCATCAAGGTCACCTCAATTGCGCGATACGGGAACTGCACGCTAATCGGATCATTGCTGGGTCCGTAAACGATGCCGGGGACAAATCCTTGCCTGCGCAACTCGCGGTTTCGCTTGCCGTGCGCATTCCGGACTTCGGCAGCCAGTTCAAATTCCGCCATAATAAAGTTCTCCTTCAGTTCCCTAAACCCGAGGCGCAATCCTCGGTCAAGTTGCCGATCGTTGTCGGGTCAATAGCCCGATAATTCTAAATGCGCAAGAGCCAAGGGTCAATGCTCTTCGGGCAAGAAAACACCCACCCTTCGGTGGGCACGAACATGACAAGCGGGTAACGGGACTCGAACCCGTGACCTTCTGCTTGGGAAGCAGGCGCTCTACCAACTGAGCTACACCCGCAAACTGTCAATATTATAGAAAATCATGCTCCAAGCGTCAAGTCGCCGTGATATAGTAATGCCGCTGAGCATATTGGGACGAATTGGCCGCGCGGTTGTCAATAGCGCGTTTGTTTCCAATCGACATCACCGTTCGGAGAGGGATTTGCGACTACATAGAAGGACACTTGCCGGCACTGTTGCGGGTTTCGCTATTGCAGCGCTGCTGGTTAGCCGCGTAGATCTTGAAGCGCTTTTGTCGACCCTGTTGAGCGCGGACTATCGTTTTCTTGTGGCCAGCCTCTTGTTTTTCATGGTGGGACTGTTTACCAGGGCATTGCGCTGGGGTGGTTTGCTGGGTGGTCAACTGCCATTGCATCGCGCCTTCAATATCATGAATATCGCATACTTGGTAAACGGCGTCATTCCACTGCGAATCGGCGAAGTTGCTCGCCTGTTCTTGACAACGCGCGCCAACAAGCAAATTCCCTTCATGCATACAGGCAGCACCATCTTGGTCGAGAGGCTGCTGGATGTATTGGGAGTCGCGCTGTTGGCGATGATCGCCACGGCCGTCGCGCCGGTGAGCGCCGAGCTGCGGCATCTAGCAATGCTGGGAGCGATATTTTCCGTAAGCGGATTCGTCGCGCTCCTGGCAATGGCTCGTTGGCGCGGACTTACCGATAAGTCGATTGGACGCGTCTCCAATGCGCTGCCTTTGCCCGAGGGATTAAAGCCGGAGATACTTGCTCGCGAGTTTCTCGACGGTCTGCAACCCTTGCTAGATTTCGCTCCTTTAGCGCGCGCGCTCATCTGGACGGCGATCAGTTGGTTACTTTCAGTGATCACGAATTATGTATTGATGCTAGCCTTTTTTGATCAGGGCGATTGGGTGGCAATTATGTTTTCCATCGCTTCGGCTTCATTTGCTATTGCGATTCCGTTAGTTCCAGGTAATCTAGGCGCGTATGAATTCTCCATAGTTGTAGCATTTACATTATTAGGGCATAAGGAACTGGACAAGATTACCGCCTTCGCCCTTGCCGTGCACGCCCAGAACATTCTGGTCTACATCGTGACCGGCGGTGTTGGCTTGATATTCGAGGGTGTCTCGCTGACGCAGTTGCGTTCTCATGTCCAATCTTTGGATCAAGCATCCACGTAAGATTGATCAATGAATTCTGGACAAGCTGAAAACAGCCGCAAGCTGAAAGTTCTAATCACGCTTCTTTACTACTATCCCCACCCCACCGGCCTTACGTATTACGTGCAGATGTTCGCTGAGGAATTGGTGCGGCGGGGCCATCAAGTGACGGTACTCGCTTCCAGGCACGACAAAGAACTGCCAAAGCATCCGGAGACGCATAACGGCGTGCGCATCGTTAGAGTCTGGGCGCCCGTGCGGTTGAGCCGGGGCATGATATTGCCAAGCTATCCCTGGCATCTGCTTCGCCTAATGCGCCAGCATGACATCGTCAGCATACACACGCCGATGCTTGAAACCGCGCTAGTCAGTGTTTTAGCGGGATTGGCGGGCTTGAAGGTCATCCCGACGCACCATGGGGATTTATTTCTACCGGAGGGATTGTTGAACAAGGCGATCGTGAAGATGATGTACGCCATGTACGCCTTTATGGCCAGGCGCGCCCCATGTATCATAGGCTTCAGCGACGATTATGCCGAGAATTCCTACTATCTCCGTCCGTTCCGCGACAAGCTGGCAGTGGTTTACCCACCTATTTCAATTCACGATCCCAACCTGGAAAACGCCGCAAAACTCAGAAACAAATGGCAATGTGAGGATGGGCCGCTGATTGGATTCGCAGGGCGCTTCGCCCATGAAAAAAGGCCCGATCTGCTCATAAAAGCGCTGGACGTCATAAACCAAAAATATCCAAAGACTCGAATCATCTTTGCCGGCGAGTACAACCTCAACTACGAGAATACCTGGAACCTTCAGAAGGAGCTGGTCGAAAAGTACAAGTCGCAACTTATATTTCTGGGCCTGATCCGCGACAAGCGGCAAATGGCCAACTTTTACGCGGCTTGCGATGTGCTGGTCTTGCCGAGCAACAACGATTGTTTTCCGGCAGTTCTGGGTGAATCCATGCTTTGTGGAACGCCGGTCGTCATGACAGACGTCTATGGCGGCCGCGTACCGGTTCAAGTAACCGGCATGGGGAAACTGGCCAAATCCGGCGACTGGGAGTCAATTGGTAGGACCACGCTGGAAGTTCTGGATAACCGTGAGAAATATATCAAACCCAAAGACTTCGTTGCCAAGCGCTTTTCCTTGAAAAACACCTTTGATCGATTCGAATCTGTTTTGTTGGAGCACGCGCGCAAATAATTTCGGATTCCCCCGTTTGCAGCGCTTTTCGCTTGATACTAAGCTTAGAGCCGCTCGGCGGCAGCGAAAAAGTTTGCCGCGCTCACACAAAATAATAAGCCTTCTCGTCGCATGAGCGACGTGGTTTGTTAAAATAGATGTGAATGGCGCAAAGGGACGGTCGTATGTTTCCAGAGGACAAGGCTACGCCGCGTCTTGACGAAAACGACAAGACTGAACCAGACAGTGACGCGGCGCAACGCTGGTCATCCGCGGAGGAATATAAACGCGAATCCCCAAATCTGGCGGCAGAGGTCGCCGAAACTCAAATTGAAGACCTGACACTCGCCGACCTTTTCGGGCGGTTTATGCGATCGCCACTTGTCACTTGGCGGCGCGCGAGAATGGCTATTGCGGGCGCGGAGTCCGTTCTCGCTCCCGAGATTCCGGCTGGCGATGTTAATACCAGGCAACAGGAGGCCACAGGTCTCTCGATCCCACGAATTGCCGGCGCGCTGCGCCAGGCGCAGAATCTTCAACTGCTGTTCTTTAGCCTGGCAATTGTTAGCGCGGTCATTGGCACGAATGCGCTGCTGGGTCCGGATGGGAGCAGCCGCAGCCCCGAAAACACGCTGGAGGTTGGCGCGCCATTTCTCTGGATTGGATTCCTTATCTGGTTGATCGGCGAAGTCATTGGGAATTACGAGCAATTGCGAAGATGGTGGCAGCAGATGGGTCCTATGGACCGTATTCGTTGGGCGGCTCGCATAGTCCCGGTAGCGATATGGCTGACTTCCTTGCATGCAATTTCGGATTCCATGGTAGCCCCAAAGGAACAGTCTTTTGAGTTCCTGCTGACCGCCGCAGGTCGACTGATCGCCGGTCTAATACTCTGGCATCTGTTGGATTTTGTCGTCTGGCGGATCAAAGCCCGTTTGTCCAAAACGGCGGTAGCGAAGGGCGAAAGATCGGGCTTGTCCCATTCAATCAGCGCAATTAGCGCAATTAGCGCCCTCCCAAGCTCAACAGCGTTTCCTTTTTGGCGGGATCATATCAGCAACCGCCGGATCAGCCTCGCGGTTTTCTCGGCGCTTGCAAGCGTTGTTCTATGGATGAATACCAGTGGCAATCGAATTGAACCCCCTTTCATCGGGTTGTGGATCGTTTCCTCAATTGCCTGGGCAATGGTCTTCGCGCCGGCAGATTGGAACGCTTTTGATTGGATCACGGCAAGGATTGATTGCTTCCGGCGCATTGATTGGCGTGGAAATCGCTGGATCATCGTCGCCTTCGTTTTGATCATGGTTCTGGGGATAAGCTTCCGCTTCACGCGATTGGATAGCGTCCCGCGCGAGATGACCAGCGATCATGTGGAGAAAATCCAGGACGCATATCGCGTCGCTACCGGCGACTACCAAATCTTCTTCCCCAACAACGGAGGACGGGAACCGGTACAAATGTATTTGCTGTCGATGCTGTCCACGGCGCCTGGGCTGGGATTCGACTTCTATACGCTCAAGTTCCTCGCCGTCGTGGAAAGCGTACTCACCTTGCCGCTGCTGTTTTGGATGGGCATGGAGCTTATCGGCGGCGACCGTCCCGGATTCAAGAAAGCGGTCGCTCTTTTGTTGATGGCGCTGGTCGCGTCAAGTTATTGGCACGTCATCGTCAGTCGCCAGGGTTTGCGCATTCCACTAACGCCTGCAGTGACCGCGCTGCTGCTCGTATATCTCGCCCGCGCAATGAGATACAACAGGCGAAGCGATTACGTCAAGGCGGCTCTGATCCTTGGATTCGGGCTATATACGTACCAGGCGGTACGCATGCTGCCGGTTCTGATTGTCATCGGCGTATTTCTTGCCATCTGGATGCGAGGCGTCAGTTGGCGACAGAAGCTACTCTACCTGGTTCATCTCGCGATCCTAGTTTTTGTATCGCTCATGGTTTTTCTGCCGATGCTGCATTTCTGGCTAGAATTCCCCAATTCCTTCTGGATGCGAACCTCAACGCGACTATTGGGAGATCACCTGGCATATGCGACCGTAGATGATGCCCTGGAGGCATTGCGCAGCAATGTGCCCTTTCTCATGCGCAATATCCGTGATGCGCTGCTCATGTACAACTGGAAGGGCGACATAGGCTGGTTCAACGGGGCTCCGGAACATCCAGTCATGGACAGCTTGACCGGGGCTTTCTTGGTATTGGGAGCTGCTGCCTGGTCAGCGAGAATGATCAAATCGCGCGACCCGGTCGTTTGGTTCATGCCTGTGGTGGTTCTTGTCATGTTAATGCCAAGCGCCCTGTCGCTGGCGCACCCGGAAGCGAATCCCAGCAACTCGCGCGCATTGGGTACTGTACCGGTCGTCTACCTGTTCGCCGCCTTGCCTGTAGCGATGATGGCGGTTCGCCTCAAATGGTTGATTAAAGGCGGCAAAGGGATGATAGTCGCGATTATCTTTGGAGTCGGCATAGTCTTGGTCGCGAACCAGCAAAACAGCGGGACCTATTTCGATCGTTATGCGAACGCGTATTTGGGTCCGTCGTTTCCGCACAGCGAGGCCGGTAGAATCGTTCAAGGCTTCGCAAGCAGCGACGGCGCGATTGGAAACGTCTGGTCCCTGGGTTTTCCTTACTGGTGGGACTACCGGGCGCTGGGCATTGAAGCCGGTTATCCCTTGTGGCCCAACGATATGTACCCGCTGGAGAACTTGCCGCAAATACTTCGAAGCGCCCTGGGGCGAAAGGGGGAATTCCGTCTGGACCCGAACAGGGACCTCCTGTTCCTTTTCAATCCTGCTGATGAGCAGGCCTGGCAGCGCTTGCGCGAGTGGTTCCCTCAGGGTCGCGCTACGACTGTGCAGTCATATCATCCCGAGGACAGGTTTGTGCTCTATCGCGTACCGAGACTGGGGGAAGAGGGGTGGGCAGTGTTTTTCGCAGGAAAGGGCGGCAACCAGGAATAAGAGACGCGTTGGAACATGATGCCGAGGGACACATCGATTTCTTTCAGTCGTATTCCGAGTTGTGTTCGGATCACCGTTAGCGACGGTGTATTTGCAAATGCGTTTGTCATAGAATGGCACAGGAACTACCATAGCCGCTCGGCGGCAGCGACAAGGTTGCGGTCCAATAAACGAGGCGCCAATCGATGAGAAAAACCGCCATTACAGCCCTGTTTCTGACAATCATTCTGGTCTTCGCGGGAGTCCTGCGTTTCACTGGACATAATTGGGACGACTTCTCGTATTCGCATCCTGACGAGCGATTCCTTTCCATCCTGTTGCTGCCGAACGTCGGCGGCAGGAACGAATTTACCTATGATCAAAGCAATTTCCCCAGCCAGAGCATCCTTGTAAGGAGCGGCCAGCAAGGTCTCCAAGACTTTGCCGATCTGTCCGCCGTATTCGGAATCCGCATTGGCGCCGTTAGCGAGACGTTTTCGGCACAGGTTGCGAGTTGGATAGCGAGCGACAATGACATCACCATCTATGGACAGACAGCGCAGGCTTTGGAAGCGCTGAGAGGGAGCCAACTGGATGCGGCCATCGTTGACGAGGGATTGGGAGCTAATTTCGCGGGCTTAAGCGTCGCAGCTACTTCAGATTCCTTGCAACTGCAATCCTTGCGATGTCGGCACCTATATCCCCGGAGCAAGGGCATTGGCAATTACTTCGACGCGCGATGTTCTCCCTTGAATCCACATCAGGCGGGCCACGGTTTTTATGCCTATGGCACCTTTCCCCTGCTGCTCGCCCACTATGCGGGTGAATTGGTCCGTGGCGCTACAGAGGCTGGATTGCCCTTGTTTGACTGGCAAGGGGGCCATCTTGTTTGGCGTGGCCTGTCGACGCTTTTCGACTTGCTGGCGATTGTGGCGATCTTCGCGTTAGGCAGCCGAATTCATGGCAGATGGGTCGGGCTTATCGCGGCCGCGCTGTACGCGGCGGCGCCGCTGGCCATTCAAAAATCTCACTATGCAACGACGAATACGATTGCCGCCTGCCTGGTTACGCTCGCGCTTTACTTTGCGGTTGCCGTGCAGCAACGGGGAAGACTTTCGTCGTATATCTTGTTTGGCCTCGCTTGCGGAGCCGCAGTCGCCAGTCGCATGAACCTTGCGCCTCTTGCGGGAATCGTGGTATTGGCCGCCATCGTCAAAGTGGCTCCTTGCTTCGACCCAAGTTTGAATCATCAGGAAAGACTGCGGATCCTCGCTTACCATTTCTTTGGGTTGATATTGGCAGGATTCGCCACCTTCCTGGCTTTTCGTCTACTCAATCCCTACGCGTTTATGGGACCGGATTTTCTGGGCATAATGCCCAACGACCGCTGGTTTGAAAATGTGCGCTCCGCCAGTTTCGGGGTGTCTGGCGCGCAAGACTCGCCGCCCAACTGGCAATGGCTGTCGCGGGCGTCGTACTTTTACCCGCTAAAAGATATGGCGCTTTGGGCCATGGGACCGCCCTTGGCTCTGCTGGCCTGGTTCGGCTGGGGCTGGTCAGCCTATCGGATCGCGCGGATGCGGAAGGCGGCTCTGAACAACGTCCTGCTTGTGGTCTGGATCGGCGCGTATTTTGTTTGGCTTAACCAACTATGGCCCATGACTATGCGCTACTATTTGCCCCTGTATGGCGCCTTGGCGGTATTGGCTGGCTGGGCAATTGTCCGATTGATCCATTATGCTCGGCGCGGCGAGGGTGATTTTCTCGCAACACGCGTTCTGCTGTCGATCCTTGGCACTTTGTTCGGCGCGGTAGGCGCCTATCAGCTTGCCAACGGTACGCAGGACGCGACCGCGGTCACCGCGGCGGCCATCGGCGCAATACTACTGTTGGCGGCTTTGCTTCCGTTGCCGCGATCAAGCCGAGCCATCGCGCTTGCCGTGTTCGCCGTCGGCTTTACTTCGATTTGGGGGCTGATGTTCGGCAATGTCTACAGGCACCAGACGACGCTTGTGCAGGCGTCTCGCTACTTGTTCAAGCACGTCCCCGGTGATTTTGCCATGCCTATCGACGGTGCGGAGGAATCATTGCGGCTGGTCAACATTGCTGTGGCGAATACGGGTTATTCATCAGACCACTTGCCCAAGCATTTGTTCAAAGGCGTTACGCACTACCACGAAGCGGCGGCCCGACGCACGGTCTTCACCGCTCCTGCAAGCGGTTCGATTGCGACCGTTTTTGCGCCGCACCTGGGTGATCCACTAGATGATCCAGAGCCGGAAAGACTGGAAATACGCGTATATCCCGAAAGCGATAATCAACTGCTGGCGGAGGCGGTCCTGGAAGCCAACTTCACGCGACGCGATCATCCGCTGGGCAATAGCTATGAAATCCCCTTCGCCGTGCCCTGGCAAGTAGAGGCGGGCACCCGGTATGTATTTGAAATCCTTGCAGCGGAAGGCAGCGGCGACGTCATCGGCTCGGGTTCCGTCGTACTGACGGAAGGCAGTTGGGACAACACTGTGACAGGCACGTTGACCTGTCAATTGCCTGAGGACCTGGCGCTGGTTGACCGTCCCGCCTCGGGGCTCGTTCGCAGCGAGGACTGTCGCGGCAAATACGCCTTTAGCGCGTTGGTCAATTCATACGATCAGATTATGTCCTTCCCGGTGGACAATCAAAGCAAATACGAGAATATCTTGCACACGCTGAAAGTTGGCGACTACCTAACGATTGCCAGCAACCGCTTTTACGATACAGAATCGCGCAATCGTATGCGTTGGCCCCTGACGACTCGCTATTATGAGAAACTCTTTGCGGGCGAGTTGGGTTACGAGTTGGTCGCTCTTTTCGACGAACCATTCCAATTAGGACCCTGGCGGGTCTCCGATCAATACTTGCCTATATACGATTCTCCCGCCTGGCTGAACGAAATCGAAGGCGACGAAGCCTTTCACGTTTACGATCATCCAGCCGTTTTTGTCTTTCGCAAATCAGAGGATTATTCGAGCGCGAAAGTAAAGGCGGCGCTCTCTTCAGTGTCGCTGAGACAGAGTCATGAATTGTCAAGAGATTTTGACAGCGCAGACAGGCTGGGTGTCATATACTGGACGTCCATGGAAGCGGACACGGTACCGACTGCCTTGACGTTCCCGCGGGCAGACTATGAGACTCAAAGGGCGGGCGGCACCTGGTCGGAGCGCTTTTTCAGCGACAGCATCGCGAACAGCAATCAAGCGCTGGGAACGTTGTTCTGGTATGTCTCGCTACTTCTTATCGGCTTCATCACTTTTCCCATCGTTTTCGCTCTATTCCCCAACCTGGCAGATGGAGGCTACGGCATTAGCAAGCTCACTGGCGCGCTGCTGGTTGCCTGGTTTGCCTGGGCTGCTTCGACGTTGAAGTTCCCGCTGTGGTCACAAGCGGGCCTCCTGGCGCTTCTCGCGCTTCTGGGGCTGTTTAGTTTGCATACAGCCTATCGCAAGCGTTTGAGCCTGATGCAATTTCTTCGCGCAAACTGGCGGCGCCTGGCCTGGATGGAGTTGCTGGCAATCCTGGCTTTCGCAGTCATGGTTGTCATTCGACTGACGAACCCGGATCTCTGGCACCCGTACAAAGGCGGCGAAAAGCCCATGGATTTCGCCTATCTGAACGGTGTTTTGCGCAGTACGACCTTCCCGCCGATTGACCCGTGGTTTGCCGGCGGATTCATCAACTACTATTACTTTGGATATGTCTTGGTTGGCGTACCATCCCTGTTGCTGGGCATCGTCCCCTCTTTCGCCTACAACTTGATGATCCCTACGATATTCTCGCTAACCGGCGCGGGCGCATTTTCGGCCGCATTCAATATCCATTCACGCTGGAAAATGAGCATCCAGAATAATGAAGGGTCGAAGCGCAAACAGGCAAGACGGCTGGGAAGTCCCTGGACTGCAGGAATCCTGGCGATGTTGATGTGTATCCTCTTGGGCAATCTCGATACTGTTCGAGTCGCTGGCAATGGCATAGCGGAGTTAGGCGGTTACCGAAAACCAGAGGGGCTCGAAGCGTTCCTGGTCGATGAATACCGCGAAACTCAGGGTCAAGCGCCTGACGAGAACGCGCGCGCTCAACTGAGGGAGAAAGCAGCTCAATCCGGACTAATCGACAATGTTCGATACGAGATCAATAGTTCATTGTCACTTATCGGCGGGCTTGCGCGAGGGGTCGGTTTGGCGATCAGCGGAGAATCCATACCCATGGGGCATGACCGTTGGTATTGGGGTCCTTCTCGCGTATTGGCCGAAACGCCCGGCGTGCGCGGAAACGCAATAACAGAGATGCCGTTTTTCACCTTTTTGTATGGCGACTTGCACGCCCACATGATCAATATGCCACTCATTCTGATGACCCTGGCCTTCCTTTTCAACGAACTGATGCAAGTTGGCAGGGATCGACGAAGCGCCTGGGAGAGATTCCTGGCGCTGGCGTTGGGAGCAATGGTGGTGGGCGTCATGCAGGCGAGCAATACCTGGGATTGGCCCTCGATGACCTTGCTGGCGACGGCGGGCCTCATCTATTGCTGGTGGCTGCGCTGGCGCGATACTTTTCGCGGGGGCATGGATGTCCGCTTCTACACGATATTAACCGGCGCGCTGTTGATCGCAATCGGCCTTGTCACGCTTCTGGATTCTCAGTACTACTCAGGTAGCGGCGCGTCGGCAGCGGCTCTGTCGGAGGCGCTGGCAATCATCAGGCGCGTCTTGCTCGCTTGCATCGCGCTGGTTGCGGTCTGGATCGCGATCCGACATTTTCTGGTTAGAGCGTCAGCCTTAGATCTGCTCAGCCGGGTCGGTGGGTTCCTGGTGCTCAACCTCGCATTCGCATTGCCATACACGACCTGGTACGCCTCCAACTACACGAGCCTGACCCTGTGGCATGGCGGGAAAACGCCGGTCTGGGCCTACTTTGACATTCACGGTCTATTCCTGTTTCTGGTCCTATCGCTCCTGATCTGGGAGACCGGGCATTGGATGAGAAGTACGCGCGTTGCGGCGCTGCGCGGACGCGGCGCGCTGTTAAGAAACGCAGGAGCCGTCGTTGTCCTGGTCATGCTGATTTCGTTGGCCATGTTCGTCGCGCACTATCAAGTGGCACTGATCGTCCTGCCGATGCTCGTATGGATCGCCTTTCTGTTCTTCCGCCCCGGTCAATCGCGCGCGTTGCGATTCGTACTTGTCTTGATCGGATTGGCGCTATCCTTGACACTAGGCGTAGAGATCGTCGTCATCGGCGGGGATATCGGTCGTCAAAATACAATTTTCAAGTTTTACATCCAGGTTTGGCTGCTGCTGAGCGTGGCGGGAGGCGTCGCAATGAGCCCCCTGCTGAGCTCGGCCGTTCGCTGGCGCAGGCGAATACGCGTATTTTGGTTCGCAACATGTATTGGGCTGTTCACGGTCGCCAGCGCATATCCGATACTGGCGACGCGAGCCAGATCCCTGGATCGAATGGCTCCCCATTTACCCTTGACTCTCGACGGCCTTGACTACATGAAAGAATCCACGCACCGGGAAACCGCGCCGAACAAGAACGAAACAGCGATACTGGATCTCGCCGTCGACCATGCGCTGATTCGCTGGATGCAGGAAAACATTGCCGGCTCGCCCGTGATCATGGAGGGCCGGCGCTTCCCCAGCGAATATCAGTGGAACGGCCGTATTTCGATAGCTACCGGCCTTCCCTCGGTTCTTGGCTGGAACTGGCATCAGCGGCAGCAGCGCACGATTGATCCGCTGCCGACCTGGGTTGAACAGCGCGAAAGAAATGTTCGCGCCTTTTACAATACCGGCGCCATCGACGATGCAGTGGATATCCTCAATCATTTTGACGTGAAATACATCGTGCGCAGCGGTCTGGAAGAGCTTCATTCGACCCCGGAGGGCCTTGCCAAGTTCGAGCGCATGGTCGGCGCGGGTCTGCTATCGATTGCATTCGCCATCGAGGGCGGCACGGTTTATCAAGTTAACGACGATGCCATTCTGCGATACCTCGAGGAGCGATATTCTTGACACTCATCCAGGAATGGTTGACTCGCGAAGGATATTTGCTCTTTAGCTGGTGGCTGGCTATCACGTTGGCCGGCGCGGCGGCTTTTCCGCTGTGCCTTCGTCTCTTGGGGGGCTTGCCTGACAAGGGTTACAGCTTGTCGCGCGCAATCGGCATGCTGGCGCTAGCCTTCGTCTACTGGCTTTTGACCAGCTTCGGTCTGCTGGAAAACTCCGCCGGCAGCATCGCGCTGACTTGGGTCGTGACGCTCTTCCTGTCACTAACATTTTACGCGCAGAAAGGCGACTGGCGCGACATACGCGCCTGGTGGCAGGAAAATCGCAGCCTCGCGCTGGCGACCGAACTATTGTTTCTGGTCTTGTTTCTGGTTTGGGCAGTCTACCGGGCGCATCAGAGCTCGATTCTGTATACGGAAAAACCCATGGAACTGGCGTTCCTAAGCGCGGTGCAACGCAGCGCGAGTTTCCCGCCGGACGATCCCTGGATGGCGGGCTACGCGATCAGCTACTACTACATGGGTTACCTGATGTCCGCCATGCTTTCGGTTTTCAGCAATATAAGCAGCACGGTCGGCTTTAACTTGACGGCTGCGTCGCAGTTCGCGTTGACGGGCATTTGCGCCTTCGGCGTCGCCTACAATCTGGTGCGATCCCGCGCATTCGAGATAGCGATACAATTCCGAAATATCCGGGCTTCGCGAGCGAAAGCCATCGCCGTCGGCTTGTTGGCGATGCTCTTCATGACGCTGGTCGGCAATTTCCAGGCGGCGCTCATCGAGTTTCCCTTTCAGTCCAGATATGCCACGGAACCCTATCTGAATTTCTGGGGTACGCAAGAGCGCGCGAACTTCGCTGAAGGCGGCTATGCCCGGGATCCGCAAGCACCTGTTTTTTCCGATCCCGCCAGCTGGAGCTACTGGTGGTGGTTCCGCGCCAGTCGCGTCCTGACAGACTACAACCTGGACAACTCGCCTGGACCGATCCAGCCGATCGACGAGTTTCCAGCCTTCAGCTTCCTGCTTGCGGATAATCATCCGCATGTCTTGGCGCTGCCTTTTGCCTTGATGACGATCGGCCTGATGATCAATATTGTCCTGTTGAGAAGACAGCCGCGGCTTCCAGAAGTCATCTTGTATGGCCTCGCCGTCGGCGGATTGGCTTTCCTCAACACCTGGGACGGGCCGATCTACTTGTTTGCTTTGGTGGCTGCGGAAGCGCTGCGCCGTCTGATGTTGAATGACCGTGGCAGGCTAACCGTCGCCGATACCGCCGTATTGCTAGTGTTCGGACTCCTCTTGGCGGGTATCGCCCTGCTGGCCTACTTCCCGTTTTTTATAGGGTTTCGATCTCAAGCCGGCGGATTGCTGCCAAACCTGATAAATCCGACCTCATTCAGACGCTTCTTCATCATGTTCGGTCCGATTCTGATCATCCTGCCTGGTTTCCTGCTGGTGGAGACTTGGCGAGGCCAGCGGTTTCGGCGTCTAAACTGGCAATTCGGCAGAGCGATCGGCGCTATTGCATTCTTAGGGCTTCTTCTGCTCCTAGTCATTTTCGGCCTGATCGGCGCAATGTCCTCCTCGGTGATGCCGGCTGTTAGTCAATTAGTCGCGCAGTCCGGAGGATGGAGCCAAGTAATTCCCTTATTGATCGGACGTCGAATCGAATATGGCATGACGACGCTGGTGTTGCTCGCAGGCATTGTTCTGATTCTCGCGCGCCTGTTTCCCAAGAATCGGGTACGTCAGCGCCTTCAAGAGATGCCGACTCCCAATGTCACCTACTCACGCGCGACGGCTTGTGCTTTGCTTTTGATCGGCATGGGATTGTGCTTGACTCTCATTCCCGAGTTTGTCTTTCTCAAGGACAATTTTAGCAGTCGCATTAACACTATATTCAAGTTTTATTACCAAGCTTGGACGGTTTGGAGCGTTGCCACAGCCTATGCGGTCTACAGTGTCCTGGATGACGGCGCGGCGTTGCGGCCGATCAAAGCGCTACGATTCATTTATGCGGCGCTAGTACTGCTTGCGCTGGCGGCAGGTCTCGTCTACAGCGTACTGGGGATTACACATCGTTCCTGGATCGAATCCGGGCGCGGCGGCAGTCAACATCAGTATAGGCCGCCTGAAAATTGGTTGACGCCAGTCATGCAAGTGACGCCAGGCGAGACCGCCTATCCCGGGACCGTCTTGTTTACGGACGGCAGCTTGTTTGGCGCTACCGAGTCTACTATTATTCGTTCGCGGCACGAGGGAATTGTCTTGGCTGACGAGATGTCAATTCGGATCGTCAAGCCCTTGTCGCTGGACGGCCGCGACGGTTTTATCGATCGTGACGACCTCAACGTCATAAACTGTCTGAGCGAACTTGTCGGGCGAGACGACGCGGTAGTGGCGGAAGCGGTTCTCCAAGCATACAGCGAACGCTACGGCAGAGTTGGCGCGTTGACCGGCATACCGATTGTCCTGGGCTGGGAGAACCATGAGCGCCAGTGGCGAGGATCGACATATTACGACATTGCCGGCAGCCGGCGCCAAGATATGGAGACCCTTTACACAGCCGAGGATGTATCGCAGATAAGGCATATCATAGATCGTTATCGGATCGGGTATATTCTTTATGGAGTTACCGAATTGTCGCAATACGGAGGCGCGGGCGAGGAAAAGTTCCGTGACCATTTTCCGGTCACATGCGAATCAAATCATTCGCGCATCTACGCCGTACCGCCCGGGGACGACTTGCAATCCGATTTCTTTGAGGCTTAGCTGCGCAAATCGAAGGTGAGCAATGGCGGTAGAAACACCGGCGGCGGGCAGCAATAACACCTACGACGACATGCCGACTGGCGGCCATGCGATGCCGCAGCCGGCGTCGATTTCAGTTCGCGCCGAGTGGCTCGCTTACCTGGCGCTGGCGCTGGTTTCGCTTGTGATACGCGTAGCCGCGCTCGGCAGCGTTCCCTTGAATGTCTACGAAGCGCAACAGTCGCTTCACGCCTGGCACACTGTCGAGGACGACGCGCCTGGCGATTTTGTCACCAGCCAGAATCCCTTGACTTACTCCTTTCAAGTCCTGACGTTTTCGACGCTAGGCGCATCGGCTTTTTCCGCGCGCATTGCTGTTGCGCTGGCCGGGGTTGCGCTATCGCTTTGCCCTCTGCTGTTTCGCGAGAATCTAGGCGCAACGCGCGTTTTCATATGGTCACTATTGTTAACGGTATTGACTGTGCCGGTCGCCGCAGCGCGCACAGCAGACGGCACTACATTCATGATGTTGTTCACGGTCCTGGCAATCTGGATGATCCGGCGATTCTGGTACTCGCGGGAACTCCCGCATGCTATGGCGGCAATCGCCTTTATCACGTTTATGCTGGCGCTTTCGGGTCCCTCTGGCATACCGCTATTTGTGATCCTGCTCGTTTCCGGCTGGCTAGCTGTATGGCGCACTGCTTTGAGCGCGCCGCAGCGGATGGACCTTCCAGGCGACGATATTCTGCAATTGTCGCTCAAGCGACTGCAAGACTTCCCTTACACGCGAGTCGCCTTTGTGCCGCTGTCCATAGTATTCCTAGTCGGCACCATGTTTATGCTAAATCCCGCTGGTCTACAATCAGTCGCCGAGTCTGTCAACGCCTCCTTGACCGGTTTCAGTCAAGGGCGCGACGCTGATGGCGCGCGTCTAGGGATCATCGCGCTTCTCACGTATGAACCTCTGCTCATTGTGTTTGCGCTTGGGGGCGCCTGGCTGATCTGGAAGCACGGCGCGGTCAGCTACATCGACAGATTCGCGGCAGCTTGGGCGCTAGTCGCGACAAGTGGTTTATTTCTTTATCCCGGGGCGCGCCCGGTCGACGCCATGTGGGTGGTTTTGCCTTTAAGCTTGCTGGCAAGTTACGGTATTACGCAACTGATGATCAATCGGCGAATGGTCGTGCTTTGGGCGGACCAGAATGGCGACGACAGTAACGAGGGCCACGAACTTTATACTACGCATTATTGGTGGGTAAAGTGGGCGATTTCTCTGGGCGTTCTGCTTTTGCTGCTGACCGCCGCTGTGCAGTTTCTGCAGGTGGGGCGGTCGCTTCTCGATGTGCCCGCCGATACCAGCGCGAGTCAACTGTTGGAGCGCCTTTCCGTAGCGTCCTACACGCGGCTGGCGCAGGGGCTGGGCTTGTTAGTGATGACCGGCGCGGTCGCTGTGGTTCTTTATTTGCTCGCGGCGAATACCTGGGGTAGCGGCACTTGTCTGCAAGGGATTGGCATAGGCTTCTTTTGGTTTATGATATTGTCTGGCCTTGGGGGCGCGTGGCAAATCGCCGTCGCCGACGCGAGCAATCCCGCAGCGTATTGGCATCCCGGCGCAATTAGCAGAGATTCGCGGCTGTTGCAGAAAACGCTTTTTGAATTGGCCGAGCGAGATGCCAAGGGCTTTCCAGTTCTGGAAGTAGTCATCGTAAGGGACGCCGACGGCGTCGTAGACGACAAGGGCTTGATGGGCTGGCTTATGCGCGACTTTCCAAATGCGCGCTTCGTCAAATCTGCGGCGATTGCAGCGGGCCAGCCAATCATCATCATGGCTCAAGGCGAGGAAGCGTTCGTGGATCTAAAGGGCAATTACGTCGGACAGAAGTTTCTCTTGCGGCGTTGGAGTTCCATTACGCAGTTAGATCTTTGGCAATTGCCCTCCTGGTGGTCCCAACGCCGTCTTCGCAGAGATAGCACAAAAGCGGAAGAATCGGTCATTCTGTGGTTGCGACAAGACGTTTATGATAATGTCAAGTCGAATTGAAGCCAGCCGTTGTGAGGATGATGGTGGTAAAATGTGTAATGAAAGTTGTGCTTGTTAGCTCACCACAAGGACAACGACATGACAGATAACCGACCGCAAGGTCGCGCCGAGATTGATCTGATTGTCGAGCGCGCCCTTAAGGGTGATCAAGTTGGCTATGCGGAACTTTATGAACGGTTCGCGGCCAGCTTGTATCGGCTATGCTATAGCTTGCTTATGAACGAGCAGGATGCCGAAGACATATTACAGGAATCATTTCTCTACGCTTTCAAGAATTTGCACCGTTTCGATTCTGGCAAGGCATCGCTCAAAACCTGGCTCTACACAATCGCCGTCAGCCGCTGCCGCAATACCTATCGACGCAAGCGATTCCTGACCGTAGATATTTCACAGTGGTTCGGCTTCGAATTGAAAGCGCCGCCGGCAGACGCGCCAGAGGCGGCTGTTATCCGTCGCGACGCGACAGAAACCATAGAAAAGGCGCTTACGGACTTGTCGCCGCGGCTGCGAGAGGCAATCGTATTGCGCTACGGACAAGGGATGACCTATCGCGAGATTTCCGAAGTGATGGGTTGTCCTCAAAAGACGGCGGAAAGCCGAGTGCGCCTTGGTCATCAACGGCTGAGACAGTCCTTGCAACCCGAGGGACGCGGCTTACTGGAAGAATTGCTCAAAGTACATTGAGGTTTGCGGCGCCTGTAGTTTGGCGGAGCATATGATCAAGTTCAAATACCGCTACTGCAAAGTTCATATGGCGAAATACCTGAGCGGTGACCTCTCAGATGTTACGAGGAGGCGGATCGCTAGGTTTATTGACGAGTCCCAGGACTGTTACGAGGAATACTTGCGCCAGCGAGAGATAAGCGATCAATTGCAGCGAAACTTGCCGGCTTTTGGCCGCCCGGATTCGCAACGGCTGGACAATATCTGGATGTCGTTGCAGAGCGAGCTTGCCCCGGCAGCGCCCGGAGGGCTGCCTTCCCCAAGTTATCTGGGCAATACGCCAATCGGGCACAGCTTGTTCATGGTATTGCTGGCGGTAATCCTGTTGCTACCGTTCGCGATTGGCTTCCATACATCCGTTATTTCCATTGACTTGCCACCGCGTCCCAAGCTGGTTGACATTGAGAGAACCCCCGCCACCCGGTCAAATGCGTCATCTATTGGCGTCTTATCGACTCGGTCAAGTTTCTCGAATCAAATTCCCCTGCTACAAAACACGCCAGAAGCCAGATTCCTTCACTCGCGATTTCGATAGACGATCGAGCATCGTGAGGTCCTGCCAGACATGTTGACCACACCCAACCGGCAGAATGAAAACGCCTTGTATCAGTTGCTGTCCACCCGCGTCTCGCTCAACTGGGAAGTGGCGGCATATCTAGTCATTCTGTTCTTGGCTCTCTTCACGCGTTTTTTCATCCTGGACCAGCGCGTGATGAGCCACGACGAAAGCCTGCATACGCGATTTGCCTACAATCTGTACAACGAAGGCAACTTCACGCATACGCCGCTGATGCACGGGCCAGTACTTTTTCATGCGACGGCATTGTCGTATTTCCTTTTTGGCGACAGCGATTTTTCCGGCCGGATTTACACCGCTGTTCTGGGTGTCTTGATGGTCATGTTTCCCATGTTGTTGCGCCGATGGCTGGGAAAGTGGGGGGCAGTGCTGGCCGCGTTAATGATCTTGATCTCTCCACTTCTACTCTACTACAACCGCTATATTCGCCATGATACCCCGTCGATCTTTTTCGGCTTAATCATGGTTTATTGCATATTACAATATATCAACGGCTCGCCGCGATTCCGCCGGCGCGCCTATTGGCTGTACATCTTTGCCGCCGCGATGATTCTAAACCTCGGCTCTAAAGAGACAGCATTCATTTACATCGCGGTTTTCGGCAGTTTCCTCTGCATCTATTTCCTGGCGCGCCTGGCGCAACATCGCTACGACCTGGAAGGCAAGCCATTATTTTACATGCTTGTCCTGGGGATCCTTGTCGGCGGTGTCATGACGCTGGGCATGTACATCATCGTCGATATTGTACCGGCTCAAATCATCCCCGGGCGCGGCACTCCCTGGGGCGAACTTTCGGACTTGCAGCGCTCTAGCTGGACAAAATGGACGTTGCTAACGGTGATTGCAGCGCTGTTCGCGCCGATCAGCACAGCGCTTTTTGCCTTCCGCGGCGGATGGAAGCGCATCCCCGGACGCGAACTGGCATTGATCTTGTTGATCGCGCTGGTAACGGCATTTGGTCTGCTTTTCATCGAGGAATTGTCGCATTTCCCCAGCCAGACGGAGACCGCCGAGCCCGTTGTTCCCGATGCCGCAGAAGTCTCTGAGGAAACCGCGCCGCCGGGCGAGCCGATCAATTGGGCGCCTTTGTTTGCGCTGTGGCTGATTCTTGTGACCGCGGTTGCGTATCTGATACGCGACGCCCGACGCGCCGCTCGCATCAGAGCCGAGTCGCATGAAAGCAAGGATAGACCCGGCTTGTGGGGCTTTCTGTACCAGTTTCCCGAAGTGGATCTGATTGTACTAATCGCAACCCTGATCTTGCCCTGGACAACTGCCCTCTTTCCTCGCTTGATGGGAGGCAGCAACGAGGCGTATGCCCGGCTCGCGCAGTCGCTGCCCGATGCTGTCTACAATATCATTGTTAGCTTGCCTGGTTTGGGTTCCTACGAAAGTATTGGCAGGTTCGTGCTCGGCGGCTATGCCTTCGTGCCGTTATTCGTTCTGATGGTGGTGATCGGGCTGACTTGGAATTGGAGGCGGTGGCTGGTATCAGCCATCATATTCCATGTTCTTTTCGCGTTTTTCTTCACGACCGTCTTCACCAACATTACAGGTTTGGCTTCCGGCATGGTATACAGCTTGGGCTACTGGCTGGAACAACAAGGCGTGCGCAGAGGGAGCCAGCCGCAGTACTACTACTTGCTGATCATCTTGCCAGTATACGAATACCTGCCAATCGTCGGCAGCGTGACCGCGATGTTCGCCGGGCTGACCAGATTCTGGAATCTGCGGCGCAGGCGCCTAATCGCCCGGGAAAACGCGCGCAGACGGGAAGTTGGCGAGACGCTGCAAGAATTCTTTGCCGATACTGCCGCTGGGACAGCGTCCGAAGACGCGCCGCAATTGGGAACGGTCGCCGAAGAAACAAGCCCGGGCGCAAAGTCCGCATCAGCCGACGCCAATGTGACCTCAAGCGAAGAGCAAGTCGCGCCCCGAGACAAGACGCTAACGATCGACGCGGGAGGGGGCGAGCAGCCCCGGTCCTATCTGCGTCGATTGCCATTTTTGCTATTACTGGCTTGGTGGGCAGTTCTGAATCTCGTCGGGTATTCACTGGCAGGCGAAAAGATGCCTTGGCTGGGCACACATTTGACCACACCCATGATCCTGCTCACCGCCTGGTACTTTGGCGGGGTTTTCGCGCGTATCGACAGGACCTTGTTCTTGTCGCGCGGCTGGGTGGCGCTGTTGATCATGCCGGTCTTTTTGATATGCCTTGCGCAAACGATTGGCGCATTCATTGTTGGCGATCCGCCATTTGTCGGGCTGGCACAGGTTGAATTGGAGCGAACCTACGAGTGGCTGCTGTCCCTGCTGCTTGCGCTTAGCTTCGGATACATGCTGGTACGTATCGCAGGTCTTACCAGTTGGATGCATATCCGCCGCCTGACTGCGGTAACCGCGTTTGGTTTACTCAGCCTATTGACGTTCCGCAGCGCCTGGATGGCGTCCTTTATCAACTATGACCTGGCGACCGAGTACCTGGTTTATGCGCATGCCGCGCCGGCGGTGAAATGGGTGCTGCAAGACATTGAAGAAATGAGCCTGCGCGTTACAGATAGCAAGGATCTCAAATTGGCTTACGACGATGAGGTATCCTGGCCCTATAGTTGGTATTTCCGCGACTATACATCGGCGTCATTTGTCGGCGCCAACCCCACCGTACAGAACCTGGAGGACCGCGCCTATGTCGTTGTTGGATCCGGTCATCGCGGTGATGTGGAGCCTATCCTGGAAGACAGATACGTCCGCTTTGATCACATGCGCATGTGGTGGCCCATGCAGGAGTACTTCAACTTGAATCCGGAGCGGATACTCAACGCGCTCGATTTTTCGCCGGATAATCATCAAGCGTCCCGAATTCGCCGCGGTATCTTCGATATCTGGTGGAATAGAGATTACGACCGCTATGGCGAAGCCACCGGCAAAGACTTCTCGCTGAACAACTGGCCTGTATCCGACCGCATGCACGTTTATGTCCGAAAGGACTTCGCGTCTCAGATCTGGGAATATGGACTTGGCGAGGGCGAGGTCAAGAGCAATCTTCCAACTGAAGTTAATCTGTGCGCTGCCAACTGGCAGCAACTTCGTCCCTTAATCGAATTCGATAACAGTCAACGCGCTCTCATCCAACCGCTAGGCATCGCCGCCGGCAAGGACTTGGTCTACGTCGTCGACGAGAACCAGAATCAAGTATTCACCTATAGCAGTGACGGACTGCCCGCGCAGGCATTTGGCAATGAAGGCTTGCTCTCTTTCAATCGACCGAATGGCATTGCAGCGAGGTCAGATGGCAAAGTCTTGGTAGCGGACACCTGGAATTACCAAGTCCAGCAATTTGATGCGGACGGCAATCTACTTGTTCAATGGGGCCAAGCCGGCGAATATGGCTTTGACGCGCCGACAGACCCGGACGACGGATTCTGGGGACCGCGCGATGTAGCGGTAGACGCCGAAGGCCGAGTCTACGTCGCGGACACTGGCAACAAGCGTATTCGGGTTTATGAGATTGATGAAAATGAAGCCGTGCATCTACGCGACATAGGCCACGGAGGCAGCGGGCCAGGAGAGTTGGACGAGCCGAGCGGCCTGGCTGTACATTCGGACGGCCGACTTTTTGTTGCGGACACCTGGAACCGAAGGATCGCTGTATTTGATTTGCAGGGCAATCACCTGAGCAATTTCCGCGTGCGCGGCTGGTATAATAATACCTTCAACCGTCCCTACTTGGGCTTGGACGAGGCGCGCAATATTCTCTACGTTAGCGATCCCGACGGCGTTCGTATTCTGGTCTATAACCCATCCGGCGAGTGCATTGGCAGCTTTGGGCAGAACGGCGATGTATCCGCCGATGGACAGTTCCAGGCAATTGGCGGACTCGCCGTCGATGATGAGGGTTACGTTTACGTGAGCGACTCAACGGCTGGCAAAGTCCTAAAGTTCGCTCCATTTCCGGACGCATCGATAGCATCTGGGTGAATCATCTGCGTCTATGAACGAGTCAAGTCATGGAGCGTATGCAGCCCGATCTTGACGATTTTGCGCCGTCATGATAAAATTCAGTCATAAGTAAGATTTCGCAAAAAAAGTGGGCAGCCCCCACTTTTCGTTTTATATTGCGATCTTGTTCGCCTCTGCCGTTGAAACAGGCAAGGAAAACCGCAAAATATGTTGGCGCGGAGTTTCGGAGAGCAAGACACAGCAATTGAAAGCGGCAACTTGGCTTTCGGAGTGAAATACGATGTCCTCTAATGAATTGCAAATCGCCTTCAACGAGATATCCCAATTGCGCGATCTTCCAGAAGAGGTTGTGCTGGAAGCTTTGGAAAGCGCGTTGGTTTCGGCATATCGCAAAGACTCGGGCGCGAGTTCGGCACAAGAGATTGAAGCTGAGATTGATCCCGATACAGGCCGCGCCAAGGTCTTTGTGGAAAAAGAGGTGGTCGATGACGTCTTGACCGATGCAACCGAAGTGACGCTGGAGGCGGCCCGGTTCTACAATCCGGAAGCGGAGATTCACGATGTCGTGATGGTTCAAGTCGAGCATACGACCAAGAGCTTTGGACGTATCGCCGCCCAAACCGCCAAACAAGTCATCTTGCAGAAAATCCGTGAAGCGGAACGCAACGCTTTGTACGACGAGTTCATTAACCGCGAGGGTGACTTGATCACGGGTACCGTGCAAAGCGTCAACTCAAAACAGGTAACGCTGAGCCTGGGTCGCGCGGAGGCTGATCTAATTCGCCAGCAACAAATACCGGGCGAACGTTATCGCACGCACGAAAAAATCCGCGTTTATATTATGGAAGTCAAGAAGAGTAATCGCGGGCCGCAAATCCTGGTGAGCCGCGCTCATCGCAATATGTTGCGCCGGCTGCTGGAATATGAAGTGCCCGAGATATACAACGGACAGGTCGAGATCAAGAACATCGCGCGCGAAGCGGGTCATCGATCCAAGGTGGCGGTCTCGGCATTGCAAGATGGCATTGATCCGGTAGGCGCCTGCGTCGGCATGCGCGGTATCCGCATACAAAATATTGTGAAGGAACTGCACAACGAAAAGATCGATGTCATTGAATGGAATACCGACGCCGTCGCCTTCATTTCGAAAGCCTTGAGCCCGGCACGGGTGACCGGCGTCTTTCTGGATGACGACCCCGTCGACGGCAAGACGGCTGTTGTCATTGTCCCCGACGACCAATTGTCGCTTGCAATTGGTCGCGAAGGTCAAAACGCGCGTTTGGCCGCCAAGCTTACCGGCTGGCGCATCGACATCAAGAGCGTGACGGAAACGGTCCAAGGCGCGCTGGAGAATCTCGATGTACCGCCTCTGGATGTATTGACGGAAAAGCATGCCGATATGGTTGCCGAGTCGCTGCGCATCATGGAAAAGAAGAGCATGGAACTGACCGTCATGCCAGAGGAGTACAAGACACTGGGTCGCTTTGCAGAAGTTGTCGAACAGCTCTTGCAAGAGCAGCGTAACGAGGCCCGAGAGATTTACCTGCGCGAGCGTAAAGCGGTCAAAGCCACCCTGACTCCGCAATTGTTCGAGTTGCCTCTGGATGTGCTGGCGGTATCTCAGGAGATTCTCGATATCCTCGAGCCTTATGAAAACGTTGGCGAGGCCATGCTTTCTTGCCTGGTTGACGAAGAAATCGTGGCTCGCAAGCTCAGCGCCGTGGAAGGCGAGCCGATGGCCGAAGTCCAGGCTGCGCTCGACTCCGTCATGGCTGCGGACATCGACGCCTTGCTCCTGGAAGCGATTTCAATTGAGGATGACGAAGAGGCAGTTGAGCCCGACGATGAAGCGGCAGCAAGCGATGCGGTAGAAGCGCAGCAGGAAAAAAGCGCCGAAGACGGCGCCGGGGAAGAATCCGCGGAACAAGATGTCCTGCTGGACGCTTTTGGACAGCCAATCCCGCAAGAGACATTGGAACCAGCCGTCGCCGGCGTGGCAATTGCCGAAACCGGTGCTGTTGATCAAGTGCCCGTTGCGGTTCCAAGCAAAGAAGGTCCCCGACCGGACAGCCCTGACGGCGGGCAATTCGAAGCGGAAGAAGACGAAGCCGGGTTCGAACTGGATCGCAGCAAGGGCAAGAAACAGCGGCGCAAGGATCGTCAAAAACGTCGTCAACTGGTCTTGGACGAGAAGAGCGGCGAAGTCATCGCCAAACGGCGACGCAAGGGGCGGCGCGGCAGTTGGGACGAGGAAACCTGGGAAGACTACGACTACTAGCGCATGAGCCGCTATCCAAAAGGAGCGCGTAGTGGGCAGCAAGCATCGTCCGCAACGTAGTTGCGTGGTCTGTCGTGAGAAGATGGACAAGAGGAGCTTGACTCGGCTTGTATTCGTCGACAGTAACCTGAGAATCGACGAGAGTGGAAAAATGAACGGGCGCGGGGCATATCTGTGCGGCAAAGCAAATTGCTGGGATGCCGCTGCGACACGCGCGGTCTTGGACGCAGCGCTGCGCCGGGAATTACATGATGACGATCGTAGCTATTTGCGGCATATGAAACCAACATGACGACCACCCGCTAGAACCGGCAGGACCGCATATCCTGCCCCGGACAGTGCTCCAAAACTGAAGGAGGTAGGTATGGTAGAGACTTCGAACGTGATTCTTGTTCCCGATTTCTTGACAGTACGCGAACTTGCCGAACTGATTGATTCCAGTCCCATCGACGTGATGAAGCGGTTGATTACCAACGGCATCATGGCGTCAATAAACCAGCAAATCGACTTCGATACGGCGGCTATCGTTATCGAAGAGATGGGCTTCACCGCTCAATCCGCAAGCGCGGTTGCCGCTGCCGAAGAAGAAGAAAAACGCGCCGAAGAACGTGAAGAAAAATGGAGCGCCATGTATCTGGGCGAGACGCCTGATACGCTAATCGCGCGTCCGCCGATCATCACGATTCTGGGCCATGTCGACCATGGAAAGACCACGCTGCTGGACACGATCCGCAAGACCGCGGTCGCGGAAGGCGAAGCGGGGGGCATCACCCAACACATTGGCGCATATCAGGCGCAGCATGATGGACGTATTCTGACATTTCTGGATACCCCCGGCCACGAAGCCTTTACCGCTATGCGCGCGCGCGGCGCCCAAGGCGCGGATATCGCTATCCTGGTGGTGGCTGCTGATGATGGCGTCATGCCTACCACGCGTGAAGCGCTGGATCATGCGCGCGCAGCCAACGTGCCGCTGGTGGTCGCCATCACCAAGATTGACCGGAACAACGCCAATGCCGATATGGTCAAACAACAACTGGCGGAACTCGACCTAATCCCGGACGATTGGGATGGTTCCACCATGATGGTTCCGGTAGATTCTCTCAATGGCGTGGGCATCGAAGATCTCCTAGAGGCGCTTGTCTTGGTGGCGGACGACAATTCCATCGTAGGCAATCCACAAGGTACATTGCGCGGCACTGTGATCGAAGCCGAGGTGGACCGAAGTCGCGGGACGATGGCAACGCTGCTGGTCATGAACGGTACGATGAAACGTGGAGACGTCATCGTGGCCGGGACGTCCTACGGCAGAGTCAAAGCCATGTTTGATTCCGCCGGCAACCCGGTAAAGCGAGCGATTCCATCTATGCCCGTATCCGTGTTAGGCTTGGACGCGCCGCCGGCGCCCGGCGTGTTTTTCGAGACTGTAGCGAACGACAAAATTGCGCGCGGCATAGCAGAAGATCGGCGACAGCAGGAACGGATTCGTCAGGTGAGCGGACCCGTTCAAGCCGCTATGACGCTTGAAGATCTGTTCAATCAATTCCAATCCGGCGATGCCAAAGAATTGGCGATGGTTTTGAAGACTGATGTCCAGGGGTCCATCCAACCCATCACTGACGAACTCAAGAACATCTCGCAACGTAACGAAGAAGGCATAGAAGTCCGCGTGCTGCGCCAGGAAGTCGGTCGCATCACTGAATCCGACGTCATGTTGGCAAGCGCGTCCAATGCGATCATTGTTGGCTTCAACGTCGGCGTAGACAATCCCGCGCAATCTTCAGCCGAAGCGCAGGGCGTGGAGATCCGCAAGTATGATGTCATATACAAGCTCTTTGAAGACATTGAATTGGCATTGCACGGTATGCTCGAGCCCAAGTTCGGTGACCAGGTGGTGGGACTTGCCGAAGTGCGCCAGACCTTTAAGATCCCCCGTGGCGGGGTCATTGCCGGCAGCATGATTAAGGAAGGCGAAGCGAGGCGCAATGCCAAGGCGCGGTTAAAGCGAGGCGACAGAATTATCATCGACGGCGTAAACGTCAGCTCGCTAAAGCGCTTCCAGGACGATGTGCGCGAAGTCCGATCCGGCTTTGAATGCGGGATTGGCCTGGCCGGTGTCAGCGACTTCGAAGAAGGCGATATCATCGAGTTTTTCGTTCGCGTTCGTATCAATTAAGCTGAAAGAAGCGCATGTCAATCAAACAAGGCCGCATGAGCGATCGGATTCAGCAAATCCTGAGCCAGTTGCTTTTACGTGAAATCGCAGATCCGCGCTTGCAAGGCATCACCGTAACCGAGGTTCAGCTGGACCCGGAACTGATGGTTGCCAAGATCTACGTCAGCGCGATGGGTGACGAGAGCCGGCAAGATTCGGTGATGACAGGATTGCGCCGCGCCAATGGATTCCTGCGGCGCGAAGTGGGTAAACGCATCCGTCTGCGCAACACGCCGGAATTGCATTTCCATTGGGATCATACTCTGGAGCATGCGGAACGAATCAACCAGCTTATCTCAAATCTCGAGATCCCGCCCGAGTCCGAGAGCGGTCTAAATGCAGACAATTGAGTCACCGTGGCAGGCCGCCGCCGATGCCATCAAAACCGCCAGGACAATTCTTGCGATTTCGCACATCGCCCCGGACGGCGATGCCGTAGGTTCACTATTGGGAATCAGCGAAACGATGCGCGCCTTGGACAAGGATGTCACAGCCGTCATTGACGACGGCGCGCCTCCCGAACTCAGATTTGTGCCGGGAAGCGGGACAATTCTGCCCAGCATCGACGCCGGGGAATTCGACTTGATGATCACAGTGGATTCGAGCGATCTCGAAAGAATCGGCGTCGCCGGCGCATACGGAATGGCAAACAGCAGAAAAGTTATTAATCTGGATCATCACCCCACGAATACACGCTACGGCGACATCAATCTAGTCGTGCCAGATGCGGTGGCTGCCGCGGAAATAGTCTTTGATCTGGTTAACTATATTGGTTGCCAACTGACCGAATCGGCCGCCTGTGCCTTGCTGACCGGATTGGTCACCGACACGCAAGGATTTCGCATTAGCGCCACGAACGACCGCACGTTAGAGATCGCAAGGGCGCTGATGCAAAAAGGGGCGTCCCTTTCAAAGATCATGGCGCAGACGCTCAACCGGCGACCTTACCAAGAGGTAGTTTTGTGGAAGCTGGTTTTCCCCTCGGTTGCAATTAGCGATGGCCTGATCCATGCCGCGATTACACGCGACAATATCTCTCAAGCCGGTTTGGACGTCATGACAGACGGGGGCTTGGTCAGCCACTTGGTAAATGTCGATCAGGCGAAAGTATCCATCGTTTTCAAGGAATTGCCAGACAATCAGGTGGAGGTCGGCTTCCGATCCAAACCCGGCTACGATGTCGCCAGCCTGGCTGTACAGCTCGGCGGCGGCGGGCATACGCAGGCGTCAGGCTGCACCATGGACGGCACCTTGGCGCAGGTACGCAGCCGCGTGATACCCCTGGCTCATCAGGTCATCAGCGCAGGGGACTCGGGACTTGCGTGAAATTGATCATTCAGGTTTTCTCAATGTTGACAAGCCGCTTCACTATACCAGTCACGATGTTGTCGCGCTTGTGCGCCGGCGATATCGAGAACTGACCGGAGCGAAGAAAGTAGGTCACGCCGGCACGCTTGATCCCTTGGCTAGCGGCGTGCTGATCGTCTGCTTGGGCAAGGCGACCCGCTTGAGTGAATATATCATGCCGGGACGCAAGTCTTACCGCGCCAGTGTTACGCTGGGACAAACAAGCTCTACATACGACAGCGGCGGCGAAATTGACGAGAGCCCGGTCGAAACCGGAGGCATAGAACTCGTCGATATTAAAGAAGCAATCACTTCATTCACCGGCGAGATACTGCAGGTTCCGCCCATGTACAGCGCGATCAAAGTCAAGGGCCGCAAGCTCTATGAATTGGCGCGCCAGGGTCAATCAATCGAACGCGAGCCAAGACCTGTACGCATTGACAGCATCAACGTATTACGGTGGAATGACCCGCTGCTTGAACTTGACGTGACATGCAGCGCCGGCACTTATATTCGCAGCTTGGCTCACGACCTGGGTCAAGCGCTAGGAATCGGCGCATATCTCTCCGGCTTGCAACGTCGTTCCAGCGGACAGTTTACGCTCGGCGACAGTGTGGCACTCGATACCGTGCTAAACGAAGCAAACTGGTGGCGGCACATCATCCCACCGCATGTCGCGCTGGCGGAACAAAGCTGTGTGACGCTGTCAAAAGACGAATTGTCGAGAATCCAAAATGGGCGAAAGATTGCTCGACGCGCCCGTTTGGACGCCGAGCGCGTATTCGCTTTCAGCTGCGACAAGCGACTGGCGGCGGTCCTGGTCCCCCAAGACGAATTTTGGAAACCGCATAAAGTATTTCTCGGCCGAAGTTGATACAATTGGCCGAGAATGAGCGGACTTGATTCAACCGTAGTCAGGACTTTCTGGCCCCAGGGGGCGATATGTGCATTTCAAAACCAGGCTTGGAAGACTAACAGGGTCGCCGATGCGTCATTTGCGCCATCTCGGTGAAGCTCAGATCGAAACTGAATCTGTCGTGACCATCGGCGTCTTTGACGGCGTACACCTCGGACACCGGACAATGATCAGGCGACTGGTGGAGGAGGCGCGAGCCAGCAATCGACTTGCGGTGGTCTTGACCTTTCACCCACATCCGGACAAGGTATTAAAAGAAGTCGACACGCGCTACTATTTGAGCACCCCAGAACAGCGCGCGAAGCTACTGATAGCGCTCGGCGTTGACCTTGTTATCACCCACCCTTTCGACGAAGAGATAAGGCATATTCGGGCTGAGCAATTCGTAGATCAACTGGTTAAGCATTTGCGCTTGAAAGAATTGTGGGTGGGCTCGGATTTCGCCCTGGGTTACGAACGAGAAGGAACAGTCGAGTTTCTGCGCCTGCAAGGTAAAGTCAAGGGATTCAGCGTGACAGCCATTGAATTGATCATGAGCGAAGCCGGCGGTGATTCCATTCGTAGCACACAGGTGCGGGATCTAGTACGGCGGGGAGAGATGCGCCAGGCGAAAGGCATGCTCGGCCGCGCCTATTCAGTTGAAGGCAAAGTGGTGATGGGACAGCAGCGCGGCCGAACTATTGGCGTTCCAACCGCCAACCTCGAAGTTTGGGGAGAGCAAATCATCCCGCCCAACGGCGTCTATGCGGGACTGGCCAGATTAGGCAAGGAAACGCTAATGGCCGCCGCCAATATCGGGATGCGGCCAACCTTTGACGAAGACAGGCTGTCAATCGAGGCGCACTTGCTGGACTTCGACCGAGACATTTATGGCGCGTCCATAGAACTGAGTTTTGAAGCGCGCTTGCGCTCGGAGAGAAAGTTTGACGGTGCTGAAGAACTGCTGAAACAAATCAAGTTGGATATTGAGCAAGCCAAAGCTGCGCTGGAAAAAGTTCAGCCCGGCTGACCTTTCTTGCCTTTTCCCAGGAAGTATCCAACGCGCTTCATAAACTGCTCGTTGCTGCGCCAATTCTTCAGTACTTTCACGCGCGTTTGGAGATGTACATGCCTTTCCAGTAGACGCTCAAGGTCAGCGCGCGCGTCACTGCCAATGCGCTTTATCATCTTGCCTCGCTTGCCGATGACTATGCCCTTCTGCGATTCCCGTTCGACATAGACGATGGCGTCGATGATATTGATATCTTTCTTCTCGCTGAAGCGGCTGATTTCCACCGCAACCGCGTAAGGAATCTCGTCACTGGTCAATTCGACAATCTTTTCGCGGATGATTTCGGCGGCCAAAAAGCGCAAATTGCTTTCACTGACCTGATGTGAGGGATAATAGCGCGGTCCCAGGGGCAACAAAGGTATCAAGCCGTCGATCAGGTTAGGAAGTCCGGCCCCGTTGCGGGCGCTGGTCTCGAACACAAGATCATGTTTGATTAGGGCAAGGTGATCGCGGCGATCACAATCTTCGCCTGCCAGGTCAATCTTGTTGAGGACAAGCGCTTTGGGCGTATTCGCCGCCGCGCGCTTGATCGCGTCGGCAATGACCGTGTCTTCCTCGCGCAGCGCCCCTGAAACGTCAAGGATCCACAATATAACATCGGCGTCATGAAGCGCGTTCTGAGCGACTTTTACCATGTAGTCGCCCAATCGCGTGCGGGGATCGTGAATGCCTGGCGTATCGACGAACAAGAACTGCGCGTCATCTCGCGTGTAGATGCCCAGTTGCCGCTGTCGGGTGGTCTGTGGCTTGCTGCTAACAATGGCAATCTTTTGCCCAAGTATGGCGTTGATTAGCGTGGATTTGCCAACGTTCGGGCGTCCGACGACCGCCACCAAGCCGGAACGGTGATCCTCGCTCCAGTCGTCGCTGAAGATCGAGTCCAGCTCATCCACGACTCAGCCAATCATCCAAGCTGGGGAAGCGAGGCAAGTGCCGCAGGAGTCGTTCCGGGAAACCATCGCTCTCGATAAGCGCCGAGAGCCTCGCGACGGGCTCTCGATCCCCGGGCGCTCGATAGACGAAGACGTCGTAGGGACTGTCGAAATCCAATTGCTTGAGCGGGACCATCTCGTCGGCGCCGTCATTGCGATAGCCTAAAACGTCCGAACGCGGAAAGAGGTGACTGCTCGCCATCAAGAAGTCCCAAGCCAGCTCGCCCGTCATCGTTTCGCCATAATCCAGAACGACCAGATCCGGCACGATGGACCATTGCGGTTTGAACAAATAGGGGATCCCGTATCGCAGAGCAATCTCGCCCTGAACAATGACGTCTGCTTGCGGCAGTGCGCGCGACGACAGGAAGAAAGAACCGTCGAAACGCGAGACGATTCCGGTTAGCAACTCATTGATGGGTTCTCGCTGAGGTATCGGATTAACGGGCATCTCGCGTGTTAGTGATGTTCGGGTTCGGCGGGAACGTTGATATCGTCGAAGCGTTCAAAGGGACGCACCCAGCCCAGCCAGAAACAGATGGCAACGACTAGCAATAGCAAGCCGCTGACCAGCAGCAAACCGAGCGTATGCGTCGATTCGGCGTCGAGACCGCCACCATAAATTACACCAACCATCGCCGCAACCATCATCATCGCCATGCCCAAGCCGCCAACCATCGCCAAACAGTAGAGGATGAACTTGCTCGGTTGCCGTGTCAAACTGCTACCCTGTTCTTCTTTCACTCGAATATCGCCTTATGTATGCTACACTTGGAACCTTAATTGCATTGTGCCCCTAGCCCCTGCATCCGTCAAGTATGGGAGGTCGGGATGAGCGTCGAAAAAGTCCTGCTGATTCGTCATGGCGAAACGGATTTCAATCGCGAACGGCGGTTGCAAGGCGTCATGGAGATACCGCTGAATGAACGCGGACGCGATCAAGCCGCTTCCGTCGCGCGCTATCTGCAGGGTCTCTCAATTGATGCGCTGTACACAAGCCCCATCCTGCGGGCGCAAGAGACTGCGGAGATAATCGGGAATCTAATCGGCTTGCCGCCCCGCAGTGACGAACGCCTGCGCGAAATCGAATTTGGCATATTCGAGGGACTCACTTTCGCGGAGGTCGAGCGTCGGTTCCCCGCGGCGCATCGCAATTGGACCACGGGCTACCTGGCGTACAGAGCGCCACAAGGCGAATCCCGGCGGGATGTTCAGCGGCGGATGCGCGCTGCCTGGGATGATCTGACGGCGAAATCGAGCCACAAATCAATTGCGCTGGTGACTCATGGCTCGGCGATCGCTATTTTTCTCGGTTCAATGTATGCCACGCTGCCGGGCACATCCATCAAGAACACATCTATAACTACCTTGAAACGCCAAGAAGATATCTGGGAAATCTTAGGCTTTGCGCAAACGCCGCATAGGGACGAATCACAGATGAATTAGGGCTGTATTTCCGCTACAATTGCCGCGTTTGATCTTGACCTGATACTTGGAGGATTCGACGGCATGACGACACCCATACGTGTAGCGGTGACCGGCGGGGCCGGTCAAATCGCCTACAGTCTGCTCTTTCGCATTGGCAACGGGGAAGTGTTCGGCGCGGACCGACCAGTAATCTTGCAAATCCTTGAGATTCCAGCGGCGATGCAAGCGCTTGAAGGCGTAGTCATGGAGCTGGAGGACAGCGCCCAATCTCTGCTACAGGACATCGTGATTTCTGACGATCCTTATGTGGCTTTCAAAGACGCCAACTGGGCGATCCTTGTCGGTGGCAGGCCACGCGGTCCGGGCATGGAACGGGGCGACCTCATCGCCGCGAACGGCCCGATCTTCGTCGCCCAAGGCAAAGCCATTAACGATCATGCCGCTGATGATATTCGCGTGCTTGTCGTCGCCAATCCTTGCAATTCCAATTGTCTGGTCGCCAAAGCCAACGCGCCCGACATCCCGGCCGACAGGTGGTTCGCCATGACGCGACTTGATGAAAACCGCGCCAAGTCGCAGTTGGCGCAAAAAGCCGGCGCGCTGGTATCGGATGTCAAACGACTGGCCATCTGGGGCAACCACAGCAGTACGCAATTCCCCAACTTTGAACATGCCTTGATCAATGGTCAACCTGCCGAATCGGTCATCAGCGACCGCGCATGGCTGGAAAAGGACTTTATGAGTACCGTGCAAAAGCGCGGCGCCGCGGTTATCAACGCGCGCGGCAAGAGTTCCGCGGCCAGCGCCGCGAATGCCGCGCTCGATACGATCCGTAGCCTGATTAATCCGACAGCCGAAGGAGACTGGTTCAGCGCGGCTGTTCCCAGCGAAGGCAATCCGTACGGCGTTGCGGACGGGCTAATCTACTCATTTCCATTGAGAAGCGACGGAATGGGCAGAATCAAGCCTGTAACCGGACTGGACCTGAGCGAATATGCCTTGGGCAAAATCAGGGAGACAGAAGAAGAATTAAAGAGCGAGCGCGAGGCGATCAGCGACTTGCTCTAGCATGCTCCCGCAGCAGTGGCTGAAGCTGTGGCGACTTCTCAGGCGCGGGACCACGAGGGTTCTAGCTGGATTCATCATTCTTGATTTTCTCCGCCGACGCCTGTACATATCCAGGTTCCTCGGGGATTATCGCAGCCAGAATGATATAGAGCACCACGCCAGGTCCGCCCGCGATAGCAAAGAGCACCCAAATGATGCGGACGATTGTCGGATCGACCGCGAGGTAATCTGCAATGCCTCCGCAGACGCCGGCAATGCGGCGATCGGCTCTCGAACGATAGAGTCGCTTTTTCATATTGATGTTCATTATCCCAATCGCCTTTTAGCAATCACGCGCGCAGAATGCCATGCGCAATGAATCGATATTGTGTTGCCGCTGTTATCCCAATATACGCAGAAGCTCCGGCGCGGTTGCGGGCATTCGGATGTTATTCCGCCAATACGCGCATGCGAAAGGGACTGTTGCCGATACCGGGAAAAACGCGCAAGACACCCCAAAAGGCGCGAATACCGATCCACAGGACTGTCGCCAGCCAAACGCCGCTGAAATCCGCCGGAACAGCAGCGGCGACGACTTGTAAAGCCAGCAATCCGCAGACTGTCGCCATCAGCATAGCATTTCGCAAAAAGCCATAATCGCTCGTCCCCCAATGGATGCCGTCGGTGATGAAGGCGAGCGCGTTTAGCGGCTGTGAAAGCGCCGCCACGATCCAAGCCGCCGCAAAAACAGCGACCGTGTCATCTGGAACCATGCTGCCCGCAACCAGCGGCGCCGCAAGCAGCATCAGGACCATCAACAGGATACCCGTAGTCAGGCTCCAAGCCGTCGTGGAAAGCGCCACGCGTTTGGCATCGCGCATCTGTCCGGAACCGAAAAAGTAGCCGATCAAACTCTGCGCGGTAGTCGCGAAGGCTTCCAATACCAAAGCTGTGAAGAACCAGAATTGACGAATGACCTGATGAGCAGCGCCGGCCTCCGCGCCCATCTCTGTGGCGACCCGCGTTGCCACAAGCGTGAACAAGGTCAGCGATCCCGTGCGAATAAACAGGTCGCGGCCCACGCGCATCAGTTTGATTCCGTCCCGCAGTCTAAAATCTTGAGTTAGACCGATTTTACGCCATATTGCCACCAGCATCCAACAAGCGCCCAGCCATTGACTGAGGGAACTTGCCAATGCGGCCCCGCCAACGCCTAGCGCGGGCAAGAATGCCCAGCCAAATATGAGCGCATAGTCCAGCAGAATATTCGTAAAATTGATCCCCAGCGCGATCCACAAGGGGGTCTTCATATCTTGGACGCCACGCAGCGCGCCAAAGCCGACAATGGTGATGACCACCGCCGGCGCGCCGATCAGCCGCAGCCGTATATATTCGCTTGCGAGTTCAAGGACTTCGCCTTGGGCGCCCAACCAGCTCGATGCGACCTCCGCCGCCGGGATCAAGAGCGCGCTGAGGATCAGGCTGAGAAACGCGCCCAAGGTTAAAGTCAGGCTGACGGACCGGACCGCCCCATCGAGGTCGCGCTTGCCAAAAGCCTGCGCAACCTCGGTTTGCGTGGCGATCCCCAAGAATCCGAAAATCCAGAACAAGGACGTCAGCGCGCCAGTGCCAACCATCAAGGAAGCCAGTGGCGTCGTGCCTAGTTGCGCAACGAACCCGGTGTCCACAAGTCCGGTTACCGGTTCGGCGATCAAGGATAGCAAGATGGGAAGCGAAAGATACAGGATCGTGCGATTAGGCTGAATCAAGAAGCGGCTGTTGCGCGCATAGGCGGTTGATCGCTTCATGGATGAGTGTTCAACTTCCCCCCAGCTTGGCGCCATTGAGACTTGTTCACGCCGCGTAAGGAACTTGGCGAGCAAGTCGCGGCAAAGCAAATCGACCCAGATCCGGCGAAAGCTGTCCTGCCGGCGTGTCACTCCAAGACAGCGCCTAGAAAGTCAGCATGTCCGTTGACGAAATCCGCGATTGACAGGCGTTTTTTCCCCGCCAGTTGGACTTCGGTGGGGAAAAACAGCCCTGCGCCCGTGCCGATTGCGAGCCCCTTTTCGTGGTTGAAAACTAGGCCCGGACTGGCTAGACCCGCGTCTTCGTAGCCGGCGTGGATCTTTAGCGGCGCGCCATTCCAGGTCGTGAAGCTGCCGGGCCAGGGCGTAAAGGCGCGTATCGTTCGTTCGATTTCAGCCGCCGCGCGCGACCAATCCAACCGGCCCTCTTCTTTCTTAATCGTCGGCGCGTAAGTCGCGCATGCTTCGTCTTGCGGCGCAGGCGAGGCAGTTCCGTCCAGGAAATCCGGCAGCGCCTGGACCAGGAGTTCCGCGCCAAGTTGCGCGAGCTTGTCATGCAAGCTCTGGCCAGTTTCGTCTTTCGAGATCGGGACTGAACGCTGTGCGATTACGGGACCGGTATCCAAGCCCGCATCCATTACCATCAACGTGACGCCTGTCTCTTGATCGCCCGCGCGTATCGCCGCCTGAATTGGCGCGGCGCCGCGCCAACGAGGCAACAGCGACGCGTGTACGTTGATTGATGCGATTCGCGGCAGATCCAACAGGACCTGCGGAAGAATCTGCCCGAAAGCCACCACCACAAACAAGTCCGCGCGCATGGCTCGCAAGGCGGAAATTGACTCGTCACTGCGAATGCGCTCCGGCTGCAGCAAGGGAATGCTCGCCTCAAGCGCCGCTCTTTTGACCGGCGACAGCCGCAGCCGGCGATGTCTGCCCGACGGGCGATCCGGCTGCGTTACGACAGCGACAACCGCATGTGAATCAAGGAGAGCGGCCAAGCTGGGCAGCGCGAAGTCAGGCGTCCCCATAAACACGATTCTTGCCATAAGTTGGCTTGTACCCTGCATCTGCGAATGGTAGTATCGGTTAGTCATTTTATGAGATTATTCATATGCAGTCTATGATTCAAAAGGATTGGATTATCGCTCGCCCGGCGCCGGACGAGCACCTGCGCCGCTATAAAAATATCAGCCCAATCCTGGCGCAAATACTCTTTAACCGCGGCTTTGAAGATCCGGACCAAGCCAGGCAGTTTCTCAGCGCATCCGAACTCACAGAAGATCCTTTCGAAATAAAGGACATGCAAAAAGCTGTGACAAGAATCGGCGCAGCCATCGCAAATCAAGAGCCAATCGCGGTCTACGGGGACTTCGATGCCGACGGCGTGACCGCTACCTGCTTGCTGGTACAGACGCTTGTGGCATTGGGCGCGGATGTCCGCCCTTATATACCTGACCGGGTTGAAGAAGGCTATGGACTCAATTGCCCGGCTCTGGAGGCGCTTGCCGTTGCCGGGGTTGCTCTGGTCGTCACGGTTGACTGTGGCATACGCTCAGTCAATGAAGTAGAAGCCGGTCAGCGCGCCGGCCTGGATATCATCATCACCGATCACCATTCCATTGGTCCGGAAATCCCGCGAGCAATGGCGATAATCAATCCACAGCAAAAGAGTTGCGCCGGCAATACCAGCCTGGCGGGCGTCGGCGTCGCATTCATGTTGGCAAAGGCGCTCCTGCTCGATCGTTGGCGGAACGATCGCGACAACTATCCTCTTCATTTGCGCCAGTCCGACTTGCTGGACCTGGTCGCTATCGGTACGGTTGCCGACCTGGCCGCTCTTAATGACGGCCAGAATCGACGGCTTGTCCGCCACGGATTGAAGACGATCAACGACCAACGTCGACCTGGCCTCGCTGCGCTGGGCAAAGTCGCGCGCCTTCGCCCCGAAAAGATCTCCGCCGCGGACATCGCTTTCATGCTCGGACCGCGGATCAATGCCGCCGGACGCTTGGGCTCGGCAATGAGCGCATACAATCTGTTATTGGCTTCCTCCAAAAAAATGGCGGAACCCTACGCCCTGGAATTGCAAACTCTCAACGCTCAGCGGCAAAAACTGACTCGCCAGGCGCAGGCGGCCATTAGTGATCAGATCGGCGAGATGGACGGCGTCGACCTGATCTTTGCTGGTGATAAGGAGCTTTTGCCTGGCATTGTAGGTTTGGTGGCAGGAAGGCTAACAGAACGATTTTACCGGCCCGCGGTCGTCCTGGAATACGGTGAAGAAGAGAGCCGCGCCTCATGCCGCAGCATTCCCGAGTTCAACATCACCCAAGCCTTGGATGAGTGCGCGGATCTATTGATCCGGCATGGCGGGCACGCTATGGCAGCGGGCTTTACCGTGCACAACAGTAACCGCGACGCCTTACGGCATGCGCTCGAGCGCAAAGCCAGGCAGTCGCTGGCAGGTCAGGAACTGCGGCGTCGCGTCCAAGTAGATATGGAGATTGATGAGCGCGACTTGAGAGTAGATCTGGCCGATGAACTGATGTGGCTTGAGCCAACTGGACACGCGAATCCGCCGGCATTATTCATGAGCAGGAACCTGGGACTTGTCTCTTGTCGACGCGTCGGCGATGACGGGCGACACCTGAAGTTGAAGATCGCGCGTAAGGACAACGCGCCGATAGATGCCATCGGTTTCGGATTGGGCGAATGGTCAAGTCACATGCCGGGCGCCATTGACGCCGCCTATCATTTAGAGATGAACGAGTGGAACGGCAGACGCTCCATGCAATTGAAATTGATCGATATTCGCCCAGCGGAAGGCTTGGTATAAAAGCATCCGGTATCTTGAGGTCCCCGTGCCTCGCGTTGCTGACCCAGGCTGGCCAATGAGACGGCGCTATTTTCAACTTGACCTCTATCGGCGTGCGGCGTATATTTTTTGACAATCCGGTTTTGGCGGACGGGAGCATGGGACAACTTTGCCCGCTAAGGACGTAAATCCCCTGGCCGAGCAATGCAGAGGGAAATAAGTCACAGGACCGACAAAAAGCATAAATGGGTTTTCGTTTCACAGGACAATCCGCGGCGTAATTTACAGTGTCAATATTGGAGAATATGTTCAGAAGATGATTCATCCAAGCGCTGCCTAATCGCTGGATTCAAGTAGAACCACTGGGTGCATTGGTAGCAGCCTGACGGAGGACGATGTTGAAGGAGCCTACGAAGAAAAGAGCGGCTGGCGAGTTAAAGTTCTCTTATGGCGGCCAAGCGGTCATTGAAGGCGTGATGATGCGCGGGGCTCACTCGATGGCGGTGGCCGTCCGCGACCCCAAGGGACAGATCGTCATACATGAGCAACCTCTTAGCGCTACCCTGTATCGAGGGCGCATCGCCCGAACACCATTTGTACGCGGTTTAATCGGTCTTTGGGACGCGCTCGGTCTCGGCATTCGCGCGCTCATGTGGTCGGCGGATGTCGCGCTGGACGAAGAGGAGAATATCAGCTTCAACGGACCCATCGGATGGGCGACAATCGCAGTGTCTTTGCTAATCGGAATCGGAATCTTTTTCCTTCTGCCGACCACTGCCGCAACCGGCATCGGAAACTTCCTGGGCCTCAGCACCACCGCGAAGGAGATCGTTGTTGATGAAGCGGGCAACGAAGTTGCCGTCGCTGCTGAAAGCGGTAACTTCCTGGCTTACGAGGCTCTACCCATCGGCTTTGACGCCTTCCTCATTAATTTGATCGAGGGCGTGGTGCAATTGGCGATTCTAGTCGTATACATCTGGTTCGTAGGACGCACCAACGACGGCAAACGGATATTTTCCTATCATGGCGCGGAACATAAAACCATCAACGCATACGAAGCTGGCGATGAATTGCTGCCAGAGGTCGTCCGTCGTCATGCCATTGAGCACCCTCGCTGCGGTACGGCATTTCTATTGACGGTCGTGTTTGTAAGCGTGTTTCTGTTTTCTTTGATCGGGCGCCCGCCCTTTGCCTTGTTGATACTGTCACGCGTTATCTTCATTCCTATTGTCGCGGGAGTCGCCTACGAATTCCTGAAGTACACCGCCTCCAACCTGGACAAAGCCTGGATACGCTTCATGATACGGCCCAATTTGGCGCTGCAGCATCTTACGACTAATGAACCCAGCCTGGACATGATCGAAGTCGCGATCGTCTCATTTAAGCGTGTATTGCTCTCCGAAGGTTTAATCCCGGAAGAAGAAGCGGCGGTTCCTCCCGCCCGCCCGGAGGCGGCTCACGTCCCTGGTGGCGAATGATATGAGATTGTTGACGCGTTTCGTCACCATCGCGGCTACGGCAATGGTCATTGTTTGTACGCTTCTGCTTTATCTGCACACGACGCATTTGCAATACCATCGCAACGATGACCTGGGGCGCAGTGACCAGAGCGCGCATATTAGATTCGCGCGCAGAGCATACGAGACCGATTTCGCCTATACAGGTCGTCGCAACTATATGCCATTATTCGCTTTCGTCCAGGCGGCGCTGAATTCGCCAGAGCTTGACGACGAAGCATTTTTTCAGCGGGGCAAACAGATCAACGTCTGGTTGTCTGTAGTTGCATTAGCTTCCCTGGCAGTGGTTTTCTATTGGAAATTCACTCGCCTATATACGTTTTGCGCGATACTGACGATCGGCTTCCTGGCGTTTGCCTTTAAAGCGCCTTTCTTTCAACCAGAAATCCTTTCTTATACCTTGTTCGGCTTCGCATTTATTCTTTCCGTAGAGACATTGTTTAGGCCGAGGTGGTACAAATACGTCGGGACCGGCGCGCTCTTCGCTCTGGCGCATTTTACCAAAGCCAATGTTTTGCCAGCCCTGATTGCCTTTTCGGCTTCTCACGCTGTTCTGTTGTTTGTCATAGCGCTAAATGGCGAATTGAACCGCAGGAAGCTGTCTCGAATACTGTTGAGCGCCCTTATGCCTTTGACGACATTTATGATTTTGCTGTTTCCATACTTTCGGGAAAGCAAGATGAACTACGGCGAGTACTTCTACAATGTGAATACAAGGATTTACGTTTGGTTTGACTCTTGGGACGAGGCGGATGCCGCCACGAGAGAGGCTGGTGGTTACGCGGGGTTCCTTCAATTGCCGGATGATGAAATGCCCGGATTGCGGAAGTACTTGCAAGAACACTCTTCAGATCAAATCATCGAACGGCTGCGCGAGGGTATCGAAAAACTAACCGGATACGCCTGTTATATTAAACACAGTCGGCACATTTTCGGCTACTGCTCACAAGTCGCGCTGGGATTGCTAGTGCTGTTATTCTCGATACCGCTGCTAATTAGACAATTTCGCTGGCAAGACAAATCTTGCCATATTCACATTCATTGCTATCTGGCGGCGATTTTTGCGATCTATGGTTTGGGAGCAGCCTGGTACAATCCGATTAGCGGGGGGGAAGGACCGCGAGTCGTTCTGATATTGCTTATACCCTTCTTCTGGACAATTGGGTTGATAGTTCACAGCAGAGCGCTGCAAGACCTGCATATTCGACTTTTCGGATACCAGATTAAACTCGTCGACCTTGCATACGCGCTCATCAGCGTAACGCTATTCTTCGAGATATATCAGGCAGTCACGTGGCGGGCCGCAGACATGTACGGCGGCAAGTAATGGCAAGCGTCGCGAGCGCCCTCGCTAGCTTGCCCCATTCAATTTGCTTGACAGCGGCGTTCCCGAGCCGGCCAAGTCGCTCCAAAAGCCAAGAAAGCCTTAATGTTTTTCGAAGACATTTGACAAACAGGTGCGAAGCAGCAAGAAACGTCAGTCTACTTCAACAGCTGCATTTGATCTCCGGCCTCGTCCATGAAAAAAACGAGATCATCATCGTTAAAGTGATTGCGCCAGTCGCCGCTGCTTCCGCGCCGGGGCTGGACAGCGGAAGATAGCCGCCTCTGGCGATGTCCCAGCTTCCAAAGCGCCCGTCCGACCAGAGAGGGTTTACCCGGCATTCCCGGCAAATCAATTGTCCGAAGCGAGCGTCGGGCGCTAATACCCAAGAAGGTCGCCATTTCTCTCACGCTGGTCTCATAGCGCTTTTCCAGCGCCTCGTATGATACGAGCAGCACATTGGGTTGCCGAAGCCAGACCCGCGCATGATGCGCCCAATAGGCTGGACGGCTCATCCCACTGTCAATGCCGTCCAGCTTGGACTCGGAGCGAATGAAATCTGAAAACGACTGTTTCTTGACCTCCTCGTCAAAGGACTGCATGTAGTAGTAAAGCGAGACCATGACATCGCGGCCGTCACGATGAACATAGATCACCGGCGATTCGCGCAGGACCGACAGCGCAAAGGCTCTTTCTTCATCACGCTTCCAGAAGGTTGCCGCCGGCAGGTCATGCACCTTGACAAGCACGCGTCCCTCCAGAGTTTTCAGTCGCCTGCGGAACTCTGGCAGCGGCATTGGAGAATCATGATCAGACGAAACCCGTTCCAGGGTCAGAAAGGTCTCACTGACATCTGGGCTGTTGTTACGCAAGGCGTCGATCGTCCAGTGTGTGCCCGACCGCCGATGAGTCGCGACAACAATCGTCTTGGAGTCGTTCATCTAATCCCCGGCGGCCATGTTCTGTAATTCATACAATTTGGTGAGCGCTTCCAAGGGGCTAAGGCTATCGATCTCCAGCGAGCGCAGCGCGCCTAGCGCCGGGTTCTCGGGCGCATCGAAAAAGCTCAGTTGCTGATGAGAGTCTCGTGGCCTCTTCAAAGCAAAGTCTCCACTGCCCTCTTCCAGTTGCACCAGAAGTTGACGCGCGCGATCCACCACGGAACGCGGTATGCCAGCCAATTGCGCCACGTGAACGCCATAGCTCTGGTCGGCGCCGCCTGGCAAAACTTTGTGCAAGAATACGATCTCGTCCCCTTGCTCGGCCACGGCGACGTTGAAGTTGGCGCTGCGCGGCAAGATATTCGGCAGCTCGGTCAACTCGTGATAATGCGTTGCGAAAAGCGTGCGGCAGTTGAGACGCGGGTTATTGTGGATATATTCGATCACCGAGCGCGCAATCGCCAAACCATCGTAGGTCGATGTGCCGCGTCCGATCTCATCCAGAATGAGCAGGCTGCGTTTGCTGCTACCGGAAAGCAGGCGCGCCGTCTCTACCATTTCCACCATAAAGGTGCTTTGCCCGGCGTGAATCTCGTCCTGGGCGCCGATCCGAGCGAATATCCGGTCCACCAGTCCAATCTGCGCTGAATCAGCCGGCACAAAGCTCCCGACTTGAGCCATCAGCGCAATAATTGCCACTTGTCGAATATAGGTCGATTTGCCGGACATATTCGGTCCGGTGATGATATGTATGCGTGACGCCAAATCGAAGCCGCTGTCATTAGGCACATAGCGACTGGACGTCTCCAAGAGCTTTTCGACGACCGGGTGGCGGCCGGCTTCAATATGCAGGATATTGTCCTCGCTTAGCCCCGGGCGGACATAACCTTCCCGGACGGCCAGTTCCGCCAAGGACAAAAAAGCGTCCAAATGCGCGATGGCGCGCGCAGTCTTGTGCAAGCGCTCCCGCTGACGGCCGACTTGCGCGCATAGCTCCTCGAAGAGCTGGCGCTCAATGGCGAGGATTTCCTCTTCGGCGTTTAGAACTTTCGTTTCGTATTCCTTCAATTCCGGCGTGATGTAGCGCTCAGCATTAACCAAGGTCTGTTTACGCACATAATCATCCGGCACCTTGTCACTGTGAGTTTTTGTGACCTCGATGTAATAACCGAAGACCTTGTTGAATCCAACTTTGATGCTGGCGATACCGGTTCTGCGCCGCTCCTGCGGCTCCAGATTGGCGATCCATTCTCGCGCGTGACGGCTTGAATCCAGAATCTGGTCCAACTGCTCCGAATAGCCTGCGCGAATGACTCCAACCGCGTTGACAGTAGCTGGCGGGTCCTCCACTATAGCGGAAGAGATTATTTCGTAGACGGCTTCGCAGGGATCCAGGCGCTCGGTGATGGCGGCAAGCGCGGCTGTTTCCAGGATGAGTTCGGATAGCCGTGGAACCGCGCTCAGCGTCTTTTTCAACGCCAGCAAGTCCCGAGGTCCGGCTTTGCCGATAGCGATCCGATTTGTCAGCCTTTCAATATCGGCGACCTGTTTCAATTCCTGAGCTAGTTCGTCGCGGAGCAAGTCGCTGCTGAACAAGGCTTCTACTGCGTCTAGGCGCGCATTCAGACGATTGATGTCCAGCAAGGGTTGATTCAGCCAGGAGCGCAACAGTCGGGCGCCCATCGCCGTCACTGTTCGATCCAGAATGTCAAGCAAGCTGCCTTTCGTTTTGCGCCCGCGAATGGACGCCGTCAGTTCCAGGTTGTGACGGGTGAATTGATCCAATACCATGAAGGAAGACGTCGAATATGCGCGAATGGTTGAGAGTTGTTCCACCGAGCTCTTCTGCGTTGTTCGCAGATACTGCAAGACGCCTCCGGCTGCCGAAACCGCAACCCTTTGACCTTTTAGTCCGAATCCGTCCAGCGTACGCACGCGAAAGTGCTCGCACAACAATTGTTGCGCGCCGTCGTACTCGAATGTCCAGTCTTGCGCTGTGCTCAGGTGGATGCCTTCCGGCAACGTCACACCGCGCTTCTGCCAACTTTCCGGCATTAATACCTCTCGTGGATCGATCCGCGCCAACTCTTCAAACACAGCAAGGCCGACGGCTTCGCCTTCCAATTGCGTGGCGCAAAATTCTCCCGTGGATACATCCGCAAAAGCGATGCCAGCCTGGTTCCATTGCCCGCTTTCCGCGTCGCCAACTGGCAATATCGCCATCAGATAATTGGCTTTGGAATCGTCCAAGAGCGCCGGCTCGACCACAGTGCCCGGGGTCATGACCCGGGTCACCTCGCGCTCGACGATCCCGCGGCCGCTCGGCTCGGTGATTTGGTCGCAGACGGCGACGTGATAACCCTTGTCAATCAGCTTCGCGATATAACCGTCAACGGCGTGATACGGTACGCCCGCCATAGGTATTTTGGCGCCGCCCTTGCTGTGAGCGCGCGCAGTCAGCGTAATATCCAGCTCACGAGCCGCCACTTCCGCATCTTCGTCGAACATTTCGTAAAAGTCCCCCATGCGAAACATCAAGATGCAGTCCGGATACTGGCTCTTGATTTCCAAATACTGTCGGCGCATCGGGGTGATACGTGCCATGACAACTCGTCAATCGTTGTGGCTGTCGAACTTAATTCTGGCGGGAAACCATGCTATTCTAGCAAGGTCGGCAATGGGCTACAAGTCAGGTAGCCGGGCGGACATAATCTCGCAAGTCAGCTTGATAACAACCAGCCTCGAGCCGCATACGTCTTATGGACGATGTTTAGACAAGATGCGGTTTTTTCGGCTGGCAAGCGTTCAAAAGCGTAAGGATTATTCTTGATGGGCAAAGGAATCATCGCCGTCGATCTGGGCGGCACACAGATTCGCACCGCGCGCTTCGACCACAAGCTGAATATGCTGCAGCGCGAGCGCACCTTGACCTCCGCCGAAGAGGGACCGAAACCCGTCATCCAGCGGCTTAAGGAATACATTGAGAAAGTCCTTCCTCCAAGCCATAGCGATGTCGCCGGCATCGGTTTCTCATCTCCAGGACCATTGAATCCCATGACCGGCGTTATTATCGCCCCTCCGAACTTGCCCGGCTGGCAGGACGTGCCTCTGGCCGACATTATCCGGTCCGAGTTCGGCCTGCCGGTTTTCATCGGCAACGACGCCAATGTCGCAGCCTTGGCAGAGGCATCCAAGGGCGCCGCGCAAGGTCATCGCCACGTCGTTTATATCACTGTCAGCACCGGGATTGGCGCCGGTATGATTTGCGACGGCCGGCTGCTGCTGGGGCGCGAGGGCTTGGCCGCGGAGTTTGGTCATATCCCGATCATCGTCGAGGGGGACAAAGTGTCATCAGTCGAGCTTGAGGCCGCTGGACCCGCAATTGCGCGACGCGCCCTTGACGCCTTGCGCGCCGGCAGACCGTCGTCATTGAGCGAATTGCTCGCGGAAGGCGAGGGTTCACTTGACGCCAAGGCAGTCGCAATGGCTGCGCTGGCGGGGGACCAACTGGCGGCGGAAATCTTCGCCTATGCCGGACGGATCATCGGGCTGGGCATCGTCAGCATATTGCACCTGTTTAATCCTGAAATGGTCGTGCTCGGCGGCGGCGTAAGCAAAGCCGGAGATCTTCTATTCAAACCCATGGTCGATGTCATTGGTCAGCATGTACTCGACGACTCCTACCTCAAAGATCTCAAGATTGCGCCCGCAGCCCTCGGCGATGACGTCGCCTTGGTGGGCGCGGCGGCGCTGGTCGCCACCGACGGCGGACATCTTGATATCAGCGAACTTGACAGACTCTTCTAGTGTCTGCGCAATGCAGCTATGGACGAGAGCAAATGTCGTCATTTCGGGGACGTGCTAAAATCGAATCATGTTGACGCGTCCTGATTTGCGAACCCGGCAGCGTGACTTCTTGCTGGAAATTTCACGCGCCATAACCGCGCAGCTTGATCTCGGCGAAGTGCTTCGCCGGGTATTGCGCGCTTCGGTCGCGATGTTGGCCGGACGGGTGGGAATAGTCGCGCTGGGCGACGAGCAGGACGGCAAGTACCTCGTGCGCGCTTATTCCGGTATCGGTCCCGAAGTGGTGCCGGAGCTCAACCGCAAGCTGCAAGAATTGATGAATCCCGCGGAAGGCGAGGGATTCAGCCGAGAGTTTCTTAATACAAAGCTGCGCGAAATGGCGAACGCGATCGACAGCCAACTTGGGCAATCCATCGCCATGCCCCTGGTCTTCGCGCAGAAGCCCCTGGGACTGCTAATCGTGTTTCGATCCTACCAGACCGCCATCACGCCCGAAGATTTGAACACGCTGCAGAGCTTCGCCGACCAAGCCGCCATCGCCGTTAACAACGCGCAACTGTACGGCCATATCAACCAAGAGCGGCAGCGGCTGGAAGCGATCGTCGACAATAGCGGAGACGGGGTATTCATACTGAACCCTGACTTGACGTTCCAGCAGGCGAATATCGCCTTCGAGCGCATGACCGGCTGGAAGACTGAGGATGTCATCGGTTTGGCAAAGAATGAAGTGATCGTTTGGGACAGGCTGGATAACCCCGATCTAGAAAACGCGCTTGATTCAGGTTGGCCCAAGCGAACCAGAGACGGCGGCAGCGCGGGGACATTGTATGTGGAAGGGGATCTGATGCGGCCTGATGGCATCACGACAAGCTTGGGCATTACCTATGCGCCGCTCTTGAAAGAAGACGGACGCCTGGAAAGCATCATCGCCAATGTTCGCGATATCACTAATTTCCGTAAAGCGCAAGAAATGCAATCGGTCTTCATTTCGACAATCCACCATGAATTGCGCACGCCGATCGCAATCATAAAAGGTTACGCCAGCACCTTGAGACGCGAGGACGTCGAGTGGGACAGCAGCGTCATACGCGACAACATGGCGATCATAGAAGACGAAGCGGATCGCTTGACCGATCTCGTCGAAGACCTGTTGACCGCAAGCAAAATTCAAGCCTCGCGGGAGCTGCGTCTCAACGTTACCGATACCGATCTTCAGCAGTTGGCTGCCAGATCTGTCGAACGGCTCGAGGTTCAAAGCAATCACAGCTTCAATTTCAGCTTTCCGCCAAACTTCCCGGTCATACAAGGCGATGAGGCTCGTCTGCGGCAAGTCTTCGACAATTTGTTAACCAACGCCATCAAGTATTCGCCATCCGAGACAACCATCACTGTTGGCGGGCGCTTCACTGACAGCAGCGTGACCATATTCGTAAGGGACGAAGGCGCTGGAATCGCTCAAAATCAAATCGATAAGATATTTGACCGCTTCTATCGCATCGACGACAGGCTCACGCGCCGGGCGCATGGCACAGGACTGGGCTTGTACCTGGTCAAAGCCATCGTCGCAGCGCACGGGGGCGAAATTTCCGTGAAAAGCCAGGTGGGAAGCGGATCCACCTTCTATTTCACTATTCCACGCGAGTGAGAGTGCCGGAAACGAACGAAGCAGAAGTTGGCTTTGCTGAGCAAGGCGTGGATAAAGCGCTCCGCAAACCTACCCTATCCCGTCCAAGAAATTGTCTGACGCTGCAGCCTGCGATTAGGCGACGATCCCAAATGAACCATAGCAAAATCATCACATTTCGCTAAGCTTGTATAAACTTGAACTAAGAAAACCAGGCAAGAAGAGGCTCTGATGCAAGAAAAACGACTCGACATTTTGCTCCGAACCGCTGCAAGAACATGGCTGGCATTGGCGCTGTTGACGATGTTGACAATGACGGCGCTATCCCAAGACGACAACGAAGTAGCCGGTGATTACGTGCAGACTTCGCTGCAGATCGCGCGCGATCTGATAGAAGAGGAACTTGGATCGCGCCTCGCCATGGTCAGATGGCGATACTACGAAGATGACTGGAGTTCAGCTGGCAGTTTTCAGCTTTACGGCTCCTTCGGCATCGACAATTGTGTAGCTGATGTTCCAATCGGGCAAAAGCGCCATGATATATTGTTCGGCTGGACTTTCTCCATCCTGGACATGTCCGGCAAAGAGTACCAAGCCCGCGTAAGTTACGATTTCAACGACTCCGTCCTTTGCGATGAAGCGCACGTGCCGCCAGCCTACGCCAGCACCGTACCGGAGGCGGCAAGCGAGCCCGAGCAGCAGGTGGCTGCCGTTCCCACCGAGGGACCCGCCGGATTCGCCTTGGGCGGGCACGTTGCCGGATTGGACGGCCGCGCGGCGGAATTGATGCGCTCGGCGGGCATGACCTGGGTCAAATCGCAGCTCCCGGTCGAAGCCGGCGTTGCCAAGGGTATTGAATTCATCCAGGGCGCCAAGGCGAACAACTTCAAATTGCTGCTGGGCGTCGTCGGCAACAAAGACGCGCTGGCAAGCAATTTCAACGGTTATGTAGCGCAACTGGCTGCCTTCGTGGCGGAATTAGCCAGGAATGGCGCGGACGCGATCGAAATATGGAACGAGCCTAATCTGGATCGCGAATGGCCCTTTGGTCAAATCCATGGCGCGAAGTACACGGAAATGCTGAAAGCGGCATATAGCGCGATCAAAGCCGCCAATCCAGCCACGGTCGTAATCAGCGGAGCGCCGGCGCCAACCGGGGCGGAAGGCGCTTTCCCCGGCGCCGTTGTCAACGACGATAATTTCATGCGGCAAATGGCGCAAGCTGGCGCCGCGCAATACATGGATTGCCTGGGCTTGCACTACAACGAAGGCATCCTTAGCCCGCGCAACAGCAGTGGAGACCCCCGCGACAACTACCCGACGCGGTACTTCGGCTCTATGCTGAATCGCGGCGCGCAGTTCTTCCCGAACTCGAAGATCTGTTGGACGGAACTGGGCTATCTGAGCGGCGAAGGCATGGGAGCGCCGATCCCGGGCAGCTTCATCTGGGCGAGCAATGTGACGGTGGCGCAGCAAGCGGAATGGATCGCCGATGCCGCCCGCCTCTCGCGCGAATCCGGCCGCGTATCGCTGATGATCGTTTGGAACGTCAACTTTACGCGCTGGGATTCAGACCCTATGGGCGGTTACGCGCTTATACGCCCCGACGGCAGTTGCCCGGGTTGCGCTACGCTCGGCGCGGCTATGCGCGAGAGCGCTTAGGTCACAGCAGTTGCATCAAAGAAATGCGGCGAGCCTCACCATATGGTGGGGCTCTTTGCTAATAATCCAGGGAAACAGGCTCTTGCGCTCATTCGTCCAGACTGAGCACCCAAAAATCTTCAAAATCGCAATTGGTCTCGACGCTCGCATAGTTGACAACCGCGATACCGACGCTTCCCGGCGACGTTTCGTACGCTAGTTGACCAATACGCTCATCGTCTACGTAGTAGTGGATTGCCCCGTCATAGACAATCAAGAGCATGTCATGTTTGTCCCGCTTGCGCGTCGGCTTGTTGACATAGATGCCCGGCGCAAAGACCTCGCCCTGGCGCTGCGATACGCCATAGTCACCCTCCGCCGTCGCATAGGCAAGCTGATAGCGCTCCTCATCTTGATAGTGGAATAAAATGCCGCAGCCGCCATTGGCTTCGCTGCTCATTTCGAAAGAGAGTTGCGCGCCGATGGCAAATTCCCCGAAGCGCAAACCAGAACCGAGCAGATATGGAGTGACGCCCGCCAGGCGACGCCGAACGCTGCTTTGCGGCAGAAGCATTTTGATTTCGCCATCAACGGGGATCAACTGCTGTCGCGCAAGGACATTGTCCATGACATGGTAGGGCCTCGTCAGGAGTTGATCGGGAACGATCACCGCTTCATCCTCACGCGTCGGAATCGTCATAATCGCATGGCTAATGGCAAAAGAAAGGCGGCTGCCAACAACGTCGGCGGTGCGCATGGCGACGCCAACGCCGCCAAATGCCTCGGACATGTTATCGCCGACCATGCCAACGATTTGACCGTTGTATACGATGTCGAAATGCTCTCCGCTGGCCAATATACCCAGACGAAACTTGCTCTCGCCGGGAACGATGGCTGGATGCGTTCCCCAATTGCGGACAATGACAATGTCGCCCTCGTCGACCCGCTCCATGCGCCAGAAGCCTCGTTTGTTAAAGAGGACGCGCGAATGCGAATCGGGCCGCGCGTAGCGAAAAGCCAAGCCTACCTGCCAGTCGTTCGCCGACGATACATTGTCAAACTGAACTTCAAAGTAAAAGTCTCGTTCCTGCGCAAAACCCGTGCCCAGCATCACAGCTGTTGTTGCCATGCCGTCGGTTTCTATAGCGAGGCGATTGCTGCCCGCCTGCCTGACATTGGCCAGGCGGTTGACCACCTCCCAGTCCTCCAGCAGCAGCTTCTCTTTGGCATGAATTTGAACGTCATATCCGGGCAGCAGATGCAATTGATAGGCGCCGCTCGTGCCATCGAATCCGCTCACAGCCACGGTATACTGATCTGATTTGGGAAAGACAAAAGCCTGGATAATCGCATCCAGGGAGTCCGGGTAGGCGTAGTCGTCGTTCGCGATCACCAGTTCGCCGGAGCTGTCGTAGATAGCTAGCTGAGGATCCAGCGTTTCTGACAGCGCTTCCACACGAAATGAGACAAGCGTCAATTCCAGGGCGATTAAATTATAGCGATGCGTTTCCTCAGGGGCGAGCCTGTCCTCGACCGAGTTGCCCAGCGACAGCGTCCTGTCCTGCGCAAAGGCTGGCATTGCAAGCATTACGATGAAGAGCAGCAGACCGGATAGTCTGCCGAAGTCGTTCATTTGTCTTTAGGCATCCAAGACGTATAAGTATCGGCAAGGTATTCGAGATAGCTGCGATAATCTTCCGGCGACATTTCGGCTCCAAACTCGCCGCGGTAGAATTCCGCCTGTTCGATACGGCGGATATTGCCAGCCTTTCGCAAATCGCGCGCTTCGTCTTTCTTGCCTTTCTTGCGCTGGTATCTGGTCGATAGACGCGACAAAGGCAAAGTTTCGAAGTCGGCAGGCGATACAATGCTATAGGTCGTAATGAATTCTCCATCCTGCTCCAAGGCATTGGCGACCACGTACCACCCTTTCGGGACGCGCGGATGGCGCCTGGCTTCGAAGTGCCACATCAATATATTGACGTTGTGCCCGGCATCAATTTCGCTTTGAACTTTGCTCGATTTGGTCAATTGAATGATATCGCCAAGAAACTGGATATAGCGATTGCTGGGCCAGTATTTCTTGGAAAAATAATCTGCCGCGTACGTTAAACCGACTGCAATAGCGATCGCGGCGCCGATAGTGATCAAACCGCCATTTGGGACTATCGTATTCAGGATCAGGAAGCTGAAAACAGCGCCAAACAAGAAAGTGAAGCAGCCTACCGCGCGAACGCCGGAATGCTCGCTGTCTACCGGGAATTCGAGGGTCGGCGCCAGGTCCGGAGCGTTCAGCTTTTGCATGACGCGTACCGCCAATTGATGATAGATTCGGGAATCACCCCATTTCCCTTACTAGCGCCTGTCCACGCCATTTCCTGCTACAGCCAATCATGATAACCGAAATGGGCAAGCTTGCAATAGTTCCTCAACGCGATGCCTTTGCGTCGGGCTGTTCAAGCCCGTGAAAACAATTATGGTACAGTCCAAGGAGGTCATAGAGGGGTTGAGATAAGTTGCTCAGGAGTAATGTCGGGATTATTGGAGACAAGGCGTGATTGCGGCGCTCTGTTTTGGAGGCATTTTCGGATGTCCCTTCATTATTTGGGGGCTGATCCTGATCTTCGACCGCGACCGAAGCTGGCAAAAGGCGCTTCAACGAAGCGCAACAGATACGCCAATCCAGAGAACGCGCAACTGGGACAGGCGGCAAGTCATCTACGGAGCCCTTTTGATTGCATTTGGAGTCACAGTCCTAATGTTGCTGAGCCTATTCAACTATCTTGCGCAGGGGATTTCCCCGCCCGCCCCATTCTGATCTTGAGCCGCTTCAATCCATATGCTTCCACCAGATGCCGGTACATTCCGGCACAATCACGCTCTTGCCGTCCAGGCATGTGTTCGCTAGGTCATCACCGAAGAAAAACCGCATCAATTCGTCGGCTTCCTGCGGCGAAGCAAATTGGTAATCGGTGCGAATCCAGCGGTATGAGAAACCCCGCTCCTGTTCCCAGTGGTCATACAGCTGTCTCAAGTTGGCAGGCGCGAGCGGCTGGCGTCTGCCGGTGCCCATCGTCTCGATGAGGATGGCTGTGCCGCCCGGCTTAAGAACGCGCGCCATTTCGACGAGCATCCTATCGGTTTGCTCGCGCCAATCTTTGGGATGCCATTCACGCGCGTGGGCGAAGCTCCAGCCTTCAATCGCCAAATCGGCGCAAGCCGGCGCGACGGGCATGCGGCCATTGTCGCCAAGCGACAGATGCCAGTTAGTCATCCCGGTAGCGCGCATTGCGCTCTGGGCGCGCCCCAACATCGACGCCTCAATGTCAAAGGCAAATATGACCTCAGCCGCTACTGAGAGCAGCCGAGTAATACGTCCGGTGCCGGCGCCGAACTCCACAACTTTGGCGCCGCGCAAAGGACGGATTTCGTTGAGCGCGGCAAACAGATTGCCGCGCCTGTCTTCGCGCGCTGCCAAACGGTCAAACTGCTCCGCCTGATTGCGATAGATGTCTTTGAAGAGATTACGCCGTAAAGTCACGGTCCAATATCTGTATCGCGGAGAGACTCAGAGCTGAAGTCGGACAAGAGTTCATCGAATCGACCGCGGTCGATCTGCGGGTAATTGACCAATTGCTCCTTGAAAATACGCATGTATTCGACGATTTGCTCGCGCGCATAAGCCTCGAAGCGAAGCGTGATTGCTGGCTGCGTATTGCTGGCGCGCACCAGGCCCCAACCCCCTTCGAAAATCACGCGCGCGCCATCGACCGTCACGACCTCGTAATCGTCCTGGAGACTAGCCGTCATCTCCTCGATCATCTTGAACTTCAAGTCGTCCGGCGCGCCCAGCACGATCTCCGGCGTGGCTACCAGCTTGGGAATTTCGTCAAAGATTTCGGCAATCGTTTGCCCGGACTTGCTAATGATCTCCAGCGTTTTGAGCGCCACCAGAGGCGCGTCGTCAAAGCCGAAGTAATCTTCCCCGATGAAGAGGTGTCCGCTCACTTCGCCACCTAGCAAGGAACCAATCTCGTTCATCTTGTGCTTCATCAGGCTGTGTCCCGATTTCCACATGACCGGGATACCGCCGTATTTCTTGATTTCGTCGGGGAGCGCCTGCGACGATTTGACGTCAAAGACGATCGGCGTATTGGGGTGACGCCGGAGCAAATCCCGCGCCAGCAACGCCAGCAGCCGATCCGCAGCGATATGATGACCATGGTTGTCGATGAAGCCGCAACGGTCGCTATCGCCGTCGAAAGCCAAGCCCAGGTCCGCGCCCAGTTCGATAACTTTCGCCTCCAGATCCCGCGTCATTTCGGGATCTTCCGGATTCGGCAAATGATTGGGGAAGCTGCCATCGGGTTCACAGTAGAGGCATTCAACATCCAGCCCCAGGGCGCGTAACACGGGCGGCAGATAGGCGCCCGACAAGCCGTTGCCCGCGTCAAGCACCACCTTCAGCGGTCTTTCCATGTGAACCTTGCGCTGAATCTCGGTCATGTGCTGGTTGATCATGGTTGGGTCTTCTTCAACCTCGCCATCACCCGCCGCGAAGGCGCCGTCATCGATAATGCGCAAAACGTCCTGAATCTGTTCTCCCGCCAGCGCCAGCTTCCCGTAAGCCATCTTGATGCCGTTGTAACGCGTATCCAGGTGGCTGCCCGTGATCATGACGCCTGCCCCCGCCTCGCCATAAGAAGCCGAAGCGAAGTAGACGGTCGGCGTGAGCACCTCGCCGATATCGATAACTGCCAACCCGGTCGAAGCAAGTCCTTCGATCATCGCGGCTTTTAGCGGACCAGAGGACAGACGATTGTCGGAGCCGACAAAGATCTTACGCGTGCCGAATTCATTTGGTAGATAGGTGCCCAAAGACTTGCCAACCAAGTAGGCTACGCCGGGCGTCAATTGTGGGGATTCGCCGTTGGCAGTGCCGCGAATATCGTATTTTCTGAAGATCGAACGATCGATTGCTCTCATGCTCACCTCGGGCTCATGCGCTCGCTGTTAAGGCTCAGCGGTCGCCTATGGTCAAGCCTCGACCAGGAATTCCTCGCCATCAACAAATGCTGAAAACCTCAAACCACCGCCTCGTTTGCGGCTGGAACTGATGCGAACCTCTGTCCCTTCCGGCGGGTTGGAGCGCAACAGAAAATCGGCCAGGGGTTCCCGCAAGTTGCGCCGCAGGATTCGCCGCAGCGGACGCGCGCCGTATTCCGGCTCGTCATTTTGCTCCAAGAGCCATTTTTTGGCGCCGCTGCTGAACTTCAAGGTCAAGCCGCGCTCGCGCGCCAGCTTGTTTTCTTTTTCAATGAGCAAGTCGAGGATAAGGACAAAGTCCTCATCGCTCAATGCGTTGAAAAGAATGACCTCGTCCAAGCGGTTGACGAACTCGGGACGCAGAAAATCCAGCACCTGGTCCATAATCTGCTCGCGCAAATCGTCGGTGATCTGCCGCACCATCAAATGCTCGGACCCGATGTTGCTGGTCATGATGACCACCGCTTCGCTGAAGCGCGCGGTATTGCCGCGCCCGTCGGTCAGTCGGCCCTCTTCCATCACTTGCAACAATACATCCATAATCCGCGGATGGGACTTTTCAATTTCATCGAGCAAAACGATGGTATAGGGTTGCTGCCGAATGCGCTCGGTTAACTGTCCGCCCTCGTCGCTGCCGACATAACCCACCGCCGAGCCAATCAGGCGGTTGATGCTGCTCTCGTCCTTGTATTCGCTCATGTCCAGCGGGAAGAGATTATCTTCGCTGCCGAACATGAAATCAGCGAGCACGCGCGCCATTTCCGTCTTGCCGATACCGGTAGGACCCAGGAACAGGAAGACGCCAATCGGTCTCCGCGGGTCTTTCAGTCCAACACGCGCCGTTTTGATGGCGCGGCTGACCAACTGAACCGCCTCTTCCTGGCCAATAAGACGTTGGCGCAAGTGCTCCACCATATTGGCATAGCGCAGACGTTCGTCAGCGCCCAATTTGGTGACCGGAATGCCGGTCATCTGGCTCGTCACCAGGGTCACGTCTTCTACATCAAGCTTGGCATCGTTGTTGTCCGGTCGGAAGGCAAGATGCGCTTGCTTGCCCATATTGACCATGGCGGCGGTGCGATGCAGCAATTGCTCGGCGCTTTGCGGCAAAGGATTGATGGTCAAATAGCGCTGCGCCATGCGCGCGGCCATTTTCAGCGCGTCGTGCTCGATGGCAATCTCATAGTCCGATTCCAGATGCGGCGCTATCGTCTCCAGAATATGTACGGTTTCGTCCAACGACGGTTCGTCAACGCGGATGATTTGACTGTTTTCCATAATGGCGCTTACATTTTGTATTCGCGCTTCAAACTCCTGCAAATTGGTGGTGCAGATAACGACAGGATCTTCGCTCAAAAAAGCCTTTTGCACCAACGACGTCGCCTTGTTGAAATCGGCTTTGATCGGTCCGCCGAAAAAACGATGAATCAGCGGCAAGAACAGGATCCCGCGCCGCGCCGCGCTCATGCCGGCGCGGAAAGCCTCCTGGTCGCCGTCCAGAAGCGCCGTTTCGCTAATCTGTACCAGGTTTGACAAGCCATTCGGTCCCTTGTCTTCCGCCATGAGCAAGGCAAGGCTATATGCCAGCGTTCGCTTGCCGACGCCGTCCGGACCAATCAAAATGATGTGACGATTGACCGCTTGCGTCAGCACATTGATCATGTTGCGCAACAGATCTTCACGAAAATGCACCGCGCGCAGCAAACCGCGCTTGGCTCGTTTGACGTAATCCACTGTGGTGCTGTCGTCGCGGCTGGGGATGATTTTGCTGGCGTCGCTGTATGCGTCTTGAATCGACTTGGGCGTGATGCTGAACTGGCGAAGAATCCCGCCCGTACTGACCGATGTTTCCGCTAGTACCGCCAGGGCATGATCGGTGTCGATTTTCTGCTCGTTCATCGAGTTGGCTATCGTTAACCCGTCGTCCAGGAGCACGATCGACTGACGGCTCAGCGAAACTTTCTTGTTGCCAATAGCGACGAAATCCAGACTGCCGTCGGGATCGCGGCGGGATTGAATCGCGACTTTCACCTGGCGCTCCAAGCGCTCCAGGTCGACGCCGCGCGATGATTCGAACATCTTGAGCATACGCCAGGCTGCCGTGTTTTCCCGCCCGAGCAATGCCAGCAGCACCATTTCCGGCATGATCGACGATTTGCGATATTCACCTAGCATCGGCACGGCATCATTCAATACCGTGTCCATGTCCTTGGAGATTAGATCGGGATTAAGGGTAGACATTGACTATCTGTGTCCTGCGGATTTCACCGTTCGTCGTTGATCAAGATACGAGTGGATTCGCGCCGCCTCATTATAGCCCATCAATATCGCAATCGCCTAGCTCGCAAAGCCTAGCGGCATGCTGCCGAAGGCTTGTCGCTCTCCAAGCAGCACTTCACAAATGACCTTGGTCGCGCGGGACATGGGGCTATATCCCTGCACATAAGCCGCAAGCTCGGGATAAATGAACATTTCTATCGGATTCCACAAAGTCACCAAGATCGTCTTATGCGCCGGCATCGCCTCGACCAACTGGATCTGCCGAGGATCGTCAATGTTGTTCAAGGTGAAAACAACCACCGTGTCGGCTTCCTGCGAGGCGTCGCTTGCCCAAGCCAATTCCCCGTCCTTCGGCGACCCGGAAACAGAGACGAATTCGTGTTCCTCAATGCGGCGATCGCATTCTCGTCGTATGCGCGGCCGTGTACCGGGATAGACAAATAGCACCTTGCCCTGGACCGGTATCATATTCTGAGCGTCGAGCACAGTCACGCCTCGCTCGAACAAAGTCGTCACCAGACGATCATGCGCCAACAGGTCCAACCGTTCGCTCGTCGTATCCGGATCTAAGGGTCTCCAATCCAATACACCGTACTGCTGTTTGACCCGTAGAATGCGCTCCACCGAGTCCTCTATGCGCGCGAGCGTGATACGCCCTGCGCGCACGGCCGCGACCACATCGCTGATCGCCTCGCGTATCCGTTGCGTGCCCACATGCGCGCCGATCGCGATCAAATCATTGCCCGCTTCAATCGCCCGGATCGAAGCCGCGCTGGGGTCGTATGCGGTGTCGACAGCATCCATATCCAGGGCATCGGTCATGATTAAGCCATCGTATCCCAACTCTTCTCGCAGCAAGCCTTGCACCACGTTCACGGACAAAGACGCGGGCAGCGCTTCGGCATCAAAGGCGCTGAACCAGATATGCGCCACCATCACTGTACTGACACCGGCGTCGAATGCAGCGACGAATGGTCGCAATTCAACCGAATCCAGCCGTCGTCGCTCGTGATGGATCGCGGGCAACTCCAGGTGCGAGTCTTCGCTGGTATCGCCATGACCGGGAAAGTGCTTGACTGTCGCTACCACTCCATTGTCTTGCAACCCGCGTATGAAATTCATCAGAATCGGCGCAACCAATTTCGGATCGCTTCCGAACGCTCGGCGATCGATGATGGGATTGGAGGCTTTAGTCAGCAAATCCCCGACCGGCGCCAGATTCATGTTGACGCCAACCGCGCGCATCTCGGCAGCCATAGCCGCGCCAACATCGTAAGCCAGTTCTTCGTCTTGCGTGGCAGTTAGCAACATGGGGGCTGGAAAGCGCGTGAAACCCGCTTGCAGATGCTGGATAGGCCCGCCCTCTTGATCCACCGCGATCAACAGCGGCAAGCCGCCCCGGCTCATGACCTCTTGCTGATAAGAGTTCGTCAGGGTCGTCACCTGTTCGGGCGATTTAACATGGCGGCCGAAGAGTACAGCCGCGCCCGGTTGCGCCTCGCGCAAAAATGCCGCTTCCGTTTCTGTCAGTTGCGCGCCAAAGAAGCTCACCATGAACATCTGCGCGACTTTCTGCTCCAGCGTCATATTGTGCCATGTATCCGCTTTTTCCGACACTTGCGCCGAAAACGAAGCGACGGTCAACAGATGCGCCAGGCAGACGATCAAACGTATTAGGCTGTGATTGGGACTAACGATGGCTAGAATCCGTTCTGTTGAATCATCATATAGTGCAAGAAGTTGAACTGATCGTCGCCAACCAGCAAGCGAGGGCGCGCTTGATCGTCGATGACGCCTGGAAACAGTTCCACCGCTATTAGTTTACTGGCATAAACGTAAAGCGTGTCCAAGAAGAAGCGCCTATTTCCCCAAAATGTCTGATCAAAATACAGATTGCCCAGTCCAAAATGAATGAAAGCCGTTTCGCCGCGGCGCGTTCTGTAGAATTCAAAGGTCATTGGCTTGTGCTCTGCGGTGCCAATGACAACATCAGCGCCCCACTCGGCAAATGCGCGAAAATCGGCTCGCTGTTGCGCTGTCGGCGTATAAGACTCGAACTCCTGATAGTGTACGGTCAACAGGACCAGATCGTTTTGCGCCCCCAACACGGGCAAGTAGTCTGCCAGCCAAGCGCGGTCACAAAAGGCGGCTCCCGGGCGCGGGCCGCCGAGCGCGCTCGGATCTTCATTAACCAAGGCATAATAGGGACCAATCGCGTTGCAGGCGAGCCAGGAGACATTATTGCCGTTATGAGAGAGTATCAGGGGTTTCCCGGCATCGTCCCGGCTGCGGCCGCCGCCGACAATATTCGTACCTGTCTCTTCAAATAGCATTAGCGTATCTTCAAAGGCGTCGTAACCAAAGTCATTGATGTGATTGCCCGTCATGTCAACCACGTCGACATTCAAGATATCAAACAGGCGGGCGTGTTCGCGTTTCATGCACAGGCTGTTCGCGCCGCCCAGGACTTTGTCGCTAAATTGCGGGCAGTTATCGGCCAGAGGCGCTTCATTGGTCACATGGAAATAGTCCGACGCAGACACGTAATCGCGGATGCCGCTTGCAGCCGCCTCCACGCCAATGGCATCAATTGCTGTTCTTGTCTGCCGCGCAATCGCGGTTGTGCCGGACAGAGTAATGCGCGTTAAACTGCCCGCATCATAGTTCGGCGCGCCACTATCGAATATCATCGGATAGTCGTCGATTTGATCGACGACGGGTTTACCGTCCAGCCACAATGGGCGGAGGCGCAGGCGCAATTCATCAAATGGAAGCAAAGTGAAGCTGAGCTTGTCGCGCCAAAGTTGACGCTCCAGGTTTTCATCTTCTACGATTGGCGTATCGCGATGCGGTTCAATGCTCTGTTCCCGTAACCGGCGCGCAGCGGAATCGCTCAAAATCAATCGCTGATCGAATCCGCCAGCGAGAATCGCAGCCAGTTGGTCCCGCCCGATCGACGTCTGTAGCGCAGCGAAAGCAGCAGCGGGAATCCACAATTCCTTGCCAGTTTCTGTTCTCCGATCGACTCCCGAATTGGACGGCGGCGGCTCCATAAACGCCGCGCTGTAAAAAGCCAGGTAATCGGGAATATTTCGCTCCCAGGAGGCTTCATCGTGCTCGGCGCCGCTGTAAACAACATACTGATGATCGACGCCGCGATCCCTCAAGATCAGGTGCATCTGATCAACACCGTCCGCCGCGAAATCTCTTGATCCGCGATCCAGCCACAGCCGCATATCGGCGCTGAGATCCTGCGACCGCGCCAACTGGAGCGGGTTGTATCGAGGCTCGACATGAATAGGGTCGAAAAAAGGGCTATGCCCGCCGATCGCCACGAAGCGATCCGGGAAACGCAGCCCAACATGATATGCCCAGAATCCGCCGCGCGAAATGCCGCCGATGGCTGTTCTGCCGTCGCTGCGATAGCGCCCCTGCACATGATCCAGTTGCTCAATCAGAAGCGAATCGTAGCCCTTGCCGCCAAAGTGATTCTCGTTGGCAATAGCATCGCCAAAGGGCAAGACGACGATCATGGGCGGTGACGCGCCGGCTTGTATCGCGGCTTCCAGCGCGTTAATGAACCCCAAGCGCAGCCATTGCTTGTCATCCGCATTGGAACCATGCAGCAGAATTAGCAGAGGATACGACTGTTTCGCGGTCTCATAACAAGGGGGGAGATAAAGCGTGAAAAATCGGGGTCGGGAGGCGCTATCGCGGAGGTAAGTTTCACGCGTGAGACTACCGGCTTCATTGCAGCCAGCGGCGCTAACAGTTTCAGCCGACAGCAATGCCGCGATCCCGGCAAGGACCAGCGCCAACAATGCCATTGATGGCGCAGCAAATGAGGGCGATGAAGTTGGCTTTCCCATGGGAACAACGGCAAAAGCAGAGGGCGCTATTCTGGATTGGAGAGATCGCCCAGCCGATAACCAATCCCGCGCACGTTAACAACAAGTTTCCCGTAATCGCCAAGCGTCTTCAACTTGCGCCGCAAATTGCTGACATGAGGACGAATGACCTCGCGGGCTTCGGTCTCATCAGTGGTATAGCCTCGGACTTCCCGTACAAGCTCTTGGCATGGCACAACGCGGCTGCGATGCGCCGCCAAATACAGCAACAAGTCGAACTCGGTAGGGGTCAAACTAATGGACTGGTCTCCAATGCCGATCTGATAGCGGCCCGGGGCAACCGATAGCCCAGCCAATGCCAGCATAGAATCACTGGGCGCCGCGCGATCACGAGTTGCAGGCGCAAGCGGTTCCAGGCTTGCATCGTCAGACGAAACCGTAACCAAGGCTTCTTCCCGCACCAACTCTTCCACGTTACGCTCAATTGCATCCAGCATTCGCCGACGCCGCATCAGGTTTCGCGCTCGTTCAATGCCGCGGTCCACGCTCGCTCGGATCTCCTGGCTGGAAGAGGGCTTTATCAGATAATCGTGCGCGCCGGAGCGCAGCGCTTGCACTGCTGATTCGACGCTGGCGTTTTCTGTCATCAAGACCACCATTGCGTCCGGCGACTGCGACTTGATGCGCTGTAAAAGCTCTATCCCGTCGATACCGGGCAGATCAATCTCGCTCAAGACCAGGTCAAAATGCTGCCTATTGAAGAGATCCAATGCCTCGTCAGCGAAGGACGCTTCGACAATGATGTAGCCGACCCGTTGCAGAGATTTGCTCACGGTGTAGCGATTGACGCCGTCGTGATCAACCAGCAAGACTTGCATGAGCCGACTCACCACTTCTTCGGCAACACGCGTGGACTTCGTATCCATGCCTTGATTATACCGTAACGCCAGGTTTTGCGGTATTCCAGCCCAGCGCATTCGCCAGGGACTGGCTGACTATTCGAGAACCAAGGTACGGAATTGGCCCGAGTCAGTCCTCATCTGAAGCCTGTCCGCAAGGTGCCAGGTGTCGCCGACGCAGATGGCAATCACGGCGCCATCAAGGCTGACCAAGGGAATCTGATCGCGAATCTGCCGCGGGATCTTGCGGTCGATCATCCAATCTTTGATTTTTCGCGACCTTCCAGCCATGCCTTTTGGCCGAAAGCGTTCGCCTTCGCGCCGTGTGCGTAGGCGCAGATCGGCGCCAACAGGCACATGAACGGCTGTGGAGCGACCCGTCCTCCGCTCGCCATCCAAGAGTTCGATTCGCAAGTTTCCTACGTTGATTTCATCAGGTCCTCGCAAAGGTATTTCCGTCCCAGACGCGATCAATCGATAGTCCGCAAAGTGCTGCTCCGCATCGCGGCGCTCAATGTGGAGGCTGTCGTAGCTGACGCGAAGCTGGATACCTTCGCCCAAATCCCGCACTTTGCCGGCTTGGGCACCCTTGATCCAGTCAATGATCTCCAGCGTGGTATCAGAGTTCAACTCACACTTGCGATCTTGCAAGCAGCGAAAGGCTTCGCGAAGCAAGCGACGGCGCATCGCCTCATGACAGGATTGATAGTCGGAGCGGGAAATGCGCCAGGCGCCCGCTTGTTGTTCGACCAACGGCAATACAGCGTTCTTGAAGCGAGATTCCATGAAATCGTGGTCTGCCCCTGCCGCAGCAGCCAGCCGCTCAAAGGACCTTGGCAGATGAGGATACCGGTCAAGCAGCGGAGGAACGATTTGATGACGAATAAAGTTGCGCAAATGTCCAGTGTCGTCATTGCTGCTGTCGTGACGGTATTCCAGCCGGTTTTCGACGCAATAAGCTAGGATCTCCTCCCGCGTGATATTTAGCAGCGGCCGGACCAGTGTCAACTCCTCGTGGTACGGCATAGGCGATGACATCCGCATGCCGCGCAATCCCTTGATCCCGGAGCCGCGAATGATGCGCATCAAAATCGTCTCTACTTGATCAAGCGCATGATGCCCTACGGCTACGCAGGCGGCATCGTGCCGCAGCGCAAGTTTCGCCAAGAAATCATAGCGCACTCGCCTCGCCGCTTCTTCAAGGCCGATGCCCTCCCGTTGGGCAAAGGTCGGCGCGTTGGCGCTGCCCGCTGTGAAGGGCAATCTCGAGCGAGTCGCGATTTCACGGACATGCTGAACATCTCGGGCTGCGGCTTCTCCACGAATACCATGATCCAATGAAGCAACATGAATTCGAAAGCGCATACCTTGGCTAAGCCTGGACAAAACGTGCAGTAGCGAGACGGAATCGGCGCCACCGGAGACGGAAACAACTACGGTCTGACCCGGGGCGATCAAGTCATGTTCTTTTACGTTTCTGGCGACAACAGAAAGCATGAGCCGGGAACTGTTTCAGCAAGATACGCGTAATATCATAACTGATAGCGATCATCTTGGGAAAGATAGCCAATTCAGTGATATATTGTGACTTATGCCTAAAGAGAACTTTAAGTAAGATTTTCGTTTGTGACGATTGGTATTCCTTAATGTTAATCTGTGATATAATTCGCCGCGTCTGCTTTCCTTTGGGGAGTCTTTAGTGTTAAGTCCTCTGGATTTCCTGTTCGGGCTTTTTTCGCTTGATATCGGCATCGACCTGGGAACCGCCTACACGCTCGTCTATGTGCGCGGCAAGGGCATTGTTATCAACGAGCCGTCCTTCGTCGCTATCGACCGAAAAACACGTGTTCCAATCGAAGTAGGAGCCCGCGCCAAGGAAATGTGGAGCAAGAATCCCAAAGATATTTTGATCATCCGCCCCTTGCGCGATGGTGTAATCAGCGAATATGAAATCACCGCGAGGATGCTGGACTATCTCATCCGCAAAGCGCACGAACAAAGTTGGGTGCCGGTGCCGCGGCCCCGCGTTGTTGTTGGCATACCAAGCGGCGTCACGGAAGTCGAAAAGAGGGCAGTCATAGAGGCGACGCTCGACGCCGGCGCGCGCGAGGCGCATCTGATTGAAGAACCCGTCGCAGCGGCGATCGGCGCCGACTTGCCCGTACTCGAAACCCGCGGAAGCATGGTGGTGGATATCGGCGGTGGCACCACGGAAGTAGCCTTGTTTTCTCTAGGCGGGATCGTAATCAGCCGTTCGATTCGCGTCGCAGGCGACGAAATGGACGAAGACATCGTGCGGCACCTGCGGAACAAACACAATCTGCTAATCGGCGAGCCGACTGCCGAAAAGGCGAAGATTGATATCGGCAGCGCTTACCCTTTGCCGCAGGAGCGTACCTATATCGTCAAGGGGAGAAATCTGACCACAGGGCTACCCGACGCGGTTGAGGTCAGTTCAATCGAGATCCGCGAGGCAATCGGCGGATCAGTCAATATTATCATCGACACGGTAAAGGATGCGCTCGACGATACCCCACCCGAACTGGTCGCGGATTTGATGGAAAGCGGCATCACCATCGCCGGCGGCGGCGGTCAATTGCGCGGCTTGGGCGATCGGCTGCGCGAAGAGGTCAATATCCGGTCCTGGCTCGCCAATGACGCCATGACCTGCGTCGCGCGCGGCGCCGGGCGCGTTCTGGAAGACTATACCAACCTGCGACGGCTGCTGACCGGACCGGAGCGCGGCAGTACGCGGCACTAATCTGCGAGATCGTTGGGAAACCTCTTGCGCCCCCCCCCCCCCCCGCTCATGCAAGGAGAGGGCTTGCACTTATGCGTGAGCGCAGCATTCTGTGAACAATTCGCCGGTTACGCGTCGAGCGGCTGTGATAATATATATCTGATTGCTGTTTTCAATCAGACCGCTTCGCTCATCTGACGAGAAGTCTTATTGTTTTGTGTGAGCGCGGCAATGTGAGGACTCTGGCTTGAGATTAAATGGGCGTCCCAACCGTTTCGCCCTGCTCATGATAATGCTGAGCTTCTGTGGCTTGCTCGTCGTTCTGGCGATTGCTGGCGTATTGAGCCCGGTCGAAGCTGTGGTTGCTGCGCCGCTCAATAGCTTGTCCGGCGCCTTCAACCGTCTGTCCGTGTCCTTCAACCAAGCGGTTGATGAGTTGAACAATTTGGGACGATTGCGCGAACGCATCGGCGAGCTTGAAGAACAGCTCGCCCGCGGTCAAATCGAACTCCTCCAACTGCGAGAGGCGGCCAGCGACTACGACCGCCTTGTCAGCTTGCTGTCCTACACGACAACACTGGAGAATCAGGAATTCCTTACCGCCGATGTAATCGGCGTCGACCAGACCGGTATCGTACGGAACGTCATTATCAACCGAGGCACGCGGGATGGCGTCGCAGTCGGAATGCCTGTTTCAACCGACCTGGGCTTGGTGGGTCGAATCAGCAGTGTCAGCGCCAATGCGTCGCAAGTTCAATTGATCACCGACGAAAACAGCGCTGTCAGTTCCCGATTGCAAGAGACGCGCGCGGACGGCAGCATCATCGGTCAAGCCTCCGGTGTCTTGCGCCTCACCTTCGTCGATCTCGACGAAGAGATCCGGCAAGGCGATCTGGTGATCACATCCGGCTTGGGAGGCAACTTCCCGCCCGATATCGTTGTGGGCCAGGTAACAAGCGTACGCCAATTTGAATTCGAACTATTCCAGGAAGCGCAAGTCCGCAGCCTGATCGATTTTCAAACGCTGGAGTTGGTGCTGGTCATTACCAGCTTTCAGCCGATTGATCTGTCCGTATTCGACCAGTGAGCAGAACCTGACATGGGGCGTTACCTCAGTGTACCGATATTAGTATTTGCGACGGCGCTTTCCGCGAGCATTCTGCCACAGTTGGTCGGCTTCGGCGTCGGCTTGCTGGGAAATATAACGCCAATACTGAACAATACGCGTGGGCAGTTGAGCCTGGTGATGCTCCTGGTACTGGCATGGTCAATCCGATCGGATCTCGTCAGCGGCTTCGTTTGGGCGCTTGTGGGCGGAATCCTCCTCGATCTTTATTCAGCAGTCCCCATTGGGACTTCGTCAGCAGCGCTAATGATAATCGTATATGCGGCCAATGGAGCGGCGCAACAACTGTATCGAATGCGCATAGTCACTTTGCTGGCGATGACTCTGTTAGCAACGCTTTTCTTTCAAGTGTATACTTATTGTGCGCTTCTGTTGTTGGGGCTGTCATACGACATTCTGATGGTGATCCGGCTTGTTTTCATTCCTACGATCATCTACAACCTGGTCGGAGCGCTTCCCACGTATGCAATTGTCCGGCTGATTCAACGTCGTCTTCGCGCTAATGCGCCGAGCTCATCGACGAATCTGTCGCTCGACGTAGATGCCGGGGCTCCCTGATGAAATCTAATCGCCTGATTCCCTTCCAGACCTGGCGCTTGACCTTCTTCCAAGCCGTCATCCTCGCTGTTTTCTTGATTTTTGGCATACGCATGTACGAATTGCAGGTCCTGCGACACGGCGAGTTTGAGGGATTCGCTGACGAGAACCGCTTCAGCGCCCTGCCGATTGCCTCTCGACGCGGCGCCATTTTCGACCGCAACGACAAGCGTCTCGCCTTTAATGTGCCGGCGTTTAATGTCACGATTATCCCAGCGGAACTGCCGGGCGACGAAACTGCTGAACTCGAGGTATTTAACAGATTGTCAGCCTTGGTTGGCGTGCCGCCCACGCGGGAACTGGCGGAACAGGCGGGTCAATTTGTAAGGAGCATTGAAGAGTTGGTTGCCGAGGGCGAAGGCATCGCGCCCTTCCGTCCGGTCATCGTCGCTCTGGATGTACCCCAGCAAGTTGCCATGCAGATTCTCGAGGAGCGAATCTACATGCCGGGCGTGGACGTGGATACGGTCGCCGTGCGCGAATATCCAACCGGCGCGCTCACGACGCATGTTATCGGATATATGGGTCCGATACCAGCCGAAGAGGCATTGGAATTGCAGGCGCAGGGCTATAACCCGGCTTTTGATCGCATAGGTTACGAGGGCGTCGAGCGATACCTTGAAGCGAGGCTCGCCGGCAAGCGCGGCAGCGTCTTGCGGGAAGTCGACGTCGCCGGAGAGGTACTCAATATCATTGAGCAGGTCAATCCTGTACCGGGTCAAAACGTGCGACTCACAATTGATGTCGATTTGCAAGCATTCGCGCAGCAGGCGCTGATTGACCAGCTCATCATATTAAATAGCGAATCGGGACGAGTTGTCTCGCAGCAAGGCGTCGTCATTGCCATGGATCCGCGTAACGGTGAAGTGCTGGCGCTGGTTAGCTATCCGAGCTATGACAACTCGCGCTTCGCGCGCGCGATCGACGGGGAATACTATCTGGACATTATCGGCGATCCATTGCGCCCGCTGGTCAACAATACGATCAAGGGCATTTATCCACCGGGTTCTGTATGGAAGGTTATCACGGCAGCGGCGGTAGTTGAGGAAAATGTCATTGATCCTGAGACCCTTTTGCTAGACGAGGGGCAGTTGTTTCTGGAAAACCGCTACGCGCCCAACGACCCGGCGCAGTCTCAGCGTTTTGTCTGCTGGCTGCGCACTGGACATGGTCGCGTGAATCTGATCCAGGGCATCGCCTGGAGTTGTGATGTTTACTTTTACCAGATCGGCGGGGGCAACCCGAATCTGTCGGCACAGACTATTCGTCCCGGTGGACTGGGCATTGAAGACCTCTTCCGCTACGGTACGGCATTTGGTATCGGCAGCGAACTCGGGATAGAACTACCCTTCGAAAATCCCGTGCGCATGCCTGACCGTGATTGGAAACGGCGAAACGAGGGCGAAAGCTGGTCCACCGGCGATACTTACAACGCGGCCTTCGGCCAAGGTTATGTGAACGTGACGCCACTGCAACTGATTTCGGCCGTGGCGGCGACCATCAACGGCGGCCTTTTGTATCAACCCACGATTATCCAGGACTTCCTGGACGAAGAACGCCGCGTTATCGAGGCGAATGAACCACATGTACTGCGAACCATCAATCGAAACATGCTGGAACCCGGCGAAGAGCTGACCTTGCTCTTGCTGGAAGACATGCTGATGAAAGGTCCTTCAAGTTTGGCCTGCACCTGCGAGCCCAACTCGCAGTGGTACGATCCCAACCGCTGCGACCCGGAAGGTTACCGCAACACAGCGGATCTAGATCCGGATCTGGCGACCGAGGACTTGCAACGATATCGCATCCATATACCGCTCAATTACAGCTTCAACGCATCGGTCTGCCAGCCTGTTCGCTTCCCGCCGGCGACGCGACCCTACATACCAGCCTTCCTTTCAGAGCATGCTCTGGCGCTTGTTCAGGAGGGCATGCGGCAGGCGGTCACTGCCGAAGGAGGCACCGCGGGAGGCGCAACGTTACCCGATATAGAAGTCGCTGGCAAGACAGGTACAGCCGAGTATTGTGACAACATCGCCAATTCGCTAAACCTTTGCGTGCCGGGCCAGTGGCCAGCCCACGCTTGGTATACCGGCTATGCGCCCTACGACGATCCCGAAGTCATTATCATCGCCTTCGTTTATAATGGAGGCGAAGGGTCACAGGTCGCCTTGCCCATCGTCCGCAAGACGATGGAAGAGTATTTTCGTTTACAGAGCCAGCGCAACGCTATTACGCTGAGGAATTTCGGCACTGCCGATTCCGCCGCAAATGAAAGTTAAACCGTTCGATCTCAGTGAACAGCAAGTTCGCAACATCCGGTATTGGTCGCCAGCATTCATCACCGCTGCCCTTGCTTGGCTCTTGCTGCTAACCGTTGGTGAAACGCCGCTTTCCCGCGCTTCCGGCCTGGCTTTGGCTGTAATGGGCGTCACCGCGAGCATGCGCAGGATGGGATTCATTGCGTCGATCGCGGGCGGCTTGACCATGACCCTCTGTCCGATCTTCTGGTCTCAAGCCGGTGGAGGCGTTTCCAAGCCCGCGACGATCGTGCTCGCGGTCGCCATTGCCGCCGCCGCGACGCTGTTGGCCGGCATTATCGTCAAGCGCGGCTATCTCGGCATTGGCTTGGGGATAGCCGTATTTGTTTTGATCTTCTGGAGCCAAATTGGAATCGCGCAGAGCCTGCGTCTCACGGGATTGGTGACAGCGTGGTTCATGTACCTGCTGGTGGATATGGTCTTGCTCACCAACCCGCGGCCCGGGACCAAGCCGCCTTCCCCACCGAAGCCGTATCATACTTACGGTCTGCTATTCCTGTTCGCAATCGGCACGATAAATGATCCTTTGATCGCGCTATTCGCGCCCGCGATATTGCTTGGACTTTTCCTTTCATACGCCAAGCTGCCGCTCTGGTATTGGCTAAGCGTACTTGCCGCGACCTGCATTGGCATTGGGCTGTTGGTGAACAGCTATCTTTTGACGGATCCACCTTTGCTCGGTCTATTGAATTGGCGAGAGGCAATGAGTTGGATCGAACTCGGTCAGTTGCTGACAGAACAGTTCAGCATTGTTGGCATTGTAGTCGCCGTGCTGGGACTGGCGCGCTTGTCGCGTTGGTTCCCGCCTTTGGGTACCGTTACCATAATCGCCTTCGCCGCTTATGCCTTCTTTGGCTTAGTTTATCTGGGCGATAACCGCGAGATCTTGCTACTGCCGCTTGTGATGATTCAGATCTTGTGGATGACCTATGCGGTCAATACCTTCGGACAATGGGTCAACAAAACCATAGGAAACGAAACTGCCCGCTGGACACATTTTGTCTCAGCCTTCTACCTTGTTGTTCCTGTCATTTTGCTTTTGAACATCATACAATCTTGATGCGCCCTCTGACGTTCGCGCGGAACGCAAAAACGAGTATAGTTGTTTTTAGGTAGCGGCGCTTCCATCACCAAGCTGGATGTGAAACAGAATGCAAGACGAACTGATTGCGATCAAAGGCGTCAAGGACGGTTTGCTGATCAGCCTCAGTCCTACTGAGAATTGGCAATCTGTCACCGATCACCTGGCTTCCCGCATAGACGACCGCGTCGATTTTTTTGCTGGCGCCGCCATCACTGTAGAACTCGGAACGCGCCCTGTGCCCAAGTATGAACTTAGTTCGCTGAAAGCCTTGCTGGAACGCCGGGGGCTAACGCTATCCCTGGTGTTGAGCGACAGCGACACGACGAGGGAATCGGCGCTCGCGCTCGACCTGAAGACCGACTCGAACAATCGCGCGGCGACGACGGAAAAGCAAGAGACACTGCCTGTTGACCCCGAAGAAACAGGAACATGGGGCGTATTGGTCCGTCGGACTTTACGCTCCGGGCGCATAGTCCATAGCGAGGGGCATGTCGTGGTGTTTGGCGATGTCAATCCCGGCGCACAGGTTATTGCTGCGGGCGACATCATCGTCTGGGGCAAGTTGCGAGGTACGGCGCATGCCGGCGCCGATGGCGACCAATCCGCCGTCGTTTGCGCCCTCGAGATGAGTCCCAGCCAATTGCGCATTGCCGGCTATATCGTGACTTCGCCCGCCGGCAAGCGCAGACATGTTGTGCCAGAAGTGGCGCTGATCCGTGACAATCAGATAGTTGTAGAAGCCAGAAGATAGTCCGGGAAAGGATATGGCATGGGAGGTAAGGTAGTAACCGTTACATCTGGCAAGGGCGGCGTTGGCAAGACCACCGCCACAGCCAATCTTGGGATATCGCTGGCAAACCTCGGCAAAAAAGTTGTCGTTATTGACGCCGATATCGGCTTGCGCAACCTGGATGTCATCATGGGCTTGGAAAACCGCATCGTCTACGACCTCGTAGACGTCGTGGAAGGCCGCGCCAAACTGCGGCAAGCTATGATCAAACATAAGAAGTTCGAGGACCTTTTTCTTATCCCGGCCGCCCAAACCCGCGACAAAATGGCAGTTAGCCCTAAAGATATGGTGGAACTCACGGACAAACTGCGCGAAGATCACGATTATGTCATTATTGACTCCCCAGCCGGCATCGAACGTGGATTCCGTAACGCGCTGGAACCTGCCGACGAAGTCCTTATCGTCACCAATCCGGAAGTCTCTGCTGTCCGTGACGCCGACCGAATCATCGGTCTCATAGAAGCCGCCGACAAGGGACCGGGTCGTCTTATCATCAACCGCCTCAAGACCGAGATGGTCAACAAAGGCGAAATGCTCTCCGCGGACGACGTCTTCGATATCTTGTCGCTGGAGATTATTGGCATCATCCCAGAGGACGAATCTGTGCTTTCCGCGTCCAACAGTGGCGTTCCCGTCACGCTAAACGAGGGTTCGCGCGCCGGAATGGCTTTTACCAACGTCGCCCGCAGAATCACCGGTGAAGACGTGCCTTTTATGAATCTTGAAGAAAACCCCGGTTTCTTCAAGCGGCTAATGCGGTTTCTCGATGGTCGCTAGCATAGATGCCTGACGGCTGCTCCGACATCAGTTACCAGAAAAGGATCTTCTCATGACGAGTCTACTGAACCGCTTGTTTGGACGCCCCAGAAAAGGATCTGGCAAGACGGCAAAAGACAGATTGCGTTTCGTATTGCAGCACGATCGCATCAACTTGCCGCCCGAGCGGCTGGAAGAAATGAAGCGCGATATCCTCGCCGTCATCGTCAAATACGTTGTCATTGACAAAGATCGTGTTGAAATCGCGCTGGAGCAGCGCGACCGCAATCATAGCAAATTGGTCGCCCAGATCCCGGTTGTCAAACAGACCGTGCCTCCCAGCCCGGAAACTATCATGGATTCTCACGAAAATAACTCGGACAGGCCCGCGGACGAAACAGCGGGCTCGGTTGATGAAGGAAAATCAGCGGACGACGACGCTGAAGACGCGGCTGCTACCTCGGATGATGGGAAAGGCGCCGACGAAGAGGAAAAAGAGAACAAGAACTGACGCCTCGCTTCAATCGACGATTGATCGTGATTTGTGACGAATTGGAAACTCTCCTCAAGTGACCACCGGCATGAGCCCGGTGTGTTCTCGCGCGGCGCGCCGAGCATACCCTGTCTCTTTGTACAGCCTCAGCTATAATAAGCGTTCCATCGGTTAGGCTTGGACGAACCTGGGCATGGAAGCCAGAGGAATACTTCGACGCTTTGATCCTGTACTACTGGTTACCACATTGGTATTGGTCGTCTTCGGCATAATGATGATCGCGAGCGCAACGCAAGACGCTATCGACGATGATATCATTAGTCGCGTCCCTGACCAGATTAACTACGCCATTATCGGTTTCATCGCCATCGCGGTGATGGCAACCATCGACTACCGACTATTGGGCGGGATCAGCATTTGGCTCTACGCCGTTATGATCATTCTTCTGCTCCTGGTCCGCGTCTTCGGCGTCGAGGGCGCGGGTGGCGCGCAGCGCTGGTTAAACATCGGCATCCGGATTCAGCCTTCAGAAATCGGCAAGATCATTTTGATCATCACCCTGTCGCAGCATCTGGCCGACCGCTACCAGAATCTCGGACAATTGTCTGCCGTCTTCCGCTCCCTGGCGCACGTTGCGATTCCCGCCGCTTTGATCTTCTTGCAACCTGACCTCGGTACAACAATTGTGTTTCTTTTCATCTGGGCTGTGATGATTTGGTCGGCGGGATTCCGCCTGCGGCACATTGCGATGTTCGTTGCAGTTGGGCTGGTACTGCTGCCGATTGTGTTCACGCAACTGGAGCCGTATCAGCGATCGCGAATCGAACTCTTTATCAACCCGGATAGCGATCCCGACGCCGCTTATAATATCGACCAAGCCTTGATCAGCATCGGGTCAGGCGGCGTCTTGGGCAAAGGATACGCCGTAGGTCCGCAAAATACCGGGCGCTTCCTCCGCGTGCGACACACGGACTTTATCTTCAGCGTTATCGCCCACGAATTCGGGATGGTCGGTGGCATAGCGGTTATCGGACTGCTCAGCCTGGTTTTGTCGCGCATTCTAAAAGGCGCCCGCGAAGCGAGCGACCCGCTCGGCAGTATGATCTGCTACGGCGTCGCCGCCATGATATTCTTCCAGTCCGTCGTTTCAATCGGCATGAACCTGGCTCTGCTGCCGGTAACGGGTTTGACCTTGCCATTCGTCAGCTCGGGAGGCACGTCGCTTCTCTTCACCATGGTGGGTATCGGATTGGTGCAAAGCGTTATCGCCCGTCGCCGGCGGATTAACGTCTAATCGATACTGACGTTTTTTATGCCGCAACTCAAAGGGAGACAGATTTGACTTCAAGTGATCGCCGACAGGTTCGTACTCGCTACGCGCCCAGCCCAACGGGTCCTCAACATATAGGAGGCATCCGTTCCGCCCTCTTCGGCTGGCTCTTCGCCCGTCGACACGGTGGCCAGTTTATATTGCGCATTGAAGATACGGACCGGAAACGCTCTGTGCCCGGCGCTATTGAAATGATTCAAGACGCTTTCGATTGGTTGGGAATGGATGTCGACGAAGGACCGCGGCAAGGCGGACCGTTCGGTCCATACATTCAGTCGCAGCGCCTGGAGCTCTACCAAACTTGGGCGCATTGGCTGGTCGAGAAGGGACAGGCTTACAAGTGCTTTGCCACGGCGGAAGAGTTGGCGCAAATGCGGGAAGCCGGCAGCGGCTACGACCGCCGCTACCGGGATTTAGACCCGGCTACCGCGAAGCGTTTGGAGTCTGAAGGCAAAGACTATGTTATTCGATTCAAGATGCCGCTGACGGGGAAGACTAGCGGTTACGACATGATTCGCGGCGAAGTGACCTTCGACAATGAACAGTTGCAGGATGCCGTGCTGCTCAAATCAGACGGCTTCCCAACTTACCATCTTGCCCACATTGTTGACGATCATCATATGAAGATCTCGCACATCACGCGGGCGGTGGAATGGCTTCCCTCGTTCCCGCTGCACCTGAAGATCTGGGAGGCATTGGGCTGGGAAAAGCCTCATTTTGCCCACCTGCCGGTTCTGCTCAATCCCAATGGCAAAGGAAAGCTGAGCAAACGGAAGGAAAGATTCGCCACCGCCGACGGAACCAGCGTGCCCATTCTCGTTCACGAGTTTATCGACGCTGGTTATCTTCCGGCAGCCATCCTCAATTTCTTGACCAATATCGGTTGGAATTTCGGTGACGATCGCGAGGTCTTTTCCCTGTCGGAAGCCATCGAGCGCTTCGACTTGACGGAGGTCAATCCCGCCAACAGCGCCTATCCTATTGCGAAGCTGCATTGGCTAAACGGCCAATATATACAGTCCGCGGATGTTGATTACCTGGCCGGATTGCTCAAACCGGTGCTGCAAGGCGCCGGATACGACGTGGATGAGGCGCGTTTGCGCAGAGTCGTGCCGGTCTTGCAGGTCCGGCTGAAAACGCTAAACGATGTGATTGCCATGGCCGGTTTTTTCTTTGACGACTGGGACTGTTTCGCAGCCCCTGCCGCCGAGATACTTTTTCAGAAGAAGATGGACCGTCACGCGACAAGGCAGGTGCTGGAAGCATCGATCCCCGTCATCGAAAGTCTGTCCGATTTCAGCCACGAACGTCAGTACGCCGCCTTCAAGGATCTCGCCAAGGAAATCGGGTACAAGAATGGCCAGGTTTTCGGCACGCTGCGCGCCGCCGTGACGGGCCAGCGCGTTTCGCCACCGACATTCGAAACGATGGAGATCCTGGGCAAAGCGGAGTCTATCCGTCGAATCAAGCTGGCTTGCGATTCGCTTCAATGAAGCGGCGCTGCCCGCGAGTCCTTGCTCTTGCCGACAGGCAGAGGCGGTGGGCTTGTCAAGCAACAGCCCTTGTGATAGGCTTCTGTCGACGCAGTGGGAGATAGTTTAATTGGCAAAACAGCGGACTCTGGATCCGCCATTCCTGGTTCGAGTCCAGGTCTCCCAGCAAAAATGTGAGCGGCCAAGGTCTCGTCGAGCCGCTCTTTTATTGGGGACAGAAGCGAGCCGCGGTCAATCGTCATCCCCTCATTAAGCGACCGACAAAACCACTAATTCCACCCATTTGCGAAACTCGTTGTGTTGAGCGTTATAGAGCAATCTTGTCCGCAGGGGCAATCCGAGCCACATATATGATAGCTTCCGCCGTTCTTCGCGCGAGGTATGATCAACAATATCGCGATACCAGCGCGGGAAACGCAAAAAGACTTCCGGATAGTTCATAATGTTGTCTTTGACTTTCCAATAGAGCATGACGTAGGACACAAAGGCGATGATCCCCAGCAGGATCAGAAATGAGGAAGGCACCAAAAGAATAAAAATGAGATAGGCGAGCGTCGTTGCCCACATGATAGCCTCGAACAGGGGACTGAAGCCCACTTCGTCGCCGTACTGCTGAAAAGCCGTTAGAATTGGCTCCTTGTAATATCCCAAAGTAACCAAACATGCGCGCAGAAACATGATGGATACAATGCTTATCAGGAGCGTAATAATCGTTGACATGCAAAGAGCCCGTTTCAAGCGACCTGCATTTTGCTAGATCGGCAAAAAGTCATCAATCATCAGGAATCTCCAGATCTTCGACGGCGCTGAATCCGAAACCGTGCTGGATCTGTCCTGGCACACGAGCGAAAACGCCTGCCCGCGGAAAAGGCGTGCATGGCAAGGGAATCTGCCAACATTGATGGATATGGCTGTCGGGCACGTTCAGTTGCAATCCGCTGGCTGTTTCATAGACTTTAACCGGCGGCAAGGGATGCTCATAGAAGCCATCGCCGGGAGCGGCTGGTACCGGGAAATCTCGCTGCGCCACGATCAAATACATAAAGTATGCCAGACAGATCCCCAAAACCGCGTAAATTATTGAGACGCGCGAGCGCCATGAGATGCTAGTCCATGACAGCATGGCGAGCAACCATGAAAGCGCGGCGCCGCTCCAAAAGATGTATCGCACGTATTTGAGGTTTGGCAGACTGAGGAACCAGAACACCAGCATGATCAGCAGCGGAGCGAAGACCCATAAGCCCAATCCCGCTCGACTTTCTCCGGCTCGCCGTCGCGCTCGAGCGCTCGCATATAAGAACAGTCCCGACATGGTCAAGGCAACCGGAAGCGCGAAATCCTTCACGTTGCTTCGGATGCCGTCGAACCATGGTCCGACCCAGTCCCAAGTCATAAGCACGATATCGGGATCGCCATAACGACGACGAGTATTGGTCGCCAGTTGTCGCTGCCGATGCGCGATGAGATCGGGCGGTTCCGCCCAATCGACCTCGATCCTGCCGATGGCATGGGGATAGGCGATATATCCGCTGGTCACAACCCCGCGCAGCATCCAGGGTCCTGCGAATATGACGGCAATCAGCAGCACTGGCCGGGACAGGCGCGTCAATCGGCCAAGGTTTGTCAAGCCGCCTGTCCTGCGGATCCAAACAACTATGACGAGCCCGGCCAAGCCGGCGCCGAATACCCAAAATGTCTGTTTGATGGTAAATCCAGCCAGGATAACAATCGACAGACGAAGGACCTGGCAGGAAGCCGTCTTGACCTCTGCATCGGCGTCTTGCAAGAAGTCCAGCAACCAGATCAAGGCTAGTATGCCTAGCAAATCCACGGTGGGGTCGGTCAAGAAATGCGAAATGCTTCCTCGCCCGACCGCGGACAAGAATAGGAAGGGCATGATAAGCGTAGCGAAGATCCAAGCCCAGCGCGCTCGCTCTTGCGCGCGGCATCGGAAAAGTTTCAGGGCTGAGCGCAGTGAATAAGCCAGCATGACTGTCAGCAGCAGTCCTGTCGCAATATGATAGGAGCGCCCCGACCAAATCGAAGTGTCCAGCAAGGCATGGTACAAGTAGACGGAGTGGTTGTAAGCCAAAGACGAGAATAAATTGTTTAGCCCGGGAACAATGGGATAGGAATCCATCCACATGACTGCCTGGATATCGCGGAAGCCGGTATCGGATTCGTCAGGCATTTCTATGGCGCGGTTCGACATCCACAACAGCGCGACCAGCAGCAGCAGCAGAAAAGCGCGATTCTTCTTCAGTCGAAGAAGCTCAGGGACGAAGCGCCGGCGATGTTGGTACAGGCTAATGGCAGCGGCTATTGCCAGCAGAACAAGCGCCCGGTCATCGACCGCAAACAGCAGATGCCATAATTGCAGCGCCGCCAGCGCCAGCGCCCAGCCCAGCCAAAAGCTGTCGAAGCAAGCGACTCCGACGCCGAGCCCGTGACCGAGCAGGCGCAGCGCTATCAAGCCCAGTCCGCTGAAGAGCAAGAACAGCAGCAGCCAACTGAGCAGGACCATTCCCATCGGATAGATCAGTCCAAGCAATTGCTTTCGTCCCGTATTCTGGACACAAGTTGGTATCGGCAGAGAATTATAATGAGAGAAAAGCAATAAGGCGATAACTATATCGCTTGCCGGCAGACAACTGGCAATATCCCGCGTTTGACAGGATCTAGTAGTGTATCCTTTCATGAGATTCTTAAGCGAAAGCAGGAAGGACGTTGCTCGGCGCGAGCGCTTTGTGGATCGCAATGTGTCCTCAAATGCTGGGAAAATGCCCTCATTTTGCCCCCTTTTTTGGTAACAGTATAGATACAGTATGTATACGGGGGGGGGGGGGGGGGGTACCCCCAAGAGATTTTTTATAAACCACAGTCGCACGCAAGGCACAAATTGGATAACACAAAAAAACGAGCCATTAGCGGCGCGCG
>JAJEFB010000027.1 GCA_022820665.1 Anaerolineae bacterium | reverse complement strand
TAGACACCGCAGGTTGTGTGGACATGGCCCGTTGCGGGTTCAGTACGGGGGGATTGCCACAGAGGCGCAGAGGGCACAGAGGGAGATTTTAATCACCGAGGGGCGAGCCACCGCTGCGCGTGGACACAGCAGGTCGCTCGCCCGTACACGTTTCGACGTGATTGCAGGTGGTATTTGCGGGCGACCTGATAGGTCGCCCCTGTTTACGTTGCGAGCAGCGGACCCCCACCCCCCGACCCAGCGCCCCCTCGGTCCCCCGCCTCACGGGGGAGGTATCCCATAAAGAGGGAGGGGGAGCTAAGCGCCGCGGGACGCAAGGTGTTTTGCGTGGGCGGCTGCTGTGCAGCGCGTGGGTCTACAAGGCATGTGTGTATGTTGTGGTTTGGAAGGTCAAATGGCGTTATTTTCTTGCTGTGGGGCAGGTATTTAGGTCTATTTTCTTCACTACAGATAGAGTAGCGGACAAGCCTTACAGAACTCGAAAATATGAGCAAACATATCCAAACTATATTAGATTGACGCAATTGCACTGGCAATTTGTGGTGATAGCAGCGTTTACAGCGCGGCAAGCGCTAAAATTTCGGACGAAAGGTCTGTTGGCTGGCGTCCGCGTCTTGCAGTTGTTCCGGAGAATAATCGTCAAAGTCGAGTTGGCTGTCGCTTAAGCGGGCTGAGCCGTCAGTCTCGTCCGGGATGAGGCGCTGGTTGAGCTGGCTGGCGATGTAACTGGCGTATTCTTCGGTGAGATCGCCACTGACCAGGCGGCGGCCGCCGTCGGCGTCATTCGCCCAGACGTGGTAGCGCGGGGTATCGTAGCCCTCGCGCTGCGAAGCGGTCGTTTCTTCGATGGCAAAAGACTCTAAGCCGTCCAGACTGATTCGCCGCGCCTGCGTCAAGGACGGCAGCGGGGCGCGGGAGACGTGGATGGCTTCGTCCTCCACACGAATATGCGTTTGATTATAGGTAATTGTCGCGAGCGAATAGATTGCCGCAATCGCCATTATCACAAACATTAGCGGCAGAAATATCGGGACCTCCCCTTCCAGAAACAGCCCGGTCATGAGCAGTGTCATCAGACTGAAGACGCCGCTCATGATTGCGCTGCTTTGGAATCGCTCGCTTTTGTCCAGACGGAAATTGGTGCGGAAACCCAGGTGAAGCGGGTCTTCCGAGCGCCGGTGGAGGCGCGGCGGGCGGTGGACCTTGCGGCGCTTCGCCTTGGCGCGCGGGCGGCTGATATCAAATACGCCGCTGCACTGCTCGCAAAGCGCGACCATCTTCTGGATATTGATTTGCTCGGCTTTAACCGGATAGTCGCACTGTGGGCAATGTAGCTGCAAAGTCCCTCGACTGGCTATCTACGCTGGAATATTGTGATTGACAGATCCTAATTGACTACAAAGCCCGTTGCTTCCGCTAAAACTCGAATTCGTCAAAGTCGCGACAGAGATGGACGGGACCGTCGAAGACTTCGGCGGCTTCCTGGACCAGCGGTTCGGGGTCCTGGTTCCAGACCTGGTAGTGAATTAAACGCAGCTCTTTGGCGCCGGCTGTGGCCGCGGCTTCGCCGGCCATGCGCGCGGTGCTATGTCCGGGAGGGGGTCCGCCCGCTTCGTGAATGAATATGTCGGCGTCTTTGCCGATCTTGAGGGCATTGGGGCATGGTTCGGTGTCGCAGCTATAGGCGAGAACTTTGCCATTGTGTTTATTCGTTATGCGCATGCCGATGGTAGGTATGAAGTGAACAACGGGGAAGGAGTGGATTGCAAAGTCCTTGTTTTCAAAGAGCAAGGTATTGTCGTGCAAGCTGATGCGAGAAAAGGATACCGGAAAGAAATTGGGCCAGTACTCCCAGCCGTACATATCCATCGTCTCTTCAATGCGGTTGATGCAGTGAGGAATGCCGTAGAAGCGCATGGGCGCTTTGCGGCCCATCTGCCACATGTGCATCAACATATTTGGCACCCCGGCGACGTGATCGGAATGGAAATGCGTCAGAATGATGTCTTGCAAATCGTCGTCGTTGATCCCCAGGTCCTTGATCTTGTCGAGGGGATTGGACCCGGCGTCTACCAAGACCGGGCTGTCTTTCTCGCCAATTAACAGAAAATGCGTATAGTCATGTTCCGCGCTGTTTACCGCGCCGGCGGTTCCCAGAATGATTACGCGCGCCATACACTTGCCTTTGAATCGGACTCAATCCATTTTGGCAGATGTAGCAAACACCGTGACCGTTTATCCGTCCGTATTGACGATACCATAGTTCAGAAATAATCGAAACACTCTACCGTTTGCTGGGTGTAATTGAGATTATTGGCGAACTCCCATCTTTCACCCTCAACCACAAAATCTGTAAGGCTTGTCGGGTACTGTGGTGTTTGCAGTCGTTTTCGGGCGACCTGATAGGTCGCCCCTGTTTACGTTGCGAGCGGCGGACCCCCACCCCCCAGCCCAGCGCCCCCTCGGTCCCCCGCCTCACGGGGGATGCTTCCCATAAAGAGGGAGGGGGAGCTAAGCGCCGCGGGACGCAAGGTATTTTGCGTGGGCGGCTGCTGTGCAGCGCATGGGTCTACATTGTCTCCTTTATTCTGGGATAAGCGCAACACAAGGGCAATTCTTCATTCGCATGCAATTTATGTCATTCTGCCAAAATATTGAAATGCACCCCCGATTACTTTTCAAGCCTGGCCCGCCGTCCAGCGACGATTTCACTGCGTGCAACTCCTTCCGGCAAATGAATGCGGGGTTCCGCCTCATCCTTGTCTGAGCCAATGCGCAGTCCTTTACGCGCCCGACTGCGATAGTTGCTCGGCTTGTTCCGCGGCCAGGTCCGCCCCTTTGGCGTCGCTGTAGTTGCGGTGACGGTATAAGAGAAGCGCGACCGAAGCCAGGAACGCGATTAAGGTAATGGTCTGCGAGCTGTTGATACTGGAGGCGCCGATAGTGGCGATCTCCACGCGCAGGAATTCCAACAGGAAGCGCCCGAATGAATACTGGGCGATATACAGCAGCAGGATATCTCCGCTCAAGAGGCGCCCGCGGTACTGGTGATAAATCCGCCAGAGCACATAAAAGGCGATGAGGCTCCATATCGCTTCGTAAGCCCAAAGCGGGTGAAACAACGTATCTGCAGGATAGTCAATCAAGCTTTCGTATGGCGCCACGCGCGCGCCGCGCGGGATTTGAATGCCCCAGGGCAGCGTAGTCGGCGCGCCATAGAGTTCCTGGTTCACATAATTGGCAAAGCGGCCAATGGCTTGGCCAACGGGTATCGCGACTGCGGCGACATCCATCCAGGGCGTCAGGCGCATCCCATCGTCCGGGAAACCGCTGGAGGGCCGCTGGTATCGAAATGAGGAAACATCCTTGTCGTTGACGCGCGCCATCAGCGACTCCGCCAGCCAGGTTGCCGCTTGGCTCAACCACAAAAGCGGCGTCAATATGATGATGAACAGGTTTATGAACCGATTGTGCCAGCGGCTCAAATACAGGTAGGCGCCGAATACGCCGCCTATTATGGCGCCGAATATGCTCAATCCTCCGCTCCAAATAGCGATTGCGCCATTTTCGGTATTGAAAAAATTGTCCAGGAACCAAGCCGTGTTTTGGCACACTTCTCCTTCTATGCCGCAGCCGGCGGTCAAAGAAATAGGCGGGAAGAGAATGAACCACAGGCGGGCGCCGATGATGCCCGGGATAATTGCCCAGGTTAGTCCGCCCCAAATGTGGTCAGGATCGCGTCCGCTACGCTTTGCCAGCAAGGACGCGACGGTTGCGCCAAGCAAAAGCGCGGCAACGATGATAATGCCGTAATAGCGTATCTGCAGGTTGCCGACAACAATGTAGGTTTGTTCAAATTCCATCGTCACTCGCCTCTGTTCTTCAAAGCGCCATATACATATCGCAATCGCTGCAACGCGGTCAGATTCGTGCCGACCGCAAGGATGACCAGACCAATTTCAAGCGGCTGAACGCTTCCCAAGATGCCGGCGGCCAAGGTCATCGCCAGGACGACAGCCACACGCTCCAAACGAGAGAACCAGCCGACTGTGACGCCGACAGCGACTTTGCTGTCATCCGCGCGAGCGCGCACATAGCTGACCAGATAGCTGCCAATAAGCGAAAACAGAGCCAACATCAACATATCGAGCCGGCCATGCCGCGCAAAATGATAACCGAAAGCGGCAAAAATAAAACCGTCAGCATAGCGATCCAGCGTCGAATCCAGCACCATGCCAAAAGATCCTTGGCGCTGCATAGCGCGCGCGACAGCGCCGTCAAGAGCGTCCAGAGGCAAGCCAAGCAGGAGCAGGACGGCGCCCTTGAGAAAATCGCCGGTCGCGATACAGACCGCCGCTATGCCAGTAACCAGCAGTCCCAGCACCGTGACCGCATCGGGGCGCACACCCAGGCGCGCCAGCCAAAAGCCGATGCGATCCAAGGGCGCGCGCAGGCGCTGGCGCGATTTATCGGTTAAGGTTGGCAACTTGTCGTCAGCCATTTTTCACCTTGTCAGCAAATGTCGCTTTGGCTACACTGTGATGCCACATGTCGGGGCGTGGCGCAGCCCGGTAGCGCGCACCGTTCGGGTCGGTGAGGTCGTGGGTTCAAATCCCGCCGCCCCGACACAATTTAGATGGCCGCCTCTGTTTGGTTCGAAACAAGCAATCATTGTATCATAAGCCAAGCGATCAGAGATCGTAAGTGATAATTGAAGTTCTGGAGCCGGCGCTGAATGCCAGCGCCCCGGAGATATCGACCCGGTCCGGACATATTGAGAAGGAATCAACTGGAGTTAATCGTGGAAACTACAATTCATCTGATGCGCCATGGCCAGGTACATAACCCGACGAATGTGCTGTACGGGCGAATGCCTGGTTTCGCGCTCAGCGAAGCCGGCGTCCAGCAGGCGCATGCCGCCGGCAAGTGGTTGGCGGATCAAAGAGTTTCCGCGATTTACTCGAGCCCGATGGAACGCGCGCAGCAAACGGCAGAGATCGTCGCGTCTTATCAGGGCGAGGTTGATCCGCGCGTCGACCGGCGCTTGATCGAGGTGGCGACTCCCTATGAGGGCCGCCCAACCGCGGAGCTGGCGGCAATGGGCTGGGATCTTTACACGGGCAATCAACCGCCCTATGAAATCCCGCAAATGGTACTTGATCGCGTGCTGGACTTCTTGGAATACGCAAGGGACGCGCATCGCGGCGAGTCTATCGTCGCTGTGGGCCATGGCGATATTCTGGTATTTCCCTGGCTGCATGCGCATGGGTACGTGCCCGATGCGTTGATGAAGGACAATCTAATGAACTACATGCTCCCGGTCGATTATCCAGCCACGGCGTCGATCATGACTTTCAGTTTCGATGAGTCGCTGGGCAGGGCAGCGCTGCGAGCGACTTACTATTGCCCCTATTGATGTGGCGGCTCGGCGCGTAACCGGCGAGAAGAACCCGGGACTGCCGCGCTGACAGAAAATAGCGAGCTTTCTCGCCGCATGAGTGACGCGGATTATTAAAGTATGTGGTTCAAAAAGTAATGAGAATCCGGAAATGCTCTTTTCAACCCCACCCCCCGGCCCCCTCCCCGAAGCATCAGGGAGGGGGAGCGCATTCAGCGAGATTAGGATTACATCCAGAACTCTCGCTACAAATGAAGTTGTTTCGCATTATTTTATTGGTACTACTTAGAAACACATTTGCACATTGGCTATGCGGTTATTCAGAACAATGGCTGGAAAGGATTAACCGCTCGCCAGCGGGCGCAGGCTTCCTCAAGGCGATCGCGCCGCAGGTCAACTCCGATGCCCGGTCCTGCGGGGACCTTCAGCCTGCTGCCCGCCTGCAAGACAAAGGGCGGTTCGGCGATGTCGGGATCAAAGTAGCGATTTGTGGCGGAGATATCGCTGGGCAAGGTCACGCCTGGGAGCGACGCGAAAGCCAGGTTCGCGGCGCGCCCGACGCCGGTTTCCAGCATGCCGCCGATCCAAAGCGGCGTATTCGTTTCGACACAGAGTTGGTAAATCTTGAGACTTTCGCTGTAGCCGCCGACGCGCGTCGGCTTTAAGTTGAGGATTTTCCCGGCGCCAAGTTTCAGCGCTATTCGCCAGTCATGCGCCGAGTAGATGCTTTCGTCCAGGCAAATCGGCGTCCGCAATTGCGCTTGAAGCAGGCTATGTTCGTAAATGTCGTCGTAGGCTAGAGGTTGCTCGATCATGAGCAAGCCGAACTGGTCGAGCTTTTTCAGGTGATCAGCATCTTTCAAGGTATAGGCGCTATTGGCATCCAGCATCAAGCTGATATCGGGAAAGCGTCGGCGAACGGCGCGGGCGAGTTCGACATCCCAGCCAGGCGCTATCTTGAGTTTGATGCGCTGATAGCCTTCGTCGACGCGCTTTTGGATGAGCGCGAGTTGCGCGTCCAGCGACTCCTGTATGCCGATGCTGACGCCAACATGGACCTCATCCCGCGGCTGCACGTTCTCTGGCAAGTGGCAGGCAAAATAATCAGCCAGTCGCATGCCATTCGCTTTTGCCATGACGTCCCAAAGCGCCGCTTCCACGCCCGCCCTGGCGTGATGATTGCCGCGTACAGCCTCAAAGAGTTTGGGCAGCTCGGCGGGCGATGCGATAGTTTTGCCGAGCAAGCTTGGCACTAGAAAGTCGCGCGTGATGTGCAGCGCCGTGAGAATCGTCTCGGAACCATAACTTGGTTTGGTCTTGAGCGCTGTTTCGCCCCAACCCACGAGACCGTCGCTAGTCAGCACTTCGACGATTATGGCTGATTTTTGCGGTTCGGCGCCGAAACTTGTTTTCAGCAGTTCGACGAGCGGCATCGCCACCGGGTGCAGCTTGATATCCTGGATTGTAACGGTTTTCAAACTGACTCCTCCTCGCTTGAATTCGCTTCAGTGAGATTGTAGCGGCAATCTCCGGCGACAGATATAGATTGCTCGCTGTAAAGTAAGACTCTGGCAGTGAAAGGCGTCCTGATTATGCAAGATGTATAACTACTAGATTCCTTCACTCGTGCATCTTGTCTGAATATGATAGATTTCTTTCCATGCGCGTTATGAACAATAGGAGCATAAACATGGAACACTTGACCTTCAGCGCCGAGTTGATGCATAAGCATCGCGCCATCGAATTGCAGGAGATTGCGCGAGTAGAACGCTTCCTGCAAGAGAAGAAGAATCGCGACGCAATGGATTGGGAGCAGCGACGTCTGCAACGGAACCGCAAGAATCGTTAGAGCGGGTCTAAATCGGATAGCTTCTTGATAGCTGGCTTGTCCCTATCCAGCGCGCCATCGACGCAGTCGCGATGGATAGCGCAGCGCCAAAGTATTTTTCCAGGAGCCCCGCGACAGCGCGGGGCTTTTGGTTTCATCCCATACGGAGCGGGGCGCATTTCAGATTATTGGCAATTAAGCACAGAGATTTAACCCCTTGCCTGCCAAAAAGGAGACAATGTATGGCTTGTCCGCTACTGGTGAATAAGGGTTCAATTTGTCCTTAGCAATGCGGTTATCCAAGCGCTCCGGGCTGGAAAGCGGGCGACCTGATAGGTCGCCCCTACATGCTTGTCCGCTACTAATTGATTCGCACCCGCCTTTGGTCTACCCCCCTCAATCCCCCCATAGCAATGGGGGGAAGCTAGTTTCGATGTTGCATCAACGCGAGTATTCTGATGTTGCAAGCGTCGATTGCTAACATTTTCAAGCGAGTTCACACTACCTTAGCTCCCCTTCCCTGATGCTTCGCTGAGGAGCGGACATGTTTGTGGCTTAGTGAATTGCGGCGATTGAGAATTGCGGTGAAGATTCATCAGTAACACTTCTATCCAAGCATTGTATAGAAAGATGAAACTGATGAATCTCAAGGTACTTTACCAGTGGACAAA
>JAJEFB010000009.1 GCA_022820665.1 Anaerolineae bacterium | reverse complement strand
TCTGATGTTGCAAGTGTCGATAGCTGCCGTTTTCAAGCGAGTTCGCGCTACGTTAGCTCCCCTTCCCTGATGCCTCGGGGAAGGGGCCGGGGGATGGGGTAGAAAAAGCGCGGTTGCATGACCCACTACCGGACAAGCCTTACAGATTTCAACATGATTGCATGTGGAATTTGGCAGACTTGTAAAAAAGATTGTTCGCCGAATTGTCGGATGATCCAAAGCAAATTATAGGTTCTGTATTATCATGGTGGTTGATCCGATAATGGTGACTTGCAAGCGCGATGGCTGAAGCGACGCCCGACATACTTTCAACGAGAGAAAGCGACGAAAGGCGGTTTTTGGGTCGACGTTTTTCCAGCGCGCAACTACTGATTGCGGTCATCTTGACGCTGGGATTGTTCTTGACGCTTAATTTCAGCAGCCGCGTACAATTGGATCGCGAATTGCAGGGAATCCACGCTGAGGTCTTGGCCGAAATTGCGGATCTGCAAATCGAACAGCAGTCCTTGGTCGAGGAACTGAAATACGTCAAGAGCGACGCTTATGTGGAATACTGGGCGCGAGACGACGGCAAGATGATCCGAGAGGGCGAAATACTGATCATTCCCCAAGGCCTTGGGACCGGGGACGCGGCCCCTTCAGCAGTTGTAGAATTGGTCGAATTCGTGACGACGGAACCGGACCCCGAAAACTGGGAACTCTGGTGGGCGCTGTTCTTTGACGGGGATCCTCCTCAACTCAACTGAAAGTTTCCCAATTTCGCCATTTGCTAGGGTCTCTCATTGCCTTGGTCAACAGTTGGCCCAAAGCCCTTCAATCGCTGATGAAGGCTGGTTGCGCGCCGGCAATTTCGCGTACACGCGCCGGCCTGCGGTCATCGCCGACTTCGAGCGCTGTCCCGGGGCGGGCGCTAGCCGTCTTTATGACGGCAAGCGCAAAGATCTCGCCATCGGGGCTGGCGGCGCTGCTGGTGAGCTTGCCGCATTCTTTGCCATCATAATAGACTGCTGCCGGCGCGTTCACCAACTGCGCCAATTCCAACCTAACCATCACCTTGGCAAGACGCTGTCTGCTCTCCATGCGCGCGATGATTTCCTGGCCCGTATAACAACCTTTTTCGAAGTTGACCTCGTCCCATAAGCCAACTTCGAGGGGAATGTATTCGGATGATAATTCCAGGCCCGCCGGTCTGCCACTGCGTATGCGTAGCACATTATAGGCCAGCGAGCCGGCAGGCTGCAGCTCAAATGATTGGCCGAAATCCAGAATCTGTCGATGTATAGCTAGCGCGCTCGCGGCGGGACAAATGATGATCCAGTGCTGGCCGACGATGGACCTGCGCCGGGCGGCCGTCGCAGGTCTACGGTCGAGCGCGATTTCACAGGCGAAGTAATCCACAGACGAGAGCAGCTCGAGGCCCACCCGCCCCATAATCTGGTCGGACTTTGGTCCATGGACGGCAAACTGAGCTGTTGTCAGCGATTGGTCTCGTACCACGACCTTGTCGCCATAAAAGATGTTGCGTCGCAAGAGCTCGGAAAGCGCCTGCCCCTGTCCGGGCTCGCTGATCATCAATACGCCCCCGGGCAAGTTGTAGCACATTGCTCGAAACAAAATACGGGCGTTGGCGTTGGTGAATACTGTGGGACGGCCCTCGAAAAGGGACATGCCCAATAGTTCATTGGTCGACATCCGGTTGATTAGATCGAAGCGGCTGTCTCCCTCCAAAAGAATGCGACCCTCGTGAGAGCGATCCAGCAGTATCGCGCGGTCAAGCGCCGCGTGATATTCTGAGCGAAGATCGCCGTAATGCAGGGGAATGCCATCCGCGGCCAGCAGCGCGCCCATATGCTGGTGATATCCGGCAAGTTCATTCATTGCGGCGCTCCCGACAATCCTCGTCGCGCCAGTTCTTTTTCAACGATAGCCCGGGTAGAGTCGATCGCAGCCGCAAGCGCGCCATTGACCACGACGTAGTCGCACTGGCTCTGATAGGGCAATTCCAGTGTCCGGGCGCGTTCCAGGCGATGCTGGATATCGGTTGCGCCATCATCGCGCCCGCGCATGCGCCCTTCCAAAACTCTACTCTGCTCATCAATGGACTCCCCCGGAACCGTGACAAAGACCTGAACGACATTTTCCGGGTAGGCTCGCGCCAGTTTCTCCGCGCCCAAGACTTCAATATCAGCGATTCGTACTTCGGCGTTTTTCAGGCAATCGGCAACAGTTTGTCGAGGGATGCCATAGAATTTCCCCGGGGTCACCTCCTGGTATTCCAATAATTCGCCTTTGGCGATCATGGCTTCAAATTGTTGAAGGCTGACGAAGAGGTGTTCGCGCCCTTGCTTCTCGTCGGAGCGCATGTCGCGCGTGGTCGCCGTTGCCAACTGTTGAATATTAGCGTAATGTTTGATAATGGCTTTCATGATGGCGTTTTTGCCGGCACCGCCGGGTCCGATCATCACCAAGATCAGTCCCGGCAGATTCTCGGATGAATTCACTCTATGCTATCCTTGGATCAGTTGGCGCTTCCTCCAAGTTTAGCAGGACGGCGGCACAAACTCCATATTTGCTGGGGCCGTCCGGGACATCCGCTCAAAAGTGCTGTCGCTGGAACGATGTAAAATGAAACTGAAGATTAACCACAGCCGCTCGGGGCGTAACCGGGGAAAAGTCCCAGGAATGTCACGCTCACACAAAATAACGAGCCTTCTCTTCGTATGAGCGCCGTGGTTTATTAAGAAAAAATAAAATACTTCTTTCTTGGCGGGCAAGGTGGTTTATTAAAATGAGTTTGACGATGAAAGGTAGGGACTATGTCAGCGCAAATCATCGACGGCCGCGCGATTGCCGGGCGAATTCAGGGCGAGATCAAAGAATCCGCCAGCAAATTCCTGGAGCAGGCCGGCGCCTCGCCCGGTCTGGGCGTAGTTCTTGTTGGAGACGATGCCGCGTCGGCGATGTATGTGCGCATGAAGCGGCGCGCTTGCCAGCGGGTCGGCATCGCTTCGGAGGCGCGGATACTGCCTAGCTCGGCAACGCAAAGGGAAGTCGAGGACGCGGTCCGCGGCTTCAATGCGGATCCCAGTATCCACGGCATTTTGGTGCAGTTGCCCTTGCCGGATCAGATTGATGAAGAGGCGGTGCTGAATGAAATCAGCCTGGGAAAAGACGTGGACGGTATCCATCCCATGAATCTGGGCAAGTTGGGCATGCGTGGTCGCGAACCCACGTTCACGCCGGCGACCCCGACCGGGGCGATGATCTTGATCGAAGAAACGGGTCAAAGCATAGAAGGCGCCAGAGCGGTGGTTGTGGGGCGCAGCAACATTGTCGGCTTGCCTGTGGCGCTCATGCTCGCCAACGCCAATGCCACCGTGACCATCTGCCATAGCCGAACGCGGGATCTGGCCGGACATGTGGGGACTGCCGACATCGTCGTTGCGGCTGTCGGCCGGCCGGAATTCGTCAAAGGAAACTGGTTGAAGCCGGGCGCGATCGTGATCGATGTCGGTTCCAACTCTGTTGACGACCCCGGCAGCGAGAAGGGATATCGCTATGTGGGCGATGTCGAATTCGCTGCGGCGCGGGAAAGAGCCGGTTTTATCACCAAGGTGCCTGGCGGCGTCGGTCCGATGACTATCACCATGCTGCTGCAGAATACGCTAAAGGCGGCTTGGCGCAGCGTCGAGGCCTGACCGCTCGCCGTTCTCTACGGAAGGTTCCAAAATCCTTGTCAGAGATTGGGACCTTGCGCTGACAAAGCGAAGCGCAACCGATAGCAATAGCAATGAACTCGGAGGGGCAATGACGACATTGCTGCTCAAGAACATCAGATATCTGGCGACTATGGACGCAGCGCGGCGGGAAATTCCAGAGGCCGCTATCTATGTCCGCGACAATATTATTGAGGCTGCAGGAAAGCTTGAAGGGATGCCGGCTGATAACGCCGACCGGGTGATTGACCTCTCGCGTCACATCGTCCTGCCGGGCTTGGTCAATACGCATCATCACATGTTCCAAAGCTTGACGCGAGCGCTGGCGCAGGAAAATGAACTTTTTGACTGGCTAAAAGTCCTTTACCCCATTTGGAAAAACCTGCGGGGCGAGCACATTTACACCTCGGCAAAACTGGCGATGGCGGAATTGATGCTCTCCGGCTGTACCACGAGTAGCGACCATCTGTATATTTATCCCAACGATGTGGAGCTGGAGGACGAGATTCGCGCCGCTCAGGAAATCGGCATCCGCTTTCACGCGGCGCGCGGTTCCATGAGTTTGGGCGAGAGCAAAGGCGGGTTGCCGCCCGATGCTGTCGTCGAGAGCGAAGAGGATATACTCGTCGATACCAGACGCTTGATAGAAACCTGGCACGATCCTGGTCCGCAATCAATGCTGCGTATCGTGGTGGCGCCCTGTTCGCCTTTCAGTGTTACGGCCGACTTGATGCGAGAGTCGGCCGATCTGGCTCGGGCATATGGCGTCAATCTGCATACGCATCTGGCGGAAAATGACAAAGATGTCTCCTTCAGTTTGGAAACCTTCGGTCAGCGTCCGGGCGCATACGCCGAAACGGTCGGCTGGGTCGGCGCTGATGTTTGGCACGCGCATTGCGTCAAACTGAACCCGGCTGAAATCAGCTTGTTCGGGCGGACGGGCACCGGCGTCTGCCATTGCCCGTCATCGAATATGCGCCTGGCGTCGGGTATCGCGCCCCTGCGTCAAATGCTGGAGGAGCGTGTCAAGGTGGCTTTGGGCGTGGATGGTTCGGCCTCGAACGATAGCGGCCACTTGCTGGGCGAAGCCAGGCAAGCGCTGCTGCTGCAGCGGGCGGGTGGCGATCCCGCGGCGCTCACAGCGCGGGAGGCGCTGGAAGCGGCGACTTTGGGCGGGGCGAGCGTCTTGGGTCGTCAAGACATTGGGCGTATTGAAGTCGGTATGTCTGCGGATATTGTCGCATTCCGCCTTGATACGCTGAGCATGGCCGGGGCTTTGGCAGATCCGCTCGCGGCGCTGCTCTTTTGTCAGCCTTCGCAAGTTGATCTGTCCATCATCAACGGTCAAGTCCTTGTGGAAGACGGGATGCTAAATACGGTCGACTTGCCCGCTCTGATTGCAAGGCATAATAGCCTGTCCCGGCAGCTCATTAACGGCGAGGCTTGAGAGCCGAAATGATGGAAGGGAGGTGTCAACATGTCCATTGTTGATCGTCTGAGAGCCGCGCGCGGCGAGGCGCCTGCCGACCTGGTGTTGCGGAATGCTTCCCTGGTCAATGTCATCAGCGGAGAGATCTACCGGAGCGATATTGTCGTTCACGACCGTCATGTGGTCGCGCTGGGCTCCCAATACGCAGGCAAGCGCGAGCTTGATCTGGGCGGCAAGTTTGTAGCGCCCGGCTTGATCGACGCCCACGCGCATATCGAAAGCAGCCTGGTAAGTCCGCCGGAATTCGCGCGCGCTGTGCTGCCTCACGGTGTCACTACCGTCATCACCGATCCACACGAGATCGCCAACGTGCTTGGGCTCGAGGGCATGCGGTATATGCTGGAGCGAGCCAAATACGGTTTGCTCAACATGTACGTGATGGCCTCCAGCTGTGTGCCGGCCACGGACATGGAAACCTCGGGCGCTCGCCTGGAGGCCGATGATCTGGGGCAGTTGCTCGGCCACCCCTGGGTCCTGGGCTTGGCGGAATTGATGAACTATCCCGGGGTGGCGCTCGGCGACGAAGGCATGCTGGACAAGATCGAGTTGTTTCGCCATCTGACGCTCGACGGCCATGCGCCGGATATGAGCGGTCGGATGCTGAATGCCTATGTGGCGGCCGGTGTCCAAAGCGAACACGAATGCACGACGGTCGAAGAAGCGCTGGAGAAGCTGCGCCTCGGCTTGACGATATTCATTCGCGAGGGCACTACTACGCGCAATCTGCTGCCGCTGCTGCCGCTGATTACGAACGAGAATCAGAGCGCCATCTGCTTTTGCACCGACGATCGCATGCCGGCCGATCTGCTGGACGACGGATCGATCGATCATATGATCCGACTTGCGATCAGAAACGGCATTGATCCCGTTGCGGCGATCAGAATGGGCTCGTACAACACCGCCAAACACTTCGGTTTGAAGAAATACGGGGCGATCGCGCCAGGCAAGTACGCTGACCTGGTGGTGGTCGCGGATTTAGAGACCTTCACGCCGGAAATGGTATTCCGAGGTGGCAGGCTGGTCGCCGAAAACGGCGCCATGACATTGCCGCGACAGCAGCCGCGACAGATCAACCTGCGGGGAACCGTAAACATCGCCTCCGCTGACCTCGACTTTTCGATCAAAGCTGAAGGCGAACGGGTTCATGTCATTGGCACCGTGCGGGATCAAGTCGTGACGGAAAACCGGCTGGAACGAGCCAAAATCGTCGAGGGCATGGCCGTCAGCGATGTCGAACGCGACATCTTGAAATTCGCAATGGTGGAACGCCACCGAGCCAGCGGCAAGATCGGCAAAGCCTTTATTCAGGGATTTGGACTAAAACGGGGGGCGATCGCCGGCACAGTCGCCCACGACCATCACAACCTGGCCGTAATCGGCGTCGACGACGAGAGCATGCTTGCCGCGGTCAAAGCCATTGTCGACATGGGCGGCGGTCTGGTCGCGGTTGATGGCGAGGAAGTTTTGGCGCGCCTGCCGCTGCCGGTCGCGGGACTGCTCAGTGAGTCGCCTATCGAGTCGGTTAGACAGCAATACGACAGTCTGATCGCCGCGGCCAGGGACATGGGAAGTCTTCTGTCCGATCCTTTTATGGTCATGAGCTTTATGGGCTTGGAGGTGATCCCCAAGCTGAAACTGACTGATCAGGGTCTGGTCGATGTGGAGCAGTTCAGATTAATTGATCTATTCCCTCAGAATTGACCGTGTTTTTTGGCGATTTATCGCTAAAATATGGGCTATTTCTTGAGCAAAGCGCACAATAACAGGGACGAACATGGTAAATCAAGCACTTCTGGATCTCCTGCGGACGCGGGTCGAAGGGGACCGTGGCAGCATCATCAGTTTTCTGCGTGAAATTTGCGCCATTCCTAGCTACGAAAACCAAATCAGGGCTTGTGGCGAACGTATCGCTGAAGAAATGACGAAGCTCGGCTACGACGATATCTTCTGGGACAAGATGGGCAACATCGTCGGCAAAATCGGCGATGGCGACAAGATCCTGCTTTACGATAGCCACATCGATACGGTTGGCGTAGGCGATCCCGATGAATGGCAATGGGATCCCTTCGAAGGCAAGGTTGAAGATGGGGTACTTTACGCGCGCGGCGCTTGCGATGAGAAGGGCAGTACGCCGGGCATGATTTACGGCTTGGCGATAGCCCGGGAGTTGGGCTTGCTGGATGGGTTTAGCGCCTATTACTTCGGCAATATGGAAGAGTGGAATGATGGCCAGGCGCCGCACGCTTTCGTACAAACCGAGGGTATCAAGCCGGACTTCGTGGTGATCGGCGAACCGACTAAGATGCAGATTTACCGCGGCCACAAAGGGCGAGTCGAGTTCAAGATCGTCGCCAAGGGACGCAGCGCGCACGCCGCCAGCAATTATCTGGGGGACAACGCCATCTACAAGTTGCTGCCAATCATCGAGCGTATCAGCCATATCGAGCCGCAATTGGGCGATCATGACTTTTTAGGGCAGGGACGAATCACAGTCACGGACATGGAAGTCAAAACGCCCAGTATCAACGCGGTGCCGGACGAGGCGGTCATTTATGTCGATCGGCGCATCACCTTCGGCGAGGAGCCGCAAGCCGAACTGAAGCGCTTGCAAGATATCATCGGCCAGCGCGACGACATTCACGCCGAAATCTTGCTTTATGACGAGCCCAGTTATACCGGTTTTGTCTTTCCGCTGGACAAAATCTATCCAGCCTGGGCATTTGAAGAAGACGAGCCGATTGTCATGGCCGGTTTGCGCGCGGCCGAGACCCTTTACGGCCAAACCGACACCGGCAAATGGGACTTCTCCACCAACGGCATCTATTGGGCCGGCAAAGCGGGCATTCCCAGCATTGGCTTTGCGCCCGGCAACGAAATCCACGCGCATACGGTCTTGGACCAGGTGCCGCTGGAAGATGTCGTGCGTTCGACGGAATGGTATGCGCTTTTCCCGTCGATTCTCTTGGATACGCTACAAGGGTAGGCGCGGCATGCGGCATTGCATGATCAGACATTATAGCTGCGCGACCGTATACAGAATCAAGTGTTGCAACGTTAGTTGATTTGGTCATTTCCGGAGCGCGGCCTGTCGCCGCCCTCTGAGACGAAAGCACAAGATCGCCGGCTGATTATTATCGCTTTAGTTTTTGGAACGGGGAGTTGGATATGCAAACTGACCTCAGAGGTCGTGACCTCATTAGCACGCAGGATTGGTCGAAAGAAGAAATTGAAACCCTGCTCGATGTCGCCTGGGACTTAAAGCGCAAACGGGCGCTGGGCGAAGCGCACGCGCTATTGCGCGACAAAGTATTGGCCATGCTCTTTTTCTTCACCAGTACGCGTACGCGCATCAGCTTTGAAGCCGGCATGGCGCAATTGGGAGGTCACGCCCAGTTTATCGACAGCACAACCACGCAAATCAGCCACGGGGATACCGCCAAGGAGATCGGCGAGATCGTCGGGCGCTACACCGACGGCATCGCGATCCGACAGTGCGATTGGGGCATCGGCAACGCCTATATCAACGACGTGGCCGAAGCCAGCCGCGTCCCGGTGCTGAACATGCAGTGCGAGATCTACCATCCTTTTCAGATCCTGGCGGATTTGATGACCATCCAGGAGAAATTCGGGCGCGATTTGCGCGGCAAGACGATCAACGTCAGCTGGGCTTATGCCTCCAGCTATCAGAAGCCGATTTCCGTCCCCCAGAGTCTGGTGCTCTTGATGACGCGGTTTGGCATGAATCTGCGTTTGACGCGCCCGCCCGAGTATCAGTTGATGCCCGATATCGTGGAGCAAGCCCGGGAAAACAGCCGTCGGCACGGCGGTTCTTTCGAGATTCTTGAGGACTTTGACGCTGGCTTCGCCGGCGCCGATATTCTTTATCCCAAGAGTTGGGGCAGTTGGCTGACCACGGAAGATCAAGACGAGTCGGCCCAGATCGGCGCCAAGTACAGCGATTGGATCACTGACGACCGGCGGATGGCGCTGGCCAACGAGCATGCCATATACATGCACTGCTTGCCGGCTGATCGCAATATCGAGGTGACCGACAGCGTGATCGATGGTCCGCAAAGCGTCGTTTACGATGAAGCTGAAAACAGGTTGCACGTACAGAAGGCGGCGATGGCTCTTACAATGCGCTGAGCTTTGGGCCCTTGGTCCCAATCGCCCGGGGCGAAGCCTTGGAAGAAAGGCGTTTTGTCGCTTTGTCGACGCTTCATGTCTTTCGGCCGGGTTCTAGCCGCACAGCGATAGTCGAAAGAGGCCGACGATGATCGATAAACTGGTGGTGGTGGCAATTGGCGGCAATTCGCTGATTACCGATCCAAGCAATCCGGAGATTGACCGGCAATGGGAGGCCGTGCGCGAAACCTGTCGACATATCGCCGACATGATCGCCGACGGCTGGCAGGTAGTGATCACCCACGGCAATGGACCGCAAGCCGGTTACATTCTCAACCGAGCCGAAATCGCCAAGCGCGAAGCGGATATCCACGATGTGCCCTTGGATCTGGTGGTGGCGGATACCCAGGGCAGCATCGGCTATATGCTGCAGCAGGCGCTGGACAACTCGCTGCGGCGGGTAGGCATGAATCATACCGTCGCCACCATCATCACCCAGATGCGCGTTGATCCGGATGATCCCGCCTTTGACAATCCCGACAAGCCAATCGGCGGCTTCATGACCTATGAAGAAGCCAAAGCCGCGCAAGAAAAAGGTTGGCGCATGGTCGAAGATGCCGGGCGGGGCTGGCGGCGTGTGGTGGCGTCGCCAAAGCCCTTGATCGTCAACGAAATCAACGCGATTCAAGCCATGGTGCTGGCCGGATACATCGTGATCGTCTGCGGCGGCGGCGGCGTGCCGGTGGTGCGCAACGAAGTGGGCAGCTTGCGCGGCATAGACGCGGTCATCGATAAAGACCGCGCCAGCAGTTTGCTGGCGCAGACTTTACGCGCCGACTTATTGTTGATTTCTACCGGCGTGGAGAAAGTGTGCCTGCATTTCAACAGTCCCGACGAATACGCCCTGGATGTCATGACTTTGCAAGAGGCGCATCGGTATATGGACGAGGGACATTTCGCGCGGGGCAGCATGTTCCCCAAAATTGAAGCGGCGGTCGATTTCGTACACAACGGCGGACCTCGAGCCATCATAACCAATCCGGCTAATTTGACCCGGGCCCTGCATCACGAAACTGGCACGCGAATTGTGCCGGGCGGCTGAGCGCGCCGAGCGGCTGAAGGTTGATGAAGAGGCGATGGCAGAGATAAAAGAGCTTCGCTGTGTTATCGGGGGCTGCGCTTACGCTGGCGACGAGCTGAGCTATACCTGTCCGGAGCATGGCGAATTGGGCACGCTTGATATCCTTTACGACTATTCGGCTCTGGGCGCGTCTCTGGATCGCGATGCGCTTTCGGCGAACCGTCAAGCCAATTGCTGGCGTTACAAAGCGCTTTTGCCGATCGCGGGGGAAAGCCCGACGCCGGCCTTGGACGTAGGCTGGACGCCTTTGTACGCGGCCCCGCGCGTCGCTCAGTCGCTGGGGCTTGAGCGCGTCTGGATCAAAGATGACGGCGCCAATCCTACCGGATCGCTCAAGGATCGCGCCAGCGCGCTGGTCCTGGCGCGCGCGTTGGAGCAAGGGATCTCTACGGTCAGCACCGCCAGCACAGGCAACGCGGCCGCGGCGCTGGCGGGCTTGGGCGCAGCTGCGCCCGAGATAGACATTGTTATTTTCGTGCCGCATACCGCGCCGGAAGCGAAGGTGGCTCAACTATTGGTATATGGCGCTACTGTGCTGCTTGTCGAAGGCAGTTATGATGATGCCTTCGATCTCTGCATGGCCTATTGCGCCGCGGAAGGCTGGTATTCGCGCAACACGGGTGTCAATCCCTATACCACCGAGGGCAAAAAGACGGTCGCGCTTGAAATTGCCGAACAATTGCGCTGGCGGGTCCCTGATGTCGCGGTTGTCAGCGTCGGCGACGGCAGCATCATCAGCGGCTTGCACAAAGGATTTTCCGACTTGCTGCGTCTCGGCTGGATTGAAAAAATGCCGCGTTTGATTGGCGTACAGGCGGCCGGCAGCGCCGTCTTGGCTCGCGCCTGGCAGGAGGGACTGGAGGCGCAGGCCATCAGTCGCGCTCCGGCGACAACTGTTGCCGACAGCATCGCATCGGAATTGCCGCGCGACCGCGCCAAAGCGCTGCGGGCGGCCCGCGATACCGACGGCGCCTTTGTCATCGTGTCCGATGCCGAGATCCTTGCCGCTATCCCGCAATTGGCGCAATTGAGCGGCGTCTTCGCGGAGCCGGCCGCGGCGGCGAGCTTTGCTGGCGCAAGGCAGGCGGTCGCCTCCGGCCTGATGGACAAAGAAGAGAGCTTGTGCCTGCTGATCACGGGAAACGGTCTCAAAGATGTTGCCAGGGCGCGTCAAGCGGTATCGGGGGGGATACGAGTCCCGCCTACGGTCGACGCGGCGCGTTCGGCGCTGAATCGAGCGAGCGCCCATGGCTGAGAAACCTCGCTACTCGATCGTGGCGCCGGTCTACAACGAGGCCGGCAATCTGCGCAGATTCTATGAGGAAGTTCAGGCGGCGCTGGATTCCACCGGCGAGGCCTGGGAATTGCTGCTCGTCAACGACGGCAGCGTCGACGGCTCGCAGGAAATAATGGAGCAATTGGCGGATGCCGACCGTCGGATCAAGATCATCAGTTTCGCTCGCAATTTCGGCCACCAGATTGCCGTGACCGCCGGCGTTGATTACGCCTCTGGTTCGGCAGTGGTGCTCATCGATGCCGACCTGCAAGATCCGCCGGCGGTCATTCCCCAGCTGATCGCCAAATGGAAAGAAGGATACGATGTCGTTTACGCTGTGCGTACCGAGCGCAAGGGCGAGAGCTTCCTGAAAAGGACCAGCGCCAAATTGTTTTATCGCATGATCCATCGTATCACAGATGTCAGTATTCCGGTTGATACGGGAGATTTCCGGCTGATGGACGCCAAGGTGGCTGCCGTGCTGCGGCAAATGCGCGAACGCCATCGCTTCATCAGAGGCATGACCAGTTGGGTCGGCTACAGACAGACTGGGGTGCCTTACGCCCGCGAAAAGCGCGTCTGGGGAGAAACCAAGTATCCATTGCGCAAGATGATCGCCTTCGCGCTTGACGCCGTCACCAGTTTTTCGTTTTTCCCTTTGCAGATCATGCTGTATATTAGTTTGATATTGGGGATTTTGTCGCTTCTGGTTGGAATCGTGATTTCCGTTTTGCGCATCACAATGGGCGAAGAATTTTTTGGCGGGCAAGCGAGCACCATCGTATTGCTCTTGTTGCTGAGTTCATTCCAGTTGTTCTTCTTGTTTATCCTCGGTCAATATGTCGCCCGCACCTATGACGAAACGCGCGGCAGGCCCCTCTACGTAGTGGCTTCTACGGCCGGGATCAGCGAGCCAAGCCTGCGGAACCAGCGGGTCGATCGAGCCGAAACTCCCGGTCCAAGCCAAGTGGATGGCGTCGGCGAGCCCCCGAAAGGACTGGCATGAGCCAGTCGCAAAAGTCGGAGCAGCTCAAGCTGGTACAGCGCTATCGAGAACTGGTCGGGGATTATGAAACCCTGGACAAGCGGATAGATGATTTGATCATGCGCCATGACGGCGGCACCGAGTCGATGTCGGAGGCTGATTTCGAGGCCTATCGAGAATTGGCGCGCCACCGGACTGAGGTACAAAATGAAATGCGCGTGCTGGAACAGCAATTGGAGATCGACGCGGGTCCAGACGACTAACGGGAAGTAGCGCGAGGAGAAAATATGGTTACGGGGCCGACCTTTGAAGAGATGTTGCATCCGCAGAAGATCAATCCGGCAGTGCGAGCGGATGCGGTTGCCGCTTTGGATGCGGATCCCTTAAATCCGCTTAATCTCTACAACATCACTTGGCGCGACCCGAATGACGAGATCTATCACTTGGTCCTGCCCAAGGCTTTAACCGGCGTGGAGGCCGAGATTGTTTTGATCTGCGGCGGTCGCTTCCCTTCAGGCAGCCACAAGGTCGGGGCGGCTTATTCTGTGCTGCTCGAGATGCAGTTAATGGGCGAGGTGGATCCGGCTCTGCATACGCTGGTTTGGCCTTCCACCGGGAATTACGGCATTGGCGGCGCCTTCATCGGCTGCCGGATGGAATACGACAGCATCGTGGTCTTGCCGGAGGAAATGAGCCAGGAACGTTTTGAACGCATCAGGACTTATGGCGCGCGCATCATACGCACGGCGGGCAGCGAAAGCAACGTCAAGGAAATCTATGATGAGGTCAAGCGACTGCGCGCCAGCGATCCCAATATCCGCATTCTCAATCAATTTGAGGTGATGGGCAATTATCGCTTTCATTATCATGTGACCGGCAATACGATTGTCGAATTGGCGGGCGATTTGCAGCGCAAAGGCATCGGTAAAGGCCGGATCTCGGCATACGTTTCGGCTATGGGCAGCGCTGGCACGATTGCCGCGGGCGATCGGCTCAAGCAGGTCTGGCCCGATCACAAGATTATTGGTCTGGAACCCATACAGTGTCCCACCTTGTATAACAACGGTTATGGCGCCCACGAGATCCAGGGCATCGGCGACAAACATGTCACCTGGATCCACAACGTGCTCAATATGGACGCGCTGATGGCAATTGATGACAGGGACTGTCTCAGGGGCCTGCGTCTGCTGGCGGAAGAAACGGGTCGTCAAACCTTGACGCGCCGTTTTGGCATAGACGAGGCTCAGGTCCAATGCCTGGCCGAGACCCTGGGCATCAGCGGCATCTGCAATATTATTGGCGCGATCAAAACAGCCAAATTCTATGACATGTCCTCGGAGGATGTCGTGGTGACGGTGGCCACAGACGCCATGGAAAGATACGGATCAGTGCTGGCGACCCTGCGGGATGCTCAGGGTCCGCTGGACGAGGCCGAGGCGACGGCGATTGTCGACGGGGGCTTTCACCGCGCCGGGCTGGATTGGGTGCAAGAGGGCAGCCGGGAGGCGCGCCAACGCTGGCATAATCTCAAATACTATACCTGGGTCGAACAACAAGGAAAATCAGTAGCGGCGCTCGACGCGCAGCGCGATCCCGCTTGGTGGATCGGCCATCAGGAACGCGTTGGGGAGATTGACAAACGATTGCTGGCACAACGCGAGCGGAGGGGCGCGATTCGCTAGATCTCTTTTTTGCAAACCCCTTGCTCAGGCAGGGAGAAGGCTTGTTGTATCTTGTGAACGCGACATTCTTGTGGACAATTCGCCGGTTACGCGCCGAGCGGCTATTCTAATAAACCGCGTCGCTCATGCGACGAGAAGGCTTGTTATTTTACGTGAGCGTTGCAGTTCGTTGCGCTGCCGCTGAGCGATTGAGAAGAAACATGTATGCAGACGACCGCGTCTTGGTCGGCGTTGTCAAACGTGTAAAAGACCTCGAAATTGCCCGCCGACGGCATTGGTACCGCATCCCCCAGCGGCAAATGCCGCGGGGGATCAACGCTGAATACATCGCGCTTTTTCTGAGCGCCGGCGCATTCGGCGAAGCGGGCGGCGCCATTGCCGCCTTTGCGCGCATCACCGGGGTCGAGCTGGCGCGGCGCCGGGATTTGCTGCCGGAAGAAGGGTCGCGTTCTGAAGAGCTGTATTACAAGGTGCAATTCCGTCGCTTGATCGAAAAGGACCCGCCGATCGCGAACGAGCCAAGGCGCTCGATCAGTTTCATAAGAACCACCTGGGATCGATTCACCAGCGCCGATTCGATTCCCGATCTATACAGCGACGCGCCCTTTTATGTCGATCGGATTTATTATGCGCTGGGCAACTGAGCGCGGCGCTCCCTGGCTGTCGCGATTCTGAAGCGGAGGGTCGGAAGATGCTAATCACGAATGCGCAGGTTATTACCCTAGGAAAAGACGCGAGCGTACTCGCGGACAGCGCCATCTTGATCGAAGAAGATCAGATAGCTGCGGTCGGGCGCAATCAAGACCTGCTGCGCGATCATCCGGGGATTGAGCGGCTGGACGCGAAAGGTCAATACGTGATGCCGGGCAATATTTGCGCGCATACGCATTTTTACGGCGCGTACGCGCGGGGAATGGCCATACCCGGCCCCCCGCCGCGCGATTTTCCGCAAATCCTGGAGCGGCTGTGGTGGCCGCTGGATAAGGCGCTTGACAGCGAGAGCGTCCGTAGCAGCGCCCTGGTCTGTTTGCTGGATGCCATCAAGCACGGGACCACCAGTCTGGTCGATCACCATGCCAGTCCTAATTACATCGCCGGCAGCCTCGACACAATTGCCGAGGCCGTCGATCAAGCGGGATTGCGCGCCATTCTCTGTTACGAAGTTACCGACCGCGACGGCATGGACAAGATGGAAGCGGGCATCAACGAGAACCTGCGCTTCATGAAGACGTCCGCCGAGCACCCGAGGCTGCGCGGCGCCTTTGGCTTGCACGCCAGTTTGACGCTCAATGAGACCAGTTTGCGCGCTTGCGCGGAATCGGCCCCCGCCGACTGCGGCTACCATATTCACGTTGCCGAGCATGAAGCGGACGAGCAAGATAGCCTGGATCGCAGCGGCAAGCGAGTTGTCCAGCGCCTGGATGAGTATGGTATCTGGCGCGAAAATACCATCGCCGCCCACTGTGTGCATATCGACCAGGAGGAACGAGAGATCTTGCGCGCGCGGGGCGTGTGGATCAGCCATCAGCCGCGCTCCAATATGAATAACGGCGTGGGCGCGGCTGATATAGACGGCCTGCTCGCGGATGACCTCAAGCTCTGTTTAGGCAATGATGGATTCAGCAACAATATGTGGGCGGAATGGAAAACCGCCTACCTCTTGCACAAAGTGGTTCAGAGGGATCCGCGCGCCGCAAACGGAATTCATATCGCCAAAATGGCTTGGGAAAACAACGCTCGTCTGGTCGAGCGATTCTTCCCGGGCAGCGTGATTGGGCAAATTACGCCGGGAGCGCAAGCGGACCTGATCTTCGTTGATTACCAGCCCTTCACGCCCCTGAACGCGGGCAACTTGCCCTGGCATTTGCTTTTTGGTTTCGAATCATCGATGGTGACAAGTACAATATGCGACGGCAAGCTGCTGATGCGCGATCGAGAGATTCTGGTTCTGGACGAAGCGGAGATCGCCGCCGAGGCGCTGGCTCTGGCGCCGGAGGTTTGGGAGCGGTATACGCGAAATGCCGAACTTGCTATACAATCCTAGCGCTGTTGCCAATTGAAATAGCCGCTCTGCGCCTAGCTGGCGAAAAGGTCCCGGGAATGTCGCGCTCACAGAAAACAATAATCCTTCTGCTCTAAGCTTTTCCAACAAAGTAAAGAAAATCACCACAGCCGCTCGGCGGCAGCGAAAAGGTCTGCCGCGCTCACACAAAATAATAAACCTTCTCGTCGCATGAGCGACGCGGTTTATTAAAAAAGAGGCGCAGAGGGCGCAGAGAAAAATGACAAACTTGGATTTACTTAGCTTGCGTGGTGGTCTATTAAATGAGAGAAAGACAAGTCATGTCAGACAGGAATGAAAGTCAGACGACGCTGGCGATCCTGGGCGGCACCGGGAAGGAAGGCGCGGGCCTGGCCATGCGCTGGGCGCGAAGCGGCTATCGCGTGATCATCGGGTCGCGCTCGCCCGAAAAGGCGATTGGGCGCTCGGCGGAAATGAACGCTGAAATGGGTCAGGACTTGCTATGCGGGATGTCAAATGCCGCCGCCGCCGCCGCCGCCGACTTGATCGTTCTTAGCGTACCTTATTCTGCCCACAAGCCCACTTTGGAAGCCCTTAGGGACCCCTGCCGCGGCAAGGTAGTCGTTGATCTTACAGTGCCCTTGCAGCCGCCGGAAATCATGGCGGTTAATCTGCCGACTGGCCGAGCGGCGGCATTGGAAGCGCAGGCCATACTTGGCGACGAAGTCACTGTGGTAGCGGCTTTTCAAAATGTCAGCGCGGTCAAACTTGCGCAGTTGGATCAGCCGGTCGATTGTGACGTGCTGGTTTGCGCCGATGACTCGGCCGCCAAGGCAGCTGTCATCGAATTGGCGGAAGCGGCCGGCATGCGCGGCATTGACGCCGGCGCGCTCAAGAACGCGGTGGCGGTGGAGTCGCTGACGCCCCTGCTGTTGCACATCAACAAGAGCTACAAGGTCAAGGGCGCGGGGATCCGCATCACCGGCTTGGATACATGACAGTGCGCCAGGTCCCCGCTTTTTCCGCATTCGCGATCCCCGATATTCCTCTGATCCAACCCGGCGACGACATTGCGTCGATCATATCGGATAAGTCTCGCGCCGCGGGCTTGTCGCTGGCGGACGGAGATGTGCTGGTCATCTCATCGAAGATTGTATCCAAGGCCGAAGGACGTCAGGTATCATTGGCGGAGGTATCCGTTTCGCCAGCGGCGGCTGCGCTGGCGGCGGAAACGGAAAAGGATCCGCGGCTGGTCGAACTGGTCCTGCAAGAGGCGGCGCTGGTTTCGCGCAAGCGCCGCGGCGTGCTAGTGACGCAGCATCGCCTGGGCTTCGTTTCCGCCAATTCGGGACTGGACCGATCGAATATCGAAAGTGGCGACAATGCCGCGCTTCTGCTCCCGCAAGATCCTGACGCCTCTGCCGCGGCGGTGCGGGATGCCCTGCGAGACGAACTTGGTATCGATGTTGCGGTGATTATCAGCGATACGCACGGCCGTCCCTTTCGCGTCGGCAATGTAGGAGTAGCGATCGGCGTCACGGGGATCGCAGCGGTCAAGGATCTGCGAGGCAGGACGGATCTATATGGCCGAAAGCTGGAAGTGACGCAGCAAGCCTATGCGGACCTGGTGGCTTCGGCGGCGCATTTGCTTTGCGGAGAGGCTGACGAGGGTTATCCTGCCATAGTCATCCGCGGGATCGATGTCACGGCGCCGCACGGGTTGGCCTCCGATTTGAATCGCGCCCCGGAAAATGATTTGTATCGATAGATCAGAAAAGACCAGTGGGTATTCATCCGCAAGACCTCCTAAAATTCATTCGCGCGCGGCGCTCCCTGCGGCGCTATCAAAGGCGCCCAATCCCCGACGGTATCCTGGAGCAGTTGCTGGAGGCGGCGATCTGGGCGCCGTCGGCGCATAACCGGCAGCCTTGGCGCTTCGTCATCGTCAGCGAAAAAGCGCAGAAAGAAGATCTTGCGCGCGCCATGGGGGCGAAGCTGCGCGCTGACTTGGAAGCGGACGGCCTGCCAGAGCCGGTTATCGAAAAAGACGTCAGCCGCTCCTTCGAGCGGATAAGTACCGCGCCCCTGTTGATCTTGCTTTGTATGACCGTATCAGATATGGATTCCTATCCCGATGAAAGACGCAGCGCTTACGAACGTATCATGGCGATCCAGAGCACAGCCATGGCTGGGCAGAATATACTGCTGATGGCCAGCAGTCTTGGCTTGGGCGCTTGCTGGATCTGCGCCCCGCTCTTCTGTCCCGATCTTGTCGGCGCTGCGCTCGACCTGCCCCCAGACTGGCAAGCGCAAGGCATGATCACAGTCGGCTACCCAGCGGGAGAAAGGACGCGAAGCCGGGAAAACTGGGAAACGAGGGTATTGTGGCGCTAGACAAGAATATTGTCGTCCTGGTTGGCGGTGTTGGCGGGGCAAAGCTGGCTCTCGGCTTGGCTCAGATCCTGCCGGCGCGTCGACTGAGCTTTGTCGTGAATACCGGCGACGATTTCTGGCATCTGGGTTTAAGGATCTGTCCCGATCTCGATACCGTGATGTATACGCTGGCCGGACTGGTCAATCCGGATTGGGGCTGGGGCATAAAGGGCGACAGCGTCGTTGCGCTGGAGGCATTAAACAGCTTCTACGGCGTCGATACCTGGTTTCGACTGGGAGACAAGGATCTGGCTACGCATTTGCAGCGCAGCCGGCTCTTGCGTTGCGGACGATCGTTAACTGAGACGACTGAGCGCTTGTCCAAGTCGCTGGGTGTGGATGTGGCTTTGCTGCCCATGAGCGATGACGAAATCCCGACCAAGATCGAGACAGTCGAATTTGGCGAATTGGGTTTCCAGGAATACTTTGTTAAACATCGCTGGCAACCGGTGATTAAGTCGATCCGACATGAGGGCTGCCAGAGATCAAGCCTCACATCCCAGGTTCGCTCGGCTTTGAGCGCGGCGGATATTGTCTTGATCGCGCCCTCGAATCCCTGGTTGTCGCTGGCTCCGATCCTGGCTGTGAAGGGCATGCGCGACTTGCTGACCAGTCTTGACGTACCCAAAGTAGCGGTTACGCCTATCATAGGGGGCGCTGCAGTGAAGGGACCCACGGCCAAAATCATGTCGGAACTGGGACAGAAAGTGACTGCGGCAAATATCGCCAACTTCTATACTGGAATCATCAACGGCTTTGTGAATGACATCCAAAACGAGCCCCTGGGGCGTAAGGACCTGCGATCCATACAAGTGAACACCCTGATGAAAACTGAAGACGACAAAAGATCGCTGGCGCAAGCGACGCTCAATTGGATAGAAAGTTGGGAAGCATGAGTCTCTGGGCGATCGTACCGGTCAAACCATTGAAAAACGCCAAGAGCCGGCTATCCGCGGTATTGTCTCCCGAACAACGCTACGAACTGGCGGGAGCGATGTTTAGACATGTGCTCTCGGTGGTCACGACTGTGCCCGAGGTCTCCGGCGTATTGGTCATCTCGCGCGATACCAAGGCTTTGGCAATCGCCCGCGAAATGGGCGCGAAGACCATTCAGGAAAGCGCGATCTCGGATCTCAATCCGGCGCTGATGCGCGCCACGATGATCGTCAAGAGTTGGCGGGTCGACGCGGTATTGATTTTGCCGGCCGATCTGCCTTTCCTGCATGCCGATGATGTTCAAGCGCTGATCGCATTGGCCAAGAACCCTTCGATCGTGATTGCCACCGACCATAACGGCGACGGCACGAACGCCTTGCTGGCGCGTCCGCCCGGCGTGATTCAGTTTGACTACGGTCCGGGCAGTTATCAGCGGCATATCGCCAGCGCCGAACGCGCCGGCATCGAGGTCATGACTTATCACTCCGACCGTTTGGCTTCGGATATTGATGTCCCGGGAGACCTCGATCTATACCGGCGAATTCGCTCGGAAGGCAGTTTCGGGCATTTGCCGGATTTTTCCTTTGCGCGCAGCGGCGGAATGGAAACGCTGGAGTGAGGGTTGGGAAGGAATGCGCGCCTCCAGATCAATGCTTGCCCAGCGACAATCGTCGATCGGACCAAGACGGTTGATTTGTGTATGAGCTTCATTTATGTTGATAATGCGACAAACTGGTGAACATCTTTAGGGTCTGGAGTTGAAAGATGGCTGATCGAGTAGCGCTCTATTTGCAGGACGCGCATTCATTGCGGGACGCGATGGAATACGTCAAATATGCGGAAAAAGCCGGCTTTGAAGCGGTTTGGCAGGCGGAAAGCCGGCTGGTGCGAGATGCGATTGTGCCGATGGCCGCCTTCGCCGCCGTGACCTCGCGCATCAAGATCGGCTCCGGGGTCATCAATAACTGGACGCGCAATGCGGCAGTTATTGCCGCCACCTTCTTGACCCTGGATGATCTGGCGCAAGATCGCATTTATTGCGGCATCGGCGCCTGGTGGGATCCGCTGGCCGCGAAAGTCGGCATCGAACGGCGGAAGAACTTGCTGGCCATGCGCGAAGTTGTGACCGTTGTACGGCGTCTGCTGAATCGCGAACGGGTCAGCTTCCAGGGCGAATTCGTGCAGTTGGAGGATGTCGAGCTTGATGTCGTGCACGGGCGCAAGGAGCCGCGCAATGTGCCCATCTACGTTGGCGCGACCGGCCCGAAAATGATGGCGCTCACCGGCGAGATCGCCGACGGCGTCGTTTTGAATTATCTCGTTTCGCCCAAGTATAACGAGTCGGCCATGTCTCAGTTGGAAATCGGCGCGCGCAAGGCCGGCAAAACCGTTTACGATGTCGATCGTCCGCAGTTGGTCGTTTGCTCGGTCGATAACGATCGCCAGAAAGCGCTTGACGCCGCTCGCAAGCTGGTAACGCAATACCTGGGTCAACAGCCGCACATCATGAAAGCCAGCGGCGTCAACCAGGATTTGCTTGAGGAAATCGGACAGGTCTTGACCTGGCCCGCCACCGAGGAACAAATCCTCGAAGCCATGAAACTGGTGCCGGATGACGTCGTTCAAATGATCACGGCTTCGGGCACGCCCGCGGAGGTCAAAGCCAAGGTGCGAGAGTACATTTCCGCTGGCGCCACCTGTCCTATTCTTTATCCCTTGGGCGAGGACGTGCGCCTTATGATTGATACCTTCGCCAGCGGCTATTCCGGCTAGCGATCAAGCCTGCCGGATAAATGGCTGGCGATTTAGCTTCTTGAGACCGGGCCGTGAAGATTCTCTGCGTCAGCGACATTGAAGCGCCACAGCTGCATAGCGCGGTCAATCTGCGTCGCCAATATAGCGATATTGACTTAATCGTGAGTTGCGGCGATATGCCGCCGGGTTATCTTGATTTCATCAGCACCATCATCAGCGTGCCGATGTTTTACGTGCGCGGCAATCACGACGAGATATACAAGGATGACCCGCCCGGCGGTATCGATTTGCACGGGAAGGTCGTCAAATACAAAGGCTTGACCCTGGCTGGGTTGGAGGGCTCGATACGCTATAATGCCGGTGAAATCCAATATACTCAATTCCAAATGCACGGGTTGGTCCTGCGCCTCGGCGCCAAAATACTCTGGAATCGCCTGACTGGCAGTCGCGGCGTCGATCTCTTTGTCACCCATTCGCCAGCCCGTAATATCCACGATGGCAGGGACTTCGCGCACCGGGGATTCGACAGTTTCATCAATTTTTTGAAATGGCATCGCCCGCGCTATATGTTGCATGGCCATGTGCATACCTGGGATCGACGAAAAGTCGTGCGAACGCAGTTCCGGTCCACCTGCGTCTTGAACATCAATCCATTTACGGTATTGGAGTTGGAACCACAATCGGAATCTTGAGCCGATACCAGCTTGTACCAAAGGGAGGCAGCGCCGCTATGTGGCAGGCATATCATTGCGTCAGCAAGGTCGAGGAAGCGCTCGCTCTGCTTGATCAGCACCGGCAAGAGGCGCGCATTGTCGCCGGCGGCACCGACCTGATCATCGAGATGGAGCGCGGGCAGCATCCGCAACTCGGGGTCCTGATCGATATCACGCGGGTCAAGGGACTGGAGGATATTTGCCTGCGCGACGGCATGATCCGCTTGGGACCGTTGGTAACCCATAATCATGTGGTGGGCAGCGCCCTGATACGGGAGCGCGGTCTGCCGCTGGCGCAAGCCTCCTGGGAAGTCGGCGCGCCGCAGATACGCAATCGCGCTACTGTCGCCGGCAATCTCATTACCGCTTCGCCCGCCAACGACACCATCACGCCCTTGATCGCCCTGGGCGCCGAGCTGAGGCTGTCGTCGCTGGCTGGCGAACGCTCGGTTGCCCTGGAAGATTTCTATACTGGCTTCCGCAAAACGATTTTGCAACCCAATGAGATGCTGAGCGCTATTTCGTTTCCGGCGCTGAATGACAATCAGCGCGGCCTTTTCTTGAAGTTGGGCTTGCGTCGGGCGCAGGCCATATCAGTAGTTGATGCGGCGATCGTCCTGTCCTTTGGGGACGATGGGGTAGTCTCCAGCGCTCGCGTTGCGCTGGGTAGCGTGGCTCCCACCATCGTTCGCGCGCCGGCGGCCGAGGAATTTCTGCTTGGAAAGCGCTTGACGAAGGAAAACATCGCGGAGGCCGGGCGCCTGGCCGCCGACGCCGCCAAGCCCATTGACGACGTCCGCGGCAGCGCTGAATATCGGGGCGAAATGGTAAAGATTCTGGTGGCGCGCGGCCTGAGGCAATTGGCGCGCGACTCCTTTGACACGGGCTTGCCCAGCGATCCGCCCATGCTTTGGGGCAAAGACCAAGCCAGGGTAAAAACAGCTTTGCCGGCGCGACTCACGCATCTGCCGGATACTCCGATAGAAAGTACCGTCAACGAAGAATCGGTGCTTGTCCGCACCGGGCAGCAGAAGTCGCTTCTGCACTGGCTGCGCGATGATGTCAAACTGCCGGGCGCCAAGGAAGGTTGCGCCGAAGGCGAATGTGGCGCCTGTACCGTTTTCCTCGATGATGTTGCCGTCATGTCCTGTATGGTGCACGCGCCAAGAGCGCATGGCGCCGAGATCGTAACCGTTGAGGGACTGGCGAAATCGGGAGCCCTGCACCCGATTCAAAGCGCCTTCATTGAAGAAGCGGCGGTCCAATGTGGCTACTGTACGCCGGGCTTTTTGATGGCGGGCGCAAAACTGCTTGAGGAGATTGATGAGCCCAGCAAAGATCAGATCAATTACAGCATTAGCGGCAACCTCTGCCGTTGCACCGGCTATTACAAGATCGTCAAAGCCTTTGAAGAAGCCAGCAAAGCGAAGATGAGACAGGCCGAAGACTAGCTCATGGACAGACGGGTTCCCAAGACCGGCAGCGAAGAAATTGAACTCTATATGCGCACCTATTACTCCTTGTTGCGCTCGAGCGACGCGATCAAAATTGAGACTTTGGTCGAGAGCCATATCGCCATGCGCTCTTCCTTGCACGAGTACGCCAGCGAACCGGAACCCGATGTCTCGGCTTTGATGTATAGCGCCTTGCGCTTACCATCCTGCATTATCCAGGTCGAAGAGGTGCTGATCGGGCAGATGGATCGCGCCTTTGTGGCGGCTGGTTACAAAAACATCGCGAGTTGGCGGCAAGTCTATGCGCCAGGGCGCCGTCGTCGAACGCGCTTCAATGGCGCGCATACCATGACGGTTTATATCATCAGCCGCTCCGACATTGATGACCTGGTGCCGATTTTGACGGCTTTTCAAATCGAATGGAACAAGCTTCATTACTTGCTGCAAAATCAAGAATTGCGAGAACTGCTGTTGGCGCATGCAGATGACGGGACTTTGGCTCCCGCCGACTTTGCGCAATTGGCCGAAGGCTTGTACATGGCGGTCAGCGATTTGCGCCGGCTGCACTTGCTGTGGAAGGACGATTTTGTCAACAACTTGCTGCAAATGAGCCGAGAGCGCAAAAGCATGAGCTTGCGACTGATTTCAGGTTCGCTGGCGGACTATCGACGAGCCACTGCCTCGTGGTGGAATCATTTGAGCGAAGAGCTATCGCTTGTTGGTATAGAGCTCGATGAAAGACCGGTCTACTTCGTATCCAGCAATACGCATTCCTTGATTAACCTGTTGGCTGGCTTCGCCCGGCGTTACGAGGAAAGCCTGATCGGTTACATCGAAAGATTTCAAGAGAAGTCCTTGTTGACCGAATACGAGGACATCAAGCAGAGTTACCACAAGAGCATGGACAACTTTCTGTATTTTGTCTTGCGCCAGTATCTCTCCGAGCGAGGCAGCGAAGCCAAGCGAATATTGCAAGAGGAAGAGAATCGGCTGGGCATCCACCGCGTTCCCAGTCGGCAGGGTTTCCAAATAGAGACTCAGGTGATCGAATTGGGCAAGCTGGAAGCGCGCTGGTTTGATCCGCGCTTGGGGCGCGTCGATGACCTTGAGCCGCTGCGCCACAGCAACGCCATCATCATCAATATCGACTATCCCTTGGGCATGGCCTCTTACGAATTGCTAAGCCGCATATCCGAAGGCGTCGGGCGCCTGGACGGCGTCTACGTCATGGGCAAGTCGGCCACGCTGAACGGGCGCATCGGAGATATGATGATCCCCAACGTGATCCACGATGAACATTCGCAGAATACCTATCTTTTCCGCAATTGCTTTACCGCCCGCCACGTCCGGTCTTATATGCATCATGGCAATATCCTCGACAACCAGAAAGCGGTCACGGTTTTGGGCACGTTTTTGCAGAATCCCCACTATATGAGCGTCTTTTACAAAGAGGGTTATACCGATATCGAAATGGAAGGCGGTCCCTACCTTTCCGCGGTCTTCGAAGCCTTCCGCCCGCAACGGCATCCCATGAACGAGATTGTCAACCTGCATTCGGTCAAGTTCGATATTGGTTTCCTGCATTACGCCTCGGATAAACCAACCAAAGACGGCCAGAACCTCGGCGCCGGCAGCCTCAGCTTTGGCGGCGTCGAACCGACTTATGCCGCAGCCATCGCCATATTAAGACGGATTTTCTATAACGAGACAGAGAAACTGATCGAAACGACATTCGAGGCTTTGCCGTCGTTCTAGACGCGCTCCATTCGCCACGAGGCATAGTACAGGGGTTAGACAGTTGTCCGCAGAACCAAGCGCCGTAATCAACCAGTCGGTCGAACGCATTGACGCCCGGGGCAAGGTCACCGGGGAGACCCGCTATCCCGGCGATATAGATATCGAAGGGCAGTTGTGGATGCGCGTTAAATTCAGTGAGCGCGCCCATGCTCGGGTATTGCACGTTGACGCCAGCCGCGCGGAAGCGCTCCCGGGTGTCCTGCGCGTATTCACAAGCCAGGACCTGCCCGTCAACGAATATGGCTTGGTCATCAAAGATCAGCCCGTGCTCTGTGGACCGGGCGGCGACAAACCCGGAACCGATGTCGTTCGCTGTTACATGGACATGGTGGCGACGGTCCTTGCCGAAACTGACGCGGTCGCCCGCGAAGCGCTTGACCTGATCAATGTCGCATACGAAGACTTGCCCGCCGTTTTTGATCCGGAAGCGGCTATGGAGAAAAGCGCGCCGCAACTGCATCCGGAAAGTCCGGGCAATCTGGTGACGCAGTATCGCATCCGCAGGGGGGACATGGCATCCGGCTGGGCGCGGGCGGATGTCGTGGTCGAGGCGGAATACGAGACCACCTGGCAAGAACACGCCTATCTGCAACCGGAGGCGGGGCTTGCGTACATCGACGAAGAGGACCGGGTGACGGTGGTCGTTGCCGGTCAATGGACCCATGAAGATCAGGAACAGATCTATCATGCCCTTGACTTGCCGCCGGACCGCGTGCGCGTGATTTACCCCGCCATTGGCGGCGCCTTTGGCGGAAGAGAGGATATGACCGTCCAGATCATACTGGCGCTGGCAGCCTGGAAACTGCGCCGGCCCGTCAAGATACAGTGGAATCGCGAAGAGTCGATCCTTTATCATCACAAGCGCCATCCGATAAAAGTCAGGGCGAAATGGGGCGCTACCGACGATGGCGTATTGACCGCGGCTTCGGCCACGGTGATCGGAGACGCAGGCGCCTACAACTATACCTCCAACAAGGTGCTGGGCAACGCGCAGCTTACTGTGACCGGACCTTACGAGATACCCAACGTCCATGTTGATACCTATACCGTCTATACTAATAACATCCCCTCGGGCGCTTTTCGCGGCTTTGGCGCGCCCCAGGCTTTGTTGGCGGCGGAGGGGCAGATGAACCGGCTGGCTGCCGCTCTGCACATGGATCCGCTTGAGATCCGCATGAAGAACACGATCAGAGAGGGTAGTATCGGCTCGGTGGGGACCCCATTCCCCGCGGGCGTGACAATGCCGCAAGTCTTTGAAGCCTGCGGAAAAGAGTCCTGGTGGCGGCGGCGAGAGAAGGGCTGGCAGCTGCGCAGGGCAAGTCAGCCCGCCGACAGCAGCAAGCGGCGCGGCCGGGGCATAGCGGGTGGATTCAAGAATGTTGGATTCAGCTTCGGTTTCCCCGAGCACTGCTGGGCGGGCCTCGAGATTCAGGGCGAGGGCGAGATCGAGTCGGTGACGCTTTATCACGCCGGCGCCGATGTCGGGCAAGGCGCTCATACCGCGCTCAGCCAGATGGCGGCGGAGGCGGTCGGCGTCCCCTTTGACAAAGTGCGCATTGTCGCTTCGGACACGGCGACTTCGGGTTCATCCGGCAGCGCGTCGGCATCGCGACTTTCGTTTATGTCGGGCAATGCCATTCGCGGCGCGGCGGAGATCGCCCTGCGGAAATGGACTGACGAAGAACGGCCGGCGAAGGGCGAGTACATGTACCATCCCCCGCCGACCACGCCCTTCGATCCCGAGACCGGGGAATGCGATCCCAACTTCGCCTATGGCTATGTCGCCGAAGCAGTCGAGATCGAGGTCGATATCGAAACGGGCCAAGTGCGGCTGCTGGAAGTGGTCTGCGCCAACGATGTCGGCAAGGTCATCAATCCTCAACAATTGGAGGGTCAGATTGAAGGCGCTATCGTTCAAGCGCAGGGCTACGCCTTGATGGAGTATCTCGTCTCGCGCGAAGGCAAGGTCTTGAACCCGTTTTTGTCAACCTATCTCATCCCCACAGCCTTGGACGTGCCGCCCCTCGTGAAGTCGGTCGTTCTGGAGCATCCCGATCCGATCGGTCCCTGGGGGGCGCGCGGCATGGCGGAGATGCCTTTCCTGCCGCTTGCGCCCGCGATCGCCGCGGCGATCTATGACGCGACTGGCGTTTGGGTGGATTCTCAACCCTTTACCGCGCAGAAAGTAGTGGAGGCATTGCGCCAACACGGGATCGGTTACATTTAAGTCTTTGGGCGGTCCGCGGTCAGTGTCTACGCGCCCCTCGCTGGTTAAAATCTCTCTCTGCGCCGGCTGTCAAGCCTTTGTTGTGCTTTATTTGAACCAGCTTCAATTCGCTACTTCATAACAGGGCAATCGCTTCAAAATCATAGTCCATCAATATATCATAAATACAAACTAAAATATAACCACAGAGGACACAGAAGTGATTCCAAGTAAGTAATGCAACAATCAGAAGAATAGTGTAGGGGCGACTCTTGAGTCGCCCGAATGCAAAATGACGATGTTACGGGCGATCCAAGGATCGCCCGTAACTACAGATTCCGAAAAATGAGAATCACCGTCCTTTTTCGCATGACTTACTTGCACTTACTGAGAGCACAGAGAAAAACCTTTCAAAAATGATAATTGTGTACTTGCTGCTACAAGTGGGCTTCAGTGGCAAGTCATTATCACCCTTTTGTACACAGATTTAGAGGAATTTTGCTCTGTAGAAACTAAACTCGGCGCCCTTGGTGGTGAAGAGAAATTTGAAGCGATTGCCCTGTACTTCATAATGATTCGCAAGCGAAGCAAGCTGGTTTCGTGTTATGATACTCAGGAATCACGCTCCTTGGCGCGTCCTAAAGCCTGTGACGCTCCTTGCGTTTGGCGCTGAGCGTGATTGGGAGATTTCATGAGACTGTGTCAGGCATTTGATATCTCGCGAGGCGACGTTGCGGCCTTTGTCGGCGCGGGTGGCAAGACTTCATTGTTGGTCGGCCTTGGTTACGAGTTGGCTGAGTCCGGCTGGCGGGTGCTTGCGACGGCGACAACGGAGATTCCGGTTGAACAGTTGAGTCTCTATCCCCATGCCATGCGCTACGATAGCGGGGCGGAGGCGATATCTCAGGCTCTGGGCGAGCACCAGTTTGTCTTTCTCTATGACAAGTCGACCTGGCAAAAGGGAGTCCTGAGCGGGCCACGGGAGGATTGGGCGCGGGAGTTGCTGGACTCTGTCGATTCCGATGTTTTGCTGGTAGAGGCGGACAGGTCGGACGGCATGCCTTTCAAGGCGCCCTTTGAGAATGAACCGTGGATCCCTCCCGAGACATCGCTTGTTGTTCCGATCGCGTCAATGGCGGCGCTGGGCAAGCCGCTGGACGATGCGCACGTATACAATCCAGCGGCGATGGTTGATCAATACGGATTCCTGCGGAACAGCCCGGTCAAATCGCCCTGGCTCGCGCAAGTGCTGCGAGATGAAGACCTTGGATTGAAAAATGTGCCGGAAGGGGCGCGCGTGGTGCTTTTCTTGAACAGAACGCCGGAACGCGGATACTTGCGCGGACGCGCGCGGACGATTGCGCGACTCAGCTTACAGAACCCGCGAATTCAAGCCGTGGCGATAGGGTCCGTGCGCGGCGCGGAACCAGTGCGCGAGGTACAGCGCGCGGTTGGCGCGATCGTCCTCGCTTCCGGGGAGTCCAATGGAAAACATCCACCGAGCATGCTTTCCTCAGCGGGAGGCGGGAAGACCATACTCGCGCATGTCACAGAGCAGTTGATACGCTCGAGAATCGCTCCTATACGCGTGGCGGCCGCTCGTTGGGCGCCTGAAGTCAGAGCGGCGGTCAAACCCTTGGGCGTGAAAGTGGTAACCAGCCGAGCGCGAACTAGCGCTCCAAGACGGACGAATCGGGACAATGGCTCAATCAATAGGGAGAATGATCGTCTTGCGCTACCCCATCTGCTCCATCTGAATGGCGAGGCCTTATCGGCGCTCAAGGCGGGCCTCCGCGCAATGCCGGCTCATATCGCCGCCGTTCTCGTGGCGCCGGGCGATCACCCGCGTTTGCAGCCCAAGGTGATTTATCAGCTTTTGACGTCCTATGCGCGGGGCGCCGAGGATTTACTCGTGCCGAGGTATCAGGCGTCGCTGGGACAGCCGGTCCTGATTGGCCGCCGCTATTGGTCCGATATATTGTCATTATCTCGAAAAGGAAGTCTTCACGACTTGTTTGAAGCGTACCGCGACAATATCGCCTGTGTTGAAGTTGCTAGCGATACGATCCTTTGTGATTCTCAAATGAGGCAGCCGCAGCTTCCGCGAAGGCTGCCAACGCAGCAGAAGGATCCCTCGGCTTAGCTCCCGTCCTGCTGTTTGATTAATTCCCGAATCATATCTCGCGACCAGGTCCCGCTGGCCTGGACATCTACCTGGACTCTTAAAGTCGCGGGTCGTTTGTCCTTGTGTCCGGCGGCTTCGGCGCGCATTTCGTCAAAATACTCCATGGGCGTGATGACAATGAGAACTTCATGGGGCTTGATGACGTGCTGCATGGGCGGCACATACAAAAAATCCGCTCCGTTTGCTTGCCGGACGCCAATTACCCCGGCTCTGTATCTCAGCGCCAAGCTCAGAGAGTTGATGGTCTGCCCGATCCAGGGAGAATCATTTTCCATGTAGAGTTCAGCCGTTTCCAGCCCGGTCGTCTCGTTGTAAATCACGTGCTGCAAGAATTCAGTTATTTCCGGGCGGGTAGTCGAGAGCAATACGAATTGTCCTGCGACGTGGAAGGGGCTGACAACGCGATCCGCCCCTGAACGATGGAGCTTCTCAATCATATCATCGGTGGTGGCGGTGGCGGAGATAAGCAAGGATTTGCTGATGCTGCGGGCTGATAATACGGTCAATACAGCCATGGCTTTGTCTTCAATCGACAACATCAAGGCTTGCGCCCGATCGATGCCGGCTTTTTTCAAGATCTCTTCTTTGGCGGGGTTGCCGTGAACGACGCGGAAACCCCTGCCCAGCCATTCCTGGGTCAGCCTGTGGTTATCGCTCAATAAAACAAAGGGCCGCGCTGGATTTAGAAAACGAGCCGCGGTTTCGATAATGTGATCATTGCCGCAGATGATAAAATGTTTCGACATCAATTCTATCGCCGCCGCGGACTCGTCCAGGTCGAGCGTCGCGTCCAGGCGCTTCAGCGGGGGGGAGGTTACCAGCCTTTGGAAGGTCGCGAAGCGCATAAAATCACGTCCAGTCGGGCGGCAGTCATGTTGCAGTTTCGGTATCATTGGGCCCGGCGCGACGCCTAGAATGATGTCGCCTCCGTTTAATACGCGGCTGCTCCCGGGCGCGTGGACAAAGTCTACGTCCTCAGTCCGAATAGCGAGGATGCTGGCGTCATAGCGCTCGCGCAAGTCCAGATCGCTGATGCGCTTCCCAATCCAGGGCGAATTGTCGCCGAGCTCAAGTTGCGTCATCTGATGTTTCGTTTCTTGATCGAAGAGGATACTGTTAAAAAAGTCATTGACCGCGGGCCTCAATGTGGCGCCGTTCAAAAATTGCGACGCGACCTCGTAAGGGGCGAGCACGTAATTCGCTCCGGCGCGGATCATCTTGATCTTGAGTTCAACATCAATTGCGGCTGCGGTTATGTAGAGCGCGGGATTAAGATTCCGCGCGGTGAGGACCGTGAGCAGGCCTTCGGTGTCCTGGTTGAGCATCACCATGATGGCTCGCGCCCGCGCGATGCCGGCGTCGAGCAGAGAATCGTCGTCGGTTGGCTCGCCCTCGACCACCAGGAGGCCCGCGCTGCGCAAATGTTCGGCATATTCCGCGTCTTCCGTCACAACGACCAAAAGGTCAAGCAAAGTTATATGTTCCGCGAAATGGTTTATGTAGAAAACGAATATGCCGTGTACAAAGCGGCGCAAGCCCAGCAATCTGCCGCGCTTGGCTTCGCCAAATAGGCGGTTAAAGAAACGCTCAATGGGTTGGTAGGCGGTATCTTGATGCTGTTTGCGGCGGATCTGCGCGCTGTGCAGGACGTAGCCGATGGTCTTGTCCACCATTTCGCCGCTGCCGCAAATGATGTATTGCTTGTCGAGTTTGGCGATCTTCTTCGCCGTTGCTGTCCTGCGGCGGCGCGCGACGGATTCCGCGCTGAACAAGAGCGCAAACGATGAGGACAAGAAAAAAGTCAATGAACCAAGCCCAACCAGCACCAGACAAATGATGAAGACTTTGCCGAGTTGGGACTGGACGACAATGTCGCCGTATCCAATTGTGGTAAGGGTGATAATCAAGAGCCAGGCAGCGTCAACGAAGGGGAGCTTTTCAATGATCATGATGCCGGCAACGCCAATTGGCAAGATGATCAAGAGCAGGTTGCGCGCGGCGCGAAACTGCCTGCGTATGTCGTTCAAATGCCCGTCCTCATACCGTCATATCACGCGATTGTCCTCAATTATATCGGAGATAAGCAAGTTGTGATAATATGTTTTGAATCGATAGCCCTTGCGCGCTCTCGTGTCATCCTCAGCATTGGCTGGGTTGTCGGGGGCTAAGGCGCGTCGATAGTGGTTATTTGTAAATTCTTTACACACAGGACTTCCAAACACGCTGGGAGCAAGCCCATGAACAGCCAGAAAGATTTTGTCGCCGCCGCCGATGTCATCCGCAAAAGTACGTCTCAGAAGCCTACTGTCGGCCTGGTTTTGGGCTCTGGATTGGGTTCGCTGGCGGATACTTTGCTCGATCGCGTCGTAATTCCATACGAATCCATCCCCGGTTGGCCGACCTCTACCGTATTTGGTCATCAAGGCAATTTAGTGATTGGCCGGCTCGCCGGGCAAACAGTTGCGGCTCAGCAAGGTCGCGCTCACTTCTACGAAGGCTACACCATGCGCGAGATTACCTTTCCGATCAGGATTATGAAGGAGTTGGGCATAGGAACTGTATTCCTTACCAACGCTGCCGGAGGCATCAACCCGGCATATAAGGTCGGCGATGTCATGTTGATTGAAGATCACATTAATTTCCCCGGTATGGTAGGCGCCAATCCCCTAATGGGCCCCAATGACGAGTCGCTGGGCGAACGCTTTGTCGGCTTGGCGCAAGCTTATGATCGAGAGTTGAGAAATCTCGCGATCGAGGTAGCGCGGGAACATGCCATCCCCTTGCATAGCGGTGTCTATTGCGCGCTGTCGGGTCCTTCCTTCGAGACTCCGGCGGAAATCCGCATGCTTAGAACGCTGGGCGCCGATACGGTCGGCATGTCGACGGCGCATGAAGTCCTGGTGGCGCGCCACGCCGGCATGCGGGTTATGGCCTGTTCCGGTGTAACCAACGTCGCGATTGACACGGTCGATAGCGACTTCGAAACCAATCATGAGGAGGTTCTGGAAGCGGGCAAGGTAATCGTCCCGCGCTTGACCACAATCCTGCAGGGTGTTCTCAAGCGTTTTCCGACATGACTATAATTGTTGCCTTTATTGACCAGGTGGCGGTGGGCATTTATTTTCTGATTGCCGCGGGCATTCTCTTTGCGCTGCGCCGTTACTTTGTCTGGGGCGATGAGTACCGCTCTTCATATTTTGAACTGGAACGCGATCTCTCGCGCTATCGGCAGACGAACGCGATAACCGCGGTCATCGTTTTGCTGGAGCTGGCGCTTATTGTCGCCGGCATTGAATTGATCGTTGTGCCGGAATTGTGGCGAGATCGTCAGATCCAGGAGTTGGTGGCGGCTGCGCGGGTAGACGATGGCGTATTTGAAACGCCGTTGCCCCCAACGCCCTCGGGCAATCTGGGAATTGACCCAGTGGCTTTGCCGCGAGCGGAGGACTTCGCAGGCCGGGTTCAACCGACGCCGGTTCCAACTCCGACAGCTGTAGGTACGTTGATACCGGCGGCTCCGCCAATCGGCTGCGACAGTCCCGAGGCGCAATTGATCATACCCGGGAACGGCATGCGCGTCTTTCAGCCGATTCCGGTGGTGGGTACCGTATTCACCGATCAATTCGCTTTTGGCTCGATTGAGATCATGGGACCCAGCACCTTTGGCAACTTCCAAGTCATAGAAGATCAAAACACCGAAGTGCGGGAAGCGGCTGAATTCAGTCAGTTCGTTCCCGCCGCCTACGAACCCGGCGAATATCAGTTCCGTCTAATGGTCTTCGATGTCACCAAGACCTTGCGGGCAAGTTGTCTCGTACACATCTATATATCGGAGCCGCTGCCCACGGTTACACCGCCAAGATAACGGCGGTTCATGCTGAGGTCTTGGCCTGCGCACCCTCCTTATCAGAATCAAGCGCCTCTTTCTTTGGAGCAGGTATGTGGGTATATTAAGAAGTGTTTGTATTCGGCAGAAGCCTTGCCGGGCGCGCAGGCTCAAGCGCGAAAATCCTTAATCCCGCGCTTGACACGGCGCTGCAACCGTCGCGAGCGGGAACGCCACCGCGCCATCCGGTACTGCACCTTGCGACGTTGTCGATTGAAAACGGAACCCTGCTGCTCGCTCGGCTTGGGAATGCCCCACTGAATGATCATAGAGGCCCAGGTCAAGCCGCCGCCGAAGCCAACAAGCGCAATGTGGTCTTTATCCTGAATGCGTTTCTGTTCGATGGCTTCGCACAAGGCGATGGGAATGGACGCGGCTGAGGTATTCCCGTAATACTCGACATTGCTCATGAACTTGTTGATGTCGATACCAAGCTTGCGGGCGGCGGCTTGCAGAATGCGAAAATTGGCTTGGTGCGGGATCACGAGATCGATATCCTCGACGCCTATGCCGGCCATTTTGCTGGCTTGTTCTATGCTGTCGTTGACCACTCGCGTGGCGAAACGGAAGACTTCGCCACCCGCCATGGTCATCTTGTACAGCTTGTTGCCGTTGGCGCCCGCTCGTGATTCAGCCGCGTCTATGCTACCCACGCTGGGAATCGCCAACAGGTCGCTGCCGGCGCCATCGGATCGCAAGACGCTTGATTTCACGCCGCCTTCGCTGCCGCTGGCCGCCAAAACAACGGCGCCGGCGCCGTCGCCAAAAAGGATACAAGTGCTGCGATCTTGCCAATCCAGGATTCGGCTCATGGTTTCCGAACCGATCACAAGCGCCGTCTGAATGCTGCCCGCGCGGATTGAATCGGCGGCCATATTCATCGCGTAGACAAAGCCGGAACAGGCGGCGCTCAAATCGAAAGCGCCGGCGTGATGCGCGTTCAGCCAATCCTGAACCAAGCTGGCGGAGCTGGGGAAAATATTCTCCGGCGTCGAGGTTGCGACGACGATGAGATCCAGGTCGATTGGCAAGATATCCGCCACTTCAAGCGCCTGTTGCGCCGCCTTATAGGCGAGCGTAGCCGTGGATTCGCCTTCACCAGCGATATAGCGCTCCTTGATACCGGTCCGCGCATAAATCCACTCGTCGCTGGTTTCTACGAAGGCCGAGATTTCTTCGTTTGTCATGACCTTGTCGGGAAGCGCCATGCCCCAGCCGACAACATGCGCGAAGACCGCACCTGCGGGCGCGTCAACAGCCTGATTTTGAGTCGTGTTAAGCGTTGCCATTGTCTCGGTATTCGCCAAATATTAGCACGGCATTGTGCCCGCCAAAGCCGAAGGCATTTGACATGACGTGGCCGACCTCGCGCGAGCATCCCAGGTTGGGTACGTAATTGAGGTCGCAATCCGGGTCTGGCTCGTGCAGATGGATGGTGGGAGGCAGGTAATTCCCACGGATTGCCATGATGCTGAAGACAGCTTCGATCGCGGCGCCTCCACCGAGAAGATGCCCGGTCATTGACTTGGTGGAACTGACCGGGATACCGTAAGCCGCTTCCCCCAGCGCCAGCTTGATGGCATTGGTTTCGGCGGTGTCATTCAAGGGTGTGCTGGTGCCGTGAGCGTTGATGTAGTCAATATCCTCCGCGCAGAGATCGGCATCTTTCAGCGCAATTTCGATGGCGCGCGCGGCGCCTTCGCCTGATTCCATCGGAGCAGTGATGTGAAAAGCATCCGATGTATGGCCGTAGCCGAGCAATTCCGCGTAGATCGTAGCGCCCCGTTCCAGAGCGAAATTCAACTCCTCGAGGACCAGCATGCCGGCGCCTTCGCCGGGCACAAAGCCGTCGCGATTGCGGTCGAAGGGCCGCGACGCGGTTTCGGGATCGTCATTGCGGCTGAGAGCGGTCATATTATTGAATCCAGCCACGCAAAGCGGAACGATGGCCGCTTCCGCGGCGCCGGCCAACATGGCTTTGGCGCCGCCACGGCGAATGATGTGCATCGCTTCGCCGATGGCGTTGTTTCCCGAGGCGCAGGCAGTTACGATACAGTGATTGGGTCCGCGCAGGTTATAGGACAGTGAAACGGCGCCCGAACAGGAGTCGCTTAGTATCTTGGGTATCGCCATCGGTTTGATGCCGCGGTGTCCTTTGGAGTCTATGGCTTGTTGAGCTTCTACAAAGGAATTGATGCCGCCGACGCCAGATCCCACGACGCAGCCAACATCGTACATATTGCTATTGTCGACCTTCAAACCGCTGTCTTCCATCGCTTGGCGACTCGCTTCCAACGCGAACTGCGCGACCCGGTCAATGCGTCTCGCTTCCTTGCGCCCAAAAATGACGTTAGGGTCGAAATTCTTGACTTCCCCGGCAAGCTGATTCTGTGTCAAATTGCGGTCGTAGCGCGTGATGAAGTCAATGCCATTCACCCCGTTGGCAATGTTCTGCCAAGCCTCGCCGACATTGTTGCCAGTAGGGCAGACGATTCCCATACCGGTGATGACGATGCGCGTGCTTTCCAAAGAACCCTCCGACTGTCGCTCAAATGACCATATTACTCTTGGCTACTCGTTTAATAAACCGCGTCGCTCATGCGGCGAGACGGTTGATTATTTTCTGCGAGCGCGACATTTCTGCGACCTTTTCGCCGGTTGCGCGCCGAGCGGCTTATGTTGACCGTGCGCAGTGGCATACATTCGCTCGCATCGGCCCAGACCTCGGAAGTCATTGCGAACCCATAGCGCTCAGCCTGCGCCTCCAGTCCCATATGCCTATAATAACACGGCGACCTGTTTCGCGTCGCTTTACAGCCCTTTCTTTGGCTTCTATAATACGTATTTCCCATGCACGGTTTTGGGTATCAATCAGGGAGGCAGTTCGTAGTTTCCAGTCCTGTTTATGTAAACCGCGACGCTCATGCGACAGGCGGGCTTACTCTTTTGCGTGAGCGCGACATTCCTGGGACCTATTCGCCGGTTACGCGCCGAGCGGCTCGTGAGTACTTATGATTCTGGTCACTGGAGCGACTGGCCTGATAGGCCGGCATTTGGTACGGCGCTTGATGCAAGAAGGTTTGCCGACGCGTTGCCTGCTACCGGAACGGCAGTTGCGCCAACTGCCCTGGGAGGAAGGTCACCCGCATGCGCCAGAACTGGTTAGCGGCAACATCTTGGAGGAAGAAGCGCTATTTAGCGCGGTGACGGGATGCCATGTCGTGATCCATCTTTCCAGCGCGCAGTGGTGGGGCCGCCGCGGAGACTTAAACCAGATTGAGATCGACGGAACGCGCGTTTTGCTTGCGGTTGCGCGCGCGGCGCGCGTTGGCCGAATCATTTCCGTGAGCCATATCGGGGCGGCAACAGCGTCTGCCTACGCATTGCATCGCGCCAAGGGCGAGGTCGAAGATCTGCTGCGCGCGAGCGGCGTCGCCTATACAATCGTCCGCAGCGGACTCGTATTTGCTCCCGATGATGCCTTTGTCAATCACATAGCGAGTATGCTACGCATCAATCCCTTGTTTTTCTTGATGCCCGGATACGGCGAGGTGGTGCTGCACCCGATCTATATTGACGATCTGGTGGAAGCCCTATATCGTAGCCTGGATTTGGTGGATTTGGTTGACGCAACGGTGGAGATTGGCGGACCCGAGTATTTGAGTTTGCGAGATATGATCGCGACAGTAATGCGCGTTACCCGGATGCGACGGGCAATCGTTCCTGTGCCGCCTTACCTGCTGCGATGGATTACGGCGATCTACAGCCGGATATTGCCGCGCGCGCTGATGACAAATCAATGGCTGGATATCCTGGCCGCCAGCCGCACGGCGCCCCTTGGCGGGACGTTCAATCACTTCGGTTTCCATCCGCGCCGTTTCGAGGACACGCTGTTAGGCTACTTGCCACAGCGTCGCCACTTCGTCGGCTTGCTTCGCGATACCTTCCGTCGCCGCCCGCGCCCAATATAGCGGATACTTGACAAGACGATGTCCAATATAGCGATCAAGCGCCTCTTGACAGCGCAGGAGTTTAACCAGGCGGTCGAACTGCAGAAGGTTTATTGGGGAAACGACGCCAGCAACCTGGTGCCGCGTCATGTCCTGCATACGATTTGCCACCATGGCGGGCATTTGCTGGGCGCTTACGATGGTCCGCAGTTGGTCGGCTTTGTAATGGGTTTTTTCGGTACAGCCCTTGATCCCGAAGCGCCGAATGCGGATCGCGCCGCGTCAAACCTGCTGATCATGTCCAAACGCATGCTCGTCTTGCGGCAATACAGAGGGCGAAATATCGGCTTTAAGCTGAAGATGGCTCAACGTGACATCGCACTTAAGCAGGGGATTGACCTGGTAACTTGGACAGTTGATCCGCTCTTGGCGGCAAATGCGCACTTGAACTTCAGAAAACTGGGCGCGATATCCAGCCAGTTCGCCGTCAACTATTTCAACTATCTCGATTCCGAAAGCTTGTACGCAGATCGCTTGATCGTTCATTGGCGGGTGAAGGGCAAGCGGGCGCGGGCCTGCGCTTCCGGTTGCACGAGCAGACGGACGTTAGAGCAGTGTCTGGACGCGAGAATCCCGATAGTAAATGCCATAAAGGAATCAGGTCCAGCGGTAGCCCTGCGCGACTTGTCGAAACTCTCTGATACGGACAGCGTGCTGGTTGAGATTCCCTCAGACATTCGGCATTTTGATGAACATATCCCGCAAGTCGCGCGTCGCTGGCGTTTACACATACGCGAACTCATGGGAAGGCTGATAGAATCGGGCTACGTTGTTTATGACTTTGTGAGCGCTGTTAAAGGACGGCAAAGGCGCACGTTATATTTCCTGGGCAGGCGGGAAAATCTGGGTTAACTGCCAAAAAAAGGTGAAGAAATGGCATTCAACGGAGAGACAATATCATTTATTGGCGCGGGCGTGATGGGCGAGGCAATGATCAAGGGATTGCTGTACCAGCAATTAGTATCGCCCGAAAACATCATGGCGGCCGACCCAAACCAGTCTCGTCTGGACGAGATTTGCGATGAATATGGCATTCGTTGCACGACCGATAACCAGGTAGCCGCTCGCGAGGCCAACGTCCTGGTCCTGTCCGTAAAACCGCAGGTCATGGGCAAGGTTTTGCCGGAATTGCGAGGTCAGGTCGTGGATGTTTCGTTGATCGTAAGTATCGTTGCCGGCGTTCCGTTGATGACAATCGCGGACAGCTTGCTCAATGGCCGCGTCGTTCGTTCTATGCCCAATACGCCGGGTCAAATTGGCAAAGGCATCACCGTTTGGACGGCAGCGCCCGATGTGGGACAGGAACAGCGCCGACAGACCGAGCTGCTATTGGGCGCCATGGGCGAGCAGATATTCGCGGGAGACGAGCGCTTCCTCGACATGGCGACAGCGCTGAGCGGGTCGGGTCCCGCCTATGTTTTTATGTTCATGGAATCCTTGATTGATGCCGGCGTACACATGGGATTCTCGCGCCGGGACGCCGAGCAACTGGTTACGCAGACGCTAGCGGGTTCTGTAGAATTCGCGCGGCAATCCGGCTTGCATCCAGCCCAGTTGCGCAATCAAGTAACCAGCCCGGGCGGGACCACCGCCGCGGCTCTGTACGAGATGGACAAGGGCGGGCTGCGTACGGTCTTGTCCAAAGGCGTTTGGGCGGCTTACCGGCGCTCTCAGGCTTTGGGCGGGAACAATGACTGACTTTGCCCATAAGCTGAGGATCCTTATCAGTTGCTGCGGGACCGCGCAAGCTAACAGCGGGATCCTTGTTGATTCGGCGCCGACGGCCAAGTCCCCGACCTGGGGAAAATCCATTTGTGAAAATATGGACAAATGCGCGGCCATGGGTTACAATATCGGCATGTTGGCCTTTGTTTCCTCCCTACGCCGCAATAATGGCATGATGCGAACCCCACGCCGCGCCGGCTTTGCCTGTCTTTATTCGTCGTTGGCGTCCAAGGGGATTGCAAAAGCATAAGACGAAGATCAAGGAGCCTCTTTGAATGGCAGACAACATTTATGATTCAATTCTCGAGCAGATCAAAGATTTTGAGCTGAGCGAGTTCGAATCGGTAGAACTCGGTTATGTCGAGGAAGTCGGCGACGGCATCGCCCGAATCTCCGGCTTAGAAAATGTTCGCTACAACGAGCTTGTCCAGTTCGAAAACGGCGTCGCGGGTATCGCCTTCAATCTGGAAAAAGACAATGTCGGCATCATCATCATGGGCGCTTACGATGATATTCAGGAAGGCGATACCGTAAGCGCTTTGGGCCGTATCGCGTCCGTACCTGTTGGCACGGGCTTGGTAGGGCGGGTTGTCGACGCCTTGGGACAGCCCATTGATGGTCGCGGTCCCGTTCAATTCGACGAGTATTACAACATTGAGCGTATTGCCCCCGGCGTTATGGAACGCCGCAGCGTCGACCGCCCCGTCCAAACCGGGATCCTTGCCATTGACACCATGATTCCTATCGGACGCGGGCAGCGCGAGTTGATCATTGGGGATCGCCAGACTGGCAAGACCGCCGTGGCTCTGGATACCATCGTCAACCAGAGGGGCGAAGACATGTACTGCATTTATGTCGCGGTTGGCAAGCGCCGCGGCGAGGTCGCGCGTATTCGTGAAACGCTGGAACACGAAGGCGCCATGGATTACACGACGATCGTCGTGGCTTCGGCGTCGGACGCGGCGGCGTTGCAGTATCTGGCGCCCTATTCGGGCTGCGCCATCGGCGAATGGTTCATGGAAAACGGTAAGGACGCGCTGGTCATTTACGACGATCTTTCCAAACATGCCAACGCCTATCGCCAAGTTTCACTCTTGATGAGGCGTCCGCCCGGGCGTGAAGCCTTCCCGGGCGATGTTTTTTACTTGCATAGCCGCTTGCTGGAGCGCGCCGCCCAACTCAGCGACGAACGCGGCGGCGGCAGTTTGACCGCCTTGCCCATTATCGAAACCTTGCTTGGCGATGTTTCGGCCTTTATTCCCACCAATGTCATTTCTATCACTGATGGTCAGATCTACCTTGAATCCGATCTCTTCAACGCTGGTTTGCGTCCCGCGTTAAATACGGGTATTAGCGTCAGCCGCGTCGGCAGCGCGGCGCAGACGCGGGCGATGAAAGATGTCGCTGGTGGTCTGAAACTGCAGATGGCGCAATTCCGGGACCTGGCGGCTTTCGCCCAGTTTGGCTCCAACCTGGACAAGGCGACTCAGCAGCAGTTGGACCGCGGTATGCGTTTGACCGAGCTGTTCAAGCAGGTTCAGTATCAGACGCTTTCGCTAGATGAACAGGTCGCCTTGACCTATGCCGGCACGGGCGGTTTGACCGATGATGTGCCGGTCGAGAGGATGATCGCCTGGAAGGAAGAATTCTTGCGCGCGTACCGGACGCAATTCGCCGATGTGGGAGCATTCATTCGGGACAACAGCAATGAAAAGGTCGCGGAGCAAGTGCAGGAAAAACTGGACGGAGCGATCACCACATTTAACGAGACCTGGTCCTAGTGTCACCGATTGACGCCGAGAGGAGACACTAGATGGCGACCCTGAGAGAAGTCAAGAACCGCATACGCAGCGTCAAAAACATCGCGCAAATCACGCGGGCGCTGGAAGCGGTCTCGGCATCACGCGTTCGGCGGGCGCAGGCGAGAGTGCTGGCGAGCCGCGCCTTTGCCGAAAAAGCCTGGGAAATCCTGGTCAACATTCAGGCGGCCAGCAAAAGTTTGCCGCTTCATCCGCTGCTCACGTCTCGTGAGGAAGTCAACCGCGTTATGGTTGTGGTAATCACCTCCGACCGTGGCCTGGCGGGCGCGTACAATACCAATATCCTGCGTGTTGCTCAACGCTTTGCCACCAGGCTCGGCAAGCCCGTCAATTACGTGACGGTCGGGCGCAAAGGTCGCGATTCGCTTGCGCGCTCGGGCGCGAATATAGTGGCTTCCTTCAGTGACATGCCGGCGGAACCGAAGATTTCGGACATTACGCCGATTGCTCGCATCGCTATGGACGCTTATCTCGACGGCGAAGCGGACGAAGTGCTGATCGCCTATACCGACTTCATAAACATGCTGGCGCAGCGCCCGGCGGTCTTAGGTTGGCTGCCTTTGACCACCGATACCATTGCCCAGCAAGTAGCGGCCGAATATGTCAAGGACGTGGCGGCCGTCAGCGGCGGTATCCAGAATTACGATTACGAGCCAAGCGCCACAGCAGTGGTAGACGAAATCGTGCCGCGCTTCACCGAATTGCAGCTTTATCAAGCGTTGCTGGAAGCGCAAGCGAGCGAGCATGCCGCGCGTATGGCTGCGATGAAAAACGCCACCGACAACGCCACGCAACTGACCGCCGATCTCACCTTGCAATACAATAAAGCCCGGCAGGCGTCTATCACCGCGGAAATTCTTGATATCGTTGGCGGAGCCAACGCTTTGCAACAAGCGATTGACAAAGCAAGCTCGGACATTATGGACGTCGTCGACAGGGGCAAACAATTGCAGGATGTCTAGTTAGATTCGATCGGTCCTGCGAGCGCGTAGTCGCTCGGCGCGTAACCGGCCAAAAGGCTTTCCGCGCTCACGCAAGATAGTAAGCCGCTTGCCGCAAGAGCGCCGCGGTTTACATAAACAGGAGCAGAAGATGGCAGAAATTCAAGGTACCGTTACACAGGTTTTGGGAAACGTGGTAGATGTCGAGTTTCCGGCGGGGGAGTTGCCGGATATTTTTGACGCCGTCGAGGTGCCGCGCGAAGGCGAAGACGATCTTGTGCTGGAAGTGGAATTGCACTTGGGCGAAAGCGCTGTGCGCACCGTTGCGATGGATTCCACCGATGGTTTGGCGCGCGGCGCGGCGGCTGTCGCCACCGGCCAACCCATCGCTGTTCCGGTCGGCGCTCCCACTCTGGGACGGATCTTCAATGTTTTGGGTCGTCCTGTCGATATGGGCGACGCAGTGCCGGATGACGCCGAACGGCGCCCGATCCATGCCGATGCCCCCTCCTTTGAGGAGCAGTCGCCCACTATTGAAGTCTTTGAGACCGGCATGAAGGTCATTGACCTTGTCGCTCCCATGACCAAGGGCGGGAAGACAGGCATCTTCGGTGGCGCGGGCGTTGGCAAGACCGTCACCATTCAGGAACTGATTAACTCTATCGCCACGCAGCACGACGGCTTGTCGGTGTTTGCGGGCGTGGGAGAACGGACCCGCGAAGGTACAGACCTATATCACGAGATGAAGGAAGCCAATGTGCTCGACAAGTTGGCGATGGTCTTCGGGCAGATGAACGAACCGCCCGGCGTGCGCCTGCGAGTGGGCCTTTCCGGCTTGACTATGGCGGAGTACTTTCGCGACCAGGGCCGCGATGTCTTGATCTTCATCGACAATATTTTCCGTTACTCGCTGGCTGGCGCGGAAGTATCGGCATTGCTGGGTCGTATGCCCTCCGCGGTTGGGTACCAGCCCAATCTCGGTGAAGAGATGGGCATGCTGCAGGAGCGCATCACCTCGACCAAGACCGGTTCGATCACCTCGATGCAGGCGGTCTATGTCCCTGCTGACGATTATTCCGACCCGGCGCCTGTGGCGGTGTTCACGCACCTGGACAGCACGATTGCGCTGGAGCGTTCCATTGCCGCCCGTGGCTTGTTCCCCGCCGTGGACCCGCTGGCAAGCACCAGCAACATCCTGGCCCCCGAAGTTGTCGGCGAAGACCACTACACGACCGCCCGCGAGGCGCAGCAAGTGCTCCAGCGTTATAAGGACTTGCAGGATATCATCGCCATTCTCGGCGTCGAGGAATTGTCCGATGACGACAAGGTATTGGTGGCGCGCGCGCGCAAGATGGAAAACTTCCTCAGTCAGCCAATGTTTGTGGCGGAGCAATTCACGGGGCAGGCTGGGCGCTATGTCCCTATCAAAGACACCGTGCGCGGCTTCCGCATGATATTGGACGGTGAAGTGGATCATATTCCCGAGCAAGACTTCTATATGGCCGGCCCGATCGAAGATGTGCAGGAGCGGTACGCCAGCCGCGAAAACTAAAGAAGTGGGAGCGATCATGCCGATTCACATCGAACTGGTGACACAAGAAGCGAAGATTTTTGACGAGCCGGAGGCTGACATTGTTATCGTACCGGCGGTTGAGGGCGAAATGGGCGTGCTACCCAATCACGCTCCCGTTTTGACAACGCTCTCCTTTGGCGAGCTTGTCGTGCGCAAAGGCGAGGCGGAAGAACGATTCGCTATCTATGGCGGCGTGGTTGACGTGCGCCCGGACAAAGTGGTGGTGCTCGCTGACCTGGCAGAGTCCTCCTATGCGCTTGATCTGGAGAAAGCGCAAGAGGCTCGTGAGCGCGCTCGCATGATCCTGGAGGAAGGACCGCCCGGCGGGGATAATCGACATGCCGAGTTGGAGTTGCGACGAGCCAATCTGGCCGTCCGCATAAGCCAAAAGGTGCGCAGTCGTGGATCAATGCTGCGAATCGTCGAAGAAGACGCTGAAGAAATCTGAGCATTCGCGCACTTCTAAATCAAAGGAATCGGACGACACCCGATGCTGTGACAGGCGCTCGGGTGTCTTTTTTTGGGCGACTGTGCCAACTGCTCAGGCTTCGTATACGCTCCCGGAAGTGTTGCTCTTGCTTTGCGCAAGATCTGTCTTCTATGTAGAATGGATAAGTAAGCGCCACACGGAACAACGAGTGACCTGGAGATTCATTGTTAGGTAAACGTTTGGGTGTTGACCTGGGTACGGTCAACGTTCTCATTTACGACGGCGGGCGAATCGTGCTGCAAGAACCCTCACTCGTCGCCTTGTTGGCGGAAGAAGAGCGCATCGTCGATTTCGGTCAACCGGCTCGCGAAATGCTGGGCAGAGTAGACGACGAGGATATTCAGGTTATGCGCCCGCTGCAGAATGGCGTGATTGCCGACTACGAAGTCACCGAGGCTATGCTGGAGTATTTTTTCGGCAAGATCGCCGGCCGCATGCGCCTCTTCCGTCCGTCGGTGATGGTTTCCGTCCCCTATGGCGCCACCAGCGTCGAGAGACGCGCGGTTCGGGAAGCGATTCTCACTGCCGGCGCGCGTGAAGTTCAACTGATGTGGGAACCAATGGCATCGGCGCTGGGCGCGGGATTGCCAGTAGGTACGCCGGCAGGCGGCATGGTCGTCAACATCGGGGGCGGCATTACTGAAGCCGCGGTCTTGACAATGAATAACATTGTTCGGGCGGAAAGCGGGCGCGTAGGCGGTTTGCGGCTGGATGAGGGAATCATCAGTTACATCCGGCGCAAGTACAACCTGACTATCGGACAGCCGACTGCGGAGTCGATCAAAATACAGATTGGCGCCGCGGTGGACCAGCCTCAAGAGATGACAATGGAAATCCAGGGACGCGACAACGTGACCGGCTTGCCGCGCACGGTGCGCGTCACCACCGGCGAGGTGGTCGAAGCATTGGCCGAACCGCTGGGGCAGATTGCGGCGGTTGTCAAAGCCGTCCTGGCAACCACACCGCCAGAACTTTCATCCGATATCATCGATCGCGGCATTGTCCTGACTGGCGGCGGCGCATTGCTGCGCGGTGTTGACACGTTTTTGACTCACGAAACCGGCGTGCCAGTCTACCGCGCTGACAACCCTTTGATAAATGTGGTCGTCGGCTGTGGACGCGCCTTGGAAGATCCGGCCATCCTCAGACGCTTGGCGCAGACTAATTATTTTTGACAACCGATAATACGGGGCGCTCGTGAGTTTGATCGAACTGGATCTGTCGGGTTCTCAGCACTGCCCTGCAAGCGACATGGCTCAGTCTTCATTCAGGTAGTAAGTCATGTGTTGTAGGTGCGTAACGGGATCAATGTATTGGATCTGTACATGTGATGGTACGGTAATGTTGATCGGAGCGTAGTTTAGAATCGCCTGGACGCCTGCATCGACCAGTTGATCAGCCACAGACTGCGCATGTTCGGCAGGGACCGCAAGCATGGCGATTTTGATGCCTTCATCACCTATCGTCTTGTTCAGGTCCCCTATTGGTTTCACGATGAACTCGTCAATTGCCAGTCCGATCTTTTGCGGGCTGACGTCAAACAGGTGGGCGATACGAAAACCTCTGTCCTGGAATCCGCGATATCGCGATATTGCGATGCCGAGGTTGCCCGCGCCGACGACGACTACCATCCATTCTTGATTAACTTGCAAAACATCTTGCAGCTTTTCGATCAGGTACTCGATTCGGTAGCCGGTGCCTTGTTTGCCAAAACCGCCAAAGTGAGACAGGTCCTTGCGTATCTGCGCCGAACTAATATCCAGGCGCTTGCCTAACTCGTGCGATGACGTGACGTCTTTTTCCTCTTGCTGTAAACGGCGCAATGCTCGCAGATACAGCGGCAAGCGCCCAATCACGATGTCAGGAATGTTTTCCGACGGCTTAACCAACATATATTCCAGCCAACCTGTTTGTGAAACTTTCTACAATTCAATACTACCACCGAGCGGCTAATCCCGCTAGACAGCAGACTTGTCGACGCTTCGCTGCCATATGAGATCCTTGACCCAAAATACGAATAATTTGGTAGAGGCGACTGACCTGTAGTGTCTACGCGCAGCGGTGAGTCGCCCGATATTCGTTTAGTTTCTACTTGTCGGGCGATCCATCGGGTCGCGTAGACACTGACCTTCGATCGCCCCTGCCAACTGTCAGGTAATTGCTGTTCTTTATTTCAACCGACTTCGATGCGCTACCCGCTTGCGGTAGTGTATCCTTTTCGGTTGAAATTCAAATGAGCCATATCCAGTTTCACCACAAAGACACGAAGGACATAAAGAAAAGGCATGTTTACGCGCGATTCTCGGTGCCCTCGGTGTCCTCGGTGGTTAAGTTTTTTCTTTTT
>JAJEFB010000001.1 GCA_022820665.1 Anaerolineae bacterium | reverse complement strand
CTCGATCGACACGACGGCGACTTCAAACTCGTCCAATCCATCCTCAAAATCCCGCTCAAACTCTTGAGAGACTGGCGCGCCAACCACGTCAAACTCAGACACAAACACGAAGACCGACAATACAGCTACTTCGCCACCATCAAGCTCGAACTCATGCAGGACATGTGGGAAACCTCCCGCGACATCATGAAGAAAATCAAGAGCGGCAACCACGATGGCAATTCCCTCAGCCAACTCGCCTACACCCTGTCAACGCTGCTGCATCATGCCAACAAACTCGAGGACAACTTTGAAGATCTGGCGCCGAAGGGGCAAAACGAAGCGGAAGAACCCAACCGCATCCAATTTGTCTCCGAAGATGTGGCGGGGAATGCCCCGCCACCCTGGGCAGCTGCAACTCCGCAAAACCCCGTCCCGCCTCAAAGCATTGGCGCGCGCGCGGCGCTGGAGCGAATGGCAGTCGGGGCGAATCAAGATCCTGAAAGCCCCCCGCCCGAAATGCAAACGCTGCTGGCGGGTCTCCCCCACGGTGAAGATGGCGAGTCAAAGCCGGCGCGATCCGGCAAGCGCCCCAAAGCGTCTGGGAAACGGCGCCGTCGACCCAAGCGACGGAGGCGTTAATCAACCAAAGTCGTCATGATCGCCATCCGCGACGCCCCGCTTCGCCAGGGCTTGCTATAGATCCCAATTCACCGGTCCCTCCCTGGACTTCCCTTGCCCCCTGCTTCATTTATGGCGAAAACACTGTACGGGCGAGCGACCTGCTGTGTCTACGCGCAGCGGTGGCTCGCCCCTCGGTGTCCCAGGTCAGTGTATACGCGCCCTACACGCCCCACCCCCTACTGGTTTATGTTTCAAAACGGTAGGGGCGACCCGTCGGGTCGCCCGAAAATACTCCGTATCGTAATGACGGTAACTACCGTATGAAAAAAATCGCCAAAATAATCGAAAACACTGTACGGGCGAGCGACCTGCTGTGTCTACGCGCAGCGGCGGCTCGCCCCTCTGTGCTCTCTGTGCCTCTGTGGTGAATAGAATCTCTCGGGGGGTACACCCCCCTCACGTATACATACTGTATCTATACTGTTACCCAAAAAGGGGGCAAAATGAGGGCATTTTCCCAGCATTTGAGGACACATCGCGCATCGGGAACTGGGTTTGGGCTAACCTCGCAGCTTCCGCTCCAGCACCCGCGCCTCATCATGCTGAGCCGCGGCCCAGTCGCCCACAGCCGCAACCGCCCGGTGCATCCCCAGCGTCGGCCGCGCATGACCGACGCTCGTCATCTTGACCATGTATTCGCCCGGCTTTTGCCGCGGCGTGAGCGAAATCATCGTGTGCTGGTCAATCGTCGGTTCCTGAACCACAGCCTCGAACACGGCGGCGTCGCGGCGCGGGTCGGCATAGGCGCGCAGCAGGGCGATGTGAATATCGCCGTCTGCGCGCCGGCTGGTTTCAAAGCGCTCTACCAGCGCCGCGGCATCGAGCGGCGAGCGCAAGAACAGGTGCGGCATATCCAACTCCTTGATAATCGCCGGATGGGGGACCGGCGTCGTATTGCGCTTGTAAAGGAAAAAGGCGGCGCCCCGACCCTCGCGGTAAGCTTTGGATTCGTACTTGCTGCGAAAGCGCCCGGGCAAATCCCGCGTCCAGGGCGTTCCAAGCGCATTGCTAAGCCCCGGGCTGTCCGAGAATATCTCATGCGCCAGTTCGGCATAGGCGAGAATGTCAGTCGCGAGCAGCAGCGTTCCGCCCCTTGCCATCCGGCTGGTGAGCATGTCCACCGTCTCGCGCTTGATCAGTCGGCGCCGGCTGTGTTTCTTTTTGAACCAGGGATCGGGGAAGTTGATGTGAAACTCGCTCACGGACTCGGGCGGCAGCAAGTGCGCCAGAGCCGTTTCCGCCGTCGAATGAATGGGACGCGCGTTGCGCAGCCCAAGCTTGTCGATCTTGCGCTCGGCTTTGTCCATGGCTTGGCTGGAGATCTCCAGCCCGATGACATTGGCCTCGCGGCGCGTCCGCGCCAGGTTGACGAGATAGTCGCCATTCCCAAAGCCGATTTCCACCAGCAGCGGTCCCTGCTCTGGAAACAGGCTGGTGAAATCCAGGGGCCAACTGACGTTCAGGTAGTTGAGCTTTCGGAGCATCGGACAATCATTTGGGGGCGGAAATTGGACTCTTGCTTTTTGGAAACGGAACCGGATGCCTCAGGACGGCGCGACGACTGGATGCTTTCGTTTCAAAGTTTCCGGAACAAAAAACAGGAAAATGCTGGCGGCTGCCAGCCCGGACCCGGCGATCACCCAGACGGCCGAAGTCAGCACCAGGATATCGGCGATGGCGCCGACGACGAGCGGCGCGCCGGTATGCCCCAGGTCGCCGATCAAGCGCCAGACGCCCAGGAACTCGCCGCGCGATTGCGTCGGAGAAAGGTCGGAGCCGAGCGTCATCATGGATCCCGCGCCCAGACCGTTGCCGACGCCGATCATGATGGCTGCGAAGAGCAAGCCGCCAAAGCTCGAGGTCAGCGGAATCAGCGCCATGCCAAGAGCCTGAATGGCGAAGCAGGGCACGATGGCGAACTTCCGTCCGAAGCGATCCATCAGCCAGCCCGCCACCACAAACAAGCTGAAATCGACCGCGACCGACAAGCTGACAATCAGTCCAATCTGGTCGACGGCGAGACCGAGCATTTCAGCCGCGAACAAGGGGATGATCACCGTCCTGCCGGCGCGAATCATCTGCGCGAAAACTTGCGCCGTGCCCGCCGACGCCAACACGCGATAGTTGCTCTGCAATACGGTCAACACCTGCAAATGGTTGCCATGGGAGTCGCCGGCGTCGGCGTCTTCCGCGCGATTGCGCGTGTAAAGCGCGACGCAAACCACGCCGATCGCGGTGACAGCGCCACAAAAGAGGAAACCGAAACGCAAGCCCAGCAGACCGGCCACGATGCCGCCGACCGCCGGACCCAGAAAGCCGCCCAGGCGGTGCGTTCCGCCATACAGGGAGATGGCTTTGCCGCGCTCTTCCAGTTTGACGTTGTCGGTGATGTAAACATGAGCCGATACGGTATACATGGCGCGCCCGAAACCGGCGATCAGGCGCAGCGTGAAGACGACCCAAACCGATTGCGAGACGAAGAGCAGGGTGACGGAAACCATCGTCAGCGCCATGCCCATCATCATCACCTGTTTGTTGCCAAAGCGCCGTTGCAACATGCCGGTGGGCACATCAGCGACCAGCGTGCCCAGACCTTCTCCAGCCAGTATCAGCCCGATCAAGCCATAACCGATTTCAAAGCTGGTGGCATACAGGGGCAATATGGGTACGAGCAGCCCGTTGCCCAAAGTGATCATCAGCGCCGGCAAATAAAATGGCAGGACCAGGGTCCAGAGTCCGGAAAGCCGCTTTGCGGACTGTTTGAGTTCGCTGGTCGGTTTTGGCATTGAGATAGTTTAGCGCGTACAGGTGGAATGTGAAGTGTTCAGTCGCCGCCGCGCTCGCCTATCACGCGGGCGAGAATCTCGATCGCGCGAACAATGGTGGATTCGTCCGACATGGTGAAGTTGAGGCGCATCGTGCCCAGGCCCGCCTCCTGATCGATGAAAAAGTACTTGCCGGGGACGAAAGCTACTTTTTGATCCACCGCTTTCCAATAGATCTCCTCGGCATCCAGTCCGTCGGGACCGTCGATCCAGATGAACATGCCGCCTTCCGGTTTGGTCCAGCGATAGACCTCAGGCATGAACTGGTCCATGGCAGCGAGCATGGCTTCCTGGCGCGGGCGGTAGAGGTCGATGATTTTTGGCAATTGCCGGTCCAGGTAGCCGCCGCGGATGTACTCGGTAGCCAGCGCCTGGGCATAAGTATTGCTATGCAGATCCGCTCCCTGTTTGGCAATGCGCATCCAGTGATGGATCGGCTTGGGCGCAATGCAAAAGCCGAGACGAAGCCCGGGCGCGAAGACTTTGGAGACCGTGCTGACATAGACGGTATTTTCCGGCGCGAAGGTGAAAAATGGCGCGATAGGCTCGCCGCGGTAACGAAGATCGCTATAGGGATCGTCTTCGATGACAAGAGCCTCGAACTGCTTGACGATCTCCGCCACTTCTCGACGCCGGCCCGCGCTGAGCGTGCGACCGGTGGGGTTTTGAAAGGTAGAGACAAGATAAATAAATTTCACCGAGCGCTTTTCCAAGACTTCGACGAGCGATTCGGGGATGATGCCCTCGTCATCGGTTTCTATATCTACGTACCTCGGTTCATAGGCGTTGAAGGCGGTGATCGCGCCCAGGTAACTGGGAGATTCCAGCGCGACGAAATCGCCGGGACTGATCAATACTTTGCCAAGGGTGTCCAGGACGCTCTGCGAGCCGTTGAAGACCAAAATGTCTTCGGCATTGGTCCGCACTTGTTTGCCGGACAGATAATCCACCAGCGCTTCTCGAAAGGGCGTGAAACCTTCCGTCAGATCGTATTGCAGCGCGGCCGCGCCGTAGCGATCGAGCACGGTTTCGTTGATACGGTACAAGTCTTCAAGGGGGAAACTTTGCGGAGCGGGTATGCCCCCAGCCAAGGATATCATGCCGGGTTGGGAAACGACCGTGAGAATCTCGCGGATGGCGTTGCTCTGCATACTCAATGTGCGTTGACTGAGCAATCTTTGGAACTCGTTTGGCATGGGACTTCGAACCTTAGACAAAAAACCGACGCAAGACTGGTCGGCTCGTCTCACAATTAATATGGAGCGTTATTCAACCCAGGTAGTCGCGCAGGTTATGCGCAAGCTGCGGATGACGAAGGCGGCGCAGCGCTTCTTTTTCCAGTTGACGGATGCGTTCGCGGCTCAAACCGAATTTGTTGGCGATCTCTTCCAGGGTATGCGGTTCTCCGCCACCGAGCCCGAATCGCAAGCGCAGAATATGACTTTGGCGCGGCGTCAATTCAGCCAGCACCTCGTCTATGGTTTCCTCGAGCAGGTTTTGCGTGGCGGAATCCACCGGACTTATGGTTTCCTGGTCTTCGATAAAGTCGCCGAATTCGCTGTCGCCATCGTCGCCAACGGGTCGTTCCAGGGCGATAGCGTGCTGGCTGGCATCCAGCATAGCGCGTACCGCTTCAGCCGCAACTTCCATCGCAACCGCGATTTCTTCAGCGGTTGGGCGCCTGCCCAAAGTCTGTTCCAGGTCTTGAGCGGCTCGGTACATTTGGCGGATGCGCTCGGTCATATGCAGCGGAATGCGGATCGTGCGCGTTTTTTGCGCCAGGGCGCGGGTGATGGCTTGACGGATCCACCAAGTGGCGTAAGTGCTGAATCGATTGCCCCGGGAGTAATCGTACTTGTCAACCGCCCGCATCAAGCCAACATTGCCTTCCTGGATCAGATCGGGGAAGGGCAAGCCTTGGCCCATATAACGTTTGGCGATGCTCACTACCAGGCGTGTATTGGCGCGTCCCAAGTGTTCACGAGCGCATTGTCCGTCGAAAACCAGCCGACGCAAATGGCGGCGCCAACGGGCGCTCTTTTCCAGGACATCGGGCTGTTCAAGCCTGTCCCGCGCCTTCAGCCCGCGCTCAATGCGTTTCGCCAGGTCGATTTCATCGGCGGCGGTGAGCAGTGGTTCTTGCGCCATCTGACGAAAATAAAGTCCGACGGGGTCGTCGGACGGGATGGCGCTGATATCCGCTACTGCCGAATCTTGGGGAGTATCGCGGTTTTCGAAATCTTGTTCGATGCGCTCTATGATGTGTTTCGATTGGGAAGCGTCGCTGTCTCGTCTAAGTTCTATTCCAAGCTCGTCCAACTCGAACAATATATTTCGCAAAGCGACGCGGTCTTCTCCATCATCATCAAGCGCTTCAATAATCTGTTCATAAGTCAAATAACCGCGTTTGTCCGCCAACTCGACCAGTACTTGTATCACGATGAAACCTCTACCTGTGTATAGGTGAATAAGCTTAGTATGTCTATTTGACTGTGAATGCGCACACGGGTCTAAATCCTATTTTGTAGGAAGTGTCGATGGAATGTCAATTGACAGTTTTTAACAAAAAAACATAGCTGCTGTCTGTCGGATTTTCACAGAAAATCAAGGGCGCGAAGACGGGGCATATCGCTGGCTGATTTGCGCTTGATTAGAATTCCATTAAACCCAGTGACTTGAATAGTTTGACAGGAGCGGAAACGAGATTGCGCTAGCGAGAAAGCACCCTGTTGACGATGCCAAACCAGAATGGCGCGCCTTGCGCCGCGGCAATGACGGTAGCGGCAATGCCAAGAAGTTTGCCGAGCAGCAGCAAGTGCCAACCGTCTGGATTGTTTTCGGGCAAGTAATTCCACAGATTGTTAGGGTTGCCGCGCGCCGGATGATCGGAAGAATAGACGCTGAGATCTTCCATGAACCAACCGATGGGCAAGCGCAGGTCCTGGATATCTTGCAGCCTGTTGGCCAGTTCCGCCCCCGTCCCGATGACATCTTCCGCGCCGCTATCGGTTTGCGCCTGGTTTGCAGTAAAGCCTGGGCCACCGTCTGCCGCGTCATTGACCTCGGTTTGCAACTGTCCGCTTTGTACCGAGAAACTCACTTCGCTGCTGATTTGCTCGCGCCTGATTGGATCTTCCCACAGGGTGCGGGCGATGTGCAAGGTGTCAACATTGACCGTCAGCGCGATAGCCAGCGCCACGACGACGGACAAGGTCTTCATTTTGGCCGCGTAACTGGAACTGGCGCGCGTCATCGCGCTGTTGAACCAATTTTCCAGGTTGGCGCGGACTTCATCCACGGACTGCGCGCTGGCCATGACCGCCGACAGCGCGCTTCTGAAATAGGGGTTGTCATTCTGGAGCACGCCCGCCATCACAGAGGCCTCATTTGTGGGCTGTAGACCCAGCTGGCCAATTTGATCGTCTATCTGATTCAATACATCGCTAAGCGCGCTGCGAACCTGTCTATGTTGGACAAATCGCAGCGATTGCCGCAACTCCGTCATGCCTTGGCCCGTGCTCATGACGCGGTTGACCATGAGACGCAGCCCGCGCCGTTCGGGACCGGCCGGCATCCCGTCAATGATATTGAGCAAGTCGCCAAACATTTGCTGGTCGGATTCAACTTTCACCGTCTTCAATACGACATCTACAAAGGTCGCCGGTTCAATCCAGTCGACCGTCCCGATCGGACCGCCAGCGATTTTATCCGCTTCCATCTCGGTGAGACGCTGGTTCGGCATCACCGCATCCGCTTTGACAAGCTGGATGAGCGGATGCGTATAGACTTTTGCGCGCATCACCGGGTCCTGTATGATTCCATCCAGGGTATTGCGGAGATTTCGCGATCGTAATCGCGTAGCCCGTGACAACAGAGAGTTTGTCTCTGTTACCAGAATGCTCAGCAAGATATACACAAAGATCATGCCGACGATGACTTCAACAATTGCTGCCAAGCCCAAATCCCTTTCGCTGCGGAAGGGTAGATTATAGAACATAAGTCAGATTGAATTTTAGTATAGTGCAAGCCTAATTCACCGCAAGCTAGAGGTTGATGCTTGCGACAGTCGGGGTGCGCGTGGGAACGGGCGCGATCACGCGTTTCGTGCTGGTCCCCGGATGCAATGTCGGCGACGCGGTTGATGTGTCGCTGGGCGTAAAGCTCGCGGTCGGGGTATTAGACGGCGTTGCTGTAGGAGTACGGGTAGGCGTGTCCGTTGGATAGAGCGCGCGTATGATGTCTTCGTGCATATAGACCGGTTCGAGGCGGCGCGTCAAGGTGTTTTTGTCCAGGACATACCATTCGGTATTGGGCTGCTTGGCGATCACGCAGACGGTCTCGCCTTCTTTGATTGCCTCGACAATGCGGCTGTCTGTGGACGGGGACGAGCGAACGATGGCGCTGCGTACGATGACGACGAATTCCTGGCACGGTGGCACCGGCGTATAAGTGGGCAAGGGCGTCGGCGCGAGGTACTGCAGTTCAACGATTCTGACGGCGGTAGCGGTAGTCCGTTCAATGGCTTGTCGTGTGGATTCGACAACGGTCAGGCCACTGGACATAAAACCGCGCAAGCCAATCCACAAGTAATAAAGCCCAAAAACGATGGCAATGCCAAGCAATATCACAAACCAGGATGGCGGTCCTGCGCGTCGGCCGTAAGCCACGATATCCTCAAAGACCAATTTGATCTTACGTTAGTCGAAAAACTGATGGGTTCAAGCGAGCGTTGAGAAGTCGTCAGATTGCGGTCGGTCAGCCGTCCCCCAGCGCGTCGAAAATCGGGCGTTCGAGGCGCGCAAGGATCAAGAAGCCGGGCTGCGGGAACCTGGACAAGTCCCTTCTCATATCGCTTGCATCGTGCATAATAACGGTCTGATTTCGAGGAAGCATGCATGCCTATGGGTCGTTGTCTGCGGACTGTCTGTGTCATTGTCGTCCTGTCCCTGTCCATAATCTCAAGTCAAGGTCAGCAGAAGCGGACGTTGACGATTTTTGCAGCTACATCCCTGACCGATGCCTTTGAAGAATTGGCGGCAGCATTTCTTGAGAACCATCCCGAGACGGATATTGTTTTGAACTTCGCCAGTTCATCAAAATTGGCTGCTCAGCTGATGGCGGGCGCGCCGGCGGACATCTTTGCCAGCGCCAACAGTTCGCAAATGGATCTGGTCGTTGCGGACGGGCGAATCAGCAAAGGCGCCGTACAATCCTTCGCCAGGAACCGGCTGGCGCTGATTGCGCCGGCTGACAACCCGGCGGAAATTACCGGCATCCAAGATCTGGGCAGCAAGGCGCTTTTGCTTGTGCTGGCGGTGACCGGCACGCCCATTCGCGACTACACAAACGCCATGTTCGATTCGCACAACGATGAATACGGAGAGGACTTTGCCAGACGGGCGCTGGAGAATCTCGTCTCCGAAGAAAGCAATGTTCGGCAGGTCGTGACGCGCATTGCCCTGGGCGAAGCGGATGCGGGCATTGTCTATCAGACGGACGTGACGGACGAAGTTCGCGACGATGTGATCAGGTTTCCCATAGCTGATCGCCACAATCAGATAGCGGCTTATCCGGTAGCGGCTTTGGACGACACTGCTCTGCCGGAGCTTTCCGAAGCCTTCATTGTTTTTCTGAGATCTGACGCTGGTCAATCGATTCTGGGCGCTTTCGGATTCTGTTCGCTGCAGAAAGGTACGGACGAGGCGGCAGCCGAGCCGACGACCGAAACCAGCCTGGACAAGCCCATAAAAGACGAAACGGAAGTAGCGCCTTGTGAAGCTGGGGAAGCTGAAGGCTGACAAGCTGCTGCTCGTTGCAGTCAGCGCGTTTGCCTTCCTATTGTTGGCTATTCCGATATTCGTGCTTGTCGTCAGCGGCTTGGGCTCGCGCGCATGGGAGGGATTGCCGGAATCGTCCTCGATATTGACGGCGACCCTGCTGAGCTTTGCCTCGACGCTGGCCGTCGTTTGTCTGGCGGCGCTGTTGGGAACACCGCTCGCGTACGTGCTGTCTCGCTTTGAATTCACTGGCAAACGCATCGTAAGCCTATTCATCGAATTGCCAATTGTTATGCCGCCCGCGGTGGCGGGATTGGCGCTTTTGATTACCTTCGGTCGCCGTGGATTTATCGGCGCCTGGCTTGCCGATGCCGGTATTGTGATTCCGTTTACGATACTCGCGGTGATCATCGCGCAGTTTTTCATTTCCGCGCCCTTTTATATTCGCTCGGCACAGGTCGGTTTCTCCAGCGTTTCGGCCGAGGTGGAAGATGCCGCCCGCGTGGATGGCGCCTATGGCTGGCAGATGTTCTGGTACATAACCTTGCCAATCGCATGGCGGGCATTGGCGTCGGGAATGATACTTTGCTGGGCGCGCGCTGTGGGAGAATTCGGCGCTACCATTCTCTTCGCCGGCAATTTACAGGGCCGGACGCAGACGATGCCGCTGCTGGTCTACAGCGTTTTTGAGCGCGACATCAGCGCGGCGATTTGGACGGGACTCATCCTGATCGTGCTGGCGCTGGCCGCCCTGTTTGTGTCGCAATGGTTCGCAGCCACGCAAGACCGGCTCGACTAGCGCGGGTGAGGGTGGCGAGCGCGGCATGTTGTTCTCGCGTTTCAGCCCGCAGTTGGGCTTGACCTGAAAGACATGATGAATCATAGTTAGCGCATGAGCATAGATCTCGTGAACTTCGCCAAAGCGTTGAGTGACGACACGCGCCAGGAGATTTGCCTGCAATTGTGCTGCGTATGGCTTAGCGTCAGCGATCTGGTGGATCTGCTTGGCGGCAAGGTAAAACAACCGACGGTGAGCCATCACCTGAAATGCCTGGAGGAAGCGGGACTGGTGCATATACGGCAAGAGGGGCGGCAGCGCTTCTACACCTTGAATCAAGAGCAGATGACCGTCTGCTGCGGCTCGTTGATCAGCAGATTCGCCCCGGATTTCGCAGTACAGCATGATTTTCAGCGCCTTCCGCCATCCGCGAGACGCGATGCCTGATCGCGGGCGCTTGAAGTAGATGAATCTCTCGACGCAAAAACTCAAGGTTCTGATCCTGTGCACGGCGAATTCAGCGCGTTCACAGATGGCTGAAGGCTTGCTGCGAAAGCTGGCGCCGGACCGCGCGGATGTTTGCAGCGCTGGCGCGAAGCCTTCAAGCGTTAATCCCTACGCCATTGCGGCGATGCGCGAGCGCGGAATTGATATTTCGAGCCAATCTTCGGATCACCTCAGCAAGTACTTGGAAAGGGAATTCGACTACGTCATCACCGTATGCGATAAGGCAGCCGAGACATGCCCGGTCTTCCCGGGAAGAGCCGTTCGCATCCACTGGAGTTTCCCGGATCCGGCCGCAGTCCGCGGCGAAGACGACGACGCGCTGCGCTCGTTCATCAAGGTACGAGATGGCTTGGAACGCCGGCTCCAGGAATGGCTTTCATCGCTGATCTAGCGCGTATCATTTCACTCACGAGGGTTATCCAGGCTATTTACTAGAGGGCGGGTGGCTTCCGTGATCGCCGCGCCCGTCGATGGAAGGCTGCGCGCGGCGTTCAACTGTTGCAGTCGCCGTTCGACGCTGATGGCGCTGCGCCGGGCGGCGTCAAAGTCCGGATTCAGTTGTAGCGCGTAGCGGAAGTCCCTAAGCGCCTCGTTCAACAAGCCCAATCGCCGCCTGGCCAATCCCCGATTGTAATAAGCCTCGTAGCGGTTTCCATCCAGGCGGATCGATTGATCGAAATCTTCCAGAGCCGAGCCGTAGTCCTGCAGGCGATAGCAGGCGCTGCCCCGCAGGTTATAAAGTTCCGCGCTGTTTGGGAGCAGTTGGATGGCTTTGGTGCAGTCGTCGCGCATGGCAACCCATTCGCCCAGTTGGGCATGGATCAGAGCAAGCATACGATAGCATTTGTATTGATCCGGCTCGAGCCGCAGCGAGGTGACAAGATCGTTGACGGCTTTTTCCAGTTCGCTACGGTGAAAATAGCGCGCTGCCCCGCGGCTGTAGTAGGCAAGCGAGGAATCGGGGCTTAATCGAATGATGGATGTATAGGTCTCTATAGCCCCTGAAAAGATCCTCTCGGACATTTGCCGCTCCGCAAGCTGGAAAAGCGTCGCGATGTCGGTGTCGAGCTGTTCGGTATCGTGGTCAAGCGCGAGCAAATCGAGGGCTTGGATCAGGGACCAGAGCGTACCGGGAAAGGGCGTGAGACTGGTCAGTTCAGCGATGCCAATCGCGCTCGACAAGCCAGGGATCTCGTCCAGCTTTGGCGGCATGCGACCGGCCAGCACTTGTTCTTCCAGGACGAGCGGTTTGCCTCGAACATCAATCACGACTCTTACGAAGCAAGTCTCGTCTTGCTTTCCTTGGGGCGGAATACGCTGGACGCCCGTCTTGAATCGAAAGGGCGGCTGCAGCAGAATGTCGTAGCCATGTCCCGCAATCGACAGCGCTCTTTCGTCCATTCTCAATCGGACAACGCGTTGCCTTTTGCTCAGTCTCCAGGCGGCCCAAACCAGCAGCGTGAGAACGAGAGCAGGCGCCAGCAGCAACGCCTGCTGCCTGGCAATCGCCAGGATGAGCGCTGCGACGCAGATAGCGAGGATCGGCTTCAATGGCAATCCGCGCCGATTGATATCCCTGGCGCGCAGGAAACCACCCTCAATAGGGGCGGACGGTGGGCTGGGATCGCTTTGCATGACGTGAGACTTTGTTCGCATTCACCTGTAATTGTAGGCTGACGAATCTTGCGGGCAAATCGAAGAGCGCCAGCACCATAGTATAAAACCGCTGATTAGACCGTCTGTTTCAACCTAGTCGATGCGCCCCTTTTCCGCAGCGCTGATTTTGATCACGGGTGGATTCGGCCATTTGTGATTATTATAAAGCCGCTGTGTCCGGCAATAGGAAATCTCGAGTACCTCATCATGTTGTGTCCAGCGCGCGGACGGGTTTACCTCCGGACGGTATTCGAGCACTCGCCCGGACTGCCCTAATACTTCGAGATCTGTCCGCTCTGTGGCTCGCAGGCTTCGCAGGGTTATCGTCCGCCATTCACCCAGATCCAGCGCGGGCGCCGTATCAAATGCGTAAACAGTCTGTTCAGCTTCGTTCCAAGTGAATGATACAGCGTCTTCGCGAGAGACAAGCCAGGGACGAACCCTGCGAATGGACTCGCCGTTTACGAAATTCCAAAGACCGATTTCGCGAAGGCGATCATCCATGTGGCGCGGGAGCAACCCGTCGGCATCCGGACCGCCCGCCGCCAATAAGAGCGTGCCGCCGCGGGAACGAATGTTGATCAGCAGTTCGATCAGTTCGCGGCCCGTTTTCAGGCGGTCGTTGCCCGCCTTGTACTGCCATTGCGTGCCGATCGTGTAGTGCGCTTCAAAGGGACCTCGCAGGTCTGCGCGGGGTTCTTGTTCGGGCGTGACAATGCCGCCTCTGGTGATCATCAGGTCCGGGCGCAGGCGCCAACTGTATTCTACAAGCGAGCGCGTCGCATCGCGGTAGCCGTCAAAACAGAGTATATCCGGCTCGTAGCTTTCCAGCAGTTCGCGGACCTGCGCCTTGTCGTATTCCAAGAGTTCGGGATTGTGTTCTGGATTAGCGTAATCGAGGGCGCGGGCGGGAATTTTGCCGCGCCTCCATTGGAACCAGGCATCGTCGGGAGAATAGTACATGCCAACTGGCAAGTCATTTTCTCGCAGCGCCGCCACGTATTCGCCGACGATATCCCTGCCGAAGGGCGTATTCATGACATTGAAGTCGGTCGTGGCGGTGTCCCACATACAGAAGCCATTGTGATTCTTGGCCGCGATTGTCACATAGTCGAAACCACAGAGCTTCGCTAGCCTGGCGTACCAGCGGGCGTCGAATTTTTTGGGGTCGAAAAACGCGGGCAGTTGCGTGAAATAACGTCTCAAGTAGTCGCGAGAGGCGCCGATGACCGAATGGGAGTTGACCATGCCGAAGACCGCGTCAACGGTCCAGTACAGGTACATGCCTATCGCCAGATCCTGATACCAGGCAAGACGCTCAGGGCGATTGCTCGACTTGGTGTAAACGGCTTGAGACGCGCGATCTTGTGCTCGGTCCAAAGATTGGCTCATCACAGCGCTCGCTTTGGGATCAGTTGTGCGGGACTTTCGATATTGTAACCAAGCTGATCCTGGGAATACGAATCTTCTCCAATGTTGGCGCAGTGTAGTGTATACTTTTTGGTTGACATACATGTAGCCAGTCCTCGACATGATATCCTTAACCCAAAATACGAACGAGGTTGGTAGGGGCGACTCGGTGGGGCGCGTAGACACAGACCGTCAGTCGCCCGATATTCATTCATTTTCTACTCGTCGGGCGATCCAGCGGATCGTCCCTGCTAATTGTCAGGTGATTGTTGTTCATTATTTCAGCTGACTTCGATTCACTACCCGACGTTGGCGCAGTGTGCTTTGGAAACCGATATGCGGTATCTTATCCAGAGGCAATGCTCGAATTATCGATTGATAGATCTCAATACTTAGGAGTTATATATGAATCGCGACTCTAGAAACTCGGATTCCGACCAGACAGAGCGCCTTGCGCTTAAGTCATTAGACGAGATTGAGCGCGAGGAGTTTGCGCCCCGGTTTACGCCCTGGGATGACGAACCGGAATCGCTGGTCCTGGATGATTCGCCACTTAGTCATCCAAAAGGGACGGAAGCGCTGTCACTCGACGGCTCCTGGCAGTTGGCGGAAGGCGGCAAACTTGCTGATCGGCTGGGCGGACAGTGGAGCGACGCAATCCCGGCGCAAGTTCCCGGCAGTGTGCATACCGCGTTGGTAGAAGCGGGCATCCTTCCCGATCCGAGTTTTGGACTTAACCAGGCTATTGCGCGTCAGGAGAGCTTCAAGACCTGGTGGATGCGCCGCGATTTCTCGTGTCCGGCCGAGCTCAGAGGCGATGCGCTCATGTTTGAGGGGGTCGCCAACCGCTGCACAGTCTGGCTCAACGGAAAGATGCTGGGCAGCCACGAGGGCATGTTCGGCGGTCCCGACTTTGATATCGCGGGACTCCTGCAGGCGGACAATTCGCTGATCGTTCGGCTGGAACCCATACCATTTGAATCGTGGAACCCAAGCGGCACCAATCCGGACAATAACGGTAGTTGGATGCGAACGGTGGTCTTCAACAATGTTTATGGATGGCACTATTCGAATTTGCCCTCGCTGGGCATTTGGCGGTCGGTGTCGATACGGGACAAGCCGCCAGTGCGAATGGAGCATCCATTTGCCAAAACGGTAGATGCTCAAGCCGGGATTGTTGAGCTCGCGTTGCAGTTTGTCGGCGACAGCGAAGGATGGTCGGGAACGCTTTCCGGCAGCGTCGAACCGGAAAACTTCGCTGGAAAGCGATACGCGTTCAAGTATCCGGTCGCGTCTGACGCGGGCGAGTTAAAGAAGTCTTTACGATTCCAGGTCCCAGATCCTAAATTATGGTGGCCGGTCGACATGGGAGAACAGAACCTCTACCGAGTCACCTTGTCATTCTTGCCTGACAATAGTGAAGAGGCTGACGTTCATTCTTTCACGCTTGGATTGCGTACGATTGCAATGGAGCCACTGCCACAGGGACCGCAGCCGGATCTGTACAATTGGACCTTCCTCATCAATGGCGAGCCCATGTTCATCAAGGGGACGAACTGGTGTACGCTGGATCCGCTGATGGACTTCCGCAGGGAACGTTACGAGCGATTCATCAAGCTGGCAGCCATGCAGCACATACAGATGCTGCGCCCCTGGGGAAGCGGCATGCCGGAAACTGACGATTTTTACGATCTTTGCGACCGCTACGGCATCCTGGTGATGCAAGAGTGGCCAACAGCCTGGAACAGCCACGTTACGCAGCCATACGGCATGCTGGAAGAGACCGTGCGACGCAACACCCTGCGCATACGCAATCGTCCCTCGCTGGCGATGTACGGCGCTGGCAACGAATCGGGCCAGCCTTTCGGACCGGCGATCGACATGATGGGCCGCCTAAGCATCGAGCTGGATGATACGCGACCCTATCACCGCGCCGAACCCTGGGGCGGCAGCTCGCACAATTACAATTGTTATTGGCAGCGCGAGCACCTGGATCACAACTTGAATATGACGTCGATCTTTTTCGGCGAATTCGGCTTGGCTTGCAGCCCGGTCTACGAATCCCTCATGCGCTTTTTGCCGGAGGACGAGCAAGACCTGTGGCCGCCGCGCGAGGACGGCGCTTTTGCCTACCACACGGCTGTTTTCAACAAATATGAAGGCGTTTCTCGTTTGATGCAATACGCGAATTACTTTGTTCCGGCGGACTGCAGTCTGGAAGATTACACGATAGGTTCGCAGTTGTCGCAAGCGGTGGGGATTCGGCATACGCTTGAGCGCGCGCGCTGCCGCTGGCCAGAGAGCACGGGTGTCCTCTATTACAAATTGACGGACAATTACCCGGCGGCCTCATGGGCTTGTGTTGACTGGTATGGCGCGCCAAAAATCGGCCACTACTTTTTCCAGGACGCCTTCGCCCCTCTGCACGCCTGCGTGCTATTTACGAGCCTGAACAACATGGGAACGCCTTTGAACTTGCCGGTCTATCTCCTGGATGACGCCTCTGAACTGGCAGATGCTTCATGGCAAGTGCTGGTCCGAGCCTATGACGGTGGGTTGCAGTTGATTAAGAGCGCGGGCTTTGAGGGTCGAGGTTCCGTGACAAGTCCGCATGCGCTGGGCAATTTCAGCTTGAGTTACCAGCAGACGGATACCGTCCCGCTGTTTGTGGTAGCGGAAGTGTGGAAGGACAAGTCGCTGGCGGATCGCACGTTCTATTTCGTCAATTACGAGGCGGTAAAAGGCAGCCTGTTTAACCTGCCGCAGAGCGCCTTGAGTCTGGAGGTTGACGGAAGCGAGGCGGTCGTCTCCAACAGGGGCTCGCTGCCCGCGGTGGCTGTCCATGTCTCGCAGCCCGGGCATCTCGATACCTTTGAAGTCTCCGACAATTACTTTTGGCTGGATGCCGGCGAAAGCGCAACGCTGGAGGTCAACAGCGCCAAGAGCCTGACAGTTGGCGCCTGGAATGCCAGCGCGCGATAGCCGGGCTGTTTTGCATGAGCAGGGGTTTGTCAAACAAGAGGAGGGCTGGGGAATCCCAGCCCTCCTCTTGTTTGGCTTGGCTGCAGCGCGCTGCTAGCAGTCTGGCACCATGTAAATCAACTTGTGGCTGGACCAGGATCCGTGATGGAAGGGACCATCGGGCACGTTGCCGATGCAATTTGACCACATGTGAACAATACCCGGATTCTCGACATGGGTGAAGAAGGGCACGTTGTCATAGAGCCAGGCATCGCGGGCGGCGGAGGCGGCGATGAAGCCCTCGCTGCCGGGCGGGTGGCTCACCAGATCTTCATGGATAGCGTATAGTTCCATGATCCAATCCGGCGGCGCTTCTCCCATTTCATTATCGCCGTACCATTGTCCCCATAGGGGTCCCCAATTGTGGTTCGGAATGTAATCCGGGAAAGTGTGCGCGGCGAAGAGCGGCGCCGTATTCCAATTGATGCCGGCTTGCATCTCGTTTGAGGCGCGGCGTTCGCCGAGCAAGGCGCTATCGATATTGCGGAAGTCGGCGTTGATGCCGACATCGCTCAGGTAATCCACGAAGAAGGGCGCGGGGTCGGAATAATCGCCGCCGCCGGCGCCAACTTCGATCATGATCGAGAAGGGCTGGCCGCTTGGCGACAGGCGATTGCCATCGTCATCGCGTTCCGTCATGCCCATCTCGTCAAGCAGGGCGTTAGCGGCGTCGACATCGTAATCGCTGGGCGCGATCGTGGGCAGGCTGGCTTGGCCGAAGTAGATGGCGTTGATCAGATCTTCGCTGTCAATCGCCAGCATAACCGCATTGCGGAAGCGTTTGTCCCAGGTGACTTCGCGCCATGTCGGGTCATCAAAGGTGAGATTGATGTGGAACATGCGCGAGTCTTTATTGGGATAGACGTGGGTGGTGTAGTTGCCATTCTCCTCGTTTTCGATGAAAAGCGGCAAGTTCGCCAGACTGGTCGTCCAGAAGTAGTGGACGTCGCCGGCGAACATCATCAATTCAGCGGTTTCCATGATGCCCCACTGGTTGATAACCGCGCGGCGTCCATCGAGATAGGGCAGTTGATTGCCATCGGCGTCGACGGCGAAGTAATAGGGATTGCGCTGGGTGACCACTTCTTCTTCCGGACCTTCGACGCGGACCCAGGGTCCCAATTGTGGGAAGCCGATGGCGGCCAGGCTGTTCTCCGACCAGCCGCTCACATCTTTCTGGTTGAAGAGTTCAAACCAGCCGGCGAGGCCGTCCGCTTCGACCGCGGCGGCGATTTCATCGGCATCGCCATATTCGGTATGGTATTGAGCCAGGAAGTGTTTGGGCTTGATGATGTCGAGGTAGCCAGTACCCAGGCTCACCAAACTGGCGGCAAAACCAGGATAGGGTCCGTCGAAAACGAACTTGAAGGTGGTATCGTCCACGATCTCGAGCGTTGCCGGCGCGCCGTCGGGCACGTTGCCACTCCGCAGGTAGGTCGGCACCGAGGGACGCAGTTCCTCATTGCTGATTACGTCTTCGTAGGCGAAGCGCACGTCCTCAGTTGTGACAGGCGCGCCATCGGACCATTTGTGGCCGGTCCGCAGCTTGAAGGTGTATTCGCTGGCATCGTCGCTGATGGTGAACTCTTCAATGACATTTGGCGCGAGCGTGTTGTCATCGCGGTTCTGTGTATTAAAAAGCGTTTCTTTCATGACCACGTTGTTTTGCCAGGTCATCAGGAGCTCGCCACCGTAAACGCCAATTTCCGGCACGACGAATGACTCGGGCAGCAGGACGCCACTGGAGAGAACCAGCGGGTTATCCGGCAGTCGATCGCAAACGCCCGGCAAGTCGCCGGCGGCGACCATCTCCGCCAGCATAGGCGCTTCGTTGTACATACAGTCTTGCGCCATGCTGGAAAGCGCGCCCGGACCAATGATGAATGTGGACACAATCAACAAAAGTACTATTTTGCGAAATGGTAATGACATCTGATTCTCCTTTAACAGAAACTCTGCTCACTCCGAAATGGACGTTGCAATCAGCCCGCAAATGTGCCTTTGCAGGTCATGTGTGCTATTATCCTTAATGAGTCGCTGTAAGTCAAATTACTCAACGGCGCGATGGTACTGAATCCGGGGAATAATCGGCGCCATCGGCCGGGGGAAATAAATGCTTTACATCATTGCGCGCCGGATTTTTATTCTTATTCCTATGCTGGTCTTGTTGTCGATGATCTCTTTCATCATTATCCAGCTCCCCCCCGGCGACTACCTGAGCAGCTATGTTTTAAGACTGGAAAGCCAAGGTCTGGTCGTTGACGAAGCCGAGATTGCGCGCCTAGAACAGCGTTACGGCTTGGGCCAACCGCTGACCACACAATACTTCCGCTGGATGCGCAACTTCATCGTCAATGGCGATCTGGGGCGTTCCTTCGGCTCCTACGGCAGCAGCTACGACAACAAGCCGGTTTCGGACATCATTATGGAACGGCTGCCGGCGACGATGATCATTTCCATCGTCTCGACGATAGTCGTTTGGGCAATCGCCATCCCTATCGGCATTTATTCGGCGACGCATCAGTATTCTCTCATGGATTATCTGTCGATCTTCATCGGCTTTATCGGCTTGGCTATCCCCAATTTCCTATTCGCAATCATCATCATGTGGATCGTCTTCGCGCAGACCGGTCATGCCGTCACAGGCTTGTTTTCTCTGGAATTCCGCCACGCGCCTTGGTCCATCGCCAAGATAATCGACATGTTGAAGAATGTCTGGGTGCCGGTGCTGGTGCTTGCCACCGCGGGAACGGCGGGCTTGATCCGCGTGATGCGCGCCAATTTGCTCGATGAATTGAACAAACAGTATGTGGTCACGGCGCGGGCGAAGGGCTTGAGCGAAAGGCGGCTCCTTTGGAAATACCCGGTGCGTATCGCCTTCAATCCCATATTCAGCACGATCGGCTGGCTGCTGCCGGCGATGGTCGGCGGGGAAGCCCTGGTGTCCATTATCCTCAACTTGCAGACTATCGGACCGGTGCTGCTGACGGCTGTCCTGCGGCAGGACATGTATCTGGCTGGCAGCATCATTATGATCCTCAGTACATTGACATTAATTGGCACACTGATTTCCGATATTGCGCTGGTTTGGCTTGATCCGAGGATTCGTTATGACTGAGGCTTTGTGTGCCGAATGGCAAAGAAGGGTATTGAGTTAAGGGATGGAAGGACCGGAAAAAACCACGGCGCTAGCGCCAGAACTCTTATCCCGCGAAAACGGGGACGACTCAGTCGAGTATATGTCGCGCGGGAAGCTAATCTGGCGTCGTTTCTGGCGGCATCGGCTGGCTCGGCTGGGCTTGCCGGTGCTATTCGCGTTGTACATGATGGCGATATTCTCTGATTTCGTCGCGCCTTACCGGCCCGATTCGCGCCTGAAGGGTTTCAAGGACGCGCCGCCGAGCGTCATCCACTTTGGGGTGGGAGAAAACAGGTTTCAGCCATACGTTTACGCGCGCAAACGCAGCTTCCATCCCAAGACATTTCGCGAGATATACACCGAAGAGGAAGACAAGAAGTACCCCATTCACTTCTTCGTTCGCGGCGAAACCTACGAGATACTGGGTTTGTTCAAGCTTGATCTGCACCTTTTCGGCGTCGACGAGGGCGCCAATATCACGCTCTTCGGCACCGATTCGGTGAGTCGCGATTTGTTCTCGCGCACGGTCATCGGGGCGCTGGTTTCGCTCTTTGTCGGCTTGGGCGGCGTCGCCATCAGCTTTATATTCGGCTGTCTCATCGGCGGCATCTCCGGCTATCTTGGCGGCATCGTTGACGAAGTCATCCAACGCATCATCGACTTGCTCATTGCTATTCCGACCTTGCCGCTTTGGATGGTGCTTTCGGCCGCCATCCCCAGGCAATGGCCCGTGGCGCATACGTATTTTGCAATCACGATCGTATTGTCGATTGTGGGCTGGACGGGCTTGGCCCGCGTCGTGCGCGGCAAGCTGCTTTCGCTGCGAGATCTGGATTTCGTTGTCGCGTCCAGGCTGGCGGGCGGCTCCGACCTGTATATTATCACGCGCCATTTGCTGCCGAATTTCGCCAGTCACCTGATTGTGACTTTGACGCTGGCGATTCCCGGCATGATTCTTGGCGAAACGGCATTGAGCTTCATCGGTATTGGCATGCAGGAGCCGGGCGTCAGCTGGGGCGTGCTGCTGCAAGATACGATGAATTTCGGGGCGCTGGTGCACCAGCCCTGGAAGCTCATTCCCGGCGTCTTCATCATCGTAACGATCTTGATGTTCAATTTTGTCGGCGATGGCTTGCGGGACGCGGCCGATCCCTACTCGCTTTGAAACCGATCCAGGAGCAAGCAATGGGTGAATTGAAAAGCCTAGACCAGATTGACCGCGAATCATTCGGACCTGCTCCGTCTCCAGTCAGCGGCGAGGCCGAGTTTGTAGAGTTGTCACCCGGCAGCTTCAGGGATGCAAATGGTCCCTTGCGCCTGTCTCTCGATGGCGAGTGGCTGATGGCGGAAGGCGGTGCGGAGGAGGGACGACTTTCGGGACTTTGGAATGATGCCATCCCCGCCCATGTGCCCGGCAGCGTGCATACCGCTTTGCTCGCGGCTGGCAGGATACCGGATCCCTACGTCGGCAGGAATGACGAGATCGCCAAGAAAGAGAGTTTCAAGACCTGGTGGCTCATGCGCCGCTTCGAGCGGCCCGCGGAAGTTGCCAAGGCGCGGCTTGTCTTTGGCGGGATCTGTGATTCATGCTCGGTCTGGTTGAATGGCGAGAAGCTGGGCGATCACAAAGGGATGTTTGCCGAGTTGAACTTTGACGTTTCCTCTTGTCTTGCTGAGGGCGAAAACACGATCGTCGTACGGCTTGATCCTGTGCCGGTTCGCATCAGCGCCGGCGAACCCAACAATTTTTTCCTTGGGATGAATGTCGGTTGGCTGGATACGGCTGTCATCAACAACATTTACGGCTGGCATTACATCGATTTGCCCACGCTGGGAATATGGCGTCCGGTAACGCTGCGAGAGCAGCCCGAAGTATCCATTGAAGATCCTTTTGTCGCGACGATGGACGCCGGCGCCGGCGTCGTCCGGCTTCACACCACGCTGAAAAGCAGCGGCGCCAGCTTATCCGGCAGTCTAAAGGGTACGATTGAACCGGAAAACTTCGAAGGAAATGCCTACCAATTCAACTACCGGGTCGAAGCTGCCGAAAGTACGCAATCCGTTCTGCTCGAGATGAAGATCCCGGAAGCGAGACAGTGGTGGCCCGTCGATTATGGCCAGCCCAATCTATACCGTATGAGGCTGACCTTTGACTCGGCGGGGGAGGCGCTTGACCGCGCGGACTTCATCTTCGGCATCCGCACAATTGAAATGGCCCCGCTGCCCGACGGACCCGATCCGGAACTGTACAATTGGACCTTCGTCGTCAACGGAAAGCCGATTTTCGTCAAAGGCGCAAATTGGTGCACGCTGGACGCCTTGCTGCGTTTTGATCGCGATCGTTACGAGCGTTTCTTGCATTTGGCGCGCGACTCGCACATGCAGTTGCTGCGCGCCTGGGGCAGCGGCATGCCGGAAACGGAGGAGTTTTATGATGTGGCGGACCGCTGCGGCGTAATGATTTTGCAAGAGTGGCCCACCGCCTGGAACAGCCACCGCATTCAGCCCTATGAAATCCTGGAAGAAACCGCGCGCCACAATACCATTCGCCTGCGCAATCATCCTTCGCTGGTGATGTGGGGCGGGGGCAACGAATCGGGCGAGCCCTTTGGCGAGGCGATCGACATGATGGGCAGGGTAAGTTACGAACTTGACGGCACGCGCGCATTCCACCGCGGCGAACCTTGGGGCGGCAGCATTCACAGCTACCACGTCTTTTGGCAGCGCCAGCCGCTCTCCTACAATCTCACGCTTTCCGCGCCTTTCATCGGCGAATTTGGGCTGGCGTCGGCGCCCAATTACGAGAGCGTTGAACGCTATTTGCCCGCCGACGAACTGGGGGTCTGGCCACCGGCGAGCGACAGTGGTTTCACCCATCACATGCCGGTCTTTAATCTTAAAGCCGAGCAGGCGATTATGTCGCAGTACGTCGCTGAATTCGTAGCGAACGACTCGCTTAAGAAATATATCCTCGGCATGCAAATGGCGCAAGCGACCGGCATGCGGCATACGCTCGAGCTGGCGCGAACGCGCTGGCCGGAAGCGACCGGCGTCTGCTATTACAAGCTGACCGACAACAATCCCGCGGCTTCCTGGGCGACGGTAGACTGGTACGGCGTGCCCAAGATTGCCTATCACATTTTGCGTCAGGCTTACCGTCCGCTGCACGCCTGCGTTTTGTTCAACAGATTGTCATTCGTTGGCGTGCCCGTGAGCTTCCCGGTTTTCTTGTTGGACGACAGAGGCGAACTTGCCTCGACGGACTGGAAGGTACGGGCGCGCGCCTTCGGCAGTGATTTGCAATTGCTGCAACAACAGGCGCAGGCAGGGATTGCCGCAAGCGGTCCTGTCCATCGCATCTTTGATTTCAGCCTGGATGCGGACCAGACCTGGAATCGCCCCTTGTTCATCGTCGCCGAGATTTCTACGGATGGCGTACTGCGGGATCGTGTCTTTTATTGGCTGAATTACGTCTCCATTCAAGGGTGCCTGTTCGACTTGCCGCGGACTCAGCTTAGTCTAGGACGAGACGATGACGGCTATTTGACTGTCGCCAATGCGGGAGGCAAGCCCGCGGTCGGCGTCCACTTTGTCTGTCCCGAATGCTCCGACGAATTCAGTTGCGAAGACAGCTACTTTTGGCTCGACCCCGGGGAAGAGCGAAGAATCTTAACAAGTCACCAGGCTGGTGTGCGGGTCGCTGCTTGGAACGCGGATGAAACGGGATGATGCGGGATGAACTTTTAATGGACGGCTCAGCAGACGCGCGGAAGCAGGCGCAATCGATAATCGAAGTGGACAACTTGAGCGTGCACTTTCATGTCGACGAAGGCAGGCTTAAAGCGGTCGATCGCGTGAGCTTCACAATCGCCGAGCAGCAGATGTTCGGTCTTATCGGGGAAAGCGGCTGTGGCAAGACCGTGACTGCGCAATCATTGATGCGCCTGGTTCCAAAGCCCGGACAAATTGTCGGCGGCAGCATCAATTTTTTCGGCGAGCTGGGCGGCAAAACAGATCTGGCTCAGCTCGACGAGTCAGGTTCGGAGATCCGCGCAATTCGCGGCAATGAGATCGCGATGGTCTTCCAGGAGCCGATGTCCAGCTTGTCGCCAATCCACAGTATCGGGAATCAACTGATGGAAGCGGTGAGGTTGCATGTCACGCGCAACAAGCGCGAAGCTTATGAGATCGCGTTGGAGATGCTTGATCTGGTCGGGATCCCCAATCCCGTGCAGCGCATGGAGGAATATCCGCACCATTTTTCAGGCGGCATGCGCCAGCGAGTCATGATCGCCATGGCGCTTTCCTGCCGGCCGCGGCTGCTAATCGCCGATGAACCTACCACCGCGCTGGATGTTACAGTACAAGCGCAGATACTCGATTTGATCGCGCAATCGCAGGCGCAATTCAATATGGCGGTCCTCTACATTACGCACGATTTGGGAATCATCGCGGAGATTTGCGACAAAGTGGCGGTGATGTATTTGGGACAGATCGTCGAGCATGGTTCAGTGCGAGACATCTTTCATAACCCGCTGCATCCCTATACGCGCCGTTTGTTGGCGTCGACGCCTCGGATTGGGCAGCGCAGGTCTCGCTTGCAGACGATTGAAGGGACCGTGCCGACGCCAATAGATTTACCCATTGCCTGCGGCTTTTACGCGCGCTGTCCGGATCGCATAGACGGATCGTGCAATGTTGCCATGCCGGCGCTGGTGGAGATCGAAGACAATCACTTCGCGCGCTGTTTTCTGCATGACGAGCGACAGGAAGCCGTCCTATGAACGCGCAGCCCATCTTAAAGGTGGAGGGACTGAAGAAATACTTCCCAGTAGAAAAGGGCTTCCTCCGACGCGTTGTCGGTCAAGTCAAGGCGGTGGACGATGTTAGTTTGGAGATCGCTCCCGGCGAGACGCTGGGACTGGTAGGCGAGTCCGGTTCCGGGAAGACGACAGTTGGCCGCTGCATCTTGCGCGCGCTCAAACCGACGCAAGGTTCCATTCAGTTTCAGATCGCTGAGGATCGGACCGTCGACATGGCGCAATTGAGCGACAGAGAATTGCGCGTCGTCCGACCGCAAGCCAATATGATCTTCCAGGATCCTTTCTATTCGCTGGATCCGCGCTGGACTATTCTGGATATCGTCGGCGAACCCCTTAAGCTGGCAAATTTGGCAAAGGGCAAAGAACTCGAAGATCGCGTGGCTTATCTGATGGAGGTTGTCGGCCTCGAGGCCAAGCACCTACGGCGCTATCCGCACGCATTCAGTGGCGGACAGCGTCAGCGCATCGGCGTGGCCAGGGCGCTCGCGACCAATCCCCGTCTTATTGTTGCGGACGAGCCGGTTTCCGCGCTTGATGTTTCGACACAAGCGCAGATACTCAATTTGCTGCAGGATTTACAGCGAGAATTTGGGCTGTCCTATCTGTTTATCGCTCACGACCTGAGCGTTGTCGAGCACATATCAGACAGAGTGGCGGTGATGTACGTGGGCAAGATAGTCGAGGTTGCCAAACGGGACCAATTGTTTTTCTTCCCGAAACATCCCTATACCGAAGCCTTGCTGTCCGCTGTGCCGACCCCGGATCCTGATGTCGAGAAGGAACGCATCATTCTGCCTGGCGAAATCGCCAATCCGGCCAACCCGCCCTCAGGCTGCTATTTCCACCCGCGCTGCCGCTATGCAGAGGCGATCTGCCGCGACGAAGAACCGGTCTTGCGCGAAGTGTCCCCGGGACAATGGACGTCTTGTCATTTCGCGGAGGAATTGAGCTTGGCGGGCGCTCCGCAAGGGACGAACTAAGCGCAGCGCCCGCCGAGGCGGCGCCGCTTTTAGGAAGATCGCTGGTCCTCCGAACTGACGTAGCAGCCAAAGCAAGTCAAGGGCGGCGAGGATTCGCGCCACCCTCGACAGCGGTCAGATTAGACGATATCCATATTCTCGATGATGCGGGTGGCGAATTCGCTGGTGGCAACCTTGGTGGCATTCTCCATTTGGCGCGCGAAATCATACGTGACGCAGCGCTGTTCGATCGTCTTCTCGTAGGCTTTGGTTATCAACTCGGCCGCCTCAAACCAGTTCAGATGTTCCAACATCATTACGCCGCTGAAGAGCAGCGAACCCGGATTGACCATATCTTTGTTGGTGTATTTGGGCGCGGTCCCGTGGGTGGCTTCGAACAGGGCGATCTCGTCGCCGATATTGGCGCCGGGAGCGATGCCGACGCCGCCGACCTCGGCCGCAAGCGCGTCACTGAGGTAGTCGCCGTTGAGATTGGTCGTGGCGATGACATCGTGCTCGCGGGGGCGCAAGAGCATCTTCTGGAACATGATATCGGCGATTGTGTCTTGGATCAAAATCTTGCCGTCGGGCACCTGCCCATCGTGTTTGTCGGCGACTTCGTCCCAGGAGATTGTTTCTTGCGGGAATTCCTCGCGCGCCAGTTCGTAGCCCCACTTTTGAAACGCGCCTTCCGTGAACTTCTGGATATTGCCTTTGTGAACCAGGGTCACGCTGCTGCGGCGGCGCTCGATGGCGTATTGTATGGCGGCGCGTATCAAGCGTTTGCTGCCGAAGGGACTGATCGGCTTAATGCCCAAGCCGGCGTCAGGGAAAAAGTTCGTGGCGCCCAATTCGTTCTTGAGAAAGTCCGCTAATTTCTTGTTCTCCTCGGAGCCGGATTCGTATTCGATACCCGCGTAGGTATCTTCGGTATTCTCGCGAAAGATGACCACATCGACGTCTTCCGGATGCCTCAAGGGACTGGGTACGCCACTGAACCAACGCACCGGGCGTACACAACTATAGAGGTCAAGCACTTGGCGCAAGGTGACGTTCAGACTGCGAAAACCACCTCCGACGGGCGTCGTCAAAGGCCCCTTGATACCGATCTTGTATTCGCGAAAAGCATCGAAGGTCTCTTCCGGCATGTAATCCCCGTCGTAGACACCGGCCGCTTTCTCGCCAGCGTAGACTTCCATCCAGGAGACGGCTTTGCTGCCGCTGTATGCTTTGTCAACTGCCGCGTCCCAGATGCGTTTGCTGGCGGTCATGATGTCGTAACCGATGCCGTCACCTTCAATGAACAGCAGAATTGGGTTGTCCGGAACATTCATTCTGCCATTGGAGAATGTGATCTTGTCGCCGGTGGCTGGCGCAGATATTCGCTCGTAAGCCATCTTTCAATGGTCTCCTTTTCGTTTGGCTCGATCAATCTAATCGCGCGATTATATCACAGAATGAGGGCGCTTGAATCGGTCTGTTAGATTCAAGCGCGCCAATGCCAATTTATCAAGGCGTCCCGGCGTCAATTAGTAATCGAAAGCGTCGGAAGCAGGTGTCATTGCTAATCAGACCTGCGATGCCTTGATGAAATCGCCCTTTGTTTATTCACGTGGCAAGAGCATAATCTTGAAATGGAATGCATCAGCTTGGTCCGAGGCTAACGTAGATGCGCATCGTCTTGCTTCGCGCGACAAATCGCGGATATCGCTTTGCCAGACTCTCGGCCAGCGCCGCTCGGCGCATGAGCGACGCGGTTTACATAAACAGGTACTGATGATGCCTTCCGTATCCGTGGTGATTCCGGTCTTTCGCAGCGAGAAAAGTATTGCTTTGGTTGTCCGGCAGTTGGCCGAGGCGCTTCCACAAATGACTAATTGCTACGAAGTTATATTGGTTGAAGACAATGGAGACGACGGAAGTTGGCTGGTAATTGAGTCTTTGGCGCGGGAATTCGAATGGGTGCGCGGTTTCAGGTTGATGCGGAATTACGGGCAACACAGCGCGCTGCTATGTGGCATCCGAGCGGCGAATTTCGAAACAATTGTGACGATGGACGACGATTTGCAGCATCCGGTTGACAAAGTCCCGAGCTTAATAGAGTTGCTGAGCGAAGGCTACGACGTCGCATACGGGACGCCGCAGCGACAGCGGCACAGTCTATTACGCAACCTGGCTTCTATTCTAACCAAGTGGGTCTTGCAAGGAGCGATGGGCGCGGAAACCGCACGAAGCATTAGCGCTTTCCGCGCATTCCGCACCAGTTTGCGCGATTCATTCGTCAACTACGACAGTCCCTTGGTCAATATCGATGTCTTGCTGACTTGGGGAACAACGCGTTTCATAGCCATTCCAACGCCCCACGCCCCAAGAACATTAGGCAAATCGAACTACTCCTTTGGCAAACTTATCACTCATACCTTCAACCTGGTGACTGGCTTCAGCACCCTTCCCCTGCGTTTTGCCAGCGCGATCGGCTTGCTCTTGACTTTATTTGGATTCATAATCCTCACATATATATTGCTGAGTCAGATTTTGACTTACCAGTTTGAAGTGCCCGGCTTTACGTTTATAGTCTCATTGATCTCGATTTTTGCCGGGGCACAGATGTTTACCCTGGGTATCATCGGCGAATACCTGGCGCGCATGCACTTGCGCATCATGGACAAACCGGCCTACATAGTTAGACAGTCAACGGAAGACAAGGAATCCGTTCAATAGTGAAAAGCCAGCTTGTCAGATTCTTGCCTTGGGATACAAATCACTTCGGACATCGCATCGGTCGAGCCAAGATCCACCGCCTGGACGAAGAATCTTATCTGCTGCTGAGGGATTCCTGCAAGAAAGCGGAAATAGACTGTCTGTATTTTCTTGCGGATGCCGGCGATCAAGCATCCATACTGGAATTGCAGCGTCAGGGCTTCATCTTGGTTGATATTCGTAGCAGTTTCGAACGAAAGATCCCCGGTTCGCCAATGCCTCAATCTAATGGAGACGCAATCATTCGTTCGTCCAGTGTTGGCGACTTGGAGACCTTGGCGGCAATCGCCCGGGACAGCTTTAGGTCGACGCGGTTTTTTGCCGATCCCTTCCTGGACAATGAAAAAGCCGGTGCTATGTACCAAATTTGGCTGAGCAAGAGCGTTACCGCGGATTACGCTGATCGGGTGGTAGTGGCTGAAGTAAATCAAAAAAGCGTCGGTTTCGTAACTTGTCGCCTGGACAGAGTTTCGAGTGAGGGAAAGATAGGTCTAGTTGCTCTGGCGGCGTCAGCGCAGGGAAAGGGCTTTTCGCAGACGATGGTATGGCACGCTCTTGAGTGGTTTCGAGACCAGGGAATGAAGAGCGCAAGTGTTGTAACCCAGGGACGCAATATCGCAGCGCAAAGGTTGTATCAGCGTTGCGGCTTCGTGACACGGTCCACGGAGTTATGGTTTCACAAATGGTTCCGGAATGCCCCGTAAAAAACACAGTCGATTGGGAAACTGAAGAATTCGCAGACCTATGACAAATTACCGTATCCCCTTCAATAAGCCGACATATCTTGGTAACGAACCGGAATATATCGCGAAGAGTCTCTCTTTGTCGCATATATCCGGAGACGGGGCATATTCGCAAAAATGTCATTCCTATCTCGAGCAGCGCCTAGGGGTGGCTCGCGCCTTGTTAACAACATCGTGTACGCACGCGCTGGAAATGTCCGCCTTCTTATTGGGCATTAAGCCGGGCGATGAAGTTATCGTGCCGTCCTTCACTTTCGTTTCCAGCATTAACGCCTTTGTGCTGCGGGGCGCGACCCCGGTCTTTGCCGATATTCGGCCGGATACGCTGAATATCGATGAAAAACAGCTGCCGAGCTTGATATCCGACCGGACACGCGCCATCGTTCTCGTGCACTATGCCGGCGTTGCCTGCGAAATGGATGAGATCATGGCAATAGCGCGCGCGAATGACATCGCTGTTGTCGAGGATAACGCTCATGCCTTGTTCGCGCGCTACAAAGGACGTTATCTAGGCACCTTTGGCGCGTTGGCCACGCAGAGTTTCCACGAGACCAAGAACTTCACATGCGGAGAGGGCGGGGCTCTGCTAATCAACGATCATGAGATGACCGACAGAGCCGAGATAATCCGCGAGAAAGGCACCAATCGCAGCCGGTTTTTCCGCGGACAGATAGACAAATACACTTGGGTTGACGTGGGCTCGAGCTACTTGCCCTCGGACTTGCTGGCCGCTCATCTATGGGCACAGTTGGAACATGCCGACCAAGTGCAGGCGCGGCGCAGGGATATATGGGAATATTATCAGTCGCATCTGGAGGAATGGGCGGCTAGGCACGGCGTCGGGCTGCCGACGGTTCCGGCTTACGTCGAACAAGCCTACCACATGTATTACCTGATACTGCCATCGTTAGATTGTCGAACGGCGCTGATAAACCACCTCAAGAGCCGGGGCATCCTCAGCGTGTTCCACTATCTTCCGCTTCACTTGTCGGACATGGGCAAACAGTTTGAGGGGAAAGAGGGCGACTGTCCAGTGACCGAAGACATCGCCGACAGATTGCTGCGATTGCCCTTCTACCATGCGTTGACGCGCGACGAACAAGATGAGGTCCTCGCGGGACTGTTCTCCTTTGAAGAATGGGATTAGAAGTTTCATTTGCTTGCCGCGGCCGCGCGCAATGGCCTCAGTTCACATATTACGCGCGCTTCATCCCCCGCGTTGTAGAAGTCGGCAATGTATGGAATAATGGGCTCGCGTTTGCGAAAACGCCCTAGTCCAGGATCTGATCATGCCTAGTCGAGAGGCATGCGCATGTAAAGTCTATAGCCAGTATGGCTGTCGGAGGAAAGCATAGAGAGAAAGTTTCGCATAACCAGGTAATTCAGCTTAACCCGCAACGGCAAACGTTGTCGGGCATTTGTATTTGGAGAGAACCCCACATGGCTACAAAACCAGTTTTCAAAATCACGCCCATCGGAGGTTTGGGAGAAATCGGCAAGAATATGACCTTGTTCGAAATGAACGGGGATGGATTCTTGATCGATTGCGGCATTATGTTCCCGGCGAACGACATGCATGGCGTCGACTATATCATCCCCGATTTTCGCTGGCTTGAAGAGCGCGATGACATCGTATTGCACGGCTGCTGCTTCACTCACGGGCACGAAGATCATATCGGCGCCGTCCAGCATTTGGTGCAGGCCTTTCCGGATTTGCCGCTTTTTGCCACGCCTTTGACCAGAGGCTTGCTGCAAGTCAAACTCAAGAACGCGCGCTTGTTGAAGGAAACCGATCTGCGCTCGTTTGACGCGGGCGACGAACTGCGCATCGGGCCCTTCAAATTGCACAGCTTTCACGTTTGCCACAGCATACCCGATTGTGTCGGCTTCGGCATCGAGACACCGCTCGGTATGGTCGTACATACGGGCGACTACAAATTCGACAACACGCCGGTTCACGGCAGGAAGACGGATTACGCTCGTCTTGCCAGCTTCGCTCGCAGAGGCGTAACGCTATTGTTGGCGGATAGCACCAATGCCGACAAATCCGGTTGGACAGAGTCGGAAGCGGTGATTGGGGAGGCTCTCGACCGGGTATTCCGCAATGCCAAAGGAAGAATCATGGTTGCGACCTTCGCTTCGTTGATCTCGCGCGTACAGCAGGTGGTAAATGCCGCGCGAAATCACAAAAGGAAAGTCTGCATAACCGGGTATACCATGTCGGAATACGCCAAGATCGCCCGCAAGCTCGGTTATCTTGACGCTGACGGCGATATTCTGGTTGACATCGGCCGGGCGCAAACTTTGCCGCCGCACAAGGTCGTTTTCATGGTCACCGGCTCGCAAGGCGAACCATCCGCCGTCCTTGGCAAATTGGCGGCCGGACGTCATCGCCAACTGGATGTTCGTGAGAGCGATACGATTATCCTGTCCTCTCATCCGATTCCAGGCAATGAAGAAATGGTGTATCGCACTATCAATCGACTGATCGAGCGCGGCGCTGACGTCATCTATGACGCGATTGAAGCGGTGCACGTATCGGGCCACGCCTGCCAAGAGGAGATGCGTCTGATGTTGAATCTGACGCAGCCAAAGTACCTGGTTCCCGTACATGGCGAGATCCGCCACTTGCATCTCCACGCGAAGTTGGCTCGCGAAAACGGCATCGCCCCGGATAACGTGATCACCATCGAAAACGGCACCACAATTGAGTTGTCCAAAAGCGGCATCGCAATCGGCGAGCGAATGCCGGGCGGATATGTGTTCGTCGACGGAAGCGGCGTGGGCGATGTGGGACCCGCTGTCATTCGCGACCGGGAGATACTGGCGCGCGACGGCTTCATGCTGGTTAGCATCAATATCGACCAAGCCACAGGAAAACTCATTGACGAGCCGAGGATCATATCCCGTGGCTTCGTGTATCTCAAAGCTGCCGAGGACTTTTTGGCGCAAATTCGCGAGAATGTGGTGGCAGTTGTCAACGGCAGTCACAATGCCAATGGGAATCGCAGGCATCTGGTCGAGGACAGTCTGGGAAAACTGATCTACAGCGAGACCAAGCGCCGCCCCATGATTTTCAGCATTGTCAACGAGATCTAGGACATGCCCTCAGCCTCTTTTTTAATACTCCGCGTCGCTCAAGCGACGAGAAGGCTTGTTATTTTGCGTGAGCACGGTAGTTCTTCTCGCCGGTTACGCGCCGCCCGGCTGTTGAAGTTTTAGCGCCGGCGGCGGTTTTCGTTGCGACAAACCGACGCGCTGGATGATTTCGATGCAACCGAGCAGCTTAAGCGCCGTATTCGATGCGTACGATGGGGATTCTGGAGAGCGCTTAGCGATGCCGCAACCGGTAATAAGAGCTTGCAACATCACGCGAAATCTTAAGTTGGGCAGCCACCTGGTTCATGCGCTGCGCGGGGTCAATTTGGAGATACTCCCAAAAGAAATGGTGGGCATCATCGGTCCGTCGGGAAGCGGCAAGAGCACGCTTCTGGGAATCATCGGTGGCTTGGACAGCCCGACTGAGGGCAGGATCGAAATAGATGGCGTCGACATCACGCGGATGGACGAGAATCAACTGACAGATATTCGAAACCGCAAGATCGGGTTTATCTTTCAGTTCTTCAACTTGATCCCCACTTTGACTGCGCTGGAGAACGTGGCACTGCCAATTGAATTCGCCCAGGTGCCCCGGCACAAACCCAATCGCCGCGCAATGGAGCTGCTCGAAATGCTGGGCATGGCCGACCGGTTTCATCATCGGCCGAACGAGCTCAGCGGAGGCCAGCAGCAGCGAGTGGCAATAGCCAGAGCTTTGGCAAATGACCCGCCGATACTGCTGGCAGACGAACCTACGGGCAATCTGGATACGCATTCCGGGGACACTGTGATGGAAGCCTTAAACACGATCCGCGATGAGAATGGAACGACGGTGGTTCTGGTCACGCATGATCGGTCCTTGGCGTCGCAGATGGATCGCGTGTTGACGCTTGTCGACGGCGTCATAGTGGACGGCATACCTGTACAATAGAATGTCGCTTGTCATAGTCGCATCTGTATTCGCGATCTTGCAGCCAAGGAGATCAGCGGTTTGGGAAGACGACCGCCGCAAGATATAATCTATGGTAGCGAAGTCGCTTCGCCAGCAAAAGGAATTACCATGTCCTCAGAAGTCCATAGTGTAGAAGTTGCTGGCATCAAGCGCGATCTGCGCTTGATGGAAATCAAGCCCGGTGTCAGGATTGCCATCCTGAATATATTGGGCGATACCGAATTCGTGAATGCGGTGAGCAAGGCGCTCGCTGAACGGCTGGCGGACAAGCCCATCGATTACCTGGTCACTGCGGAGGCGAAGTCCATTCCGCTTGCCCACGCGCTAAGCACCGAGATGAATCTGCCCTATGTCGTCTTGCGCAAGACGCACAAGCCTTATATGGGCGATGCCTTGCAAAGCGAAACCTTGAGCATCACGACCGGCAAACCGCAAACGCTCTATCTGGATGAAAAAGACCGCAAACTGGTATCTGGCAAGCGAATCGCCTTGTTGGATGACGTGATTTCCACCGGCAGCACGCTGCAGGGCATGCGCCTTATCATAAACAAAGCCGGCGCCGAAATTGTGGCGGAAGCGGCTATCTTCACCGAAGGCGATCGCGCGCAGTGGTACGATATTGTCGCTCTTGGCCACTTGCCGGTCTGGGTTGATGATTCGGCCTAACGTTATTCCAACAGACTGGATACAATAGCGCCCGAGATCGACATATTACGCGGAAGAGTTGCAGTGCCATCGCTGACCTCGTCGAAATTGACCATCGTCGTTTATTTGCTCGTTATCATCTTCATGACTTTTGGCGGGACTATGTTGTACTTGTCCCGGCCCGAGCCGACCACAATTACGATTCATCCGCCGCTTCCAACAGCGACCCATGTTCCTAGCGCGACTCCGGGACCGATTCTCGTGTACGTGACCGGGGCTGTGATAGCGTCGGAAACTACGCATGAACTGCCTTTTGGCAGCCGAGTTCAAGACGCGATCGCGGCTGCTGGCGGCTTCTCGGATTCGGCGAACAAGACCTTGGTAAATGTAGCCGGAATCTTGCGCGATGGCGATCAGATCCATGTGCCCTCGCTCAATGAAGATAGCTTGGGCTTGACCTTGCCAACACCATCGGGCGGCGAATTGCTGCGCATCAACACCGCGAGCGAAGACGAATTGCTGAAATTGCCGGGCGTCGGACCGGCGCTTGCGGGACGGATCGTAGCGTATCGCGAGGAGACAGGCCGTATTGATAGTTTTGCCGAGTTGGACAAGATCTCGGGCATCGGTGAAGCCACCATCGCCAAATGGCAGGATTTGATCGCATTTGACTAGCGGATGCGCGCACCCGTCGTCGCTTCGAAAAAGAGCGCGCGGGACCAGTCCAGGCGACAATAGACGGTCTCGCCCGGGGAAAAAGATTGGTCGAGCGGCACCTGAATCTGCCAGCGGCGCTTGCGTAACCAGACCTCAAGCAGGTTGAACTTTTCGGCATAATAGGGCGTGACGCGGTCAATAGTCGCGGGTATGCCGGTCGCTTTCTCACAGATGAGAATATGATCCGGTCGGATGCCGACGATGACTTCGCAGCCATTTGGGCGGTGCTGGGGCAGTCGCGCTCGTCCCATGTAGCTGCCATCCCATTCGCCGTCGCTGACGACACCCCAAAACTTGTTAATCGTCGGCGTGCCCAGGAACTCCGCTACAAACAGACTGTTCGGATTCTCGTGCAAGCGCTCGTAAGCGCCCGCTTGGATAATCCGTCCGGCGTCCATGACAACGATACGATCAGCGACGCTCATCGCTTCTACTTGATCGTGCGTGACATATATAAGAGTGACGTTAAACTCTTGTATCAGGCGCTTTAGCTCAACGCGAGCTTGCCCGCGAAACTTGGCGTCCAGGTTCGCGAAGGGCTCGTCGAAGAGGAGCAATTCCAGGTCGCGCGCGAATGCGCGGGCGATGGACACCCGCTGCTTCTCGCCACCGGAAAGATTCCTGGGGAATCTGCCCATCAAGCTCTCGATATCGACCCCGGTTATTTTGGAAACGGTTTCGACGTGAGCGGGCACCTCGTCTTCGCGATCGCGCAATCGCAAGAAAAAACCGACAGTTTTGCGACTTTCCCAGTGCGGAATCAACACGTAGTTCTGGAACACCATACCGATTCCGCGCTCCTCGATGGGGATCGCGTCAAGCGGCACATCGTTGTAATAGATTTCGCCCGAGTCGGGATGGTCCAAGCCCGCAATCAAGCGCAGCAGGGTCGTCTTGCCGCAGCCTGAGGGACCCAGCAGGACAACTGCTTCACCGTTCTCCACGCGCAGATTGAAGTCCTTAATCGCCAGGACAGGCGTCAGTTTGCGGCTCCTGTCGTAGAAGGTCTTGCTCACGTTCTTGAGCGTGATCGTTCTCATTCGTCCTTGCCCGACGTCAGACACTCCTGAATAGCATAACACAAGCGTCTCGGCTCGCCGAAAACCACGCAGCATGGCATACTGCGCCATGCTTGCTGTATAATAAACTCCGTGTCGCCTTCTCACGCAATCAACATAGAGAACACGGAGCGGGGCTTTGAAGCAAACGATTCAACCGGAACTGATACCGGTGAGCACTTCCGACGACTGGCAGCCTGATCCCAAGAGCCCTCGGCGCCGTCCGCCCTGGATACGCGTCCGAGCGCCGAGTGGCGAGACCTACGAGCAGGTACGAGCGCTGATGCGGGGCAAGACCTTGCACACAGTCTGTGAAGAAGCGCAGTGCCCAAACCTGGGCGAATGCTGGGGCCGGGGCACGGCGACCTTCTTGATGATGGGAGACACCTGCACGCGCAGTTGTGGATTCTGCGACATCAAGACGGGATTGCCGCAACCGCTGGATTGGGGCGAGCCTAATCGTGTGGCGGAAAGCGTGCGCGCGATGGGACTACAGCATGTGGTGATCACCAGCGTTAACCGCGATGACCGTCCCGATGGCGGCGCGCCTCTGTTCGCCATGGTCATCCGCAGGATCCGGCAATTGCAACCGGGCTGCTCGATCGAGGTTTTGATTCCTGACTTCAAGGGCAGTGAAATGGCTTTGAAGATCGTCATGGACGCGCAGCCGGAAATACTCAACCACAACGTTGAAACCGTGCCGCGTCTGTTCAAAAAAGTGCAGCCGCAAGACAAATACGGGTGGGCGCTTGCCACCCTGAAAAACGCCAAGGCAATGGACCCGCTGGTGCTGACAAAAAGCGGAATCATGCTTGGTCTGGGCGAATCCCTGGCTGAAGTGCGAGAGACGATGGGGGATTTGGCGGATATCGGGGTCGACATCTTGACCGTCGGGCAATACCTACAGCCGAGCAAGCGTCATCTGCCAATCGAGCGTTATTATACGCCCCTGGAATTCGACCAGTTGCGGGAGGCCGGGCTGGAAATGGGCTTCAAATGGGTCGAGAGCGGTCCCTTGGTGCGAAGCAGTTACCGGGCGGAGCGACAAGTGCGAGAGCTGTCGCGGCTGGATCATTTTCGGCTGCGCGAATCCAGCGGCTAATGGACTAGGTTCGCAGGTCCTGGTTATTTGACTTGCGCATAGACCGGCATTGCGGTCCTTGACAGCAGCGGTTATAGTTTTGCTACGCAAAGCAAGGTATGAGGTGTTGCCATGAGCGCGTTTTTCGCCGGCCGCCGCGGCCAGCCGGATGTCGAGTCACAAGAAGCGGTGACTGTATTGCCTGTGGGTCAACCAGTCGGCTTCGACACAGTCATCGGATCAAATAGCGAGACCGAAGGCACATTTACCAGTTCGGGCAATGTGCGCATGGACGGCAAATTCACCGGCACGCTTGAGATTGAGGGCAACATTCTGGTGGGAGAATCGGCCGATATCCGAGCCGACATCAACGCGCGCAATATCTCCATCGCCGGCACTGTACGCGGAAACGTGGCCGGGAACAAGGTGCAACTGTTGCGTACCGGGCGCATTTGGGGGGACATTAGCGCATCGGCGCTGACCACGGAAGAAGGCGCATTCATCGACGGCAAGATCACGATGATGGGGCACTCGGCGACGCAGCCGCCGACCGACGAAGCGTTGATCGATCAGGAAGACTTGGTCAGAGTGCTGGACGATTCCAGCGCAAACCTGGACGGTGGCAGCAATGAACTGATTGAAGAAGCGGAAATCATCGCGAGCGATGATGAAACTGCTGTCATTGAAAAAGATGCCGAGACAATCGACGAAAGCAAAAGTTAGCCAGGAAGCCGTTAAACGCGACTTCGCTTTTGATATCTCTACGGAATGACTGCCCTCGGAAGCGACGCCAGCGGTCTTTGCATTGCGCATGAAGCACAAGATCAGATAGCGCTCGAAGTCAAGCCGCCATCCACAACGAAGACGCTGCCCGAAGTGAAGTCCGAAGCCGGGGAAGCCAGGTAGAGCGCCAGTCCGGCGATATCTGCCGGTTGCCCGATGCGGCCCGCAGGCGTTTGCGCGATCACCCCACCCAATAGATCGTCGTTTTCCCAAATCGCGCGCGCGAACTTCGTCTTGACCAGTCCGGGCGCCAAAGCGTTCACTTGTATATTGTCGGGACCCAGTTCAAGAGCCAGCGTCTTTGTCAAGCTGATAATCCCGGCTTTTGTGATGCTGTATATGCCTTGATTTCGGCCGGGATTAATGCCGACGATAGAGGCGATATTGATGATTTTCCCGCCGCTACCCGCCCGCATGTGCCGAACAGCAGCCCGCGTTAGCCATACATTGCCCATGAGATTGACCTCTATCGTCTTGCGCCAATAGCTGTCGTCCGCCTCGAGAATGCTGCCGAAATGCGGATTGGTCGCCGCATTGTTCACCAGGATGTCGAGCTTGCCGAAGCGCTTGATCGTTTCACTGACCAGCGCGTTCAGGGCTGCTTTGTCGCCATTATGCGCTGCGATGGCGACAGCGATACCGCCCGTCGTCCGAATCGATTCCGCCACCTCATCAAGCGCCTCCTGCTTGCGACTTGCCAGCACAACTTTCGCGCCAGCACCAGCAAAGGTCTCTGCAATGGAGCGACCGATTCCACGCGACGCGCCCGTCACTATTGCAACCCTGCCAGTGAGATCAAATTGTTCGCTCATGTCTTGAGCCTCCGATTTCGCCGTCCTGCCGAGACATGTCTCAGCACAGCGCGGTCTGCGCCGATCAACGCGGGCTGCGCGGGATGGCGCCTAGGACATGTATGCCGAGCCTTTGCAGATCATCTTTATGGTGAATCCGCAAATCAAGGTATTCGGCCAAATACGCCAGCACGAGACCGATAAACAAGCCCACTCCCAAACGCAGGATTGGCGCCACACGGTTCGTCAAGGGCGGCGGCGCCGGAGTGATCACGGGCTGGTCGAGAACCGTGACTTGCGCGGGTTGGCCGCCGAGCTGCGGGAAGTAAGTCTGGTTGCGGCTGCTCAAGACAGCCATGGCAGCCTCGGCAATCTGTTGCAGCGATTCCGCGCTGCGATGGCTGAGGTAAATGACGCCAATGCTGCGGGCGTTGTCGGCAGCGATGCCCAAGCGCGCCATATCGATTGCCGGGTCGGCCAGCCATTCGACAATTTCATCGCGAAAGCTGCCGCTGCGCACCCAATCGCTAAAGGCATTGACCGTCAATTCAGATGCCAGCCAGACATCCTGATAATCGCCGTCTCGTTGAGGCAGGATCAGTTCCTGCGCCGCGCTATACCTTATCTGCGCGCTGAAGCCCGCGGCGCCCGCAGCGGGCTCCCCGATCAAACCGGCGATCACAAGCGCCCCGCTGAGCGCCACCGGCGCAGCAACCAGCCACCAACGGCGTAAAAGCGCGCGTGCTAGAATGCTCAGTTCCATGCGATTTCCCTCCCGTCTTCAAGAGGATCTTGCCAGATGAAATCCCCGCCATTCCGATGCGCGTGCCAGGCTTGCTCAACAAAAGCAGTTATTTTCAGGGAAAAGACGCCCGTATCGAATTTGAGCGCATGACGACGAATCTTCGCGGAGTCGTAAGCGCTGGCGTCAAATTGCGCCATGACGGACTTCAGGCTGCCGACGGACATGCTATCGAAGTATTCGCCGGTGACACCGGGCAACACCGTATCGAGCGCGCCGCCGCCTTTGAAAGCGATGACGGGCCGCCCGGCGGATTGCGCTTGCACAGTGGTGATTCCAAAATCTTCCAGACCGGGAAACAGAAGCGCTCGGCAGCGGGACATCAGCTTGGGCAAATCCTGATCGGGGACGTATCCCAGGAACTCGACGTTGTCGCGAGCCAAGGACTTCAGCCGTTCCAGATCGCGCCCGCGACCGGCGATCTTCAAAGGCAGGCTCAATTCGCTCGCCGCCTGTATCGCGAGATCAATGCGCTTGTAGGGAATCAGGCGAGAGACCACCAAAAAGTAATCTTCGATTTCCTCTTGAAGCGCAGGTTGAAAACGTGAGGTATCCACCGGCGGGAAGATGACGCTCGATTCGCGGCCATAAAATGTCTTGATACGCCGCTTAATCGCGCTGCTGATGGCAATGAAATGGGAAACGCGTTGCGCGGCGGCGTAGTCCCAGCGACGCAGCAGGTTGATGAGCGGCCGAATCAGCATCTCTGTTGGCTTGCCCAATTCCTCGCCTGCCAGGTAGTTATCGAGTTGCCAGACATAGCGCGTGGGCGCGAGGCAATAGCAGATATGCACTGTGGAGGCATCAAACCACAGGCCGTGACAGAAGCCGCTTTTGTTGCTCAGCACCACATCAAATTCCTTTAAGCGCAGCCCGTTCCAGGCTAAGGGATAAAAGGGCAAGAAAGGTTGATGTCGATGATGAATAATGGGCAGATTATCGATCCAAAGCGTGCGAATATCCCATCGTCGATAGCGTTCCGGCATGAGATCTGGCGCGAATATGCTCGTGAAGATCGGGCTGTCCGGATATTTGTGGACCAAAACCTCGAGCACGTCTTCCGCGCCGCCGATTTGATTCAACCAGTCGTGAACAAGCGCAATCTTCACGCCGAACTCCAGTTAGTCTGCGCCGAATAATACCATAGGATAGGGACGGGGGGCATAAATGGGAGTTGACTCTATGCAGTGCGGGCGCTCAACAGATCGCGCACAGGCTTGAAGGTTGCGCGGTGGTATTCGCAGGGTCCGTGACGATCCAGGGCATTGAGATGCGCTCTGGTGCCATATCCTTTGTTGCGGGCGAACCCGTATTCCGGATAACGATCTTCCAACTCCTTCATGTATTGGTCGCGCCAGACCTTGGCAATGATACTGGCGCAAGCGATGCTCAAAGAGCGTTTGTCGCCTTTGACTATGCTGCGCACTGGGTAATCTTGTTGTTCTGGCCAGGGCATATAGTCGAGAAACAAACAGTCCGGCGCGACGGGATGCCGTTCAAGCGCGTCACAAAGCGCGCGCCGCATGGCAAGCTTGGTGGCGCTTATGATGCCGGAGGCGTCAATCTCTTGCGCGCTGCTACAACCGATGCCCCAGGTAATCGCGATTTCCTTAATGGCGCCGTCCGCCGCCAGGCGCTGGGTGGCATTCATCTCTTTGCTGTCGCGGGCTCCCTTCAAGACTTTGGAGAGGTCGTCTCGATGCAGGGGCAGCGCTACGGCTCCCGCCGCGACCGGACCAGCCAGCGGACCGCGGCCGGCTTCGTCCATGCCCATGATGACTCGGCATCCAGCCCCGACGTATTCTTTCTCGAATCGCAGGCTGGCGGTCCTGGCTGTTCTAGTCTCGCTTTTCATAGTCTCCACGACGCCAATTCTGCCGTATCTCCCAGATTTCGCGCAGCATGTTGATTGAGTCATCCCATAGCCGCATGGTCGAATAGGGATCGTAATACCAGGTGATCGGCACCTCTTTGATTTTGTATCCACGGCGTTTGGCAATATAGAGCAGTTCTACGTCAAAGCCGATGCCATTCATTTTCTGAACGCCGAAAAGATCAATCGCCGCGGAACGGCTAAACATCTTAAATCCGCATTGCGTATCCTCAAAATCGTCAAGCGCGGCCATCTTGATAATCCAGTTATTTATCCGGCCGATCATGTGTCGATATTCAGGTTCATCCACCCGCTGCGCGCCCGGCGCCTCCCGGCTGGCGATTATCAAGTCGAATCCGTCGCTTGCCGGCGGCAGGAAGCGGGCGATATCTTCGATGCGCATAGACAGATCAGCATCGCAAATGAAGCGCCATTCGCCCTTTGCCGCCAGCATGCCCTGTTTGACAGCCAAGCCTTTGCCGCGCATATTGTCAGGCGACTGTATGACGCAGATGTGCTTGAAAGCCTCCGCAAACTCCCTGGCTACTTCAAAAGTGCGGTCTTTGCTCCCATTTTCAACGATGATGACCTCGAAGGCGTAGTCCTGCCCCTGCAAGTAGGCATTGATCTGCGCCAGACTGGGAGCTAAGCGAGTCTCTTCGTTATGCGCCGGTATCACTATGCTCAGGAACGGCGAAGCTTGCTGGCTCAAAAAACAAACTCCTGAATGCAGCTATGATGGTATCTAAAAGGTTCTGACTTATGATACGTCTATTTCAAGAAATGTACATGGAACAGCCGCTCGGCGGTTCACCTTGACGGGGTCAAAATGCTGTCAATATATGTGTCGGGCGCCACCTTGTTCCGCTGGATCTGTCTTCGTTTGCGTATGGCGCTGCCGACTGTAAGCAAGCCGCGAGCCGTGCCGCGAAGCCTTGCTCGCGCTTCGGCGCCGCGCCAGGCGCGCAAGGCTTGCCATGCCAGGGAGGCTTGCCGCCCGAGGATTCGGCCAGCGTACTTGCGAATCAAAGCGCCGGGCATGTTCTTGACCAGAACCCAAATGCTATTACGCCCGTCGTAGTAGCTTGCGGTTACGCCGCCGCCGCTGGCGGAGAGGTGATGATAGACTACGGCGGAAGGTACATACAGAGCTTTGTAGCCAGCCAGTTGCGCGCGCCAGGCTAAATCTATGTCTTCCAGCAAGAAAAAGAAATCGTCGTCCAGCAGGCCAATATCGTCAAGCATTGACTTTCGATAGGCTCCGGCGCCGCCGCAGGCGCCAAAGACATATTCCACACGATCATACTGACCGATGTCCCTTTCCCACGCGCCGCGATTGCCAGCGCTGCCATCAGTTCCGAAGGTGTCGCCCGCGGTGTGGAAATGATCGCGCTTGTCAAAAAGAAGCATTTTGCTGGCTACCATTCCGACTTCCTGATCGCTGCAAAATCCCTCGACGATTTCCTTTACCCAATTGACATCCACTTCCGTGTCATTATTGAGCAAGGCGATGATTTCCCCGCTGGCGGCTTGCATGCCGATGTTGCAAGCGCCAGTGAAGCCGCGATTCTCCGGCAGCGTAAGCAACTGGACCTGTGGAAAGCCTTCGCGTATGAGAGCCTGGGAGCCATCATCGGATGCGTTGTCCACCACAATAATCTCAATGTCATTATACGTTTGCTGTTGCAGGGAATTGAGGCAGGCGTCAAGGAAGTGGCGTCCATTCCAGTTGGGAATCACCACTGAAAACTTGCCTCCGCTCATAGATAGAATCCCTCGGCTTTTAGAAAGGCGTCGACGGCTTCCTGCCATGGTCGCAGGCTTATCGCCAGGCTACTCGCTGCTATGTTCTCCAATGCTGTGTATTCAGGCGGCAGCGACGGGCGTTGCCACTGCTGCCGGGTGATGCGCTCAATGGACCTGTCGGAGAAACCCGCGCTATCCAAAACATGGCGAGCGAACTGCCAGCGCGAAACGGCTCCTTGGTTTACCAGATGATAGGTGCCGAAACGCTCGGTCTCGATCAAGCGAGCAATTGCCGCGGCCAGGTCCATAGTATAGGTCGGATTGGCAATTTCGTTAGTGACGACCCGGAGCGGCTTGCCCGCCTTCGCGGCAGCCAGGATGGCTTGAATGAAATTGCCTCCGCCATGCGCGAATAGCCAGGCAGTGCGCACAATGTAGTGACGCGGGTTGATTTGCAGCAAGGCGCGCTCCCCATACCATTTGCTATAGCCATATGCGTTCTGTGGATTCGGCGAATCGTACTCGCGATATGGATGCCTGCCCATGCCGTCGAAGACTTCGTTTGTGCTCACATAGAGCATGGGGATGCTTGTTATTGCGCAGCAAGCGGCCAGATTGTGGGTTCCCACACCGTTAATGCGGAGCGCCCGCGCGGGATCAAGCGCGCAGCCGTTAACATCGGTCCAGGCCGCCGTATGCAATACGATGGTTGGGGCTACAGCGTTAACCAGGATGCGACAGGCCTCATAATCCTCGATGTCCAGGAAATGCTCGACATCGCCGAGGATATCTGCGCCGACGACCTCGTGTTTCCCGCGCAACTGCTTGATTAACTGCGACCCGAGTTTACCCGCTGCGCCGCTGATTAGAATTTTCATCTGATTCGACACTGTCCATGCTCAGGATTCATTCTAACCTCAGCGGAAACTTGCGACTAGCCGATTAGCGCTCAGGTCAAACCCGGCAAAGCTGAAAACGCCGCCGCTGGACTCCACCTGCAACTGTTGTACGACATGCGCGAGCGTAGCCTCGATATGTCGGATGCTCTTGCCCAGCGCATTGGCGGGCAGCTTGTATCGCAGGTCCCCGAGCGAAATACTGTCGATCTTCAGAAGGCCGTCTCTATCCTCCGCCACATGGATGTCGATTGCTTGCCAGACGTTGATCACGTCAAGATACGCCTCGCCCGAGATCGTGACGAGACCGTCGGCGACGCTGATTTTCGCTCGTCTTATTGGGCTGCCGTGGTCCTCGCAAAACCCGGTAAATTGAAGGCAGAGGTTTAGCATGTCCGTATCGCGGAACACGATTTGCAGAACGCGGGCTCCCGAGGCGTCATCCCCGACAGTGACTTCAAGATCTGTGCCCGGGAGCGGATCAAGCGGACCGAAATCTTGTGTGATGAATGTGACCGCTGAAACGCGGGCTGCCTTAGCCAAAGTAGCGACCGCTTCCTCGGTGACCGGCGCGTCAATTCGGCGAACAGGTTCAAAACCAATGACTCGCAACACGATAGCTGGCAATGCCGGTCTCAGCAGGACGACGGCGACCACGACGAGACTGGCCAGGCCCGCTGCAATCAAGACGATGCCGCAGGTTCGTGAAGCAAAGCCCTTGTTCGAATGCCTTTGGACTTGCAATGCTGTACCCGCGCGATAGGCGCTAGGGAAGCTTAGCTGCGGCGAGGCGCTCGGCATATTGCCGCTGGTAATAGTCTTGATAGGCGCCGGTTTTGATCTTTCGCCACCACCACTCATTTTCCAGATACCAGCGCACCGTCGCTTCCAAGCCCGCCTCAAAGTCGTAGTGCCGAGTCCAGCCCAATTGGCGCGCCTTTTGCGCGCTCATCGCATAGCGACGATCGTGTCCTTCGCGGTCCGGCACGTGTTTGATCAATGACTGCGGTTTACCCAGCAACGCCAGAATGCGCTTAGTGACATCGATGTTGAAGCGCTGGTTCTCGCCGGCGAGATTGTATGCCTGGCCCGATTTACCATGATGCAGCAGGTAATCTACGCCGCGGGCGTGGTCGTCGACGTGGAGCCAGTCGCGTATCTGCTCCCCATCGCCATAGAGGGGCAAAGGCTTGTCGTCAATTGCTTCTGTTGTGAAAAACGGGATCAGTTTTTCCGGGTACTGATAGGGACCATAGGTATTGCTGCCGCGCGTGACAACTGTATCCATGCCGTAAGTCACGTTATAAGCGCGGACCATCAGTTCGCCCCCGGCTTTGCTGGCCGCATAAGGGCTATTGGGTAAGAATCGATCATCTTCTGAGGACTCACCCAGATCAATATCGCCGTATACTTCATCCGTTGACACATGACAGAAGCGACCAATCCCGTGTTTGCGCCCCTCGTCCAGGAGAATATAAGCGCCGACCACATCAGTGTGAACAAAGGCGTCGGGGTCCAGAATACTGCGATCGACGTGGCTCTCGGCGGCGAAGTTCACAATCGTATCGATGTTGTAGGCTTTCAGTACGGACTTGACCGTTTGTCGATCGGCAATGTCGCCGCGTTCGAAGCGGTAGTTTTCTTCGTCGCTGACGGAAAGCAGATTGTCCAGATTGCCAGCATAGGTCAGTTTGTCGTAGCAAATGATACGATAATCAGGATAGGCTTCAACCATGTGGCGGACGAAGGCGCTGCCGATGAACCCTGCGCCGCCCGTGACCAGGATATTCTTCATCTTTGAGCCGCCTTTTCTCCAAGCACGAATTCTTCCAGGGCAACCGCAACACCGTCTTCATCATTGCTGGGAACGATGACATCCGCTACGTCCTTTAGCATCTGCGTCGCGTTGCCCATCGCAACGCCTATGCCGACGGCTTGCAGCATCTCGATGTCGTTTTCGCCATCGCCAACAGCCAAGGCACGGGACGAGTCGATGCCGAGTTCTTCCAACAATGTTTTGACTGCCTGTCCCTTGGAAGTATTCGGGGGCAGCACCTCAATCATGCCATCCACATTGGCGCGAGTCACGTGGACGGCGCCATCCAGCCGCGCTTCAATCGCCCCTCGGAGCGCCGTGACCTGGTTTTCCTCGCCGTAGAGAACAACCTTGTTGATATCAAACTTATTCAGGAGTTCGAGCCAACCGGCAATTGTTTCCACATGCGGCTCGCCATATTCGGTCATTTTGGTGGCGAATTCATCGACTCGCAGGGCAAATGTACGGTTGTCGCTATAAGCCAGCGCGCCGAATCCAAATTCTTCTCCCAGCGCAATGACGCGCGCGACCGATTCCCTGGCCATGACGATCCGCGTACGAACGCTTCCATCCGCATTGTAGGTAATGAGTCCCTGCATATAGATGCCCGGCGAGTCTATGCCAAGCGAGTCGATTAAGTCTTCGGCCGCGTGGCGCGTCTTGCCAGTTGCCAATACCACTTCCACTCCTTGTCGCTGCGCGGATTCGATAGCCGATCGATTGCGGGCGCTCAGCGCATGTCGGCTGTTAAGCAAGGTGCCGTCCAGGTCGATTGCGACAAGCTTTATGTTGTTGTTCATAGCAAATTCCGGTGTCCGTTTCTGATTGCGCCAGCCGGGCTAGACCCAAAGGGTGCCGTGGTCGCCCAGGTTCATTTTGATGCCGCTCGGCTTGCCGTCACTTCGTTTGACGGCGGCATTGCGACCGATGAGGCTGTCGCGCAGCGTTTGGTCAATGTCGATGACGCGGCTGTTTTCCAGGATAATGCTGCGTTCGATTTGGCAGTTTCGTATTTGACAATGGTGGTAGATGCTGGTGAAGGGACCGATGAAGCTGTTTTCGATGACAGTGCCCTTGCCCAGGATAGTCGGACCGCGCACGATGCTATTAATGATTCTGGCGCCGTCCTGCACGGTCACGCGCGAGTCTATGCTCGAGTCACTGTCAATCTCGGCAGACGCGGCAATAGTCGGACGAATCTCCTCCAGGACGTGACTGTTGGCTTCCAACAGATCTGTCGGCTTGCCAGTGTCTATCCACCAGCCCTCGTGTATATGTGGAAATACAGTATAGTCGTGGTCAATCAACCACTGAATCGCGTCGGTGATTTCGTATTCGCCGCGCGCCGACGGCTGTATTTCTGTGACCGCTTCAAAAATATGATGATCGAACATGTAGATGCCGACCAGCGCAAGGTCGCTTGGCGGCGCTGCCGGCTTTTCGATGAGCCGCTCAATGCTGCCATCGGATCGGAGTTCCGCCACGCCATAGGCTGAGGGATTGTCAACGCGTTTCAAGACGATCTGACAATTCCAATGATTGTCGGCAAAGTCACTGATCAGCGAACTAATCCCGCCTTCGATCACGTTATCGCCGAGGAACATGACGAAGGGCGCATCCTCGAGGAAATCGCGCGAGATCTTCACCGCGTGGGCGAGGCCGTCTGGACTATTCTGCATGATGTAATGAAGTTCCACCCCCCAGGCGTCGCCGTCGCCCAATGCTTCTCGGATTTCTGCCGCCGTTTGTCCTACGACGATACCAATCTCTTTGACGCCCGCCTCGCGGATCGCTTCAATCACCCTAATTAGAACGGGCTTGTTTGCTACGGGAATCAACTGTTTGGCTCGCGTATAGGTCAACGGATAAAGCCGCGTGCCCTTGCCGCCGCTAAGAATAAGTCCTTTCATAGCAAGTTGGCTCCCCGGCAAGATCCCATGTTCATATCCTTGTCTCCTCACCGCATGAGCAGGTGGGTTTATCAAAAAAGAGGCAGAGCTTTGTCCAAACCGAGGCAAAATGCCGAAACCAGGACCATCTCGACTTCCTGTAGCGGAGCTGGAATCAATAGGCTATCGTGCTTTCGCGGGGGGCATTGATCAGCACTGCGCCAACAATACGGACGTGTACCCTCTCCAAAGCTTGACGCGCTTGTGCCGTATGGTCACGGCGCGTATCCCCCGCCCGCACGACCAGCAAGGCGCCATCCAGTTTGATCCCAAGCAAGGCGGCATCTGTCGCGGCCAGTACCGGGGGGCTGTCGAACAGGACATAATCGGCGCGGCGTTTGAGCGTAGCGACAATCTCATCCATCCGTTTGCCGCTAAACAGATCGGCCGGATTCGGGGGCAATTCCCCGGCTGATAAAACCTGCAGATTGTCAACTGCCGTTGTGGAGAGCGGCGGATCATCAAGCGTCTTGTCGTCAACCATCATGTTTGTCAATCCCCGCGCGTTGTCAATACCCCAAATCTGATGCTGTTTGGGTTGGCGCAGATCGGCGTCCACCAAAATCGTGCGGTTTCCGCTTTGCGCGAAGGTCACAGCAAGGTTGGCAAGCGCAGAGCTTTTCTGATTCTCGCGGGCAGGGGATGTTACGAGCAATGTTTGAATCGGATTCTCGACACTGCTGAACATCAGGTTCGTGCGTAAACTGCGAAAGGCTTCCGCCGCGGCAGACCGGGGATCGGACAAAGTGACGAGATTTTCAACGACCATAGCTGTTCCTAACTGTGGCGCTTTGGCGCCGCTGCGTTTTCATTGCCATTTTAGCCCATCGAAGAAGAAGGCGTTAGTGAAAATCAGGTGACTATGACAGCCGCTCGGCGCGTCGCCGGCGAATCAACCCGCCGCGCTCTCATATAATGTCAGCCCGGCTCCTTACATAATCAAGGCGGAATACAAAAACAATACAACCGCGGACCGCGGATAGCTCACTTTTCCCAGGTCTCGAAGCCGGTCTCGATTCGCTGGACGCCGGCCGCGCTGAATCCCGCCGCGATCTCTGACAGGGTTGTCCCGCGCGTGGGATGACAATAGTCGGCTGCGATATCGGCCAGCGGAATGGCAACATGCGCAAAGCCTACGATGTCGGGATCCGGCACAACCCAGGGTCGGTCGCCGAATTCGAATGCGTCGTTGTTCCACAGCGAGATGTCGATATCGATGGTGCGTGGCGCATTCTTGTTGTTTGGATCGCGGATTCGCCGCAATCGTGATTCGATTCTGTCAATAACTTGAGTCTTGAATTCAAGCGGCTCCCGCAGCGTATGAAGCTTGACCGCCATATTTATGAAGTCATCCTGATGCGCGTCGCCTTGGGGAGCGGTTCTGTATAGGGATGATATCGCCAAGAGGTTAGTGTGGCGGCGCAGGAGCTTAATGGCGTCGGCAACGTTTTTTCCCGGCGATATATTTGAACCCAGCGACAAAAATACGATATTTCTCTTGTAATCCTCGGCGCGACGCTCGATGATGATGCCTACCGAATCCGCATGACGCAGCGCCCCTGGCTTATGTATTTTTACTTGCACCTGTCGCGCTTCAAAGCGAAGAACTATAGTTTTAGCGATCTCTTCCGCCAGTTTTTCCAATAGCCGAAAGCGCGATTCTTTAACCAGGCTGATGACCGCCTTGTTTACGGTCTTGTAGTTGAAGGCATCGCTTGGATCGTCTGTCTCGCCAGCGCGCCGCCCGTCAGTCTCTATACGAATGCTGATCACGATTTCCTGCAGCCTGTCCAGCTCGTGAACGCTGAAACCAATTGTGGTTTGCAGTCGCAAGTTCTTGATTTCAATGATGTCCATGGGTACTCAAGTAGCAGTAGTTTCCTGGGTTGCATACGAATGCGCCGAGCTTGCTGGGATGTTAAGATATGCGCGCAGCGACTTATTCGGAGGCGGTCGCGAATTCACAACGTTTACTATCGACGATCAATCTGAAAATTGATTGTTGCAATTGCACGAATACAAGCATTATAATGTATAACATAGTAGTCGACAAAGCTTGGCAGCTATTCAACACTCGCTACAGGAACAACTGAATGACGGACGATGGAAACAGATTGGCCGGTAATGAACGGCCATGAAACGCAAATGCGTACCGCTCAGCAGAATGCGATTCAGCAAAAACTTGAATCCAAGGAGTTGCTGGATCGTTTTGGCTTTACCATTAACACGGTGGATACCGAGGCAGTGAGGCGCTCAATCGGGGATTTGCTTTATGCCGTTGGCGAAGATCCTTGCCGAGACGGCTTGCTGGAAACGCCAAAGCGCGTTGCCAGAGCTTATCAAGAATTGGTCAGCGGCTACACGACTGACCCGGTAGAACTCGTGAACAACGCCATTTATGATCTCGATTACGACGATATGGTGATCGTCAGCGATATTGACTATTACAGTCTTTGCGAGCACCATCTCTTGCCTTTTGTTGGTCAAGCGAACGTTGCCTATATTCCCAATGGAAAAATCGTTGGTCTTAGCAAGATCCCGCGCATTGTGGATATGTTTTCGCGCCGACTGCAAGTGCAAGAACGGTTGACGCGCCAGATTGCCGAGTTCCTCGATGAAGTCTTGCAGCCGAAGGGCGTCGCTGTCTCCTTGACCGCACAACATATGTGCTCCATGATACGCGGCGTCAAAAAGCACAACTCCAATTTGACGACTAATGCCATGATCGGCGATTTCAAAGTCGACCGCGAGATTCGCAACGAGTTTCTTTCACAGATCGGTCGTTCCCCAAATCTCTAAATCGCGTCGCAGTTTTCCTGTTAGGCTCAGATCATCGACACAAGCCATATTCGAACTTAGCGAGTGTATCTCCATAGATTGCGGTCTGTCGTCCCTGTTTTGAATTGGTAAAAACGCATAGTTGCAGGTCATTTGCCACCCCGTAATGTTGATCAATAGAGCCGCCGGGAAATCCAAACTGATAGCAGATCGCCCTGGTTTTTCGATTTGCAGCGGTTCGTACATGTGATATACTTAATGGTGCTGAAATAATGACCTTGTTCAGCACTCATCAAGAGCGAGTGAGAGATCCGGCTCGAAGAACTCGCGGCAACCCCCGATGAAGCGGGACGGTGCTAAATCCGGCAGGGCATAGACTCTGGCAGATGAGCGTATCCGAAATGAGCAATTCCACGCCCTCTGCCTCGCAAGGCGTTTTTTGTTGCATAGGAAAGGTAGCGCATGGCAACTACATTCATGACATCACCGCAGTACTTCTTCACGTCAGAATCGGTGTCGGAAGGACATCCGGACAAAATATGCGATCAGATAAGCGACGGCATTCTTGATGCCATTCTCGCGGGGGACATGATGGCGCGCGTGGCATGCGAGGTTGCGATATCAAACAATCTTGTCGTCGTCATCGGAGAGATTACAACCACAGCTTCCATTGATTATGAGCGCATCGTGCGCGACATCATTTCGGAGATCGGATATACGCGTCCGGAGTATGGTTTCGACCTCAATACCTGTAGCGTGAAGATACACATCAACAAACAGTCCCCGGATATTAAACAAGGCGTTGACAGACAGGGGGCTGGCGACCAGGGTATGATGATCGGCTTCGCCTGCGACGAAACAAGCGAGTACCTGCCTCTCACGGTCTCGCTGGCGCATGGGCTGGTGCGGCGTTTGGCGCTCGCTCGCAAATCCGGCGAGATGCCCTGGTTGCGGCCGGATGCCAAGAGCCAGGTGACCGTTGAGTACGCCTGCGGACAGCCGAAACGCGTAGACACCATTGTCATATCGACTCAGCACGATCCCGATATAGAGCAAGAAGAGATTGCGCGACAAATAATCAAAACTGTTGTGCCTGACATTGTCGATCCCGCGCTCCTCGATGGGACGACCTACCACATCAATCCAACCGGCAAGTTCGTCACGGGCGGTCCGCAAGGCGACGCGGGTCTGACCGGACGCAAGATCATTGTCGATACCTACGGCGGCGTGGCCCGCCATGGTGGGGGAGCGTTTTCAGGAAAGGACGGGACCAAGGTCGATCGCAGCGCCGCCTACATGGCGCGCTACGTCGCCAAGAACGTGGTCGCTGCCGGCTTGGCAAAACGCTTTGAATTGCAGGTGTCTTATGCCATCGGCAAGGCGGAACCGACGTCGCTGGCGCTGGAGACCTTCGGCACCGGACGCGTAGCTGATGAGGTAATCTTGCGCCTGATCCGGAAACATTTCGATATGAGTCCTGCTGCTATCATCCACGATCTCGGGCTTCGGCGTCCAATCTACAAGCAGGTAGCTGCCTACGGCCATTTTGGCCGGGAAGACCTTGACGTGCCCTGGGAAAAAACTGACAAAGCCGACGTTTTGCGCGCTGAAGCGGGCAAGGATTGAGCGTGAGGCAATGCGGCTGGGAGACCGGATGACCGGCGGTCCGCGAATTTGTGACTACGGCGACTCGACCTATCGCGAGGACTTTTGGGAAGGTCAAGGACGCGACTATGAGGACGTAGTCGAGCGCCAGGTCTTGGCTCAACTTTTGCCCAAACGCGGACAGCGACTATTGGAGGTTGGCGCGGGATTTGGGCGCATCAGCCTGGAATATTCGATGTACGATCAGGTTGTCTTGCTCGACTATTCCCTCGAACAATTGCTTTATGCCCGGCAACGGCTGGGCGACGACCGATTTATCTTTGTCGCGGCGGATGCGTATCTCATGCCCTTTTGCGACGGCGCATTTGACTGCGCGACCATGATCCGCGTCATCCATCACTTTGAAGATGTATCGGCAGTGCTCTCGCAAGTCAGCGCCTGCCTTTGCAATGGCGGGAAGTTCATTCTGGAGTATGCGAACAAGCGGCATCTTAAGTCGATGTTGCGCTATTTATTGGGACGCAATATCTGGAATCCTTATACGCTGGAGCCGATTGAGTTTGTTGAATTGAATTTCAATTTTCATCCCGACTACATGCACGCAAAGGTCACGCAACTGGGTTTTGACATCCGTCGCGTGGTGCCCGTGTCCTGGCTGCGTCTTGGGCTATTGAAAAAGACGCTGCCGATGTCGCTGCTATCCGGAATCGACAGTGTGCTGCAGCGCACCGGCTGGCAGCTTTCGCCAAGCATATTTCTGTCGCTTCAGCTGGGGGAGGCGCCACACGACAGTGCGGCGGCGAAATCGCGGAATCCGCTGGATATTCTTCGATGCCCGCGGTCGGCAACGCCGCTGCGGCGTAACGGCGACGTATTGCTCAGCGCAAATGGCATCCGCTGGGGAATTGTCGACGGGGTATACGATTTCCGCCATCCTCTCGCCTGAGCAACTGCTTGCAACGCCTATTGATTGCGTTCAATCCAGTCTTCAATCGCCGCGACGACCATTTCGCTGTCCTCAAGCATCGTCATGTGACTTCCCCCGGGTACGATCACTAACTCGGACCCGGGAATGCCCTCCGCCAGTTCCTGGCTGAGGGCGACGGGCGTCATCTTGTCGTTTTCTCCGGCAACGATCAGTGTTGGACAGGCGATTTCATCCAGTCGCTCGCGGACATCAAAACGATCACATGCCAGGAAGTCTCCCGCAATGACGGACGCTTGCGTCTGCCGCATGATTTTCGCGGACTGCTCGCGCATTTCAGCCCCTGCGTTCTTGCTCCACATCCAGCGAGTTAAAGATTCAATGACGGCGTCGCGGTCCTTAACGACGCCATTGATGAGTTGGGGATTCACTCTCAAGCGAGCCCCCGTCGCTATCAAAACCAATCCGCGCGCTCTTTCTCTGCGCTCCAGCGCCAGGCACTGAGCGATCGCTCCGCCCATGCTGTGCCCGATTATCCATGCAGAATCGATCGAAAGCGCGTTCAAAAGCGCGACGACATCGTACGCATAGGCGTCGATTGACCGGCGGCCATTGCCCTGGCTTTTCCCGTGGCCGCGAAGATCGACGCAGACCGAATTAACGATATTGGATTGACGCAATCTCTTGCTGAAACTCAGGCGGGAGCCGCCCGCGCCGTGGATGACGACCGACGCTGTAGCGCTTTTGTCTCGACGATGATCGGCAACCCACAGTTGGGCGACTGAGGTTTCGACAAATGGCATAATTGGCGCGCTTTTCGGGCGGTCCTCTGTCGGTCTTACTCCCGCGATTCTAGCACGTTTAGAATTAAGCGCGTACAATGATGATGGGCAAAACAACTGCCGGAATCACATGAACGACGGGGGTGTCATTGTGAAGAAGGGGAACAAAGATTTGTCAGATCCGCGATCGACGTCGGACTATCTGCGTCTGATCTTGACAGGATTCGCGATGGGGGCGGCTGACATCGTACCGGGGGTGAGCGGTGGCACGATGGCTTTCATACTCGGCGTGTACGTGAACCTGGTCAGCGCGATCAAGTCCTTTAATCTGGATGCGCTTCGGTTGCTTTCCGCGCTTAGAATTCGCGAATTGTTGGATCATATTTCTTTCCGGTTTCTGGTCGCGCTCGGCGTCGGACTTTTGCTGGCGGTGCTGTCATTGGCGGGCTTTTTGAGCGGCTTGATGGACGACCCCGAAGGCAAGGTCTTGCTCTTTGCCTTTTTCTTTGGCTTGGTGCTGGCTTCAATCTTAACCATTGGCCTCAAAGTGGAATGGGATCTCTCGGCGGCTGGGACCTTTGTCACGGGCACGCTCGTCGCTTTTGTCATTGTCAACGCTGTCCCGGCGGAGGCGGATCATTCGGCGCCCTTTCTGTTCATCAGTGGCATGATCGCTATCACCGCCATGATCTTGCCCGGCATATCCGGCTCCTTCATTTTGTTGATTCTGGGGCAATATGACTATGTGCTGGCCGCCGTCAGCGAACGCGATTTGCCCCCGATCATCGCCGTCGGCTTGGGCGCAGTGGTTGGCATCATCGCCTTTTCGCGCGTTTTGAGTTATTTGTTGGCGCATCACTACCGGATGACGGTAGCGCTCTTGGTTGGTTTCATGACCGGCTCGCTCTGGAAAATATATCCATGGCGGCAGTGTTTGGAAAGCGACCTGGATCGTCACGGGGACTTTCGCTGCCTTTCGGATGCGCCTGTTTCGCCGGACGCGTCATCCGAATCTTTCGCGCTGGCGGCAGCTCTGTTAATTGCGGGCTTTTTGCTGGTCAACTTCCTGGATCACCTGCAAGCCAAGGACAATCCAGTCTTTCGTATTTTCTGGAAATGATGGCGAGGACCACAGCCAATCTCTTTCAAGTGTCCCTGGCGGTCGGCTCGCCCTCGCTTGGTCGGCTCGTCCGCTGTTGAGCCTCGATAATGTCCTGTATCAGCGAACGAGACAAGATCCCCGATACATCCACGGCGGTCACATCGACCTGTTCATCCCGCATTTCAAACAGCTCTTCCAGGATTTCCTGCCGCCGATAGACTGAGGCCGCGATCGCATGGGTTGCGACCGGGCTGGTCAAGAGTACAAACAAGCCCAGCGCCAAAATACGCAGGCTCGCCGCCGGCATTAACAAAGCGGCGCCTACAAGCAATCCAAATAGTCCCAATGTCGCCACTTTGCCGGAGGCGTGCAGGCGCGTCAGGGCATCGGGCATGCGTATAACGCCCAACACGCCAACCCCGCAGAAGAACAAGCCAAAAAACAGCGCGATGACGCCGAGCAATTCCAGCAACACTAGAAGGCTCTGCCTTCCGAGATATAGCGGGCGATGCTAATCGTTCCGACAAAAGCGAAAGCAGCCAGCGCAATCGCCATGTCGACAAATACTTGCGTACCTTCAACCAGCGCGAGCATCACGATGATGCCGATCAGCAGCGTAGTTATGAGATCGACGGCTTGCAGGCGGTCCGGCAGGGTTGCGCCTACGATAACGCGATAGGACGCGGGTATAAGCAGGCTCACCAGCGCCAATAGCACCAACTTGATCGCTATTTGGGCGAATTCGCTTTCAATCATGTCCCAGAATTCCTTTGATTCGCTTCAATCGAACGGACTGATCTTGATCGAGGCGCTCGCCGGACTCGCTTATAGTCAAGCTGTGCACAATCATCAAGACACCCTGGTTCTCTTTTTCTTCGAAATCGACGACAAGTTCGCCGGGCGTGATCGTGATGCCGTGGGCGCTGACGGCGGATATCAGCGCGCTCCCGCTTTCGTCCTGGGTCTTGACCCGCGTGATGCCCGGGTCAATTGGCAGGCTTGGCAAGATTATGATGCGCGCGACTTGCACGCCGGATACCAATACCTCTTTTGACAAGAAGAGCACATAAGCAAAGAGATTATAGAGTTGTAAGACGGTATTTTTCAGGTTGACGCTGTCGCCCTTTAGCCCGGTCGCCGTCAAAACTACCACGCTAAAAATATAGCCCAGAAGAAAGTTGCCGGGTGTAGGCTGCGCGGTGTAGATTGTCCAGCCGATCGACAAGGGTAATGCCAACACAATACGTTTCGCGATCGTGTTCATGGTCCCTCCAGGGACAGGTTAACCGCGGAAATATAGGTATTGGGGTCCCCTATCTCGCGCACAGTTTCCGTCACCAGCTGAAGAAGCGGTTCTGCCAGGACGATTCCCAAGATCAAACAGATGGAGATCAGAAGCATAGGAGCCAGCAGACTGTCGCCAGTGTCTTTTGTGGGCGTGGTTTCCGGTATTGGGGCGCGCTGAAAGATGTTTTGCCAGGCACGGACCATATAAATCAGCGTGAGTATCCCCGCGCTGACCAACAAGATCAAGTTCACCCAATCTTGTTGAGCGACGCCGCCGCGTATCAGCGCCAGCTTGCTGATGAAGCCGTTAAGCGGAGGGACGCCCGCCAGCGACAAGCCGCCAACAAGCACCAGCCAGCCTGCCAGTGGCGGCAACTTGTGCCCGATTCCGACAATGCTGGCGAAGTTCGCCGTCTTAACTTTCGTGTAACTGGCGACGACGCCCATGAGCATCAGTAGCGAGGACTTGATAAAGGCATGATTAAAAGCATAAACAATTGCGCCGATCATCGCCAGCGTATTGCCCCATCCGATGCCTACCAGGATGAATCCGATTTGGGCGAAGGTCGAATAAGCGAGCATCCTCTTGGCATTATATGTGCGCAGCGCGCCGAGACTTCCAAAGATGACGCCAATGATGCCCAGCAAGGCTAGCCAGCGTTGGAGCAATGGCGCCTCGACAATGAAAAGCAGCGTAACCAGACGGATGATCCCGTAGACGCCAACCTTTACAACGATCGACGACAACATGGCGCTCACAGGTGTCGGCGCGGTTGTATGAAAGTCCGGCTGCCAAAAATGGAATGGAAAGACCGCGCTCTTGAGCAGAAAGGCGCACAGCAGCATCAAAGCCGATGCCGGAGCCAGAAAGGGCCGCTCGCCGGTTAGCAAGATCCTCGCCATATCAGCCATGTTGAGCGTACCCAGCGCCGCGTACATCGCCGCAATCCCCAGCAGCAGAAAAAGCGTTCCCATCGAGCTAATCAGGATATACTTCAGTGCCGCTTCCAGACCGAATTGGTCGTCAGAAATCGCTGTCAGCGACACCGAAGCCAGCACCATCAACTCCATGAAGACAAACAATGTGAACAGATCGCCCGTCAACATTGCGCCGACGAGACCCACTTCCATGAGCAGGAACAAGGGCGCAAAAGCCGGATAGGACATGCATCGATCACGGCTGTGCAAGGTGTAGAGCATGCCGCCAATCATGATCGTCGTGACCATGAAGGCGAAGAGCCCGCCCAAACTATCCGCGACCAGGACGATGCCATAGGGTGGCGACCAGTTGCCCAGTTCGTAGGTTTGTACCCCTGTCTGATGCACCTGGAGCAACATTAGCGTGCTGAAGATCCAGGCGACAATACTGGAAATCAAACCCACAAGGCGCTGCGCATGGTTATTCTTGGCAAAGAGCAGAGCGACTACCGCGCCGGCAAGCGGCGCGACCAGCGTACCCAGAACAAATACGTTTTCACCCATATGCAGTAGTCGTTTTCATGCTTCGGCAATTTCAGCGCGTTTCATTAAGTCATCACTGCCAATCATCAGTGCTTCAGGTTGTTCACGGCGTTCGAATCCACGGTTCCATAGCGCAGCGATATGATATTGACCAATCCCAGCACCAGCGAAAAACTGCCGAAACTGACCACAATGGCAGTCAAAATCAGCGCTTGAATCAGCGGATCGCTGGTCTGGCGTCCCGCTTCTACATTGCTGACAAATGGCGCGTATTCGCCATCAAAGGCGCTGACAGCGACAAAGAACAAGTTAATGGCGGAGAAGAGTATCGCGAAGCCGATTGCCGCCTTGATCAGATCTCTTCGCAGCAATTGAAACACGCCGATTCCAAAGAGCATTCCTATGGCAAGCGCAAACATAAATTCGATCATGGCTGTTGCCTCCTAATCCTCTCCTAAAGGCTCTACTTCTTTGGGAAAAGCGATTGCTTCGATGATGATGCCCAGCCCGCCCATCACCGTCAGGGCGATCGCAACTTCGAATACTAACGAGGAATTCACATGTAAACCGAAGGAAGCGACGATGTCGTAAAGCCCCAGCGCCTTGTCGAATTCAACATGCCCCATAAAGCCTTTCCCCAGCAATAGAGGAAACAATGCGTTGAGCAGGGCGATTAACAGCCCGAGGCGAGTGAAAAGCGCCGGGCGAAACCAGGGCAACTGTCGTTTTGCTTCGTGATAGCCGAGCACCACGTACCAAAGGGATACGGCTAGTCCGAAGGTCACGCCGGCGGTGAAGCCATCCCCAGGACCGCTGCCCCCATAGAGTATCTGCGCGATGCCGATCAATATCGCAATCGGCAGAACAACCGTGGAAACGGAACGGGTAAATGGCGTAGACAGGTCTGTGGCGTCTTGAACGCCTTCGAAGACGTCGACATCGAATTCATGGAGTCGCTCGACATCGGCGTTTCGCGGCGCCAGCGGACCACTGCCTTTGCGCCCGCGAGCCAGCAGGGTAAGCACGCCGAGGGCGGCAGTGGTGAATACGACGATTTCCAGTAAGGTATCGGTACCGCGAAAATTGGCAACGATTGCGCCCACAACGTCTTCGGTATTAACCGTCGGCGTATTCTCGAGGTGCCAGGCCGCGATACTGCTGCGTTCGGCTCTGTTTTGCAGGGCGATCAACGAGAATACAAATACTGCCAGACCGATGACGATCGAAATGCCGAGATCGCGCAGCAATCCGAAGTTGCGCTGGTGCCTGCCCACCCACAGATTGTTGATTACGTGATAACGCGTGGAGGTGCTTATCCGACCCAACATGATGATAATGAGCACGGTGACCATGGTTTCCACCAACAATTGGACCAGCGCAACGTCAGGCGCGTGCTCTATCAAGAAAATGACGCCAATGGCATAACCGATGACGCCGAAGGCGATGGCCGCCTTGACGTGTTCGCGCACGGCAACCGTTAATATGCCGGCTGCAACAGCCAAAATGAGCATGAAGATTTTTGCCAGGTCGATAATCGTCACGGACAGGTCGGATGGAAACAATGACTTTCCTGCCGTTACTGTGGTCAGCGTTCCCGAAGCGATCAAGACTGCCGAAACCGTCCCAAGAATAATCACCAGATAGTAACGGACGTATCCCGATTGACTGTGCAGAATGTTTTCTCCGGCCCAGTCGATATACGCGATCATTTCGCGGTAGACGCTGTCGCCGGACAAGGGGAATCCGATGATCTTGATTAGAGGCTTTCGCAGAATAAATAGCGCGATGCCCGCAGTCAAGATCCCCACGCTCAGCCAAAACACGTCATTGAACCCTGCAAAGACATGGAGTTCGAACTCTTTTGGCACCGCCAATTCCAATAGCGGAACGATGACCGGTTCCACTAAAACTCCCAGCAACAGCGATCCCAGAGACAAAATGACAGGTCCCAGCCGAATCGGAGACGGCGGCTGATGAAAATGAATTTCCTGCCGCGCCGGCTTCCAAAACACGTCATAGACCAGCATATATGCGGCCACAGCCGTGAATACTGAGCTCGCCATCACCACGCCCAGAATCAGCGCTGTCTGCGGCTCGCTATAATGCAGCATGGCGTCCAATAGCGTTTCCTTGGCAACGAAACCCAGCAGGAAGGGTATTCCCGCCATCGAAAGCGCCGAGATGATGGTGATCAAAAACATAACGGGCATCTGTCTATGCAGCCCGCCCAAGCGATCGATCATCCGCGTGCCGGTGGCATGATCGATGGTTCCCGCCACCAGGAACAGAGCCGACTTGTATAGCGCATGAGCAATTATCCCGAGAAATGCGGCTTTAAGACCGTTTTGACCGGGCAAGCCGATCATGGCGACGATGGCTCCAAGTTTGCTTACGGTCGAGTATGCCAGCAGACCTTTGAGATCTCGCTGTTTAATCGCGAAAATGGACCCGATCAACATTGTGGCCAGACCAAAAACAAGCAAAAGTTCCGACCAAAGCGCGTTCTTGTACATCACCGGCGACAAGCGGGCGAACAGAAAAATACCGGCTTTCACCATAGTTGCGCTGTGCAAATAGGCGCTCGCCGGGGTTGGCGCGCTCATGGCGCCGGGCAGCCAAAAGTGGAAGGGGAACTGGGCGCTCTTGGTTAAGCCGCCCAGCAAAATCAGCACTGTGAAAATCGGGAACCATTCGTGTTTGTGCAGATCCTCCGTCTGCAAGATCTCGCTGATGTCCGCGACAAAGCGGATGCCTTCTTCGGGATACAGTATCTGACCGCAAGCCACGCCCAGAATGACCAATCCAATGATCAGCGCGAGCGCCCCCGCGCCGGTAACAAACAGCGCCTTGAAAGCGCCCGCGCGGGCCTCAGAGCTTTTTTCGCCTGTGAACCCGATCAGCATGAACGAGGTGACGCTTGTTAATTCCCAGGCGACGAATGTCAGCAAGACATTGCCCGACAGCACGACCAGAAGCATGGAGCCGGCAAAGGCGAGCAACCAGGTGATGAAACGGTTGTGTTCGGCAGCGTCGTCGAAATAGTACCCGGCGTAAAGGAATACGAGAGCGCCGACGCCCGTCACGATTAAGGCGAATATCGTTGCCAGTCCGTCGACATAAAAGTTGAGACCGATGTCCAGCGACGGGATCCAATCTATCCCATAAACGATGATATGTTCGTCTTGCAAGCGCGGGACGGTCAACAAGACTGTGACAAACATGCCAGCCATTGCGGCGGTAGAAATGGCTGTTTGCGCGAATTTGGAAAGATCTTTGAGGGGAGGAATGACCAGCAATAATGCCAGCAAAAAGGGTGTCGCGGTGACTAGTGTAAATTCCATTGACGGACATACTCTAAAGAATATGAATTCAAACGACCTATGGCGCGCCTACACAATTATCCCATACTAACGCCAAGTCGGGTCTAGCCAGGCAAAACAAGCGCTTCGATCATCGGCTGCGATACTGTCGCATGACAGTCGCTGCCTTGCTTAAAAGCAGCAAAACAAGCCTAATAGGTCCGGAAAAGAATCCAATGGTGATTTCAGCTAAGCGCCTTGTGCCACTTTGTGTTGAATTGGAACAAAGGCGCTTTTGAATACCTCTGCCTAGTCGAACTCTTTTCCAATAGACCGATATTTTCGGTAGCCGAGCAGGTTTAATATTCTGCGTGAGCGCGGTAGCCCAGATTCGCCGGTTACGCGCCCAGCGACTCTTAGGAACCCAGCTTGCGCCGCAACGCTGCGGTCAATTCCGGAACAACGTCATAAAGGTCGCCAACAATTCCGTAGCGTGCAAGTTTGAAGATGGGCGCTTCGGCGTCTTTGTTGATCGCCACGATTATCTTGCTGCCACGCATACCCGCCTGGTGCTGAATCGCGCCGCTTATGCCGCAAGCGATGTACAGATCGGGATTGACAACTTTGCCCGTCTGCCCGACCTGGTGTTCATAAGGAATATATCCCGCGTCAACCGCGGCTCTGCTTGCGCCCACAGCAGCGCCCAGAACCGCCGCCAAGGGGCGCAAGGTATTTTCAAAGCCTTCTTTGGCTTTCCAGACATTGGGATCAGCTGCGTCTTCTTCGGACGGAACTTCTTGGGGATTATTCGCCATGCCGCGGCCGCCGCTGATAATTATTGCCGCCTCCGTCAAATTCACGTCCTCAGCACTGTCCGTAAACGTCTCCGCTGCAACGCTTATGTCCTTCATGGTTAAAGCGGTCTGGAGTTCCGCAACGCTCACAGTGGCATTGGCGTCTTTCGGCGGCGCCTGAAATGCCCGACCGCGGACCGTTATATAAGTCGTCATACTGTTTGATGTCATTTCCATCGAAACTTTGCCGGCATAGGCGGGCCGGATAGCGATTATCTTGCCCTTATCCAGTCGCAGCTCGGTGGCGTCCGCAATAAGCCCGCTCTCGGTATCAACCGCGCTGCTCGCCAGCAGTTCACGGCCGCGGCTGCTGGCCACAGCCAGGACGAAGGCTGGTTGCTGCTGTTTGACCAAATCCGTCATCAGCTGCGTATAAGCTTCGAGCCGATACTCATTCACCACTTCGTCCTTGCAAATGTAAGCATTTGTCGCGCCGAAATGGCCCGCCTCCGTAGCGATTTCGCGCGCATTTTCTCCAAATACCAGGGCGGTAACGTCGCTTCCGAGGTTTTCAGCGAGCGCTCCGGCTGCGGCCAACGCTTCCCAACTGGAGGGATTCGCGCGACCGGAGTAGGTCTCTATCCAGACATAAACGCTCACAAGACTTTCTCCTCGAACAAGCGCTCGGCAAGTATTGCCGCTTTTTCCGCCGAGTCCTTTCCAGTGATTATTTCCGTAGCGACGTCACGAACCGGCGGGTTGTGATAAGCCAGGATAGCCGTAGCGGCAACTGGCAACGCTATCCCCAAATCCGCTGCCGACCACACCGGTATCTGCGCTTTTGCCGCTTTGCGTATACCCAAGAAGTTCGGGTAACGCGGTTCGTTTATCCCCTTCATCACCGATATGACCGCGGGAAGCCTTGCCGACAAGACGCGCTTGCCCTGTTCAAGCATTTGCTCGACGCGAATCGTTCTCGCATCCGCATCAAGGGCGACGATATTGGAAACGTAACTGAGCATCGTCCAGCCTAGGCGCCTGGCCAACTGATAGCTGTGTTGATCCGTAGCGACATCAACGCTCTCTTTGCCGAAGATGACCAATTCAACATCGCCCAGTTTCTTGATAGCGCCGGCCGCCAGCGCGGACCAAACCAGGCTGTCGCGGATATCGGCGTTCGGCTCATCAATGCGAAGGGCTTTTGTTATGCCCATCGCGATGCTGTGCTTGAGGGCATCGTCATGTATGTCCGGCCCGATCGCGATGACAGTTGCTTCGCCAGCGGACCCTTTGGCTTGGACGATGGTTTCTTCCAGGGAATATTCATCCCAGGGGTTCACTACGGTGGCCACATCGCCCCAGGTGACCTTTCCCTCTTCATCAACCCAGACCTTTGCGGCTGTATCCGGTGTGCTGCGCGTAAAACTTACGACATGCACCTTTAGCTTCCTCCTGCCACAGACCTCTAAGAAACCATTCTACATGGTATTGCTTGTCGAATCTAATTCGAATTGACATTGTCTGAGACCATAAATGCCCTAAACTCGCCAACACCGCGGCACGTTTTGCCGTCGGGTAGGATTGTCGATTGATCCACCTTGATACTATGAATCGCGCAGGCGGTCATGATTGCCCGGGACAGATCGGCGCCGCGAAGATCGGTCTCCCAGAGGTTGGCCGAGGTGAGATTTGCGGAGACCAGCAGCGCGCCGCGTAAATCGGCGCGCGCCAGATTTGCGGATTGGAGATTTGCCCCCGACATATCAGCCCCTTCAAGCTGCGCCTCTCGCAAACTCGCTTCACTCAAATCCGCTTCTTTCAAGCAGGCTTTGCGGAGGTCGGAATAACCGAAGTAGGCGCCGCGCAAGTTGGCGCCGGCGAAGTTGGCTTTTGACAACAGGCAAGACGAAAGGGTGACGCCGTTTAGCTTCGCAAGCGACCAATCCACTGCATTCAAGCTACCGTCTTGATAGGCGAGACGTTCGCGCAGCGCGTCAAGCATGGCTTGGATTTCGGAGCCGCTGCCCCCGCTGCGTATTTGATCGATGAGACGATCCGTTGGCAGCAACTTGTACCAGCGTAATTGTAAAGCGTGTCGAAGGCGATTGATCATGGGACTTTGGACTTCAATGACGATGATGTGGCCGCGTCATCTTAGTGCCGTACCCAGCCTTCGACAAGATTAACTTGCGCAGTCACGGGCGGAGCGTTTGAAATGCCTGAATCTGACAGGACGGCCAGCGTTATTGTTGAGGCGAAGTCGGTCAGCACATAAGATTGAATCGTGAATGCTTTCTCGCTTTGGTGACTATGATTAGCGTCGGAAAACAATTTTTGTCGCAATATACCATGCTACCGCGCCGGTTGACTGGTTATGCTAGAAGCTCATGGCATCGCGTTGTACAGCTATTCAAGAGCAAAACCCATGGAGCTAGCCGCTAAACGAGTCGAGACGCTGGTCACAACTTACCTCGAAATGACCCGCAGATCGGATTTTGCGCCTGCCTTTATCCGAGCTGCCGACATCGAAATCGTGAAGATGGAAATGCCGGATCTGGGTTTCTACAAGTTTCTTTACCAGTCGGTCGGCGAGGAATGGGCTTGGCGCGACCGCCTGCAAATGACAAATTCTGAACTTCGCGACATATTGTCTTCAGACAATACGCAGGTACATGTTTTGTACGTCAGCGGATCCCCCGCAGGATACGTGGAATTGTTTCGCCACGAAGACGACTCGGTTGAAATCGCCTACTTCGGACTGCGGGGCGACTACATGGGACGTGGGCTGGGCAAACACCTTCTCAGCTACGGGGTTGCGCGGGCGTGGGATATGGACGCGAGCCGCGTCTGGCTGCATACCTGTAACCTTGACGGTCCGCATGCCTTGGCGAATTACCAGAAACGCGGCTTTAAGATCTATAAAGTGGTGGAAGAACCGCTGCCGGCGCTTTACGCTTGATTTCTGATAATAACAACCCGCCCCACCATGCTCGAGCAAAGAAAGGTCTAGTTATTTTCCGCGCGCGTCATATCTTATCGCCGCCGCCGAGCGGCTTTGATCACCGAGCGGCTGTTTCTTCAAATCCGCGACTATCGTCGCAATTGTTTTCGGATTCCATTCAGCGAAAACCAGGCAGACTCGATCGGCGAGCCCACTATATCTTTGACGGATTGCGGCAGCCGCTCGCTCTGGTTCCGCCACGATCGCAATCTCGCGCAGGATTTCTTCAGGAAGGCTACCCCAAATGGAGTCGCTGTCGCCTGAAAGGGCGCGTCCTCTAAGCGAATCCAGCAATTCTTCCCAGCCATGGAAGGTCGCAAACGAGCCATTCCTTCGAGCGAAGACGTAGCTCGCGATGTCCATTCCAATACCGTTCTGCGAATCAAGATCCTCTTCAAGGATATCGGGAGTGAATACGAGCGCTGGAATCGCGAGCTCGAATGTTTCGCGGGCTCTGCCCGAGCTTTCCAGTCCTCGAGACAAATGTGGTACAACTACATCACGTATATAGGACCGCGAATGCAGCGCGTTCGCATGCAGCCCTTGACATAGTTCCCCGGCTAAGTCATAGACATCGCTACCGTCTCCCGACAAAAATATCGGAATCTCCGGATCCTTTATCGGTCCAGGATTGAAGAAAGGCGCCATCAGACGGAACTGATAATGTCGCCCTCGAAAACGCAAGCGCTCATCATTTTGAAAACTGCGCCAGATCGCTCGTAAACTCTCGAGGTATTCGCGCATCTTGCTAACGGTTTCGGTCGATTGACCACTTTCGCCAGCGGGCAGAAACTCGGGCATTTCCGCGTCCAGCCCCAGGACAAAGCGCCCGCCGGTTTGCCGCGCCAGATCCCAGGTTATCTGCGCGGTTATCATGGGACTGCGCGGAAAAGCGCAGGCGGCCATAGTCCCAAGCGTGAATAGGCGTTGCGCTTGCTTTGCCGCTATGGTTAGGGGGAAAAAGGGATTGCTCAACCATTCGGCGCTCCAAGCCGCGTCGAATCCCCAGGTCTCCGCTTCTAAGATCCGATCGGCGCGGGCGCGGAAATCCTTACCGGGCGGAAAGAAAATATCGATCTTCAACTTGGCAACCCTTCACACCCGCCCATGTCTTGCTCCTAAAAGATCAGATAATACTCGTTCTCTTTGAACCACTGCTGCCATTTCCGGTAGTCTGGGCAATGCTTTTCAACCAGGTCCCAGAAAGCTTTGCTGTGGTTCATTACGCGCAAGTGACAGAGCTCGTGAATGATGACGCTATCTATCGCGTCGGATGGAGTCATCATCAGCCTCATGTTGAAATTCAGATTCCGCTTCGCAGAACAGCTTCCCCACCTGGTTTTCTGGTTTTTGATGCGGATCTTGTGATAGGTGAATCCATGCATGTCAGCGAGTTCTCTGGTCCGCTGCGGCAGATAATCCTTCGCCTCTTCACGATAAAAGTTTTCTATTGCCGCTCGAATAACGCCAGTACTGTCCATGAACGCTGCTGAGAGCTTAACCTCAAGCCGATCCTCAAACCGGCGCGCCCAGACCATCTCCTGGTCATCCCGCTCTATCAAGTTGAGAGTAAGATTCTCGCCGAGGAAGGGGAAACTTGCGCCCTGCTCGTAGCGCCGTTCGTAGCGCATTTGTTTCTGATAGGCGCGCATTTGCTCAAGCGCTTTCAGCACCCAGGCTTGCTTTTGTATGAACACTTCCGAGGGAGTTGGTTGGTGGACGCGCAGGGGATAGACAAGTTGGAATCCACGCGCCGCGTCAAATCGAAGGCTTATGCGCTTTGCGCGCGGGCTCTTACGCACGCTGTAGTGGACGGTCTGACCTTGCAGTTCAATCGTTGGCATTAGTTTTCCATTGCTTTTGCAGCGTGATCCCAAATGGCGCGCCTGCTTTGGTCATCCGGTTCAAAGGGGAAGTAGTATCCGACGCGATCAAGCAAGCCGTCGTATCGTTCGCGGACGCGATAGGGCAGTTCGTCGGGGGGCGCAATCACTGCGAAATGTTCCAGCATCTCGTCGCTGATAAGCCTATGCATTTCCTTCCAACGGTTGCGTCGCAAGAGTGTGTTCAGCTGAGGAATCAGGTCTTGCCAGCCGTGTAACTCAAGGACGCGCCTATAGCTCGGCGTGCTGGCGTAAAAGGCGACCTGAGACTTGCTTAGGATCTTGTTTTCTTCGATTTGAGCTTCTGTTTCGCCCGTGACGACGAAGACGGCGCAAGATAGCAACAGCTTGTCCGACATTCTGGAGCGTTCGCGCCCCGCTTGGAACGCGGGCATCAATACATCGCGCAAGTATTGCGGCGTATGAAAAGAATGAACGTGAAACCCGTGACATAACTCGCCTGCCAGTCTCGCCAACCCGGTATTGACACCTGCGATGTAAATGGGGATATCGAATTCCCGCGTCTGGGCGGCTGCGCATCGCGGGACTGCCCATTCGTAGCTGTAGTATTCGCCATCGAAACACAAAGGCTGGCTCGTGCTGAAGCTTCGCCACGCCAAGCCTAAGACTTTGATATACTCTCGGATCTGTTGAACCGGCTTGCCCCAAGCCGCGCTAAATCGCTTGGTGATATGAGGTTTGATTTGCGTGCCCAGGCCAAGAACGAAGCGCCCGTGAGACTGCGCTGCCAAGTCCCGCGCGTTCTGCGCCATCAGAAATGGATCGCGAGGAAATGCGACAGCGATAGCCGTTCCCAGAGAAATGTGACGCGTTGCCAAGGCGGCATGGGCTAGCGGCAGGAAGGGATTGTGCGCGGCTTCGGCAACCCACAAGCCATCAAAACCATAATCTTCGACAGCTTCTGCAATTGCCGCGGCATTGTTCAGATCATCCGCGAAAACAGTCACATCAAATTTCATATACCATCTTATCTAACAAACCCCCTGGGGAGAGGGCTTGTTTCTTGTTTGAGCGCGAGTTTCCTGGAAGCCTTTCGCCGGTTGCGCGCCCAGCGGCTGTACCCTGCGGGCAAGTATTATATCCCACAGCTAAAGTCCTATGAAGTTTGGAATTAGAGCCTTTTGACACGAAGATTCCTCGCTCATTCCGCCCTTTGCGAACATTGTCGCTTGGACTCGACTAAAGTGCTATAATCTCCTTCGCTTGCTATGCAAATCGTGAGCGCTGAACTCGTGAACACTGGTGGATGTTTTCTGCAAATCGACATCGCTAGGGGAATTCTATGAATATGGAGGACTCCCGCTTCGTCAACGTAGGGCTGCGCAACATCGCCGCCACCATATTGATCGCGCTTGGATTATTGTTCGCCTGGGAGATCCGCGGCACATTGATGCTGACCTTCGCCGCGGTGATTTTGGTTGTGCTTTTCACAATGCCTGTGCGCCTATTGGTAGATCGCTTCGAAATGAATCGATTCCTGGCGATTCTTGTGAGCGTCGTCAGTTTTTTCCTTGTTCTCGCGTTGATCGGAAGTTCCATTCTGCCTACCATTGTTACGCAGTTCACGCAGTTGACCGACCGGGTTCTGCCACAGGCTTTGCAGCGAGCGCAGGATGTCATAAACAGCGAAACGCTGATTGAACAGTTCCCATTCTTAAGAGATCTGGTTAATTTCGAATTCAATAACGAATTGGTCAACCAGGTTGTATCACAGGTCACTGACCTCCTGGGACGCGTCGGCGGATCCGTATTGCCGGTCGTGGGTGGTGTAGCCAATACATTATTGAGCATCCTGATCATCTTTTTCATTAGCATGTACTTGCTTGCCGAACCCGAACTCTACGTGAATGGCATTATCAAATTGACGCCAAAATGGTACCGGAATCGCCTGCGGGTCATCCTGCGTCGAATCGACCTCACCCTGCGCGCCTGGCTCAGTGTCACGGGCGTATCGATGATCGTCGTCGGTTTGGGCACTGGATTGGGACTGGCCATGTTGGGCATACAAGAATGGGTCGCGCTGGGCGTGCTTGCGGGCGTACTGTCCTTTATCCCGAACTTTGGACCGGTGGTCGCTCTGATTCCCGCTGTCGCCGCGGCCATAGTGCAAGCGGAGAATAATATCATTTGGACGGTCGTGATTGTTTACGGCGTATCCTTTTTCCAGAGCCAGGTGTTGAGCCCCGTTCTCGCCAGCGAACGAATGAATATGCCGGCAATTCTCGTATTGCTCGGGCAGATCATTTTTGGATTCTTTTTCGGTTTCCTGGGCTTGATGCTGGCCGTGCCCTTGAGCGCGGTTGTGGCTGTGCTTGTGGACGAGATATACGTGAAGGATATTTTGGGTGATCGCCCCAAAACGAAATCTGCCGAACAAGCTGTGGAAGACACGCAAGAATTAGCTGCGGAGACACCCTAGGCGCTTGGAGTATATCAGCAGTTAGCGGGAATACAGATCGTACAGAGACTTGGTTATATATTCGTGAAGGCTTGGATTTCATTCATGTCAACAGCGGAATCTGTCGAATAGCGCCTGTGCTTGATCTGGACTAAAGGACTTGTCTCACGATGAAACTTGAGCGTCTTGCTACAATGATAGCCATGATTGTGCTATGCAACGCGGTAGTGGCGCAGAATTATTTCATTCGTGTCACTTACAACACCAATTTGAGAGCTTCGCCCAGCATTGAAAGCGATATTGTCGAAACGGCGTCTGAAGGCGCCACCTTGCATGTCATCGACGAGTTTAACCGTTGGCTGAAGATCAACAGAAATGACAAAGAAGTCTGGATGGCGGGTTGGGTCAGTTACACCCGCGTCGAAGACAGCGGCCAGACAGCGTCGCAGACCATGAGTGAGGTTGACAATTGTTGTTTTGTCGATCGGCAATGCAATACCGACCAGCAATGGACAAACGGGTATTGGGCTTTTCAAAATGGGCAATGTGCAGCGCCTGCAGAATCTCAGACGGAATCGTCAGCCCAGCCCGCGAGCAATGCGCCGGGTCAAATTGACAATTGCTGTTTCGCTAGCTGGCATTGCCGTACCGACCAGCAATGGACAAACGGATATTGGGCTGCCCAGAACAATCAATGTGATGGACCGCAAGTGTCCACCAGCGCTGCGGACAGTTGCTGCGACTTGGGCTGGAATTGCACGCTCGCGGAAGATTGGATATTTGGGAAATGGGTGCTTGCGGATACCGGGCAATGTGGCTCACCCCTCTACGTTACTGTAGACCGTCTGATAATCCAGGGCTCAGAGACCTTTATCGGCCAGATCCGCGCCGCGCTGGATTTGCTGCGGACGCGGGCTCCAGAGTGGTACGAATATGTTATGGTCGGGCTTGAAAAGATCAGAGAGGCGCCGGATGTTACAGGTAATGGTACGCATGGCACTTCATTCAGCATAACTACATCGTTAGCAGCTGCTGGCAGGCTCTTTGTCGCGAGCTCAATCGTTCATGATGCTTGCCACGGACATCAGAATCTCACCAACTCGACCCTGTCTTCTGGTGTGGAACGGGAATTGGAATGCACGATTATCCAGCTTGAAGCCTCGAGAGTGTTCGCGCCTCACTTAATCACCTGGCTTGAAGAGTTGATCGAAAACATCCACGATCCGGCATATCAGTGGTGGTTGCCGCGCGGCAACTAAACTGCTAAGTCGAACCCTGACTCTAAATGGCGCTGTCGGGAAAAGTCGGAAAATAGGTCTTGACAAGACCATTGTGCGTAGCTAAATTATGAACACTGAGGGCGAGAGACAGCACTCTCGTCTTTTTTGTCCCAAATATAGGGGCGAGTGCAGATTAACAGCAGAATAGTGGGTTAAGACGGAGAAATACAAACCCTGATCGAATACGGAGAGTTTGATCCTGGCTCAGGATGAACGTTGGCGGCGTGCCTAACACATGCAAGTCGAACGGTAGGCGCC
>JAJEFB010000031.1 GCA_022820665.1 Anaerolineae bacterium | reverse complement strand
TGAGAAGTTTCTGGTTTTGGGCATGGGGGTCCTCGCTTCGATGTGCTTGCGGACATGATAGCACAGATGTTCTGATAAGGATGGCTCAATATTCGCGCGTTGGGGTTTTCTAACCATTGAGGGGCGCGTAGGGCGCGTAGGGCGCGTAGACACAGCCCTTCGACACTGACCGCCGACACAGCCAGTTGATCGAGGTCTGTAGGGGGCACAGCGCTACGCGGCGCTTCGTGTCTTTGTGGTGAAAAAATAATTTGAAGCGATTGCCCTGGGGCGACTCGCCCAGTCGCCCCAGGCAGTCCTTGAGTTTAGGGGATTTATACTGAGTCAAAGAACAGCGTATTGAGTAAAGCCCTGTTCATTCCGGGGTCACGTAGGCGGCGGTAATGCCACCATCCACCAGGAAGGCGCTGCCGGTCACAAACGAAGATTCCTCCGACGCCAGGTAGAGCGCCGCCTTGGCGATCTCTTCCGCCTCGCCGAAGCGCCCCATGGGGATATGCACCAGCCTGCGGTTTTTCTTTTCCTCCGTATCCAGGTATTTCATCAGCAATTCCGTGCGCAACGGACCCGGGCAAAGCGCGTTGACGCGGATATTCTCCCGGGCATGGATCAGCGCCAATTCGCGCGACATGGACAACACCGCGCCCTTGCTTGCGGTGTATGCCAGTTGCGGCGTCGCGGCGCCCAAAACCGCGACAAAAGACGCCGTATTGATGATGCCGCCGCCGCCGGCGCGCTGCAGAGCGGGAATGCCGTATTTGCAGCCCAAAAATACGCCTTTGACATTGACTTGCATGGTCAGGTCCCAGACGGCTTCGCTGGTGTTGATGGCGTCATCGTCTTCCGCGTGGCTGATGCCGGCGTTGTTGAAAAGGATGTCAAGCTTGCCGTAGGTCGTTTCAGCCGCGGCGATCATTCTTTGGCAATCGTCGGCGATGCTGACATCCGCATGGACATAGCTCGCCCGTCCGCCTCCGGCAACAACCTCGGCAACGGTGGCTTCGCCGTCCGCGTCATTGATGTCGACAGCGACGATCGCCGCGCCTTCCCGGGCGAAGAGCAAAGCCGTCTCGCGGCCGATGCCGCCCCCGGCGCCTGTGATCAGCGCTATTTTGTTTTGAAGTCGCATGACATAGATCCTCCAAATAGCGTCTCTGATTTGCAGCAACCGGGACCCAAGGCTGCGATCAGATGCGTTCGTAATAGCGCGCCCGCTCCCAATCGGTGACGGCACGCTGAAATCTCTCGATTTCCGTGCGGTAAAAGTGGCTGTAGTGTTCCACAACATCGACGCCAAAGGCTTCGCGCGCGAACTCGCTGGATTCGAAGTCTATCAGCGCCTCTTCCAGCGTGTATGGCACGCGCGGCAGATGACCCGCGGCGTAAATGTCGCCTTCGAATATGTCTGGCGGCTCGGTCTCGTTGGCGATGCCGTCCAATCCCGACGCCAGCGCCGCCGCGTACGCCAGATAGGGATTGCAATCGGCGCCCGGCACGCGGCATTCGATGCGCAGGCTGTTTCCCTTCCCGACCACACGAAAGCCCGCCGTGCGATTGTCATAACTCCAGGCGATGCGCGTCGGCGCCCAGGAACCGTCTTCGTAGCGTTTGTAGGAATTGATCGTGGGGGCGTACAAGACCATCAGTTCCCGCAAGCGCGCCATCCAGCCGCCCAGGAACCAGCGGAAGAGTTCCGACCCGGCCACCGGTCCTAGCATCTTGTCACCGACGAAGGCGTTCCGCTCGCCATCAAAAAGACTGAGGTGGATGTGGCAACTCGAACCCGCTTGGCCGGCATGTGGCTTCGCCATGAAGGTCACGCTAAATCCCAGCCCGTCAGCGATTTCTTTCAGACAATGCTTCATGACCGTGTGACGGTCAGCCATCCCCAGGAGATCGGCGTAACGGATGTTAAGCTCGTGCTGGCCCAGCCCCCATTCGCCTTTGCTGTTTTCCACCGGAATTCCGGAAACTTTGAGATGATAACGCGCGGCCGCCGTAAACGGTTCTTCCCGCGTGCCTTGCAGCAGGTGATAGTCTTCCAAGTACCAGCCCTGAGGGGACAGATCAGTATAGCCTTTATCGCGCGCCCCCCGATAGCTGTCCTCGAAGATGTAGTATTCCAATTCGGACGCGGCATAAACATCGTAGCCCAGCGCCGCCGCCAGTTCCAGTTGCCGCCGCAGGATCGAGCGCGGCGCGACAGCGACCGGCTGATGCGACGCCTCGTCTTCGACATCGCAAATCACCAGCGCTGTCTTGTCCAGCCAAGACGCGATGCGCAGCGTAGACATATCCGGCGCCAGGTGAAAATCGCCGTAGCCCGCTTCCCAATTGGCGAAGCGATAGCCCGCCACCGGCTCCATCTCCATATCGACTGTCAGCAGGTAGTTGCAAGCGTGCGTGCCTTGACGCGCCGCTTCCGCCAGGAAGAACTCGGCGTCGAAGCGCTTGCCCATCAGACGCCCGTAGAGATCGGGAAAAGCCAGGATGACCGTTTCGATTTCCTCGGACTCGACCTTGGCGGACAAGTCCTCGAGCGTCAACATGCCGCGCAGTTTACTCATCGCAAATCCCTATTCGCGCAAACCAAAAAGTCCAGCCCTTTTCGTTTTGCTTTGCTCCCATGCTTGCAACTCCGCAATGCCGTCAATCCCCTTCTGGTAGACGGGATGCGACGGTTCCAATGGCAAGCTCAGGACTTTTCCGGTCACACCCGAAATATAAGCGCCCAGCGCAATTTGCAGGGCGCGGGCGCCTGCCGAAGCCGGCGCCATCGGCTCGCGATCGTCGCGGATGGCATCGCGGAAATCCGCCCAAAGCTCCGTGAAGGAGCGGGCGACGCTGTCCAGATGATGTTCCAGATTGGCGATGGCGTGATCGCTGCGGTTCCAGTCTTTGTCGACGCTATAGAGTTCTATCGGCTGATTGAATCCCCCGGACTGATATTGTTTGTAACGCAGGCGAATCTGGCCGTCTCCCCCGCTGATATCGACGCCGCCGACGCCCTCTCCCCAAGCCATGTGGATAACGGCGTAGCCGGTCGGAAAGGCGATCTGCACCAGCGCCAGATCTTCGATCACCGGCTGCCGATGGGCATATTCGGGCGCGTCCACAAAAGCCATCACCTGCTGCGCCCGCTCCCCGGCTAACCACTCCGCCAGATACACGGCGTGAATCATGTCCATCAAGACGCCGCCGCCAGCCGCCATGGTGTGCCGCCAATCGGATTGATACTCAGCAGCGCCGGGGTAATCAATGACGCCAAGGAAGTGCAGCGTGGCCACGCGCAGATCGCCGATCAAGCCATCGCTGATCATGCGCTTGATCTGCCGGAACTCCGGCAAGAAGTGGTAGTTATGCACCATTGCCAGCTTGCGCCCGGCGGATGCAGCCGCGTCGATTAATTCGTCGGCGACTGCGGGCGCCTGGCTGATGGGCTTTTCGCTGAGCACGTGTTTCCCGGCGGCGAAAGCGTCCAGCACGATCCCCCGGCGGAATTGCTGCGGCACGGTAATGGCGACGGCGTCGATGGCGTCGATGGCCAGCAGGTCCCGGTAATCAGCATGGAGCTGATCGTCGCGCAGGTTGAACCAGGCTTTGCCGATCTCCCGCCGCGCCGGCGTGATATCGGCCAGCGCGAGCAATTCAACATCGGCCAGCCCGTTGATGGCGGGACGATGACCATATTGCACCACGTTTCCGCAGCCGATTAAGCCGACCTTCAATGGATTGGTCATCACAGCCTCCATTGGACAACTACCAGTTCTTTAAGCCGAGCAGTTTCTTACCCAATGGCGTCAGCTTCGCGGTTGCGCCATGTTCGATTTCCCATCGGCGCGGATCGCCCGGGAAAAACTTGTGTTCGGGCGGTTTGCGTTCTTTCCACAGCTTGATTCGTTCTCCTCGCGCGGCTTCATCATCTTCCTTTGCCGGGTACATGGTTATGTATTGAGCGAGGCGGGGCCGCGTTGAATTGTTGCGCCCGGTGCCGTGCGGCAGCAGGCTGTGCCAGATGACAAGGTCGCCGGCATTCATCGCCAGGGATCTCAGTTCAAGACCGGTCATGTCAGGTATGCGGGGATCGCGATCCGATGGCTGCGTCTTGACCCATTCCTCAAAGCGCCGATGAAAACCGGGAACGACCTGTAGACCTCCCGCGTCTTCTGGAACATCAGCCAATGACAATACACCCTGCACTTGCAAGGGAATTGGCTGCTGCGATGTATCAATGTCCCAGTGAACAAATCCCCGGAAATCCCAATCAGCCCGCGCCGGGGGATTAAGATTGACGCGATCCATCGATACCCATAGTTTCTCAGTCTCCCAAATATCGGCAAATGCGCCATAAACGCGCGGATGCTGCCGGTTGTCCCAGAGCGCCTGATGCTGGTAAAGCTCCGCCATCCCGGATTCTTTTAGTCTCGGCAAGCCGTCATCACCGTTGTTCGAGCGATACCATGTTTCGGGGTCATGGCGATCCATCTCCATGAACTCCCAGATGATGTCGACGACGGCGTCGACGTTTGCCTGCGGGACCGCATCCCGCAGGATGACGTAGCCGTTTTCATGCCAGAACGCCATGTCTTCCTGTGTCAAGACATGCATTGCCGCGCCCCCAAAGTAAATTGCGGGCAACTCACAGGACCCTGTTGAAATACTGACCCCATCCCCCGGCCCCTTCCCCCAAAATGAGGGAAGGGGAGCTTTCTGACCTGTTTTGAACTGTTAAAGCCCCTCCCTCTTGATGGGGGAGGGGTTTGGGGTGGGGATGAAACTGCCTTTTCAACAGAGTCCACAGTATCGCCCCTACTGATAATAACTTTCGCGCTTTTTGTAGTCCTCGTAAGCCGCGCGGGCGGATTGCACCGATTCGCTTTCGCTGACCTCCGCCACCGGCACATCCCACCAGGATTCGTAGCCCGGGACGCGCTGCCGGCGGTCGGTCTCCGTGACGATGCAGACCGGACGTCCCTGGATCGTTTTCGCCTCTTCCATGGCGCGGGAGAATTCTTCGCGATTGGCGGCGCGGATGACGCGCGCGCCCAGGCTCTCGCAATTTTTGGCGAAGTCGATGGGCAGCGTCTCGCCGTCAAGATGCCCGGACTCGCTGCGATAGCGGTACTTGGTGCCGAAGCCGTCTCCCCCGACGCTCTTGGACAAGCCGCCGATGCTGGCATGACCGTGGTTGTCGACCACGACGATATTGACCTTGATGCCCTCCTGCACCATGGTGACGATCTCGGTGTGCATCATCAGGAACGAGCCGTCGCCGACCATGACCCAGACCTCGCGCTCGGGATCCGCCATCTTGACGCCCATGCCGCCGGCGATCTCGTAACCCATGGTCGAATAGCCGTATTCCAGGTGATAGCCCTTGCGATTCCGGGTCCGCCAGAGCTTGTGCAGGTCGCCGGGCATGCTGCCAGCCGCGCAGAGCACGGTATCGCCCGGGGCCGACAGCGAATTGACCAAGCCGATGACCTCGCCCTGGCTCAACAGCGGCTCGTGCTCCAGGTTGTAAATGCGATGCACCTCGGCGTCCCAGGCTTGATTGTAAGCGCGAGCCCGGTCGTGATAGTCGCGATCGGTCATGTAGCTATTCAAGAGTACCAGCAGTTCTTCCAGCGTTACCAAGGCATCGCCGACCAGAGGCAGGGCGTTGTGCTTGTAAGCGTCGAATTCGGCCACGTTGATATTGATGAAGCGCACGTTTTCGTTGGAGAAAGCCGTCTTGGAGGCGCTGGTGAAATCGCCGTAGCGGGTGCCGATGCCGATGACCAGATCGGCCTCGCGCGCCAGCAGATTGGCGCCTTCGGTGCCGGTCACGCCGATGGCGCCCAGGTTGAGCGGGTTGTCATATTTCAGCGCGCCTTTGCCCGCCTGCGTCTCGCAGACCGGGATGTTGGTCAGCATGACCAGCAACTCCAGTATGTCGTAAGCCTCGCTGTAGTGAACGCCGCCGCCGGCGATAATCAGCGGCTGCTTGCTGGCGCGGATCCATTCGTTGGCGGTTTTCAGCGCGTCGATATCGGGCCGGTTGCGCGGGATCTGCCAGACGCGCTTTTCAAAGAGCGCGCTGGGATAATCGTAGGCTTCGGCTTGCACGTCCTGGGGCAGCGCCAGCGTGACCGCGCCGGTATCGGCCGGCGCGGTCAAGACGCGCATGGCTTCCGGCAGGGCGGTGATGAGTTGCTCGGGACGGTAGATGCGGTCCCAGTAGCGCGAGACCGGCTTGAAGCAGTCGTTGACGCTGATGTCCTGACTATGTTCGTTTTCTAGTTGCTGCAGCACCGGCGCTTGTATGCGCTCGGCGAAGATATCGCCCGCCAGCAGCAAGACCGGGATGCGATTGACCGTGGCCACCGCCGCGCCCGTGATCATGTTGGTAGCGCCCGGCCCGATGGACGAGGCGCAGGCGAAGGTGGCCAGGCGGTTGCGGTGCTTGGCATAGGCGACCGAAGCCAGGACCTGCGCTTGCTCGTTGCGGCTCTGGTAATAGCGGAAATCGGGCGCGTATTGTTCCAGCGCCTGGCCGATGCCGGCCACATTGCCATGGCCGAAGATGCCCCACATGCCGGCGAAGAAGGGGTTTTCCCGTCCGTCGCGGGCGACGTGCTGGGCGGCGAGGTAGCGGACGAGGGCTTGAGCCATTGTGAGGCGGGTGGTGGTCATGGGGCGGTCCTTTCAAGCGGGAAGTCTTGGATTATGCGGAAGGGGATGTTTTCGGATTTCCATTTACGGATGCGACTGTAAAGTTGAGTGGTTATGAAGTCTGTGAATTCATATGCCATTCGCAGAGCTCGCGAGAGTTCGTTGCTTTTAGTCTGTATCTTGGCTTTGCCTGACAGATCGGCATCGAATCCAATTAGACAAGCCATGATGTTGAGTACATCATGGCCACGACATAGTCTGATGTCCGGCGCAACTTTTCGACGCAATTCCTTAATGTGCTCCAACAACTGACTTGCTGAAAGAACCGAGTTACTTACTAGGCTTGCTGCAATTCTGATTTCGTCTAATTCAAGCGTTTCGGTATCGATAACTGCGTCGAATGAGACCTGATTGAAACTTAGGTTATATTTCCGGTGTCGATAGTCTAACAGACGATAGTAGCCATATTCTGTCGCCAATCGCAGTGCTGTATTGCGCAACTGTTCGCCATACGACGCAGCAACATCAACGGGTAGTGTGTTCACCAAAACCGTTTCAAGCGCGGGAGACGCAATGAGCGTCAACTCCAAACTCGGCATGTCGTCATAGAGCAGATTCTCTGTATCGAGTTCGTTCGCGTTTTCGAGCAACCAGAAATCCGGGTCCACTATCGCTGCGACGTTTCTCCAATGCGGATAATTGGTATTGAAATATCGCAGCTTCGCAACAAGCTTGTCTTTACCGTCAGCAATTACTATCTGGCACAAGTGTGCCTTGAATTTTGCCCAAACACGGAAGTCGTTGGATCCCTCGACCAAGACATAAGTGTGCCTGCAATCAGATTTGCCCTTCAGCAGATCTCTTGCCAACCGTCTGTTTGATTTATCCCTGTGTGCCCGGATATTCATGGTTCAGGCAGTCACTGCTTCACCCAATTCAACCATCCATTCGTGCTTGTCGCTGATGATGTCTGGAGAATGGGTTGCGATCAATACATCAAATTGCCGCAGGTCTGAGACTCGCTGAATATCATTCAAAAACTGCTCTTGCCAGTTCACATGGAGGGAGATTTCTGGCTCGTCAATCATGATGAGTGAATTTGGTTTCGCGTCAAATAGCAATTGATAGAACAGAACTAACTCATGCTGCTCGCCAGAGGAGAGGCTATGAAGTGGTATTGGATGTTCGTCACGAGCCGAAATTACGAATCCGTTTTGTCTATCTACCTTAAGCGTTTTGTGATCGAATCGGGTGTTGATGATGTCGGTCAAGACTCGCAACTGCTCAGCTAGTTTGTCAAGTACAGCCAATTTGTCCTCAACGTCCTCAACATATATGGACAGTACGTTTGTAAGATTTTCCTGAGAACTGTCGAGAGTCGGTATCTTGGGCGCGTCCTTCGCCTCAAAAATCCCCAATTTCATTAACTCTGAGCTCTTTTCTTCGAGTTCACTTAACTTCAGTAGTAGTGATTCACTGTCTAATGATGAAGACAAACTCGTATCAAGCAAGCGGGTCGGGAAACTGCTGTCTATTCGCTGTGAACTCTGTCCATACTCTGTAAGTGTGCTTTGAATAGTCTTCGCAATTTCATCAGAGTACCTCTCCACGGTCGATTGCTGCGTAAAACGTCTCGACCTGGATCGATAATGAGACGCTTGACCGTTTTCTGTCGAACTTTGTAATCGCTGAGTTTCGATACACTGCGTATTTATGCTGTTCTTTATGTGAATCAGCCACTCCGGTTCGCTTGTGGCGAAGTACTGTAAATCAAGATCATAAGCGGAAATTATTTCGTCCATGGTCATTGGTGAACCAAACTCTTCACTAAACCATACGTTGCTCCCGATTCTGTCAAGTTCTGGAATGGATTCTACTAGGTCAACAAAGTGCCTGTACCTCTCCCGAGAGCGTGAAGGACTGTACGGATGTATGTCAGTACCAGGCTCATGACTGTGAGATATAGAAAAACTTGCATGCAATCTACCGCCCGCAGATCGTAGCGTCTCATCATCGAGTGCACTTAACGCTAACTGTCGCACCGGTCGATCTTGGTCTACATATAGGCTTTGACCAATATCAAAGTGAACGCCGAATCGATCAAACGGGACCTCAGAGAAAATGCCATAATTGGAACTAAACAGCCCATGCACCATCCGCAGCAGCACCGTCTTCCCCACCCCGTTAGGACCATGAATGACCGTAATCCGCGAGTCTTGGTTCAGCGGGATCTCGTGATCGAACACCCCGAACAACTTTTTCACACTGATCTTAGTTATCCTCATCGTCAGCCCCCGTAACTACCTGCAACTCCATTATACCCTTCTACCCCTCCATCCCGTGATGCACAATCGGCAACCTGGGATCCACGAAGGTCCAGGTCCCCTTGACCCACTCATAAGCCGGATCGTCGCTGTTCGCCAGCGACTGCGCGCTGCCGGCCAGGAAGTTCAGATAATAAGTCGTGTAGCCGTGCGCGCTGACCACGGGATGATAGCCCTCCGGCACCAGCACGCTATCGTGATTGCCCGCCAGCATGACGCCGTCGATGCTGCGGTCGTCATTGTAAACGCGCTGATAAGCATAGCCGCCGGGATGATCGATCTTGTAAAAATAGATCTCTTCCAGGTCCGCTTCCAGCAACTCCCCCGCGTCGTCCTCGATGTGCACATCGTGCTTGTGCGGCGGATAGCTCGACCAGTTGCCCGAGGGCGTATAGACCTCGACCGCCACGATGCGATGACAATTGAAGCCCGGCGGCAGGATGCCGTTGATCTGCCGCGAAGCGTTGCCGCCGCCGCGCAGCTCGATCTCGCTCATCTCCGGCGTGACCAGCTGCGTGGGAAAATCTTGATCGGTGGGCACCCAGCAAGAAGCGAATTCCAGCGTGTCGCTGCGCGCGGTGATCTCGAATTGCTTGTTGCGCGACAGGTAGATGGCGTAGGGCATGCCGCTGAAGACATCGGGACGCCGCCCGACGTCGGTAAAATCGCCGTCGCTGGTGCGGATATCGCAGACGCCGCCCAGGATGACCGTGGCGTTTTCGTGGGCGCGGGTTTCGACGCTGAAGCTCTCGCCGCGGCGCAGGCGCATGGCCGCCATGTTGAGGTAGTCCCAGCCCGCTTGCCCGGCGCTGACCTCGGCGAAGATCCCGGAGCCGCCACTGTCCTTGGACTTGACCAGCATGGTTTCTGATGTGTATTTCATGTCGATAGTTCTCCTTATAACTCCCCTTCCCTCATTTTGGGGGAAGGGGTCGGGGGATGGGGGGGTAGGCTGTCGACATAAGCCCGCAGCTCGTCAACATGGTCGGCGTAGTGGGCGAAGGTATTGCCCACCAGAAAATACAGCAGCGGCATGTCGCGGATATTGCAGACTTCCGGGTCATTGATTTCGTCGTCCGTCATGCGCCCCAGCAGCTTCTCCAGCGGCCGGAAGCTGGCCTCGAACATCTCGAGCACGGTCTCAAGCGGCAGATCGCGATTGTCCGCATAGACACTTGCGTTGACCTCGTCGGTCGTTTTCGGGCGAGCCAGCATCTCCCCGCTCAAGGCGCGCGACGCCATATTGGTCGCCGATTGCTCCCACCAGGTGATATGGGCGATCAGATCTTTGACCGACCATTCGGGATGGGGACCCGGGCGGCGTGTCATGTCTTCCGCGCTCAGGTCCCGCCAGATAGCCGCCAGCGCCTCTCGCTCGGCGCGGGCGCACTCCAGCAGGTCGTCCCCGCTCATATAGGTGATCCAGCCCTCTTCGTTGGTTTTCGTGACCATGCTTTTTCTCAATCCTTAGGAATTAATCCAGCCCGCCGTAGGGCGCAACGAATTTTTCGATCTCGGGCATGGTGGGCATGAAATTGGCGCAGCCGTGTTCGGTGACGACGATGGCGCCGCAGGCATTGCCCAAACGCGCCGCTTTATACCAGCCCCAATCGTTGACCAAGCCGTAGATGAAGCCGCCGCCGAAGGCATCGCCCGCTCCCAGGATATTGGTCACCTCGACCGGGAAACCCGGCGCGTCGATGATCTCGCCGCGGCGCAGGTGCACCCGCGCGCCTTCCGGGCCGATCTTCTCGACAACCGCTTCCGGTCCCATCCCCAGCATGGTCGCGATAGCTGTCCTCGTATCTCCCGCGACTTTGGTATCGGAGACCTGCGAGTGCGTCAATTCCATCTGCGATTCGTCGCGCAGCATGGCGGCATTGATCTCGTCCTCGGTACCGATCACCACATCGACCGAGCGCAAGACGCCCCGCGCCACCACGCCGAAGGCGCGCACATCGTGCCATTGATCGGGGCGAAAATCGACATCGAAGACAACTTTAGCGCCGGCAGCCCGCGCCGTTTCCGCCGCGAACATGGTGGCGCTGCGGCTCGGTTCCAGGCTCAGGTTGGTGCCGGCGAATTGAAAAACGCCGCAATCGCGGACCGGCGCCGCCAGCACATCGTCGATGCTCAAGTTGATATCGGCGCAGTTGTCACGATAGAAGACCAGCGGAAATTTGTCCGGCGGTTCGATGCCCAGCACCGCCGCGGAAGTGCGGTGCTCCGGCTTGCGCGGGATGAATCGCGTTTCCACGCCTTCGTTCTTGAGGAAATGCAAGATGAAGTCGCCGACCGGGTCATCGCCGACTGCGGTCAGCAAGGCGGTCTTGAGCCCCAGCCGCCGCCCGCCGACGCTGATATTGGTCGGCGAGCCGCCGACATAAGCCGCGAAGCTGTCAATCTCGGCGAAGGGCGTACCGATATCATTGGAATAGAGGTCGATGGAACTGCGCCCCATGTGCAGGGAATCGTAGGTCTTGCTCATGACCCCTCCTAAGCGAACTCGCTGAGCTTGACCGGCCGATTCTCGCGGAGCGAGCGCAGTCCCGCCATCGCCATCACCACCGGCGCGCGGCCGTCATAACCGTTGACCGGCACATCGGTATCGTCGTCGATGGCTTCAACAAAGGCGGTCATCTCGGCCACGTAACTTTCGAAATAGCGCTCGACGAAGAAGTGCATGATCAGATCGCGCCGAACGCTGCTGGCGTCGCTGATCGTCACCTGATTGGGATGGACATTGCCGGTGCGCGCTTCACCTCCGCTGCCGAAGACTTCCACGCGCTGATCATAACCGAATACCGCCTGCCGGCTGTTCTCAATCGTGCCGATCGCGCCATTCTCGAAGCGCAGCATCACCTTCGCGGTATCGACATCGCCGGCTTGGCCGATCGCTGGATCGACCATGACATCGGCCATGGCGTACATTTCCTCGACATCGCCCAGCAGAAAACGGCAGAGATCGAAGTCGTGAATCATCATATCCATCATCAGTCCGCCGGACACCTTGATGTAGTCAATCGGCGGCGGGGCGGGATCGCGGCTGGTAATCGACAGCGTATGGGGTTTCCCGATTTCGCCATTCTCGATCGCTCGCTTGACCCGCGCATGGCCCGCGTCGAAGCGCCGGTTGAAGCCGACTTGCAGCTTGACGCCGTTTGCGTCAACGGCGCGCAGCGCTCTGTCGATGGCGGCCAGATCGTGGTCGATAGGTTTTTCGCAGAAGACGTGCTTGCGAGCCTCCGCCGCTTCGACAATGTAGCCCACATGGGTATCGGTGGAGGAGCAAATCACGATGGCGTCAAGCTCGCCGCTGTTGATTAACTCGTCCGCGTCGGTCGTATAGTCGGGAATGCCATAAGTCTCCGCGGCGGATTTGGCGGACTCGGCGAAGATATCGGCTATCACAAGCAGCCTGGCTTTTGGTACGCGGCTTGTCAGGATATTGGCATGGAGTTGCCCAACGCGCCCGACGCCAATGATGCCTAGGTTGATCGTCATCGCTGCCTCCAGGCTCAATGCTCCGATAGTGTCGGCAATGATAACCGATTTCGCGTCAAATTGAATAGCGCCGCCATGGCCCCGCTTGCTCAGCCTGGCTTGTCTGCGCTACAATCGTGATGAGTTCAGTTATGGAGAGCGACGAATGAGGTCAGACAAAATCAACCCGACTGTGACGAAAGACCAGCCGGCAGCCGCGGAAGACGATTACCGCGAGCCCACCAAAGAAGAACTGCTTGAGGACTTGCGCATTGCCTTGCGTGATGCGATTGCGGGCGAAGAAGGGATACCGGCGCGAGAGGCAATCGAAGCAATGCGGAAAAGAATATACGGCGATGCCCACCACGGTTAGCTTTCATCCGCTGTTTGATAAGAAGCTTGAACGCCTCGAACGCAAGTATCCCAGAACAACTGATGAAATCCTCGGTCTGATTAACCAACTCGAACACGACCAGCGACCTGGACAGCGAATTCCAAGAGTCGGCTTCGCCGTCTACAAGGTACGCCTGCCCAATCGCGCGGCGCGGCGCGGCAAGAGCGGCGGCTTCCGCGTCATTTACTACGCGCAGATCGCTGATACGGTGACGCTGCTCGCAATCTACAGCAAAAGCGAAGATGTCGATATCAGCATAAAGGAAATCCAACAGCTAGCGCGTGAGGCTGACGAGTCCCGGCGCTAGAAACCATCCATGCGCATTTGCCCATCGTCGCGAAGACGCCCGGACGACAACTATCTGACCCGGTTTACGTAATCAATCATAGACTTTTGGATACTTTGTCTGGACGATGATGAATTCATTTTTCAGTTCCACTCGCGAACGCCGGCTCTGGACAGCGCTCCTCATCGTCCTGCTGGCGATCTACGCCACCCTGGCTCACGCCCCCGCCATAGCCGCCATGCTGCGCGAACGCGTCGACCTCACAGCTGCCATGTTCATGGCATCTCTGGTGACGCTGGTGACGATTTCCATCCTGTTTGTTAGAACGCGACCCGGCCGCGCCGAGCTCGCAGTAGGAGTCGGCATAGTCATTGTTTACGTGATGGCCTGGCTGCGTATCGGCGTGGCGACGCCCGAGGAACGCACCCACCTTTTTGAGTACAGCTTGGTGGCGGCGCTGGTGCACGAAGCGCTGCTGGAACGTCGGGAAAACGGCCGTCGCGTCCCGGCGCCGGCTATCCTCGCATTAGTCATATCTGTGCTTTTGGGCTGGCTGGACGAGGGCATACAGTCGCTTTTGCCCAACCGCGTCTACGACCCGGTGGATGTCCTCTTCAACGCGCTGGCCGCCACCATAATCATCGGCGCTCGATGGATACTGGCTTTCGTGCGTCGCTGGGCGCGGGCGCGGAGAAGCTCCGCCTAGCCCAAAGTTGTCGCATGCACCGGTATTTTCCCATATTTGCGGATCGGGCATTTTAATTATGGGATAATTGCGGTCAATCTGTATTGTAAAAGAACCGTTCTTTGAATCTAATCATGTAGCGCGCGGATATCGCACTGGCAATACGCGCGGTCCAATGAGCGAAGCGGAGGACAGACCAAGGTATGCGCTGCCCAATCAGCAGTTTCAGCGATGACTTTGACCCGCTTGATCTGAGCGACCCCTTTCCCCTGTTGGCTTGCGCGCGGCGGGAGCAGCCTGTCTTTTACAGCCCCGCCATTGATTACTGGGTCGTGATGGGCTACGACGATGTCAAAGCGATCTTCCGCGATCACGACGCCTACACCGCCGCCAACACCATCAGTCCCATCGTCCCGTTTTCCCAAGCTGTGAAGCGGCTGCTGGAAGAGGGCGACTACAGCCCGGAACCCGTGCTCTCCAACAATGTGCCTCCCAGCCACAGTCGCATCCGCGCTCTGGTCAATCGGCTCTTCACGCCGCGCCGCATGAAGAGCTTCGCGCCCGCCATCGGCCAGATTGCCGAACGGTCGGTCCAGCGCCTCAGCGAGCGGGCGCCGGTCGATATCGTCGCTGAACTCACCTATGAATACCCGGCTCATGTCCTGTTTCATGTTCTGGGCGTGCCCGAGGCCGATGTGCCGCGAGTCAAGGCTTGGGCGGGCAACCGCATCAAGCTCTACTACGGCAAGCCCACTGCCGATGAGCAGATCGCGATGACAGGGCGGCTCATCCCCTTTTGGCATTATGTCGTCGACTTGGTTCGCGGCAAGCTGGAGCGCCCCGCCGACGATTTGACCAGCGATCTGATCCGCATGCGCGACGGCGACGACCAGGTGCTGACGCTCAACGAAATCGCGAGTTGCATGATCACTTTGCTGGTCGCCGGCCACGAGACCACCACGGCGCAAATCAACAACGCGCTGCTGCACTGCCTGTCGCAGCGAGAATTGTGGCAAAAGCTCTGTGAGCAACCGGGGACGATCCCGCAATTCCTCGAAGAGATGATGCGCTACGATCCTTCGGTTTGCGCCTGGCGTCGTCTGGCGGCGCAGGACAGCGTCATCGGTGGCGTCGAGATTCCGTCGGGCGCCAACCTGCTCTTGATGCTCAATTCCGCCAATCGCGACGAGGAGATGTTTTCAGAGCCGGACGCGATCATCCCGGCGCGCGAGAATCTGAAAGACCATCTCGCTTTCGGTTATGGCATTCATTATTGCGTGGGCGCGCCGCTGGCCAGACTGGAAATGGCTATCCTGCTGGAGACGCTGACGCAGGAACTGCCTGATTTGCGCCTGTTGCCCGACCAGAAGATCGAATATACGCGCAACATCTCCTTTCGCGGTCCCGTCGCCTTGCATGTAACTTGGTGAATTCGCTCATCAACAAGCTCAGCGACACAGCAGGGCGCAGGCTCCGGACAGCGTCTGCGCCCGCCGCAATTCCACAGCCGCGCTTCAGGCGCTATAATGAGCCGCATTTCGAGCCGATGATGGATGATGACTGACGATGACGGCAGCGACGGGCACTGGACTGTTTTCCGAATTCGAGGATGTGTCGCGCGAGGAATGGATCGCGACGATTGAAAAATCCCTGCGCGGACGGTCGCTGGATTCCTTGACCAAGCGCAGCTATGAAGGCATTGATTTGTCTCCCGTCGCAACTGCGGAAGATCTCGATGGCATTTCCGCTTGCGCGGGTCTTCCGGGTCAATATCCCTACCTGCGCGGGACGCGAGCGGCTGGCTACCGCGAGCGCCCCTGGCTCATCGCGCAGGAACTTGATCTCCCCGACCCGCAGGCCTTCAATCTAGCGCTGCATGATGCCCTGGCTGAGGGACAGACAGCCGTCGTTCTCGGCCCAAGCCCGCGCATTGAGACGATTGCTGATCTGCGGATTGCGCTCTCCGGTATTGACCTGGGGCAAGTGCCGCTTTTCCTGGCAGACGACGCTCGCGCCTTAAACACCTACCAAATGCTTTGCGCCGCTGTCTCGGAAGGAACGCTTGCGCGCCTGAGTGGCTGTATCGGCTATGATCCGCTGCGGGGGCTGGCGCTAACCGGCGCCGCGCCGAGCGACATCTTCGAGCGGATGGTCAGGCATGTGAAGGAAGTGAACGAATGGTCACCGCAGCTTGGATGTATCGCTGTGCGCAGCGACGTCTATCACGACGCCGGCGCTAACGCCGCGCAGGAGCTGGCAATCGCACTGTCGACTGGCGTCACTTATCTTCGCGAGATGACCTCCCGCCGCCTGGACGTCAGTCGAGCCGCCGGAAAGATGCACTTTTTCTTGAGCATCGGCGAAAACTTCTTCATGGAAATCGCGAAACTGCGCGCGATAAAGATGATGTGGTCGCAGGTGGCGCGCGCCTTTGGCGGCGGCGATGAGGCGCAAAAGATTCACCTACATGTCCGATGCGGGAGCCGAAACAAATCGCGACTCGATCCCCATACCAATATCCTGCGCGCGACCAGCGAGGCGATGGCGGCCGCCATCGCCGGCGTCGACAGCATCACCGTGCCGCCCTTCGACGCGCCGCTCGGGGATTCAAACGCGTTTTCGCGGCGGATCGCCCGCAACCTGCAGTTGATCTTGCAAGATGAATTGCGCTTGACGGCGCTCATTGATCCGGCCGGCGGCGCTTGGCATATTGAAAAACTGACCGACCAACTAGCGCAAGCCACCTGGAAGATCTTCCAAAACATCGAAGCGGGTGGCGGACTGCTTGCGGCTTTGCAAGAAGAGGCGATACAAGCGAGTATCGAAGCCCTTGCTCGGCAGCGCAGGCGCGACCTGTCGCAAGGGGAGACCGTGATGGTCGGCGTAAATCGCTATCTCAATCCCGAGGAAACGGCGCCGGTCCTTCAACAGCCGCCGGAAACGGCGAATACCGCCGCCGGGCGCAATGCTTTCGTCGTCAAGCCTTTGAAGCCGCTGCATCTGACGGAACCCTTCGAGCGGCGGCTTTCGGGACGCGGAGCATGACCAACATGCCGGACTTTACCAAGATCCCGCTGGAGCGCCGCTTTGCTGAAGCCGACAAAGACGCCTGGACAGCGGGGGTGATGTCGCAAACCGGGGAAGACGCTGACGCGCTTGTTTGGCGCACTCTGGAAGAAATCGATATCAAGGCGCTGTACACGGCTGCCGACCTGGAGGGCGTCGACCACACCGGATTCGTCGCCGGCATTCCGCCTTTTTTGCGCGGACCCTACCCGGCCATGTACGCCGTCCGCCCCTGGACTATTCGCCAATATGCTGGATTCTCCACAGCCGAAGAGAGCAATGCCTTTTACCGGCGCAACCTGGCCGCCGGACAAAAGGGCCTTTCGGTGGCTTTCGATCTCGCGACCCACCGCGGCTACGATTCCGACCATCCCCGGGTAGAAGGCGATGTCGGCAAAGCCGGCGTTGCTATCGACAGCGTACTCGATACCAATATCCTCTTTGACGGCATTCCCCTGGACCAGATGTCAGTTTCGATGACGATGAATGGAGCGGTCTTGCCCATCCTGGCTTTTTACATCGTCACCGCCGAGGAACAGGGGGTGGCGCCCGGGCGACTGACCGGCACCATTCAGAACGACATCCTCAAAGAATATATGGTGCGCAACACCTACATTTATCCGCCGGCACCCTCCATGAAGATCATCTCGGACATCTTCGCCTACACGGCGGCATCCATGCCGAAATTCAACAGCATCAGCATCAGCGGCTATCACATCCAGGAAGCGGGCGCCACCGCCGATATCGAACTGGCTTATACCTTGGCGGACGGCTTGGAATACCTGCGCGCCGGCTTGCAAGCCGGGCTGGATATCGATAGCTTTGCCCCGCGCCTGTCCTTCTTTTGGGGCATCGGCATGAATTATTTCATGGAGATCGCCAAGCTGCGGGCAGCGCGCTTGCTGTGGGCGAAACTGGTCAAAGCATTTGGTCCACAAAACCCCAAGTCAATGGCTTTGCGGGCACATTGCCAGACCTCGGGCTGGAGCCTGCAAGCCCGGGATCCCTTTAACAACGTGGTTCGCACCTGCATTGAAGCGATGGCGGCCGTCCTCGGTCATACGCAATCGCTGCATACTAATGCCCTGGACGAGGCGATGGCGCTGCCAACCGATTTCAGCGCGCGCATCGCCCGCAACACCCAGCTATTCCTGCAACAGGAAACGGGCATCACCGATGTAGTCGATCCCTGGGGCGGATCTTACCTGGTCGAGAACTTGACTCAGGAATTGGCAAAACGCGCCTGGTCGCATATTCAAGAAATTGAAGCGCTGGGCGGCATGGCAAAAGCCTTGGAGACCGGCGCCCCCAAGATGCGCATTGAAGAAGCGGCCGCGCGGCGTCAAGCGCAAATCGACAGCGGCAGCGAAAGCGTCATTGGCGTCAACAAGTACCGGCCAAGCCGCGAAGAATCCATCGAAATCCTCGAGGTCGACAACAGCGCCGTGCGGGAGGCGCAAATCAAGCGCCTGCGCGAGTTGCGCCGCGACCGCGACGAGGCGAAGCTTCGCTCGGCGCTTAACGGGCTGACGGCTTGCGCGGAAACCGGCGGAGGCAACTTGCTTACATTGACCGTCGAAGCGGCGCGAGCGCGGGCGACCACGGGGGAAATCTCGCTGGCGCTGGAAAAAGCCTGGGGCAGGCACAAAGCGCCGGTCCACTCTGTCACCGGCGTGTATAGCGGCGAATTCGGCGACGCCGGGGAATTCGCCGCGGTACGGCAGATGACAGATGCCTTCGCGCGGGACGAAGGGCGTCGCCCCCGCATCATGGTCGCCAAAATGGGACAAGACGGTCACGACCGCGGCGCCAAAGTAATTGCAACCGCCTTCGCCGATATGGGCTTTGACGTGGATATCGCGCCGCTCTTCCAAACACCGGCCGAGGTGGCCAAGGCTGCGGTGGAGAACGACGTACACATCGTCGGCATCAGTTCGCTGGCTGCCGGCCACAAGACCTTGCTGCCACAACTAATCGCTGAGTTGGGCAAGCTGGGGCGCGACGACATGATGGTGGTGATCGGCGGGGTGATTCCCGCGCGGGATCACCAATTCTTGTATGATAAGGGCGCGTCCGCGATTTTTGGTCCCGGCACGGTCATCCCGGTCGCCGCGCGGAAAGTGCTGAAGGAATTGAGCGGACGCCTCTTCATCGGGGTGAAATCGCCGCAAAACCTGAAACTGTTTCGGTGATTGTCGGGGCGACCTGACAGATCGCGTAGACGCTGACCGCCGGTCGTCCCGACAATCTTTACGATGAACCTTGTAGGGCTCAGCTATTAGCTGGCGCGCCGCTATGGTAAGATGATGCTTCAAACAAGTCCGCCCCTTAGCGTTGCCCTCGAAGAAGGGCACACGCTCAAGGCGCGCTACGAGCGCAGTTCCATCGCGTCTCCGGCGCGCTTCAACGCCGAGCCGCCTTCGTCCATGGACATCAAAACGGTGGTTTTGCCACCGGAGAGATATCCCAAAGCGTTCATTGCCAGCACGTAGGCGGCCATGCTTTCGTTGTCCGGCATTTCCACCACTGCGATAACATCGTACTCGCCAAAGGCGTACCAAGATTGATGCACGGTACCGCCAAACTCTCCCGCCACCTTGTCATCCAGGTGATCAAAAGGCGATATGTGTTCCCCCATCTGCCGTTCCCAAGCCTTTGAAGTAAAGGCGAACTGCCATAAGAAAAGTGCCATTGCTCTCTCCTTTCGTAAACCGTTCGGTATGTCCGCGAGCAGCCGAAGCAAATGCCGAGCCGCTGCTGACATTTTCAGTCTATACTTTATGATTAACGAAAGCAATCGACGATCGCGATGACCCAAGCGCCGCAAAGACCGATAGATTTCCCAGCCCTCGTCGCCGGTGTGCGACGGAGTGACCGCGCCGCGTTGGCGCGCGCTATCACCTTGGTCGAAAGCAGGGCTCCACAGCACGCCGAAGCGGCGCAAAGGCTCTTGGCGGAATTGTTGCCGCTGGCCGGTCAGTCAATTCGCATCGGCATCACCGGCGCCCCCGGCGCGGGGAAGAGCACTTTCATCGATACTTTCGGATGCTTTCTCACCGAGCGCGGTCACAAGGTCGCCGTGCTGGCCATTGACCCCAGCAGCAGCTTGACCCGAGGCAGCATTCTGGGCGACAAAACACGGATGGAAGGTCTCTCGCGCGAGCAGAACGCTTTCATCCGCCCTTCCCCGACCGGGGGTGTTCTGGGAGGCGTGGGGGCTAAGACACGCGAATCCATTCTGCTCTGCGAGGCTGCGGATTTTGACGTGATCGTGGTGGAGACAGTAGGCACGGGCCAAAGCGAAATCACCCTGCGCTCGCTGGTGGATTTTTTCCTGTTGCTGCTGATCACCGGCGCGGGCGACGAATTGCAGGGCATCAAGAAGGGAGTCATCGAAATCGCCGATGCCCTGGTCATCAACAAAGCCGACGGCGACAACAAGATCGCCGCCGGGGCGGCCCGCGCCGAGTTCAACCGCGCCTTGCGCCTTTTGGCGCCGGCCACAGCCGGCTGGACCACGCGCGCTCACACCGCCTCCGGCATGACCGGCGCCGGCGTCGGCGAGATCTGGGACGTCATCGCGCAGTTTGTGGCGGGGACCAAAGCCAGCGGCGCCTTCGATTCGCGGCGGCAAGCGCAATTGCGAGACTGGCTGAGAGACGCCATCGAGTCGCGACTGCGGGACAGCTTTTACGCGCATCCTTCGGTGCGAGAGTCGCTGCCGGGGATTGAAGCGGCAGTGATGCGAGGCGATCTGTCCGCGACCGCCGCAGCGGACAAGATATTGTCGCTGGTATTGCCCGATAGATAGCCCCTGCACTTGCCGAAACCCGACGCTGACAGTAGCATACTGCGCGATTGTCGATCAGAACAAGGAGAATAGAACAGTGATCGTCACAACAACGCCAAGCGTGGAAGGCCAACCAGTTACGGATTACCTCGGCATCGTCAGCGGGGAAGCCATCATGGGCGCCAATATGTTCAAGGATATTTTCGCTGGCATCCGCGATATCGTGGGCGGGCGCTCAGGCGCCTATGAAGAGGAATTGCGGCGAGCGAAAGACATTGCCTTGAGCGAGATGACGGACAATGCCAGGATGATGGGAGCAGACGCGATTCTAAGCGTCGATCTGGATTATGAGACCGTGGGCACAAATGGCAGCATGTTAATGGTTACGGCAAGCGGCACGGCGGTGAAACTCCGCTAGGCAAGCCGCAAAAGTCAAGCGTTAGCCCACTACAGATCAATTTGGTGTTTGCTGCGAAGAAGTTCACGCGTGCGCTGAACTTCTTTCTCTTTTCGTTCATCGGACCAGGCCAGGGTCTCCGCACAGATCTCCGCCAATTCATCGAGCAGGGGGCGCGTCAAATTCCCCAACATGGCGATGACCGTTCGCCGCAATACCAGATCCTCCAGCCGCGTGACCTTCTCATTGCGCAGGATGAACTCGATTTCGCGCCGGCTATAGCCCGGATGATTTGCCAGCGCGCGGTCCTCCCCCGCCGCAATGAACATGGTGGATTCATCGGCGCGGGTACCGTAACGCTCGAACAGATCGCGCAGGCGGTCTATGGGCAGCTCGCAGCGCGACTCTAATTCCCGCAACCAGTTCAGTCGCGCCCCCTCGCCGCGCGGATAGGCGCGTCCCCCGCCGATTGGGAGGTTTTGGGTACCCGTCCGTCGCGGCAAACCCAGGTCCCCAAGGACGCGATCGGTCGTCTGTTCGGAAAAGGCGCGGAATGTGGTCCATTTGCCCCCGATCAGCGAATAGATGGGGTAGCGACAATTGTCATCCGCCGGGATCGTTTCGATGCTGTGGTCACGGCTGATCTGCCCGGTGGCGCCGCCTTCGCTATAGGGCAGCGGTCGCACGGCGGAAAAACTGAAGACGATATGCGAGCGATCGACTTGGATCGCCGGGAAAACTTTGTCCACCATGCCCAGGATATAGTCAATTTCCTCGTCGCTGATGACCGCCTCATCGGGATCGTCAATACGGATATCGGTAGTGCCGATCATCACGCGTCCCAGGTAGGGCAAGATCAACACGATTCGACCGTCGTCGTTTTCAAAGAAGATCTCGCTGCCACAGGTGGCCTCCAAGAGATCGGGATGATCCAGCACCAGGTGCGATCCTTTTGTGCCGCTGATGAAACGTCTCTCATCGCGTCCCATGCGCCGGTTAACGAAGTCGATCCAGGGTCCCGCGGCATTAACGACGACTTTGGGTCTGACGATGAAGGACTCGCCCGAAAGTTCGTCGCGCAAGGTCACTGAATGCGCGCCGCCCGCGCCCGCGCTCAGGTAGTTCACGGCATGGCAATCGGGATTACTCGCTTCAGCATCCAGCAGCATCTCGAGGCAGATGCGCTCGGGATAGGGCATCCAGGCGTCGTAATAGCTGGCAGCGCAGACAATCTCGGGATTCAGTTGCGGGTACTGGCGCAGCGCCGCCCCCCGCAGTTGAAATTCGTGCTTCGGCATGACGGATTGCCCGCGCAGCAACCAGTCATAAAACGTCAACCCGATCTTGATAACCAGCGCGCCGCGTTCTCCGGGACGATCGAGCAAATTGAAGAACTTCAGGGGCGCATTGAGCAAGCCCGAGATCCAGCGAAAGATGGGGATCGTCGTACGCAGCGGCTTGGCGTAATGCGGCGCGTTCCGCAGCATGCGGTCCCGCTCGTGCAGCGCCTCGTTGACCAGCCGAAACTCTCCGTTTTCCAGATAGCGGATGCCGCCGTGCAACATGTGGGAAGAACCGGCGCTGGCGCCGCTGCAAAAGTCGCCGCGTTCAACCAGCAGCGCGTCGACGCCTTGTAAAGCCAAATCGCGGAAAACCCCGATGCCGTTGACGCCGCCGCCGATGATCAACACAGAGACCTCGGGTTTCTCTCGAAGGAACTGCAGGCTCGCTCCTCGATTCATGTATTGCCTATCCTAATCCTTAATGAGCGCAAAGGCGGCTATCTGCAGAATGCCTGGCGCACAAGCGTAGAATGTTGAATTTGCGCCAGAAAAAAGATAGAGTTCACGCTGAAATGAGATAATAAGGACAAAACTGTGAAAATCAAATACGTTCTACTCTTAGTTGCTGTACTGGCATTTTCGCTGCCGGCGCTGGCACAAGACAGTTTGACGGTAGTCCGTGAAGATATTGCGGTAATGAGTCAAGGGCAGGATTATCAGTCTTATCTCGCTTATCCCGCGGACGAAGGGATTTATCCGGCGGTGGTGCTGATACATTCGTTTAATGGCTTGCAAGACGGCTACCGGGATTTGACCGACGCGTTTGCCGCCGAAGGATTTGTAGTCTTGGCAATCGGCTGGCAAACCTTTGAACGCAGTCCTTCGGACGCGCTCGTTGAGCAACTCATGCTCGACAGCATTGCTTTTCTCAGCGCTCGCGAAGAGGTCGACCCTGTGCGGATAGGTTTGACAGGCTTTTGCGCGGGCGGACGGTATACGATGCTATTCATGCCACTGATCGACACCTTCGCTGCCGGGGTGGCTTGGTATGGATTCCCCAACTACGGCGATCCCGCCGCTCCGATTGATTTGATAGACCAACTCGATGCTCCCATGCTCATCATTCATGGCACACACGATCGTCCCAGCCCCATTGCTGGCATTTATGCCTATGCAACAGCGCTAGGGGAGGCGGGCAAAGATTTCGAGCTCAAGGTTTACTCCAATGAGCCACATGGATTCATGCTATCTGAGGGCGAATTGAACCGTGACGATGTCGCGACCGACGCCTTCCATGAGATGGTTGATTATTTCAAGCGAAAAATGAGCTAGCCAGTTTTCGGCAATGCCTGGCAAGTTTCTGCTGGGCAGGCGCAGGTTACCAACTCTCCAAACTGAATATGTAAAAGCTGACTGTCGGCGAGCGCATACGCGGCTCGGCATTATCGCAGCGAAGGCGACAATTGCGTGGCGCGAATCAAGCTCCTGCCGGTCATCGCCGCCGGCTGCTCGATCCCCATCAAATCCAGCACGGTCGGCGCGACATCCGCCAGCCGACCCCAGGCATGTAAATCGTGGTAGTCGCGCGCGTCGATGACAAATAGCGAGACCGGCCCCACAGTGTGATAGGTATGCGCCTCGTCGGTGACCATGTCGATCATGCGCTCGCAATTGCCATGATCGGCAGTGACAATCGCGACGCCGCCTTTCTCAAGTACCGCGTCGACCAATCGGCCGGCGCAGGCGTCAACCGTTTCCACCGCTTTGATCGCTGCTGGCAGCGAACCGGTATGACCAACCATGTCGGGATTGGCGAAGTTGACGAGCACGAAATCATCATCAGCCAGACGCAAGCGCTTGAGCGTTTCACTGGTCAACTCCCTGGCGCTCATCTCCGGCTGCAAATCGTAAGTGGCAACCCGGGGCGACGGCACAATCTTTCGCGTTTCGCCGGGGAAAGGGGCTTCGTTGCGGCCGTTGAAGAAAAATGTCACGTGCGGATATTTCTCGGTCTCGGCGCTGTGATATTGTGTCTTGCCGGCTCTGCTGATCGTTTCGGCCAGTGTATCGCGCAGCAGTTCCACCGGAAACAAGACTTGCTCCGTCAGTCCTTCCATATACTCAGTCATCGTAATCAGCCGCAAGTCGTCTATCGGGCGGAACTGATCGGCGCCATCAAAGTCGCGTTTGACAAAAGCCTGCGCAAGCTGGCGCATGCGATCGGGGCGGAAGTTGTAGCAGAGGAGTACATCGCCCCTGTCAATCGTCAGACTATCGTCGTCGCCGATCACTGTCGGTTTAATGAATTCATCGGTCACGCCGGCGTCGTAGGATCTCTGTATCGCGGATTGGGAATCGGAGGCGTTTCGCTCTGCCTTGCGGAATGCCATGGCGTCATAGGCTAGGCTTGTGCGTTCCCAACGCCTGTCACGATCCATCGCGTAGTAGCGTCCGCTGACCGTCGCGACGCGCCCGTTGCCGTCGACAGCGAGCCTGTCGCTAAGCTCGCGACAAAAGTAAATGCCGTTTTGGGTTGGCGTATCACGCCCGTCGGTGATCAGATGCAAAACGGGATCAATGGCATAGTCTTTTACGATGTCCAAAAGCGCGTAGAGATGATCGCTATGGCTGTGTACGCCTCCGCTGCCGAGCAAACCGATCAGGTGCAGTTGTTTGCGGCTATCCTGAACATGTCGAATCGCATCCTGAAGCGCTGTGTTCCGCGCCAGTGATCCATCAGCAATGGCATTGGCGATACGCGAGATATCCTGGTAGACGACGCGCCCGGCGCCCAAATTGAGATGGCCGACTTCGGAATTGCCCATTTGCCCGGGCACTAAGCCTACATGCTCCCCGGATGAATGCACAACCGCGCCTTCACAGGTCCTGCGCCAGCGATCAAAGTTGGGCGTTTCCGCCTGCGCCACCGCGTTGCCATGTTCAGTTTCGCGTATGCCCCAGCCGTCCAAAACGATCAGCATCACCGGTTTTCGCGCCATCAAACCCATCCCTTGCATCATCTGCTGGTAATGGAACACTTATAACACAGTTTTCTTACCCGCTGAATAAGCGCTTTGCGATTGGGTCAGTCGCGCTTCGCTGATGCCAGCATGGTGAGCGCGCGCGGTGGGATGGGAGCGGATGTATCAATCAAGCGATCGGGATTGTAGCTGTCGCGAGCATAGTCGCGCAGCTCGGGCGGCAAATCCCGCAGGAGTTCGACGGAGAGGTTGTCGTGTAGGCGGAATAATACCACATTGCTGTAGTCTGTGATTTGTTTCAAATGAAACGCTTGCGTCGTATATTCATCCAGAAAACATCGCTTGTCTATGATGCAGATAAAGGCGTATTTCAGATCCGGGTCCTGATACACTACTCGCAGAGCGCTCCGGAATGCTCCCGTTCGGAACTCCGAGACGCCTTTGGCTCGAAGTTCCGTGCCGAGCATCTCAGTTGCGAGAATCACATAGGCACCTGGGTCTATAACAGGGGCTTGCTCCACGATCTGTAGAAGGATCTTGGCTTTGTTGTTTGCGTTATTCACGTGAAACGCGTGTTGGGCAAACAGGCGCGCAAGGCCCGGAAAAATCGCGATCAAGCAGACTGCGATAATAAATATGATGCGAAGTTGCGCATGCTTGATTAACGAGGAAATAAGCAGAATCAAACAAAAGAGCGCGATAGCTGCGCCGGCAGGTACAAAAATGTACACGCGCCACAAATCGAAGTTATATTTCTCGAACCACATCAAAACGCCGATCGACGGCAGTACAAACAGGCATCCGCTTAACAATCCGATGCTGATTTGCCGTCTTGACGGGAACATATTCTCGTTTACATTGTGCGCCAAATAGGCCGCGATCCCTCCCGTGAGCGTCAGTGCGGCGATCGACGGCGCAATCCACGCGCTTTGGCTTAAAGCGGACAGCGCTTCCCGCCAGCCATACCAAAAGGTTTGGCGATATACGCCTTCGATTGTGCCCGCGTAGTAAGTGATGGAATCAAGCGCAAACCGCCAGGAGTCCAGAGAATTTGAAACCAAAGTGCTGCCGTAGAATTGTCTACTGTCCAGATCCAAAAGCAAGATGAAGGCAATTTTCACGACAGGAAAGAGATACCAGATTACGGTTAAGTTGACATTTCGCCAGGTCCATCGTGAGCTGCGCCGCCACCACAAGAGCGGAACAACAATAATGATGGCATAACCAGCTTCATAGGACCAGATGCACAAGAGTGTCGACAGCCAAACCGCCGCCAGTCGCAAGCGACCTGAATAGTTTATGAAATCCAGGCAGAAAAAGACCGCCGCAAGCAGTGACAATTGGTTGGCGTTAAAGTGGATATTTCGGATGGACATCAAATTCGGATTTACCGGGAAAACCATGAATAGCAGCGCCGTCAGGAAGGCGAAAAGCGGAATCATATTTAATTTGCGTAGTATGCCATACAAGAGCGCTAATTTGCCCCAATGCAAAAAGAAATTGACAAGATGATACCCGGCAAACGATTCCGGATCTATGAGTGTTGCCAGAAACTCGGGAATGATACTCCAGGAGCGCGAAACTAATTCGGAGCTAATGATGGGTTGATCGCTTTCCAGAAAGGCTTTCCACCCCCATCGTTCCCAATGACCGACACTGTCGAATCCAAATGGCAGATAAAGCAAGAGCATGAAAAGTAGGAAGGTGCCAATCGCAATAAAGTCTTCCCGCGAATCGTTCTTTAGACCCGATTTGAGCGATCGCGCGGCGAGTGGAATGAAAACAAGCCCTGACAATAAGAGACCAACAGCCTGCCATGCTCGGCTGCTGAATATTCGGCTCAAAGTATTGAGCAGGTAATCAATCCTGAGCAATCCGCCGGTTTGGAAGAGCAGGCAAAGAATCAGGAACGCTATCAACGATAAAAACTGTAACCTGCTAAAGGGAATTGGCTCGCAGATACGCTCTGTCCACAGATAATAAAGAGCCAGAATCAGAAAACTCACTATTGCGAGAAAAGCCAAACATCTGATTATCTCCGACGGCAAATAGCGAATGTCCAAGACAACAGTTTCTTGACCGCCACTCGCTGCGAAAATGTCAAAATCCGGCCTGGCAGACCTTAACGAAGGACAATATTCCATCGCGCCCGGACCGACGATGCGCCGCCCGTCGACACGAATCGCTTCTGACCCCGGCAGATCCCAAGCAATTGTCACGCAATCCCCAGGCAGCAGCGTCCAGGCGCGATCTGCCCTGATATCAACAGTCGCTCCGCCGAACTCGCTTTCTATGCGCGGCGCTGGACTGTTATGTATCGCCAGAGCGAGCAGAACAAGCGGTACAGCAATGAGGACCAGCAGCGCACGTGCTGTGGGCGAATGGAGCGACAAACGTAGTTCGGAATTCACGCGGGCTTGTCTTTTCTATTCATGGATTCGCGGAAGCGCGCCTCGCTGATGCCAGCATGGTAAGAGCGCGCGGCGGGATGGGAGCGGATGTATCAATCAAGCGACCGGGATTGTAGCTGTCGCGAGCATAGTCGCGCAGCTCGGGCGGCAAATCCCGCAGGAGTTCAATTGTCAAGTCATCGCGCACTTGAAAAAACACCAGTTCGCCAAAGCTGGTTTTTTCGTCCAAAACATAACCGTCATAATCTATATCGCTTGGATGACAGCGCCTGTTGAGAAAACATAAAAAGGCGAATCGTGGACTCTCGGCCTGCCACAATACGTGGAATGCGCTGTCCAGCATATTGGATTCAAACTCAAAAATCCCCAAGTCCTCGAGCTCGTCCAAGCTCCTGTCAGCTAGCATGATCGCGATAGCATTTGAATCGAAGGCTCGCGCCTGTTCCATCATCTCGTGTAACATGATTGCCTTGGTGTCCGCGCTGCGCGCGAAGTGGGCTTGTTGCAGCAGCAGCCGATTCGTCGCTGGAACCATAAGCGCTAGAAGGAATACGGAGACAATAATACTACGGGTTCGCACAGAGCCAAGCGCGGACGCGAGAAGCGAAGACATACCGAAAACTGCGACTGCCGCGCCTATCGGCACATAAAAGTACATGCGCCAGAGGTCATCGCTGTAATCTTCGAACCATATCAATACCGCTACCGCCGGTACGATAAACAGGATCCCCGCCAACAACATGAGGGCAGCGTCCTTTTTCGCCGGGAAGGTCTTGCCGCCTTGAACATGGGCGAGGAATAAAGCGGCTCCGGCAACGACAGCCGCCATCAGCAGGCTCCAACCTATCCAGGTCCCTTGCCCTAGGGAATCAAATGCCTCTGTCCAAGCCAAATGCGTCGTATTTTCGTAGACTCTGGCAAGGTTCTGAATCAGTTGATTAACTGCTGACGATCCAGCGCGCTCAGTGGCTAGCAGGTCGTAGATTCGTCCACTGGTATAGAAGTCTTGGCTTGTGGCGATAAGCCAGAAAAGATAGATCATCTTGCAAGCGGGAAACAGATACCAAAGCACCGTCCAATTGAGCTTGCCCCAGCTTGGCTTGCGGCTGCGCGCCCACCACAGGACAGGCGCCAACAGAATCAGGACATAGGCGGATTCGCTGCTCGAAATGTTAAAAATGAGACCAAGCCAGATGCCAATTAGCGGCAATCGACTCGGATTATTCCGATGACAGTTCAGCGCAAGATAGACCGCTGCCAAAAGCCCCAGCATACTGAATTGCATCGGGAATGAGCGCAATGACATCAACCCCGAATTGACGGGGTAGACCATAAACAATACGGTCGTCAAAAACGCGTAAACCGGCGCGAAGCTCAGTTGACGCAAGATGCCATACATCAGCGCCAACTTGCCCCAGAACATAAAAAAGTTGACTAAATGATAACCTGTAAAGGATTCGGAATTGATAAGATAAGCCAGCGCGTGCGGCGCGACCACCCATATACGGGATATGAGCTCCGCGCTCAGCTTTGATGGCCTGCCCTCAAAGTAGGCATTAACGACCCACTCTTCCCAATGTCCGATGCCGTCGAAGCCAAAAGGCAGGTACAGCAGGAGCAGGAACACCAAGAAAACCGCAATTGCGGCGAAGTCCGCAAGCGCCTTCCGAACGCGCCGCGATTTCATCGATCTAATGAGCAGCGGGATATAGACAAAGCCTCCCGCTACGACGCCAAACAATTGCCAGGTATGGCTTTGGAATATCTTTGTCAGAACTGCAAGTATGCTTTGCAAGCGAAAGGCGTCCCCGGTTTGACCGAGTAAACATGCGATCAGCAAGGCAAGCAAAGCCAATCCAAGACTCGCGTTAAACGGCAGGGGCTCCCACAACCGCAGTGTGACAAGATAATAAAGCGCGATCAGCAAGAGGGACAGAATCACGAAAAGGAGCAGACTGCGAATCAATTCCATGGGAAAATAGCGAAGATCTAGTGATAGCGTTCGTTCTCCACCATTTGCTGAAGTGACTTCAAATTGCGGGCTTGCTGAAATGAGCGACGGGCAATAAGCCATCTCGCCCCAGCCGATCTTGCCTTGCCCGTCAACGTAGAGCGAATGAATGCCTTCGAGGTCCCAGGTGATTGTTACGCAATCCCCTGGCAGCAGCGCCCAGGCGCGGTCTCCACTGATATCAACACTTGCCCCGCCGAACTCGGTTTCTATGCGGGGCGCTGGCGCGTTATGTATTGCCAGAGCGAGCAGAACAAACAGTACAGCAATGAGGACCAGCAGCGCATGTGCTGTGGGAGAATGGAGCGACAAACGCGGTACGGTCTTCATGCGGGCAAGTCTTTGCTATTCATGGATTCGCGGAAGCGCGCCGCGCCGCAGCCAGCATGGAGCGGGCGCGCGGCGGTATGGGCGCGGATCTGTCAATCAAGCGACTGGGGTTGTAGGTGTCGTTACTTGACCCGCCGAGTTCGGGAGGCAGTTCGGGCAGGAGTTCGACGGAAAGGTCGTCGTAGAGACGGAATATCACAATATCACTGTAATCCGTGTCCGTGTCAAGATAATCTAGGCTTTCGTCTAAGTCATCCGCTCTGCAATGCGCCCCCAAAAAACATAGCGCGGCGACCTTCGGACGGCTATCCCCATATAGTACGTAGATCGCGCTGTCGAACATATTCTTCCGCAACTCGTCTACTCCAAGTTCTGAAAGCTCACTGGGCGACATGTCTGTTAAAAGCGCCACGCGGGTGTCCGGGTTGAAATGCGGCGCTTGCTCCATTATCTGCCATAGAATGCGCGCCTTCGCATTGGCGCTGTCTACTAAATTCCCGCGCTGGACAAACAGGCGTGAAGTCGCCGGCAGCATAAGCAAAAGGCTGATGGCAATGACAAGGATCTTGCGGATACGCGCTTCTTTGATTGGCGCGGCAAGCAAGAGCAGGGTTCCGCAGAGGGCAACTGCCGCGCCGAACGGGACATAAAGATATAAGCGCCACATTTCATTGTGAAAGCTGTCAATCCACATGCCGATGCCGATGGCGGGCAAAATAAACAGCAGCCCGCCCGCGACCCAGGCCGCGGCAGCTTTTCGTGGCGGCAGCTCGCTTGTAGCGGAATCCAGCGCCAGCCGCGCCATGACAATACCGGCGAGCGCAACCGCGAACAATGTATACGCCAGGTGCGTGTTTTCAGCCATGACGGCGAGCGCTTCTCGCCATCCCCGCCATAGCGTTTGGTGGTACACGCCCAATATCACATCAAGGAAGAAGCTCAAATTTTGCGAAATCGCTGCCCCGGCCCCCATCGCGTCTTCCAGGTACTCTGTGCGATAGAATCGCAATCCAAAGATGAACAAATTCAGCACATAGAGGAGCTTGAGCGCGGGAACAAGATACCATATCACGGTCATATTGACGTTTCGCCATGTTTTCCGCGGTCGGCGCCACAGCCACAGAAGCGCCATGACAAGAATGATGACAAAGCTGATTTCGTATTTGCCCAGAGAAAAGAGCAATGCCAGCCAAAAGCCCGCGAGATTCAAGCGGCCGGGTTGAGACAAGAAATCCATCACGAGCCAGATGGCAGCTAAAAGCAGCAGAATAGAGATCAAAGGATGGGCGGAACGCAGCGACATTAAAAGGGCGTTCACCGGGTAGACCAGAAACAGCGACGCCGTGATAAACGCGGTAAACGGAGAGAAGCGCAGCTTCCGCAATATGCCGTAAAACAGCGACATATTGCCCCAAAATACCAGGAAATTGAGAATATGAACTCCCGCAAAAGAATTCGAATCAATCGCTTGAGAAAGTATTGAATCTTGCAGCATGAAAATGCGCAGGAGCATTTCGCTGCCCAATCTCGAGGGTCTGCCTTCGAGGAAAGCTATCTTGATCCACTCTTCCCATTGTCCGATGGAATCAAAGTCAAAGGGCAAAAAGAGCAGCAAAACGAAAAAGAAGAACGCGCCGACAGCGAGGAAATCACTATATGCCCGCTGCTGCGCGCTCTTTCGCAGCTTCACAAAAACCAGCGGTATGAAAACAATCCCAGCCAGGACAAGACTGAATATCTGCCAGGCGCGGGTGATGACGATATCCCCAAAGCCCTCGAAAAGACTGGCAATGGCGGCAGCGTTTTCTGTTTGGACGAGCGCCAAAAAGACCAGCAGCGCAGCCAATGCCAATCCCACAGAAACATTCAGTCGGATTGGAGCCGTCAGCCGCATTGGGACCAGATAAAATGGCGCGATGAGAAAGGGCGATATTAACAACAGCAGCACAAGACTATGTGCTATAGCCGTAGGAAAATATCGGATATTCAACTCATACCTGTGTAATTGTCCATTTTCAGCCGTGATATCAAAGACGGGACTGCTAGCGTCTGTCGTCGGGCAATAAGCCATCTCGCCCCAGCCGATCTTGCCTTGCCCGTCAACGTAGAGCGAATGAATGCCTTCGAGATCCCAAGCGATTGTTACGCAATCCCCTGGCAGCAGCGCCCAGGCGCGGTCTGCCCTGATAGCAACCGTTGCTCCGCCGAACTCGGCCTCGATGCGGGGCGCTGGACTGTTATGTATCGCCAGCGCGACAAGAAGCAGTAAAAGCGCGACAAGCAAGAATAGCGCCGCTGGCAAGATTCGCATCCCGCCCCTTGGTATCACCTGCGTAATTCGTGCTGCCACTTTCCGTTCCCTTGCCTAATGGTTGCTCCCGGCTCGGCGCGCCGATGCTAATATGGACCTGGCTCGGGGCGATATCTCCGCGCCGGGATTATATAGCAGACTGACATCGTAAAGAGAGCGCGAGTCTAGTCCGAAGTAATCAGCCGGATGTTCAATCACTGCGGCGGACATGTCCGCGGCAATGTTTATCGCAAGTGTACGCCGAAGCAACTCCGGCGAATCCGACGTAAAAATCGTCTTCTCGCCCCCAAATGTGCTGCACTCTGCTTTATCAATACAGAAGGTTGACTGGATCGGCAAGCCGTTTCCGTAGAGCACGTACAACATACTATTGTCAAGATCATTGCTATAGCGTAATTCGCTGATAGCCGAGGCCGCCAACTCTTCTTTGGTCATGTCTGTCGTCAGCAAGATCACTGTGTCTTCTTCGATTTGCGGGATCGTCCGCATCAATTGATAAAGCATGCGCGCCTTGCTGTCGGCCCGGCGGACTGCCGAATCATGTTGAACCAGCAGGCGCTCGGTGGCCGGCAACATTAGAGCGAGGCACAGCGCTACTATCGTAGCCTCGCGGTATCGGCGGGACAGTGCGCGTACGGCAAATACGCGCGCCAAACTAAATACCGCAATCGACGCGCCGACAGGGACATAGAAATACATGCGCCACAGGTCTCCGGCGTATTGAGGCAGCCAGATCAGTATGCCTACCGCCGGCATCACAAACAGTAAGCCGTAGACTAACGACGTCTTGGCATTGTCCTCGACTTCCTGCCCATCCGACTTGCCACTGCGTACAAGATACCAGGAAAACGCGCCTGCCAGCGTCAACATCGCTAGGCTGGGCGCCAACCAGTTGCTAGCGCCCGCCGCATTGAACGCTTCTACCCAACTATCCATAAACGTGTGCCGGTAGACCTCCGCCAGCCGCCCGAAAACCGCGCCTAGCGCATCGGCGCCGATGCCAAAGGAATATTCGCCGCTCTCGAAAACATAACTGTTGTAAAAGCGCATATTCAGCGAGGAGAGCAGCAGCAAATGCGCGATCTTGCAGGCTGGAAACAAGTACCAGACAACTGTCAAATTCGAATTTCGCCAGCCCCCGCGCGGTCGACGTGAAACCCACAGCGCCGGCGCTACCAAAATGATTGCATAAGCTGTTTCGTTGGTGACTACGTTGAACACCAACCCAAGCCATATGCCCAGAAGATGCCAACGGCTTGGACTCTCGCGATATTCCAACATCAAGAATGCTGCGGCAAGTAGTGACATGACGCTGAACTGATTAGGCAGGGACCGCAGTGACATCAAATCGGAGTTAACCGGGTAGACCATGAAAAGCATGGTCGCCAAGAATGCATGCGGTCGGGAAAATCCAAGTACCCGCAAAATGCCGAAAAGCAGCGTCAGCTTTGCCCACAAGATCAAAAGATGCACCAGATGGAAGCCGACAAATGAATCCGGGGCGATGATGTTCGCCAGCAGATGCGGCGCCATCACCCAAAAGCGCGTCTTCAATTCAAATTCGACGTTCCAGGAGTGTTGGCCTTCCAGATAGGCGCGGTATCCCCATGATTCCCAGTGCCCGATGCTATTGAAACCGAAGGGCACGTACAGAAAAAGCAGGAAGAGCATAAAAACGCTACCAACAGCAAGATCAGCAAACTGCCGCTTTCGCAACTTCTGTCGCAGCCTGCGGACTATCAACGGCAGATAGACGACCGCCGCCAAAATTAGCCCAAGCAACTGCCAGGACGGATGTCGAAAGCGCCGGTGTATGATCTCCAGCAGTTCCCTGAGCGGATTGGATTCAATCGCCCCGAATAGCAGAGCCAGCGCTAGCAGAAACTGCAGAAAGACAAGCAGGTTGCGCAGGCAAAACGCGTTGGTCGCTTGCGGACGCAGAAGATAATACGACGCGAGGAGGGGACAAAGCATCAAGCCCAATACGCCAATATGGAAGAAGAGAAAGTCTGTGAGGCTTGTTGCTCGCCGTATTACGAGGAAGCCCAAAGCGCAGTCTGCGACAAGCAATGCCAATGCGAGGACAACGAAAGTTCGCTGTGGCAGCTTCAGTTGCAAACTCATGTGAAATTTGTGCTCGGCCGATTGGCGGACAGGTTAAGGTTTAGTCAATCCTAACATAGTGTACGCGCGCTGCGGCAAAGGGGCGTCAGGGTTGTACAATCTTGTCACATCGTAATCCAGACCGCGGAATTCGCTAAAGATTGTGGCCGGCTCCCGAACCAGTTCTAGAGAAAGATCTTCATTGAGCAAGAAGACAAGCGTGTCAGATAAATGATCGGACCAATCTGTGATTGGGGAACAACTATCAACCGACGGGCACATAAATCCGTATCGATAAGACTCGCTTTTGTTGATGTAAAATAACACGAAGCCAATCACATTCGACCTTAGTTCTTCGATATGTCTCCGCAGCCGTTTTTCATCCGACATATTACTCAAAACGATTACCCTTGTTTGACTTGCCATTTCCGGCGCAATCTGCACGATTTGCTGGTGTATTCGCTTCTTATTGTCAGCGCTGACAACATAATGCTCGTGCTGCAGGATCAAGCGAGAAATGCCAGGAAATATAAGGGTAAGACATGTAATAATGATGCACCAATCTCTATATTTACCGCTTGAGACGCGAGTTGCCACCAGCGCGATCAAACAGAAGACAGCAATGGCGGCCGGTCCAGGCACATAGAGATAAAGCCGCCACAAGCCTTGATTATAATAACTAAACCAGATCAAGACCCCAACCGCTGCCAATATCAGCAGCAACCCGGCCAGCAAACCCACCAGCAATTGTCTTTCCTTCGCTTTCCACCTGTCCACGTCCCGCCGCCACAAATACCATGCCACAGCCGCCGCCAATGCCAACATAGTCAAGGTTAGCGGCATCCAGTTATTCCGCCCCAAGTCAGCCAAGGCGTCGCCCCAACCAACGACGAAGGTCCTGCGATAGATCTCGAGCAGATTGTCGATGGTTGAAGATATGAGATTGTCTGCCCTCACCTCTGTTCCTGCATAAATGTAATGCGACCGATAAAATGAGCGACCTGTCATTGCGAGCAAAAAAATATACACCAGTTTGAGCGCCGGAAGCAGATACCAGAAGACCGTCAAGTTGACCACGGACCAGCCTGGTCGGCGAAGATGGCGAATCCACAGCATCGGGAGCGTCAAGATCAGCGCATATTGCGCTTCATAAGTGCCGACGCATAATGCCATCATCGCAAATATACCGATAAGATAGCTACGCATTGGCCGCCGTCGGTATCGCAGCGCCAGGTAAACCGCGGACAATAAGGTGAGCGCGTTGAATTGCACCGGGATTGCCCGCAAATTCAAGAGACCGGAATCGACCGGGTATACCGCGAAGAGCAACGTGAGCAAAAATGCCTGCCAAGACCTGAGTCTGTAATGGCGCAAGATGCTGTAGAACAGCGCCAGCTTGCCCCAGAGTAAAAGCGCAAAGAACGCGTTGTAGCCGAAAAAAGTCTCTGAATTGATAAGATAAGCGGCTGCATTAGGTGATAAGATCCAATAGCGCTGGGATAATTCTGTCTGCAATCTGGTGTGTTCCAAGCCCTCAAAATAACTAAAATTGGTCCACCCTTCCCAGTGTCCAATCGTGTCCAATCCAAACGGCAGATATAGCAAGCCTATAAACAGGAAGAAACAGCCAGTTGCCGTGAAATCCGCAATATTACGCGACTTGATGCCCTGCCGTATGGAATGAAGCGCGAGCGGCGCCAATACAGCCGCTGCTATCAGTGTGCCAAAAAAATGCCACGATGGACGCGCAAACAGATTTCGCGCAATTGCCAAGATGCCTACGATTGTGAGCGCCCTGCCAGACAAACGAAACAGCGCAATGGCTAACAGGACCGCCAGCATGGCGAGCAGAATCATCCTCAAGGATGGGCGCCTGGATAAATCGTTGCTCCACAGATAATACAGCGCAAGCAAAGGGAAGAAGCCGAGCGCGGCTAGACCCAATGCGTTCACTACAACGTCCGGCGCATAGTAGATCTTCAAGCTAGGACTGAGATAGACGCCATTCCGATGATCGGTCAGTTCGATTTTGGGGCTGGGTGCGAAGATCTGCGGACAGAACTGTTGCTCCCCAGATTCATGCCATTCCCTTCCATCAATGTGAATCGGCAGCTTGCCCTCGTGCTCCAGGCGAATCCTAAAACAGTCATCAGGCGAGAGCGACCATACTTTGTCGGCGAAGATTTCAGCAGTCGTGCCGCCATGTTCGATCACGAGACGCGGCGCGGGACTTAGCCAAACTGACAGCGCCACCGTCAACACAAGTGCCAGGACAATACCAGTCAAAAGCCTGTCGACAACAATTGCCGAGAATCGAAATCGCAACTTCATCAGATAGCGCTTCGCTTTTCACAAATGAACTATTCGTTTGACAAACCCAGCATGGAATACGCGCGCGATGGCACTGGCGCGTCAGCGTCATAAAGTAGACTCAGGTCGTACTCAATGCCGACAAACGCTTCCAACATAGTACTCGGCTCCTTTACCAGTTCCAGGTTAAGATCCCGGTCGAGTATAAAGACGATTGTATCTTTAAGATACTCCTGTCTATGCAGCAGGGAAAAGCAGTTTTCTATAGACGGACAAATGGAGCCGCGCCCCGATCCCTGTCCTTCATAGATCATATAAAGCGCATGACCCAAAGCGGTAGACGTAAAAGCCTCAATATGCTTGTCCTGGAATTCTTTGCTGCTCATTTCGCTTAGAACAAGCACACGGGTTTCGCTATCGATTGCCGGAGCCAACTGCGCAATCTGTGCAAGTATACGCGCTTTGTTATTGGCGGAAGTCACATAGTGTCCATGTTGTAAAAGTAGGCGGGATAGCCCCGGCAACATCAAAAGCAGGCATAGACCCGCGATCGCGGCATTTCGATGTTTGTTCTTTGCTATGGGAGAAGTGAGCAATGCGATCAGACAAGACAGAACAATGGCGGCCCCAACAGGAATGTAGAGATACAAGCCGCGCAATTCGTTATTGTAATAGTCAATCCAGATCAGGACGCCAACGCAGGGCAAAATGAGTAGCGAACCAGCCACGAGTGCAAATCCAAGCTGCCTGTTTTCTGGAACCCGCGCGCATTTGTCAGTCCGCCAAATCAGCCAGGCAAGCGCGCCGAGCAAACCGCACATGATAACCGTCAACGGCAACCAAGGATTCTGCTTAATCGAATGTAATGCTTCGATCCAGCCGAATGCAAAACTGCGTAAGTACACCTCGAGCAATCTGCCAATTGTTTGCGAGAAGAGATCGCTCAGCGCAATCTGGGATCCAGAAGAAAAGAAATCCGACTGGTAGAACGTGCGACGGGTTGACAGTAGCAAGAAAATGTATGCCACCTTTGCAGCCGGCACGATATACCAAATAATAGTCAGATTCAGATTGTGCCACCTACTATTTCTAGTTCGGCGCCACCACAAGAGTGGAGCTACAACAATCAGGGCATACGCGGATTCGTATACGCCGATACACAAACTGAGAGACAACCAAATACCAATGAGCTTCGCGCGAGTCGGTTTGGCCGCGTAATGCAATACAAGATATGTCGCTGTCAAGAAAGAGACAAAGCTAAACTGCGCCATGGTCGATTGGACTGACATTACTCGTGTATCGACCGGATATGCGAGAAACAACATTACAGTAAGGAAAGCAAAATACTGGTGGACGTTCATTTTTCGTAGGATGATGTAAAGCAACCCCGTCTTCATCCAAAGTAGCAGCGCGTACACCACGTTGGAACCGACAAAGGACTCAGACTCAATTGCGTGTGCTATGCTGAAAGGTATAGGGGCAAAAGGACGCGAAGCCAATTCCCTTTCCAGTTGCGGCCAAGGCAAATTCTCAAAGTAAGCGCGGTAAGTCCAAGTGTCCCACTGAGCAACAGTAGCGAACCCAAAGGGAAGATACAGCAGCGCTATCACCAAGAAAAAGCCGGCAACTGCAATACAATCTGTATATCGTCGGTTCCGCAACCCCGCCGCCAAACCCCAAAATGTCAGCGCAGCGTAAAAGACTATCGTTACGATTACGCCGCCAACCTGCCAGCGCCGATCGGTAATCAGATTGCGAAGCGTTGCCAACATCCCCACAACTGTGATTTCCACGTCCAGTATCCTCAGAAGTGAGATGCAAATTGCCAGAACAACCGTCGCAAGGAGCGCAACTCTAAACATGGGAGGTCGTCGAACATCATTGACCCAAAGATACTGAAGCCCAAACATCGCCAAGAAAGGTATTGCGGCAACTCCGACCAGGTTCGCCACAAATTCCGGCAGGTAGAACACAGTCAGCGTATAACTGCGGTATTCGCCACCTAGATGTGGGCTAAACTCGACCTTGGGGCTCGTCGCGAATATCGTTGGACAAAACTGCTGCTCTCCCGATTCTCGCCATTCCCTGCCATCAACGTGAATCGGCAGGTCCCCGTCGTATACCCAGCGAATCTGCGAGCACTGGTTCGGCAACAGGATCCACGCTGTTTCACCATATACTTCAACAGTCGTATCGTTGTATTCAATCCTCAGCTTCGGCGGGGGCGCCAGCCAAGCCGCCAATCCAACAACCAGCGCAAGCGCAAGTACCAAAGTCAAAAGAAGGTGATTCAAGTTTCGCGAATAAAAAGTCTTGAAGAAGTTCATCGGATAATTTCTGATCGCTTGCGGCTGCTGTCCCAGCGAATATCGGGAATCAAGACGTCGGCGCGTGCCTCGATGCGCTCTCGATTGTCCTGTAGATCCAGCATCATCTGCTGCAGCACGGATCGGATATCTCGCGTAGGCTGATAACCCAGCTTGATCAGGTGCTGTCGATCCGGATTGTAGTAATGCTCTTCCATTTCCGCGCGCGGATTCTCATAGTGATTGATTGATACGTCCAATCCAATCTCGGAGGCCGCCGCTTTGACCATATTCGCCAGTTCTGTGACGCTATAAGCATTTTCAAACTGGTTGAATACGCGGAACTCGCCCGGCTCAGGCGGATTCTCCACCGCCAGCCGCAGACATGCCATCGAATCCAGCAGCGGCAAAAACCCGCGCTTCTGCATGCCTCGGCCAAACAAAGTCAATGGATGGCCGATGATCGCCTGACAGCAAAAGCGATTAATCGCGGTGCCGAAACACTGATCGAAGTCGAGTCGGCTGCGTAGCCGCAGGTCATCGCCCATCTCTTCAATCTGCGTTCCAAATACCACGCCCTGCATGATATCCGTCGCCCGTATGCCCCAAATCTTCGTGGCAAAATGCGTATTGTGCGAATCATGCACCTTGCTCTGGTGATACCAACTCCCGGCTTGGCGAGGGAAGGGCAGGCGATCGCGGCGTCCGCGGAACTCAACCTCGAAAAATCCTTCCGGAATGTCGACTTTGGGCGTCCCATATTCCCCCATTGTACCTAGCTTGACTAAATGCGCGTCCGGAACCGCCTCTTTAATCGCCCACAAGATGTTCAGGTTGTTGATGACATTGTTCTGCTGCGTCCAAACACAGTGCGCCTGATCCATCATGGAATAAGGCGCGGATGGCATCTGCCCCAGATGAACCACCGCTTCCGGTTGAAAGTCCTCGAAAAATTCCTTTACAAAGCCGTAGTCCATTAAATCGCCGACGCGGAAGTCAAGGGGTTTGCCGAATCGTTCTTCAAACGCCAACAAGCGGTTTTCGCGGCTGGCGATGGGTTGCGCGCTAATTCCACCGACTTCGGCCACCCACTGCCGCCGCAGCATAAGATCGGCGCCGGCGACTTCGTGGCCAGAGGCGCTCAAATGTATTGCCAAAGGCCAGCCCAGATAACCATCGATTCCGGCGATAAAAATCCTCATTTAGCGCTCCCAAATTTCATCGTCTCGCCCCCCCCAGATGACGGCGACAATCTTACAAGGTTCAGGGACGATTTATAGTGTTGCGCAACAACTGTGTATTGTTACTCCAATTTAACTCGAAAGACGCGATACTGAAACAGTATCGGAACGCGATCGGCATCTCGCATAGGTCAAGGGCGCATATCTGTATATAATACCGAGCGCATTCATGCTGATAAGCTACGCTATGGCGCAGACTGCGAGTTCAGCTTGACCAAAACCAAACAATCCAGCGGTACATACTCAGGTCTCATCCGGAACAACAGAGCGTTCCGCTATCTCTGGGCTGGCCAGGTCGTCAGCCTGACCGGCGACTGGTTCAACCTGATCGCGTCAGCGGCTTTAATTGCCACCTTGACGCAATCGGGGGCGGCAGTTGGCGGTCTTTTCGCCGTGCGGATGCTGGCGCCTTTCCTGGTTAGCCCCTTTGCCGGCGTCGTTGCAGACCGCTACGACCGCAAAAGAATCCTGATCACATCTGATATCCTTCGCTGCTTCGTTGTGCTCGGCTTTCTGCTGGTGCGGCAGCCGGAACAGGTCTGGCTGATATACTTGCTGACGGCGGTTCAAAGCGCCACGCAAGGATTCTACTTCCCAACCTGGAACTCGATCTTGCCAGATATCACCGCGCCGCAAGAACTCGGCGTAGCCAACGCCCTGGCCTCCGCAACCTGGTCTGTGATGCTGGCTTTTGGCGCGGCTCTAGGCGGCTTGGTGTCGGGCATGGTCGGGGTATATCCAGCCTTTGCCATTGACGCCGCGACATTCCTGGTGAGCGCGCTCATCATCCTGCGCATGCCCTATCAATCACTGCTCTCGCCCGGCGCGGATCGATCCATGATGGCGGGCATCCGCCAATACATCGACGGCCTCGCCTATCTGCGGCGCCACATTGACATCTTTGCCATCACCTTGCACAAAGGCCTTTTGGGGCTTTTGGTCATCGGTCTCTATCAAGTGGTGCAAGTGACCATTTCCGAGCGTTATTTCCCCATAGGCGAAGGCGGTAGCATCACCCTCGGCCTGATCTACGTGATGTCGGGCATTGGATCTGGTATCGGTCCCATATTGGGACGCCATTGGGCGCGCGACCGAGATCGCCATCTGCGGCTGATGATCGCGCTGGGATATGTCTGCGCCATCGCGGGGTTCCTCATCAATGCAACCTTGGCATCGCTGCCGATCATACTCTTTGGCGGCTTTCTGCGCGGCATCGGCGGTGGATTGGTATGGGTGCTCGGCACACAACTTCTCCTGCAGATCGTGCCAAACGAAGTCAGAGGACGCGTCTTCTCCACCGAATTCGCCATGTATACGCTCTTTGCCGCAGTGTCATCCGGCATTTCGGGCGCCTTGATTGACGCCAGCCTGGGCGTGACAGGGATCCTGCTGCTGGGCTCAGCGCTGCTAGTCATCCCAACCGTGCTATGGTGCCTTTGGATCGCCTTTGGCAAGCGAGATCTTATCATTGTCAGCGAAGGCGCGGCAGTGCCCTAGCTTGCCGGCGATGCAAATAGGTTATTGCCGAACTTCCGCTATAATAGGCGCAAGCAGACCCTTGGATCTTAACAAATGATACCCTTCAATCAATTGAAACCGCTCCACGATCTCTTGGCAGAAGAGATCGCCCTGGCTATGCGGCGCGTGGCCGACAGCGGATGGTATATCCTGGGACCGGAAGTCGAAGCCTTCGAACGGGAATTCGCCGATTATCACAACGTCGACCATGCGGTGGGCGTAGCGAACGGCACCGACGCCATTGAACTGGCTCTGCGCGCCGGCGGCATTGGCGCTGGCGATGAAGTAATCACGGTGGCGCATACGGCCATGGCTACGGTCACCGCGATAGAAGCTGCTGGAGCCAAACCAGTGCTGGCGGATATCGATCTGTCTACTTACACGCTCGATCCGAAAAGCGCTCTGGACAGTGTGACCGACCGCACGCGCGCCATCGTTGCCGTCCATCTCTACGGTCAACCGGCCGACCTGACTTCGCTGGGCGCTATCGCCAAGGAGCGCGGTCTGCTACTCATTGAAGATTGCGCGCAGGCGCACGGAGCGGCTTGGAATGGAGCCAAAGTTGGTACCGTCGGGCACATGGGAACCTTTAGCTTCTATCCCACCAAAAATATGGGCGCCTACGGGGACGGCGGCGCGGTTATCACGGAAGATGCCGCCTTGGCGGACAAACTGCGCAAATTGCGCAACTACGGGCAAACAACGCGATATACCCATCAGTCTCGCGGGCGCAACAGCCGCCTCGACGAACTGCAAGCCGCGATTCTGCGTGTCAAGCTCCAGCGCCTCGACCGCCACAACCAACGCCGTCAGGCGATCGCGGCTATTTACGACGAACTGTTGCCGGACCTGGTCACGCCCCGGGTTGCCGCCAACGCCGAGCATGTCTACCATCTGTACGTCATCAGAGACCAGCGGCGCGATCAACTGATGGAGGCGCTCAAAGCGCGCGATATAGGCACCCTCATCCACTATCCTGTTCCGATACATCTGCAAGAATCGCACCGCGATCTGGGAATGGCTGTGGGCAGCCTGCCCAATACCGAAAAAGCCGCGCGCGAAATCCTGTCCCTGCCCTTGTACATCGGGCTGAGCGATGACGAAGTCAAACGCGTCTGCATGACGATCCGAGAACTGCGTGGCTGAGCAGATGAACTATAACGGAGCATTTCGAGGCAAGCGGGCGCTCGTTACCGGCGGGATGGGCTTCACCGGGAGCAATCTGGCCATCGCCCTTGTTAATGCTGGCGCTGATGTGACCATCGTCGACGCCATGATCCCGGGTTACGCCGGCAATCTACACAATATCGAGCCGATCCGCGACCGCGTCACGGTCAACTTCTCGGACGTGCGCGACGCCAATGTGATGAATTATCTGGTGGGTGGACAAGATTACGTTTTTCACCTGGCGGGGCAGGTCGATCATGTCTTGAGCCTGTCCAATCCCTTCCCCGATATCGATATCAACATCAAAGGCACAGCGATCTTGATGGAAGCCCTGCGCTGGCGCAATCCAGACGCTAAGCTCATTTATACCGGCACGCGCGGTCAATATGGACCTGCCGTCTTTCTGCCGGTCAACGAAGAGGCGGCTACGCATCCCAAGGGCATTTACGAAATTTCCAACTTGACCGCCGAAAAGATCATTCAAGTTTACAATGATGTTCACGGCATCGCCTCGGTTCTACTGCGTCTGACCAACTGCTACGGTCCCCGCGCGCAGATGAAACACCCGCGTTACGGCGTGGTAAACTGGTTCGTTCGATTGGCGATTGATGACCAGACCATCAAAGTCTTCGGCGATGGCAGGATCCTGCGCGACTTCCTGTATATTGACGATGCTGTTGAAGCGATTATGATGTGCGCGCTGGAACCAGGCGCCATCGGCCAGGTGCTGAATGTCGGCATTGATCAACCCACCGATTTCATCGAGCTGGCGGAGACGGTGATTGATGCCGCCGGCAGCGGGCGCTGGGAGCACGCGCCCTTTACGCGCGAGCGGGAGGCGCAGGAACCCGGCGACTTCTACTCCGATATCAGCAAGATTCGGCAACTGGTTGGCTGGGAGCCGCGGACTTGTTTGAAGGACGGATTACGCGCGACCGTGGATTTTTACCGGCAACATAAAGCGTATTACTGGAGCGACGATGACAACGATTGACATCCACCCCTCGGCGCGCCCGGGCGACAACATGCGGATCATGGGCGACTTGTCGCTGGCGCGGGGCGTCATAGTCGGCGCCAACGTGACCTTCTATCCCAACGTGCATGTGGGGGAAAACACAAAGATCCTGCCAGGAGCGGTCATCGGACGACCTCCCATGCGCGCCGGCACGACCAATCGCCCCATTGACAGTGGCGACGCCACCCTGCGCATCGGATCCGATTGTATCATCGGAGCGAACTGCGTACTTTACACCAATACGCGTATCGGCAGCAACGTGCTCATCGGCGACTTGACCGTGATACGTGAAGGCTGTCGCCTGGAAGATGACACGGTTGTCGGGCAAAATACCACGCTCATGCACGATGTCGTCTTGCAAGCGCGCAGTCGCATTCACAACCTGGCGCATATCACCGGTACGATGCTTATTGAATCCGATGTCTTCATCGGTCCCGGCGTCAGCACTATCAACGACAACGACGTCTATCTCAAGCGCTTCGGCATGATCCCCTTTGAAGTCAAAGGTCCCCGGGTGAGGCGCTTTGCCCTGATTGGCACAGCGGCAACCATAGGCGCGGATATCGAGATCGGCATGGGCGCCATCGTCGCGCCCGGCGCGATAGCGCTCAAAGACGTCCCGCCCTGGACCATTGTGGCCGGCGTGCCCGCTCGCGAACTCCGCGCTGTTGATGAAGACAGTCGCGCGCGCATCCTGGCGCATTTTGGGCTGAATGACGAGAGGGGCGGATGAGCCTGTTCTCCATTGTCGTCCCCGTCTATCACAATGCCAGCAGCCTGGGAGATTTGCTGGCGGCTTTGCAAGCCGTCGCGGACAGAAACCCCGAAGACGATTTCGAATTCATCTTCGTCGATGATGGATCCGCTGACGACTCCTTTACGGTCTTGGAGAAGCTGGCGGAGCGAGAGCCGCGAATGAAAGTGGTCAAGCTGTCGCGGAATTTCGGCTCCAACCCGGCCATCATGGCCGGCATGAGCCAGGCGGATGGCGACGCGGTCGCCGCAATCGCGGCCGATTTGCAGGATCCGCCCGCCCTGCTGCACGATATGATCGAGCTGTGGCGGGGGGATCACAAAGTAGTCATCGCCGCCCGTCGCGGACGCCAAGATCCCTTCCCAAGCTCGCTGCTTTCGGACGTCTTCTACCGGCTCTTCCGCCGCTACGCTATTAAGACCATGCCCGAACGCGGCTTCGACTTTTTCCTGATAGACCGGCAAGTCTGCGCGCTGATTAATGATATTCAAGAGAACAACGCCTATCTGATGGGTTTGATCCTCTGGCTTGGGTTCGATCCCTACGTTCTCTACTATGACCGCGGGGCGCGCAAGCAAGAATACGGCCAGTCGATGTGGTCTCTGAAGCGCAAACTCAAATACTTCGTCGATTCTTTCGTCGCCTTCTCCTATTTTCCCATTCGCCTGGCATCGGCTCTGGGCGTTCTCTTCAGCTTGCTGGGCTTGCTTTACGCGCTATGGGTCATCTACGCGCGCCTGGCTCTGGGTATCGAAACCGAAGGTTGGGCGTCGCTGATGATCGCCGTGCTCATCGCCGCCGGCGTGCAGATGTTGATCCTGGGCATCGTCGGCGAATACATGTGGCGCAGCCTGGACGAGACCCGGCGGCGCCCCCGCTTCATCATCGAGAAGATCACCCAGAATGAGCGCGCGACCGAAGACCCTCATGGTCGCGCGGGGATCGAAGCCGGGCGGGCGGAACGATCTCTCGAACGCTAGGCTCTTTCCCGTCTCCAGTCCTTTTGCATATTCGCCAGACTGTAAGGGCGACCTATCAGGTCCCCCGATAAAGCCTAAAAAATATAGATATTGCGCCAGTTTCTTGCGCGATGGAAACCTGTCCGCCCCCTCTCGTAGTGCTGTGTCTACGCGCCCCTCGGTGGAAAAATCTTTTGGCTGTACCCGCGTTTCCAATTTCAAGCTATTGCCCTGCTCTGACAGCAAAGCGCGCTTCGCCTATTCGCCTCATCGCGGGTATGATTGTCCTCATATCCGATCAATTCCCAAACGAGGTTGAAGATGAAGATTCACGGTATCGTGCCGCCGATGACCACCCCTTTCGCCGCCGATGGCGCCCTGGACGAAGCGGCGCTGCGCGCTGAAGTACGCTATCTCATTGAAGAAGCGAGAGTACATGGCTTGGCCGTCGGCGGCAGCACCGGCGAGGGCCAGACGCTTTCCACCGACGAGTTGCGCGCTGTCGCGGGCAACGCGCTCGAGGTCGCCGCCGGCCGCGTGCCAGTCATCGCGGGCATCATCGTCGATAGCACCCGCCAAGCCGTCGAAAAAGCGCGGGCTCTTGCCGATCTAGATCTGGCCGCCCTGCAAGTGACGCCCGTGCACTATCTCTTCCGCCCGACGGACGAGATGATGTTCCGGCACTTCGCAATGCTGTCGGAACAGGCTGACCATCCGGTCATGATCTACAATGTCGTGCCCTGGACCTACTGTTCGCCCGCCCTGCTTGACCGCATGATGCGCGAGATCGACGGTCTCATCGGCGTCAAGCAAAGCGCCGGCGATCTGAAGCTGCTGGCCGACCTGCTGATGACATCCGCCGACGCTGGGCTGATCATGTCCGCGGTGGACGCCCTGCTCTATCCCTCGTTTAGCTTGGGCGCGCACGGAGCCATCGCCGCCATCCTGAGCGCCGCGCCGGAGTTATGCGTGACGCTGTGGGATCAAGTTCAGGCGGGCGATCACGAATCCGCGCTATCGACGCACCTGAAGCTCTTGCCGATTTGGAATGCCATCATGGACGATAACTTGCCAGCCAATGTCAAAACCGCGCTGGCAATGCAAGGCCGCCCGGGCGGCTTTGCCCGCATGCCCATGCCGGACAGTTCGCCAGAGCAACGCGATTCCATTCAGTCCGCCCTGCTTGCGGCGGGGATCAAGCTGCCCTAGTCCACCAGGTATCGCTGCAGCGCGTCCCGGTTCAGTTCGATGCCGAGGCCCGGCTTCTGTGGCAGCGGAATCTCGCCGTCGACCATCTGCAGTTCATCGGCGACGAGTTCGTCGCGCAAAACAGATTCCGACAAATGCGCCGGCAGAAATTCGATGAAGGGACAGCAGGCGGCCGCGAAACCTAAATGCGCGCTGGCCGCGATGCCAATGCCCGTCTTCCAGCAATGCGGCACCACCAGCCGTCCATAATCCGACGCCAACTGCGTGACCTTGCGCGCCTCGGTGAAGCCGCCTACGCGACCGACATCGGGTTGCAATACATCGAGCTTGCCGCGGTGCGCCAAATCAAGGAATTCCCAATGCGTATTCTGCCATTCGCCGGCCGCGATCCGTATCGGTGAATTGGCATTGATAAAGGCGTATCCCTCCAGATCGTCGATGTTGATCGGCGTCTCCAAAAAGAACAGATCAAAATGCGCCAACTGCTTGATTACGCGCAGAGCCGTTCGCGCATCGTCCCAGGCATAGGCGACATCGACCATCAGCGTCATCTCGTCGCCAACGGCTTCACGGCATTCCGCCACGATCCCGGCGACATGGTCGTCATGTTCCTGCAGGGCGTTATGGGTATACGGTCCGTTGATGCAGATCTCCAGTTTGGCCGCCTTGAAACCGAACGCCTTCGCTTGCAATAGTTTTTCCTTCAGCGAATCTCGGTATTCTTGCAGCGTATCGCCGATGGGCAGCAGCGAGGCATAAGGCCTGATCGAATCCTTCACCGCCCCTCCAAGCAACTTGTAAACCGGCAGACCGAGCGCCTTGCCCTTGATGTCCCAAAGCGCCATGTCTATCGCGCCCATCGCGCAGATCAGCGCCCCGCGCCGCCCGTTCATCTTGGAGCCGCTGTAGAGCTTTTGCCAGATAGCTTCTGGTTGCATGGGATCCTCGCCGATCAGCATTTCCTCGAGGCCCAATCCCATAATGTGGGTGCCCCGCGCCTGGATGCAAGCGCGCGCGATCCAGGGATTCACATCGGTTTCGCCGATGCCGACGATTCCCTCGTCGGTATGGATTTCCACCACCAAGTCATCCTGCGCCGAGGAACATGCCTCCGTGTGATACTCCGGAACCAACAGTACATGGCAATCAATGCGGGTGATTTTCATAATGCAATCCTGTTAAATCTGATAATGGGCATTTGCTCCTCCAAAGACAACCGCTAGATCTATTCAAGCAGAACGCAAGCTAGGTTCATCCCCTCAACGCGGAGCTGAAAGCTGTTGCTATCTTCATTCAAGATGTTTTCGTCGAGAAAAGGACGGACAACCTTGAAGCTCTCCTTGCTGATTGTCTCGCAGACCGCTGCGGCGCTCGCATTGATAAAGAACCAGGCTTCGGCGCCATTATACCCGCGGCGGCGGCGCAACAGCCCGCCACAGCGATCGGGCTTGACGCCGGCTTTGCCCAGCAACGCCTCCAAAAACCGATCGGTGCCTCGGTCCACATCTCGGTACGCTAAAGCGCCGAATCCAAGGAACGTGCCGATCAAGACGCCGCTCCCTGCGCCGAGCCGATTCATCACGCCGGTAACGCGGTCTCCCCTCCTCAGAATAGCTTCCGCCGCCACCGGTTCCAGACTCTGCAAGTAGAAACTGGCCAGCACTTCTATATCGGCGAAATCTCCAATTCCCGTCACTTTGACCGCGGCGTCGAATTCGCCAAAACGGCGTTGCTCAGGCATCCAGCGACGTTCCTCCTCCGGCTCCGATACCATCACCAAGTCCTCGTGTCTTGCGCCGAACAACTCCTCGCCACCATCTACCATCTGCGCCACGGTACACCAGCCATACTTGTCCCAGCGGCCCGGACACGCTTCGCTGATCAAAGTACCGCCACCCCGCGCGAAGTCAATCAAATGAGCGAAATATTCGGCGTCCAGGCTGAGCGGCATCGAAAGTATCGCCGCCTGGTAATGGCGCAGGTCGCCGGCCGCGACCTCCTCCGCATCCAGGAAGTCGACGGCGATGCCCAGGCGCCACAAGCGCGCGTAAATCCCGCGCATATTGTAACGATAGTGATGGATCACCTCCCCATTGCAAGCTTGGAAGAAGTGATAGAGGTCTTCGTTGACCAGTATGGCGACCCGGGCTCGTGGCGGCTGCGCCCCCGAGAAAAACTCGCCATGCCGCTGTATCGCCTTGCCGATGCGGCTCGCAGCATCCATCCGCTCGCTGCTGTTGCCGGTCGGATCAAGCAATCCAAAGCCGTTGGCTTCTTTCCAGAAGCGCTCGACGCGATGATTCCAAAAACTGATGCCGGTCATGCCACAAGCCAAACCCGCCAGCATCCAAACGCGCAGGTCCTTGGGCGTCGGCTTTCGCCCATAATGCAAGGAAGTCGAGATAGGTCCGCCCTGAAACTCGGCGCCCCACAGCGCGCGATCACGCCCATTATTGCAGCGCGCCAAATCGGTACAGAGCATCATCTCTTCCCATATTTCATAGTGCAGCGCCTGCGGTTCGCTGTCGATCGGATCATCCCAGGGGTGGCCGTTATTCCACTTGGGATAATTGCTGGTGCCGAAAAAGTCGCCGGCGCGCGCCCAAGCCCACTCGGCGCCGGATCCAACGCGCGGCGTATCTGCGTGGCTAAAGACCGGTCGCTGATACGGGTCATTTTCGCGCAGTGCCCGCGTTTTGAAACCGAGGGCGCGCGCCATGTAGACATCGTCCATGAAATAGCGCCAATCTATAAAGGGCGCCAGCGGCTCCTCGCGCCGCGGCGGTTCAACCTCGTCCCAGGCGCCGTAATTGATCTGCCAGGTCGCGTTCAGCGCGTCCAGACTGTCGTATTTTTCCCGCAGCCATTCGCGGAAGCGCGCCAGCGTATGCGGACAGTAACAGAATCCCAGCTTTCCCGCCGTGTTGGGCCAAAATCCGATCTCTTGAAAGGTATTCCAAGCCCAGATATTTCTGTATTGCCCCAGTGTACGCGCCAACTCGGCGATGAAACGCGCCGCCGCGTCCCGCACGCCCGGATGATCCCAACAGGGTCCCGGCTTGCCATCCATGGGAATGGTATATTGAGCTGGCTGATTGTGCCGGCGTCCATCCGAATATACGAAGTGACAATCCGGGAATTTCCGCCAGACCCAAGCCGGTGCCTGCTCCATGGTCAAACCAAGATAGATGCCCAGATCAAGTTCCCCGGCTCGCCTGACCAAGCGCTCAATGCGCGTAAAATCGTATTCGCCCTCGCGCGGCTCGTCCGCCGACCAGTGTTCCTGAATCTTGATCATGTTGAAGCCGTAGTCCTTCAATAGCGGCAAATCCGCCAGCACCGCCTCCAGATCCAGGCAAGGTTCGCGATAAACATGCGTGCCAAAGGGGAAAACATTCTCGCCGAAGACAGGTTGGATACTCACATCTTACTCCTTTACAGCGCCCAGCTTGATGCCCGAGATGAAATAGCGCTGCAAAAAGGGATACACGATCAGAATCGGTACAGTCGCCACGATGATTTGCGCGCCGCGGATGGCCCGGTCGGAAAGCCGCTGCAAATCTTGCGGATTGATGCCCACCTGCGTCAGGTCCAGAGTGACAATCACGGTGCGCAGGAAGGTCTGCATAGGATAGTTGGCGGTATCGGTCATGTAGATCAATCCATCAAACCAGGCATTCCAGTGGTTGACCGCCGAGAAGAGCGTCAAGGTAGCGATGGCGGGCAGCGACAGCGGAATGTAAATATGCCACAAAACGCGCCAGTGCGAGGCGCCGTCGATCAAGGCCGATTCTTCCAGTTCCTTCGGCACGTCGCGGAAGAAATTCATCATCAAGATCACGCTGAATATCGGCACGGCATTGGGCAAGATCAGCGCGCCCAGCGTGTTCAGCAATCCCAGGCTGCGCACGACCAGAAAGGACGGAATCAGGCCGCCATCAAAGAGCATGGCAAAGACAAAGAACCAGATGAAGATCGTGCGGCCCCTGAAGACCCGCGGCGTCTTCGACAGTGGATAGGCGGTCAATATGACCAGAATCATGCTCAAGCTGGTGCCGGTCAGCACGCGCGCTACCGATATGGCAAGCGAACGCAGGAAATTGCGCGAACCCATCACTTGTTCGTAGTTCTCCAGCGTGAAGTCGATGGGCCAAAAGGATACGAAACCAGCTGTCGCCGGCGCCCGCCCGCTCAGCGAAACGGCGAAGATATGAATCAAGGGTAGCAGGCAAAGCACGGCAAACAATGTCAGAAAGATATAATTGGCGCCGTCGAAGAGGCGGCTGAACCAGTTCCTGTCGCGGATCATGTCTCAGCCCCTACAAGATGCGATAACCGGCGTAGCGGTCCGCCAGCCAATAAGAAAGCACGATCAAGCCGAAACCAATGAAGGACTTGAACAAGCCGACGGCTCCCGCCAGACTGTACTGTGCCGAGATCAATCCAACGCGATAGACGAAGGTATCGATGATATCGCCGCTGCGATAAACCGCCGGGCTGTAGAGCGTCAGTATCTGCTCGAAGCCGGCTTGCAGCACATCCCCCAAACTCAGCGCCGCCAGCAGAACAATCGTGGGGCGGATGCCGGGCAAGGTGATATGCCAGATGCGGCGGAAGCGCCCAGCGCCGTCGATCGCCGCCGCCTCGTGCAAGACCGGGTTGATCGCCGTCAGCGCCGCCAGATAAACAATGGTCGAGAATCCGACGTTCTTCCAAAAGCCCGAACTGATCACAGTACCGCGGAACCAGTCGTTGCTGCCCAGCCACAACTGCGGCTTGATCCCCAAGGCGCCAATGGCTTGATTGAGTATGCCGCCCGCCGAAAGGATATCGAGAAGGATGCCGCCCAGCACGATCCAGGAAAGAAAATGCGGCAAATAGATCAATGTCTGAATCGTACGGCGGAACAGGATGCGCCGCGCCTCGTTCAGCAATAACGCCAGAATAACCGCGCCTACCTGATCAGCGACAATCTTCGAAATCGAGATGATCAACGTATTGCTGAAGATCCGTCCGAACTCCGGCAGCGAAAAGAAAAATTCGAAATTCTCCCAGCCGATCCAGGGCGATCCGGCGAAACCCTTGGCCGGGCTAAAATCCTGAAAAGCGATGACCACCCCATACATCGGATAGTAACGAAACAGAAGCACGAAAATCAGCCCAGGCACGATCATGACGTACAAGGGCCAAGCGCGCTTCATGTACTGTTTGAATGTCATGCGCTCGCTCTGCGGTTAAGTCCCCTTCCCTCCTTGTGGGGGAAGGGGATTTAGGGGATGGGGGGATCCGGACTACATCTGCCCGTGCCACCACTCGTTGACTTCGTCAGTGATGCGGTCGCCACCGCCGGAGCGCCATTCCTCCGCGAAGGAGTCGAAGCGGTCCAGCGATTCCTGGCCAGTGATGATATTGATGAAGGTCTCGGCTTCCAAGCCTTCCAACGACGTGCCTGCCCGTTCCATCGTTCGCGTCGGCACGGTGAGGAAGTGGTTCTTGATGCCATCGGCTTCCCAGTGATCAACAGCGAAGACATTCGCCTCGTCCCACAAGACCGATAGCGGATCGCCACCCAGGAACGCTTCCATCAAGGCATCGCGCTCGTCCTCGGGCGTATTCGCCCAGACATCGCGGCGTTCCTTGATCCAGTTTGTCTCGAAGAAGGGATCGGTGCGGCTGCCGCCATTGGTGCCGGGAGGTCCCCAAATATGCTTGGTGCTGTCGTAGCCATTCAGATCCAGCGTGCTGCCCATCGGGTCCAACTCGCCGTCTTCATTCCGCCAAAAGTAATCTGTGCCTTCAAAGCCGTGATAGCGGTTGGCCGGGTTTTGCAGCAGTTCAGCCCACCAGGCGATCTGCTTCAAAACCAGGTCGACATGTTCAAAGCCTTTGCGGAAGCAGTAGACTGTATCGGGCACCGGATTGCTCCAGGCTTTCTTCTTGATGCCGGTCGGTCCCGTGGGGATATCGCCGAAGGTCCAACGCGCGTCCGGATCGTTGGCGACGCTGTCCGGCAAGCCATAGACCGCCCCAAAGGCGGGCGAATACATGATGCCTGCCAGATTGCCGCCAATATGCGTGCCCGCATTCTGCCAGGGCGCGAAGGTGAAGAAATCTTGCGCGAGCAGCCCTTCGCTATACCAAGCCCGCAGTGTCCCAAGCACTTCCTTAATCTCGGGCCGAACGCTATCATATTGCAAGTCGCCATTCTCGTCCGGCGTCCAGAAAGTCGGCATCACGCCCCAGGCGCCGAAGATCGGATCCAGCGAGCAGTACCAGGTGTTCAACTGGCGATTGGCGGCGATGCCCAGCGTGGCGCCATCGCCGCCCTGGCCCATATCAGCTTCCTTGAAAGCGGTGGCGACAGCGTGTAATTCTTCGATCGTGGTCGGCGCGCTCATGCCTACCGCGTCCAGCCAATCTTGCCGGATCCACAAGACTTTGTCGTTCTGCGCCGCCTGCTCGATATAAGGCAAGCCCATCTTGCGACCGTTGACCTCGGCCAGACGCCAGGCGATACCATCGCTGAAGCTCATCGCCTCTTTCAGCCATACCGGATGCGCCACTTCTTCGTAAACATCGGTGATGTCTTCCAGCAAGTCATTCTCCAAAAGCTCGGAATAGACTTGCAAGGGCACGGTTTCCATGAAGTCGGGCAATTCGTCGCTGGCTATGGCGAGATTGTACTTCTGCAATACCTCGCCCTCGTTGTCAGTCCAGTTGAAAGCCAGTTTCCACTGGATGCCCGTAACCGCAGCATTGAGGCGCGTGAAGGGCGAGTTCTCAATATCGTCGCCATCGGCGAATTCCCAGGGACCACGTCTGCTTCCCGTGATCGTCACCGGCGGATCGACCGGCATGCCCTCCGGAATGGGCGGCAAGGTGGTTGTCCAGCCACGCGCGTTTGTCGGACTGCCCGGGTGCAATTCGGCGGGGATCTCTCCCATGTTTTGCGCAAGTATCGGGGCTAGTCCGAATCGCGCCATCATCGCGGTCGCCATGCCGGCGCCGCTCCATTTAAGAAAATCTCTTCTCGATGGTTTCAGGTCTGCGGTGTCATAGGGAAATTTCTTGCTCATCAGAACTCCTTAATACAACTATAGGACCTAACGGTGGTCGATCGTGAGCGCGTCAATAGGCGCCTCCTATTCTCGGGTTTTCCCGCCCGTCTTCCTGCTTTCCGTATCGGCTGTCAGAGAGATGACCGTCTGCCAGACTTCGCTCGAAAATCGAATATGACTGCGTATCAAGACGCCGGCGGCATCCGCGTCGCTATCGGCAATGGCTTCAAAGATCGCCTGGTGCGTACCGCCTCCCTCCGCCTGTGCCGGCAAGGTATCCAGTCGCGCTTCTTGCAAGACTTCTTCCAACACGTCTATGAGATTGTTGATGAACTGACTGATGATGGCGTTGTGGCTGGCAACGCCAATACAGCGATGGAAGCGCATATCGGCTTTCAGGTATTCGCGGACATCTTCCGCGGTATTCATCGTCCTTAACTCGCGCTGGATGTTCTCCAGGTCGGCTCGGGTCGCGCGTTCGGCTGCTGCGCGCGCCGCTTCCACCTCAATCATCTTGCGCGCGTCCAGCAGTTCGATCATCGTCCCGCCCCAGGTTGCCAGGCTCAAGCCCAGAATGCGCCCGAAGCTGGCGCCGGTATTCGTCGTCAGGAAGGTGCCCTCCCCCACGCGCGATTGCACCAGCCCAACCGCTTCCAGCACTTTGAGCGCCTCGCGCACGCTGTAGCGGCCCACGCCCAGCGCGTCCGCCAAGGCGCGCTCCGAGGGCAAGCGCTCGCCCAGTTGCACGACGCCGGACAAGATGTAATTCTTCAGCTGCTCGAGGGTTTGATCCTTGACGCTTGCTTTTTCAATCGCTCGCAAGCCGGACACGCTCGGTGAGGGGACTTTCACAACGGACCTCGCTTCCGATACGGAAAATTGGTCAGTGGTGTTACCAATTTTATGCGACCTGAAGACCTTTGTCAAGTTTCCACGAGCGCAAAACGCCATTGCGCCTGTCAATCGCTCGACAGCAGCGCTGAAAACCGATTAGTTTCTCGACCCGTCATGGATTATGCCGTCATGGCGCATTATGGGATTGAACCGCGAATTGCGACGAATTGCTACTTCGCGGATACTGGGCGCGTAGTTAAACTGAACTCGCTTCGCTTGGTTCGCTAATGTTCCTGACAGCCAGATCAAGCTATTGCAATCTCTAAAGAAGGGAAGATGCCATGCCAAAGACACTCATGTGCGATCCAAAGTTGCTGCAAAAAGACCTGAGCGGGCGCGTCTACATCGTCACAGGAGCTAACTCGGGCACGGGCTTGGCAACCAGTGAGCAATTGCTTCGGCAAGGCGCGCGCGTCGTTGGCGCTTGCCGACGCGTTGAGGCTGGTAAAGAAGCCTTCGCCGGCTTCGCGCGCTTGCCCGGTTCGGCCGAAATTATGAAACTGGATCTGGCTAGTTTGCAGTCCGTGAGGCGCTTTGCCGACCAGTTTCTCGCATCGTACGATCGCTTGGATGGACTTGTCAACAACGCCGGTCTGGTCACAAACGAGGGGCGGACGGAAGACGGCTTCGAAATCCAGTTCGGCACCAACCATCTGGGGCATTTTCTGCTGACCGAATTGCTGCTGGACGTCTTGCGAGCCAGCGCCCCGGCGCGCATCGTCAATCTTTCCAGCGTATTGCACGTCGGCAACCGCAGCCGCGTCGCCGACATTGATTTCGCGGACCTCAATTTTGAAAGGCGCTCTTACAGTTCCACGCTCGCCTATTCACAGTCCAAATTGGCAAATGTCCTTCATGCCAAGGAACTCGCCGCGCGTCTTGAAGGAACTGGCGTCTCTGCCTTTTCCGTGCACCCGGGCTGGATACGCTCGAATTTCGGGTCCGGCGTTATGCCAGGGTGGTTCCGCGCGATATTGAATCTCGTTCTGCGCCCCTTCAGCGGTATGCTCGGCATCCTGACGCCCTACGAAGGCGCGCAAACAACCCTCCACTGCCTGCTTGATGACGATGCGCCGCAGCACAATGGCGCGTACTTTAGCCAGAACAGCATTCTCTATCCCAACCGTGAAAACCGTTCGGGTGGCTGGCCCATGCCATCGCCCAATCCAAACGCCCGCGATCCCGAACTGGCGCGCCGGCTTTACGATGTCAGCCTGGAAATGGCAGGCAGCGGCGGATAAGCCGCTCGGCGCGCAATCAGCGAGAAGGACCGCCGCGCCCAGTAGATTCTATGATGTAAAAGTCTGGCTTTTGCGGGCGCGTGTATCTTTCGAGAATTACAAGGTTCGCCGGAAAAAATCCAGCATGGCTTCGACCATCGCCGGCAAATATGCGTGGCCGACGCCTTCATAGAGTTTGACCTCGAATTGCTCCGCCGCGCCCTGTGCTGCATAGACTTCCCGGGCGTAGTCGACGATCTTGTGGATCCCGGCGATTGGCGACAGAGGATCGCTGTCGCCGGATAAGATCAACTGATAGCGCGGCGCGGTCAAGGCGACGATATGCTCCATATCGATGCCACTGGCCAAAATACCCGGTACGAAGTAATAGATGCTGTGCAGGCGGTAATGGCTCTGATCCGCGAAATCGCGATAGCGGGTCATTTGCGAAACGGGCGCCACTGCTTTGATCGTCTCGTCCAGCGCCGCCACCCAAGTCGACCGGGACGCGCCCAGGCTCATGCCAGTCGCGCCGATGCGCCTTTCGTCGACCTCCGGTCGGCTGCGCAGATAGGCTAAAGCCGAGAGATCGTCATGTATCATCATGCCCCAGAGCGTTTTTCCCTGCCACAGGAAATGCTTGAAGAGCGACAATTCCGTCACGGCGCCGCTTTCTGCTTCACCTGCCGGACCCAGTGCTTCGCGCTTGCCGAAACCGTAGGCGTCGATCGCCATGACGATGAAGCCCGCTTCGACCAGCGCCAGCCCCGGCGCATATCCGTTTTCGCGAACCTTAATCGCGGCGTCCTTGCCCAGCGCATACTTGCCGCCGTGTTCGTGGTGATAGAGCACAGCCGGCGCCGGCGTTTCGATTCCCTTTGGCAACAGCAGGTACCCGAAGACCGTATCGCCGACTCCGTTTTCAAAGGTGAAGGTTTCTCGCGTATGGTCAAGCTCGTCGCCGCGTGATATCACGCGGACGCTTGGGATCGCCGCATCCGGAATGTCTCCCAGAAGCTGCCAAAGTCTGCCTCGCAAGTCAGAGGATTGCGCCATCTTCGCGTCCACTTGCTTATTACTCCATGGCTTGTTCGTCCAAGTTGCCAATGCGCTCGCAGTCGCGCGTCGATTATTTCATGCCGGTCGTCGCGATGCCGGTCGTGATAAAGCGCTGCAAAAAGGCGAATACCAGCGTGATCGGCAACAGGGTCACGACCGTCATCGCCAGCACATAATGCCACTGAATCTGTAACTCGCCCTGAAAGGCGTTCAAGCCTACCTGCAAAGTAAAAAGGTCGTTCCGGCTGAGTACGATCAGCGGCCAAAGGAAGTCATTCCAGCGCCACATCACCGAAAATATCGCCAGAACCGCCAGCGCCGGACGCGCCAGGGGCAGGATAATCCGCCAGTAGATATGCCATTCGCTCGCGCCATCAATCCGCGCCGCGTCCAGCAATTCATCGGGGATGGTCAACATATATTGGCGCAGCAGGAAGATGCCCGTCGGCGTAGCCGCGCCGGGGATGATCACGCCCCATAAGTTATTCTTCCAACCGATGGTGGTGATGACCAGAAAAACCGGCACCAGGATGACCGTTATCGGAATCATCAAAGTCGAGATGAACAGTACGAAGATGGCATCCCGTCCCTTGAACTTATACTTGCTCAGCGCGAAAGCCGCCATGCTGTTGATGACCAGCGTGATCGCGGTCGCGGCAGTAGTCACAACCACGCTGTTTTTAAGATAAGTAACGAAGTCGAAGTTCTCGAGTTCCACCAGCGGATCGAGATAATTCTCCCAAGCCAGCTTGACCTCTTCCACCGGCTCGCGCTGTCGGATGTTGACCTTGATCTCCCCCGCCGCGGGATCTTCCGGATCGATCATCCGCGCTTCAATGCCGACGCGCCGTATCTGCGCCAATTCGCGGGAGCTGCCATCTTCCATAGTGACGGTGAAGAGCGGCAGGGCTTCGTCGAAACCTTCGACTTCAACTTGCACCTGCTGATAGGGGAGCAAGGGCGGCGGATACTTGACCAGCCCGGCCTGGGTCTTGAACGAAGACGCGACCAGCCACAAGACCGGACCAAACATCAGAACCGTGCCGAAGGTCAAATACAGGTAGGTCAACGCATCAGCGGTATTGATTCGCTTGCCCCCGCTGCGCAGGGACAAAAACTGGGAGATGCTAACTCGTTCCGCAGCCATCATGCAGCCCCTATGCCAGGCTCGATTGATTGCCCAGCCGCAATTGCAGCAGCGTCAGGACCAAAAGCGATATGCCCAGAACCATCGACGCCGCCGCCGACAAGCCAAATAATTGAATCTGATTGGAAAATCCAGTGGTATAAATGTATTGCACAATGAGTTGCGTTCTTGTGCCCGGTCCGCCGCCGGTCAAGACAAATATGTGATCAAACATCTGCACGGCTCGGATCAGAGAGAGCACCAGCACCACGAACATCGTCGGCATCAGCAAAGGCATGGTTACGAATCGGAAATCCTGCCAGTGGTTGGCGCCGTCGATCGAACTCGCCTCATACAGTTCCGGCGGGATTGACTGCAAGCCGGCCAGCAAGATCAAGGTATAAAAGCCCATCAAAGCCCAGACGCTGACAAAGACCACCCAGAACATCGCCCAGTTGGTATCAAGCAGCCAGCGTTTGCTTTCCGCGCCAAAGATCTCGACAATCGCGTTGAGCACGCCTTCGTGCTGTAAGACCCATTTCCAGATCAGCGCCACAACCACCGGGGAAAGCAAAACAGGATAAAAGAAAACGCTGCGGAAGAAACCCCGCGCGACAATCTTGCGGTTGAGCACCAGCGCAGTGACAAGCGAAAAGAAAACGATACCGCTGACTTGAAAGACGACAAACTGGATCGTGTTAGAGATACCGCGCCAAAACAGATCTTCCTGACAAGTGTTCGGCGAGAGGAAGTCGTCACAGTCGAAAAGCGTCGCGAAGTTATCCAAGCCGACAAAGGGACGGTCTTCGGGAAAAAGTTTAGTGCCGCCGGTCATCGCGTAATAGAAATTGAGCAGCATGGGGAACAACACAAAAATGCCGAATATCAATAGATTCGGCAGGACAAAAAAGTAGCCCATCTTGTCGATGCCGACGCGCTTTTGTATCGGCGTCAAGATGCGGTCGACAGCCGCCACCGGCAACAAAATCAGGGGGCGCGCGAGTTCATCAAGGATGCCTAGCGCGCGTGTCCCCATCCGCTCATGATCTGAGGGATCGGCTGTTCTATTCATAAGAGCCGCTTCGGGTTCTTCAAGAAACGCTTCAATAACAACACTGGAGTAAAGCAGGCAACCGACACAGGGTTGGTCGGTTGCCCGCCACTATTCATCTGGATTTGCGGAACTCGGCTTAGCCTTGTTCGGCCAGGGCAGTGTCCACGTCGTCCTGAATACGGTCGATGGCTTCATCCAGCGTCAACTCGCCCACCATCGCCTGCGTCAGGCGATCGCGCGTGGCGTCAAAGAGGGCGCGGTTAAAGGCGTAGGCTTGCAAGTCGAAGGCAGTCTGCTCCAGTGTGCCCACTTGACCGACGAAGACGCCGAGCGAGTCCTTGGCCAATTGCAAGTCCGTGTCGAAGTCAACACCGCTCGCCGACAAGCCCGCGTGCGCCGGGATGAAGAGCGTGCGCGCCGCAAACTCACCGAGCACATCCTGGCTGGCCAGGTATTCCATCACCCTGGCAACTTCTTCCGGATGCTCGGTCGCGCCGATGCCAACCAGCGCCGCGCCGCCGGGCATACCCGTGCAGCCACCCGGTCCACAGGGATTCGGCACCGTCTGCCAGTCGAAGGCATCGCCGATTTGCTCACTGAACTGACCGACTTGCCAACTGCCGGACATGTAGAAGACCAGTTCGGCATTGGCGAATTCTTCGTTGGCGCCGGCATAACCTTCGCTCAGCGGCCACATTTCCGGATGCATGGTGCCGTCCAGATGCCAGTTGACAAAGCGCTCCGCCATATCGCGGAAGCCCTCGTCCATGACGGTGGGATGCCCCATATCGTCAAAGTACATGGCGCCCGAGCTGATCGCGGGACCGGCGAAACGGTGACCGCTGCGATCCATCGCCATCGGGTAGGGAATTTCCAGCGCTTCCGCTACCGCTACGGAGGCGGCCGCCCATTCGTCCCAGGTGACGGAATCGGACATATCGCTCGGAACTTCAATGCCAGCCTGCTCAAACAGCGTGCGGTTGATGAAAGGACCGGTGATGGTCAACTGCGTCATGAAACCGGGGATGCTGGAATCGTCGCCAGGCAGGCGTTTCCAGTTGAGGAAGGGACCGAAGTTCTCTTCCCAATAACCCGGATCGCTCAGGTAGGGCGTCATGTCGAGGTAGTATTCAGCCAAACCGCCCAGGTCCGTGACGCGCGCCATATCGGGACCCTCGCCCGCAGCCAGGTCAAGCGGCAAGTTTTCCAGGATCGCTCGATAGGGAACGGTGTCGATTTCGACGCTGATGTCCGGGTTGTCCGCCTCGAATCGATCAAGCAGGTCACGCAGGACTTCGCCTTCGTTGCCATCGTCATACCAGCGGATCCGCAATTCGACCATGTCCTGCGAGAAAGCGGGCACAGCCGCCAAGAGCATTGACAAGACGACCAGTATAGCTACAAATTTACGCATTAGGTTTACTCCAATTAGCTTACGATGCGAATAATGTGACTCAGAACTGTCAGCAGATGCGGGACCGAAAGCGCCAGGCGCGCCTTGAGCGCCGCCGGTTTCCGTATAAGGTCCCGGAATCTGGCAAAACAGCCGTGCAATTTTAGCGAAACTAGCAGGACCTGTCAAGCAAGGCGCGAGGTTCTGCCAGGGCAATCGCTTCAAAATCATTTTGTGTCGATCGCCCCATAAATCATCCATAAAGGCGGCTTTTGCCCTTGAAACGCCCCCTTGACTTACTCTTGAAATGCCCTAGTTCTAGCCCTGAATTCCACAAGTGTATTGACACCGTATAGATACTGTCTGTTTTTTTCGGAGAGGACTTTTTAGAGTCCGGCGATGAAGGGGGCGCGGTTGGGCGGATCGGGTTGGCTGGGTGTTGAATGGCGGCCTTGGAAGTAGGCGCGGGGCTATCGGGCAGTTGTTTCTTGGTTATAAGTTTTTCCGACATTTTCCGTTTCGCGGACAAAGAAAAACTTTTTTCGGACAAAGTTGCGTTTTGTCGGCGGCGCAGCGTTTTAAGCCGGGGACGCGGGGTAGGATGACGGATGCCTGCAAGCAGCCGCAGGGCGGTAGCGAAAAGGTATGCCGCGCTCACGCGAAACAGGTTGCCTTCTCGTCGCATGAGCGACAGGGTTTGCATAAACAGGTAGACGGCGTTGATGTGGTTATGGATATCGAGCAGGCGCATGGGGTCCCGTTTTTCGCGGTCTGAGAAGTTTCTGGTTTTGGGCATGGGGGTCCTCGCGTCGATGTGCTTGCGGACATGATAGCACAAATGTTCTGATAAAGAACGGCTCAATATTCGCGCGTTGGGGTTTTCTAACCATTGAGGGACGCGTAGGGCGCTGAAAAATATTTTGCTGCGATTGCCCTGGATCTCGCGAGCGCATTGCAATATTTTGGCAGAATGACATAAATTGCATACGAATGAAGAGTTGCTCTTGTATTGCGCTTATCCCAAAATAAAGGAGGCAATGCAGCGGCGACTGACGGTCAGTGTCTACGCGACCCGCTGAGTCGCCCAATGTGTATCATGTTTCTATTCGTCGGACGATTCACAGAGTCAATCCTACCGGCTGTCAGGTAGTTGTTGTCTTTGTTTCAAGCGAAATGGATACACTACCAGCTACAATCTGGTGTCAATATGTCAGGAGCGCTTGATGATGGAAGCTGACTACATAGTAATAGGCGCGGGATCCGCAGGCTGCGCGCTAGCTTGCCGCTTGAGCGAAGACGGGGAGCGCTCGGTGCTTTTGCTGGAAGCCGGCGGACCCGACGGCGCGCCCGATATTCATATCCCGGCGCGCTTTTCCAATCTCTTTCATACGGACCTGGACTGGGATTACGAAACCCTGCCACAGCCCGGCCTCAACAACCGCCGCGAATATGTGCCCCGCGGCAAGGTCTATGGCGGCACCAGTTCCATGAATGCCATGGTCTTTCAGCGCGGCCATCGGGCCGATTACGATGCCTGGGCCGCCCAGGGCAATGAAGGCTGGAGCTACGCGGAAGTGCTGCCCTACTTCCGCAGAATGCAGCACCAGGAACGTGGAGCATCCGAACATCACGGTGTCAACGGTCCCATCAATGTGGCCGATCCGCAGGATCCCAATCCCTTGAGCCTGGCTTTCGTCGCGGCGGCGCTCGAACTGGGATTCGCGCATAACGAAGACTTTAATGACGGCGAGCAAGAGGGCTTCGGTCTCTATCAGATCACGCAAAAGGAGGGCAAACGACATAGCGCCGCTGTTGGCTACTTGCATCCAGCGCTGGGACGGGACAATTTCACCGCCCTGCCCTTTGCGCATGTGATCAGGCTGTGTTTCGATAGGCTGCGCTGCACGGGCGTGGAGTACTTTCACGAGGGCGAAACCAAAACCGCTGCCGCCAACAAAGAGATTATCCTTTGCGGCGGAGCGCTGAATTCTCCGCAGTTGTTGCTGCTTTCCGGCATTGGTCCCGCCGGGCATCTTGCGGAAATAGACCTCCCTCTGGTCATGGATCTGCCCGGCGTCGGTCAAAACCTGATGGATCACATGCAGGCGCCCGTCGCCTATCATTGCAAGGAGCCAATCAGCCTGGTCGCCAAGGACGACCCGGTTCAAGTCAAGCGCTATAACGAGCGCAAAATGGGCTTGCTCACCTCCAATCTGGGCGAATCCGGCGGGTTCGTACGGCTGGACCCGAAAGCGCGCTCGCCGGAACTGCAATATCACTTTGGACCGGACTGGTTCATCCGTCATGGATTCGAAAGTCCCAATGGACACGGTTTCACGATCCTGGCAGGATTGGTCGCCACGAAAAGCAGCGGTCAACTCAAGTTGCAATCAGATGATCCCTTCGCGCCGCCCTCAATAGACTTCGGCTGCTTGAGCCACGATGACGATGTCCGCGTTTTGCTTCACGGCGTCAAGCTGGGGCGGGAGCTCGCTGCGACCGACGCCTTTGAGCGCTATCGTGGCGAGGAGTTTCTGCCCGGCGCTGATGTCGTTTCCGACGGGGCATTGATTCACTACATTCGTGATTTCGCGACTACCATTTATCATCCAGCTTGCAGTTGTCGAATGGGCTGCGATCCCATGTCTGTCGTCAACGATCGCCTGCAAGTGCATGGACTTGAAGGCTTGCGGGTAGCCGATGCCTCAATCATGCCATTTATTGTCAACGCCAACACCAACGCGCCTTGCATGATGATCGGCGAGAAGGCGGCCGACCTGATTCTCAACGAAGAATGAATTAAGGATGCAAGATGAAAGCCAATGACAGCGACAAGCCCCTGCTGCCGGGCGAGCCAACAGCGATCAAGCCGACCCATCGCCCGCTGAGCCGAGCGACGCATCGTCTTTACGACAAGTGGGGTCGCTTTCAAGACGCCACTAGCGAATTCTACACGACCTTCAAGTACAGTCGAATTTCAGGCCTCGGCAAAGAGGAAGGCGTGACCCGGCGCGACCCCACAACGGTACTGCGTATCGATGGGACTTATTTCGTCTGGTACACGCGGCGCAAGACCGACAAGGACCGCAATCATAAGAACATGCCTCCCTTTCAGGAACAAACATGGGACACGCCGGTCTATGACTGGGACCTGGCGGAAATCTGGTATGCCACATCACAAGATGGCTTCAACTGGCAAGAACAAGGCGTCGCCGTCAGCCGGGGTCCACGGGATGCCTACGACGGTCGATCCGTATTTACGCCCGACGTGCTGATGACCAAAGACAGATTCTATCTCTATTATCAGGCGGTTGATTACCCCTATACCCATCGCACGCGCAACACAATCGGCATGTCATGGGCGGCTTCGCCCCATGGTCCCTGGCGCCGCGCCGAGGCGCCCGTATTGACGCCGGGGGGAATGGGCCGATGGCTCGGCGATGATGATTCCGACGACGTGATCCGCTATGGGGATTGGGACAGCCACAAGGTTCACGATCCCTTCATATTGCTGCGGGATGGGAAGTATTGGCTCTACTACAAGGGACAGCCAATGGGCTGGACCACCAAATATGCCCGGGGAATCGCCTGGGGTGTGGCTATGTCGGAAGCGCCCGAGGGACCCTTTATCAAGTCGACTTTGAATCCCGTGACCAATAGCGGCCACGAAACTTGTCTCTTCCCCTACGGCGAAGGCATTCTGGCAATATGCGGGCACGACGGTCCGGAAAAGGACACGGTTCAATACGCCCCGGACGGACTCAACTTTGAAGTAGCCGCCCACGTGACTCTTCCGCCCCTGGCGGCGGGTCCCTTCGCCCCGGATTCCTACAGCGATAGCAAAGACGGCAAAGGCATCACCTGGGGGCTCTCGCATATCGCCACCGAAGAGTTAAAAGCCGGCAATTCCTATCTCCTCCGTTTTGATTGCAACCTGCGCCGCGAGCTGGAACGCCCCGGCTTCCGCGGGACGAATATACGCTATCCCGAAGACGTTTTCTTTTCTCCAGACGTCAAGCTAAACGAGATTAACCAGCGTCCGCGTACCTTCAGCAACGAACCCGTGCGCCCGGACGAATCGCGGCCGTCAAAACCGCTCAGCGCGGCGGCGCGCCGCGTTTACGATACCTACTGCATTTACAAAGACGGGCGGAGCGACTTCTTTTCAGCCTTCAAATACGCGCGAATCACAGGCATCGGCAAAGAAGCCGGCGTCACTAGACGCGATCCCTCCAAGGTGATCAGGGCGGGCGATCGCTATTACGTTTGGTATTCGCGCCGGCAGACCGCCGAAGACTGGATGGGCATCGAAGCCGCTACCGACACCAGACCGGCCTGGGATTGGGATATGGCGGATATTTGGTACGCCACGTCGACCGACGGCTTCCATTGGCAGGAGCAAGGACCCGCCGTTCAGCGAGGCGCAAAAGGCAGCTACGACGATCGCGCGGTCTTCACGCCCGATATCCTTGTCCACAAGGGCAAATACTATCTCTATTACCAAGTCATTCAAGGCATCTGGAAACACCGCTCCCTACACGAGATAGGCATGGCTTCGTCCCCCTCGCCCGAGGGACCCTGGACCAAAACTGACCAGCCGGTCTTGAGACCCGGGCGTCGAGGAGCCTTTGTGGGAGACGTCGATGATGCCGACGCCGTTGCCAGCTTCGGCGATTGGGACTCGCACAAGTTGCACGACCCCTATGTATTGGTCTATCGCGGCAGAATCTGGCTCTATTACAAGGGCGTCCAATTCGGAAGGACCTATCGCCACGATCTCGGCATCGGCTGGGGAGTCGCCACGGCGGAGGATCCCCGCGGTCCCTTCGTCAAATCACCGCTGAATCCGGTTACAAACAGCGGCCACGAGACCTTTCTCTACCCCTTTCGCGAAGGCATCGTTGCCATCACCAGCCTCGAAGGACCGGAAAAGAACACCGTTCAATTCGCCTCGGACGGCTTGAACTTCGAGGTCCGAGGCAAAGTCTCGGCGCCGCCGATCGCCGCCGGTCCCTTTGTGCCCGACGCTTTCAGCGACAGCGGCGACGGCCGCGGCGTGACCTGGGGACTGTCGCATATCCATCATCAGAATGACGGTCGCATGGCCAATAGCTATCTCGTCCGCTTCGATTGCAACCTGAGCCGCGATGTTGACCGCGCGGGCTTCTATCGCGCCTGGAATTACCGCTTCCCCGAGTCGGTCTACTTCAGCGAGGACTTTCGTTTGAATGACGCGATGAAGTCCGAAGCCAGCAAGCTTATGCGTCAAATCGACGAAGACACAACTTGTCCCGAATAGCACCGCTACAAGGATAGCTCCTCCTCTTCCCTTGTGGGTGAGGGCTAGAAGAGCGGTTGTCGCGCCCTAATGCCAGTCAAGCCCACCAACGACGCCATGCAGAATCGACAAACGGCACTAGGCGATCAAGGCTTCTGAGCGACCAGGCTGAACATTAAGGGAAATCCTCGCGGCAGACGATCTGGCATGCCAAAGCGTCGGCCGCCGAGTTCCCGCATGTCCGCCATGGGTTTGAATCCGTTAAAATGTGCGTATTCGCGAAATCCGACCAGCCTAAGACCTGCCGAGAGCAAAGCTGTGACAACGTCGGACATGCCCCAAAGATATTCCACGCCGGGATGTGGATTGACGAAGTCCTTGATGCCCTCCTGCAAGTCATCCGTCTCGCCTGTCACGCCGGTCAGGGCGACATAGTCGCCAACGCCAGACTCGAATTCGACAAAAGAACCGCCCATATAGTCATATTTCAACTGCCAGTCCTCACCGAACATGCAAAACGCGGGATGGAAATCAATGAAGACAAAACGCCCGCCAGCCTTCAGACATTGGTGGATGCCCTTTCCCCAAGCGTCCAGATCCGACAACCATACCAAGGCGCCATAAGATGAGAAAACCAGATCATACCGAGTCTGGTTACCCGCGAAGAAATCGTAGATGTCGGCACGGATATATTCCGCCGGAATCCCGCTATCGCGCGAAAGCCGCCGCGCGAAGTCGATCGCCTCGTCGCTGATATCAACGCCGGTGACGATAGCGCCCAGATGATTGGCGATACTCAAGCTGTCCTGACCGCAATTGCATTGCAGATGGAGCAGCGTCTTGCCGGCGATAGCGCCCAGCAAGCGTATTTCTTCCTCATACAGCGTACTTCCCCCGGACCGGAAGAACGCAGCCTGATCGCCTTTGTGGCTGTTGTGCGCCTTGGTCGCTTCATTCCAGGACAAGCGGTTGATTTCGTGATGGACCTTGTTCGGCATGATATTTCTTTCTCCACAAGAGCTTATAGCCAACCTTGACAGATGATTCTAGTGTCGCCAGATAGCCCTTGCAAGTTGCTCAATTCGGCGAACATCAGCTATGCAAGTCGGATATCTCTGTCGTCTGCAAGGATGTTATGATAATGTTGCTCGGTTGGCATCTTCGCGCTAAGGAATACGCGGTTCAGAGGACTATGAGCACATTCTTGCGGAGCTATATCGACCCGAACGAAAACCGCGAAGCCAGTCGCAAGCTCCCGCGGCTCATGGTGGAAGGCTTGCTCCTCGGCGGCACCGGATTGGGTGTATTCGCCCTCATTTTCGAGATTGCTGCCGACGCCTTTAGCGTCGCTGCCTATCAGACGCTCTTGGCAATCCACGGCGCCAGCGGCTACCACGATATCGCGATCCTCGCCTTCATCGTCTTGTCGGTCATGTTGTTCTTCGGGATCGTCCCGGCATACAAAGCCGGCGCTTACATTCGGCCTACTGCCGGCGGCAGCGGTCCGCTGGTCGAGGCAATAGGACCGCAGCGACTGCGCTGGTTATCCTGGCTAGGCACCAGTCTCTTCTTTCTTGACGCGGTTCTGACTATCATCATTTCTTCCATCTCCGCAGCCGACGTGCTGATGCTGCTCTTTCCCGAATTCGCGCCCTACCGCATATTGATCGCCGAGATCTTCGCCTTCTTCATCATGGCTGTGCTGGTCGCGCTAGGACCCAAACGCGCCGTGCCGCTGTTCCTGCTGGGAGGCGGCGCTTTCACCATCTTTACCATGTTTGCCCTCACGCTGGTTGGTTACAGCGCGCTGGCCAATCCGGATTGGGCTTTCCTGACCAGCGGCATCATTCACCGACTGGAAGAAGCGAAAGTTGTGGAGCACGTTGTCCGCGCCGCCGGTGATGCGCCCGCCATCGGTTCCGTGCTTTTTTTCCAGTTTTTCTTCCGATCGATGAGCAGCGCAATGCTGGGGTTCTCCGGCTACGAGGTCATCCCCGCCAGCGGCAAGCACGCCGCGCGCCCCAAGTGGAAAGTGATCAACACCGCGCTGACGCTTGCCGCCATCTTTCTAATCGCGACTGGCGTGCTGCAACTCGCTGCCGCAAAGTCCTGGGACATTCCCTCCACCGAAGGCTACAGTACGCTGCTGATTGAATACGAAATCGTCGCCGCGCAAACCTTTGGCCGTGGACTTCAACCCGAAGACGCGTCGCCGCGCCTGCGTGATCTGCAAGAGGCGGAACGGATCTATGAGCAGCGCCGGCACGAAGCGCAAGAAGAAGCGCTGCTCGACGGACCAAGCGGGAGACGGGACGTCATGGCGCCGATCAACCGGGCGGGCGAGATTCAATCTATAGCATCAGACCTTGCCATTGCCAGAGCTTTGCAGCGCGCCTTGGCTGGAACCGATGGAGAAGGGATCCTGTCAATCGCCGCGCTGTTGCTTACGATAATCTTGTTGCTGGCGCAGGGAGGCGGCTATGTCGGAGGCGCAGCCGTAGCAGCCAACGCAGCCCGATTAGGCAGACTGCCCGGTTTCTTCACTAACGATCGCATCGGTATAGCCGTCATCTGGGGCTTCGCGGCCGCATGTATCCCGCTGATCCGTGAAGTTGTCGTTGTCGAAGCCTATTACGCCTTCGGTTTCGTCAGCGCCTTCATCATCACCAGCACCACCGTTTGCTTCGCGCGCGACGACGCCTTGCGGGACCGAGGCATTGAGCCGGGCTCGCCGGAGGCTCGCTCGCTACGCTTTGCCGGCTTGCGGGGCATGATCGCCAGCTACATCATGGGCATTGTGCTTATCACGCAGAAGACCGACGCCCTAGGCGTGATTGTCGTCGTCTCGGTGTTGCTCACGCTCTACCAGATGGTCTGCGCCTATGGCGGAGCCAGAAAAGATCCCGCAAAACTACAAGAATATTCGCCGGTCCCCGATTCCAAGCCGGGCTATGAGAGCGGTATTCAACGCGCCCATGACAAGGCGCGGGCGCGCGGCATCATCGACCGCGTCAACGCCTTGATCGCGGAAGGCGCTCTGGTGAAATTCAACGTCGATCATCAACGGATTGAACGGCTCGTCACGCATGTCTACAACCTGGAACCCGATGCCTTCGCTCAGCAAATTGAGGAGGCGCAGTACGATGACGACGTCGCCCACGAGCCGAGCCAGGAACTGGAAGCAACTTACGACAAATACTTCAACGCCCGGGATGAAATCCTGAACAAGATCGAATCCTATTCGCATTACGGCATCTTCACATTCATTGACAAATACTATGCCAATTGGGTGAACGAAGAGCATGGTCGAGACGCTGCCGAGGTGCAAAAAGCCATGATCAGCCTGCTCTTTCCCATGACTGACGATGAGGTCATCTGGGAGCAATACCAGAACTACGCCTGGGTCAAGCAACCAGAAGAGATCTGGCAGTTCTGCCGCCAGCGCTACTCCTGGGCAAAAGACCAGTGGCCAAACCTCAGCGACCGTTTAACAACTATCTGGACGCTGCAGGAAATAGGATTGATTCCCGACGAGATCGACATCACCACGGTCATCTCGATCAACGCGCGCAACGACTTGCGAGAAGTAAGGATTCATACGCGCGGACCAGAAGAAGAAACTGAAGAAAAACCGGAAGTGGAGGAAGAAGACGAAACACCTGCCGAAGATTGACCAAAAATGCGGGTAGTGTATCTTTTTCGCTTGAAATACTTCGTAGCCAGTCCTCAACATGAACTCCTTAACCCAATATACGGACAAGCCTTGTAGTTGTGACCTATCAGAGTCGGTTGAAAAACCGCTTTCACCCCCCACCCCAAACCCCTCCCCCATCAAGAGGGAGGGGCTTAAAAGGCTCAGTACAGGTCACAAGGCTCCCCATCCCTCATTTTTGGGAAAGGGGTCGGGGGATTGGGGTAGATTTTCAACAGCGTCTATCAGGTCGGCCGAGTTTATAATAGTCTGCGACTTGGCAGGCCCCTGCATTTCCTTATATTCATGTGACACTCGACACATACTGGTTCTGACGCGATTGCCCGGCCGCAATATGCGCCATCCTTGCTTGCGACCGTACAGATGTCTATAATGAAATGATAAAAGAGTTGAGACAGTTGTTGCAGATGGAAGACCTGTCGCAATTCGCAGCCTTCGCCGCGCGAGAAAACCAGTCCGGCGCGCCGCTTGACAAGCGTGAAAAAGAGGCTGCGCGCCTGCGCGCAAAGATCGTCGGTATCCTCATACGGCAAAGCCGCCTGGCTGCATCGCGCTCAATTGAAGACTGCGCTGATCATTTGCAGGTGTCGCCAGAACTGGTAATTGCTTGGGAATACGGGGATGACCTGCCAAGCCCACCACAATCCGAACGCTTGGCCAGCTACTTGAACGTGTCAGTCAGTACCTTTCGGCAAGATCATGAGCCAGTCGAATTGCCGGATGTCGCCGTTGAGCAAGACCAATCCTTTTCCTTGCGACAGCGCCTTCTCGGAGGGCTATTGCACGTCGCGCGAGATCTAAAAGGAATAAGCATTGAGCAGTTGAGTGAAATGACTGCGATTGACCCCAGCCTGCTGCAAGAATACGAATACGGCGGGCAGTCGATCCCGATGAAAGATCTGCTGGTCCTGGCAAACGCCCTCGACCGTGACCTCGAATACTTTCTCGAGAGCGAACATGAGTTGGACGCGGAAGCCGAGGGTGAATCAGCATCGACTGCGCCGGTCCCCACCAGCGAAGACAAACGAAGATTTGCCGTCGATCGCAAAATGCAGGGCATTATCAAGCTGGCAGTCGCCTTTAGCCAAATTCCCAGTGCGGAACTGCACAAAATCGCCGATGCCTTACTCTCGATCTCCAAAGCAAAGTCCGGTTCCAACGGTGCTTGATCCGCAAAGCGCAGCGCGCGTCTCTCATGTAACATATCCCCTCGCTCATGCTGAGGACATCACAGGTTTGATACGATTGTGTATGATGATACTGATCAACCGATACAGGTAGCTCTATGGCTAAAATTGTAGGGGCGACCTATCAGGTCGCCCGCCAGAGCGCAAAAAAATGTAGGGCGACCGAAGGTCTATGTCTACGTGACCCTTGGGCCGCCCGATCCTAAGATGCCCTTGCCCGCAACAACGCTTGCCAAGTTCCATCAATTGCGACTCTTCTTGATGATAGTCGCTTTAATGTCGAGCATCTATCTCTTGACATATCGCGCTCGCATCGAATCCGGCGATACCTTGCGCGCGCTTGACGCGGTAACCAGCCAATCACGCTACGGCGACTGGTTGATGGACGAATCCGCCTGGTTCAAACCGCCGCTTCGTATTCGCAGATGGTTCGACCTGCCGCTCGCCAGCTACGATGTCGAGGAGAGACTGAACATTCATCTAGCCATTCCTCTGCTCAAGCTGGCTGAATGGCTACCGCGGCTGGGGAATATCCATACCGTCTGGCTGCTCAACATTATCGTCGCCTCCTTGACCGTGGGCTTGCTCTATCTCTGCTTGCGAGCCATGGCCTATAGCGACGCAGTGTCAATAGCGGTCGCGCTGGGCGCCGGCATATCAAGCAATCTCTGGGCATACAGCCAAACCATGTTCCGCGAGCCCCTGGTAGGTTTCTTTCTGCTGCTCGCGCTATATCTGCTTCGCCTATCAATGCGCCGGTCGCTTCTTCTGCGGCTCGCCGGGCTGCTTGCCGGGCTGCTTGCGCTTTACCTGGCAACAGAGACCAAGTATTCGGCTCTGGCGGCATTGCCAGCCCTGGCTGTCTTCGCGCTGCCGTCTCACCGGCGTCTGGAAACAGCGCTGATGCGGCGTCTGTCTTCTCTAGCGCTTGCGGTCCAAGTCCTGTTATTGCTGGGGCTGATGTTCTTTGAGCCCCTTTCACAGCTAATACACAGTTTCTATCCAGATCTGGACCCTGCCGACAGCTATTTCTCCTACGCATTGCGGATATTCATCTTGAGCCCCGGCGGCAGCGTCTGGGCCACGTCGCCATTCGTCCTCCTTTCAGTTGCGGGTGCCGTCCTCCTGTTGCGCCAAGGCAAACATCGACTTGTTTGGACTGTCTGGCTATTAGCCATCGGCTATTCCCTTGGACATGCCCTGCCCACCGGCGAGCACTGGTTTGGCGGCTTGAGTTGGCCGCCTCGCTTCCTGCTGCCTGTCCTGCCGGTTCTGATGCTCGCCTCCGCCCCGATCCTGCAAATCGCCGCAAGTCGCCGCAGCAAGTTGTACAGACTGCTTGTCGTCACCGCGATCTCTTACGGCCTCTGGATCCAATTCAGCGCTGTGTCTTTGAGCCTGACGCATTACACAGAGACCCTGCCGCCGGAATCCGGAGGAGTTTCGGAGTGGGAACCCGGACTGACGCAACCACGATACTTTCGCTGGGTAATCCTGCCGGGACGCTGGGCGGATTTAGGACTTGACTTCGTCTGGATTCGCGCTGGCGCCTTCTGGTGGGGTATTGGATACGCGCTATTCAGCTTGCTCCTTGCGCATGCCATAATTGCAGTTCTTCGCCATCCCGGGCGCCGCTATTCCCGCCTGGCTCCGCTTTTGGCAGTCCTCGCTCTTCCGATGAGTGTTCTGAATCTGCAGTCGATTTATGATCGGGATCCGCTGACGCGTTCGCAAAGTCCCGCCCTGCACGACGCGCTCGACTATCTGACGCAAGATGCCCGAGACGGCGACCTTCTGCTGCTGCCCAATAACCTGTACAGCGGCTTTGTATTGAATCACCTGGATTCCCCCTTTCCGCGACCGATTATTCTGCCGGAAGCCCTGGCGCAGGCGGCCAGCGACAAACAGCCCGCCGAAGTTGTCTCGAACAATCCCAACGACTGGTTTGACATTTTCACTGTTCGCGCCCTGCATCATGCCGCCGGAAAACAGGACCGCCTCTTCCTGTTGGCAAATACCAACGCCTTCATGCGCTGGAGCTTTCGACCCTACGAGCGCTACCTGGCTCTGCACTACTATCCGTTGAAAGAAATTGAATTCGACAACGCCGACAATCCTGTTCGCTTGCTCGAATACAGCACGGGATTCGCAGCGCCGAACCCAATGTCTCTCTACACCGGGGAAGTGATGACGGATCTGGTCTTCGGCGATACGCTTCACCTGCGAGGGTTCGTCATACCCGGCGGGGATGTCTATCTGCCCGGAGGCAGTTTGGAGCTATCTCTACTCTGGCAAAGCGAGCAAACGGTTAGTCAGGACTATACGATAGCCTGGTTTATCGCTAACCCGGAAACTGGTCAGGTCGTCGTCCAGGGGCAAGATTCCGCTCCGCAAGCCGGGTTTGCGCCCACCTCGGCTTGGCGCGCTAACCTGCCTGTCTGGGATAACCGCGCCCTGCGGCTGCCGTCAGATCTGCCGCCCGGCAACTATGAAGTCTGGATCGTCGTCTACCGGCACGATCCTGAAAGCGGAGAGATCGTTCGGCTGCGAGTGTCGGGAAGCGCAGCCGACAGTGGCGATACCGTAGGCCGATTGCCCCAGAACATATCTGTTGAATGACTATATTTCTTGTCATTTTGAGCATTTCCTTCATCCCCGCGATTCCCCTATGTTTCAATCGCCCAGGTTCATATAGACTAGTCCCGTTTATGTAAACCGTGGCGCTCGCGCGACATTCCTGGACCGTTTCGCTATCGCCGAGCGACTCTGGCAAGGTCGGCAACTGAGGAGATTGGATGTCTGCCGAATTCGTCGTTGAAACGCCGATTAAGACCAATCACACAAGCGCATTCCGATTCATACTTTCGCATATCCTCCGGCATCCGATTGCAGCGGTATTACTGGTGATCGGCGCTTTTAGCAACGCCTTTCTAGCCGGCGTCGTTCCTGGCTTGGTGGGCAAAGCCTTTGACGCGATCTTGCTCATAAACGAGGAAACGCCGCAGTTGGTGCTCAACAGCGTCCTGCTCATCATCGCTTCGCAGGCTCTGCGCTCAATACTGCAATTCATGCGCAATTTCTCCGCCGAGGTATTTGCGCAACGCTTCGAGCGCGACGTGCGCGACGAGCTTTACGCCAGCCTGTTGGGCAAGAGCATGAGTTATCATGACATGCAGCCGGTCGGCGAGACCATGGCTCGCGTCACCAACGACGTCCGCGAAATGAACCTGATGATGAATCCGGGCATCAATCTGACCATAGGCGCCAACATGTTTCTCATCACGCCCGCCATCTTTTCGCCGGGCATTCACCCGCAACTCATCCTCACGCCGTTGCTTTTCATCGTGTCGCACATCCTGGTTCAAATCTACTTTGTCCGGCGCTTGCACCCGATCGCGCAGGATCTTCGCAGCAGTTTCGGCCGGATGAACGCTCGGCTGGCGGAGGCGCTGGAAGGTCTGGAGGTCGTCAAAGGCGCCGCGCAGGAAGCCAGCGAGATCAAGACATTTGAAAGTCTGGCCGACCGTGTTCGAGACCGGTTCATTGACCAGGGCGAGTTCGAAGCGCGTTATTTGTCCGTCTTGCTCTTCGGATTGACCTTCGTGGCCGCATTGATTCATGCTACCGCCCTGTTTCGCGCCGGCGCCATTGCCGAAGGCGAAGTGGTCGCCTTTCTCGGATTGATCAATATCTTCTTGTTTCCGGTCTTCATCTCCTTGTTTTCGACATCTCGCATCGCCTCCGGTTACGCCAGCGCGGAACGCATTTTGGAGGTGCTCAACTACCGGACCAGGCTGGATCGAAACCCGCTCGGATACAGCGGGAACGTTCGCGGCGCTATCAGCTTCGAGAATGTAGATTTTAGCTACGGCGGCGAAGAGATCCTGCGAGACATTTCATTCTCGGTTGAGCCAGGACAAACAGTCGCAATCGTGGGCCAAACCGGCTCCGGCAAGAGTACGCTCAGCAAACTGATCAACCGCATCTACGATGTCAGCGGCGGTCGCATCCTGGTGGACGGCGTGGACTTGCGCGACTGGAATTTGCAAGACCTGCGCTCGCAGATCAGCATAATCGAGCAGGACATTTTTTTGTTCAGCCGCTCAGTTGCCGAGAATATCGCTTTTGGCATGGACGATGTCGATATGACTCGCATTGTTGATTCGGCAAAGGCTGCCCAGGCGCACGAATTTATCTCGTCCTTTCCGGCCGGATACGATACCGTGATCGGGCAGCGAGGGGTGACGCTCAGCGGCGGACAGCGACAGCGATTGGCGCTGGCTCGCGCTTTTCAGACGAATCCGCCCATTCTCATTCTGGACGACAGCACCAGCGCTATCGACAGCGCCACCGAAGACAAAATCCAGCGAGCGATCTGGTCGGCGGCCAGCGGTCGCACCACCCTGCTCATCACCCATCGCCTGTCGCAGATTCGCTGGGCTGATCATATTGTCGTCCTGCGCAAGGGCCGCATCGTCGCGCAAGGCAGTCACGAGCGCCTGATGAAGACCTCGCGCTCTTATCGTCATATCTTCGATCGCTATCACGAACATCCGTCGAATCTGGCGCGGGCGGGGGATTGACATGGCTGCGGTTTTCGGTGGTTTGCAAAGCGATTCATACGACAGGCAGTATAGCGACGTCTACCTCTTTAAGCGCATAGGCGACTACCTGGCTCGGCACAAACGGCTCGTATTACTGGCGCTGCTGGGGTTCCTCATCGTTGGCCTGTCCCGCGCGGTTCGTCCCGTCATCATCAGCGCCGCCGTTGATGAGCTGGTCAAATACAGCGATGTACTGGGTTTTCTCTTCGTAATGCTGGCTGCAATCGCGCTTAGCGAATATGTCTGCAACTACGGCAGGCGAAGATTCACAGTCGATGTGATCGGCAAGATCGTGGCGGAAATGCGCAAAGACGCCTTCGCAGCCGCCATCGATCGCGATCTCGCTTTTTACGACCGGCACAAAACCGGTACTGTCGTCAGCCGCATCACCAGCGATACCCAGGAATTCGGCGATGTCATGCTGCTGGGCAGCGAAGTCGTTTCTCAGTTTCTTTCGGTCCTGATCCTGTTTATCGCCTTGCTCACGTATTCTGTCGAGCTGACCTTGGTCTTGCTGCTGACCATGCCTATGGTGGTCATCGCTTCCCTGCTCTTCCGTCATCTGGCGCGGATTGTTACGCGGCAAGGCGCCCGCGCCATGGCCGTCGTCAACGACAATATTCAAGAAAGCGTGACGGGCATTAGCGTCGCCAAAAACTTTCGACAAGAGCAAATGATCTATAGCGAATTCACGCTGGTGAACAACTTGAGTTATGGCATTAACCTGCGCAAGGGCTTGGTGATGTCCCTGGTTTTCCCAACGCTGGGCATACTTTCGGCCATCGCGCTGTCGATCATCGTCTGGGTTGGCGCGGATTCTGTCATAGGCGGCGCCATCACCGCGGGCGCCTGGTTCCTCTTCATCCAGGGCGTGGATCGCTTCTGGTTCCCGTTTATGAATCTGGCTTCTTTTTGGAGCCAATTTCAGCAAGGGCTCAGCGCCGCCGAACGCATCTTCGCTCTAATAGACGCGGAAAACACGGTCCTCCAAGTCGACAGCCTTGATGTTGGCGAACTTGACGGGATCATCGAGTTCGATAATGTCACCTTCTCTTATGACCGCGGCGAGCCGGTTCTCAAAGATTTTGACCTGGAAATCAAGCCGGGCGAAAACGTTGCCTTTGTCGGTCACACCGGCGCTGGCAAGAGTTCCATTGCCAAGCTCATCACCCGCTACTATGAGTTCCAGAAGGGCGCCATAAGGATTGATGGCGCGGACATACGCGCGCTTGATCTCAAATCATACCGCTCCAAACTGGGCATAGTGCCGCAGCAGCCCTTCCTCTTTAGTGGAACTGTCCTGGAAAACATTCGCTACAGCAATCCGGACGCCACGCTGGAAGACATCAACGCAATCGCCCTCAGCATAGGCAACGGCGAATGGCTCGACAGCATGCCGGAGGGCTTGCAAACCGATGTCGGCGAGCGTGGCGCGCGCCTGAGCATGGGGCAGCGCCAGTTGGTCAGTCTTTTGCGCGTGCTCGTCCAGAAACCCGCCATTTTCATACTGGATGAGGCCACAGCCAGCATAGACCCCTTTACCGAGTCACAAATACAAGATGCCATTGACCTCATTCTTTCGCGCTCCACCTCAATTCTCATCGCGCATCGTTTGAGTACCGTGCGCAGCGCCGACCGGATCATTGTCTTGCGCGGCGGGGAGATCATTGAAACGGGAGACCACGAAGCTCTGATTGAGTTGGGCGGCCATTACGCGGATCTCTACAACACCTATTTTCGGCACCAGTCCTTGGACTACGTCGAGACTGCCAGAGAGATCTTCGCCAAAGCGGGAGGTTAGGGACGCGCCACATGACTCTGTTGAAAATCTGCCCTATCCCCCGAAACATGGGCTGAGGAGCGGACAGAAGTAACACGGTATGATAACGTCGGCTTAGCTAATAGCGTAGGGCTGTGTCGGCGGTCAGGTGTCTACGCGACCTACGCGCCTTGCCCCCTACAAGGTTCATCGTGAAAATTGCAGGAGCGCCCTATCAAGTCGCCCGAAAATCACCGAAATAATTTCATGTTTTGTGGCGATATCGCGCCTGATGAAAAACTACCAGTTCCTCAGCAATTCCAATGGAGAGCGATTTAGAAGAGAGTAAAATAACCCGCGACTATATAGTCGCCCACTGCCCAAGCGACTCTGCTACACTAAGCGTATGATCGCCCCCGTCCGCAACCCGATTCGCGCCTTGGGTTGGCGCAAATTGCGCCAAGGCGCCGCCCCCTCTAACGCTTGTAGACACTTGCTTACAGCGCAATTTGACATTTGAGCTTTCGCGCAAAATCCTTTTATGGCGCGCGCCAACGCCAAAATTGCTTGGCGCGCTTCCCGCAAATTCGCGGACATCCCTCCAGGGATTTGCTGGTCCGCCGAGCTGATTGGTACAGACCGATGATTATGAAGTAGAATATGCTCAACTGAAAGGAGCCTTGCCTGTTGCTCTATGTCGATAGGCGAGAAACACAGTGATAGGAGTTCACATGTCTACCCTACCTACGACGGAACGCGTTGGCAGAGCATGGCGCGCCCACCGCGACGGCAATAACTCCGAAGCGATCAGATTGTTTGAAGAAGTCATTGGCGCTAATCCCGAGAATGTTGATGCGCACTATGGCCTCGGTCTGGCTCACAAAGCGGATGGAAATAACAGCGCCTCAATTGCCGCCTTCCAAAAAGCCCTGAACTTCGCGCAGCAGGCGCTCGATGCCGTGCAAACTACCGCCCACATCGAGGGCCATCACGGCGCCAATGATCTGGATTCCAACGACGATGATCGATTTATGATGCTTACTCGGATGCTGAAGCAGCGTCTCGAGGACGTGGGCGGAGACAGTTCCTAGCCTCTGCCATGCGCAAACGCGAGCGCCTCGAAAGCGCGATCGCCGGGCTGGCGCTTGATCGTCTGCCCGCGTCCTTATGGCGCCATTTTCCCGGCGACGATCAGCGCTCGGCGGATTTGGCTCGCTCCATCGTAAGTTTTCAGCAAGAGTACAATTGGGATTTCGTTCGCGTGATGCCGTCCAACAATTTTCTGGTTGCGGATTACGGCATCCAGGACGCCTGGCTCGGTGATCGACGCGGCAAGCGCGAAACGCAGAAGTTCATCATCCAGCGGTCCCTTGACTGGACGACGATACGGCCGCTCTCCCCGGAGCGCGGAGCGCTGGCTCAACAGATCGAGTGCTTGTCCCTCGTCAATTCAGCAATTGGAACTGATGGCATTCCGGTATTGCAGACCATTTACAGCCCGATGACCCAGGCGGCGCAAATCGCGGGACGCGCGCAACTGTTAAGAGACATGCGATTGCGCCCGGACAGGCTGCGGAGCGGGCTCAATACCTTGACTGAAAGCACCCTCCGCTTCCTGGAAGCGATACGAACAAATCCGTCTATTGCCGGCGTCTTCATGGTCTCGTGTTTGGCAAACTACCAGCTGATGTCCGCATTCGAATACAAAGCGATGGCGATGCCATTTAATCGCGCGATTATGGATTTCATCCAACCGGACTGGTGGCTCAATGCAATACAGGTTCAGGGTTCGTCCCCGATGTTTGACCTGTTTGCCGGTTCGCCCGTACAGTTGCTAAATTGGGACTTCTCGAACGACAAGAGCGACCTATTACAGATGAAACTGGCGTTTCCAGGCGCCTTCTGCGGTGGTTTGAGCGACTGGGAGCACTTGCACCAAGGCACGCCCGCCCTGCTTCAGTCTGCGATTAGGGACGTCTTGCATCACACGGAAGGGCGGCGACTCATACTCGCCGGTAGCGGGGACGGCTTTGTGACCGCGCCGCTGTCAAACCTGCGCGCCGTCCGCGCCAGCGTGGAAAACCTGGCGGTCTGATGTCTCTGCGCGTCATCGCTGGCAGCGCTCGCGGCGCTCGACTAAAAGCCGTCCCCGGGGATACCACACGCCCGATCATGGACCGGGTCAAAGAAGCCCTCTTCAGCATCATCGGCGATGACATCGTGGGCGCGAGCATGCTCGACCTGTTTGCTGGCACGGGCAGCGTCGGCATCGAAGCGCTGAGTCGAGGAGGCGAACAGGTCCACTTTGTCGACCGCCATCGCGCTGCGCTCAGGACCGTTCGCGAAAACCTCAAGCGCACGCGGCTCGAGGCGCGCGCGGTCCTGCGGCAGCGCGACGCTTTTCACGTGATCAAACGGCCGCCCGAAAGACGATTCGATTTCATATACGTTGCGCCGCCGCAATACCTGGGCCAGTGGTTGGCAATGTTGAAAGCCCTCGACAGAAACCCGTCTTGGCATCACCCGGAATCGGTTGTAATCGTGCAGATTGATCCGCGTGAACTGGAAGATGATATTTGCTTGCGCAACTTGCTCGAATATGATCGGCGCATTTATGGAAGGACTATGCTGCTGTTTTTTGAGTTCGTCGACCCAGTGAACGGAATTGAACAGCGCGCTGATTGATGAAGTGTATTCGGGCTTAGCTTGATTCGACCTGTCTGCGGAAAAGGAACTCTCGCGCCTCGGAAACGTTACGCACTGTGCCGAGGACCTGCGCCTCGCGCAAGGCGCTCAAAAGCTGGCCTATCCTCGGTCCGCGTTTGATGCCAAGCGTTTTCATGATATCATCGCCATCCAGCAGGGGCGGAGGGCTGACCACGTCTTCATATTGGTTGAACCAGGTATCCAGCAACTCAGTGGCGAGATCGACAAAAGCAAGCCAATCCACTTGCCGCATCTCCGCGCCTTGCCTGCCCAAGTAAACCGCCGCCGCGAGGAAAATGGCGTCAATCCCCGCTCCGCCTAACCCAAACCAGAAGCGATGACGGGCCAAAAGCGACCACTCTGATTCATCGAGCACGACGTGATATTTGGACATGGCCAACGACAGATGACGACCCTCTTCCAGCGTTAGCCGCAGAGACCTGGAAACTGCTTTTGCTGACAGGGACAATTGCTCTCCATCTCTTGAAGTATCCAACTCGCCCAGGTTGCTCAAGAGCGCGGCCAGAACTAACAATTCTTTATGTCGTCTCCCGTTGCCGTAGCTGCGGCTCAAGCGCTGCTGCAATTGTCCGCGAAAGCGATCCAGTTGAATGACAAGCATACCGAGATCAAAGGCGGCCGCGCTGTTGTCTGTACGCCTCTCGCTAACAGCGTTCAAGATAGCGCACATGCGCTCGGTTATGCGCAGGCTACGGGACCAGGCATCCAACTGCCGCGGCGATTTATCTGTTGCCTGCTTCAAGCCAAACTGATCCGGGAAAATGCGCTGGAGTATCCCCAGGTGTTGCAAGACGCGCAGCCCGCGCGCCGCCTTGTCCAGAGCCAACAACTTGAAAAACTCGTCACGTATTCTTTCGGGCGAAATTTGACTAAGACCGGGGGCAAACTGACGAACATCGGACAAGGTTGCCGGGTGAATCTTCAAGCCCAACTGCGTACTTTGTCGCACGGCTCGCAGTGCGCGGACGGGATCTTCCTCGATTGCATTTGGCGAGCAGCGGCGTAACACGCCTTCGCGCAAGTCGCGCTCGCCGCCAAGCATGTCTATCAAAACTGACAGATCGCCGAGCAGGTCAGCAGCCAAGGTATTCACGGTGAAGTCGCGATTAATGAGATCGTCGTAGAGGGTCGCGCCGCGAAATCGAGCAAAATCGAGCAAAATCGCTCCCGACTCGCGCTTGACGAAGACGCGCGCAACGCCGCGTTCGCGATCCATGATATAAATGTCGGCATCCAACCAGTCGGCAACGTTCTTGGCGATCCTCAAGGCATCGCCGTCTACCGCGATATCGACATCGGTGATTCCCGCGCGCTTGTAAGCGTCGCGTACCGCGCCCCCCACGACGTATAGCGGTGTTGCGACTCCCTTGCTACGAAGCAAGCGCTGAAGATCGTATACGAATTGACTCCATTCCAGGAGGGGACCAACGTCACTCATCTAGCAGGGCGTCCTGCCGCGCCACGCCGACAAAGGGAAGGTTGCGGAATCGTTCATCCAGATCGAGCCCATATCCAAAAACGAACTTGTTTTCGATATCGAAACCGACATAATCGACGTCAATCTCGATCTCCCGGCGCGACTGCTTGTTGAGCAACGCGCAGAGCTTTAAGCTGGCTGGATCGCGGCTTTTTAGGGTCTTTATGACGAAACTCAGGGTATACCCGCTGTCAATGATGTCCTCGACAACTAGGACGTGTTTGCCCCGGACATCGGTTTGCAGGTCCATATCGATGCGTACGGATCCGGCGGACTTTCGGGCACCAACCCCGTAGCTGCTGGCCGCCATGAAATCAATCATATGCGGTACCTGGATATGGCGCGAAAGATCCGTCAGGAACATGACGCCGCCCTTTAGAATGCACAACAAAAGCAGATCTTCGCAATCCGCATAATCCCGGTTCAGTGTCTTGCCAAGTTCGGCGATTCGCGCTTGCAGGCGATCCTCATCAATAAGAATCTCTTCAAGATATCTTTTGTATGCGGGCGCCATAAGCCGTTTGTCCTCTCAATTCTCGATTGTCACGCCGGTCTCTTGGTAGTGCGACTGTAAACTGCGAACGCTGAGCGGGCTTTCCCGCAGACGCCGAATGCCCTGTACCGAAGCCGCCGCCGCGCTCATGGTCGTAATAATCGGTACGCCCAAGGCGTATGCCTGGCTGCGGATCCGAATGCCGTCTTCGTGCGCCTGGCCGCCCCTGGGGGTGTTAATCACCAAATCAACTCCGCCCTCTTGCATCAGGTCCAAAACGTTTGGCGCGCCTTGCGACAACTTCTTCACAGGACTGGCATTGATTCCCAGGCTATTCAGCCATCTGGCGGTTCCATCCGTCGCAACCAGCCGAAAGCCGAATTGAACCAGGTCTCTGGCAATCTTGGCGACAACCGCCTTGTCAAAGTCATTGACGCTGATGAACACAGTGCCGTCTACCGGCAAGGGCGTACCCGCTGCCGATTGCGCCTTGACATAGGCATGACCGAATGACGATGCGTGACCCATCACCTCTCCGGTTGAGCGCATCTCCGGTCCCAGTCGTGCATCAACCCCCGGGAACTTCTGAAAGGGGAACACCGCTTCCTTTACAAAAAAGCCGTCTATAGCGGGTTCCGAAACGAATCCAATCTCTTGTAACGTTCTGCCCGCGGCGATTTCCGCGGCGTAGCGCGCCAGTGGATGTCTAATAGCCTTGCTGATAAATGGCGCCGTCCGACTGGACCGCGGATTCACTTCCAGCACGTATACTTCATCATCCTTGACCGCAAACTGTATGTTAAACAGCCCCTTGATGCCTAGAGCTTTGCCAATGCGCTGAGTATAGTCTCTGATCACATCCAGATGAAAATAACTGATTTTGTAGGGCGGCACAACACAGGCGGAATCGCCGCTGTGCACACCCGCCTGTTCGATATGCTGCATGATGCCGCCAATTGTAACATCTCTGCCATCCGCGAGAGCGTCCACATCGACTTCGTAGGCGTCATCCAAGAACTGGTCAAGCAATACCGGATGGCTGCCCCAGGTCACGTTATTATCCAGCCAAGCCAGCAATTGTCTCTCGTCAAAAACAATCGCCATGCCACGCCCGCCCAGCACATAACTGGGACGTACCAGCACCGGATAACCGATCTGACGCGCAGCCAGCGCGGCATCATTTCTCGTCATAATCGTAGCGCCCGCAGGTTGCATGATGTTAAGTTCGCTCATGAGGGCGTTGAAGCGTTGTCGATCTTCCGCAAGGTCGATCGCATCAACCGACGTGCCCCAAATTGGCGCGCCCATCTGCTGCAGATCACGGGCAATATTGAGTGGACTTTGCCCGCCAAACTGCACCAGTATGCCATCCGGCTGTTCGCGGTCGACAATGTTCATGACGTCTTCCGCGGTCAGCGGCTCGAAATATAAGCGATCCGCCGTGTCGTAGTCGGTGCTGACCGTCTCCGGATTGCAATTCACCATAATCGTCTCGAAGCCCATCTCCCGCAATGCAAAGCACGCGTGAACGCAACAGTAATCGAATTCGATGCCTTGTCCAATACGATTGGGACCGCCACCGAGAATCATCACTTTTCGGCTCGAGGCGGGGGACGCTTCGTCGTCCATTTCATAAGTCGAATAAAGATAAGGTGTATGAGCCTCGAATTCCGCGGCACAGGTATCGACGCGATAGAAATTGGCGCAGACGCCCAGCGACTTGCGATGACGCCGAACGGCAAATTCTTCTTCGCCCAACAAGCCAGCGATATAGGCGTCGCTGAATCCATAACGTTTCAGCTTATACAAGTCGCGGCAATCCAGATCGGAAAGGCGCAGTCCCTTGTCCAATATCGTATTGTGAATCGTCATTAACTCGCTCATCTGCTGGACAAACCAGGGATCGAACCGCGTCTGTCGGACGATTTCATCAGTTTGGACGCTTTCGCCAATCACCGTCGCCACCTGGAACAAGCGCTGAGCCGTCGGTACGCTGAGCGCTTCCGGCGACAAATGCTCCCGCGCCTGGCTGCCAAAGCCGTCAATACCGATGTCCAACGATCGGACAGCTTTCTGCAGGGCTTCGGGAAAAGTCCTGCCGATCGCCATTACCTCGCCCACGGCTTTCATCTGTGGTCCCAATACCGGATCCGCCCCCGCAAACTTCTTGAAATCCCAACGCGGGATCTTGACCACGACATAATCCAGAGACGGCTCGAAGCTGGCAGGAGTCTGCTGGGTGATGTCGTTGGCGATCTCGTCTAACGTATATCCTACCGCGAGCAGAGCGGCGATCTTGGCGATCGGGAAGCCGGTGGCTTTACTAGCCAGCGCTGACGAACGAGAGACTCGTGGATTCATCTCGATGACATAGACTTCGCCGTCATCCGGGTTAATGGCAAATTGCACGTTCGCGCCGCCGGTCGTGATGCCCACGCGGTCGAAAATCATCCGAGACATATTGCGCAATCGCTGTAATTCCTTGTCCGTAAGCGTCTGCGCCGGGGCGATAGTTATGCTATCGCCGGTATGCACGCCCATCGGGTCGAGGTTCTCGATCGAACAAACGACGACGAAATTGCCCTTGGCGTCGCGCATCAGCTCGAGCTCGTATTCTTTCCAGCCAAGCAGGCTTTTGTCCACCAGCGCCTGCCCGACCGGGCTCTGACGAATGCCATTTGCCGCCACCTCTCGCAGCTCGTCCTCATCATACGCCACACCGCCCCCGGCGCCGCCCATCGTGAACGACGGGCGGATCAGAATCGGATAGCCTATATGAGCGGCAAATGACAATGCTTCCTCGACATTGCCAACCACTTTGCTATCCGGTACGCGCAAGCCGATCTCAGTCATTGTCTCATTGAAAAGTTGCCGGTCCTCCGCGAGTTGAATGCTATTCAGGGTTGCGCCAATTAGCTCCACATCATATTGTTCCAGCAAACCTGCCTCTTGCAGTTCCACTGCAAGATTGAGCGCAGTCTGCCCGCCAACTGTGGGCAGCAAGGCGTCCGGCTTTTCTTTGGCTATGATCTTTTCGCAGATGTATGTGGTGAGCGGCTCGATATACGTTGCGTCGGCAAATTCGGGATCGGTCATGATCGTCGCCGGGTTGGAGTTAACCAGGACAACGCGATATCCTTTTTGCTTCAAGGCTTTGCAGGCTTGTACGCCGCTGTAATCAAATTCACAGGCTTGTCCAATGACAATCGGTCCGGAACCGATGATCATGATTGTCTTGATATCCGACCGTCTGGGCATTGATTTAATCCATGTTTGGGAGGACCGGCAAACGCGACTAAGAGCAGCTAAACCGGGTCTTGAACCGCCGCTACGTATTCATCAAACAAGTACATTGAATCGTGTGGGCCGGGCGAAGCCTCGGGATGGTATTGAACGCTAAAAGCCTTCAACGCTTTGTGGCGCAATCCGGCAACCGTATTGTCGTTCAAGTTGATATGCGTCACTTCGCCGCCGCCCAGGTCGCTATCCGCTGAAACCGCGAATCCATGATTGTGCGTCGCTATCTCTACTTCGCCGTTATGCAGATTCTTCACCGGTTGATTGCCCCCGCGGTGTCCGAAGCGCATTTTTTCAGTTTTCCCTCCTAGCGCCAGCGCAAGAATCTGGTGGCCGAGGCAAATGCCGAAAATTGGCAGCTCTCCCAAGAGGGACTTCACGTTCTCGATGGCGTAATCCACCGCTGCGGGATCGCCCGGGCCGTTGCTGAGGAATATGCCCGCGGGCCGCAGGGCGCGCACATCGCATGGAGAAGTCCGCGCTGGAACAACTTTGACTCGCAGGCCGCGATCCGTCATCATGCGCAGGATATTGTGTTTGATGCCAAAGTCGTATGCCACAATCAGCGGACGCTCGCGAGCCGGACTTGTACCGCCATACCACTGAGGATCGCTGCCCTCGCGCCACTCGTATGCCTTCGAAACTGTGACAGCGTCCACCAAATTGGCGCCCGACATATCGAGCGAAGCGCGCGCGATTGCCGTTAATCTGTCGGTATTGCGCGCCGCGTCGCCATGAGCCACTGCCGCCCTCATCACGCCCTTTTCTCGGATATGCCGCACCAGCGCGCGGGTGGCAATGCCGGAAACACCGATGATGGCATTGTCACGCAGATATGTCGCCAGGTCGCCGCGATTGCGCCAATTGCTAACGATCGGGCTAAGCGAACGCACCACGAAGCCAGACACCCAAACTTTGTTCGATTCCGGATCTTCAAGATTGACGCCAGTATTGCCGACATGAGGCACGGTCATTGCTACAATCTGCCGATAATATGACGGATCGGTCAGAATCTCTTGATAACCCGTCATCGACGTGTTGAATACGATTTCTCCGGTTTGGACGCCTTCAGCGCCGAAGCCATCGCCCGGGAAAACCCTTCCGTCTTCTAGCGCCAATGCAGCGGGCATTTTGACCCTCGACCTTGTTTATGTAAACCGCGTCGCTCATGCGGCGAGAAGGCTTGCTATTTTGTGTGAGCGCGACATTCCTGGGACCTTTTCGTTGCCGCCGAGCGGCTATCAAGAACGATAGTCGCCATTGATCGTGATGTAGTCGTGACTGATATCGCAGGTCCAAATGGTCGCGTCAGCTTCGCCCAGGCCGCAATCCAATGTGAAATAGATCGAGGGTTCAGCCATGATGGCGGCGGCATCATCTTCACGATAGTCGGTCGGCATGCCCTGACTGAAGATCCGCAAACCCCTATCCGCCGCGGGAACCGACTCGCCCGCCGCGACATAGAGCGATGAACTGTCAGGATCAAAGGCGGCTTCGGCGCGGCCAGCCGCCGCAATGATTCGTCCCCAATTGGCGTCGCTGCCATAAAACGCGGACTTGGTCAGAACCGACGCGCCAATAGTCTGTCCGATGCGCTCGGCTGCAGCGACTGATTCCGCGTTCCGTATGTCAAGAGTGACAAATTTCGTGACGCCCTCTCCATCGCGAACCACCTCTTGCGCTAGATACTCCGCCAGCGCATTCAACGCGGCTTGGAAAACCGCGACATCTCCCTCGTCCGAGACCTCGACGCCGCTGGCGCCATTGCACATCAGCGCGACCATGTCATTTGTGCTGGTATCGCCGTCGACGACGATCCGGTTGTAGCTTTGCCGCGTTGCCGCGGAGAGCGCCGTCTGAGCCAGCGGCTTCACAAGGCTGGCGTCCGTCACGATGACGCTAAGCATGGTCGCCATATTTGGCGCGATCATGCCCGCGCCTTTGACGATGCCCGCCAGAGTAACATGCCCATTGCTCGTCTCGATCATGACGGAGCCAAGTTTGGGACGAGTGTCCGTTGTCATAATGCCGGCGGCGGCGGCTGACCAATCGTCTCCCAGGTTCTCGCTGGAAAGTGCCACCCCGCGAGATATCTTGTCCATCGGCAAGTGGGTACCGATGACACCTGTCGACATAACCAGGACCTGGTCGCTATCGATCGCCAGGCGCTCGGCAACCAAGTCAGAAGTTGCGCGGGCGTTTTCCAAGCCGACGGCTCCGGTACAGGCATTTGCGCTAACCGTATTGATGGCGACAGCGCGAATGCCCGAGGCATTGTCTCGCAAACGTTCCATGTTCAAAAGCACGGGCGCGGCTTTGACCTTGTTGCGGGTAAAGACCCCGGCGGTCACACAATCGGTAGCGCTGCTGATCAGCGCAAAATCCAGCGCGCCGTCCTTTTTCAAACCCGCATGAACGCCGGCGACGCGGAATCCAGTTACAGAGCGAATCTCGGGACTAATCTTGATCATCGACTTCCTCCAAGATGGTCGTCAGTTTTTCCACCAATTCATCAACATGTTTCTTTTCGATGATCAAGGGCGGGACAAAGCGAATCACGTTCGTGCCCGAATTGACCAGCAGCAGGCCGTGCTCGTAACCCTTTTGCACGATATCAGCCGGCGCGATATCCAGCTCGATTCCCGCCATGAGGCCCCGTCCCCGCACGTCTTTGATATGCGGGCTGTTGATTTCCGAGAGACGATCTAACAGGTAGTCGCCGACTTCTTTCACATGTTCCAGGAATCCGTCGCTCAGTACACGATTGACGACCATCTCCGCCGCGCGCATCACCACCGCGCCCCCGGAAAACGTCGACCCGTGATCGCCTGGCTGCATAGCGCTGCCGACGGCTTCGGTCGTCAGTATGGCGCCGACAGGTAGACCGCCTGCCAGAGGTTTCGCCAAAGTCATAATGTCAGGTGATATGCCGCTAAAACTGTGCCCCCACAGGTCGCCAGTGCGTCCAAGCCCGCACTGAATCTCGTCGAAAATGAGCGTCGCGCCCTTCTCGTCGCATAGTTGCCGCAGTGCTTGCAGGAACTCCGCTGTGGCAATGTTGATGCCGCCTTCGCCTTGCAAGGGCTCGACGATAACCGCCACGGTGTCTTCATCGATCAAGTCTCTGGCGCTGTCAATACTGTTGAACTCTCCTACCACCGCTCCGGGAACCATCGGCTTGAACGGGGTCTGATACTTCTCTTTGGGCGTGATGGCCAAAGCGCCCATAGTTCTGCCATGGAAGGCTTCGGTGAAGCTAACCACCTTGGTCTTGTTAGGCTTTTCGTTGACATAGGCCAGCTTGCGGGCGAACTTTAGCGCCCCTTCGTTCGCTTCGGCGCCGCTGTTGCAAAAATAGACTTTGTCAGCGAAGGAATGCTGGCACAGCAATTCTGCAAGCTCCACAAGCGCCTGCGTATGATACAGACCGCTGACGTGGATCAAACCGGTGTTCATTTGCTCACTGACAACCGCCGTCAGTTCCTCGTCGCCATAGCCCAAGGCGTTCACCGCGATGCCGGCCACCCAGTCGGTATACGCTTTGCCCTCCGTATCGTAGACTGTGACCCCCTCACCCCTGGCCAATACAAAATCCGGACGCGCGGCGACCGGCACGCTATACGCTTGATCTTTCTGAATCACTTCGCTTTGAAGAGTCATCCCATCCCTCTGCTCAAACTTGACAAAAGCTATTGTACAAATGTCGTTCCAACATCGCATGCCCAGCCATCCAAATCCGTAATTATGGCTTTGGGCACGCCAGATGATAGCACATCCAACGCCGATTTGACTTTCGGAATCATGCCCCCATATATGGTCCCGTTAGCGATCAATGCCCGCGCTTCAACTTCACTGAGTTTCTCAACGAGTTCCTTGTCCGCCAAAACACCGGAGACATTGGAAATGAAAACGACGCTGTCGGCCTCTATCGCTGCAGCCAGCGCCCCAGAGACCGGGTCCGCATTCAGATTGAAATTGCTGTCAGTTCCGGCGCTGACCGGCGCAATTACAGGTGTCACACCGAGGTCCAGCAACTGACACAGAACTTCGCCCCGCACCGACTTTACAGAACCGGTATACTGCATATCCACAGACTCGTGCCGCATTTGTCGGGCTCGCACAAGACCGCGATCGACGCCCGACAGGCCTTGCGCATCCACACCGGCGTTGAGCAAATGCCTGACCAGACGCTTATTGACGCTCCCGCAAAGCACCATTTCCACCAGCGAAAGGGACTGGGCGTCCGTGACCCTCAGTCCGTCCACGTATCTTGGTTCAATATTCAGGCGTTCCTGCAACCGCGTGATCTCGATGCCACCGCCGTGCACGATCGCCAATTGCTCCTCTCGCCCCGCGACAGCCTCCGCAAATCGCTGTAGCAAGGCGTCATCATCCAGATAATGCCCGGAGATCTTGATCAAGGAAATAACGCTACTCACTAGATTAACCCCAGCGTTTCATCGATCCCAAACATCAAATTCATGTTTTGCACAGCTTGGCTCGAAGCCCCTTTGCGTAGATTGTCCGTGACGCTCGTGACGTGAAGATACTGACTTAATACCGGCGTGGTGCTGATAACGCATTTGTTGGTCTTGACTGCGTGCTTCAGGCTGGCTTGTTCGCCGGGCGGGAGCACATCCACCAATGCCTCGTTGTCATAAACTTCACAGAAGAGATCATGCGCCTGTCCGCTAGAAAGCGAGTCATCCAGCGTGACATAGATGCTGGACATCAGCCCGCGATCCACCGGCAGCAAGTGCGGGCAAAAGATGATGGGACCAATGTCCCCGTCCACTTTGAGCGCCTCTTGTTCCATTTCGCCGACGTGGCGATGGGAGCGGCCCGTCTTGTAAGGTAAGAGATTGCCATATACTTCGGCAAAATGCGTGCTAAGCGAGGGCTTGCGCCCGGCGCCTGTCACACCCGACTTCGCGTCGACGATGATGGGAGCGTCATGACGAATCCCGCCGCAACGCAACAAGGGAAATAGACCAAGCAAAGTCGTCGTCGGGTAGCAACCCGGCGTCGCGATCAAATCCTGATTGATGATATTGGCGCGATTGATCTCGGGCAAGCCATAGGGGGTTGGCAGCAGTTCCGGATGTGGATGCGGAACCCCATAATTCTCTTCATAGCTTTCAGCCCTGTCGAGGCGCAGGTCAGCCGACAGATCTACAACCTTGACCCCAGCGTCCACACCTTGTCTGGCTACTTCGGCGGATGTCTTGTGAGGAAGCGCCAAGAATATCACATCGACGTCATCGAGCCTAACCGAGCCCGGAGACACGAATGACAAGTCGCTTCCCGGGACGGCATCGCTGACATAAGTATTCGATGTCGCAAATGCGAGCTCTACATTCGGATGCCTATTCAGCAACTCAACAAGATCCAGACCGGCGTAACCAGATCCGCCATAAACTCCAGCTCGTATTCTGCGCATAGCTAATCCCCCACAAACAAAAAAACCCTGACCATCATTTCGAGATCAGGGTGTACTTTCAACAATTAGTCAAAGCAGCGCATCAGGAATGCGAAAGGTCCACACTGAACTCTATCAGCGTAATTGCGCGCCTGGGCCTGATACGCGGTTTCACTTGCGAATACGCTTTCACGCTAAGGTCTTCTTCATTCCAAGCTTGACTCACTCGAAGACATTCTAAAAGAAGTCTTTGCCACCCGTCAACACACTGCAATAGAATTATGCACTTTTTCAGGTTGCTTGTGCATGTTGCACCAAACTTGTCCAAACGCAACTATTTTGAGCAGACTCAGCCTCCAGCTTTCCGCGCATATTTCGAGCGTCAAATAAGAATGAATTCTTCTATCTTCCGCATCATTTCGGCCTGCTCACAAACAATGAGCGCGCCGTCCTGGCGGATGACCAGACGAGATTCCGCCAGACGCTGCCGAAGCAGCTCCCGCTCAGTTCTCGACAAAGAGTCTAGCAAACGCTTGACATTGGTATCGTATCTGATTTCGGAGCTGCGAGCGTCGACCTCGCTGTTCTTGACCTTGGAGTGGAGTGCCAATTCGCCTCTCCAACGCGCCTTGCGCAAGAATCCTTGTTTAACAAGCCCTATTGCTCGCGGGAGGAGAAGACCTGTTATTTTGTCTGAGCGCGTCAGATTTTTCCGCCGCCGTCGAGCGGCTGCGCTTGCAATCCCGCCAGCAATTGCCGATGCGAATCCCAGTAAGATCCAGGCGGGCTGCTCCGCCAGTTCGGTTCCATACGCCAGTTGCGGTATATCGTATGTTATGCCATACATTTGCAAGGCTGAAGAAGCGATTAAGGCCGCAAGCGATATCGGCAAGATAGCCGCTAAGGATATCAGCATTCTGAGAGATCGCGGATAGAGCGCTGGACCGAATCCAAGCACAATTCACCTGTAAATTTCATCAAAGCCAAATCGGCGTTGATCCCAGTTTAACACAACTCTCTGCGCTAGTGTTATTCACCTGCGCAGGTACTGTATCCATTAAGGTTGAAATTCAAATGAGCCAAATCCAGTTTCACCACAAAGACACGAAGGACACAAAGAAAACGCTTGTTTGCGCGCGATTCTCGGTGCCCTCGGTGTTCTCGGTGGTTAAGTTTTTCTTTTTCAACCGAAAAGGATACACAGTAGAACCAAGTAAGTAATGCAAATTTTGCTAAAGCAACGATCTGTAGGGGCGACATACCATGTCGCCCGAAAGCACAAGCCCTAGCGGTAGCGGACGCCCAGATTGGTCGCCCCTACAAGCCTCGCTTTTTAGCATGACTTACTTGCACTTACTACTGCCCCGGCGTAGTATGAATATGAGTCACTGTATGCAACCTGAATGAGCGCGCAAAATGACTACTGATCCATGCATGCCAACTTACTCAATAAAGGTTCAAACGACGAATTGTCGCGAATTGTCGCGAAAAACTTGACAAGTAATCAAATTGGCGTTAAATTGTTCTATTGGAGTGTCGAAAACGTTAGCGAGAACTCAAACGGATAGTGAAGGCCTCTCATGATACAGTCATTGATAGACTTGAGCAAAAGAATCAATGCGACTGTATAATTGCTGTGCCAGCAGTTGAGGACTATATAGAAACCACTGAGATCTTTGATTGACTAATCTTCGTCCCGGCGAATGATTCACAGTAAAATAGGAGTTGCGCGCCAGTCGCCTGGGCGCGCGCGCCACGCAATTTGCAGGATTAAAGAGAATTGTTTTTATATCGGTTATTGTTGGTACGGCGCTAATTTAGCGCGGTTAGCAGAAAGGCTTGTCCGTGGTTGCAGTTCTGGACAATGTTACAAATATCAGTCAGCGAGAAGAGATTCAGAAACAGCTTGTCGGCAAGGCGAAAAAGCAAGGTTTTGTCACGTATAGCGACATTTTGGAGTTGCTGCCCGATGTTGAAGGCGATGTCGCGCTTCTTGATGATCTTATGGACAGCCTGCTGGAAGCGGGAATTGAAGTCGTTCCGGCAACCGCCAAAGCCGCGGATGAAGAGAGCGAAGACAGCAAAGAACAGAAGCCGCACAGCGATTCGCTGATTGCTGAAACGGACGACGAGGACGAAGTCGAGCGTGATGCTTTGCTCATGGTCCTGAAAAAGGATCTGACGAGCGACGCCGGCTACCAGGCAGCCCTCGATACCGACGATGTCGTTGGCTTGTATCTCAAGGAAGCGGGCCGTGTTCCGCTTTTGACCGCCGAAGAAGAAGTGCTGCTCGCCAAGCGCATGGAGGCGGCGGAATTCGCGAGCGCTCGCCTGGAAGATGCCGCTGCGATGCGCGCTGATGAACTGACCTGGAGCGAAGAGCAAGAGTTGCGCGGCATCGTATTCGACGGGGAAAAAGCGCAGGAGCATTTGATTCGCGCCAACGCGCGCCTGGTGATCAGTGTAGCCAAGAAGTATATCGGACGCGGCGTGCCCTTCCTTGATCTGATCCAGGAAGGCAACATTGGTTTGATCCGGGCTACCAACAAATTCGAGTACCAGCGTGGCCACAAGTTCAGCACCTATGCCACCTGGTGGATCCGCCAAGCGGTCAGCCGCGCCGTCGCCGATCAAGGGCGCACCATTCGCGTACCGGTTCACATGGGCGATCAACTGAATCGCATGCGCCGAGTTCAGTTGCAGTTGCTGCAAGAACTGGGACGCGAGCCCAAGATTGATGAGCTGGCGCAAGGCATGGAGACCACGCCGGACAAAGTTGAAAACTTGCTGGAGATTTCTCGGCGTCCAGTCAGCTTGGAAACGCCTATCGATGACGAAGGCGACTCGACCTTTGGCGATTTCGTGGAAGACATTAATAGCCCGGCGCCCTCCGACGAAGTAGCGACGCACTTGCTGCACGTCCAGCTGCAGCAAGCGCTCGACAAATTGCCTCCGCGCGAAGCGCAGATTCTGCGTCTGCGTTACGGCCTTGCCGACGGCCGCGTTTACACGCTGGAGGAAGTCGGTCAGACGATAGGCGTCACGCGGGAACGCGTTCGCCAGTTGGAGGCCCAAGCCCTCAACCGACTGCGTCAGTCCTCAGCGCATGTGATTCTGAAGGACTACTTGTACGAAGTTTAATCGCTGATCCCGCCTCTCATTCTCAATACGTCTTGTATAATGACCCCATTTGCCTTGTGCGCTCGGGGTCATTGTTTTGTAAGATAGTGTTGATAGAATCTGGAGACGCGGGGTTATGATGCAACCTGCAATCGACCAGTCTCGAATCGTTATTCGTGATGGCGTAGAAACCGACATTCCGTTTTGCCTGGAACTGCAAAGCGACTACCGGACCGAGCACGTCTGGCAAATGACTGTGCGGGAGTTGACGGACCAGATCCAAATCAGTTATCGTCGTCAGCGTCTGCCGCGCCCGCTTCATGCTACGCACGAGACCGACCCCAGGCATTTGGAAATGGCTATCAGGCGTCGTCATTGCTTTGTCGTCGTGCAAGATAGGAATTCCCACCAGATACTCGCTTTCATATCCATGCGCGTTGACGAAACCAGTGAAATCGCCTACTTGCAGGACATCGTTGTCGACCGTCCCTATCGGCGTCAGAGCTTGGGTTCGCGCTTGGTAAATGCGGCGCGGGTTTGGGCGCGTGAAAACGAACTGCGGCAGATCATGTTCGAGATCGCAACGACCAATTATCCCTGCATTCAATTCGCGCAAGACCAAGGATTTGTCTTTTGTGGCTTTAACGACAGACATTTGCCCAGTAGAGAGATCGCGGTCTTCTTCAGCGTTTCCGTTTAGAAACAGTGTATTCGTCATAATTTGCTACACTTGTAATAGAGCCAATTCTGCGGACCCAATCTTCAAAGGCTTGCATTGGATCTGGCAACTGCGATTCTGCTAATTGTCAATGAGACTTTGACCGCGAGCAATGCGATCATAGCAGTTTCCCTATTGCTCTTTAATCTCACAAGAAATCTAAAAAATCGCGTCGCCAAATCGTCGGCGGTTGTGCTCGCCTGCGTAACAATCGCTTATGTCGCGGATGCTTTTATCTCGCTCGAACCAGACTACGCCGCCCACGAGATCGCTTCACGCTTGCAGTGGATAGGCATCGCCTTTATGCCGGCGGCAATGTACCACTTGTCGGACGCTCTGCTCGCAACCACAGGACTGCCGTCGCGCGGACGCCGCCGTCGCGCGATTCGCATCCTGTATTTGATCGGCGCCGGCTTTTTGCTGTCTGCGGCATTTGCCGATTCTTTGTTTATGTTTGTCGACGCGCAGGGACTTCTGAGTATCCAGGCTGGTTCTCTATTCCCCGTCTATTTCCTCTACTTCGTTGCCGCCAACGGATTCGCATTCTATAATGTACAGCGCGCCCGCAAGCGCTGCCTGACTCAAGGCACGCAGCGACGCATGGCATTCCTGCAAATAGCTATCCTGACGCCCGCTTTGGGCATCTTCCCTTATTCCGTACTGCTCAGTCCAGGTGACGAATTCAGCGTCTTTGGTCTCTTGGTTATCAACACTGCGAACATCATCATTATTTTGATGCTGTTTTTCCTGTCCTACCCCCTTTACTTTTTTGGCTCAGATATTCCGGATAGACTGGTCAAAAAGCAACTGCTGGACTTCTTGCTCCGGGGACCCGCAACTGGCTTGATCGCCCTGGCTGTCGTCAACTTCACCGCGCAAGCAACGCGCATTCTGGGCTTGCCAGGCGAGGCTTTTACCCCGCCCGCGGTCGTCGCCGCAGTCTTGCTTTGGCAGTGGTTTGTATCAATGGCGCTGCCCTATTTTGAATTGCTCTTCATCTATCGCGACGAAAACGACGCGCAGATTACTATGTTGCAATCTCTCAGTGAGAGGGTCCTTACCCGCAGCGACCTGTCACAATTGATCGCCGCAACCACCGAGGCGATATGCGACTATATGCGCATCGACGAAGCATGTGTGCTGCACTTCGTGAATGGCTCCCCGGAGTTTCTGAACCAAGTCGGCGAACCAGACTTCTCGGAAGACGATTTGCGGGCCGATCGTAACTTGCCCCAAACGCTCGCAAACGCGGATTCCCAAAGCGCCGGCAAAGCCTTGGTCGAGTGGAACGATTATGTCTTGATTCCTTTGTACAGCAGCCGTATTTCCGACGACAATTCGCCAAGGCGAGTCGTTGGCGCTTTGGGATTGCTGAAGGGCAACAATTCTCTATATGCGGAGCTAGATGATCCAAAGAGTATTCTCTACGCCTATCTGGATCGCCTGGAAAAGAGTCTCGAAGACATGCGATTGCAATCAGAGATGTACACGCTGTTGGAAGGCTTGCTCCCGCAATTTCAGATGACCAGGTCGCGCGCCGTACAAGTCGAGTATCGACAATCACAGGCTCAGTTTGCTGCGGTAGAGACCTTGCCAGACCAACAGGAGCTATTTGAGCAAGTGCGGGCGGCTTTGCGACACTATTGGGGAGGCGCGGGCATCACCCAGAGCAACTTGATCAACCTTCGTATCGTGCAGGCAAGAATGAGCGCGGACCAGGACACAGCCGTCAACGCCTTGCGCAATACACTCCAAGACTGTATCGCTTCGCTCAAGCCCGAAGGCGAACGCAAGTTGGCTAGCCCGGAATGGACCTTGTACAACATCTTGCAGTTGAGATTCCTCGAAAGAAAAAAAGTTCGTGACGTTGCTCGCCGTCTAAGCATGAGCGAAGCAGACCTTTATCGTAAACAGCGCGTCGCCATCCTGGCTGTGTCCGACCTCCTGTCGCAGCGAGAAAAACAAGCCAAGGGCTGAGATTGCCTTTCCATGATCTGGCATCGCTGGAGCAAGCGTGTTCTACTGACGACTGCTAGCGCCCTTGCCTGATTGTTCATTTTCGCCCTCAAATTTCTATACGAGATTCCTCAATCATGATAGGCTTGTGAAGGTACAGACATTAGGGATTCTCAGCAAAGATGGCGCAAGAACAACCGGTTGATCCGCAAGCCACTGAACAGGTATCAGAGGCGGTTGACCATCTCATGCCAGTTCAAAGGGAATCTGTCATAAAGCCCTTGGAAGACGAGCAATTAGAGTACGACTTTTGGGAAGACCTCAAAGATAGCTTGCCTCCATGGATCGACGAAGTTGTTGGTTTTGTGCTCTTTGTCTTTGGCGTTCTTTCTTTCATCTCGCTTTATTTCCCGTCCGAAGCGCTGGTGGCGGTTGCCTGGGCTGACATTTTGCACAAGTTGTTTGGCAATGGCAGCATTTTCGTCGCGGGTACCCTGTTTGCGTTCGGAATCCTATTGTGGTTGCCAAAAGCGGGTATTCGCGTCGGCTTCAGTTCGGTGCGCATGCTGGCGCTGGAAATCGTATTCCTTTCAGTTTTGGCGATGCTTCATCTAAGCAATAGCGACGCGGAATTGCGCGCGCTCGCCCGGGCCGGGCAAGGTGGCGGACTCATAGGCTGGGGTATCAGCTATCCCTTTTATTGGGTCATGGGCAGGCAGCCGGCTCTCGCGTTTTTTGCGCTTATGATTGTCATATCTGTTGTGGTCTTCATCGGCTTGAGACGGCGACATATTGTTGCTTTTCTGGGAAATCTGAGCCAGCAGTTAACCGACTACGGCCAGGATGCCGGGCAGGCGCTTGACCAAAACGCTATCAGTTTATATCGACGTTTGGCCACAACACCGGGTTATCGAACCCGGATCATGCGGATACGCCCGGATCCAGATAACATCCCTGAAGAGTTGAGAGAGAGGCAAGCCGCCCCTGAGAAGCCTGGACTGATGCCGGTTCAGGATACCTCCGCGGCGACAGCTGAGACAACTGAAACAGATTCCGCAGTTGACGATACGGTTGACATATCGGGCGAACTGGTCGGGGAAGCCGTCGCGTCGGAATCTGCGGCGGTAGATGATGTCGCTGAAGGAGAACTTCAAGCTGCTGAAGACGGTAAGCAAGTTGAGATTGGGAACCTGGCCGCCAGTGATTACGATGAGAGCGCGCTGCCCGCGCTTGAATTGCTTTCTGCAATCGAACTGCTACTGCCCGAAGAGGCGGAAATTGACAAAAATGTCTCGCTTATCGAAAACACGCTCCTGGAATTTGACATTGAGATCCATGTCGTAGATGTTCAAGTGGGACCAACAGTCACCCGCTACGCGCTGCAGCCCCACAAGGCGGACGGCAGCGAACGAATTCGATTAAGCAAGATTGCCTCATATTCGCGTGATTTGTCTCTGGCTCTCGCGGCCAAGCGACTCCGTATGGAAACGCCGGTTCCAGGCACCAATTACATGGGGATCGAAGTACCAAACAAGCAACCGAGCTTCGTAGCGCTGCGCAACGTAATGGAAAGCGATAGCTATCGAAAGGCGCGCCCTCATGCGGCTTCTGCCCTGATGATTCCATTGGGCCGCGATGTTATGGGCGAGCCTCTGCCAATTGACCTTACATCAATGCCACATCTTCTGATCGCCGGGACAACCGGTTCCGGGAAATCCGTGTGCATGGCAGCTATTGCCACTTCATTGTTAATGCAAAACGCGCCCGATCGGCTGCAAATGGTCATGCTGGATCCAAAGATGGTCGAGTTGGCGCGATTCAACGGGATTCCCCACTTGTTGGGACCAGTAGAAACGGACAACGAGCGGATCATTGGCGTCTTGCGCTGGTGCGCCCGGGAAATGGATCGCAGATACAAACTGCTGGAAAAGCACTCAGCGCGCAACATTGACATCTTCAACGATCGCCAGGCAGCAAGCGCTAATCCCGACAGCAAGCTGCCGTACCTGGTGATCATGATCGACGAAATTGGCGATCTGATGATGCGCGACCCGGTCGAAACGGAGGCCTGCATCACACGGCTCGCGCAGATGGCGCGCGCAGTGGGCATGCACATGGTCGTGGCGACACAACGTCCAAGCGTAGACGTCATCACCGGTCTCATCAAAGCCAACTTCCCATCGCGTATTGCCTTTTCTGTCGCGTCAGGCGCGGATTCACGCGTTATCCTGGACAGAACCGGCGCCGAGCATTTGCTGGGCAAGGGAGACATGCTGTTTCTTTCATCCGACGCGGCCGGACCGCAGCGCGTCCAAGGTTGCTTTGTTTCGGAAGACGATGTACGCGCGGTCGTGCAACATTGGCAGGGGTGGCAAGCCGCGCGTTTTGAAACGGACAGTGGCGCAACCGCGAAGAGGAGCCCCTGGGAGCGTACCTTGAAGCGGCGTCAATTCTTGACCGATACCGATCCCATGCTGGAAGAAGTCATCAAACTGGTGGTAGAGGCGCAAGAGGCCTCCGCGTCTCTCATCCAGCGGCGCTTGGGATTGGGTTATCCGCGCGCGGCTCGTATCATGGACCTGCTGGAAGAACTGGACGTCGTCGGCGATGTTGTTGCCGGCGGACGCGCCCGCGAGGTGATCATCCCCCCGGTGCCTGACCCTTTCAGGTTTGTCCTGGAGCGCCATCTCAAGAAACAGCAAGACACCTGAAATCGTTCTATCTGAGCGGCCGCAGCGGCTTCAGCCCCGCGGCTGTTCCGCCAAGTCAAAGACTACAAGGTCTGTCCGGTACTCAACTTTTGGTGAACAAAACGGACGCGCATACCCGTACCACAGCAAAAAAATGACACCATTTGAGGACCCAAACTACAACATAAAGACGAGGAAAGTAGGGGCGACCTATTAGGTCGCCCGAAAAAAGCCCCAAAAAGTAAAGGCTTTGCAGCGACGTCCCGTCCGATGATATCTGCCATGTCCTCAGCCGTTTAGCGGAGGGATGGGGGGCGCTAAAGCAACTGCAAATACCACCGTAATGGACAAGTCTTACCGGACGCTTGAGGCGAGTTGCTTCCGTTCCTATAGCAGCTTCTGCTGGTTGACCGTTTCGACCGGAGTAATGACACTGGGGTTGTCGTTAATTGGACGATTCACCCGCGTAGAGACCTCGAAGACGGTCAATCGCTCGCTATCGCAGCCAGCCATGAGCGGCAGCCATTGCCCCGGGCTTAGTTCTTCCTCGGACAACCAGGTAGCATAATCCTCGGGCTCAATCATGACGGTCATTCGATGATGTATCGGACGAATGAAATCATTGGCTTCGGTGGTCAGTATCGCGCAAGTGCCAAGCCAACTCCCGTCCGGCTTTTTCCAGTTTTCCCATATCCCGGCGAATGCGAATATCTCCCGGTCCCTCCGCTTGATATACATCGGCACTTTTTTGCCAGCTCGCTTGGTCCACTCATAATAGCCGTCGGACGGGATCAAACAGCGACGTCTCTTGAAAGCCGTCTTGAACGAGGGTTTTTCCGCCGCTGTCTCTGAACGGGCGTTAATCATGCGGCTGCCGATGGCGGGATCCCGAGCCCAAGGCGGCAGAAGCCCCCACTTCAATAACGTCAGCTCCTTCCGTTTTCGATTTGTGATCACGGGCACCATTTGAGAAGGCCCGATATTGTAACGCGGTTGCTCCCAAACGGATACATCATCCAGGTCGAAGGCAAGCTGGATCGACTCGGCATCCGCCGTCAACGTATATCGTGCGCACATTGGGCTATTTCTTGCCGGGTTTCTTCGGTTTCCCAAGCTCGGCAACTTGACGCACCACGCCTAGTATCGCCAGCAGGATAGCGAGCAGTTGTCCGGTGGATACAGTACGGGGCGCCGCCGAATCCGAACTGTCGGTTTCTTCTGCCGCGCGCGTGTACAAATAACTCGAGACTAAACCGACAATCGCGCCAAAACCGATGCCGAGAATGAGAACGCGCGTTTTGCGCTCCAGACGATCTTCTTCGTTCATCGGGCGTCTTAGGTCTGTCATAGCTCTTCCTCACCAACCGTTTCATCTGACAGTGTATCAAAGCTCCTCAGCAGTTGTCGAATCGGCGCAAAAGCAACCGCCCAATTCAAGATGCGCTGGTCAATGCTACCCAACCACCTGTCCGCGTTGCTTTCCAAAGCCGCCGCCCATCGCTCCAGGCGGCGCAGCGGGGATATCGTCCCGCGCTGCCAGCGATGCGTCAGAGCAACCAAGACAAGCATTGCTATGGCGAACGGAAACAAGCACAAAGCCGCCGGACAAAGAACCAACAAGGAAAATGCCGCGTTCGAAAGCACCGCCACTTGAGTCGGCGCGGGAAGCGCTACCGCGATCCCGATATACGCCAAGACCAAGAGTGACGCGAATCCAAATGGCAGGATCACGCTCTTACGATAACGGCCGCGACGCAGTCTATCTAGCTCAGCATGATATCTGTCTTGCCCCGCGCTATCGACCCTGTTGCTCTGCGCCATTATCCTTCCATTGTCTAATCGGGATGCGACGAGTATTGTACCCTAGACATTGCGTCCTATCCAATCAGGCTTAAGCGCCTATGACACATATTTCGCCGGTTGCGCAAAGACTTCGCATCACCTTCGGCAAATCGGGTCCGCTCAAATACACCAGCAGTCTCGATGTCGCCAAAATCTGGGAACGCCTGCTTCGCCGCGCCGGGCTGCCAATCCTATATACACGCGGATTCAATACCAGGCCGCGCCTCCAGTTGGCGATGCCCCTGCCGCTTGGGATCACAAGCGAATGCGAAATTCTCGATATCGCCTTGCGCGAGACGATTGACCTGCAAACGGAAGAATTGGCTCAATGCCTTTTACGGGTGGCGCCCGCCGGATTGTCCATCCACCGCATCCAGGATATTGATTTACGTGAATCGACAATGCAATCGCGGATCACAAGCGCTGAATACCGCGTGAGTTTTCTCGATGCCCTGGACCCTGCCCTTCTCGATCAAAGCATTGACGATATTCTCGAGCGAGAGAGCATCGTAGTCGAACGAATCAGAAAACGACGACGCAGCGTGATGGATCTGCGTCCTTTGATCATTGATCTACGTGTGGACGGAGACAGTGACCTGATTGCGCATCTTTCGGTCGGCGATCGTGGCAATTTGCGTCCCGATCAGCTTATCGAGCAAATGGGCTTGGCGGACTACCACCATACTGTGCATCGCTTTAAACTGCACATGCTGCCTGATTGACGGGGTCTCGGGTGAAGCTGCCTGGCTCGACAAATTTGTCGGCGTGACAACGCGCTAAGATCGCGTCTGATTACCTGAGCAAAAGAAAGCGAGATTCATGCCCGAGCCTTTACATGTCAGTCCAGATGTAAAAGCAGCGCTTGGTAAGGACCAGCCAGTCGTCGCCTTGGAGTCGACCTTAATCACGCATGGATTACCCTTTCCGCTCAACGTGGAAACTGCCTTGGCGATGGAAGCGGCGGTTCGTGAGGGTGGCGCAATGCCCGCCACGATCGCTGTCCTGGACGGCGCCATCGTCATAGGCGTCTCCGAGGAGCAAATTAATCACCTGGCGAGCCTGCCGGAAGGCAGCGTCCGAAAATGCAGCCGGCGCGATTTGCCGATCGCGCTCGCGCTGCGTCAAACCGGCGCCACTACCGTAGCGGGAACAATGATCGTCGCGGACATGGTCGGCATAAAGGTCTTCGCAACCGGCGGCATCGGTGGCGTTCATCGCGGTCAGCCGCAAGATGTCTCGGCCGATTTGATCGAATTCGGGCGCACACATGTAGCGGTTGTGTCATCCGGCGCGAAGTCCATCCTCGATTTGCCGCTCACGCTCGAGGTTTTGGAGACGCAAGGCGTGCCGATTCTCGGCTTTCAGACCGACAGCTTGCCAGCCTTTTACGCGCTGAGCAGCGGATTGCCAATTGACCAGCGCGTGGATTCCGCGGCTCAAGCGGCGCGAATAATTCAAGCTGCCCAAGAATTGGGAGCCCTACACGGCATACTCGTGACCGTGCCGGTCCCTGCGGACAAGGCTCTGGACGCCGCCATTGCGGAGAAAGCCATTGAGCAGGCAACCCGCGAGGCGGAAAAGGCAGAGATAACAGGCAACACCGTTACGCCCTTCGTCCTGAATCGTGTCAGTCAGCTGACAGACGGACGTTCTCTGGAAGCGAATATCGCCTTGCTCGTCAACAATGCCAGAGTCGCTGGACAGATCGCGCGGGAACTGAGTCGCTTGTAGCTCAACTCTCTTCCTGGGACCACAAATGTAGAATGAGATCTTGCTCAAAGGTTTGACCGCCCAAGTCATGCAGCAGAGCCAGAATCTGGGCGCGATGGTCAGTCCCGTGATTGACCACATGCAGCAAGATTTGCCATCGTGTATTGTGGCGCCTGCCTCCTCGTCCGGGAAAATGAAGCTCCACAGTCCGCTCCAACTGTTCGCGGCTCAGTCCAAGCGCATAATCCTGGACGCTCCCGCGAATTGAAACCCATCTTTGCCACACCGACTGCTGGTCCGGAAAATCCGTGAAGGCGAGACTCTCCGTCGGTTGCTGATGCTGAAGACGCAACAGCCAGCGGTCATCTACATTCATCACGTGCACCAGTTGATTGCGAACAGATCCAACGGAGTAATCGTACTCTTTTACGAATTGTTCCCGGCTCAATTCCATAACAGAGGACCAAACCTGGTCGTAAGCCCGGTAGTGGTAATCGAACAATGTGCGAACCGCTGTCAACATCATGCCTGTCTCTCCTTTATTGACAAACCCCTTGCGCGCGCAAGGGGAAAGCTTGCTTTTATCTGTGAACGCGACATTCCTGGGATCTTTTCTGCCGATTATGCGCCGGGCGGCTGTTATTCAAATACTCGCCATATTTCCAGACCCGTATCGCAGCCAATTATCAACGCCCGTCCGTCCCGGCTGAGCTCAACTTTATCCGGAATTCTGCCACATTCTCGATACGGTCCCAGGTCGTAGCGCTGGCCACTTTCGGCGCTCCAGGCGACTACAGCAGGTTGGAAATCCAGATTCACTGCCAGAACCGCGCTCGCATCCTGGGATAGCAAGAGGTATTGTGGATACGCTCCATCAAGCGCCGCCACAATTCGGTTTTCACCTGTGCCCAGATCCAAGAGCTTGAGTTGCTCTCTTAACGGGTTCGTCCAGGCGAGATGGCTGGCTGCCGGCGCGTTGACCGCGCCGAAAACGGCCGGACCATTGACGAGTTGAAATTCCTTGGCTCCGACTTCGTTGAAGGAATCAGGATAAATGTCGAAATACAACCTGCTTTCCGCCAAAGCCGACACGATCACCACAGGAAAGTTTATTCTGCCTATCCGCATGGCGGGCGCATCACCCACCCGGTCCGGAAACGGAATCACATCCTGCAAGCTAAGATCACCTGTTTCATGATCCAGCCGGTAGCGCAGGAATTGCGTCCGCCCGTCATCATCAGTCGCCTCGACAAACAGACCGCCTTCTGAAATGCCGTGATAGAGCGCAACAGGAACATGGCTCTTCCGCAGCTTGTATTCATTGATAAAGTACTGGCCATCCAACTGATGCAGGATTATGGGCTCGCCCTGCATCTGTATGCCATCAATTAGGGCGAATGGCTGCGCGCCTTGCTCCTGCCGGTTGAGCCAGCGCCGCGAATCATCTGAAAACGAAATGTCATAAATCTCGCCTGATTGGTCAAACAACAGGAATTCGGTCGCGTCGTCATTGGCTGCGAACCAGCCGATAGTAAGCTTGGCGTCAAAATCTGCGAAGTCAATTCGATCGTGCGGACGCAATCGATACAAGTTGTCCGCGGAAATCGCCCCGCCGTATTCTTGCGCGATGTTGGCCGCCGTCGTCAGCAAGAACGAAACCAGTAGGCAGGCAACGGCGCATAGATCTCTCATCGCTACACAAGCCTGCCAGCATAGGATATAATTTCAGTATTGTGATTCCAAAACATAGGAGCGCTTCGCTAATCTGATGACGCCTTCCGCTTTGATCGAGCCTAAATTGGATCGCTTCCTGTTACAAGTGGAAAAACCGGGACGCTACGTCGGCGGTGAATACAACAGCGTCGTCAAGGACTGGGACACCACAGAAATCAAGGTCGCCCTGGCATTCCCGGACATTTATGATTTGGGCATGTCCAACCTGGGCATTATGAACCTCTACCACCAGGTAAATCTGCAGGAAAATATGCTGGCTGAGCGTGTCTTTTCGCCCTGGCTGGACATGGAAGCGATCATGCGCGAGCGCGAGATCCCGTTGTATTCGCTTGAGAGCAAACATCCGGTCTGTGAATTTGATGTCCTCGGCATCAGCTTGCCCTACGAGCAACTCTACACCAACGCCTTGAATCTGATCGACCTGGCTGGCATGCCCGTTTTGAGCCGTGAGCGCGATCAGAGCCATCCCCTGGTGATCGCGGGCGGCCATGCCTGTTTCAATCCGGAACCAATGGCGGACTTCATTGACGCCTTTGTAATTGGCGAAGGCGAAGAGATCATCGTTGAGATCGCGTCCTTGATGGGCCAACTGAAGAACAAAACCCGAAACGAGCAACTCAAGGAACTTGCCAAAATCCAGGGCATGTACGTGCCGCGGTTTTACGACGTCGAATATCAGCGGGATGGCGCCATATATGCCACAAAGCCCAATCAGCCGGGCATTCCTGAGCGCGTGCTCAAACGGATCGTGATCTCATTGCCCAAGCCCTTCACCAAGTTCATCGTTCCCAACGTCGACACCGTCCATAACCGAGCCCCGATCGAGATCATGCGCGGCTGTACGCGGGGTTGCCGTTTCTGTCATGCCGGCATGGTGACGCGCCCGGTACGGGAGCGCCCGGTTGACGAGATCATGTCGGCAATCGAAGAGATCGTGCAAAGTACAGGTTTCGAGGAGATCAGCTTATTGAGCTTGTCCTCTTCGGACTACATTTGGGTTGAAGAACTTGCGGAAGAAGTCAACCGCGTCTATAAGGACGCGGGCTTGAGCTTGAGCTTGCCCAGCCTGCGCATCGAGAGCGCTAGCGCCGACCTTCTGGAAAAGCTCGGTGATACGCGCCGCAGCGGCTTCACCTTCGCGCCAGAGGCTGCTACCGAGAAAATGCGCGATATGATCAATAAATACGTGCCCGACGACCAGGTGATCCAGACCGCCAAAGACGTTTATTCGCGCGGATGGCGCACTATCAAGTTCTATTTCATGATCGGACATCCAGACGAGTCTCTGGAGGACGTTCAGGCAATCGTCGATCTCTGCCTGCGAACACTCAACGAAGGCACCAAGATTCTTGGCAAGAAAGCCACACTCAACGTCGGCGTCAGCACCTTTATTCCCAAACCCCACACGCCCTTCCAGTGGGTGCCCCAGGACAGACGCGACCAGGTCGAAGAGAAGCAGTCGCTGTTGAAGCGGAAGATGCGCCGGGGCGGCATGCACCTGCGCTGGAATGACTATGACGGCAGCGAGTTTGAAGGCTGGCTGAGCCGTGGCGATCGCCGAGTGGGTAGGGTGATTCGCCGCGCTTGGGAACTGGGTTGCAAATTTGACGCCTGGCAAGATCAGCATCGGCATCAAAAATGGCTAGAGGCTTTTGAAGATTGCGGCCTTGATCCGGACTTTTACAATTACCGCGAACGCAATCTGGACGAAGTCTTCCCTTGGGATCATATCGACGTCGGCATACACAAGAAGTTCCTCAAAGAAGATTACCTCATGAGCATCCAGCGCGAGACGCGCGTCGATTGCCGCGACAAATGCTTCGCCTGCGGCATCCTGCCGAAATTCGCCAAGGAACGTTCAAGCACAGAAGACCAGGCTTGGGAATGCCCGCCGGTCACACCGATCAGCGAACGGCGCGCCGCCCGACAAGTCTCGATTCCGCTTAGCGCCATTGGTTGACCCACCTTGGACAATACCCGGCGCATCGTCGTCCATGGTCTGGAGATTCGCGAACGCGTCATCGGCAAGGGCGCCCCGGTGCTGATGATTCATGGCTGGGGCGCCAATCTTGAATTGTTGGGGCCCCTGGCGCAAATCCTGGAAGGCTTTGATTATCAACTCTATATGTTGGATTTGCCCGGTTTCGGCGCGAGCGCCGAACCGCCCGCTCCTTATTCAATCTTCGACTACGCTGCGTTCTGCGTCGCTTATCTGGATTTACACGGCCTGGAGCAAGTTCACTACTTCGGTCATTCGCTGGGCGGGCGCATTGGCTTGATTCTTGGGTCTGACTATAGTGACCGCCTCAAAAGCATGGTCTTGTCAAACAGCGCCGGCATCAAAGCGAAGCAGCCCCTGACCAGTCAATTGCGCCTGCGGGTGTATCGGTCTGTCCGCAATGGCTTGAACCGTCTCGGCGCTGCCCCAATCGCCGAGTACCTGCGGGGGCGCTACAACATGAGATACGCTTCGCCGGATTTTCAATCCGCATCGGACGTCATGCGCAAAACCCTGGTCAATGTAGTTAATCAAGACCTGCTGCCCAAGGCATACAGAGTGAATGTGCCAACAGTATTGATATGGGGCGACGCCGATATGGAAACGCCTCTATGGATGGGCGAGAAACTGGAAAGAGCCATTCCCGACGCCGCCTTGATCGTGCATGAAGGCGCGGGCCACTACGCCTATCTTGACTATGCACGCAGGACCGCGTCAATCATGAACGCGCTGTATTCAAATGACGAATCCCAAATCACCTGATAGAGCGAAGCGCCCGCTTCGCCGTCCTGTTGTCTATTCGTGGATAGACCTTATAATGCGCTTGCATCCTGTGGGTGACTGAACAGTGCTGAGTCTCTTGCTAATAGCGCTGGCGGCTGTTTGGCTGCTTGGAACCTGGCTTCGCATTTACCGACTGGCTCGTTTCTATCAGATCGAAGAATACATGAGCCGGCGCTTTTTCCTGTGGCTTCGACGCGCGCCGCGGTATCTCTTGCCCAGGCGCGCGCTGGCCGCCTGGTTCCTCGGCAGCGCAATTGCTGTCGTCCTGGGCGAAGCGCCGAACGGCGCTTTTTCACACTTGATCATGCTTGTCGCAACTCTCTTCGCCGTCTCGCCGGAGCAAGAACAGGAAATCAAAAAGCCGCTTGTCCGCACGGGCCGTGTCAAGCGCATGATGGCGGCCGCTGCCATATGCGCTGCCCTCGCGGGGGTGGCATCCTTCGTGCTGGCGATAAATGTCATTGAAGAATTGAAGTTGCTCCGGATTTCCCCGATAGCAATCGCTACGTCGGGCTTTTTCCTTTTCTTATTGGCGCCAATATGGCTGACCTTAGGCAACCTGATTATGCAGCCCTTCGAGAGTTACCAGCGGCAGCGCTACCTGTCGCGGGCGCGCTCGGTACTGAACGCGACCAAGCCTAGAATCATAGGAATCACCGGCAGCTACGGCAAAACAACGACGAAAGACTTCTTGCGCGACATCATGAGCTTGCGATATCGCGCATATGCGACGCCAAAGAGCTACAACACGCTTATGGGGATCTCTTTGGCGATCAATCGCGATCTCGTCGACGATTACCGAACGGAATACTTCATCAGCGAAATGGGCGCCTATGTACCGGGCGAGATTGATCGCATCTGTCAGTTGACGCCGCCCGACATTGCGATTGTCACAGAAATAGGTCCGCAACATCTTGAGCGATTTGGCTCGCTGGAGAATGTCATGCGCGCCAAATACGAAATCATCAAGAATCTCAAGGACGACGGAGTCGGCGTTTTCAACTGGGACAATACCTTTATTCGCGAGATGATCGCCATGAGCCACCCTGAGACTCGATTGTCCGTGAGCCGAGAACTAGACCTTGATGAAGCGCGTCGCGAAAACCTGACCTGGATCGCGACTGATATTGAAGAAAGTTTGGACGGCCTCCGATTCACTGTCGCCAATGTCGCGTCTGGCGAGCAAGCGCAGCTAAGCACGCCTGTCATTGGCGAACACAATGTTACTAATCTCCTGCTCTGCGTCGCAGTCGCGTTTCACGAAGGCATCCCTTTGCGCGATATTGCCATCAGAATCGGGGCGCTCAAACCCGCGGAGAGTCGACTGGCGCGGCAAAGGACAGCTTCCGGCATCACCATCATCAATGACGCCTACAGCGCCAATCCGAAAGGTATCGTCAGCGCCTTAAAGGTGCTGGGCATGTACAAAGACGGCAAAAGGCTGCTGATCACGCCGGGCATGATAGAACTTGGCGATTTGCAAGAGGAGGAAAACCGCAAACTGGGCGTCCTTGCCTGCGAATACGCCACCGATATCATCCTAATTGGCAGAGAGCAAACCGAGCCAGTATTTGAAGGTATTCGCTCGACCGGATATGACATGGCTCGCGTACAAGTGTATGAAACCTTGGCGGAATCGGTGGCATGGTACCGGCAAAACCTGAGGGCGAACGATACCGTGCTATTCCTGAATGACCTGCCGGATACCTATTAGACGCGCCGCTTGGGTACCCCCATGAAACCTTATTGACATCATTGGTCAAAACTTGCATAGTACTGCACTGATTCAGCAAGGACCCGGGAAGAGTTCATGAGCGAGCGCCGGCGAACATGCGTGGCGGTCATCTTTGGCGGCCGCAGCGTCGAACATGATGTGTCCATTGTGACCGGGCACCAGATAATGCGAGCCTTTCCCGAAGATCTATACGAGCTTGTTCCGGTCTACATCTCCCGCGACGGTGCCTGGTTCACCGGCGACCCCCTGCTTGATTTGGACAATTTTGCAAACAAGGGCTTGCTGCAACTGGAAGGAGTCGCATCCTGCCTGCTATCGCCGGATACCCGCCATCATGGTCTGATCGTGAATCCTCTGGCAGGCAGATTCAGCAAGAGCGCTGTCAAGCGCATTGATGTCGCTTTTCCGGCGCTGCACGGCACGCACGGCGAGGACGGTAGTCTCCAGGGTTTGCTAGAGTTGGCGGACGTACCTTATGTAGGATACGCCACGCTGGGTTCAGCGCTGACCAATGACAAGGCTATGACCAAGATGGTGCTCCGCCAGGCTGATGTCCCAGTTCTCGATGACTTCGTATTCTCTCGCGAAAGCTGGCTAAACCAGCCCGATCAAGTGCTGGAAGAGATCCAGCAAAGCCTGGCGTTTCCTCTATTCATCAAGCCCGCGACGCTGGGATCCAGCATCGGAATCAGCCGAGCGGATTCCTTGCCCTTGCTGCGCGCTGGTATCGACATCGCCGCCAATTTCGACCGGCGCATCATGGTTGAGCCGGCAATCGTCGACGGCATCGAGATCAATTGTTCAGTCATTGGCTTCGGCGACGAATTTCAGGCTTCGACCTTGGAACAGCCTCTGTCTTGGGACGACTTCCTGTCCTATGAGGACAAGTATCTGCGCGGGGATGAAGGCATGAAGAGCGCCGAGCGGATAATCCCGGCGCCGGTCAACGATGCGCTAACGACGCGCTTGCAGCAGCTGAGCCTGCGCGCCTTCCAGGCTGTCGACGGTCGCGGCATAGCGCGCATTGATTTTCTCGTAAGACCTGAGCAGGACGAGATCTATCTCAACGAAATAAATACCATGCCCGGTTCGCTCGCGCTTTATCTCTGGCGGGAAGAAGGGCTGTCGCCAAGCCAGCTGGTCCAGAGGCTGGTGGACCTGGCGCGCGAAGCGCACGCTGAAAAACGCCGCAACATGTATGACTATCAAACTAATCTGGTATCAGTCGCCAGCCGACGCGGCATAAAGGGCAGCAAGGGCGCCAAGTCTTGACCTGCTCCGCTGGATTGCGTTAAGAGCCCCTCGGCGCGCAACCGACGAAAAAGCTCCAGGAATGTCGCGCTCGCGCAAAATAGCATGCCTGCTCGTCGCAGGAGCGCCGCAATTTGCATGAACAGTACAGCGCGCCAGGCATCCTCCGGACCTGATTTTGGCTTGTTGGCAATATGCTGTATGCTATGATTTAGGCGATTGGGACAGCTAATACGCCGACAAGATATTTGTGCCCTACACATCCGACGATCAACGACAGCCTTATCCGTCCGAAGTAGGCCGTTCGATTTGGGGTGGCGCTCCGCTTCCGCCGATTCCCGAACGCGTTCTTGACGGAATCCCGGGGTTTATCGCCTGGCTGGCTTTGCTGCTCTCAATCGCAAGCGCAGTCGCCTTTCCGCTAACTCTGATGCTGACAGCCGCATTTGTAGCGCTCTATTCCGCGCTCAGGTTCTTATTCGCCGGCATCGCCAACGGGTTGGGCAATCGCAAGGTCAATACCTGGGAGGCGATTGACTGGTATCAAAAGTACCTGGAAATTGAGGACGAGGTTGGCGTCGCCTGGGAGGAAGTGCATCACCTCGTAATCATCCCCAATTACAAAGAATCGCTGGAGGTTCTCAGTAGAACGCTGAACCAACTCCGGCAGCAGCACAACGCGAAAACGCAAATCTCGATCATCCTGGCAATGGAAGGCGGAGAACCGAATAGCTATCGCAAAGCGCGTTTTCTGCAGCGCCATTACACCGCTCATTTTGCCAATGTCTATTACACGGTCCATCCTCGCGGCTTGATCGGCGAAATGCAATGCAAGTCGGCCAACCTGTCTTGGGCGGTCAAATGGTACTTCGACAAGGTAATTGAGCCGGAAAATCTGGATATCGATAACATCGTCGTGACGACTATGGACGCCGACACCCGCTGGCACCCGAAGCACTTTGCAGCTCTCACCTATTTCTTCGCCGCAAGCAAGGACAGACATCGCACCTTTTGGCAAGCGCCAATTCGCTATCACGGCAATATATGGCAAGTCAACCCCTTGATGCGCATTATCAACACCTATGCCACAGCCTTTGAGATGGCTTACCTGGCAGCGCCTTGGTGGATGGCGATGCCGATGTCCTCCTATTCGCTCAGCCTGAAACTGCTCGAACAAAGCGGCAACTGGGATACTGACGTTATCGCCGATGAATGGCACATGTTGATCAAGGCATATTTCGCGACAGGCGGCAAAGTTTCTCTGCAGCACATTTTCCTGCCCTTCCTCGCGGACTCGACCACAGGTTCCAACATCTTTCGTTCCGTCAAGAACCGCTATACACAGACGCTGCGCCATGCCTGGGGGAGCAAAGAGGTCGGTTACATGCTGGCCAAGTTAATTGAGAATCCACATGTTGTATCCTTCAACTCGTTGAAGCTGCTGCTCAGGATCGCCCATGATATCTTGCTGGCTGGCGCCGGCTGGATAATCCTGACGGTTGGATCGCAATTGCCTGTACTGTTTCATCCCGAGATCGCGCCAATACAGATGGATACCTTGATCGCCGCTTCGGACAAGCTGTCCTATGTCGTTGATGGATTGTCCGGAAGCCACCCTGCCTGGATCCTTTTGGCGATTTCTGGCATCACCATGATCATCCTTGTCATCGTCTTTCAAATCCAGGACTATCGCATCCGGCCGCCGCGAGACGGTCCCTACACTTTCGTGGAGAGCCTGCAAGAGTTGTTGAGCATCCCTTTTATGCTGGTGTTGACATTGTTTGTTGTTGCGCTGCCCACCCTGGTGGCGCAAACACGCCTGCTATTGGGGATTCCACTGCAATTCATTGTGACCGACAAGTCGACCGAATGACGAGTTCAGCGCGATTTCGCCGGGCATATTCTTCTTCACCTTTCCGTTTGCACGGGCTAATGCGTCTAATATCGTCGATTAACCCTAGCCGGGAGCGCGCGAGTTTCCTATGATCCCTTCACCAGCGCGTCTCCATAACACAAGCGAAGACAATCCAGCATGACATTTGAACGTGTGCAGAAAATCATGGCTCAAGCCGATATCGGATCGCGCCGCAAATGCGAAGAGATTATTCGCGCGGGCCGTGTGCGGGTGAACGGCAAGGTCATCGAGCTCGGGGCTAAAGCGGATCCGCAGAAAGATATCATCCTGGTGGACGGGGAACGCATCGGAGGCGCGTTTGATCCACTCTATATCGTCGTAAACAAGCCAAAAGGCGTGCTCTCGACAAACGAATCGCCGCCTGACGATAGCCGTCCCACTATACGCGAACTGATAGATTTGCCTGGGCATCTCTTCACCATCGGACGCCTTGACGCCGACAGCGAGGGCTTGATGATCTTGACCAACGACGGGAAATTGGCCAACAAAGTGACGCATCCGCGATTTGAACACACCAAGACCTACAAGGTCACGGTCAAGGGCAGAATCCGGCGCGAAACGATTGAAAAATGGGAATCTGGCATCTGGCTGGACAACAGCCGTACCGCGGCGTGCTCCGCCAGGGTATTGGAATCCAACAGACGATCCAGCACCTTGCGGATTGTCATGGTCGAAGGACGCAAGCGCCAGATCCGCCGGGTCGCTTCTATCCTGGGTCATCCTGTGATTCGCTTGGTCCGCACGCACATCGGTCAACTCGGATTGGGCACCTTGCGCAAGGGCGCCTGGTATCAACTGGACCAAAGCGAGGTCGACGCGATGATGACCCCAGCCAACGAACTGGCGGAAATCCGCCGAAAACGGCGCGAGCGCAAGCAGCGCAAGAATAGCTAATTCCCAAGAAACTGCGCATGCCCACCGAACTGAGCATTGAGGAGTACATAGCCCGCCAGCCAGAATATGACAAGCGCCGGCGAATTCTCCTTCCCATGCTGAGAGCGGCAGTTCCCAGTTTTTGCAAGGTCGAGGTCGAAGGGCTGGAAAATGTCCCCCGCCACGGCAGCGCGTCGCTCATGATAAACCACATATCCTACTTGGATCCAATCGTCGTGACAGCCAGCATTCCTTTCCGCTACACGATCTCGCTCTCAAAAATCGAAAACTTCCGGATTCCCGTTGTGGGCTGGTTCCTGCGGCAATGGGGACACTTCCCGATCCATCGTGGCGATTATGACCGCAAAGCGCTCATGCAAACTATCGCCCTGCTACAAAGCGGACAACTGGTGTTGATGGCGCCGGAAGGCACGCGCCACGCCGGGGGCTTGCAGCCGGGCAAGGACGGACTGGCTTACGTTGCGACCAAATCCGATGCTGTTATCGTTCCCACAGCCATTTGCGGCGCCGAAAGCTGGAAAGCGCGCATGAAGCGCCTCCGCCGCGCTTACGCGAAGGTGGTATTTGGCAAAGGATTCCGATTTCGCACCGGAGGACAGAAGCGCATACCGCGCCAAGTTCTTTCGCAGATGATTCACGAAGCCATGTATCAACTCGCCGCAACGATTCCCGACGAATACGCCCATTTACGCGGACATTACGCCGAGATCGAAAAGTCCACAGCCGATACCATCGAATTCCTTTGAGGCCGCGTCCTAGGCGAACTCGCCACGCGAAGCTTGCAGGGCGCTTATCGCCAACAGCGCGGCTGTTTCATCCAAGCGCTTGAAGCGATGGTCCTTGGTCATTCCCTGGACGTAGCGAAAATGCATCTGCTGCATGAAGACCATCCATCTGAAGTGCGCCAAAGCCTGATAAAAGCGAATGTCTCCCACGTCGCGGCCGCTGCGTTCGGCATATCTGGCGATGATTTGCTTCCTTGTGAGAAAATCGTAGTCCCCGGTCGGCATCGGCGTCAACAGCAAGAGGTGTTCCGGATCGCCGGGCTCGCTCCAGTATGTCAGCAATGTCGCCAAATCAAGCAAGGGATCGCCAAGCGTGCACATATCCCAATCCAATAGCGCCCTCATCGCTGATGGATCATCAGGAGCGAAGATTGTGTTGTCCAGCTTGTAATCATTATGCACCAAGGCAGGGGAAGGCGATTCCGGCATGTTGTCGACGAGCCAGGCATAAAGCTCCTCGACGACGGAACTGTCTTCAAGCTTTGCCGCGTTCCAGCGCCGATACCAGCCTTCTACTTGACGGCTGATAAAGCCGGCCGGTCTACCAAGTTCCGAAAGCCCGATTGAGCCGTAATCGACAGCATGGAAGTCGACCAGTACATCCACCAGCGCTTCGCTTAGCAAGCGCGCCGCATTTGGCATAGCGGCGAAGCTCGCGGGCATGGCGCGACGCACGACGATGCCTTTTCGTCGCTCCATGATAAGAAAAGGGGCACCGATGACACTTGCGTCTTCGACATACAGGTAGATGCGCGGCGCAAAGCGGAAAACGGGATGCAGCACGGAAAGCACTCGGTATTCGCGGGACATATCATGCGCTGTCGGCGCGTAATGGCCTATGGGCGGCCGCCGGAGAACGTATTCCCGCGCGTCGCCGAAACGCAGCAAATAGGTCAAGTTTGCCATGCCACCCGTGAATTGCCGCACAGTCATCGGCTGCTCCGCGCCTTCCAGCTTGCCGGCTAGAAAGGCGGCGAGGCTCGCTTCGTCAAGACCTTCGTCTGGCCGTGGATCCCCCAAATCGTTCATTTGTTGCGCGCACATGGCTTGAACTTTCGGCTACCTGGCTCCGGAATCTGTTGGTGGGGTATTCGCTGCTTGGACTTAAGTTTCGTTCTCTAGTTGAGTTTAGCATATAGCGTCTTCGTCAGCGAAGCAGGGCAATTACTTCAAAATGGTGTTACTAGAAGGATATATAATCAAACTGAAAATTGACCGCAGAGGCACAGAGAGCACAGAGGGGTATGATCTGGGCGAGTCGCCGGCTCGCCCGTACGTGTTTCGACGTGATTGTAGATGGTGTTTTCGGGCGGCCTGGTAGGTCGCGTAGACACCGACCGCAGGCACGGAGAAATTTATTGACCGGTGATGTACAATCAGGGTCGATTTCGACTTAGGGAACGGCATAAGAAATTACAAATATGGAAAAAATTGGAACAATCGAACAATTGCAGATTCAGCAGAACCCGTTAAAGACACAGGTCAATGACAAGAAGACTGTATATGATCCTTCCGGTATCATGGTGTTGCAGGAGATTCGGCTGACGACTTTCGGCATTGTCGGCATCCTTGATTTTCTCAAGAAAGAAATGGCATATTTGGACGTGCATCACTTGCGCCACCCACAGTCCAGATTCCGCGGCGACAACAAGATTAGCATCGGCTTTACCGGTCACTATCAGCAGATGCGAAAAGAATTCGGCAAGCATCTGCGGGAGGGGAGCGCTGGCGAGAATATCATCATCAAGTCCGACCAGCTGGTTTCGCCGCCAGCGCTTGGGCAGAGGCTGGCTATACGGTCACGAATTCATGATTCCTTGATTTACTTGAGCGACATCAAGCCGATCCCACCTTGCGAACCTTTCGTCCGATACGCGCGCAATCGTCCCGCCCTGTCGCCGAGAGAGACTCAGTCCGATCTTAAGCTCTTGAGCGGCGGCTTGCGCGGCTATTACACGGAAGTTGAATCGGCCGCGGAAGAAGCAATTGTCCGAATAGGCGACGCGGTTTACCGAGCGGACTCATCCTAGCGTATGATCAATCCTGGCATGGCAATCCGGCGAAGGCAATTGCGATAGCCCGGGCATCCAGGACAATCGCTTCAAATTGAAATTATGCGCGCCTTCGGTAACTTCTCCTAATCTCCAGGGCCGCTTGCCAAGTCTCAGACCATGACAAACACGGGCGAGCGACCGACGGTCAGTGTCGGCGGTCAGTGTCTACGCGACCGACGCGACCCGCCGAAACCCCCGAAACCGCTTTTCGGCAATCTCGAAAAACCGCGACCATTTGTTCACCTTTTCTATTCAAAATGATGATACGCTACCCCTATGGATCAATTATCTCAGGCACTGAATCTCGGCGCCCAGCGCATGCGGCCCGCCTATTCCCTCTTCAGCGCCGGCTCAAAAAAGTCCCCTCCGAAAAAACGGACTGTATCTATACGGTGTCTATACAGTTATGGAATTTAGGGGGAGAGCTAGGGTATCTCAGGGGGGCATTTCAAGGGCAAAAGCCGCCTTTTTGGATGATTTGTGGGGCGATCGACACAAAATGATTTTGAAGCGATTGCCCTGCCCGGGCATCGCACCATGGCGCGCAATCCGCTACAAGGTATGATATCCCCATCACATCAAGAGAATCGAGCCGGCTTGAAGATCGAAAAGTCAGTCCCTATTCTGATCGCCTATCTGGTTTTCGTCGCCATCGGCTTGGCCACGGGCCTGCTGAATATTGCCTGGACCTTCATACAGCCCACGTTCGCTGTCTCGCTGGATTCATTGGGCACGCTGTTAAGCGCCGCAATGCTTGGCGGGCTGATAGCGGCATTTTTATGTGGTTCCTTGATCAACAGATTCAGCATCGCCTCGGTCTTGGTTAGCGGTCCGCTGATCGCCGGCTTGGGCATGCTGGGCTATGCCATTGCGCCAATCTGGATTGCCTTGCTGCTGGCCGCATTTATCGCCAGCATTGGCAAAGGAACGATTGACGCTGGCATGAATATTTTCGTGGCGTCGAATTACAGCGCCAGCCAAATGAATTGGCTGCACGCTTGCTGGGGCATCGGGCTGACATTCGCGCCCGGGCTCGTGACCTACCTCGTGCTCGACCTGGAAGCAGGGTGGCAGTTTGGCTACGTAATCATGGGCGGCGTCATCCTGCTTCTTGGTCTCTCCATACTGATCACCCGGCCGCTATGGAAACTAAAGAAAAGCAAGCGCGGCATCCACGCGGAGGAAGTCGACTCAAAGGCGCCGCTGCGGGAAACACTGCAGCGGCCGATCGTTTGGATCAGCCTGCTTTACTTCTTCTTGTACGGGGGCATCGAGATCGGCACCGGGCAACTGGCGAATACACTTTTTGTAGAAGCAAGGGGCATTCCGCAAGAAACGTCGAGCGCATGGGTCAGCGCGTATTGGGGCAGCTTCACCATTGGCCGGATGCTCATGGGCCTTTTGGCTTTGCGCCTGGGTGACAGGACCTTGCTGAACATCAGCTTTGCGCTGATGGTGCTCGGCGCTCTTTTACTATTTGCCAATGTTGCCGAGTTTTCCAGTTTCGTAGGACTGCTGGCTTTGGGTTTCGGCCTGGCGGCTCAGTTTCCGATTTTGATTCTGCAAACGCCAAGGCGCGTCGGCGCTGAACACGCCTCAAACGCTATCGGATTCCAGGTCGGTTGCGCCGGCTTGGGCGGCGCGGCGCTTTCCGGCGTCGCGGGGATATTCGCGGAGAACTTTGCTATTGAGTTAATCAGCGCATTCATTTTCCTGGGCGCGCTTCTTGCGCTGGTGATCTATCAATTGATGGTCTGGTGGGAAAAGCGAAATGCCTCCGCAAGCTTGGATTAGGACCATAAGATGCTGAAGCTGAAAGAAAAAATCGGGCAGATGTTGATGGTGGGATTCGACGGCGCCGTCGCGCCTCCCTATCTTTTGGACTGGTTGGCATGCGGGCGGATCGGCGGTGTATATCTCTTCGCGCGCAACGTGGAATCGCCGGCGCAGGTCAAGCAACTTGTGGACTCATGCCAGAATGCGGCCAAATATCCCATCCTCGCGGGCATCGATCAAGAAGGCGGCGCTGTAGCGCGGTTGCGGGCTGGCTTCAGCGAGAGCCCGGGCGCGCTGGCGCTCGGCGCTTCCCGCGATATGCAACTCGCGGAAGATATCGCTTTCATGATGGGGCGGGAATTGGCTGCCCTCGGCATCAACTGGAACTTCGCGCCGGTCGCTGATGTCGCTCACAAGAGCGCGAATCCGTCTGTGGGCACGCGATCGGCAGGCGCCGACAAAGATCTGGTCAGGGACTTCGTCATCGCGCAGATCAAGGGTTTCGAGCGGGCGGGCGTCGCCTCGACCGCCAAGCATTTTCCGGGGCTGGGCAATAGCGAGATTGATACGCACGAAGCGCTGGCAAAAGTATCCGGATCACTGCGCTATTTGTATGAAGAAGATCTGATGCCTTTTCGCAGCGCTATCGGCGCAAACGTACCCTGCATTATGATAAGTCATGTCATGTTCGAGGAATTGGACGATCGCTACCCGGCAAGTTTATCGCCGCGCGCCATAGATGGTTTGCTCCGCAGCGAATTGGGATATGATCGCGCAGTCTGCACAGACTGCATGGAGATGAAAGCGATCACGGACGGCTGGGGAGCGGGCGAGTCGGCCGTGCTCGCGGTGCTGGCGGGCGTGGATATGCTGCTGTTTTCGCATTCTCGCGCCAGGCAAGAAGCCGCTTACAATGCCCTTTTGGGGGCGGCGGAATCTGGGCGGATATCGCCTGAGCGCATTGACAAATCCGTTGCGCGCATAAGGGCGATGAAGCGTCGGCATCAATTGAATGACCGGTCCCCTTTGGAGATCGTCGGTTGTGAGACTCACCGTTCTCTGGCCAGAAAAGCTGCCAGGGCGGGCACGGTTTTGTTGCGAGCCCCCGAGCGCTTGCCCATCGCTGGTCCGCGATCGCGCGTATTATGCATCGAGTTCGCCACGCAACTGTTTTCTGGCGAGGAAGATCAAGATTGCGGCACCGATCTCTCGCGATATCTCCGCGAGCGCTTGCCACAGGCTGAAAGCTTGATTGTTCGCTCAGAGAACGAGCTTGATATGGTACTCGCTCAAGCCGAAGCGCTGGACGCGGCGGCGGATATCTTGATCATAGCGACCAGAAACGCTCATATGCTGCCTTGGCAAGCGCGAGCGGCTCAGGCAATGATTGACCGTCATCCCGGAGCAGTATTGCTTTGCTTGCGCAATCCCTATGACGCCAAGGCGATATCCGGCGCCGGCGTCATTCTTTGCAGCAACGGCGACAGCGCGCCATCGCTTGAAGCCGCGGTCGACGCCATCTGCGGCGATTATGTTCCATCTGGGAAACTTACAGTGAATCTGGAGCCGGCGCTATGAGCTCGACAACGGGAGCGCTACTCGCGAATGAAGGGTTCAAAGCCGGGCTGGAGGCGCTGCTTGCGCGGCACTTGCCCGGCAGCTTCCCCGCTCTCAGCTTGTGCGTGATTCATCGCGGGGACATCGTTATGGATGGCGCCTGGGGTTGGATTGACGCGGAGACTCGCCAGTTGCCGGTCGGCACCGATACTTTGTTCGACTTGGCGTCTGTTACAAAGATCTTCGTCGAAACCAGCTTCTTGACGCTGGTTGAAGCCGGCAAAATAAAACTTCATGACAGACTGGTCGATGTGATTCCGGAATTCGGGCAATTGAACCCGCGCGAGATCTCCGGCGGTCAAGACCCGCACACGAGACGATTCTTGCCAATTGACGGCGAATATGAGGATCTCAGCGTCGATGTAAGCGAGGTCAGGTTCAAGCATCTGTTGACACATAGCTCCGGTCTGCCGCCCTGGCGTTCGGTCTATCTGCTGGCCAGTGATGAGGCTCCCGCGCCCCCGGCATATGGAAGCGCCTACGAAGAGACCCGCTGGCGAAGGGGCTTGGCGAGCATGCTGCGCTTTCCCTTCGCCGGTCCTGTTGGCGAAGCCGTTCGTTACAGCGATATTGGCATAATGTTGCTGGGGGAGGCTGTAGCCAGATTGCAGGGCGGTCGGCTCGACAAGGCTCTGGCGGAGCTCGTCCTGGAGCCGCTGAATTTGCGCTCGGTCACTTATAATCCGGTTCAAAATGGCGTAGCCAGAGAGAGTACCGTGCCCACTGAATACGATGATGCCTGGCGTCGTCGCCGCGCCTGGGGAGAAGTCCACGACGAAAACGCCTGTGGCGTCGGGGGCATTGCGGGCCACGCCGGTTTGTTCGCCAGCGCCCGTGATGTCGCCGCTTTTGGGGAGGCTTGGGTTTCGGGCGACAGTCGATTGCGGCTGTCAGCGCAACTGAGGAAGGAGGCGACCAGCCAGCAGGCATCCGGACAGTTCCGCATGGGGCTAGGCTGGATGCTCAAAGCAGCGGAAGGCTCATCCGCCGGCGAACTTTACAGCGATTCTTCTTATGGACACACCGGCTTCACGGGAACCTCGCTCTGGGTCGATCCGGTACGGCGCCTGGTCACAGCTGTGTTGAGCAATCGGGTTTTTCATGGCCGGGATGCGGAGAACATTCATTCGTTCCGGCGCTCAATTCACGAGCTTGTTGTTCGCGAGATCGAGGGAAGATGAACGATCAGCTCTTCATGGGCATTGATGGCGGAGGAACGAGCCTGCGCATCGCCATTAGCGACGGGGATACCCAAGTCATCAGCAGCGTCAAGACCTCCGCGTCCAATCCCAACCTCCTGGGCCATGATCAGGTGCAAAGGCATATTCGAGCCGCGATTGCAGACTGCATGCGGCAAGCGGGAGTTTCTCATGAAGCCATTCAATCAGCCGGCATCGGCATCGCCGGCGCGTCAGCCGAACACAGCCGCGATTGGCTGATAGCCACGGTAAAACCGGTCTTGCCAGGCAGCCTGCTCGTAGCCGCTTCCGACCTCGAAATCGCGCTCGTTGGCGCACTGGCAAAGCGCTGTGGCGTTTTGCTGCTGGCGGGTACGGGAAGCGCGGCTTTTGGCATCTCACCGGCGGGTCGGCGGCTGCAGATCGGTGGTTGGGGATACCTCCTGGGCGATCCGGGCAGCAGTTACTGGATTGGCATGCAAGCGCTGAAGCAACTCATTGATCATCACGATAGAGTTGGCGAAGGCGTCGATATACGCAGCAATGACGCGCTATTCGATTACGTATTGCAGACGCTGGGCATTTCGAGCTCCAGACTGATCGTAGACTGGCTGTATCGAAGTCAGTCCCCACCTGCTACGCGAATAGCCGACATCGCAAGAATCATCCTAAATCTCGCCGAGGACGGCAATTGGCGAGCGGTCAATATCTTGCAAGGGGCGGCAATTCAGCTTGTTCGACAGACGAGAACCCTGATCCAGCGGCTCAACTACCCGGGAGCTGAAATTGCCTTTGCCGGCGGATTGCTCGACGACGACAACCTGCTTTCGGAGGATGTGGCGCATCGGCTGGGACTGGCTCAGCGACCCGTTGCCAAACATCCGCCGGTCATCGGCGCTGCTCTTTTAGCTAAAATGGAGTGGAAGCGAGTAACTGCTGCGTGAGACTGTCCACCGAGAAACCGAACCCCGCTACCGCGAGCATCGACAAAATGTCTACGCTCGACATGCTGGCGGCGATCAATGATGAAGACAGGCGCGTGGCGCTGGCTGTGAAGTCAGCGCTGCCAGAGATCGCCCGCGCGGTCGATACAGTCGTGGAGTCCTTGCGAGGCGGGGGTCGGCTCTTCTATGTCGGCGCGGGCACCAGCGGGCGGCTTGGCATACTTGACGCGGTGGAATGCGTACCGACGTTTGGCACTTCCCCCGAGCAGGCGCAAGGCTTGCTGGCAGGCGGTCAAGAGGCATTCTTCCGCGCAGTTGAAGGCGCGGAAGACAGTGAGGAAATGGGAGGGCATGACCTGCGGCAACGCGGCTTTTGTCGCGAAGATGTCGTCTGCGGGATCGCGGCCAGCGGTCGCACGCCTTACGTCATTGGCGCCTTGCGTTACGCGAGGTCGCTAGGCGCGCCGTCCATCGCTGTCTGCTGCAACGAGGAGGCGCCCATGCTGGCACTCGCGGATATCGGCATAGCGGTCGACGTCGGTCCGGAAGTTATTGCCGGTTCGACGCGCATGAAAGCCGGCACTGCCCAGAAGCTGATTCTCAATATGCTTAGCACGGCTACCATGATCAGCTTGGGAAAAGTCTACCGCAACCTGATGGTCGACTTGAGAGTCACCAACCAGAAGCTGGCGGAAAGAGCGCTGCGTTTGGTGATGCAATTGGCTGAATCCGATGAGGCGCAAGCGGCGGCATTGCTGTCCGAGACCGATAACGACGTCAAAACCGCTGTGGTGATGGCCAGGCTGGGAATCAGTCTCACGGAGGCGCGAGAACGGCTGCGGCGAGCGGACGGCTATCTGTACCGGGTAATAGACGGCTTGGATTAGATGACAATAAAAACGCAGATCATCATCAAAAATGCGCGGATCGTAGCCGAGACAGGATGTTACGACCGAGCTTGGCTGCGAGTCGAGGACGGCAAGATCGCCGCCATTGCGCCCGGTGATTCCCCCGAATTGCCGGGGACCAACATAATAGACGCGAATGGGGCGACGCTCTTGCCCGGCTTCATCGATATCCATGCGCATGGCGGGGACGGTTTCGATGTTATGGACGGCGACGCGGATTCCCTGGCGGGCATGGCGCGGTTCTTCGCCCGCGGCGGCGTCACCGGGTTCCTGGCGACGACCTGGACGGACAGCGGCGAACAGATCCAACAAGCTCTGCAAGCGGTGGCGAGCGCGCAGGACATGCGCGCGGGTGGCGCCAGACTGCTTGGCGCCCACCTGGAAGGTCCCTATTTGAACACAGAGAAATGCGGCGCTCAACACAGCGCCTATATTCGCCGAGCCGATCCCAGGGAAGCCCTGCCCTGGCTGGATCTAAACGTAATCCGGCTTTTGTCCTTGGCGCCGGAATTCCCCGAAAACCACTGGCTGATCGAAGAGGCAGTCAGCCGCGGCGTGACGGTCTCGGTGGCTCATTCCAACGGAAGCTTCGACCAGATTAGATCGGCGCGGGATCTCGGTTTATCTCACGCGACGCATGCCTTCAATGCCATGTCGCCGCTCCATCATCGCGAGCCCGGCGTCGTGGGCGCCGTACTCAGCCTTGATGACATCAACTGCGAGTTGATCTGTGACCTCGAGCACGTTCATCCAGCCGCCATTAAAATCCTCTGGCGCTGCAAGGGCGTCGATCGGCTGATCCTGATCACCGATTCGGTCAAGATTGCCGGCATGCCGGATGGACGCTATCAGTTCTCGCATCAAGAAGTTGAGAAGAGGGACGGTAGCGTGCGCATCTGCGCCGACGGCAGTCTGGCCGGCACGACCCTGACTATGAATGCCGCTTTGCGCAACTTAATGTCCGTCACGGAACTGCCTGTAGAAGCCGTATGGCAAACAGCCAGTCTCAACCCCGCGCGGGCGATAGGCGTTGATGAACGCAAGGGATCCATCGCACTGGGAAAGGACGCCGATCTGGTAATGGTCGACGAGAAATTGGATGTCCGCATGACCATCGTTGAGGGACAGATCGTATACGCGCGGGACGAAGCGGAATAATCCCGTTTCACTTGCCTTCCCAATCAATGGGATAGGTCTTGTCGATCATTGCCCCCACAGCCTTGCGGAAGTCGTCGCTGCGAAATAGCTGCGCCTGCGCCCAAGCCTCGACTTGCATGCCGCGAGCGTGATCGCAGATGTCGTTGATGACGCGCTTGGCGTAACTCACGGCAAGGGGCGCGGAGGCGCAGAGATTCGCGACCAGTTCGGCTAAGCCCGCGTCCAGTTCGTCCTTGCTGTAGATGGCGTCCAGCATCCCCCACTCCAGCGCCTGCCGAGCATCAATACTCCTGCCAGTCATGACCAGATCTTTCGCGCGCGCAGGACCGACGAGCGTCAGCAAGCGAACGGTACCGCCAACATCCGGTATGATTCCCAGACGCGCTTCCGGCAAGCCCAGTTTGGCGCGGGCTGTCGCAATGCGAAAGTCGCATGCCAGCGCCAGTTCCAGCGCCATGCCCAAGCAGTAGCCATGCAAGACACAGATCACCGGCAGCGAACTCCGCTCAATCTTATTGAGGATGGCTTGGTATCTTGCGGTAAAGGGGAAGAGATTGCCGCGCAAGCCTTCGTCGAGGGTTTGAAACTGACCTAGATCAATACCTGATGAAAAAACCCGACCTTCGGCACGGACAATGACCACGCGGGCGCCGGCGTTGAATTCGGACTCGGCGCGATCGAAGGCGTCGGAAATGGCATCCATCATGGCGTCGTTGATGGCGTTGCGCTGGTCCGGGCGATTTAGTACAACTTCAAATACGGCGCCTTTTCTTCCGGTTTTGACCAAGCCTTCCATCTCGACCCTCCCCTGCCTGCAGTTCCATCCCTACGCAAGCGATTCCAGAAACTTCTCCATTGCTGCGACGGTATTGAGGCTGAAGCGAATACTCTTGCGATCGATACGGCGCATCAAGCCGTTGAGCACGGTTCCTGCGCCGATTTCGACAAAGGTCTCAGCCCCACTCGCAACAATCGCACGCATTGATTCGGTCCAGCGAACCGCCTGTGTCAACTGCTGACGCAACTCTTTTCTAATGTCATCGACCGAATCCAAAGCATCCGCGCTGACATTGCCCAATAACTGCGCCTTCGGCAAGTCCAGGTTTGTCGCCGCAATCGCCCTATTGAAGTCCGCGGAAGCTGAAGCCATCAATGGCGAGTGAGCCGCGACGCTCACAGCCAACTTGACCGCTCGCCTAGCGCCGGATTCCGTTGCCAGCGCTACAGTTCGATCAACAGCGGCGTCATGGCCGGAAATGACAGCCTGGCCCGGACAATTGTCGTTGGCGAGGACAACCGTTTCGTTGGTCTCTTGGGATACAGTCGCGCACAAGGATTCGACAGTCTCGATATCCAAGCCGAGCAAGGCGGCCATGGCGCCCGGGCTTTCCTCACCCGCCTTTTGCATCAGTTCTCCGCGCCTCCGAACCAGGGTCAAGCCGTCTTCAAAGGACAGGGCGCCCGCCGCTGTCAAAGCCGAGAATTCGCCCAGGCTATGCCCAGCCACCCAACTCGGATGACTTGTGGGGACGAGTTCTTGCAAGACTCGCCAAATCGCCACGCTGCACACGTAGAGCGCCGGCTGGGTATTAACGGTCTGGTTTAGCTGGTCCTCCGGTCCCTTCCAGCAGATATCGGATAAAGAGAAACCGAGGATCTCGTCAGCCTGTGCAAAAGTTTCACGCGCGATGTCGAATTGTTCGGCAAAGTCCTGTCCCATGCCCAGGACCTGAGAACCCTGCCCGGGGAAAAGCGCCGCTGTCTTGCGCCAATTAATCATCTTTGTCGCGCCTCAAGCAGATACCATACATGAAAATGAAGAATAACAGAGCAAGCCTGCCAAGCCGCGTCGGTTGCCTTGCAGCGACGCGCGCAAAAAAACCGTGCGAAATGGGCACGGTCTCTTGGTCCAGTTAAATCAGCCAAGGCGCGACTAGTCGTCCTTGACTTCCACGACCTTCTCGCCGCCGTAAGCGCCGCACTTTGGGCAGACGCGATGCGAAATTCGGTATTCGCCGCAGCCTTCGCATTCTACCAGATGGTGCAAGGTCAAGGCATGGTGGGCGCGCCGACGATCGCGGCGCGATTTGGAGACCTTTCTTTTGGGTAAGGGACCCATTCCAGCGCTCCTGCAATCCGTTCAAGACAAACAGGGCATTTTACAAGCGCCGCAACGACATTGTCAAGTGACAGCTGTTGCGGTAGTGTATCCTTTTCGGTTGAATGAGAATCCGGACAATGAATCGACGCGAGCGATCCAGAATCGAAAATATCGTCAACCGGCGAATCGCGCGGGTCATCCCGTTGGCTGGCGGCATGATCAGCCAAGTAGTCAAAATCGAATTCCGTAACGGAGACGCGCTGGTGGCGAAAATCGGCGACGGCGCCCACGACTTGCGCATTGAAGCTTACATGCTCAGGTATCTCGAAGAGAAAAGCAATCTGCCCGTACCGAAGGTCTATCATGAGGAAGCCGATCTCTTGCTCATGGCGTACATAGAGGGCGAGACCGAGTGGGATTCAGCCAGCCTTGCAGAATTGGGACATCTGCTGGCAAACTGCCATCAGATCGACGCGGGTTGCTATGGATTGGAGCGAGATACGCTAATCGGTCCCTTGCACCAACCAAACGCGCAATCGGAATCCTGGATCGAGTTCTTTCGGGAGCATAGACTGCAGTACATGATAGGCGTAGCGCGCGAATCGGGACATTTGCCGCCTCAGTTGCAGGGGCGACTTGCCGCATTCGCCGATCAAATCGAGCGCTACGTGATCGAACCGAAGAGTCCCGCCTTGATTCACGGCGACATGTGGCGAACGAATGTCATCGTACGCGACGGCTGTATCGCCGGGATCATCGATCCGGCGCTCTATTACGCGCATAACGAAATGGAACTCGCCTACATGACGCTCTTTGATGGCGTCGGAAGGGAATTCTTCGCCGCGTATCGCGAGATTCAGCCGGTGGAGAATGAGTTTTTTGATACCCGCCGACATGTGTATAATCTGTATCCACTGCTGGTTCATCTGACGATTTTTGGCGCCAAGTACTTGCAGCCCCTCGATGCAACGCTAAAGCACTTTTCGATATAGTATGACTTGGGTATTATGCACAGGTAAATTCATACATACTGCATATAGAGTGTCCTGCTTTTAGCCGCTAAAGTTCAGGGGATGCACGGGTCTTTGGAGCGTGGAAGCATCTCAAGATGATTCGAATCAGCGCTGCGCGCGCAAACAAGAAGGCGAAGAAGAACCTTACCCGTTAAATTGGGCTTGTTTGTGTTGACCGAAATTTGAACGCATACCCGCCCAGATGGCGGGTTTTTTAATTCGAGCAGCCTGACTATAGTCAGTCGCCAGCAACAGTTGCAGGAGATAATCATAATGACGAATGAAGCGCCCCTCTGTCCGGAATGTGATGCCGAAGTTGATATTCCCGGCGACGCCATGGAAAACGAATTGCTGTCCTGCGCGGAATGCGGTATCGAGCTGGAAATCATGAACCTGGATCCGCTTGAACTGGAACTCGCGCCGGAGGTTGAGGAAGACTGGGGAGAATAGCAATTATGCGTGTTGCCCTGCTTGTCACCCATATACGAGCCGAAGAGAAGCTGATACTCGCGGCATTCAACAATCGCGATATCAGCCCGGATATCATTCTCGACCGCGAGCTCAACTTCAATATTTCGGAAGGACCGCAGCAATTGGCGCCAAGCGGCATCGCCTGGCGGGAATACGACATGGTATTTGAACGCTGCGTCAGCACGTCGCGCGGGATGTACGCGCTGGCGATACTCAATAGTTGGGGCTTGCGAACCTTCAATACTTACGAGACCGCCGCCATATGCGGGGACAAGCTGCGGACCAGCATTGCGTTCACTTTGCACGGCATCCCGCAGCCGCATACGCGCGTCGCATTCACGCCGGAAAGCGCGATGCAAGCCATAGAGATGGTCGAGTACCCAGCCGTTTTGAAGCCGGTAACCGGTTCCTGGGGCCGTCTGTTGGCGCGCGTGCACAACAGGGACAGCGCCGAGGCGATCCTGGAACATCGACAGACCTTGGGCGACTACAATCACCACATCTATTACGTGCAGGAATACGTCGACAAACCGGGGCGTGATATACGCGCTTTTGTGGTGGGCAATCGCACTATCGCCGCCATCTACCGCGAGTCCAACCACTGGATCACCAATACCGCTCGCGGCGGTCAGGCGACCAACTGCCCGGTGACCGAGCGCTTAAATGAGATCTGCGTTCGCGCGGCGGAGGCGGTTGGGGGCGGCATCCTGGCGATTGACTTGCTTGAAGACGCCGGGGGCGCATTCGTCGTCAACGAAATCAACCATACGATGGAATTCCGCAATAGCAGCAAACCGACAGGTGTGGACATCGCCCAGGAAGTCATCGACTTTGTTATCGGGGAAGTAGGAGTGGTCGCGTGATTCAAGCGGGCATCGTGGGCGGCAGCGGCTATACAGGCGGGGAGTTGCTGCGCCTGCTGCATTTTCATCCCGAAGTCGAGGTGCGGCAAGTGACCAGCCGCCAGCACGCGGGCCGCTACATTCACAGCGCGCATCCCAATCTTCGTGACGTATCCCGGCTGAAGTTTAGTCATCCCGACGGCTTGGAAGCTTGCGACATGCTTTTTTTGGCGATGCCGCACGGCACTGTCGCGCGGCAAATCGATCATTTCGCCGCGCTGGCGCCGAAGCTCATCGATCTCTCGGCGGATTTCCGCCTGGACTGTTCAGCCAGTTATCAGCGTTGGTACGGCGAAGATCATCCCGCGCCGCGCTGGCTGGACCGTTTCGTTTACGGATTGCCGGAGGTATTCCGAGACAGCCTGACTGGCGCGAATTTCGTCAGCGGCGTGGGCTGCAACGCGACCGTCATTAATCTGGCTCTCTTGCCGCTTGTCAGCGCCGGGCTGCTGGAACGCGCGGCGGTCGAGATCAAAGTGGGATCATCGGAAGGCGGAAACAAAGCCAATGCCGGGTCCCATCATCCGATCCGAAGCGGCGCCGTGCGTACTTATAAGGCTACAGACCATCGACACAAAGCAGAAGTTGAACTGGTACTAGGCACAGACCTCCCAATTGACTTCGCCGTCACCGCCATCGAGATGGTTCGCGGGGTTCAGCTCTTGGCGCACTGTTATCTGAGCGAGCCGCAGGTCGAGCGCGACATATGGAAGCTGTATCGCGCTCGCTATCGCGACGAGCCTTTCTTGCGATTGGTCAGCGGCAAAACCGGACTACATCGCCTGCCGGAACCACGGGTGGTTGCCGGCAGCAATTTCTGCGATATCGGCTTTGAGCTGGACCGGGACGGCAGGCATCTGGTGGTGGTTGCGGCTTTAGACAATTTGGGCAAGGGCGCCGCGGGCAGCGCCGTGCAGTGCATGAATCTTATGTTCGAACTCGACGAGACTGCGGGATTGGCATTCCCGGGTCTTTATCCCTAGAGATGAGCGCGAAGATGACTCGTGATAAATTGCTGGTGGTCAAAATCGGCGGCGGCGCGGGCTTGGACCTGCCCGCGACATGCGACGATCTGGCTTTGATTGCCGGACAGGGCGCCCTGGTTGTGGTTCATGGCGTTAGCGCGATCATGGATCAAATGTGCCGGGACCTGGGTATTGAAGTTCAATCGCTGACATCGCCGTCGGGCCATAGTTCTCGCTATACGCCGCCCGCCGTTCGCGAGATCTATGTACGCGCTTCAGAATCGGCGAATCAACGTGTGGTATCCGCGCTGCGCCAACGCGGCGTCAATGCGCTGGGGCTGTCGGGGAACGATGTTGCGATTGCCGGCGGGCGCAAAAAAGCCATCCGCGCTGTCGTTAACGGGCGCGTACGTATCGTGCGCGATGATTGCAGCGGCTCGATACAGTCCGTGCATAGCGACGCCCTGCAAAGCGCGCTTGATGCGGGCCAAGTACCCGTGTTGCCGCCCATGGCCAGCAGCGATGATGGACTGCTCAATGTCGACGGAGATCGCGCCGGCGCAGCCGTCGCCACCGCGCTGGCTGCCGACACGCTAGTAATCCTCAGCAATGTTAAAGGCTTGTATCGCGAGTTTCCGGAGGAATCATCTTTCGTCGCGGCAGTGGCGCGCTCGCAGATTGACAGCGCGGAATCATGGGCGCAGGGACGCATGAAACGCAAAGTAATAGCGGCACGCGAGGCGCTGGACGACGGCGTAAGTCGGGTAATCATCGCCGATGGCCGCGTCTGCCAGCCGGTATCAAAAGCGCTCGGTGGCGCAGGGACAAGGTTTGGAGCATGATCGACGGGGACAAGCTTTTCGAATTGGAAGACAGGCACGGCTCGGGCGCCTACGGCAAAAGGCCGACCGCGCTCGCGCGCGGCGAGGGCGTTTATGTCTATGACGAGGTCGGCAATCGTTACCTTGACGCCACGAGCGGCCAGGGCGTGGCGGCGCTGGGTCACAGTCATCCGGCAGTAGCGGGGGCAATCGCCGAGCAAGCGCGCCGACTGATTACTTGCCATGAGTCCTTTTATAACGATCGTCGCGCCGATTTGTACGATGTTTTGTCGGGCATCATGCCGGCCGATTTGAATCGCTTTTTTCTATGCAATAGCGGCGCCGAAGCTATTGAAGGCTCACTGAAGGTGGCGAAGTTGCTGACGGGCCGCGATGGCATCGTCGCGGCCAAACGCGCCTTTCACGGGCGGACCACCGGCGCGCTTTCCATGACCTGGACGCCAAAATATCGCAAGCCTTTTCAAGCCTGGCTGCCAGCTGTGACTCATATTCCGTATAACGACATAGAGGCCGCGCGGAACGCAATCTCGGAAGATACGGCGGCGGTTGTGACCGAGGCGGTGCAAGGCGAAGGCGGCGTGCATCCAGCCAAGGACGAATACCTGCGAGCTTTGCGCGACTCCTGCGACCGCACAGGCGCCATGCTCGTCCTTGATGAGATTCAAACCGGATTGGGACGAACGGGCCGTTGGTTCGGCTTTCAACATGCCGATATCACGCCCGATATCGTTGCCATAGCCAAGGCGATTGGCGGCGGCTTGCCCATGGGCGTCGTCAGTTGGCGCGCCGCGCACGGTCCCATTGATCGCGCCAGTCACGGCAGCACCTTCGGCGGGAATCCGCTGGCATGCGCGGCGGCGGTCGCTACCGTGACGACGCTGCGAGATCAAGGGCTGGTTAATCAGGCGGCGGTCAATGGAACCTGGCTCGCCGAGCGCTTGCGCGCGCTCGAGCTCAACTCGGTACGCGAGGTCCGTGGGCGCGGTCTGATGGTTGGTTTGGAGTTGCGCGGTCGCGTCACGCCGGTGCTTAAGGCGCTGCAGGAACAGGGAGTTCTGGGATTGCCTGCGGGCTTGAACACGCTGCGTCTGTTGCCTCCGCTCATCATCAGCCGCGAGCAGTTGCAAGTGATTGTAGATGCAATCGCCGAGGTTTTAGACTGAGCCATGAGCGCAATTTCTCCAGTCGCAGCGGAAGAATTGCTGCGCGATCTGGTCGCTATCGCCAGCCCCTCGCGCGAAGAGGCAGAGGCAGCCGCGTTTCTGGTCGGGTGGATGCGCGCGGCCGGCTATGACGAGGCTTTTGTCGATGAAGCCGGCAACGCGGTCGGCGTCGTCGGCAGGGGTGAATCAGAGGTCATTCTGCTCGGTCATATCGACACATTTCAAGGATTCCCGCCGGTCCAAGTCAAGGATCGGGTCCTCTACGGTCGGGGATCGGTTGACGCCAAAGGACCGCTGTCTACTTTTGCGGTTGCCGCCAGGCGCGCCAAGGTTCGCGACGATATCCGCGTCATCGTGGTGGGCGCTGTGGAAGAAGAAGCGGCAACCAGCAAAGGCGCGCGTCATGTAGTAGCGAATTATCAACCAGCCTACTGCGTCATCGGGGAGCCGTCGCATTGGGATCGTATTACGCTGGGTTACAAGGGACGGCTGCTGGTGGACTGGCGCTGGGAAGGCGGGCTTTCCCACAGCGCGGGCGAAGCGCCGAGTCCCGCCGAACGCGCCGTCGACTATTGGTTGCGGATCCAAGGACGCGCGGCGGAACACAATCGGTCCATCGACTCGATCTTCGCCCGCCTGGATGTATCGCTCCGTGATCTCCGCACTTATCAAAATGGCGTTAACGGCGTGGCTGAAATGACTATCGGGTTCCGTCTGCCGCCGGATGTCGATCCGGTTGATGTGGCGGCGAAACTGGAGACCGTTGAGGGCGCGACTCTCTCCACGCGCGGTGCGGAGAGAGCCTACACCGCAGATAAAAACAGCGCGCTAAGCCGGGTTTTTCGCCGAGCGATTCGCGCCAGCGGCGGTGTACCGCGCTTTTTGTACAAGACCGGCACATCGGACATGAACATCGCGGGTCCAGGCTGGGACTGCCCCATTGTCGCCTACGGACCCGGCGATTCCGCGCTCGACCATAGGCCCGATGAACATATCAACCTGGATGAGTACCTGCTTGCGATTGATGTGCTCACTGCGGTCCTGGAGTCCCTGTAGCTCGATTTAAGGAGTCTTATGCACAACAGAAACGCTCCCGTTCAAGATTTTCATTTCATCGATTCGACCCTGCGCGAGGGCGAGCAATTTCGTGGAACGCACTTCAGCATCGACGACAAAAAGGAAATCGCCCGCTTACTGGATCGTTTCGGTGTCGAGTACATGGAGCTCTCAACACCCGTCGCCAGCCCGCAGAGCGCTGACGCGATACGCGCATTGGCTGATATGCCCCGCGGTTTCAAGCTGCTGACCCATATTCGCGCTGATATGGAGGATGCCAAACTGGCGGTGGACTGCGGTGTTGACGGCGCCGATGTTTATATCGGCACCTCCAACTACATGCGCGAATACAGCCATGGGAAGAGCCTTGACCAAGTCATTGAGATCGGACAGAAGGTCGTCGAGTACCTTAAGGAACAAAACATCGAGACGCGCTTCAGTACGGAAGATACTTTCCGCAGCAATTTCGCCGATGTGATGACCGTCTATCGCGCCATGGACCTGGCCGGCGTTGACCGCGTCGGCGTCGCCGATACGGTGGGCATCGCCGATCCACTAAGCACATATAACCTCATATCGAATCTGCGCGATGTGGTCAACTGCGACATTGAGTTTCATGGCCACAACGACAGCGGATGCGCGGTAGCCAACGCCTTTTGCGCCTTGCAAGCCGGCGCGACGCATATTGATACGACAGTGCTGGGGATCGGTGAAAGGAACGGCATCACGCCCATGGGGACCCTGATCGCTCGTCTGTACACCTGCGAAAAATCACTGGTGGAGAAATATGACTTGCCGCTGCTGAGGGAGATTGAAGCGCTCGTCGCGCGGAAATTGGGAATCGAGATTCCCTTTAACACGCCGATCACCGGCGAAGTAGCCTTTCATCACAAAGCCGGCGTACATACCAAGGCTGTACTACAGAATCCAACCACGTATGAAGCGATAGATCCTGATGACTTTGGCATGAGCCGTTTCATTGATGTCGCGCATCGTCTGGTCGGGCGGAACGCTATCCGCGACCGCGCTTTGACACTCGGTCTCGACCTTCCCGAAGATTTGCTGCGGCTGGTAACGGCGCAAGTGAAGGCGCTTGCCGACCTGGAGCCAATCACGATCCGTGACGTTGACGAAATTCTCTACGAACTCATGCATCCGGTGGAAGACTAATCCCCTGCGACCAGTGTCGTATGCCTTTGGCGGTTCACGGTTTCGCTTGGGTCTCGCATTGGGATGAGGTAGACCAGCAGCGATAGCAAGGCTGCCAACGCAAAGAGCGTAAAAGCCAGCTCGAAGCTGGCTGCATCTACCAGCCAGCCTGCTATGATGGGCGCAAATACCGTTACAGGCGCGATTAGCGTATTCGCCATTCCGATGTAAAAGGGCCGTTCCGCTACCGAGCTAAACTGCACCGTGATGGTCAAGATCGTCGACCACTGCGTTGTGTTGACGATGCCGGTCAAGGCAAAAACCAGATAAAACCAGGTGACATCCGGCGCCAGCAAGGCGATCGCAATCGTTAAAACTGTCCCCACGTTGCCCAGCATCAGCACGCGCCTGTGACCCCAGCGGTCCCCTGCCCAGCCGACCAAGGCGCTGCTCAAGGTATTCGAGACCAGCAGAACGCTGGTCATGACGCTGGCGAATTCCGGCGTCATCTGATAGCGGCGGATGCCAAATATCGTGAAAAACGAGACCACGGTCAGACTGAGAGAAGTCAAGCCGCGCGCGATCAAGAACCAGCGGAAATTGTCATCGGCGCGCAGTATCGAGCGCAGCCGCCCGCCAAATTCGCGCCAGGGCACGCGTTCCACGATGTCCTTTGGCTCACTGGCTGGTTCGTAGGTTAGCGCCAAAAAGACAAAGGAGACCACTAGACTGATAGCGGCGATCAGAAACAGCAAGGAGAAGCTCTGCGGAAACTCGAGATGCGCGAGAATATAGCTGGCGAGCAAAGCGCCGCCAGCGCCAAACAGATTGATGCAAGCCGATTGGAGTCCAAAAAAGGTGCCCAGCCGATGCGGGGGCATGATCTTGCTGATCATGCTTTGCCAAGCCGTACCGGTGAATCCGCCTCCCAGGGATTGCCAGCCGAGCAGCAGCACCGTCAGCAGCAGCGCAAGATCTGTGCCAATGGCTGGGATCGAGAAGGCGACGAGCGCCAATCCAAAATAAGGCACGCGCTCCAGGAGAGTCATGGCCAGCACCATGGGCTTGAATCGGCGCAGGCCCGCGACGTAGTTCGATGTCAGCAACTGCGGGACTTGCCAGCCAATATGAAAAAGTGTCGCCACAAAACCTATGAGCGCGGTTGATTCCGTGAGATAGGACAAGAACAAAGGCACTATGGTAACATAGGAAGCCAGCCCGAGGATGCTCAGACCGAAGAAGCTGCCGTCGAGGATATTGACTACAGCATTGTGACGGAGCTTGTCCTGAAGATCTTGTGACAGCATATAACCTGCCTGTGGCGGAGAAGTCGCTAAACTCGGCAATTGTAGCAGACATTTGTTCAATGTAGCCGCTCGGCGAGGGCGAATGGAAACTTCGATATGGCGATGACGGCAACGGAAAAAATACTTGCGCGAGCCAGCGGCAATAGCGTCGTGAAGCCCGGAGACGTCGTTGTTATCGAACCGGACGTGATCCTGAGCCACGACAACAGCGCTGCCATCGCGCAACTATTCGAGCAGCTCCCGCATCAGCGCATCCGATATCCGGAACGCCTGGCGATCACGCTCGACCATGCCGTACCCCCGCCCAGCGCCAAACATGCCCGGAATCACCAGGCGGTTCGACGCTTTGTTCGCGAACATGACATTCGCAACTTCTATGAAGTCGGACGGGGAATCTGTCACCAGGTTCTGTGTGAAGAGGGCATCGTGGGTCCCGGCATGACCCTGTTGGGCGCCGACAGCCACAGCACGCATTTCGGCTGGTTGGGCGCGTTCAGCGCCGGGGTCGGGCGCAGCGAGATCGCCGCGCTGTGGGCGACCGGCGAGCTTTGGCTGCGCGTGCCAGAAACCATTCGCATCACGCTCTCGGGCCAACTCAACACGGGGGTTACGAGCAAGGACTTGACTATCCATCTCATAGGACGATTGTCGTCGGAAGGCGCGACCTACAAGGCTGTCGAATTCGCTGGCGACGGCTTGAACTCCCTGAGTCCCGATTCACGAGCCGTGCTCAGTAATATGATGGCGGAGATGGGCGCCAAGAACGCCTGGGTCGCGCCTGACGATATCACCTGGGCTTGGCTTGAGAACATGATGCGACGGACAAGAGCGCATGATTGTCGAGAACGGCTGGCATATTTTAGAGACAATGCCCTTTACGCGGATGCCGACGCGGACTATGCCGAACACTATCACATCGATCTCAGTCGGGTAGAACCGATGATGTCTTGCCCACACGCCGTCGACAATGTCCAGCCGCTTTCAGAAGTTGACGAAACGCCAGTAGATCTCGGGTTTATCGGCACCTGTACCAATGGCCGGCTCGAGGATATCGCCGCGGCCGCGGAGGTACTACGGGGCAAGAAAGTCCGCGCGCGGCTGCTCGTCATCCCAGCCTCGTCGCTGGTTCTGCGCGATGCCAGCGAAGCCGGCTATATCGCTACGCTGATTGATGCAGGCGCAACCATTGGCACGCCCGGCTGCGGACCCTGCATGGGCAATCACATGGGCGTTCTGGCGCCGGGTGAGGTCTGCATCAGCAGCGCCAACCGCAACTTCCGCGGGAGGATGGGCGAACCTGAGGCGCAGATCTATCTCGCCAATCCGGCAGTTGTCGCGGCAAGTTGCGTCGCCGGTTACATCATTCATCCAGCCGATCTGTTATAGGGGAGCCATGTCTACAAGTTCGCACCGCGTCTGGAAATATGGCGACAACGTCAATACCGACGTCATCTTCCCCGGCAAGTATACCTATACGGTCAGCCATGATCCCGCAGAGTTGGCGCGTCACGCCCTGGAAGATCTGGATCCCCAATTTGCGGCGAGTGTCCGGCCGGGCGATGTTATTGTTGCGGGCCGCAATTGGGGCAACGGCAGCAGTCGCGAGCAAGCGGTCACCTGTCTGGTACATGCCGGCCTCCGAGCGGTGATAGCCAGCAGCTTCGCGCGCATTTACTATCGCAACGCCATCAACAAGGGCTTGCTGGCGATTCCCTGTCCGGAGATTGTATCTGTCGTCAGTGCTGGCGATGTAGTCGAGATCGACATGGAGAACTCGACATTGATATGGGATGGCCGGCAGTACAGCTTTCCTCCTCTGCCAGCGCAGGTGCGTAAGATTCTGGACGCGGGCGGTATTATCCCCTATTTGCAAGCCAAGCATCGCTAGCGTCTCCCATAGTTCCTTACTATTAGTAAACAAACTTATCAATCTGTGAGGAAACCGGGAAAATTGCATACCGGCCACGCGGACCAGGGCAATCGCCTCAAAATGCGTCTCCGCTTGACAAAGCTAAATCTACACACAAATTATCCTTGGCAATAAGCGATAGCAAATCACGCGAATGAACACTGTAGAAACCTTTGGCGCTCAGTGTCGACGGTCTGTGTCGACGCGCCCTGCGCGACCTGTGCGACCCGCCGGGGCGCCCGAAATCGATCTTCGGCAATCTCGAAAAACTGCGAACATTTGTTCTTGATTCTTGTTCAAAATGATGATACGCTCTCCCTATGGATCAATTCTCGCAAGCTCTCTATCTCGCCCCCAGCCCATGCCCTCCGTCGATTCCCGCCTTCATCGCCGGATTCAAAAAAGTACCTCTCGAAAAAACAGACCGTATCTATACGGTGTCTATACACTTGCGGGATTTAGCGGGACAGCTAGGGGCGGTTCCGGGGCAGAAGCCGACTTTATGGCGGCGGGCGCGCCGCTGCGTCGGCAAACCAAAATCATACCGTCAGCCGCCTGCCTTTTGTCCGTTTCAGCCGCAAAACCGCGTCTACTGTCCGAAAAATATATTTTATTGTCCGAAACGGACAAAATCGGACAATAAACAAACCCAACACAAACTATCGCCGGGAGCGGTTTCATGCTGACGACATGATAACTGCGCTAACAAATAAAAAACTCTATGCCGGCAGTCAGTGTCGACGCGCCCTGCGCGACCCTCGCTCTACTCGGCGCTTAGAAATAATTCGAAGCGATTGCCCTGCCCCGCGGACACTGTGTGTAGCAATTGCTACAGCTTGTGTTAAAATAGGCAAATAAGCACGCGCCGAACTCGGAGAATTCATGCTAGCAATCGTCAACACCTGCGCAGTCATCGGCTTGGACGGTCAAATTGTCGAGGTGCAAACCGATTTCAACCCCCGCGCCTCGCTGCCCAGTTTTCATTTGGTCGGTTTGGCGGGCATCGCCGTCAAAGAGAGCAAAGAACGCGCCCGTTCCGCGATTCGCAACAGCGGTCTGCGCTTCCCGAACAAGTCCTATGTCGTCAACCTGTCACCCGCCGATATTCACAAGCACGGTCCCGCCTACGATTTAGCGATCGCAATCGGCGTGTTGGCGGCGACCGATCAGATCCCTTTGCATGCGCTGGAAAACGCCTTGTTCATCGGCGAGTTGTCCTTGGACGGCGGCATCCGGCACGTCAAGGGTGTGATGCCTATGGTTTACACCGCCCGGCAGCATGATATCGAGACCGTTTACGTGCCGGAAGACGATGCTGCCGAAGCCGGCTTGATCGAGGGTGTCAAAATCATACCGGTGCGTTCCATCGGGCAGTTGGTGGAACATCTCTATCAATTGAACCCTGTCCAGCCCTACCGCACCGATCCCTCAGAAGTGAACTCGCAAGAGCCGCTGGCTGAGGGACTGGTCGACTTCGCCGACATCCGCGGACAAGAACATGTCAAGCGCGCTCTGGAGGTATCTGCGGCCGGCAATCACAATATCATGCTTTCGGGTCCCCCTGGCGCCGGAAAGAGCCTGCAAGCTCGTTCCATGCCCGGTATTCTGCCGTCGCTGACCTTACAGGAAGCATTGGAAGTGACGCGCATCTATTCCATCGTGGACATGTTGTCGCAGGACAATCCTTTGATACGGCAGAGGCCCTTCCGCGCGCCTCATCATACGATTTCGCAGGTTGGGCTGGTCGGCGGGGGCAGCATTCCAAAGCCGGGCGAAATCAGTCTGGCGCATCGCGGCGTACTCTTCCTGGACGAAATCAATGAATTGCCGGCCAAAGTGCTGGAGGTGCTGCGACAACCTATTGAGGACAAAGTTGTCACCATCAGCCGCGCTCAGGGCAGCGTCACCTTCCCCGCCAACTTCCTGCTGGTTGGCGCGCGCAATCCTTGTCCTTGCGGCTTCTATGGCGACCCGACTCAAGCCTGCAACTGTACGCCCAATCAGATCAAGCGTTACCAGACCAGGCTCTCCGGTCCCTTGTTGGATCGTATTGATATGCATGTGGATGTGCCGCGGGTGGATTTCGACAAGCTCATGGGTCGAGGCGAGGGCGAAAGCTCGGGGGAGATCCGGCGTCGGGTCGAAGCCGCGCGAGCAAAACAGATTGCCCGCTTTGAGGAGCATCCGGGTCTATTTGCCAATGCCGATATGTCCGTCAGCGAAATCGACCAGTTTTGCGCCCTGACGGCGGAAGCGCGGCAGATATTGACGCTTTCCGTGCGCAAACTGCAGTTGAGCGCGCGCAGCTATCACCGGGTGCTCAAGCTGAGCCGCACGATCGCCGATCTGGATGCTTCAGTTGATATTCAAGTGCATCACATTGCCGAAGCGCTGCAATATCGGCCGCATAGCGACTGACAGTTTCCTAAGGGATTTAGAGTCGGAGATGGCGTTTGGGCGAGTTCTATTCAACGTCGAGCCCGAAGCATTGCGCAAGACGAAGCTCCAGGACGCGATCGAGACTGAAATTGTCGATCTGAACATAAGACGCGTCCGTCGCGGCTAGGGCGGCCTTTGGCGCCAGACCGACCAATTCCGTACCTTCCACAGTCACGCCCAGCTTACGCGCCTCTTGGCGCAGGACTTCTACCGCGCGATGGATGGACGTGATCCGGTAATTCGTCAGATTCATTGATACCTGCGCCGATCCCTTGACCAAGAGTCCCAGCGCCATGACATGCGGCAGGCCGCCAGAAGACTCGCGCACAGCCCGAGCGACGCGACGGGCGACTGCGACATCGTCTGTCGACAGGTAGACATTGAAGGCGATCAAGATGTCGCGCGCGCCGATGGCGCAGGCGCCCCCGCTGCCTAAAGAGCGCGGTCCGAAATCGGGGCGGCGCTCGTCATTCGATTCGATACATTCGCGCAAACCCTCATAGCCGCCCTGACGAATATAAGCCAGCCGCCGATACCTGTCCTGAAGCGCCGCTTCTCCGTACAGGAAAACGGGTATCCGCAACTCCTCGCCGACGCGCGCGCCAAGCCCGCGGGCCAGCCGCGCGCAGTCATCCATGCTCACGTTATACAGCGGCACGAAGGGCAGGACATCGGCCGCGCCGATACGCGGGTGCTGCCCGGAATGACAGTCCATATCGATTAACGCCGCTGCAACCTGTATCCCCTTGAAGGCCGCCTCGACCACCGCTGCCGGTTCGCCGGCGAAGGTCACAACCGACCGGTTGTGATCGACATCGCTTTCCCAAGCGAGCAGCGCTGCGCTTTCGGTCGACGATATAGCCGCGACGATTTCGCGGACGACCTCGCTCCTCAGCCCCTCCGAGAAATTCGCCACGCATTCAACGATCCGCCGCATACTGTTAGCCAGTGTTAAATCAAATGAGAATCCATGTTGGTCAAGATCTTCATCATACCAGATCGAAATCTCAGCATCAGCCATTTCAAATTGCTCTGGATAAGGCTCCCAAGTTGAACTATAGTGCGGCGAGCGGGCAAGCCAACCTGCCCGGTCAACGGAGAGACAGGTATGAGCGACGAGCAAAAAGCAGCCAGTTCTTCACTGAGCAAGGACATCCGGACATTGGGAAACCTCCTCGGCGTTATTATCCAGGAGCAGGAGGGTATCGAGGCATTTGACCTGGTGGAGGAGATACGGGCTGTTTCCAAGGCGCGGCGGAGTGGCGATGCCAAGGCAGCATTCAAGCTGGCACATCGTCTGGAGTCGCTGCCCTTGGAATCCAAAACTGTACTCATCAAGGCATTCTCCAACTATTTCCAATTGATCAATATTGCCGAGGATTTGCAGCGCATTCGCGTGATTCGCCAGCGCGAGGCCAAGGGGGCGCTCAAAGAATCGATCCGAAACGCGGTGCGCACCCTGAAGGAGAACGGGAAAAGCGCCGACCAGGTTCGCGGGCTTCTGAACCAGACGCGTCTTCGGCTCGTGCTCACGGCGCATCCTTCCGAAGCCAAGCGCCAGGAGATTCTCATCAAGCTGCGCCACATCGCCTCCATGATGGAAATACGCGACCGGCATAATCTGCTCCCGCGCGAATTGCGCAAACTGGAAGGCGATCTGGCGGAAGAAGTCGAAGAACTCTGGCAGACCCGCCCTATTCGCGCGACCAAGAAACAAGTTGCCGACGAGGTTGACTTTGGCATTTACTTCATCCGTTCGGTTGTAGTCGATGTCGTGATCGACATTTACGAAGATCTGCAGCAAGCGCTGGAAGAATATTACCCGGAGGGCGATTGGTCGGAGTTGCCGCCGGTATTGCGCTACGCATCCTGGATTGGCGGCGACCGCGATGGCAACCCAAACGTGACAACCGATGTTACGCTGCAAACCCTGGCGACTTTGCGACGGACCGCGCGCCAGATATACCTTGAGGAAGTCGAGAATCTAATACAGAACTTGACGCAAGATACCGAGAGCGCCGGCATCTCCCCCGACCTGCGCTCGGCGCTGACCGACGACAGCGAGGCGCGCGGGTTGTATCCGGGCGAGGCTTATCGCCAGCAGATGTCCAGGGTTCATGATCGGCTGACAAATGACAAATACCGTTCCAGCCGCGAGCTACTGGACGATCTGTTAGTCGTACAGCGCAGCCTGAAACAGCATCGAGGCACGCGCTCCGCGATGGGCGCCGTGCAACGCCTGGTGCGCAAGGTCCGGCTATTCGGTTTGCACCTAGTTCCGCTTGAAGTGCGTGAAGACGCGGGCTTGCACGCGGCCGCCCTGGACGAGATGTTCCGATTCTTTGATATCGAAGACGAATATCTCTCGCTGCCTGAAGAGGAAAAGCAGGACCTGCTGAGTTTTGAGATAAGCAATCGCCGGCCCCTATTCCCGATAGACATAAGCGTATTTACTGAAACGACGCAAAGCATCATCCGAACCTGGCAGATGATCGGCACTGCGCATCGGCAAAATGACCCGATCGTGATCGACACCGTTATCGCCAGTATGTCGAAGCAGCCTAGCGATGTTTTGGCAATGTTGCTATTCGCCCGAGAAGTCGGCATCGACAGCGATGTCTACATTGTGCCTTTGTTCGAGACTATAGACGACTTGTATCGGGCGCCGGAGATCATGACGCAGCTCTTCGACAACGTCGAATACCGCAAGCACCTGAATTCCCGTTCAGGCAAGCGCGGCTTACGTCAACAAGTCATGATCGGTTACTCGGACAGCAGCAAGGACGGGGGTTATCTGGCGTCGAACTGGAATCTGTACAACGCCCAGCGAATTCTGACCAGCACCTGCGTTGATCGAGGCGTATCCCTGGAATTGTTCCATGGTCGCGGCGGCAGCATCGGGAGAGGCGGGGGACCAACCAACCGCGCAATCTTGTCGCAACCGCCGGAGTCCCTGCGCGGGGGCGTCAAGATCACCGAGCAGGGCGAGGTCATCGCCTATCGTTATAGCAACAAAGGCATTGCGCATCGTCACCTGAACCAAGTCATGAATGCGGTCTTGATTGGCATGGGCTTGCAAGAGGAACGGCACGTGCCGTCGGATTACCTGCTGGCCATGGCTGAATTGTCGCGGATGAGCAGCGAGGCGTACCGGCATTTTGTCTACGAGAGCGACGGCTTTATCGAATACTGGCAACAAGCGACGCCAATCAACGAATTGGGCATGATGCAGATCAGTTCGCGCCCGGCAAAGCGCGCAAAAAAAGGTGGTTTCGCCGCGATGCGCGCCATCCCCTGGATGTTCAGTTGGATGCAGAGCCGCGCCATCGTGCCGAGTTGGTACGGGATCGGCAGCGCTTTCCAGAGCTATTGCGAAAGTTATCGCGGCGGCATTGATCTTCTGCGCGAGATGTATCAGAAATGGGCTTTCTTCAACGCCATCATCGACAATGCGCAGTTGGACGTCGCCAAAGCGGATATGGGCATTGCCGAGCTATACGCCTCGTTAGTAGATCCGCCGGAACTGCGCGAGCACTTCTTTCAACGCATCAAGAATGAGCACGCCCTGAGCAGCGCGATGATTATGAATGTTACCCAGCAGGATGGTTTACTGTCTAATATGGCGGCAATCAAGACCTCGATTGAACGGCGGAATCCTTATGTCGATCCGCTCAACTTCATGCAGGTTGCGCTCCTGCGGGAACTCCGCCAACTTGACTCGGGCGCCAAGGACCGCGACGCCATATTAGGGGCTACATTGGCTACGATCAACGGGATTGCCGCAGGCATGAAAACGACCGGTTAAGTCATGCCCCCGGACGAGCGCCAGTCCGGCGTGGTGAAGCGCTGAATTTCCAACAGATAACCGTCCGGGTCCCGGACAAAGAAATGATAAATCTGGTATCGTTCGTTGGCGCGCGGGGCGTGCTCGCAGGTCCAGCCCCTTGATGTAATGCGCTTGTACCAGCCGTCTACATCCGCCGTGACCACGGTGAAAATGAGATTGTCCCTGCTTGTCTCGCCGGTTTCGCGTTCGCAAATCCCCAGGAACGCGGCGTCCTCGGTCACACGATAGATGCGACAACTGCCTTGGTCCAAAACGAGCGGAAAGCCGAGTATGTCTTGGTAGAACCGTATGGAACGCTGGAGATCGCGGACATAGAGAAAGGTAATCTGTGAATCTACAGGGAGGGTTTGCATTATGGAACTGACCTTGCGCTTAGCCGTCGAAACTTTGAAGCTTTAACCTGAAGACGAGCCAACTTGTGTTCCGCCGTCGCTTTCGGCAAGAGAAAATAGCGAATCCACGCCGGGATCGCGCAGGAATTCATTCCGCGTCTCAATAGTTAATGGCGCTTGTTCCGCGGGCAGCAAAGCCCAGAACAATTTTGGATCGGCAACTTGTCCCGTGCCAATTTCGGCATAAGATCGCAGCAGTTGGAAGAATTGCTCGTCCCCCATATCCTCACGTAGATTATGCAGCATCTGCGCGCCGCGAAGGTAAATCGCGTTGATGTATTCACGGAAGGTAGTGAACTCGTAGACCTTGCTGTCAACATCGCCCTGCGGGAAATAACCCGCCACGCGAAAGGTCCACCACCAATTCTTGTCCGCCGGATAATGCGATTCGATGAACAGGTACTCGCTGTAGGTCGCCAAAGCTTCATCAAGCCAGGGATGGAGCGCGGCGTCGCTTCCAACAAGCGCGTACCACCACTGATGAGCGATTTCGTGTATGGATACCAACGTCAGATAATTATAGGGCGTCCCGTCAAACTGGGCGAACCAAGCTGAACCCACATAGACCAGACCGGTAAACTCCATACCATCGGGAAAATCGCCCTGCACGACAACCAGTCGATCACGGGGATATTTGCCAAAGAGCCTTTCAAACAATTCCAGCGCTCGAATCGTTATTGTTAAGACATGGGATGCGCTATTCTTGCCGTTGATATTGACCCCCGCCTGTGAATCGCGCAGCGTGTACACGGCAACCTCAACGCCGCTAGCGGTAGCGCCTTCGTGAAGTTGAAACTTCTCGCTCAAGCTGATGGCAAAGTCGCGCGATTGGCGCAATCCCACTTGCCAAAAGCCCGGCTCCAATTGCTTGATTTCGCCCGGGGCAGCCAGTTTCAGGTCCGCCGTCGCGTCTTGCACATGCACTTCCACTCGCCAATCTGCAACATCGTAGACGATCTGTTCTCCAAAGTTTGCAGGGCTGTGGATGCGCCATTGCTTGTTTATGCGCGCGGCGACATTCGGCAGAAAATGCGCCAAATTCAGCTGACGCGGACTGTAACCAAAGAAACCGCGAAAGGCGCGCATGCCATCTCGTATCACAGCGGGGAGCAAGCGAAATCGTAATTCAATTTCTATCGCGCAGCCCGGGGGCAAGGCGATGGCCAGCGGGATTTCCAGCCTGTTTGCGTCAAGTTCGTGGTAGGCGGGAGACTCGTCGACCAATAGCTCGTTGAGCAAAAAGCTGTCATCCCATTGATTGGCTTGAACGTCCAGGACAATGGACTCCAAAGGAGCGTCTTCGCGATTCGTGAAGGAAAGGAGTTGATCAACGCTGGCAGCCTTTTGCGCATAGTCAATATCAACCCGGGCAGCAACTTGACGAGCCGCGCTTGCGCCATCGTCAATGCCACAGGCATATGGATATGAGGGTGTGGATTTGGGAGGCGCGTCGGGCGCGGCTGTATTCTCCGAAGCTGCGCTTGGCGTTGCTGAAGCGGGCTCGCCAGTGACGTCGAGACGCAGATTCGGGGCATTGGACGACGCCGAATTGACATCTGGCGGGACACTGCCGAGATTGCATGCGGATAGCAACGCGCAGGCGAGCGCTGTCAAGCCGAGTAATTTGAGCATGGTCTGCATCTTACAGTCACTGGCAGTCCTGCACAATGCGCGTTTCATGAGCGGCTTTGAATGACGATATGACCTCGTGGAAAAGATGTGTTATCCTTCCCGGCAAGTTTTACTCGCCATTGCGCCGCCCGGCAACTGCCCGAGATCGTCGATGAATGCGACCGCAAACGTAAGTTTTCAGCAAAAGATCGTCGCGGCGATACGCTTGTCTCGCTGGCGTGAACATGTTCCATTTACGATTCCGCTTAGCCTCGTTGGAAGCCTGCTGGCGATAGAAGCCACAGGAGCGGAGGTTGATTGGCGCGTCTTCGCAGTGATCGCCGCAAACATTTTCTCAATGTCATTCGCATTTGTGATCAACGATATCGCCGACGCGCCGGACGACGCCCTGAATCCCCAGAAAATGCGCCGCAACGTGATAAGCAATGGCGTAATGTCGTCTCGCGAAGGATGGTTGCTGGCGACGTTCACTTCGGCCTGCGCGCTGTTGCTCTATGCGCTAAGCGGTGTCTGGACTCTGGCAATTGGCGGGGTAACGCTCCTTCTGTGTTTTTTGTACTCGGCGCACCCATTTCGGTTGAAGGCTCGTCCGGTCACAGATGTCTTGTCCCATGCCTTGATGCTCAGCGGTCTTTTGATGATGACAGGCTACTTCGCCTATCATACCGATCCCCAGGTGGCCTGGCTGGCGATCCTCGCGGCGATACTCTTTTCCGCATATGGTCAATTCTACAATCAGATTGACGACTACGAGGTGGATAAATCGGCCGGACTCCAAAATACTGTGGTTTTGCTGGGCAAGCCTTTGACGCGCCTGCTGAGTTTCGCGTCTTTACTAGGCGCGCTTTTGTGCATGGCAGCCTCTATTCTATATGGCTTGTTCCCGCCCTGGCTGGGTACCTTCCTGATCATGGGTTGCCTCATCGTCGTGATGTTTCCCTGGGAATTCGATATGCGGGGCAACCTGGCAACGGACGGGGGCAACGTGCAGCGTCCGGGACTTATCGTCGCGAACCTGGTCGCGATGGTGTGGCTTGCGTCCGCGATGGGCGTCTTATCCATCGGATGAGCGCCTTGTGCTAGAATTGCGGTAAGGAGAGCCAGGATCGGGACAGATCATGGAAACGGTACATCAGATTCTATTCAACACACATATCTTGTATTCCTTGGCTTTGGGATTGTGGGCAACCATCATCGCCGCGCGCAAAGAGCCCATCGGCGGGAATTACTGGGGCGCCATGTTGACCTATGCGCTGCTGGCCGGCGTGACATTGCTGGTAGGCATCTTACTCTTGGCGACCGGCTATCAGCCGCGCTCTGGCCGAGTGATCGTCTACGTACTTTACATGTTCTGGCTGGTGATCATCATGCCGGGCACCTTCACCATGTTAAGAGGCCGCGACGATCGTTCCGCCGCCATCGCTTTTGCCCTGCTCGCCTTCTTCAACTTCTCCACCTCAATCAGCATGATCGAACGTGAACTGGTCGGACCCTGGATCGAATTGACCTGAGACGGCTTGGCGTCAAGCGCAGGCGCGTCGTCGGGTCATGTTTCAGGCGCGTTCGCGTGGGGATTTACGTGCGAAAGCATTGGAACATTATATGTGTAGTTCTAGCAATTTGGAGCAAAGAACAGCCTGGACCCGGGAACGGTTGTCGGAGGCGCTGGGCGAATCCGCGGTCCGGTTGATCGCGACCATCGCAAAACATGCTCATGCGGAAAAGGTCGCCATTTACCTGGCGGGCGGCGTCGTCAGAGACCTGGTATTGGAGCGCGAGAATTTAGATCTGGATTTTGTGCTGGAGGGCGATGCGATAGCCTTCGCTTGCAAGCTGGCGCGGCTCTATGGGGGCGAAACTGAAAGGCATATCCCCTTTGGCACCGCCAAGTGGAAACTCAATAGTGCAACAATCAACAATCTGTCGGTGGGAAGCGGGGCGATTCCAGCGCAAATCGATTTTGCGACCGCGCGAACGGAGGCGTACCCTGCGCCGGCTGCGTTGCCCGCGGTGGAGCCGGGCTTGATCGCGCAGGATTTGCTGCGCCGCGACTTCACCGTTAACGCGCTGGCGCTGCGAATTGAAGCCGGATCATGCCCCTGGGATATGCTTGATCCCAGCGGCGGTTACAACGATATTCTTGGCAAGGAGATCCGTGTTCTGCACGACCGGAGCTTTATCGACGATCCGACACGCATATTTCGAGCCTTCCGCTTTGCCAGCCGCTTTGGTTTTAGCATTGAATCAAGCACGGCAGATATGATGCGCGAGGCGATTCCTGTCATTCAGCGCCTCAGCGGAGAGCGGATTCGCCATGAATTGGACTTGATTTTGCGCGAAGAATATCCGGAGCGAATTATCTCTAATCTGTCCGCGCTGGGCATATTCGCGCAGATTCACGACTCTTTCCGCACCAGTGTGCGATCGGCCGAGCAATTCAAGCGCTTGCGCGAAGACATGCCACAGATGTGCGGGAGTTCCGACGATATAGCCCGCGTAGGATGGCTTTTACTTTTCTCTGACATAGCGGAAGATGATGCGCTTTTGATTTGCGCTCGCCTGGACTTGCCGCGGGGTTTATCCAATGCTATCGCGGGATTCGCGCGCCTGATGGCAAAGGTCGATTGGCTGGGCGCGCCCGGTACCAAAGCCAGCGCAATCACGCGATTCCTCGACGGCATTTCGGCAACCGCCTGGCGCGCCGGCCTGATTTGCAACATCGATATTCACTCCGTCAAAGAGCGCATGGAGTTATACATGGAGGTCTGGCGCCATCGCCAGCCCACCATCAACGGAAACGACTTGATTCGCGCCGGATTGAGGCCGGGACCAATCTATCGCGAAATCCTGGACAAGCTGCGCAGCGCCTGGATCGATGGCGAGATCGAGTCGGAGGATCAAGAGCGCGAGCTATTCTTGAAGTTGGTCAATGAAGCGGAATAGCGCGGAATTGCGGCTTATCGCTAGAGGCGCTGCGCCTGAACCAGCCGAGTTGCTTCGCGCGACTATCGCAATTGTCTTTAGCAGTTTCAGCGGCTTCGTATGCAATCATTCACCTTTAGGCAAGTTTCTCGTAAGCAATTATCGCTAGTCTAGGAATGCGTCAGTTATCCATGAGGATTATGCAACAATGGAAAATGTCACATTTGGATTAGCCTTGGTGGCGGGATTTCTCTCCTTTATCTCGCCATGTGTGCTGCCGCTGGTTCCAGCCTACATCGGCTATATGGGCGGAAGATTGACCCATAACGTGGCGCGGCAGACATCGGCGGGCGGAACCTCCGCGGTTGGGGTCACAGTCCGCCTGCAGATGCTGCTGCATGGCATCGCCTTTGTGCTGGGCTTCACCCTGATTTTCGTCCTGATCGGATTCCTTACAACGGCGCTCGCCAGCATCGCGGGGCAATTCGTCAGCACATTCACGGAAAGCATCGGCCGCATTGGCGGACTTGTCATCATATTCTTTGGTTTGCAATTTATGGGTTTGCTGCCAAGGTTCTTCCGCTGGCTGCGCGCCAAGAGCAATGCCGGTTTGCTCGACAATGTGCTACTGAGCATTGTATTTGCCCTGCTTGGCAGCGCCCTCATTTACTGGGGATTGGTCGAGCAGATCGTCATCGCCTTGCCATTAGCGGCGGCGCTGATAGTTGCCATGTTCGTTAACGGCGCATTTGCCCAACCCGCAGTCTTTTGGAATCGTATTCTCGACCGGCTGGATTTGATGATTTACTCCGACACGCGTGGCGATGTCGCGGGTTCGAGCCGCGAGGGGCTGCTCGGTTCAGCCTTCATGGGCATGGTTTTCTCCGCTGGATGGACGCCCTGCATTGGTCCGCTCCTCGGCACCATACTCACTGTGGCTGCGGCGACAGGCGCGACAACCGGCGACATCGTACAAGGCATGCTCCTGTTAACGGCTTATTCGATCGGCCTTGGCATCCCCTTTGTGGTAACGGCGCTGCTGATGAACAGCGCCCAGGGCATACTCCGGCGGCTACAGCGGCACATGCGCAAAATCGAGCTATTCAGTGGTACGCTGCTGATCCTTATCGGTTTGCTGGTTGCGAGCGGGCAATTGCAAAGCTTGAGCCAGACTTTCTCGCAGGGAGACTTTGCCGACTTCACTTTTCGTGTAGAAGAATGTGGCGTGGGATATTTCGAGGGGCGCGTCGGGCTTAGCCATGTCGGAGCTTGCTTGAGCGGGACGCTAAGTCCTGTGGCCGTCAATCAAAGCGCTGGCGGAAAATTCACGGAGGACGTTTCGCGATTGGAATACCTTTTCCATGCCGACGAAGGCACAGTCATCGACGTCGAGATACGAGGGCTGGGAAACGAAGTGCCGGATTTCACAGTGACGCTGTATTCACCGGCTGAGGCGTCAATCGCGACCTCGGAGAAAGCCAGCAGCTTGATAGCCGATGACATGTTCTATCCTTTGACAAAGATATCGCTCGAACAGGACGGGCTGTATCGCCTTGTCCTGGAAAAGGGCGAAACAGGCGCGGAGGCGCGATTCCGCGTTAAAGCGCGAGAATCCCAGCCGCTGGCATTGCCGAGCGATGATGACGCTTCTGACGAAGAATCTGATGCTTTGGGTGCTCTCACCTCGTTAGCGGAGAACGCTTTGGGCAGTCTTACCGACATCGCAAGCGAATTGGGTCCTGCGGTCGGTTTGGCGGAAGGCAACCTGGCGCCCGATTTCACGATTACGACCGTTGACGGTCAAGAACTGTCGCTATCCGATCTGCGCGACAAGATAGTCCTGCTCAATTTCTGGGGCACCTGGTGCGGTCCCTGCCGGAGGGAAATGCCGGAATTCCAGAAAGCCTACGAGGAATGGCAGGACGAGGGATTCCTGATCCTGGCAATCGCCTACAATGATACTGAAGACGCGATAAGGGACTTCCGCGATGAATTCGGCCTTACGTTTCCCTTGGCGCTGGATGATAGCGGCGAGATCAACGACAGCTACGCCGTGCAGACTCGGCCCAGCACATACATCATCGGGCGCGATGGACTAATCTGGACGAAGCACTTTGGCATCATGACCGAGCCACAGCTACGGGAGCTATTCGATGACATGTTTCCGGAACATTAACCGACGGATAGAGTCGGACTGAACTATGTTGGATGTCAGTGATTAGCAAGCTGATTCAAGTCGCGGTCGCGCTGCTGTGTCTGGGGGCGGCTGCCGCTGTTCTCCGCGATAATGGCTTGCCGACAAGCGCATCAAGAGTTAGCGAGTCGGGTCAGCGCCGCGCGGCGACGATCGGGTCCGCAGCGCCCTCGTTTACGCTACAAACGCACCGGTTTGAAAACTTCGTACTGCGTCCAGCTCCGGGCGCGACCGTGCTCAACTTCTGGGCGACCTGGTGCCAACCCTGCCGCGCCGAAATGACGCAACTGCAAGCGATGGTCGAGTCCAATCCCGAAGCGCGTGTAATCGCAGTCAATCTCGGCGAGACATTTACCTCTGTGCGAAAATGGGTCGACGACTTGGGCTTAACTTATACCGTGCTGCTTGATCCGCAGCTCAGCGCCGCGTCGCTTTACGGAGTGCGCGGACTGCCGACGACCCTTCTGCTTGATTCGCAGATGAGGGTAAGACAAGTTTATTTTGGACCGGTGAGCGCTGCTGAACTGCTGCGGCGCATAGACGGTTTCGCTAAAGGATCGTGACCAAATAGTCAGATGAATTCCATCATTTCCTGGTTCCGAAGGATAGGTCGCTTTGGCGCGCGCAAGTGGCTGTGGATTGTGATGAGCGCCCTTGGCATATACATCAGCTTGCCCTGGTTGGCGCCGACTCTGGCCAAGGCGGGTTTATACGGTCCTGCCGATTTAATCTATACAATTTATAGTCCGTTTTGCCACCAGTTCGCCTTTCGATCGCCCTTCTTGTATGGCGAGCAACTCTTCTATCCGCGCGACGCGGCCGGTACTAACTACAAGCCCTTTGAAGAATATGCGATCGAGTCTCCTCGGTTTCTCGATCAATATCGATATTGGCAGTCGGCCTATTACGGCGGCGCCGCGGGTTCGACGCCGACAGTTGACGAATTGCAGGTCTTCAGCGTGGCGCAGCAATTCGCCGCGAGGCATTTCATCGGCGACGAGACAGTTGGCTACAAAACGAGCCTCTGCGCGCGCGATCTGGCAATCTACACGATGATCTTCGTTGGCGGGCTAATCTATTGGCGCTATCGCTGGCGCATTCGCCCCTTGCCACTCCTCATTTACCTTTTCGTCGGATTGGGACCGATCGCCCTGGATGGATTCAGCCAGTTACTCAGTTATCCGCCCTTTGAGTTCTGGCAAGTCAGAGAAACGGAACCAATTTATCGGCTGGTCACCGGCGGCTTATTCGGACTGATGAGCGCGTGGCTGGCTTTCCCGCATATCGAGCGGTCGATGGACGACATTGCCAGAGGGCTTGAAGCGACTGATCATAGCGCGGTTGAATAGGTACTCACGAGCCTAAGAGGAATCGGCATCGTCTTCCGGCTTGCTGAGGCGCGACAGTCTCGCATCCATATTCGGCTTGTCGCTTTTGCGCGGCTTTGGCCTTCGGGGATCTGGCTCTTCGTCAACGACTATGTCGAATCGCTCGTAATGACCTGTGATCTGCGACGGCTTGGGAACCGGCGAATTGTTTAGCAGGTTCTCCAAACTGGAGCGCGCTTCGTCCAGTTTGTCAGTGACCGCGCCAAGAATCGAATTACTTGCTGCTTCCGAAGTCGGCGCATCCCGCGCGTCCTGGACAGGAATTACTTTGCGCGCCGATCCCCGCGCTGCCGACCCGGTCCGAGACTTTGCCGACCGTTCCTGGCTATCCAAAGCCATCTCGACCGTCGACATCTCCTGCAGCAGATGCTGGGTTAACAGACGATGATCGCGCAATTCGGATTCGGCGATTGTCAACTGCTGCTGCTGCAAATTCAGTTGATTCTGAAGGCGTCGCGCGCCAAATTCGTCCCCCGCCTGCAGGACCTGATCAACCCGTTGATCCAGGTCCGCCACTTCGCGTATAAGGGATTCGATCTTCGCTTGCAGATCGTCCTCGTAGTCTATGGCCTCTTCCAAGCGTTGGCGCAAGGACTGGACCGATCGACGCGGGTTCTTTTCCGCGTCTTCGGCGTTCAGCTTGATGCGCGCCAAGGGGGATCTGGGATTCCTGCCCAGCAGGTCATTGACTTGCGCGTTGACAAGGGTATTGATCTTGTCGAATAGGCTTGACATCGTTCTCCTTACTTAATAAACCGACGTGATCAATAGAGCAGAGGGGTCTGTGATATTTTTGTGAGCAAGGCAGACCCTTTCGCTGCCGCCGAGCGGCTTTTCCCGGCGCAAATGCCTTCCGCTACGCCTATTATAACGCAAGTGAAGGGCATAATGTTTTGAGTATCATCTATCTGGGTGTATTTCAGATTATTGGCCAACTCCCGTCTTCCACCCTCAACCACAAAATCTGTAAGGCTTGTCCGGTACTGTGGTGTTAGCAGTTGTTTTTGGGCGACCTGATAGGTCGCGTAGAGCGCGTAGACACAGCCCTTCGGCACTGACCGCCGGTCGCCCCTGTTTATGTAAACCGCGTCGCTTATGTGACGAGAAGGCTTACTATTTTGCGTGAGCGCGGTAGATCTTTTCGCTGCCGCCGTGCGGCTACATTGTCTCCTTTATTTTGGGATAAGCGCAACGCAAGAGCAACTCTTCATTCGCAGACAATTTATGTCATTCTGCCAAAATGTTGAAATGCGCCCCATCCATCTTGTGGGCAGTCGCCCCGCCAGTTCAAAGGGAAACCGCCGCCGCCGCTGGCCTCGTAGAGCCCGGCCAAGGCAAAGGAAACGATGAGAATCGCAAGATCAAGATGCTTTTGGCGAGTCATGCAGGAAGGCATACAGACGGGCATGTGGAAGGTCTTCCAAGAGAATCTGACGCAGGAATCTCGGTGGATCGTCAAGGTCGAACTGGAGCTCCCGCGGCGCGGCGCGCGCGAATCCGTCATCGGACACGTTTTCCATCAGGATGTAGCCGACGTCGTATTTGGCGGCTATCTCGAAGGCGACATCAATGGATTCGTTAGGCAAAGAAACGCCTGTCATGCCCAACTGGTAATAGAGCCGCGCAGGATCATTAATCATGATACGAACATCGTCCGGCAGAACTGAATGGATGGCGGCGTAGGCGGCGGGAAGCGCCGGTTCTTGACCCGTGCCGGCCCGGTCTGCGATCACCAGCGAAAGGGAAGCGCCGACGATCAATACAGTTATCGAAAACAGCGCTTTGGTATAGCCGCGATTCCACGATTCCCTTCGTTTGGCGGTCCAGTTGATGGCGTCGTCCAAGCCCAAAACGCCCAAGACGGTCCAAAAGGGAAACAATGCAGAGACCGCATGGAAGAGGCCACCGCGGTAGCCCGGCAATGGGAACACCAGACACATCAACAGGTGGATAGCGATGGCACAGACCCAGAAGCCATTAAGAAGAGGATTCCGGCGTCTGCGCCAAAGGCCAATCAACATGAAGGGCGCGAGCACGATCACTCCCTCAACCGCGACAAAGGTTCCGATACCATTTGCTATCCCGATAGCGCGCGTTGTCGTTAAAGTTTCGAGACCATCAGCAAAAAAATTCCCCGGCGACGCATCGTTGGGATAGTTGAACAAGTCGTCATATTCTCGGAACCAGATGGCTCGCAAGCCCCCTTCGGGCAATACGGCGCCGGTCGCGTTGAGATTTCGCAGGAACCAGGGAAACATGGCGAGCATGTAACATGTGAAGACCAAAGCCGTATAAAGGCCGCGATTCCAGCCCATTCGCGAGCGCATCCCCGACTCCCCATGCTGAAACCAAAAGCTGACCAGAAGCGCAGTGAACAGCATTAACAGGCCGTCGGGACGCGTCAGGTGACAAAGCCCGGCGAATAGGCCGGTCAAGGCGGCATACAGAAAGCGATTCCCTTTCGATTTCGCCGACATGCCGATCAACAGCAGACAGAGCGACCCAATAAGCGCGTAAGGAGCGAAGCTGTCAATCGCGCCCCAACGCGGCGCAAAGTAGCCCCCCATTACTGTCAACAGACCCGCGACCCAGGCCTGTCGACGCTGGCCGCCCAGCAACGTCGCGAGAACATAGGCGACTGCGCCGGCGCCCCCCGCCGCCAATACAAACAGGAACTGCGCTGCCTGGAAGCTATCCGGCGCGGCAAGCAGCGCCATGCCGGTCGCGGCGAGCACTGATGTCAGGGGCATCCAGTAGCGATGCGAGGGCGCTGGCAAGCTATCGGGAGCGTCGACATAGGTCCAGAGATAGTGATCCAGGAAGCCGTCGCCGACATGCAAGCTATTTGCCACATTCAAATGATAAAAGCTGTCCGTGTAACCGGGACCATTTGCGAACAGCCTGGCCATCGCCCAGGCTATCAGAAGCGCAACGATCCCAAAGCTTACAGCGCTGCGATGCCTGCCCATGGGTTTAACCGTCCAGTTGCTTGATCACTGCAATCGCTCTGCCAGCGGTCATTTGCAGGCGTTTGTCGCCGCCCTGACGCCAGCGATCCAAAATGAGCATGAGCTTTGCGTCGCGCAGGCTCGCGCGAACAGGCGCGGAGATACTGTTTCCTTCCGCCAGGCATTTGCCAAGCGCGCAACAGGCTTGATACGCGGCCTCGTCGGATAGCTGCTCGCCTATCGCCTTAATCAATGCCAGGAGCGGTCCCAAGAGCACGACGCCTTCAACTTTGCCCAAGGTCCAGATGGCGCTGGCCCGACTCTCTTTCAACCGGAGCGCGAGCTGCAACAGATGATCGGCGACCATTTCCTGTTCGTCGCTGGAAAGGCGCAGCCGCAATTGCTCTCGCGATAAGGCGCGCGCCGCCAACTCGACGCCCTCTTCCAGATTGCTCCAATCAAGAATGAGTCCGAGTTGAAACAGGGCATACTCCCGCCGATCGAAATCATTTGAAGCCAATCGCGCGAGCAAATCTTCCAGCGCTCTCATGCGGCGTCGCCTTTTCATTGCGTCTGCCGTTCGCCGGAATTAGTAGCCGCTGACTGCTCTCTTAAGACCTTGTAGAAAGCCACCGCCAGCCCCGCAAGCAAGCCGGTGCGCAAGAGTACGATCAGCGCCCAGGGCAAGAACCACTCGCCTCCCATCTGTCCTGGCGGATCCAGATCAGCGGCGCGGCTCCATAACATGGGATACTCCGCGAATGCCAGCAAGCTCAGCGTGATGGTTGCCAGTACGCCTTGGACGCTGGGAAAGGCGAGCAAGGTTAAGGGTATGATTAAGGTCACCCACTGCGGGCTCCAAGCCTGCGCCTGTAGATAAAAGATCAGGATAGTAAGCCCTGCGAACGCGACCAAGCCGCGATCGTCATAGCGTTTTGTAGTCAGAAATACCAAGATCCCTAATCCGACCGCGATTGCCAGCCGTAATCCGTTGGATATCCTCGCCGTATTCCTGTCTCCAATATCGACCTTGTCCGGCTGCGTAAGCCGATCTTCGACCGCACCGAAGTTCCCAGTCGAGTAATTGCCGTCCAGCAGCGCCCAAATGGTCTGCGAACTGGGCTTTTCAGCTTGCGCTCGCAAGGAGATGTAGGTCAATTCCTGATTGATGGCAAACAAAGGGAGATAGGCCAACATCACCAGGGTCGCGCTGAGCGTCGCGAAGCGAATGATAGTCGACTTATGGCGATAGCGCATGACCGCCCCGAAAACCAGCGCGGGCAGGAACTTTACCAAAACGCCGGCGGCTGTCGCCAAGGCAGCTCGTGAATCACGCCCTTTGATCAAGTAGTAAATGCCGATCAGGAAAAAGAAATTCATCATGCTATCGAAATTCCACCACATGAAAATGGCGGGAGCAATCGAGATTGCGTAAACCCATGCCAGGTTTGCGCCGGTGGATTCGCCATAGAGCAGGCAGCCGATGCCCCGAACCAGGAGCAAGTTCCCCGTCTCGAAAGCGAGCATCAGCATGCCCAGTACAAAAGACCAGTTGCTGTAATTGACTTTCTCGCCCAAAAGCAGATAGACACTCGTGGAAATCGCCGGCCAGATCGGCGGGAATTCACTCCACCAATCTCGGAAGGGCAACTTGCCTTCATCGGCAAGCGCGGCCAGGCGGAAGTGAAAAAGCCTGTCGCCGCCGGCGCCAATACCAACTTCGCCATGTTCCGTTAGAACTGGTTGGTAAGCCAGGAGCATCAAGAGACGAAAGCTCAAGTAGAGCATCACCAGGGCGCGTATGCTGCCAAGTGAGTCTGCAATGCCGTTATTCATGACAAATTATCCATTGGTCAAGGGGCTTCGACGCAGGAATATGCTGGCGAGCGGATCCTGATAAGCAGTTTCCCAATCTTGATCCGATGCCAAAGCCGCGGCCAGCCCGCTATTGCTTTCAATCACGGCAAAGCCGATCCGCCATCGGTCAAGCGCCTGCTGCCAGCCGTCCCTGGCTGTAGCGATACGATAATATTCATCGAGGAATGACCGGTAGAGATCGCTGCGTCCGTCGATGAATACAGGATACTCAGGCTTGTGAAACATCAGGTATCCGCCCCAATTGTAGCTGTTGAACATATTTCCTTGCAGTTCCAGGGAATCCAAGTGTTCAACGGCAGCAACCGGCAAGGCGGATTTCAGGCCCGCGCTAATGGTTTCAGTAGACAGCAGATGACGCAAGTGCGCTGCCAGACCCATTGATACCAGGATGACCAGGCAAAGGTTTATGACAGCGCGGACCGGCGACTCGAGGTCTCGAAATGGGATCACCCACCCTCGGCGCCCCAAAATGTCGTTCAAGTGATCGCAGGCAACCGGCGCCGCCGCGATCGCGAACAGGGCAAGATTCCTGGCCGCCAGCAGTCCCATCGCGGCGCTGCCGCACACTAGAAAGCACTCTGTGAAGTCAAGTTTGCGTTTGCTCCAACTAAGCGTCCCGAGAACCAGCGCCAGCAAAAGGACGAAGCCCCAGGTATGGGTCTGACTGAAATCAGGCGATTGCCATTCCTGAATGTACCGGTTCAATTCGGGCATAAGAATCGTGCTAAACGGCACGGCATAGGCGCGAATACCGAGCGGATTAAGAGCGAGCAATGGAATTGACGTGAGGGACAGCAGCAAGAGCTTGCGAATGTACTGGAATGGCAGAGGGCTATCGCACGTTCCCAATTTTGAATTGAAGACTTCGCCAAGAACAAATGCGCCAAGTAGAAGATAAGCGATGATGAATCCGCCGTGCGCATTGCACCAGATCATTAGCAGAGGGGGGATCCACAGCAAACGGTCACGCCGGTTGTATTTCAGGTCGCGCAAGATCCAGAGCAGAACCGATGCAAACAGAAAGGACAGCATCTGCGGACGTGGCGACCAGAAGACAGCCGCAGTCGCAGCGCCCATCACAATAAGAAATGCGCGTGGATAGGCTGAACCGCGGCAAGTAACGAATAGAAACGACATGCCAGCTACAGCCACGATTGCCGTGGCGACTGTAATCCCGGCGAAACCAGCATGTCTCCAAATCGCGTAAAGCAGCAAATCGGAAAGGGCGCTATGGTTCCAATGGACGACATCGGTGAAGGTATGCGAAAAGGGATCCGGGTAAATGAGTTGTCCGGTCTCAGCGATGGTTTGTCCGCTGCGCAGATGCCACCACAGGTCGGTATCGACGCTGATTCGCGAAGCCATCGCGAATACCAGCAAGAAGAGAATGACTATCGCGCTGCGTTCGGTTGTTAGTCGATTTAGTCGACTCACCATATGCCTTCCTGCTGTCGACTTGAACGGAGTGCGACATTCGCATGCCTGAATTGATTACGGAATAGACTCACGGCTGCTGGAAGCTCCAGGTAATCTGTGGCAAGAAGGTTACTGGCAAGGACTCGGCCAGGAATTGGTAACGCGTGAAATCCTGATTGTAACGACTGTGCGGCAGCGAAATCGACGCGATAGGGTCGTCGTTCCGATATTGGTAAAGTTTTATCGCGAACAGCGGTACTCTCGGCGCCAAACTGCGCGCTCGCTCCATTGAGCGGATCGCGGCAGATCGGTCGCCCGATTGCCATTGCAGCACTGCGAGATTGGCCCAGGAGATGGCATGGTAGGGTTCCAAATCCAAGAAGCGCTCGAAGGCTTCGATCCCTTCAGCTATGGCGTCCCCCTCTCCGACCGCGGCAAGAAGGCCCCATAAGATAGCGCTCTGCAAGTGATAGACGGGCATTGTCGGGTCGCTCACGATTAATTCGTCCAGGGCATCCAGCGCTTGACGATATTGAAGCGCTTGTTTGCCGAAGTTGGGATAATCGTTGCTCGCCCTCGACAGCCGCAAAACCTCAATGTAGCGACTCTTGACTGGAATGTTCCTGACGCCGAGAGCCAAGAGGCAAATCCAGAGAAGCGTTAAGCCCAAAGCGCATAACATCCCGGACCGCGCCGACGCTAACCTGTGCTCATGACTTGGATCAAGCGCCAGAACCAGTGAAACAATACCGAGCAAAGCGACTGCGGGCATCATGGCGGTGACATCGAAGAAATGATGAACGCCAAATCCCACAACCGGCGCCACAAAGAAGATCCAATCCAGGCGATCTTCGCCGGTCTTGACATGCCAAATACGGTGTAAACGATGGACTGTCAGCGCGACGGTCGCGCCTAAAGCCGATAATCCAAGGATTCCCATCTCCGCGGCGACATTCAGCGGCAGATTATGGGCGTGCGCATAACCCTGCGCAGGCGGAATGGAAAGATGCCGACCGTTGTTCCTGCCAAAGGCGAAAAGACCCTGGCCCGTAAAGGGCGCGTGCGAGAACTGGCTTAGCGCCGACTGCCAGATCTCGGTACGAAGGTCCGCGCTTCGTTCCCGCAACGTGAAGGAGTGGACAATCAGAGCCGCAGCGCAGAGCAGACAAATAATGACCATGACCGATGAAGCGAGCGCCAGGCGTCGACTACGCTCCCTTCGTTTGCCCCACCAAACCAGAAAACGCGCGGGCGATAATAAAGCAAAATGAGCCAGCAACAGCAGCAAGAGCGTGGCGCAGGCGACAAATAGCCCGATCCAGGCTCCGCGCGACAGCGTCAGTATCAGGTTGGCGATGGCGATTGCGGAGTATATGCGCCAGATTACTCTATGCGCGCCGGCTCGCGCCCGCCAAACTTTCCTAAGCGCAAGCGGGACAATCACGACCAGGACCGAGCCAAGCGCATTGGAATTGCCAATGACGCTGACCGGCTGCAGCAACCTGCCTGTATTCAGGATTTGCAGGGCGCTAAAGATGATCACCATCAAGCCCGCCCCAAGCAAGCCATCCACAGCCAATTCTTTGGAGCTTGGTCGATTTGCGATCCAGTCGTGCAGAAAGTACCAGGTAGCGATATATATGGCGACAAACCACAGGGCAATGAGGCTGCGGCGCAGAGCCTCCGGGTTTGCCAGCATGGATGCCCCTATTGCCAGCAGCCACAGCGGCATGATCGGATCCAGGGCGCTGCGATGCCAGCGCCACTTGTGGCGGAGGCGCGTGACTGACCAGGCGAAAAGCGCGGCAAATATCAGCCCGTACGTTAGGGCGTGGGCATCGGGAATGACCACGCCATTGAATGTAGCGCCAAAGGGCGACAGAAGATACAAACAGACCAGTGTGATGACAAGTCTTTCTGAGATCCGGCGGAGCGGCTTTGACTTGAGAATTGGCATTTTCGCTGTTCCAAGGCGATGCTGTTACAGGCTGAATTATACTGTTTATGGAAACAACCGGCTTTGCGACAGAGCTGGCCAGCGTATTCTCGCGAGTCGCGCGGTAGGGGATAGAATAGCTCGCATACCCGTTACGAAACATACCTTCAATCGGTTACAATAGTGCGCAGTAAGGAAGTTGAGGGAGCAATCATGACGGCAGCGCGGGCACTGTACGAAATTCAAACGATCGAGCTCGATATTATTGAACGCACAAAACGCATGAAATCCGTCAACGCGCAACTGGAGGACGATGAACTGCTCCGACAAGCCAAAGAAGAATTTGCAGTCGCCGAAGCGGCGCTCGATGACAACAGCAAACTTGTCCGGGACATAGAGCTTCAGATTGAAGCGGTCGTCGAAAAACGCAAGGCGACCGAAACCCGACTCTACAGCGGCAGCGTGGGAAACCCAAAAGAATTGCAGGACATGCAGATGGAAGTCGACTCACTCACCCGCCGGCGCGCCCACCTCGATGATCAACTCTTGCAACTGATGATAGCGCGGGACCAGGTCAGCCAGGACATGGAAGAAAGCAAGCAACTATTGGAAGAAATCAAAGGACAGCACGACGAACAGCAGCAAGATTTGATGAATGAAAAGACTGCGCTTTCGGGCGAGATTGAGCGCCTGATGACCAAACGAAAAAGCGCGCTTGCAAAAACCCCCGGCGCTGCGCTGCAAACCTATAACAACATGAGAAGAGCCAAGGGCAACCGTCCGGTCGCCGTTCTGAGACAAAAGACCTGCACTATCTGCGGCATTGAACAAGACAACACAGTACTGGCTGCCATCAACCGCAGGGACAACCTTGTTAGCTGCAGCAACTGCGGCAGAATCCTGCTAAAGATCTGAGTGTGCCAAGATCAATCGTCGCCACGATACGGCAACACAGCCGGCAGGCGGAAGCGGGCGAGCCAGCCTAGAAGATCAGTTGCATCAGAACACTGATTCCCAGAAAGACAACTAATGGGCTGAGATCAATACCGCCCATTTGTGGCAAAGCTTTACGGATAGGCGCGAGTACCGGTTCCGTCGCTTGGTACAAGAATCGAGCGATCGGGTTGTTGTAATCGAGATTCGGTATCCAGGTCATCAACACCCTTGCCAAAAGGATCAATTGATAGACTTGCAGCGCCCAGAAAATAATCAGAAACAGTGATTCCATTGGTCATCTAACCTTTCTTGATCGTCCTAAACTAACCCTTGCGTTCACCAAATATCGCGCGGCCAATGCGGACCATGGTCGCGCCCTCTTCTATGGCAATCTGATAATCGTCCGTCATTCCCATGCTTAACTCCGGCAGCGAAATGGCGAACACGCTTGTCAACTCCTCTCGCAAGGAAAAGAGATCGGCAAATACTTTACGAAGCGCCTGGGGACCCGCGCCCAAAGGCGCCATCGTCATCAATCCCTTCACGCGCAAACCTCTCAGCGCCAGGATAGCGCCGATTTCACCCCGCAATCTTTCCTTCTGCGCATTATCTCCACAGCAATTATAACCCTTTAGTCCGTATTTCGATGCTTCTCCCGATATATTAATCTCCAGCAAGACCTCAAGACTCTGGTTTTTCGCTCCCGCCAAGTTCGACAGCTTCTGCGCCAATCGCAAGCTGTCAACCGACTGAACCAGGTCGAATAGCGGCAGCACCCGTTTGGCTTTGCGGCTTTGCACGTGGCCAACCATGTGCCATGTGAGGGGCGTCGCCACCATGTTGTTGACAGCTTCAATCTTTTCCATACCCTCTTCTACGCGGTTTTCGCCAAAATGATTTATTCCGGCAGCCGCGGCAGCTACGATATCTGCGACGGTCTTCTGCTTGCTGACGGCAACAAGCGTAATTTCCGCCGGGTCTCTACCGACCTTGGCGCAGGCAGCCGCAATTGAGTCTTCGACGCGCTTGATATTATCCGCGATACTCATAGCGATATGATCACTCCGAATCGACCCGTCTTGCCCTGTTCCGCGCGGTGGGAAAAGAAATCGTCGGTATTTTCATATGTGCAAAGGCGCAACACTTCAACCTCTTCCACGCCCGCCCGCTGGAAATCCAACTGGTTCGCCAGCCACAGATCAAGACAGGCGGCGCCATCATTTGGATCAATTCGGACCACCCCCGAGTCCTCGCCAAAGTATTTGAAGGCTGCGTTTACCACTTCGCTGCCGACCTGGTAATTTGGATGAGAAATCGCCGGACCGATGACAACTTGAATGTCTTGAGGACTGCTTCCGTAGGCGCTCCTCATGGACTTTACTATTTTTGCCGCGATACCCTTCACGGTACCCCGCCAGCCCGCGTGCCCCAACCCAATTGCCCGCTTCACCGGATCGTAAAGAAGCAGCGGCACACAGTCTGCGAAGCGCATCACCAGAGGTAGATTGGGCTGATCCGTAATCATCCCATCAGCTTTTGCCAGGTAACCGCTTCTGTTGCGCGGCGCGGCGACCGCCAGGACATCCGTACCGTGCACCAGCCAGGTCGTTGTCGCTCGACCGCCTTGCGCCTTGAGCGCATCATACATACGCCGGTGATTCTCGCCGACAGCAGCGGGATCGTCACCGATGTTGCCCCCCACATTCAGCGAGGTCCATTGTCCTCTGCTAGCCCCGCCGCGACGCGTGAATATGCCATGCGCCAAACCGCGCCAATTCTCGTTGCGATAATAGGCCAATCCCGAACGTTCTAACCGCTCCAAGTCAATTCGCTCCCAGCCTTGCGCTTCCATGACAGAGTCACTGTTTCGCACTTAACTATACCACGATCACTGCGCCAATAGGCTTGACGTCGACGATATCTGGCTCTGCCGCTTCCGGGACTTGATTGCTGCCGCATTTTCCTCATGCGTTTATGTTACAATTGACTTGAGTATATCGTAGGTATTTTCTAAGTGGCATGTAGGGGAGTGTTCAGGTGTCGCATCTCGAATCTGGCTTGATTCGGCCAGACACCGGCAGATCTTGGCTGTCGCAGTTTGGTAACTGGCTTATTGACCTGATCTTCCCGCCTGTTTGCAGTTGCGGCCGCGTCGATTATCATTTTTGCGCCGGTTGCCTGAAGGAACTGCTGCGTTTTCCGCTAGAATCGCGAATTGTATCAGGCGAAGCCCTGAAGGGACTGGCCTCAACCGGGATCTACGATGGCATACTGGAGAACGCCATTAGGTCCTTCAAATATGATGGCGTCACGGGTTTGGACAAGCACTTGGCGGAACGCCTGCAGCGGACGTACGAGCAGACTCATTGGTCCATTGACCTGATCATTCCGGTGCCGCTCGCGGAAAAGCGATTGGGTGAACGCGGATACAATCAGTCCGAGATGCTCGGCGCCCGCATGAGCAAAGATTGCGGTATTCCCTGCCGAAGCGATTTTATGCGCCGCATACGCGAAACGGACCAACAAGCGCGCCTGAGCGGCGAGCAGCGGATGGCAAATGTTAGGAATGCCTTTGAGGCGTCGGACGCGGTCAAGGGACTCGCCATACTACTGATCGATGACGTTGTAACCACCGGTTCTACCTTGAATGAGTGCGCGCGAGCCTTGAAGCGGGCAGGGGCAAGGGCGGTATACGGGCTCACGGTTGGGCGCGCTTGACCAGGCGCATCAATTGTGACCGGTGATTTCGAGCGAAAAGCCAGGCGCATTTGACAGCATGCCCGCAAATGCCGAATACTTGGCTCATTTATCGAAGATCGAGGAGGTTGACAATGGATGTCAGCATTCACGGAGACGGCATCAAAATCACAGAGTCGCTTGATAGCTATGCGCGGTCAAAGATTGACAAACTGGATCGCTACCTGCCGAATATCGCGCATGTCGGCGTAGACCTGTCAATCATCCGCACGCATCGTGGCGCTGATCTGGCAATTGCGCAAATCACAGTGCAACACGCGCGCGGCGCAATATTGCGGGCGGAAGAGAAAATGAACATCGAAAACCGCGATACAATTCGCTTCGCAATCAACAAAGCCGTAGACAAGCTTCATCGGCAAATTGACCGTTTTAAGAGCAAGCGCAAAGCCAAGAACCAGCGCATACGAGACAAGTACCGAGCCACCATTGCCGAACTTGATGTCGCCGAAGATGTGCCGCAATACGAGTCCGTTGATGCCGAAGACATTGTGGCGCCAACAGAAATCCTCCGGCGCAAGGCGCTGGAAATGATCCCAATGACTGAAGAGGAAGCGATCGAACAACTGGAATTGCTCGACCACAACTTCTATATGTTCATGAATGCGGATTCCGAGCAGATCAACGTCGTGTATCGCCGCGACAACGGCGGATACGGGATACTCGTGACACAGTAGCGGGACCGTCGTTGACGGCGCTCTAGGGTCCTTGCGATGAATGCAATTCCGCCAGGCGACGATATTTTCGGTATTCGTACCAAGCCATGAACAGGGATAGCCTCAAGCCGTGCCAGTGGTCCCGATAGCCCTTGAGCGTAACGTAACGTAAATGGAACTGACGTAGCGGCTGCAAGATAAAGTTCCGGAACTTTGGCACTGTTCCCTCATCGAAAAGCATCCGCGCGTCGTAGCGCAAGTATCGCTCCTGCTTCTCCTTGAAGTGAGCGACATCCTGATAATTGTAGTGAACAATGGGGTTGTCCATCGTGCCGAGCGGCCCATCGAGCATCACCACCTCATGGACTTGCCGCTGCGGGTCATAGCGCGCCTGACCCAATCGCAGCAGTCGCGTTTGATAGTCCGGATACCAGCCCGCCCCTCTGGTCAATTTGCCAAAGATGTAATTGTGGCGTGGCAGCTTCCAAGCGGCGAATTCAGAATATGACAGCTTGCGTTGTATTTCGGCAGCCAGGTCAACGCTGATGCGTTCATCCGCATCGACAAAGAGGACCCATTCGCTCTCCCCTTCCACGGCGTCAAGCGCCGCGTTACGTTGATCAGCGTAATTGACAAAACTGTGCTGCAAGACTTCGGCACCAGAACGCCGCGCAATGACAACGGTATCGTCGCTGCTATAGGAATCAAAGATCAGGATTCTGTCGGCGAATCGCAACGTTTCGACGCAAGCTCCTATTTGCTCGTCCTCATTATAAGTCAAGACGATGGCTGTCAGTTGCGTCATGAGCGCGCCAGTTCAATAATGTTCCGGCAGGCGTCGATCAACTCACTTTCGCAGGAGGGAATCATTGACATCCGCCGCGCCATGCCATATGCGACAAGCTTTCGAGCCATCCAGCGTTTCCAGGGCGAGTAATGCTTGTCATAAAGTTGTAAGCGACTCTTCCACAGGTTGAAAAGGCTCGCAGGACGCGCTTGCGACGAACTTCCCCCGCCAAGATGCGTGATGCGAGCTTGCGGGACGCAGAAAATGCGCCAGCCATGTTCGCGTATGCGCCATTGCCAGTCGACCTCTTCACAGTAAATGAAAAATTGTTCGTCAAAGAGACCGACTTCCTGCAAGACCTCGCGCCTCAACATCATGGTAGCGCCCAAGGCGAAATCCACTTCAAAGGGCTCGGAAGCGTCATAGCTCGATCTTGGGTAGCGCCCATTAAACGAGCCTTCGATCCAGCGGCTCGGGGTTGGATACAGTTCCGTCCAGATCTGTCGTAAATCAGGAAAGCGAAAAGCGCTATGCTGGAAGCTGCCGTCAGCGAAACTGAGTCGCGCGCCAACGACGCCGTTGCCAGCATCGGCGAATAGCGCATCGAATAGCGCTTTGGTAGCGCCCGTATGAGTCACAGTGTCCGGGTTCAAAAGGTAGACCGCGCCCGGCAAATCCCTCTCTCTGCCCTGCCCTTCGAATCCGATCGCTCGCATCGCGAGATTATTGGCGCGTCCGAAACCTATGTTTTCATCGCAGGTCGTCAAAATCACGGCCGGGAAATCCCGTCGGATCACATCGACTGTCGCGTCAGTCGATGCGCAATCAACAACCCGAATTTCGTAGCGCATCGAATAAGTCGACAGATCATCCTGAAGGCTGCCCAGCGCATCGGCGATGACTGCCTCGTTGTTCCAGGTGACGATGATGACTGCCAGATCCACCGTTACTTCGCCTGGCCCGAGCTGCTATCCATCTAAATCATCGGCGGATTCGCCCGGGTCAACCATCATGATCGAACGCACGCCGACGTGATTGTTGCGCAGGCTGATCGCTACGTCTTCGTGAATCAAGCCCGCCCAGCAGTTCTGCGGATTACGCGCTTCAATGGTCGTCATGCGGATCGCGCCCCAGACCACCGCCCGCTCCTTTGATGGCAGGTATGAATACATGTTGCCACTGGCCTCGTCAAGGACCTCAACTAATTTGTCAGCCGCGGCGATAGCCCAGCGATAAGGATAGCTAGCCTGCGATGTGGAACATTGTATGCCTATTCTCCATGCGCCCGACTCGTCAAACATGCCCAAGGTCGCCGCCTGCTGTTCTTGCTGGTAAACGGTGCCGGGCGGCGGACCGGAGGTTCGAATAGGCACATCGCCGTAGTTTTCTACAGTCAATCGAAATACCAACAGTTCGCCCTTGGGAATCGTGATCTGTTGTGAATAGGCCAGCGACTCGCTATCTTGCGGCTCTTGCAACAGATCACCGGCATATCCGCGTGATGTGAAATACCGATCCTCATAGGGCTGCACGTCAAAAGCAACGTCCACGCCGATCGCTTGAGGCGAGATCTCCGCATAGGGTTTCCCACCGGTCTCAATCGTCAAGCGGGTCTCCTGTCGAATGCGTTGACCGACAGCATCCTGCGCCAGCGCCAAGACCTGATAGCTGCCGTCAGGGGGCGGATCAACGCCCAAGTCAATCCCCCCTTCATAGTCGAAGCGGTGCCTGCCCGCTTCGCCGTAATTGCGCTCTTCTACGCGAGCGGAAATTGGAATCCTGACACCGGCCGAGTCAACAAGGTATACGTCCAGGCTCTTGACATCCGTCTCCAGATATATGTTGATCTGCACGCGATCATCCACGCCATCCTGGTTTGGCGAAAATATCGACGGCGATACGGTAAACGTGGACATGACCGGCAAGGGAAAATCGCCCGGCTGGATGACCAGGCGGCCGCCGGCATTCATGTCTTCGCCGGACTCGGTCCGCGCATTGAGCTCCCAGGTGTAAGTGCCTTGCGGCAACAAGCGCCGTTCAACATGCCCGATGACAGTTTCTCCATCCAGCAGAAATCCATCCACGATACCGCTGAAAAGAACGCTGTACTCTTCCGCTTCGCGGGCTTGCCCCCTGCGGAAGAAAAAGGTCTTGTCGCCGTCTTTCGTCAAAGATATGTCGACCGTTGCGGGCCGCGACAAACGGTATTCAAATACGGCAATATCGTTTTCGCCATCGGCGTCGGGACTAATGGAGTCTCGATCGAATCCAGCATACATGATCAGCGGTAGCGGTGGCGAAAGCAGAAGACTTCCCACAGCTAGCACAATCGCCGCGCCGAATACAGCCGCTAGAATCAGCAATCCAGAATGGACGCGCATGGACTCCACATTCTCAGTATTTGCCAGAGCATGGCAAGTCTAGCGATCCAGTCTCATAGCGACAAGACCCGATACTTTACATCAACGGTACGATTGGGCTAAACTTTCCTTCCTGGCACTGGAACTGGTACACAAGACTAGAGAGAATTCCTTGAACCCGAAGCAGAATAGAAATTTCAACGCGATAAAGAGCGCAGAGCCAAACAGCGATGGCATCTTTCAACTGCCGCTGCTCGTGCTGGATGACCGGGTCGTTTTTCCACAAGTGCTGAGCCTCGTGCCGATCACCACAGAGGCCAATTTTCAGGCAGTCAGCTATGCCAAAGAGCATAAGCAAACCCTCATCGTGGTCAAACTGCGACACCTGCTAAATGGCGGGCAGACGCATGTCCACAAGATCGGAACAGAAATCGCGCCAGGTCAACTATCCGACGCCTACGGCGAAAACATCCACGTGCTCGTACAGGGCAGGCGCCGCGTCCAGATTACGGATATTGAACCGGCGGCGCCCTTCCCCGTCGCGCGCGCCATCACGGTCGAAGACCAGCTCAAGGAATCTGAGCGCGTCGAATCGCTTTGCATGTCGCTCCTGGAACTTTTCAAAGTTTCCAGCCAATTCTTGGAGTCCATGCCGGACAGTGTGATCAAGTATATCCTCGCCGTCAAAGAACCGAGTCAGCTCTGCGACGCGCTGGCGGCTGTCATGCCGCTGGAACCGGAGCAGTTGCAGTCGCTCTTGGAAGAATGCGACGTAGAGCGGCGCCTGGAACAACTATCTGCCGCCGTCAGCGCTGATCTTCAAGACAGCCAGCTCCATGAGGAAGTTCATAGCCGCCTTCAAGACGAGATTGCCGCCAACCAACGCGAGATGTATCTGCGCGAGCAAATGCGCGTTATCCAACAAGAATTGGGCGATGGGGACATCTTCCAGCAGGAGATGGGAGAACTCGCTGAAAAGATTCAAGACGCGAATCTGCCGGAAGACATCCAAGAAAAGGCGATGAAAGAACTGTCTCGTCTTGGCGTCGTTCCGCCGATGTCGCCAGAATCCGGCGTCATTCACACTTACCTGGACCGGCTGTTGACCTTGCCCTGGCATATCACGAGCGAAGAAAACCTGGATTTGCAGCATGCGGAAGACATTCTCGACGGCGCCCACTATGGGCTGAAAAAGGTCAAGACGCGCATCATCGAACATATCGCCGTGAGAAAACTGGCGCGGGACAAAATGAAAAGTCCCATTCTCTGCTTTGTGGGACCGCCAGGCGTCGGCAAGACATCCCTTGGCAAAAGTATCGCCGATGCCCTGGGATGCAAGTTTCTTCGCATCAGCCTCGGCGGCATACGAGATGAGGCGGAAATCCGCGGGCACCGCAGGACCTATATCGGTTCGATGCCGGGGCGCATTCTGCAGCAAATGGAGCGCGCGGAGACGGTTAACCCCGTGTTCATGCTCGACGAGATCGACAAGATGAGTTCGGACTTCCGCGGCGACCCGGCATCCGCCCTACTGGAAGTCCTGGACCCGGAACAGAACCAACATTTCGTCGACCATTATCTCGAAGTCCCGTATGATCTGTCGAAAGTCACGTTTATCACCACAGCCAACGATCTCTATGGCATTCCCGAAGCTTTGGAAGACAGACTCGAGGTCATTGAGTTCAAAGGGTACTCCGAGGAAGAGAAAATCGAGATCGCGCGGCGCTTTTTGATCCCGAAACAGTTGGAAGTCAACGGCATATCATCCGTCGGCGTCAGTTTCTCCAAAGCCTCCTTGCAGCACATTATCCGGCATTTCACGTACGAGAGCGGCGTTCGTAATCTCGAACGGGAAATCGCCAAGATCTGTCGGAAGATCGCGCGCCAGACAGCCTCGGACCGGGTTCATCCCCGGCGCATGAGCCCGACGATCGTAGAGAAGTATCTGGGTCCCCCGCAAGTACTGGATTCGCGCGTCAATCGCGCCGATGGTATAGGCATTGTCAGCGGCTTGGTGTGGACGCCAAACGGGGGCGACATTCAAACAATCGAGGTTTCATTGGTACCGGGCAAGGGCAACCTGATGTTGACCGGACAGCTGGGCGATGTCCTGCAAGAATCGGCGCATATCGCGCTTAGCTACTTGCGCTCCCGCGCCCAAGACTTTGATTTGCCCGCCGATGATTTTGACAATTACGATATCCATATCCACATGCCCGAAGGCGCCGTACAAAAGGACGGTCCCTCTGCCGGAATAACGCTGGCGGCAGCTTTGGTTTCCGCCTTTAGCGAAACTCGGGTTCGCAGCGACTACGCGATGACCGGGGAAATCACGCTTCGCGGACACGTCTTGCCAGTCGGCGGCGTCGTGGAAAAAGTGCTGGCTGCGCGCCGGCGCAATGTCCCGCAGATCATTTTGCCCAATGACAATCGAAAAGACCTGCGCGATCTTTCCAAAGCCGTCAAGAAGGATGTTTCGGTGGTATTCGTCGAAAACATACAAGAGGCGCTCGACCTGATTTTGCGCGACCCGCCGCCGCGGCGGCAACGCGATCTCGACGCCGAGAAACGGCAAGGCGACAATCCTGAAGGCGAATAACCGCCGCTTGCCAAAATCCACGCGCTGACGGTCCTGCTCTCGGCAACAGTGGAGCAAGCGTAGGTCAATCGAACCTGTAGAATTGAATAGCTAGGCAGGAGCTATGGTAAGGTAGGAGCAATATCCGCCGTATAGGTACACTATGCGATCCTGCTTCGTCAGCGCCTTCTTCGCCATTTTGCTCGGCGCCTGCAGCGCTCTTAGCCAGCCTACGCCAACGCCGAGCGCGACAGCGACATCCCGACCGACAGCCACCCCTGCGCCTACCGATACCGCGACCCCGACGCCGACCTTGACAAATACAGCCCTCCCAAGCCTGACGCCCACCGCAACAGCTACCTTCACCGCGACCCATACCTTTACGCCATCCCCGACCCCCACTATCACGCCCTACCCAGCCATCGGATTTGTCTTCGACAACTGGGTCCTTGCCGATATTCCAGACAACGTCAAGGACGGCATATCCAATCCCATGGTGGTCTTTCTCAACACCAACAATCAACAGACCATTGCCAACATTGCGACTGCGCAGCCAAATACCGGCATTCAAACGCTCTATCTGGCGCCGCCAAGCAACCCGGGCGCGCGCATCCCTATTTTGGAACTGGCTTCCAATACCCGCCTGGAGGTTTTCCCGGCAACGCCCGGCAACGCTCTGGCATTTGTCAAGAGAGATGACCAGCGGCGCAGCAATGGCCTCTATATTCTTGATCTCTCAACCGGATTCGCGGCCAGAGTGCTGCCCGGTGACAGTCCCTTGGTGCAGCGTGGATTCTATATTGAGCCGGACTGGTCGCCAGATGGCAGCCAACTGGCAGTGTCTGTGACTACCGGTTACGATATTGACATTTTCTTGTACGCCAAAGATGGATCCGGACGCCGCAACATCACAGACCTCGGTTCATATGACTTGTGGCCGCGCTGGTCCCCCGACGGTCGTTACATCGCATTTGTTTCCGATCGCGCCGATTGTCCCAGTTGGATACCGGGCGAAGAAAATGCCTGTGATGCCGCGACGATGCCGCCGCCAACCGAAGGCAACGTCTATGTACTGGAGCTTGAAACCAGCAAGATAACGAAGATTAGCGACATTTATGTTTCGGAGCCGCCCTATTGGATCAATGAGCGGTTTCTGGCTTTCGCCAGCGGGAATCCGCTCGACTTGCTGGATCCGCGGCGGCGAATATGGCGAGCCAACATCGTGACAGGCGACGTAACCGCGGTACGACCCATTGACGGAAGCGCCAGCGCCAGCTACTTGTCCGAAGCCTGGTCTCCAGATGGTCAAACGGTGCTTTTGCAAGTTGCTGACAAGACAAACCAATTGCTGCTTATGGCTGCCGACGGCGCGATCCTGCGACAAGATTCTGAACTGGACTTTCCACGTTTCGGCATGTCCGCGGCCTGGTCCCCGGACGGGCAACGAATCGCCATCGGCGGGACCGCGGGGCAATGCCCTTACGGCGTGCGTGTCAAAGCGGGGACGTACCGCAATATCGCGACCGGCAGCCCGCCGCCCAGCATGTGCGACCCGATATTCTCGCCAGACAGCCAGCATATTGCATTCAGCGGCGTGAACCCCCGCGTCGACGGCAGAAACGATGTCTACGTAGCCAACTATAATGGCTTCGGCAGCGTCAATATGACGGCTGCTCTCAGAGGGCAGATGGAACTGTTGGGCTGGGTCGGCGGTACACCCTAGCCGCAATTTCCGCCAAAGGTTATAGTTTCGGCTATTCAGGATTGCAAAGAGCGGGAGAGTATCAATGTCCGATTTTGAGGGCCAGGTCGCGCTTGTTACTGGCGGGAGCCGCGGTATCGGCCGCGCGATATGCCTTGAACTTGCTTCTCGTGGCGCGCTTGTGGCGGTGAATTTCAACCGAAGCGCGACCGCGGCTGAAGACCTGGTCGGGGAAATAATCGCAGCCGGCGGCGCGGCGGAAGCCGTGCAAGCCGATGTCAGCAGCGCCGAGCAAGTACAGGCGCTGTTCAAAGCTTTGCTGGCGAAGCGCGCGCGCATCGATATTTTGGTGAACAATGCCGGAATCACAGAGGACAATGTGATCATGAGGTTGAAGCCAAAGGACTTTGACGACGTCGTCTCAACCAATCTGCGCAGCGCCTGGTTATGTTGTCGGGAAGCCGCTCGCAGCATGATGCGGGCGCGCAGCGGGACCATCATCAATATTACCAGCGTGGTGGGCATTGCCGGTAACGCAGGCCAAAGCAACTACGCAGCCAGCAAAGCGGGCTTGGTCGGCATCACAAAGTCATTGGCGAAGGAACTAGCCGGGCGCGGCATCCGTGTCAACGCGGTCGCGCCGGGCTTCGTGGAAACGGATATGACCGCCGATTTGAGTGACGAACTCCGAGCGAGAGCCATCGAAGCAATTCCGCTGGGCAGAATGGGCAATCCCCAAGATATTGCCAAGACGGTCGCGTTCCTGGCTTCTTCCGACGCCTCATATATCACCGGCCAAACGCTAATCGTTGACGGCGGAATGGTTATGTAATCCCGCCAATAGACAAAGACCGGAGTCAAAACATGAGCACGATATTCTCTAAAATCATCGCCCGGGAGATACCGGCGGACATCGTATACGAAGATGACCTGGTACTGGCCTTTCGCGACATCGCGCCGCAAGCCCCGGTACACATATTGATCGTCCCCAAGAAAGAGATCGCTACGGTCAATGATGTTTCGGTCGAGGATGAAACGGCTTTAGGCAGGCTCTTGACCGTTGCGGCCAAGATCGCCGGTGATGAAGGCATTGCCGAAAGCGGCTATCGCCTGATTGTCAACTGCAACGAAGACGGCGGGCAAGAAGTCTTCCACCTTCACATGCACATTCTGGGCGGACGCCGCTTGGGTCCAATGCTTGCCAAGCGCTAAACATGGTCACAAAGCCGAAGCGGATGCGTGAGCCAAACCGCTAACCATCGCTGGCTTCTGTGTCTTCTGTGGCTTCCTCCGACCCCGGCTCTTGAACAGGTTCTTGGTCAATGGCGGTCGCTTCCACAGTTGCGGCCGCATCGGCGTCGTTCATGTCTTTTTCGTCTTCTTCAGCAGCTTCTTCGGAAACGTCGTCTGTGGTCACTACAGGTGACTCCTCGGCTTCAGACTGAGTCGCGCTCGCCGACGAGGCAGATTCTTCCTCCCCGGCTGGATCCTCGGACTGCGGTTGCCTTTCAATATCCGCTTCTTGATCGGACGCGTCTTCAGTTTCCTCTGACTCATCCTCCGGCGGCTCTTCGGGCATGCCCCAATCGTTGGGCGTTGCGTCGTCAATTGCTTTGACTATCTCGACCGTCGACGGGACGCCGCCCGCGCGCTCCGCTATAATAGTCACACCGTTGACTTGCACGGTTGGCGTGCCCGTAACATCCTCGGCCATCGCGCTGTTTAGCGTCTCGGAAATCGCCGCAGAGTTGAAGCAATTGGTGAGCGTAGTCGTATTTAAGCCAAGCCCTTCCGCGCCGGCCAGGAGTCGATTCTGCGAGTACGCAGTGTTTGCATAGCGCGTTTGCCAATCGAATAGAACGTCGTGCATCTCCCAAAACATGCCCTGCCGCCCCGCGCATAAGGCAGCCCGCGCCGCGCCCTGGGCATTGGGAATCGAACCCGTCTGCATCGGGACATAAGTGAACAGAACCTGGCCCCCTCGAACACGATCGAGAATGGCGTCGAATGAATCGCTATGCAGCGCCTCGCAACCCGGGCAGGCGAAGCTGGCGTACTCTTCCAGGGTGACCGGCGCATTCAAATCGCCCAGCTGCGGGTAGCCCTCGACTGAGAAAGATCTTGACACGTCATCGTATCGCTCTGTTAAGTCCGGCGGAATATGCGCCTCGACCGGCTGATTGGAAACTACGACCATCGCGACAGCCACAACAGCCACAATCACAATCGCCAACAGCAGTATCGTCCATCGATTCTGGCGGCGCTGTTTTTGACGGCGCTGCCTGGCTTCCCGCGTGCGACTTGACTTTTTTGCCATATCCCCCTAGACCTCGTGTTACGACGATGATTCCTCGCTGAACATGCCAAGAGTCTAATGCACAGTCCACGGTTTGTAAAAGGACAGTATTAGACATTTCGGGGGCGCTTTCCGCTCTCAAAGCAAGCCGCCTGCCGCAGGAAAAACGCGAACGCTTGCAAAATCAAGGTAGTCGCATTAAAAATAATTGCCTTTCCATCCTCGCCCTCAATCTTTCCCCGCAGGACAGTATCGGCGGTCACTGTCGAAGGCTTACTAGATCTAGGCGGGCTGTGTCGGCGGTCAGTGTCGACGGGCTGTGTCTACGCGCCCTACGCGACCCTGCGAGGCGCCCTCCAAAATCGCTTGTCGGCAATCTGGAAAACTGCGAACATTTGTTCTTTCTTTTTACTCAAAATGATGATATGCTCCCTCCATGGATCAATTATCGCAAGCTCTCAATCTCGGTCCCCAGCCGATGTCCTCTGCCTATTTCCCCTTTCACCTTCGGACTCTGAAAAACATCTCCCGAAAAAACAGACTGTATCTATACGGTGTCGATACACTTTCCGAATTTAGTGGGGCAGCTAGGGGCGGCTCAGAGGCATGTCAGGGTCAAAAGCCGACTTTATGGCGGCGGACGCGCCGGCAAACCAAATTCATACCAGCAGCCGCCCGCCTTTCCTCCGTTTCGACCACAAAACCGCGTCTATTGTCCGAAAAATATATTTTATTGTCCGAAACGGACAAAGTCGGACAAAAAGCAAACCGAAAACAAATGATTGCCGGAAGTGACTTCATTCTGACTGCATGATGACTTCGCTAGCTTAAGAAGAAACTTTGTGACGGCGGTCTTGCGAGTGGCAACGCGATCTGCGGTCAGTGTCTACGCGACCTGCGCAACCTACGCGACCTCGCTGTACCCGGGGCTAAGAAGCAATTTGATGCGATTGCCCTGCTTGCAATAGGAGACAAGGTAACATTGCGCCCCGAACTCTGGTAGAATGGTTGCTCGCCAGAAGCGGAAGAATGGCGCCCTGGTTTTCCGGTACGACCGCTGATATTTCGGTCTCAATAGTCACAGAGGAAGAGCCTATGAGCGACGATTTTGGAGCGCGCGGCACATTCGATACGGGGGATGGCGAGGCGGTCATTTACCGATTGAGCAAGCTGTCAGAGAGCGGCGTCGGGCAGGTTGATTCGCTGCCTTTCAGCATCAAGATCCTGTTGGAAAATGCGCTGCGCAATCAGGACGGACGACACTTCACGGTCGACGACGTGCAGAATCTGGCTTCCTGGGATGCCAGCAATCACAATCCAGTCGAAATCCCCTTTAGCCCGGCGCGGGTGATTCTGCAGGATTTCACTGGCGTGCCTTCTCTTGTGGATCTTGCGGCTTTGCGCAGCGCGATGGCGCGCATGGGTGGCGATCCGCAGAAGATCAATCCGACCGTGCCCGTGGATCTGGTCATTGATCACTCGGTTCAAGTCGATTTTTTCGGCCAGCCCGATGCGATCGCGCGCAATGCGCAAATGGAGTTTGTACGCAACCGCGAACGATATGAATTTCTGCACTGGGGACAAAAAGCTTTCGAGAATCTCAAGGTCGTGCCGCCGGCTACGGGCATCGTGCACCAAGTCAATTTGGAATACCTGGCAAAGGTGGTGCAATTATACGATGATCCGAAGGGTAACGGAAAAGTAGCGCTGCCGGACAGTCTGGTCGGTACCGACAGCCATACCACAATGGTCAATGGCTTGGGCGTGCTGGGATGGGGCGTTGGCGGCATCGAGGCGGAAGCGGCTATGCTGGGCCAGCCAATCTATATGCTGATGCCCGAGGTGATCGGATTCAAGTTGCTGGGACAGTTGCCCGAAGGCTCGACAGCCACTGACCTCGTACTCGTTGTGACGCAGATGCTGCGCCAAAAAGGCGTGGTTGGCAAGTTCGTCGAATTTTATGGACCCGGGCTCAGCAGCATGACCCTGCCCGATCGCGCGACCATTGCCAACATGGCTCCCGAATATGGGGCGACCATGGGTTTCTTCCCGGTGGATGACGAAGTCATCAGCTATCTGCGCCGTACTGGCAGGGACGAAGCAACCCTGCAATTGGTCGAACGTTATTGCAAGGAACAAGGCTTGTTTCGCAGCGACGACGCCAGCGACCCCAAATTCAATGACAACCTGGCACTAGACCTGTCTACCGTTGAGCCAAGTGTAGCCGGTCCTTTGCGTCCCCAAGATCGCGTTCTGGTGAAAGATCTGAAGCCAACCTTCAACAAAGTGCTGACCGCGCCCTTGGGACCACAGGGTTTCGCCCTTTCCGCAGAGCAGTTGGAAAGAGCCGGCAGCTACCGGAACAATGGCGACAAGGCCGATCTTAAGCACGGCTCCGTGGTTATCGCTGCGATCACGTCCTGCACCAACACCAGCAATCCCTCGGTCATGGTTGCGGCGGGCTTGCTGGCTAAGAAAGCCAACGAACGCGGACTTAAGCGCAAACCGTATGTCAAAACCAGTCTGGCGCCCGGCTCCAAAGTGGTCACGGAATATCTGGACAAAGCCGGTCTCACGCCGCATTTGGAAGCGCTCGGCTTTCATACCGTCGGTTATGGTTGCACAACCTGTATCGGCAACAGCGGGCCGCTTCCCGACCCGGTACGTGAGGCGATACACCAGGCAGATATTGTCGCCGCCTCGGTCTTGAGCGGCAATCGCAACTTTGGGGGAAGGATCGGACCCGATGTCCGCGCCAATTTCCTCGCTTCTCCGCCGCTGGTCGTAGCCTATGCCTTGGCTGGCACCGTCGATATCGACCTTAGCAGCGAGCCGATCGCCCAGGATCGCGATGGGCTTGACGTCTATCTCAACGACATTTGGCCATCGCAAAACGAAATCCTGTCCACGCTGCAGAACAGCCTGGATGCCAAAATGTTTGTCGAACAATATAGCGACGTCTATGAAGGGAACGAGGAGTGGAACGCGATCCCGAGCACCGACGAGCCGGTATACGAATGGCGAGCGGACAGCACCTATATCCAGGAACCGCCCTTCTTTGTCGATCTCCCGCACGAACCCCCGCCAATCCAGCCGATCATGGGAGCCCGCGTCATGGTCAAGGGCGGTGACTCGGTCACGACCGACCACATTTCTCCGGCCGGCGCGATCGCCATCAACGGTCCGGCCGGTCAATACCTGCTGGACAACGACGTGAGTCCACAGTATTTCAACAGTTTCGGATCGCGCCGGGGCAACGATCGCGTGATGACAAGAGGCAGCTTCGCCAACGTGCGCCTGCGCAATTTGCTGGTGCCGAACAGCGAAGGCGGTGTCACATATTACCTGCCGACCATGGAAGAAATGTCGATCTATGACGCGTCGCTCAAGTATCAGGAAGACGGCACATCCTTGATTGTAATCGCGGGGAAAGATTACGGCATGGGATCATCACGCGATTGGGCGGCGAAGGGTACGCTGCTTTTGGGTATCCGAGCGGTCATTGCGGAAAGCATTGAACGCATTCACCGCAGCAATCTGGTCATGATGGGCGTGCTGCCCCTGACTTTTGCCGATGGGGAATCTTATCGCTCGCTCGGACTGACCGGGCACGAGACTTATGATATTCCGGTTGCCGACGATGTTAAAGCAATGGAGAGATTGACAATCACCGCGACGGACGACAAGGGAACGAAGACGCAATTTGATGTCATCGTTCGTCTCGATTCGCCCGTAGAAGTAGACTACTACCGTAACGGCGGCATCCTGCACACGGTCCTGCGAAACTTCCTTTCCGATTAGGGTATTTGCTGTGAAGATTCATTGATGGCGCGCCGATCACGGCGCGCTGTTTCGTTTCCAGGCGCTCTTGTCTTGTCATGTGATGAAAACCCGCACATCATTAGCAGTTGATTACGGCGCTGTTTAGAGATAAGGTTGCCGCCGAGATCTCGACCTTTGTCCGGAGCATCATTCATGTATCCCTTGCGAACCAGTCATCGGCTGCTGGTCACCATTTTCGTCACGCAAAGCCTGATGTCCGCCTCGCAAATTGCCATCCTCACCCTGCATTCCATCGCTGCTGGCATCCTCGGCGGCGGCGACAGCACCGCCGGTATGCCGACAACCGTCGTCACATTTTCTCATTCAATCATGGCATACGCTTTCGGCCTCTACATGGGGCGTTTCGGCCGACGCATGGGACTCAGCACTGCTTACGCGTTTGGCGCGATGGGTGGCATCCTCGGTACGATCGCGGTTCTGAATGGAAACTTCTTGCTCTTGTTGGTCAGTTCGGCCTGCATGGGCTCTTCGCGAGCCGGGGCACAGATGAGCCGATTCGTAGTCGGCGAGATGTTCCCCGCCGAAAAACGCGCGCAGATGATCGGGCGGATCGTCTTCGCCGGCACCATCGGCGCCATATTTGGTCCCGCGCTTATCGAACCGGGCACGCGACTGGCCGGAACGCTCGCCCTTGATCTGGCCAATGGACCCGCATTGGCCAACGCCGCCCTGGTCCAGGGATTCATGCCGGTGGCAGATTTTCGGCAGGGCTTGACAACGGGACCCTGGGTGATGGCCAGCTTCATGTACGGCTTGTCCTTTCTAATCAGCATTTTCTTCCTGCGGCCCGAGCCAGCGCTCGTCGCCAGACAATACGTCACCCAGAACAAGCATCAAGCGCAAGCAGATACCCAGCACAAGCTCATGGATCTGCTGCGGCTGCCCAATGTGCAACTGGCAATACTGTCCATGCTCATCTGCCAAACGGTGATGAGTACCTTGATGACCATCACGCCCTGGCATATGCACCGCGCGGATCATGACAATACTACCGTCTCATTGGTGATTTCTGCGCACGTAATGGGCATGTTTGGGCTTTCAGCTGTGACCGGATATCTTATTGATCGATACGGACGGATTCCGATGATGGTGGTAGCGGCATTGACTTTGGTGGCCTCCGCGATCATAGCTCCGCTTTCGACGCAGTTGCCCTACCTGCTGGTGGGATTGTTCTTGCTGGGCTTGGGCTGGAACTTCGGCTATATCGCCGGATCGTCCATGCTCGCCGATGCGCTTAGCGGTTCCGACCGAACGCGCGTCGCCGGGTTTAACGATATGCTGGTCGCGTTTTGCGCCGGACTAGGCACCTTAAGTTCGGGATTCCTCTATGGATTGGGGGGATTCTTGCTCGTCAGCGTTGGAGGCGGTTTGCTGGCATTGCTGCTGCTGGCTCTGGTTCGACAACTGTCAGTGAAACAATTTGCCTTTCAAGCCAGCTAGCCGTCCTCCGCTTGCCGCAGCAGATAATTCTGTTCCACAATTGCCAGCCAAGCCAAACCAATAATGAAGGTTGAGCTGCCGAAAGCCAGCGCCGTGATTATTGAATTGGCGATAGGTATATTCTCAAGGATTTCGCTTAAAGCCGCCTGCGCGAGGCGGATGCCAACGTAGCCCGCGATGCCGCCACCCAATACAACGACGCCGGTCGTTTGCATCATGCGGGAAAAATCCTCTCGCGAAAGTTCTTCATCAAAATACTTGCGATAAATGTCCAGGCACATCCAGGCATCGGCTACAGAGATTCCCAGTTGCTTGGCCAGTTCCAGCGTCGGTCCCGGGACCGCGCCCGTCAGTGCCGCGCCACCGACCGTTTGTGTGATCTTTACGAAGGCTTCGTAGCGTTTCTGCTGCAAAAACGCTTGTTCAACCGCCATAGATCTTGATGCCTTTCTACCGTCATTTGTGTATGCTAGACTGCACATTTATATTATGCGAACGGTAGGCGAGATGCAAATCACCATTTACACCGATGGCGCCTGCGACATTCACGCGGAGAACCAGCCGGGCGGCTGGGCAGCTATCCTGTGCGCGACCGACGAAAGCGGGAGCGTCATCAAAGAATCTGTCGTCAGAGGCGGCCGGGAAATGACCACCAATAACCAAATGGAACTCACCGCAGTCATTGAAGGTCTCAACGCGCTGAAGCGCCCGTCCCAGGTAACCATGGTCAGCGACTCGCAATATGTCATTGATATTGCCAATCGCGCAAAAAAGAGCCGCAAGAACGCCGATTTGTGGAAGCGGTATTTTGAATTGGCGGCACGCCACCAGATCAAATGGCTTTACGTTGAGGGACACTCCGGCCACGCTTACAACGAGCGCTGCGATCGCATCGCGGTGGCGGAAAAGAATCGCTTGTCGCGTGGCAAAGCGAATTCTGTAGATCAACCGCCCCCCGCGATTGAAAGCGACATTGAGGTCTACCTATCGACGCGCTATTCTTCGCAGCGGAAAAAGGCGGCTTGGTCCGCCGTGACAGTGTCAGAGGAAGAAATGCGGGAGTCTGGCGCTTCGCTCGAAAACACCAGCGAATTGGAAGCTGTGCTAATTGGGGCGAATGCATGTCTGGCGGCTTTGCCGGACGATCGCAGCGTCACCGTCCTGACAGCGCAGGAATACCTTTCCAAGGGTATGAACCAGTGGATCGCGAAGTGGGCTGCGAAGGGTTGGAAAACGCAAGACGGAAAGCCGGTCAAGTATCAAAGCCATTGGCGGACTCTCCTTGAACGCTCAAACGCGGGAAACGTGGTATTTGTCTTTGTTAAGTCACGCCAGGACAATCCTCATTTTCAGCGCGGGACCGACCTAGCGAAGCAATTGCTTGAACGCGCGGACTGAGCAAGCTTGTGTTATAGTAGGCGATGTTTGCCGAGGTGATACAGGAAACGATAAATGCCCAGTTATGCCAAACGCGTCGAACCCTTCGGAACAACCATATTTACCGAGATCAATCAGCTTGCCGCCCAGCACCGGGCGGTTAATCTTGGCCAGGGTCGTCCCGATTTCGACGGGCCCCAAGAGATTATCGACGCAGCCATCCGCGCCCTGAACGGCGACACCGCCAATCAATATGCGCCGAGCCCGGGCTTACCCAGTCTGCGCGAGGGTGTGGCCAGGCACGCTGGCGTCTTTTACGACATCGACGTCGATCCCGATACCGGCGTCATCGTGACAGCCGGCGCGACGCAAGGGGTTTACAGCGCCATCATGGGTTTGGTCGACCCCGGCGACGAGGTGATCGTGATCGAGCCATACTACGACAGCTATGTGCCGGGTGTGCAAATGGCGGGCGGCAAACCTGTCTATGTGCCCATGCACCCGCCAAACTGGACCTTTGACGAAGCGGAACTGCGCGCCGCGTTTAGCCAAAAGACCAGGGCGATCCTGCTGAACACGCCCAACAACCCGACCGGGCGCGTCTACACGCGCGCCGAACTCCAGATGATTGCCGATCTCTGCATCGAGCACGATGTCATCGTGATTTCCGACGAGGTTTATGAGCACCTGATCTTTGAGGGACATCAGCACCTTGCGATCGCATCACTGGATGGCATGTTTGAGCGCACTGTCACAGTTGGCAGCGCGGGCAAAACATTCGGCATGACCGGCTGGAAGATCGGCTGGGTCTACGGTCATCCAGAGTTGATAACCGGCGTCTGGCGCGCGCACCAGTTCATCACTTTCGCGACCAATCACCCCACCCAAGAGGCTGTCGCCTACGCTTTCACCTTGGGCAACAGCTATTACGAAGAGTACCAGGCGCTCTATTCGCGCAAGCGCGAATTGGTCATGCAAGTGATTGACGCAGCCGGCATGACCGCGATTCAGCCGGAAGGCACTTATTTCATCATGGGCGACTTTTCCGATGTCTTTGATGGAGATGATGTGGAATTCTGCCGGCACTGTATCGAGCGGATCGGCGTCGCCACGATACCGCCTTCCGCGTTCTTCAGCCCCAAACACCGCCATCATGCTGAAAACCATGTCCGATTCGCTTTTTGCAAGAGCGACGAGACATTGGAGCAAGCCGCGGAGCGAATGCGGAAACTTCGATCCGGTTAGTTCGGATCGCCTCGCAAGATCAGCCCGGTAAATCGCAAATTCGACGGCAAAAACTATAGACAACAGGATCATGCAATGATATAATTCATTATATCTGTTGATTGATTGAATTCATATGACGAATGAGCGGCATAAACCTCGGTTCTGACTTCCTGAATTACATCGTTCGCCAGGGTTTTCGACCCGGTGACCGCTTGCCCTCCATTCAGGAACTGACCAACGATTCCCATCTTGATATGAGCGCCAACAAGGTTCGCGAACAGCTTGAGGTGGCGCGAACCATGGGCTGGGTCGAGGTGCGATCCAAGCGCGGCACCCGCGTCAAAAATTATGCTTTCACCCCGGCAGTGCGCCTCAGCGCGCTATACGCCATGGCTTGCGGTGAAAGCTTCGAGTCCTTCGCTTCTTTGCGCAACCATGTGGAATCCGCATATTGGAACGAAGCTTGCGCCTTGTTGCGCGATGAAGATCTTGACGTCATGCAAGCCTGCATAGACGGCGCCAACGAAAAGCTTGATTCGCCGCCTATCCACATCCCGAATCCCGAACATCGCCTCTTTCACTTGACCGTGTTCAAGCATCTGGACAACACCTTTGTTCTTGGGATTCTCGAAGCCTATTGGGACTTGTACGAAGAAGTCGGCATCAATCGTTATATGGATTACAGCTACCTGCGACGGGTTTGGGATTATCACGCCATCATTTTGGGGCATATCAAAAACAATCGTTTCGACGACGCTCGATTGGCTTTCATTGAGCATACGCGGCTGCTGCGACACGAGCCGGGCAATGCCTCTTGGGAGATGGAGAGAGGTTAAGAGCGGACATTCCGCTGGAGGGAACAACTTGACCATGTTTTCTGAAAGGAGTCACGCGCAAATCGCTGCGCGGAAGCTATGGCAATAAACGTACAATCTAAACCCAAAGTGCATACAAGAGAGCCGGTGATCAACGACTTTGCCTTCTCGGTCGCCACCAAGAACGGCTCCGGCAGCCAGACCTCCAACAACGTGTTGGTGATGTCTCTCTTTCGGATGGGCATACCGGTGAATGGCAAGAACTTGTTCCCGTCCAACATCAAGGGACTGCCGACCTGGTATACCATTCGCGCCAGCAAAGACGGTTACACGGCGCGCAAGGCGATAACAGAGATCGTCGTGGCTTACAACGACGGCACCGCTACCGAAGATGTCGCCAACTTGCCGCCCGGCGGCGTCTGCATCACGACGGACAAGATCGCCCGCGTCATCAAACAGCGCGATGACATCTCCTATTACGAAATTCCTGTCGCCGCGCTCATGAAGCAAACCGACGTTCCGTCAGCATTTCGCAAGCTCGTCGAGAATATGACCTATGTCGGCGCGGTCGCCAAGCTCTTCGACATCCCGCTGGATCTGATCTACGATGTCTTGTTGTCTAACTTCAAGGGCAAGGAAAAACCGGCGAAGATGAACCATGATGTTATCAAACTCGCCTACGACTGGACCGCCGAAAACATTGAAAAGACCGATCCCTACCGCTTTGAACGCATGGATGGGACAAGCGGCAAAATCATGATGACTGGAAATGACGCCGGCGCGCTCGGCGCGGTGTTTGGCGGCGTCAATGTTGTCGCCTGGTATCCGATCACCCCGTCCACCAGTTTCGTCGACGGCATCATCAGTTTTCGGCATCTGCGCCAGAACGAGAACAAAGAGAACACCATCGCAATCGTGCAGGCTGAAGACGAATTGGCCGCCGCCGGCATCATCACCGGCGCCGGATGGGCTGGCAGCCGCGCCCTGACCTCAACCAGCGGTCCCGGCATTAGCTTGATGGCGGAATTCGCCGGTCTGGCTTACTTTGCCGAGGTGCCCGCAGTCTTCTGGAATATCACGCGCATGGGACCCAGCACCGGCTTGCCCACCCGCACCAGCCAGGGCGACCTGCTCTTCACGCATTTCCTGGGCCACGGGGATAGCCGGCAACTTTGCCTGCTGCCGGGCAACTTGAAAGAAGCCTTCGAATTCGGCTGGAAATCCTTTGACCTGGCAGAAGCCTTGCAATCGCCGGTCTTTGTCATCAGCGACCTCGACCTGGGCATGAACAACTGGCTGTCTGATCCTTTCGATTACCCCGACCAGCCGATCGACCGCGGCAAGGTGCTCAATGCGGCGCAACTCCAGAGCTTCATTGACGAACACGGCAAGTGGGGGCGATATATGGATGTTGATGGCGATGGCGTCCCTTATCGAACCGTTCCCGGCACCAACCATCCTTTCTCCGCTTATTTTGCCCGCGGCACTGGCCACGATGTCATGGCCACCTATAGCGAACGCAGCGATGATTGGGTCGAGAATATGCATCGTCTAAGCCTGAAAATGGATACAGCGCGGGAAATGCTGCCACAGCCGATCATCGAAAACAGTAGCGGATCGGACATCGGCATCGTCACCTTTGGCACCAACGAAGACGCAGTGCGGGAAGCGCGCGACTGGCTGGCAAACGATGGCATCCAAACCGATTATCTGCGCGTCCGCGCTTTGCCGATTGCATCCGCAGTGGGCGATTTTATCCATTCTCACAAGAGCGTCTTCGTCATCGAGAACAATTTCGATGGCCAGCTGAACCAGCTCCTGCACATCGAGAGTCCCGAGGACATCTCGCATGTCCGTTCGCTGGCGCTGGGCGATGGCCTGCCCATGACACCGAGCTGGATCTATGAGAACTTGAAAGAACAGGAAGGTTAATCATGCCACCACGCGTCAATCAGCTAGGTTTGAGCCGAAATGAATACAAGGGCCGTCCCAGCACGCTTTGTCCCGGCTGCGGTCATGATTCAATCTCGAACCAGATAATCAGCATAGCCTATGAAATGGGAATCGAGCAGCACAACTTCATCAAAGTCAGCGGTATCGGCTGCTCTAGCAAGACGCCTGCGTATTTCTTGGGGGGATCGCACGGTTTTAACGCTTTGCATGGACGGATGCCCTCAGTGGTGACCGGCGCGCTCTTGGCAAACAAGGATCTGTCCTGCATAGCCGTCAGCGGCGATGGGGACAGCGGATCCATCGGCATGGGGCAATTCAAGCACGTGATCCGCCGCAATGTTCCCTTTGTGTACATCATCGAGAACAACGGCGTTTATGGATTGACCAAAGGGCAATTCTCCGCGACGGCGGACGAAGGGCAGTTCTTGAAGTACTACGGACTGAACGAAATGCCGCCAATCGATCTCGCGCTGGAAGCGGTGATCTCGGGCGCGTCCTTCGTGGCTCGCAGTTTCAGCGGCGACGCCAAACAAGTGCAGGCGCTGTTGCAAGCGGCGCTCCGCCATCATGGAACGGCTGTACTCGATATCATCAGCCCCTGTGTCACCTTCAACAATGCCGAAACCTCAACCAAGAGCTATCCCTACGGCAAGGACAATGAGGTCCCGCTGCACGAGATCGAGATCCTTGCCCCGGATTACGTGCATGCAAAAGAAGAAATCGAAGTCGGCGACTACGAAGCCGGCGACATTATTGATGTCGAAATGCACGACGGCAGTTTCATTCGGCTAAAGAAGCTGGACAACGATCACGACCCGCGCAATCGTCGCATGGCAATTGATGTGCTGGAGCAGTCCCTGCGCGAGCAGATCTTCTCCACAGGCTTGATTTACTACGAGGAACCGCGCCCCACGCTGGCGGATACCGAAGACCTGGTGTCGACGCCCTTGGCTCGTCTTGACGAGGGGAGCCTGAGGCCCTCGAAAGAGGCTTTCGAAGGCCTTATGCGAGGTCTGATGGCGGGCTGAAACAAATCTCAAGAAAACATTAAAGAGACCAGCGCAGCGCTGGTCTCTTTAATGTATGTCGGATCAATACTTGGGCATTTCGGGATCTATCTCGTCCGCCCAAGCCAGAATGCCGCCCTCGACATTGAACATCTTGTCCAGGTCATAACCAACCTCGGACAAATACGCGATGCTGTCGGCGCTGCGTACCCCCGAGCGGCAGTGTACGTACAAGGTCTTGTCCTTCGGGATGTCCTTCAGGACCGTCTCTTCCCACAGCCGGCGGCCGCCTTGTATCCCGTTCTTCGCCAATTGGATATCCGGTTTGGGAATCTTCACCGTGCCGTCGATGACACTGATGTCCCATTCATGCGGATCGCGCACATCAATCACGACTACATCGTCGCCGTTTTCAAGCGCGGATTTGACATCATGCACGGTGACGGTCTTGATGTCGATATCCTCGGTCTCGTCCGCCGAGCTGAATTCACTGTGATCGTGCGCCGGCATGCCGCAAAATTGCTCATAGTCGATCAGCACAACATCCGCCTTGTCAATGCCGCATACCGGGCAATCGGGATCTTTGCGGACTTTAATGGTTTGGAAACTCATTTCCAGGGCATCGTACAGCATCATACGGCCGATCATTGGCTCGCCGATTCCCAGCAAGAGCTTAATCGCCTCGGTCGCTTGCATGGTGCCGATCGTGCCGGGCAGTATGCCCAGAACCCCGCCTTCGGCGCAACTTGGCACCAAACCCGGCGGCGGCGGCTCGGGGAACATGCAGCGATAGCAAGGACCGCTTTCGGCATAAAACACGCTTAGCTGACCCTCGAATCGAAAAATGCTGCCGTAGACATTCGGGATCCCCAGTTTCACGCAGGCATCGTTGACGAGGTATCGCGTCGGGAAGTTGTCCGTACCGTCGATAACGATGTCCCAGTCCTCGCTGAAAATCTCTTCGGCGTTCTCGGAGGTCAAGGGCTCGTTGTATTTGACCACATCGATATCTGGATTGAGATCCAGCATACGATCGGCAGCGCTATCCAGCTTGGACAAGCCAACGGTGCTCACGCCGTGTATCACTTGGCGCTGCAAGTTGCTGAAGTCGACCACGTCATAATCTACCAATCCAATACGTCCAATGCCGGCAGCGGCAAGATAAAGCGCCAATGGGCTGCCCAATCCACCGGTGCCGATCAAAAGCACATTGGAGGCTTTCAAACGCCTTTGCCCCTCTATACCCACTTCCGGCATGATGACATGGCGACTGTAGCGCTTGACTTCCTCGTTGTTCAAATCCGCAATGCGGCTATGTAGACTTGTCATCATTTCCACTCCGGTAAGCGCCAAGCGATTATGCCTCCGCCGGCGATGCTGGGGATGATGCGCAAGCTGTCGCTTGCCGCAATTTCCGTATCAAGACCCTGCATGAAACGGATGTCCTCGTCGTCTATGAAAATGTTGACAAAGCTGCGCAGTTCGTCGTCGTTAAACAAGTGTACGCGAAGGTCTGGATGCGCTTCTACCAGGTTCATCAGCGCCTCGCCAACCGTCCCGCCGCTCACGTCGATATTGGATGCGCCGCCTGTATAGGCGCGCAACGGTGTTGGGATTCGAATGCTCGCCATCTTACTCAATCTCCTTCTATTCTCTTATGCCTCGGCTAGTCGATTTCAAGCACCTCAAGTTCTTCTCTATCAAAGACGCTTCGATCCGCCCGCAACTTCCAAACGCGCATATCGTTTGCCTGCCCCATTTCCACCGAGGTAATGATGTACAGAAAATTCGGCAGCGCGTGCTCTCGGTCGTACTCGGACGGGACCGCCGGCGAATCCGGATGACTGTGATAATAGCCCACTAAGATTAGTCCACGGTCGTCGGCTTCATCTTCGAGACGCATCCAGTCCTGTGGGGTCATCGCGTAACGATGATACTGCTCCTCTTCCTCAAAAACATTGTCCACCTGAATGATGTCACGGATGACAGTGCTATTGCCTTCCAGCTCACCCAAAAGAAAGCCCCCGCCTTCGTTGGGATAGGTATCTTCCATTTGCTCGAAAATCCGACCTCGAAGCAGCTTTCCTAACCGAACCGTCATGTTAGATTTGTTTCCCCATCACCACAATCAAAAAGAGCCAACCCTCGCGCGTTGACTCTCGTTTCTTTTATCGCCGGTTGCTGACCAGACGTCTTCAATCAGCAGAATCCCCCACGCGCCAGATATTACGGAGCCCTATGCTGCAACAACAGAGGCATCCGGCTTTCGCGGAATGAGTCGCTTTACTGTTCACCATGGCGCATAGATTAGCAGTTTCGCGGACGATGCGCAACGGTAGATCTCTTGCCTGGCAAAGCAATCGAATACATATCGCTTAATAGCCCTCCTTCAACAAGAAAAGGAGAGTTAATTCCTCGCATTTCTCGGCGTTCTTGTCACCCTCGGTGTTAAAAGAATTTGAAGTCATTGCCCTGCCATTCTGCTGATAGTCATTGAAGGCAAGTAATGACAATGCTATACTTCCCTGTCTAAGGATAATCTCGGCTTATGATCTATTGCAAAAGGCAAGGACCAGGCTATGCCTGACTCAGCGCGCAAGGGGCAAACATTTGCGCGCATCGTGGGCGGTGAGAACAGCAAGCGCGCTGCGATTTGCACAGACCCTGGAACCAGAATCGACAAGGAGACTCGCTAGATGGCAAGTAAAGGTGGGCTAGAGGGAGTCGTCGTAGCGGATATTGCGACGAGCTTCATTGACGGAACAATCGGCAAACTGATTTATAGCGGCTATGCCATTGAAGAACTTGCCGAAAACGCATCATTTGAAGAAGTCTTGTTCCTGCTTCACCACACACGCCCCCCGCAGCAAGCCGAATACGAAGCGTTACGGAGCGATATCGCAAAGAATGCCGCGATTCCAAATCCAATCATAGACATGATGAAGTCCTTGCCGGATAGCACGCCGGCAATGGCGGCGCTCCGTAGCGCCGTTTCCATGCTCTCCGCGTTTGACGAGGACGCGGAAGACCTGACAGACAAAGACCTGGCTTTGTCCAAGGCAATACGGCTGACCGGGCAAATCACGACGATTTGCGCCGCCTGGATGCGTATCACGAAAGGACTGGAACCTATCCTCCCGCGCCAGGATCTGACATTGGCTCAGAACTTCGTGTACATGATGTCGGGCGAAGAACCCGACGAAACCGCCAGCGCTGCGGTGGATGTCTATTTGGTATTGCTCGCTGAACACGGTATGAACGCTAGCACCTTCGCCGCCCGCGTCATTACCGCAACCGGCTCTGATATGCACAGCGCAGTTGTCGGTGGTATTGCCGCGCTGAAGGGACCTTCTCATGGCGGCGCCAACGCCGAAGCCATGAAAATGTTCCTAGAAATCGGCGAAGTAGAGAACGTCGTTCCCTGGTTCGAAAAATACGTCAAGACCGGTCAGCGTCGGATTATGGGGATTGGACACCGCGTCTACAAATCCAATGACCCGCGCGCCGGCATTCTCAAGCAACACGCGAAAGCCCTGGCGGAAAGCTCGGGGGAGCGCAAGTGGTACGATATTGCCGTCAAGCTGGAGGAAACGGCTCGAGCGGACGAGTATTTCATCTCGCGCAATCTCTACCCCAATGTGGATTATTACAGCGCAATCGTACTTTACACACTGGATCTGGATGTCGACATGTTCACGCCCCTCTTTGTGATGTCGCGCATTGCCGGATGGTCGGCGCATATTATCGGCCAGATGGGTGGACGCCTGATCCGCCCCAAGGCAAACTATGTTGGACCTTGTGATCTCAATTGGGCGCCCCTGGCCGAGCGCTAGGGCGCTCAGATAGTTCGGACGCGCAGGCGCCCTTTTTTTGCAGCAGGCCACCGGCAACGACGCCGATTTGCCTATAGCCAATTCTTTATGCTAAGCTGATTCCAACGCTTGTTCAGGAATCTGCAGCATGATCCCCTACAAGATTGTCGGCAAATCGGACTTTCGACCCTATGTAGCATTCTTTGTGACAGTCACTAATGTCTTGGCTTTCGGTTACGTCCTCTTGTATGCCTTTTTCGGCGGATTGTCGCTTGAAGAGGTATATAGCAGTTATGTCTTGAACATATGCGCCGTAAGCCAGCAGAGCCCGCTCGAGACAGTGATCGACGGCATACGAAGCATCTTTCTCCACATGAGCTTTGTGCACCTGACTTCCAACATCATCATCTTTTACGTTTTCGGCTCACGCATCGAAGAGCATCTGGGACACTGGAAGTTCCTCGCCTTTTATCTCATTGTCGGTTTCGGCGGGCATTTCGGTCACATTTTCTTCGACGGCGCGCTCTGTAGCGAACCGCAATATATGATCGGGTCCAGCGGCGCGATCTCGGGTATTATCGGCGCCTTCCTCTTCCTTTTCCCCACCGCGCGAATCAGGTCCAAGATCGTTTTTCTCAAGATTTTCGGATACGACGTTAATGCCCCCGCCTGGGTCTATCTGGTCTATTGGCTGTTCATGCAGTTCTTCTACGAAGTTGGTTCGGTGGCTCCGCGAATCAATGTGCATTGGGGCCATGTTGGCGGATTCTTCACCGGGCTGGCGCTCATCTTTGTCATCTCCTTTTTCATCGCGCCGCCAATGAACGCAAACCGCCATTCAGCAAAGGAATGAAGCCACTCCAATACAAAGCTGACTTGCGCGAAACTAAAATACTGTGATAACGTAAATATGTTGGGGCGAGCAAGAGGGCGCGGCCATGTTTCCTTTAACGGTAGTCGGACGAGACAAAAAACTTCCCAAAGCGACCATCGCGCTGATCGTCGTGAATATCCTGGTGTTTCTTTGGGAATTGTCAGTGGATGCCCAGGGCGAAGGCTTTTTGAAGGCTGCATTGCAAAACTATGGCTTGGAAGTCTGCAAAATCGGCGAGCAGTCCTTTGGGACGACGACGCTTGATGCCTTCCGCAGCATGTTTCTGCACGCCAGCGTCGCCCATGTGCTGGGCAATATGTGGTTTCTCTTCCTTTTTGGCGGCCTCGTAGAGCGCTACCTGGGCAGTATCAAGTTCGTCGCAGCCTTCCTGAGTTTTGGGGTTTTGGCGACAATCACGCACGTCATGCTTGGCAATACCATTTGCACGGTCGCTGATACCGGCGTCGTGATCGGCGCTAGCGGCGCCATCGCCGGTGTCATGGGCGGATTCCTCTATTTGCGCCCGGACGCCAAAGTGAAGACGATGCTGGGTTTCTTCCGTCCATTTGTCTGGTCGGTCAACGTGCCCGCCTTTCTTTTCCTGGGTTATTGGTTCTTGATGGACATTCTGCAACAAGTGGGATGGATCGGCGTCGAGACCGATGTAGCCCATTGGGCGCATATTGGCGGATTCATTGCCGGCTTCGCCTTGATGTTCTTCGCGGGGTTCTTCAAACCGGCGCCCAAGCCCGATCCGCTGGAACACCTGGCCGAGTGATTGCGACAGACCGACAACAGGTTCTCTCAATTTACAAACCCGCCAATCTATCTACAGACACGTCGAAATCTGTAGGGGACCTATCAGGTGGCCCGAAAATGCGCATCCTAGAATCTATAGGCGACACCAGCGCGAGTTGAGCGGCATAGCTTGCCTTCGTTATTTCGCCTGAGCGCGCCACACCTTTTCGCCGGTTGCGTACCGAACGGCTGTTGCCCTTCAGGGAATTGGATGCCTAAACCCGCGCCCGCGGGCGACTTAGAGAAACGGCACGTACAGGATGACCAGATTGGCGACAATCTGGCAGACCCAAGTGGCCGCCAAACCATTTCTTTCGCGAACGTAGACAAACACCATATTCATCAGCAGCAAGATGATGACGAAAACCGCCGTTACAGCGTGTAACCGTATCACCGTCTGCCACATAACGGGGAAAAAAAGGACTATATTCCAGAGCGTTGACAACAGGCCCACCATCCAGAATGGCAACTGTTTTTGCAGCAAACCGCGGAAAAACAAGGTCTCCGATATCGGCATCACAAACACCAGAAACGCGAGCAGGCTGCCTGCAGTCATCCCCGGGAACATTTGCGCTGTCGCCGGTTCCAGGAATGGCTGACGCAGAAAAACCATGAAGGGTATGCCCAGCAGCAATCCATAGAGCAAGCCCCAGCCGATATTCTCCGGCTTTTCATGCCCGATGCGCTCCATGTTGCCCAACAACCAGGATAGAATGCTTACCCCGGAAAGCGCGCCCCAGGCGAGCGTATAACGCAAATCGGCATTATCCGGCAACAAGGGGGTTAGACCAACGCTGAGCGCGGCGGCAATCATGAACCCGAAAATCGGATCGCTCGCGGCGCCGCGATATTGCGCGGGCGAAGCGCTCTCAACTTGAGACGCTTCAATGGCGTCATCGTCTGTTGATCCTATGTCGGCAGGCCCATTTGCCAGATCGCGCGGAGACTCTTCTATCATGTCAGGATGGTTCTCACCGCTGCAAGTACCGTATCAATCGCTTGCTGGTCAATCCAGTAATGGGTGCGCAGTCGAATTGAGCCGTTTTCGCCCCCATATGGCGACATGAAGATATTATATTCTTGGCGCAACAAGTGGACAAATTGGGCCGATGTCATTTGAGCGTCTTCCGAAAGCGAAAAGTAGACGAAATTGGTGCTGTGCTTTTCGACAGTTACTTGCGGTATCTCGCTGAGGCCTTCGGCCAAGAAACCCGCGTTCCTGTGGTCCTCGCGCAAGCGATCTTTCATCTTGTGCAAAGCGATCAATCCGGCCGCTGCCAAGACGCCGGCCTGTCGCAAGCTGCCGCCAAGCGCCTTGCGCGCGCGTCTTGCCCGACGGATGAAGTCCGGCGATCCCAGCAATAAGGATCCCGCGGGCGCGCACAGCCCCTTGGAAAGACAAAAAGTTACCGAATCCGCGCCTGACACAAGCTCTTTTACATCAACATTGAAGGCCGCGGCGGCGTTAAAGATCCTCGCGCCGTCGATATGCAGTAGCAAGCCGCGTTCTCGCGCCAGTCTGGCAACCTGCGCCGTGTAATCGACAGACAAGGGTATGCCGCCCGCCGCGTTATGCGTGTTTTCTAGGGCGACGAGTCGCGTAATCGGTTTATGCTCATCGTCTGGCTGAATCGCGTTTTCAATGTCCGGCAAGCGCAATGTGCCGTCCGCCTGCACGGGGATAGTATACGGCAGTATGCCGCCGATCTGCGCCGCGCCCCCCTGCTCAAAGCGAAAGATATGCGACGTATCGCCGACAATTATCGAATCGCCTCGCTGACAGTGCGCCAGTAAAGCGCAGAGGTTGCCCTGCGTACCGCTGGTTACAAAGACAGCTGCTTCTTTGCCCAGCATCGCGGCGGCATCGGCTTCCAATTGATTGACTGTGGGATCGTCGTGATATACATCGTCGCCGACAAGCGCATTCGCCATCGCATCCCGCATTTCCGGGGTTGGATGCGAAACTGTATCACTTCTCAGATCTATGGTTTTCATACTGATAGGGGACCGTCAGTTGCCCAATACCTGGTCCAGATATTAGTCAGAAACAGCAGCTATGGCAATAGCCAATGAAACGGGGGCGCCTGGGTTTTTCACGGCTGCGGGAGCGCTACCGTTTCGTCTAATCGAACAAAGTGGCATATAATGTTTGGTCAAAACGAGCCGAAGTAGCTGGATCCGAGGACATGCTTGGCGCCTATCGCGGAAACTTCACCCCAAGAATTGGAGTGGAGCTTGCGAGTTCAGTGGTATATCATTGCGCGCCGCCTCTGGAATTCGGAGTTGTACAAGCCCGGTTTATCGGTGGGAGCCGTCGATGACCGAAGTCTACCAACAAGCTGTAGACCAGACCTTGGACGCGCTGGGCGTTGACAAGACCGCTGGGCTTGATTTTGCTGAAGTGCTGTCACGCCAAAGCAGATATGGCAAAAACGTCCTTCCCGCCGACGAAGGCGTCAATTGGTTCAAACTCATACTCTCGCAGTTCGCCGATATCATGGTCATCATTCTCATTGTCGCGGCGGCGATTTCGGCCATCCTGGGCGAAGCAACCGACGTCATTGTCATACTGGCAATCGTGGCTTTGAACGCCATGCTTGGGATATATCAGGAATTCCAGGCGGAACAGGCGCTCGCAGCGCTGAGCCGCTTGCAAGTGCCTCGTGTTCGGGTCCGGCGCGCTGGCAAGGTGCGCGAGATCAGCGCCGAAGAACTCGTTCCCGGCGACATCGTGCTAATTGCCGAAGGTGATCGCATTCCGGCAGACGGCAGACTCATCGAGACCATCAATCTGGAAATTGAAGAAGCGGTCCTCACCGGAGAATCGCTGCCGGTCAGCAAGGATGCAACTACCATCGTCTCGGACAAAACAGCCCTGGGAGACCGAAGCAATATGGCATTTATGGGCACGGCGGTCAATTATGGTCGCGGAGAAATGCTCGTCACGACGACCGGGTTGCGTACCGAAATTGGCAACATTGCCGCCATGCTGCTGCAAGTCGAGGAAGGCGTCACGCCTCTGCAGCGGCGATTGAATCAACTGGGTCGCGTGCTGGCGACTGGCGCCCTGATCGTCGTCGCCATCGTGTTCGCGGTTGGATTCGCCGTACAAGGCATACCCGCAGAGCAGATGTTTTTGATCGCCATCAGCCTGGCTGTCGCCGCGGTGCCCGAAGGCTTGCCGGCGCTGGTCACCATCGGCTTGTCGCTCGGCGCCAATCGGATGGTCAAGCGCAACGCGCTGATTCGCAGGTTGCCGGCAGTTGAGACCTTGGGTTCGGTTTCCGTGATCTGCTCGGACAAAACCGGTACCCTCACCAGGAATGAAATGACCGCGACATCCCTGGTCTTGCCAGATCACGACGAGATAAAGATTCAAGGATCCGGTTACCAGCCCGAAGGCGAGCTGATCTATCTGGGCACGCGGGACCCCGACCGACGAGGGACGGCTGTAGACCCCTGCCAGGACGAGATGGTTTTGCGCATGCTCCAAGCCATGGCGCTGTCGACCAATGCTCATCTGGAAGCGGGAGCCTCAGCAGGAAACCGAGTCAAAGTTGTGGGAGACAACACCGAAGCGGCTTTGCTTGTAGCGGCGCAAAAAGCGGGCTTGACGCGCGGGCGCCTGGAGCAAGACCTGCCGCGCGTGGCGGAGCTGCCCTTCAGCAGCGACCGCAAAGCCATGACGACGATACACGAAGTTTCCAGTGACTCGGCAGCGCAATTGTTCACGGGGACGACTTACTTGGCGATCACCAAGGGAGCGCCCGACAACTTGATCGAGTGGGCGCGCGCCGAACAAACGCCCGGGGGTCCCAAAACCATGGACGAGGGTCGTCGCCGCGAATGGCAAGGGCGCGTCGACCGCATGGCGAATGATGGGCTGCGCGTTTTGGGAGTAGCCTGCCGATCCTTAAGCGAGATTCCCGAGGACCTGACCTGGGATATCGAACGCGAGCTCGCGCTGCTTGGCTTGGTTGGCATCCTCGATCCCGCGCGTCCGGAAGCGACCGAAGCGGTTCAACATGCAAAAGAAGCCGGTATCCGCACGATCATGATCACCGGCGACCATGCATTGACCGCGGAAGCCATCGCCAGAGATCTGGGCATCCTGCGCGAGGATCAAAAGGCCATCACTGGCGCTCAGTTGGACGCGATGAGTACGGAAGATCTGGCGCTGGCTCTTGAGAGCGCGACTTGCTTCGCGCGCGTTTCGCCGGTACACAAGCTCACACTGGTGCAATCGCTGCAGCGAACCGGTAACATCGTGGCCATGACCGGCGACGGCGTGAACGACGCGCCTGCGCTAAAGCAGGCGGATATCGGCGTCGCTATGGGTATCACCGGCGCCGATGTCAGCAAAGGCGCCGCGGAAATGATCCTGACTGACGACAACTACCGTTCCATCGTCTCCGCGGTCGAGGAAGGCCGCGCTATCTATGACAACATCAAGAAATTCATTAAGTATCTCCTCAGTTCCAACGTCGGCGAGATACTGGTGATGTTCGTCGCGCTTTTGATCAATTTACCCATTCCCCTGCTTGCTATCCAAATACTCTGGATCAACCTGGTCACGGACGGATTGCCCGCCATCGCGCTGGGTTTTGAACCGGCCGAAGCTGGCGTCATGCAGCGGCGACCGCGGCCAATCAACGAGAGCATTTTCGCGGGTGGCACGGGACGGCATATCATTTGGGTCGGCATCCTGATTGCGATCTTGACTCTAGGCAGCTATGCCTGGGGATACGCGACTATCGGATTGGACGCGCGCAACCCGTCATTGGGTCTGGAGAAATTGGAGCGCTCGGACATTGTCGCGCTCGCTGGAGAAGCATATGTCCCGGAAGGATGGGACAGCTGGGGGGACGAGGCGCAAATCGCCTTCCTCGCCAGGCGCGGCGGCGCGGCCGGCTCGCAATTCCTGGAAGACGATCTAGATCTCGACATGGGTGATCCGGGCAGAGAATTGCTTAACCGCGTCGAGAGGATCCCCCGCACTATTGCCTTCACAGTGCTGGCATTTACACAGATGTTCGAGGTCATGGCGATCCATGCCGGCGATCGCAGTTCATTTTTCCGCACTGGCTTCAAAGGCAATCGGCTGCTTTTCTGGGCGGTGGTATCTACATTCCTCTTGCAACTGATGGTAGTTTATCTGCCCTTCGTACAAGAATTGTTCGATACCAGCGCGCTGACTTTGACTCAAATAAGCGTCAGCTTCGTTGCCGCTTCTGTTGTGCTATTCGCGGTTGAACTGGAAAAAACGGTGATCCGCCGCGAATTAAGGTCGGAAGAAAGCAAGATCCTGCAATCAATGTCCTAAGCGGGAAGAAAATCGCTGCCGCGCTTAATCTGCCAGAACATAGCCCAACTCGACCAGGCGATCGACGACCAAGCGAGCATTCGCTTGCGCGCTGGTGTTTTCCGCGGTCAAAACGAAATCAGGGTTCAGCGGCGGCTCGTAAGGATCGTCTATGCCGGTAAAGCCTTTGATTTCGCCACGCCGCGCCTTGGCATACAAGCCTTTCACATCCTGCGCTTCGACATACGCGAGCGGCGTCGCCATGTAAATCTCCATAAATCCCTCGCCCACGCGGTTGCGCACGTTTTCTCTCGTCGCGCGGTAGGGACTTATGGCGGCGCAGATTACCATGCCGCCGTGACGCACAATCTCGCTGGCGACAAAACCGATGCGCCGGATATTGGTATCGCGGTCTTCCTTGCTGAAGCCCAAGCCCTTGGACAAATGCGTCCGCACTACATCGCCGTCAAGCACTGTGACGTTGCGCCCTTTTTCCATCAGAAGATTGACGATTTGCTCCGCCGTGGTTGACTTGCCGGACCCGCTGAGCCCCGTGAACCATAAGCACAAGCCACGCCGATGCCGTGGCGGATAGGTTTCCGCGAGGATGCGGGCGACTTCCGGACGAGAGAACCAGGCCGGCAGCGGCACCCCTTTGCCAAGGTAATCTTCCCGCACCTGTGTACCTGATATCTTGCGCACTTTGGCGCCCTCCGGCAATTTGGACCCTTCTTCGTACCTGTCCTCATCTTCCAGATAGACCATTTCGGTGAAGGGCACCGGATTAACGCCCAATTCTTCCGCATGTTCCAAGACCAGGTCCTGCGCGTCGTAGGGACCGTAAAAGGGATTGCCCAGCGAGTCGACGCCCGGGCCCGCATGATCGCGCCCGACAATCAAATGATTGGCTCCATAATTGCGACGAATGATAGCGTGCCAAACCGTTTCTCGCGGTCCACCCATGCGCATCGCCAGTGGCAACAGCGAAAGCAGGCTGCGGTCTTCTTCGTAGTAGTTGTCGATGAGCGTCTTGTAGACGCGGACACGGGTATAGTGATCGACATCGCCGGGCTGTGTCATGCCGACAACCGGATGCAGCAGCAGCACCCCGTCTACGCTGGCCGCGGCGCGTTTGGTCAGGGCTTCGTGCACGCGGTGCAGTGGATTGCGAGTCTGAAAGGCGACGACGTTGTCGTGGCCATAACTTTCCAAAACGGCGCGCGTCTCGGCTGGCGTCCGGCGCAATTCGGCGAAATCCGGATGATGCGGCAACTGCAGCACTTCCAGCTTGCCCGCGATATTCAACTTGCCCCAGCGGTGCATTTCGGCGATGATCGGATGTCGCGTATCGAACTTGCCAAATGCTTTGATCGCCGTTTCTTCCAGGTCCCAGGCATAAAGTTGCTCCACATGCTGGATCGCCAAGATATTGTTCCGGCTGTCGCGCAAGGCAATATCGCTGCCGACCTGGATCTCTTCCTTGCGACCGACCGGCAAGGTTATCGGCATGGGGAAAAGCGTGCCGTCGCTCAGGCGCATCGTATCCAGGACAGACTGAAAATCAGCCCGATTCATGAATCCGCGCAAGGGTGAAAACGCGCCCACCGCCAGCAATTCCAAGTCACAAGCCACGCGTGGGCTTACTTGCAGCGAGGGCAACTCCCCCGCATAAGCCATTTTGTCCGCCAGCTGATCAGAGGGCGTCAGAAGGTTAACCAAATCCCCGCCGTAAGGCGCAATCAACTTTGTTTTCTCCGCTATCATCAAATTCTCCACATCAAGGCATACGAGTCGGCCGAGAACCGGCCGAGTACAAAACTGCGGTATTCTATCACATCCAGGTGCGTCTTGTTAGCGGAATACTAGTCCTTACGATCAATGCCGGATATGCGATGGCCAAAATAGACCAGCACGATGCTCAAGGCATAAAGCGTGAGTAGCGGCGCCATGACAAGGAACATATTCACCGGATCAATTGTCGGCGTAATTAACGCGGCTGCAATTGACGCGCCTATGACCGCCACCCGCCACTGACGGATCAATGTCGCTGAGTTGACAAAGCCCAATAACGAGATCAAGAAGAATACCAAGGGCGTTTGAAATGCCACGCCCATCCAGAAAATCAGCGATGTGACAAAGCTTAAGTAGAGATCGGCGGTCCACTCGGGTTCGAAAATCTGCGGCTGAAAATTGTTTAGAAAGCCCAAGGCCGGCGGCAAAAGGACATACCAGGAAAAAACCGTGCCGATCAGAAACAGGACGGTTGTTGCCGGAATGGAAGCGAGGACATAGCGCTTTTCCTTGCGCGTCAAACCGGGCAGGATGAACATCAGAATCTGATAAGTGACCATGGGGATTGACAAGATACCGCCAATCATCAAGGCAACGCGAAAATACACAATGATGGTGCCGGTCGGGTCGAGAATTGTCAGTTCGCAATTGTCAACCGTAGGGATGCGGCAGAAAGGTTCGCGCAGTATATCCAGCGCGCGATCTGCGATGAAGAAACCGACGCCGGTGCCGATGACCAGCGAGATGACCGCGCGCGTCAAACGGTGGCGGAGTTCGTCAAGATGTTCAAAGAACCCCATCCGGAGTTCATGACCATCTTCAACTTCCTCGACTGCCAGTTCTTCCGCCATACTACGGGCCTATTCGTCAACCGCTGTCGCCGACCATGTGCCCAAGTCAACTGACTTGCCGTTAGCGTTTGCTTCGCTTGCCTCACTTGCGATTGTAGCGCCATCACCACTCCAGGCGCCCATATTTGCGGGGGCCGCTTCGACTGGGGCGGCGCGCTCTTTTGGCGATTTCGCGGATGCAGTTTTAAGGGAGTCGCTTGCTTTTGGTGGTTTCTTCTCCGACGCGCCGATCTCCGCCTTAGGCGCTTTGCTGGTCGCGGAATCAGCCTTCTTGGGCGTCTTGTTGTTCAAGGAGTCGCTAACCTCTTGCAAGGTGTCAACGTCCTTCTTCACTTCATCTATCGAGTCTTGAATTGGCTTGGTCATCGGTTTCATAGCTTCGCCCAAGCTGCGGTTCAGGTTTTGACGCGTCGGCGGTTCCTTGGGGAGCTTAATATCGACGCCCGCCTCGTCAAATTCCTTCTGAACCAGGTCAACCGTCTGCGACCAGATGACGCGAAATTTCGCGACGTACTGGCCCAAAACATAGGACCAATGGATCATACGTTTTGGTCCGGCAAAGACCAGCATGATGACCAGGATTGCAATCAATTCCGCGCCGCCGACGCCAAAAATGTTCATGGTGTTTCCACCTCATCAACTGGAAGCGGCAACTCCACTGTTTCATCCGACGTGACGGTGCCCAAGACGCCATGAACAAAGCTGTGCGAATTCTCGGCGCCAAACAACTGCGCCAGATGCACCGCCTCGTTGATAATCACGGCAACCGGGGTCACGCGCTTTTGCAGCAAATACTCATAGACGGCGATTCGCAGAATATTGCGATCGATGATGGCCACCTGGTCGATAGGCCATTCCGGCGCGTATTGCTGAATGAGCCCGTCGATACTTTCCCGATTGGCGGTCACGCCTTCTACGAAGCGCCGGATGATCTGACGCACAGCATAGGATTCCGGTCGTTCTTGAAGATGAGCGTCCAGCACCATCGCTAGGGGATGGCAAGTCGAATCCAGTTCATAGAGAATCTGTAGACTCGCGCGACGGGCAATTGAGCGATCTGCCGCATTCAAAGCAGGTTGAATGACTTCGGACGTGATCATGTCCGCGTCGGGATCAAAGTCGTCCAACTCGAACGGATACTCTTCCATGTTCGCTATTTTATCCAAACCGAACCCGATTATCCATGCTTTCACACAGCATAAGTGTAACGTAGAAAGCTTGGATAATCTATGTAAACCAGCGCAAGTAGCGGAGCAATCGCATCAGGTTTGCTCTGATTAAGCGCCGAATTCGATTGAAGCCTCGCCGGCCGATAGTATAATCAAATGGAGGACAAAGAACCCTGGACGAGGCGCGAGGTTCCGTTATCAACGAGAGCTTGATTTATCTTTCCTACCACAACATCGATTTACGGTACGCGTTTGAGCTTGCCAACCTGCTGATCCGCTATTACCGGAATATCTGGCTCGATCGCTTTGAAGTCAGCCCGACTGAAGATTGGCAGGAAAAAATTCGCCGGGCATATCAGCTTGCCACCGGCGCACTTGTGATCGTTTCCGACGATTATCTCGAGACCGAATACTGCCGGCAGGAATACGAACAGTTTCGAAAGCGAAACATACCAGTATTTGCCGTTATTCCCCGGGACTTCTCGACAGAGAAAATTGCCGATTTTGCCTTTGATGACTGGATCGACTTCCGCCGCTGGTTCGATGAGCCTGACGATCTGAGCGTGGAAAACTTGCTCAACCAAATCCCCCAATCCGAATCGGCTCAGCAAACCGGCGAAAGATCCGGTTATCTGCGAAACTACATCGCTGATGCCGAGCTGCACCTGGCCAAGCTACCGATGGCTTGGACTTCTCTTCGCGTCGAGTCGGGACAATCGCCACAGTCAGTTCGCCCGCGAGCTTATCCGGTAGAACTGCTGCAAGACTGGGAGTTCATCGCCAGCCATGCCGACGGCTCTCTGGTCATTGAAGATCTGTTGCAGTGGTCGGCCGGTGAGAGCCATTTCGCTCTGCAAGGCGACGGCGGCAGCGGCACGACGTTTTTCGCGAGATTGCTCAGCCTCGTCCATGCGTGCGCCGCGCTGCGCGACAGCCATGCGCCCCTGCCTATCTGGCTGGAATTGATGAAATGGGACGAAGCGAATCCGTCCTGGTCCTCGTTTGTGGAATCGGAATGGCAGTTGATCTCTTATTGGAAACATTGGCTGGAGAGCCATTCGGCGGTCTTTTTTTTGAACAACTGGCATGAATTGAGCAAGCGGTTTCCCAGCTATGCGGCTGAACTGAACGCCTGGATATCCGCCAGCGCCGATCACAGGTTTGTCCTGCTGACGAGCAGGCAAAGCGCGAGCGAGCAGGAAGCGCCGGTATTGTCGCCGGGACCAATAACATCAAGTCTCGCTTTGAAACTGGCTTCGGCTTGCTTGCCCCTGCAGCAACTCAATAATTTCCGGCAGATACTGCGCCAGCAAGAACCCGCCATAAGTCGCAACCAACTGGACCATCTGTCCCTTGGGGTTGAGCTTGTCGCCGCCGATACAGCTTTGGCGTTCAATCATTGGCAGAGCAATCCGCTGCCCGCCCTAATGGTCTCGCGCAGCCAGCAACTGGCATCGGCAAGCGGAAGCGTTGATTCCAAGGGATTGATTGACTTCACACGTAATCTGGCCTGGGACATGATGCAGTTGGAGACACGGCAACAGATTCCCCGAAAGGATGCGGAAAAGCAAGAATCTGACAAGTTGTTGGTCGACTTCTCAATCGAGATTGGAATCCTGGAGCAGGTCGGAGTCTTCCTGCGATTTCGCTCGGCCATTTACCAATGGTATTTGGCAGCCGGACACATAAGCAAGCATGGCTTGCAAAGATACTTGACCGTGCCTCAGTTTACAGTGAGGGGCACGCGCATAGAGCAGAAATGGGACCCCTTGATCCTGGTTCTGGTCGACAACCTGGCTGACGAAGACGTCCAGGATGTCATCGAAGAGATTGCCGAGACTGACCCATTCCTCGCCAGCGCTTGCCTGGAACGACATCCGACCCTATACGAGTCGGCGCAAGAGACCTTGATCGACAAATTGCTGCAAGTCGCGGGGCAGAATACCGCCGCGCGCTCGGCATTTCGCGCTTGCGTCGATCGCATGCCCGATTTTGAAAAGACGGCGGAGTCGCTCGTCAGCCAAATGTCAAATCATGACAAAACCATGCAATTGTGGCTTTGGAAAGAAATACTGGCGCTGCGTCTCGACATGTCGATTGATTTCCTTGAAAAAGTCGCGTCTGTAGACCGCTATTCGCCGACGCCAGTCATCGAAACCATTGCAGATTACCGACTTTGGCTCGCCGTGTCGTATCTTGTCAAGCTGACGACGAACGCGGACCAGCATATCCAGGCAAATGCGATTTGGATGCTCGGCCAAATCAAGTTTTTGCCGACAGCGGTACTCTTGCTGGACTATCTGGAAAGCGGAGAGGCGCTGCCCCGGGACGAGATCGTGCTGGCTCTGATGAACTACGCCTATTCTGATATTCTGGTGAGCCTATTGCGCTGGTCACAAGAAAATCCCGAGCATCTTCAGTCGGTCGTTGCGGGACTGCGATCGCGCGGCAGAGCCGTATCGAGCAGGTTGCTCGCACTTGCCAACGAGGAAGTCCTGACGCTCAATCCCGAATTCTACGACGCGATGGTCGAGCACGATGAGAGCGATTTGGCGATTGGTTTGGCGCAGTTGTGGGGCGCCAAGGCCGACTTGCCCGAGGCCCTTCAAGCGGCGATCGCGGGCCACAAGAAAGCCGAGCAAATGAGAAGCGTAATGGCGGGAGCAATCAAGCACTTGCCCAACCGCGATCACTTCGGACAATTGTTGGATGATATAGCGCAGGTACTGGAAAACCCGCCCGAGTCCACCGTTATCGCCGGCAGCAATTTGGGGGCTCTTTTGTACGGCGACCAAACGCTGGAGGGCTTAAGCGCGCAAGCGGAGCTTCCGCCTGCCCTGGCGCCGCCAGACGACGGCATCCCAGATGATATTGAACGTCAACTGCGGCACAGGGACTGGCAAGAGCGGCACCAGGCTCTTAAGCGATTGGCGGAGTACCCCCCTGCCAATTCATTGCCACATTTGCTTGATATGACAAGCGATAGCGAGACGCTGGTGCGCTTGGCGACCTACGAAATCTTGTGGCGCTTTTCGGAACAGGTAGCGGCGCGCAAAGCCTTGGTAGCGGCTCTGTCCGACCCGCAACAAGCGATTGTCGATGCGGTGACGGAACTCCTGAAAGACAGTCCCGACCTGGCGCTCGATGATTTGCTGGAATTGCTTGACAGCGATAAGCCAAGCACGGTAGCTGCAGCGATCGATATCCTCGAGGCAGGCAAATTCGCGCCTGCGCTCGACGCCCTGTCCCGGCTGCGCAAGGACCGTCGCCGCCCACGCGATAAAGCCGCAACTATTGGCGAGCTCGCTACTAAAGCAGTTGCGGCGATTTCAGAGGCTGCAGCGACCGAGGAGCGACCGGCGGCAGTCAACCCGTCCCCGGGCGCCACGTCAGCTGATATAGCTGTGCAGCCGAGCCAGGCTTTCAGCGACGAGGAAAAAGTTCTGCGGACCCTGGAATTGCTGCGAGACGATGACTGGGGACGAACGCAAAAGGCGGCGAAGTTCTTGCGAAAGTTCGCCAGGCACCTGAGGGGCAGAGATCATCACGCGGTACTGCGCTTGCTCTGCGCAGCCACAGAAGACGAGAACTGGCATGTGCGCTGGGCGGTATCCGAAGCACTGGCTTGGCTGCCAGATGCGGAATCAAAGCGCGTTTTGTCCCTGCGTCTGGGTGATCCCAATTGGATCGTGCAAGTTGCCGCGATCCGCGCGCTGGTGGCGCATAGGGCGGCAGATACAATTGACAAGATGATCCCACTTTTGGACAGTCCGCAGCAAGCGGTTCGGGAGGCTGTTGCGGAAGCGCTGGGCGAGCTGAGACAGTCTAAAGCGATACGCGCTTTGGCCGACGCCTTCAGAGGCGACGAGGACAGCTTCGTTCGCTTGGCCGCGCTCAAATCACTTCAGCAAATCAATCCGAATTTGGCGCGCGAGCACCTCGAGCATGCCCTTAGCGATGAATTCATCCACCTGCGCTGGTACGCGGCCAAGACGCTGGCGCCAGTTTTTGATGAGGACGATATAGCGACGCTGACGCGTCTGTTGAGTGACGACGGCAAGCCAGCATGGGAAGAGCGGTCCATCCGAGACTTTGCCATCGCAGCCTTGCGGCGGATCGACAGCCCGGAAAGCCGAGCCGCAATCGACGACGCGCCGCAAGCGGTGAAGCGGACCGAAGCATGAAGATATTTGTCAGCTACGCCCGGGTGGACAAACCCTATTGCATCCGAATCATCGAGACCCTGCATGCGCACGAAGTTTGGTACGATCAGCGGCTGTACGCGGGCCAAGACTGGTGGAAAGAAATCCTGAGACGACTGGATTGGTGCGAGGTCTTTATCTATTTGCTTTCGCCCGATTCTGTCGCATCCCTTTACTGCCGGCGGGAACTGGAAATCGCCCGGCGGCTCAAACGTCACGTCATCCCGGTACTGCTCAACAAAGACACCGTGCTACCGGACAAAATGAGAGATTGGCAATACGTTGATCTGTCGGAAAAGCTGACTGTGGAAAACGTGACGCAGTTGCTGAATTCAATCTTGGTCGTCGAGCGCCAGCAGGGAACGACGGGTCCAGCGCCCGCGCTGCCCGAGCCCATTGGCGACGACCCGGTCTCCAGGTCGAGTCCGGTAGAAATGGTGAGCAGCGCGGTTCGGGCTTTGGAAAAGGGCGATTACGACAATGCGATCGTATTGTTGCGCCAGGCGCAAGCCAGCGGCTATCAGTCTCGCTTCGTTCGACTGGACAATCTGCTTCGGATCGCCGAATCCAAAGTGGCGGAAAGATCGCAATCCCGAGAGGCGCAGCGCGAGTATCAGCACATCGTTGCGCTCTTCGCCTTCGAAAGCACGCGGGAAATGGCGTGCGAAGCCCTGGCTGAATTCATCAGGGAATTCGGGGACTACGATCCGCAAGGTTTGCAGCGCCTTTGCGAATTCAAGGAATCCATCGAGGCACCGGGCGACAACAACTCCAAACCGGCGGCAACAAGGCAAGAGACGCAGCAATTCAACAGTCAAATCGTCAGCAAGCCAGAGCTAGAAGAGAGCCGTGAAGAAAGTTCCAGGCGCGGTTTCAGCAGCCAGGTTGTCAAACTTCCGCAAGCCCCGGCGAGCAATCATGCCATCGCATCGCGGAAGGTCCTCCCGGAAGAGGCTTCCGCAGAGGAAATCTTGCCCATGTTACAGTGGTGCGATATTCCCTACGGCACAGTGGCAATCTCCAGCATCGTTGGCGCGGACGAAGAATTTGGCGAGATGATCGTCCAGGTTGATAATTTTGTGATGAGCATGTACCCGGTGACCAACGCTCAATTCGATATTTTTGCCAAAGCGGAAGACGGCTACAAGAACGCGCGCTGGTGGAATTATTCCGAACACGCGATGCGCTGGTTCAAGCAAGGCAAAGGCATCGCGGAGTCGCGCTTTGCCGGCGACCAACGCCCAAGAGAAAATGTGAACTGGTACGAGGCAAGAGCATTCGCCAACTGGCTGGGCAGCCTGCTCAAGATGAGGATCGCGCTGCCAAGCATCGCGCAGTGGCAGCGCGCCGCCAAGGGAGATGACGATCGCTATTTCCCCTGGGGCGACGACTATGACGAAGAGCATTGTAACACGCTGGAAAGCGGACTAAAGATGACGACGCCCGTCAATCGCTACCACAAGGGCGTAAGTCCCTATGGGGTTTACGATATGGCGGGCAATCTTTGGGAGTGGACGATGAACACGGCGGCGGCAACGGAAGACGGACGCGACCAACGACGTGCGGTGGCAGGCGGAAGTTTTGTCAGCCCCTGCGACCGGGCGCAGACCTCGTTCCGTTATTATCTGGAGCCGCGCGTACGCTACTCGTCAATCGGCATCCGTCTGGTTGGTCTTCCCTAAGCGCTGGGGAAAAGGATATCTGGCAGTGGTGAAAAATGCGGATGCGACCCTAATGCAGATTCACCACAGTGGCGCAGAAGTAAGCGCAAGTAAGTCATGCGAATAATTTGATGAAATATAGAAAACTACAAAATAATCGAATCCCGTAGGGGCGACCAACCCGGTCGCCCGAAACCGCGCCATCGCATCGACGGGCGACATGATATGTCGCCCCTACACGCGGCTTATTTTTTTGCATTACTTACTTGGAATCACTGAGAGCACAGAGAATTCAGTGCACCTGGGGATATGGGCATTCGCCTCAAATCACAATTCTTGATATGATGAAACAATTACTAGGCGCCAAGGATCGACGAAAATGACTTCCAGAGAACGCAGCTTGCAGAACGAAATGCCCTACCGGCGTGACCTGAATATCGAGATCGACCAGCTCTCGGTGACCGGGCATGTTGTCTTCGCCGGACGTGACGGCAAGGTACATGTGCAGACGGGGGGCGATGTCGCGCAGCATACAAACCAGACCGTAACAGTCGGCGGTGTGGAAACAACGCCGACGGAACTGGACATGATGATTCGCTGCATCCGCGATGTCGAAGATACGATAAAGAAGGATAATCTCAATCCGCAACTGCAAGAAGCCGCTATGCACGATTTGCAAACGGTCGAGGCGCAACTGACCAAAGAAAAAAAACCGAATCCGCGCATCCTAATGCGCGCGGCAAAGTCGCTGCTGCGGTTTTCTCCCGCGCTTACGGCTGCGGCGCTCACGCTTTTTGACCAACCCCTGGTGGGGGCCATCCTCGCCAGTTTTGGAGAAGTCGCGGTCAACTTTCACGATGCCGTACGGCGGCACAACTCGGCGAATAAAACTGGATGACAGCCCGCCCGCGTTTACAAAGTTCCCTGGATCAATAAAGCCAAGTCATTATGAATCGACCGCAAAGAGCCATCGCAGAGGTCGAGCGTCAGCCTCGCAATCATGGACTTATCACGTCATCAACAACCTGGCGAAAATATGTACAGGCGAATTGGAGAAGCCTGAAACAACAGGCTGACAATTCAACGTTGGACAGTCCCTATCAAAAACTGGTGATGATGGTCTTCACACCGGTCATGCCAAACCCACAGACCAAGCTCGAGCTGCTGCGGCGTCTGCTCAAACAATTCCGTTACAGCGGTCCGCTCAGCAAGCGCCTGACCGAGATCTACCGCGACCGCGACTATACGCGAACTGCGGAAGGTCTCGCGGGCCAGGGCTTGGTTCCGGAAAACCTGCGCACTGATGAACTTGTCGGTCTGGACTGGTTGATCGTGGCGACAGGCGGATTAGACGGCTCGGCGAATCAAGGCGCTGCGGCAATTCAGTTCGCGCGCAATTTGCTGGAGGCGATGCGCGACAACCGCAACTATCCCTCGGCCGTGCGCGTTCAAGCAGGCTCGATATCGGCCGGCGGGCATGTGATCTTCGCGGGCCAGGATGTCAACATCGTCGCCGAGCATTACGCTGGCAGCAAAGCAGCGCTAAAGAACTATCTGGCGGCAGTGCGCAGCGAATGGAACATCCCGACCACGACCATCCATCCCGCCTCGCAGCATCATAGCCCAGCCATGCTCCACCAACTGTATACACCGGTTGATATCTGGACAGATCAGCGTTCGTTCCATTCAGTTGGCATAGAAGAACTGAACGCGCGCCGCTATCAAGCGATCGAAAAAGACATGGGCTACGTGCGCGAGTCCGTCTTTGAAGTGATATCCGCCTACCCTCTCATCGTTATTACCGGCGCCGCTGGAACCGGCAAGAGTTCGTTATGTCGGTTCATCGTGACGGCGCTGGCATACGCTTGTGATCCCCGCGCCGAGCGCCAGGACAAGGTCAAGGGATTGGAGATGTTGGGCGCGTCCTGGATCCATGGACCCATCTTGCCCATATACGCGAGCTTGCGCGACTTTTGCAATAGCGAGGATCTGTTTCCAAGCTCGCTCGCGGAAAGCTCTTCAGAGAATCTCTTGCAATACGTCAAGCGGAGCATAGGCAAACTGGGCGATCACCTCGAAGCCTATCTAACGCAGACAGACGTGCCCACACACGGTAGCTTGCTGGTATTGGACGGGCTGGACGAAGTATACGAGGCCGAAGACCGGATCATCCTGCAGCGGATAATCGAAAACTGGGCGGATCGCTTTTCCAGTTGTCGCGTGATCGTGACCAGCCGCACTTATGCCTATCGCCACGATTCGCGCTGGCGCTTGTCCGAGCGCTTCGCTTCCGCCGAACTGGCGCCCTTCACCTGGAACCAGGTCAAGACCTATATCGAGCGCTGGTACGCCAACGTGGCGGAAAACCGTCCCAGCGCGCTGGGCGGGAGGGCGATGGCGGTAAAACAGTCCTCATCAATGGCGGCGGATCTATACAAAGCCATCAGAGAAAATCGCGCGCTTTGGCCCCTGGCTCGCCAGCCGCTCATGCTGGCGTTGCTGACGCTCATTCACGAGGACTACAAACAGTTGCCGGACAAGCGCGCCGAACTTTATGAGCATACGGTCGAGTTGCTCGATCGCTGGAATATCCCCTCCCCGGCGGACAAGCTGCACGAAAAACTCGCTAACATCAATTTGGACCGGATGCGCGCGGCATTGAAACTAATCGCATTCGAACTGCATTCGGAACAGAAAAGCTATCAGCGCTATCCGACCATTATTGATCGCGCGCGGCTGCTGGACAAACTGATGCAGCAACAGTCACAGGGCGGGGGCTTGGGCGCCGGCATTGAAGACGTGCTCGAATACCTGGCGACCCGCAACGGCATTCTGGTAGCCGATTCGCCCAACCTCTATCGCTTCCCGCACTTAACGATTCAAGAGTACCTGGCCGCATGCGCGCTGCTGGAGTTCTACGACGAGTGCGAAATGCCAACCGGGCTGAGGGCTCAAAGCGCTGAAGGATGGATTTTTCCAGAAAATATCGTCGCCCTGCTCTGCCATGACTATGCGCGTTGGCGTAATGTGGCGCTCTTCTCCGGCGCAATTATCGCGGCTGGCAAATGGCAAGATATGCGCTGGCAACTCATCGACGAGTTGTTGCCCAATCGGCTCGATCACAGCCTTTCAGAGCAGTCTTTGCACTGTATCAGCGTCGCAGCCGAGATCTGGGGCGAAAGCTGGCTGAAGTCGCGTACGCGCAGCCAACTTATGATCGAGACACATTTGATCCACTGCCTCAAATCGATTCATGGCGACGAACGGATCGACGCGCCGGAACGCGCCAACAATTACGCAATCCTGACGCGCCTGGCTAGAAGCCAGACCGGCAGAACATTGTCAAAGGAGCGTCAATGAAGACGTATTTGATTACGATCACGATGGTTTTTCTCCTGTGCCTTGGCTCAAGCCTCGCCCAAGAACCAGAAGAAACGATTATTTCCCGTGACTCCGCGCCCAGCGCAGAGGATGTTGTACTGACCGAAATCGCCAGCGGATTCACTCGCCCGCTATACGCGACGCACGCGGACGATGGCAGCGAGCGCCTCTTTGTTCTGGAGCAGACCGGCAAGGTATGGATTCTCAAGGACGAGGTTCGAAGGCGGGAGCCTTTTCTCGATATTTCGGCCTTGATTTCGGCATCAGCGAACCGTCTTTATAGCGAACAGGGCTTGCTGGGTCTGGCTTTTCATCCCGATTTTGGCGCCAACGGCTACTTTTTTGTCAACTATACTGACCGCAGTGGCACTACTGTCGTCGCGCGGTATCAGGTTTCGCTCAGCGATCCGGACGTCGCCGACGCCGGCAGCGGCCAGATCATATTCCAGCTCGGGCAGCCATTCGCTAATCACAACGGCGGCCATATCGACTTTGGTCCGGACGGTTATCTTTATATCTCCTTGGGAGACGGCGGCTCGGCCAATGACCCCTTGGGCGCTGGGCAGAACCGACGCCTCCTGCTCGGATCAATAATCCGCATAGACGTTGATGGCGCCGCCCCCTATGCGATACCGCAGGACAATCCCTTCGTGGGCGAGGATTCGGCGCTGGACGAGATTTGGGCTTACGGGCTGCGCAACGTCTGGCGCTTCAGCTTTGATCGCGTCACCGGGGACATGTACCTCGCGGATGTGGGGCAGAATCTTCTGGAAGAAGTCAATTTTCAACCGGCCGACAGCAGCGGCGGCGAAAACTATGGCTGGAACGTCTGGGAAGGTACAAACCGGTTCACCGGTGGAAGCGCGCAAGATCACGTCCCGCCGGTCTTCGAGTATCCTCATTCACTGGGCTGTTCGGTTACCGGCGGCTATGTCTATCGAGGGGGCGCGATCCCTCAGATGGAAGCCGTTTACCTCTTCGGGGATTATTGCACGGGCCGGATCTGGGCGATGTACCGCGACCCCGACCTGAACTGGCAAGCGAAGGAGTTCACCAATACTGGAATGGCGATCAGCAGTTTCGGTGAAGATGAGGCCGGCGAGATTTATGTTATCGATTATTCGGGGACAATCTATCGCATTGATCCCGCTCTGCCAAGCTGAACGATCAAGCCAGCGCTTGGGATTCCGGCAGATTCTCGATGCCCGCCCGCAAGCGCTTGTACTGCGCGATCAAGGTTTTGATCTGCAACTCCAGGGGATGGTAGCGCTTCATCACTTGCTTGCCTTCGGTTTGCAACTGACGCATTCTCGTTTCGGCTTGGCGCAACCTGGACTCCAGCTTCATATCAAAGTTCTTCCAGTCGATATAAGCCAGCGGGACTAGCAAGATGAAGAATGCCCCCAGTCCGTACATCACCGAAGCGTAATCTGCTTGACCCGTGTAATGGAGATAAAAGCCGAGTGCGCCGCTGGCGATAACCAACATGACATGAAGGAACATACGGCGAAAAAACGCGCCGCGCTTTTGTCGTCGATCCAGCCTGCGCTGTATCTTGTCACGCTGCTGGCGCAAGCCATCCAACTCGGACTTAATCTCATTGACGCGTTCCCGTAAGGGTTGAGCCTCTTCGATGAAACTATCGAGGCGCTGTTTAACCAATCGCGCGCTTTCCCAAGAATCCATCATGCGGTTGTAGTGCACTTCAAGCGCCTTGATCTGCAACTCGAGCGGTTGATAGCGCTGATGGTATTGGTTGCCTTCGTATTGCAGATCGCGCATTTCGCTTTCCAGCTTGCGCCTGCGCGAATTGAGCCGCGTGCGCGGGTCTTTCCAATTGGCGATTACAATCGGGATCAAGAGCGTACAAGCCGCGGCCAATCCAAACGCGACCAGACTGAAGTTGCGAAAGCTGTTGAAATAGTGAATGCCCACGATACCGCTGGCAACCACCAACAGCACCAACATGCCCAGTCGACGCATCACAAAAATACGTGTGCTGCGCCGATCGATTTTCTGCTGTGTTTTTTGATGTTTCTCGCTAAGCGCTTGCAGATCCGCGCGGATGGTACCGAGCTGTTCTCTCGCCGGTTGCCCTTGCACGCGCAAGGCGTCCAGCCGCCTCTTGAACTGCTGAATACGTCCCCATTCTTCAAACTGCTCTTGGCTACCGATATACCATTCGCCCGCGCCTTCATCGCCGAAGATATGCTGGCCAAAGCGGAAACTATAGGGCAGGGGCTTGCCATTACTCAGGCTGTGCTCCAGATCATTGACTTCGCCCAACAGTTGCTCATGCAAGAGCAGCAGAAGATTGAGCGGCGAAGACATCCTTCTAATTTCTTCGGGGGACAGCGTGCCGTTCGATCCTCCCAGATTGTCGCGATGCTGGGTCAATTCAGTGCGCAGTCTGCCGAGCTCTTGCCGCGCCCGGCGGATTCCAGCCGCGCGTTCACGGGCGTCAACATAAGACTGGAACAGACGCGGAATCCCGATGGCGTGCATGTCATCGAGATAATCTTGTGGGGTTGGCTGTGCAATCATCAAGCGATCCCACCGCGCTAAAGAAGGGTGGCAAATCAAAAAACGTCTGCAGTCGATTTGATCTGAGACAGCATCATTATATCACATACAAGCATATCGGCAGCCAATGACAGACTAGGGTATCATAAATCTGGAGGAGTCTGATGCGCGCAACAGCCATGTATCCGCTGAAACTCAAACCAGGATTGCATGTCAAGGTTTGGGGTGGCAGCAGGCTCAAGACCCATTTGAACAAGCCGCAGCCGACCGACGAACCGTATGGCGAATCGTGGGAGTTGCACGATACGTCGATCGTGGCCAATGGGCCGCTTTGCGGCAAGTCGCTGCGAGAATTGACAACTGCTTGCGGCGCCGCGTTAATCGGGAGCGGAAACGATCCGCAAGATGGTTTTCCCTTGCTGGCGAAATTCATAGACGCCGATCAATGGCTGTCTATTCAGGTCCACCCCAACGATGAGCAGGCTCTGGAACTGGAAGGCGAGCCGCGCGGAAAGACCGAAGCCTGGATAGTCGTGCATGCGGACTTAGGCGCGCGACTGGTTATCGGCGCGCGCCCGGTCGCGTCGCGCGAAGATGTCGCGGCAGCCATAAGTGAAAATCGCCTTGAAGAGTATATGCGCTACGCAGAGGTCCGCGAGGGCGATGTATTATACATTCCGGCGAACACGGTGCACGCCTTGGGACCCGGCCTGCTGATTTATGAAATACAACAATCCAGTGATACCACATATCGCTTGTACGATTGGGGGCGCCTGGGCTTGGACGGCAAGCCGCGACAACTGCATATAGACAAGGGCTTGCAGGTTGCCAATCTCGATCTGGCGCCGGATATTGCGCGTCCCTCAAAGGATCTCATTGTTGACGGCGAACACTTCCTGACTTGGCGAAAGCAACTAAGGAATGAGAGCCTCAATCTTAAGACAGGCGGGGTTTTTCAGGCGCTGACCTGCCTGGAGGGCGAGATTCGCGCAGCGGCAGGCGAGCATGAGCCGATCGCCTTGGCAAAGGGCGAGACCGGCTTGATTCCAGCCTGTTTTAAGGAATTCGCGCTGAGCGGGGTCGGGACGATCTTGCGGTCATGTCAAAGAAGCCCGCAGTCATCGACGGGATGAGGCGGGGTCGGGTTGGGGGCGAGACGACCGACAGCGCGGGAAGACGAATGGGTCCTGATCAGGAATCGGACAGGGTCAGTGTCAGGGCGCAGGAGGCGCTTTCGTTTTCATGGCGGTAATCCCATCGGTTCTTTGCGACCTGGACAATGAACAATCCGCGCGCGGCCGACCTCGCCTCAACGCTAATTGTGCCGGAATCCAGCCAAATGCCGCCAAGCGTAGCGACGTCATGCAAGTTTGCGCCTGTTGCGTCGCTGCTGCAATTGGGGGTGTCGATGCCACAACTGTAGGGGTCTTCCGCGATAACATTGACCGACACTTCCGGGCGGAAGGCGCCTTCAATGTGTTCGTAAGCGATCTGGAAGTCGCTATCGGATTTGACTGCAAAGTGATTGCTCATTTTATAGGAAGCCTCGCAATCCGCGGTTTCGCCGGCGACCAGAAAGGGAACTCGCTCCAGGCTCAATTCGAATTCCCCGACATTATCTTCTGATCGGCCGCCCCAACCCGTCGCGATAACGTGGTATATGCCCGTCTCCGTCAATTCGTGAATCAACACAGCCGATTCGTGAGAATGCAGCGCAGCGATGACATTCATCGTCTTGTCGAGCAGCAAGATTTCCGGCTGGCGCCAGTTTGACCAATTGAAGGCGTCGTATTCCAGATTTGGCATCAAAGCCAAGCGAATGAGGTCCCCCGCTGTGCCCTCAAAACCGTAGCGCTGTTCATATTCGCTCACCGTGATTTCGCCCTGAACAGTTTCGCCATAAGCGATGAAGCTATCCTCCTGCGCGAGGGTTGGCATGATACAGAAAAAACATCCTATCAACGTCACAATCATGGACTTCATGATTCGCCCCCATTTCATGGATAGACTCGCCTTACCTTCATCGTATGTGAAATTGCTGATAGCAGTCAAGTTAGACGCGAACGGCGGGTGCATTTCAGATTATTGGCAAATTACATGGCTTTGCCGTTCAAATGCAAAATTTACCACAAAGACACGACGAAGAACACGACGTTTTTTCTTGAAATCTCTGTGCGCTCTGTGCCTCTTTTTTAATAAACCGCGTCGCTCATGCGACGAGAAGGTTTATTATTTTGTGTGAGCGCGGCAGACCTTTTCGCTGCCGCCGAGCGGCTGTGGTGAATCCGTACTAGAACCCGTCAAAGGGCGATGCGCTTTTGTAGTTCCTAAAGCATTCTGCCAAAATATTGAAATACATCCGCTAACGGGAATCTTATGCCTTTCTAGTGCGTTTCCGACGGCGTAGCGTCACAATGGAGGCAAAGCGAAGGATCAATCAAGGAGGCATCATGGATTTCACTCGCTACACCAACAGAGCGCAGCAAGCCGTCCTCAAGGCACAGGGCATTGCCACCGAATATCATCATACAAATATCGAACCCGCGCACGTTTTCCTTGGCCTCATGGAACAAGAAGACGGGCTGGCACCGCGCATCATTCAAAAAATTGGCGCGCAGACTGCCGCGATACAAGACCAGTTGCAAGCAAATCTGGGGGACATGCCGCGTACGAGCCACCCGCCGTCGGGCGTATCGATCGGGCGAGATTGCGTGCAACTCTTCACGCAAGCCGAAAAAGAAGCGACGCGGATGCGAGACGAATACACCAGCACGGAACATCTGCTTCTGGCGCTTGCTCGCTCCGGAAAAACCAGCGCGCTGCTGGAGCGCAACGGCATCACCTACGACGACATTCTCCGTGCGCTGCAATCCATTCGCGGCAGTCAGCGCATCAGCAGTCAAGACCCCGAATCGACTTATGAAAGCCTGAGCAAGTATGGGCGCGACCTGACCGCTGACGCGCGTCAAGGCAAGCTGGATCCCGTTATCGGACGCGACGAAGAGATCCGTCGACTCATCCACGTCATCAGCCGCCGCAGCAAGAACAATCCCGTATTGATTGGCGAAGCGGGGGTCGGCAAAACGGCGATAGCGGAGGGTCTGGCGCAGAGAATCGTCAATGGAGACGTGCCGGAGGGATTGCGGGACAAGACCATCATCGCGCTTGACATGGCAGCGCTGGTTGCGGGGAGCAAATTCCGCGGCGAATTTGAAGAACGCCTGCAAGCCGTACTCAAGGAAATCGCGGATAGCGACGGCGAGATCATCCTTTTCGTGGACGAACTTCATAACATCGTCGGCGCTGGAAAAGCCGAAGGCGCTATGGACGCCGGCAACATGCTCAAGCCCATGCTGGCGCGCGGCGAATTGCGCATGATTGGCGCAACTACGCTGAACGAGTACCGGCAGCACATCGAAAAAGACGCGGCTTTAGAGCGCCGCTTCCAGCCCATATTCGTTGACGAACCCAGTGTGGAAGACAGCATCAGCATCCTCCGAGGTCTCAAGGAACGGTACGAGGTTCATCACGGCGTGCGCATTCAAGACGGCGCTGTTATCGCCGCCGCCACATTGAGCCAACGGTACCTGCCGGAGCGCCAATTGCCGGATAAAGCGATTGATCTCATTGACGAAGCCGCGGCGCATTTGAAGATGGAAATCGATAGCAAGCCAGCCCAACTAGACAAGGTCGAGCGTCATATCATGCAACTGGAAATCGAACGCGCTGCGCTCAGGAAGGAAAAAGACGAAGGATCCAAGCAGCGCCTGCAAGACCTGGAAGCGGAACTGGCGGACGCGCAAGAAGACCTGGGCGTGCTGCAGGCTGTGTGGCAGCGGGAAAAGGAAGTCATCGGGGCGATGTCCGGCCTCAAGTCTCAAATCGACGATGCCCGCAGCCAATTGGAACGGGCCGAGCGGCAGGGCAATTTGGAAGAGGCGGCTCGTCTAAGTTATGGCGTCTTGCCGGAACTGGAGAAGTCCTTGGGGTCAAGCGAAGCGATTATCGAAGACATGCGCGACGACGGCTCGCTGATGCTCAAGGAAGAGGTCGACGCCGACGAAATCGCCGCCATCGTCAGCCGCTGGACCGGAATACCAGTATCGCGAATGCTGGAAGGCGAAATCGAGAAACTGCGGCATATGGAGGACCGTCTGCACGAGCGCGTTGTTGGCCAAGACGATGCCATCAAGGCTGTCTCGGCAGCGGTACGCCGTAGCCGCGCCGGCTTGCAGGATCCAAACCGGCCCCTCGGCAGCTTTCTTTTCCTGGGTCCAACTGGTGTTGGCAAAACGGAAACGGCGCGCTCGCTGGCGCATTTCCTGTTCGACGATGAGAGCGCGATGATCCGTATCGATATGAGCGAATATGGCGAAAAGCACAGCGTCGCGCGGTTGATCGGCGCGCCCCCCGGATATATCGGATACGAAGAAGGCGGCCAATTGACCGAGGCTGTGCGCCGCCGACCGTACAGCGTGGTGCTCTTCGACGAAATCGAAAAAGCGCATTCCGATGTTTTCAACATCTTCCTGCAAGTCTTCGACGACGGCCGTTTAACCGACGGACAAGGCCGCACGGTCAACTTCAGCAATTGCGTGATCATCATGACCAGCAATGTTGGCAGCGGAATGATCAAACAGATGGGCAAGCAGATGGGATCGGAGAGCGATTCCAAAACAGTGCGCAGCGCAATCATGACGGAATTGGATCGATATTTCCGTCCCGAGTTCTTGAATCGCCTGGACGAGATCATCGTTTTCCACAGTCTGGAGCGCGAGCACATCGTGCGAATTGTCGACATGCAGCTAAGCAAGCTGTCGATGATGCTAAGGGACCGACACATAAGTATCGCAATCAGCGACGATGCCAAAATGCGCCTGGCAGAACTGGGATGGGACCCGGTCTACGGCGCGCGACCGCTGAAACGCGCCTTGCAAAGTCAGATTAAGGACCGGCTGGCGATAGCGCTGCTGGACGGCCAAATCAGAGACGGCGATCAGGTGTGGATTGGCTTGGACGCCGAGGGCGACAATTTCGTCATTGATACGGTGAGTCAAACAGCCCTGACAGCATAAAAGGAGTTAAGCAAATCAGTCGCTCGGCGCGTCACTCGCGCTGGAGTCGATGCGTGGCGCGCATTTTCGGGCTACCTGATAGGTGGTGTCCGGAACTTCATAGCACCAATGCGGAGCTGCCGGAAGTCCCGTCTCAGGCTTCCGGCGGGGGTACGGGCAAGTCAGCTTCGGCGGTATCTTTCCATTTTTTACCCACATCAACTAACATGACGGGGATGCCGTCGCGGATTGGATATTTGTATTCGCTGTCATCGCAAATGAGCCAACTGTCTTTAACCAGCCTCAAGCGACCGGGATCGTCGCCTTTGTCTTTGTAATGCACTGCGACCGGGCATCGCAGTATCTCCATTAACGCCTCTGACACTACTGCCATCTCGCGACCTCTACTTCCACATCCAACAGTTTGAACGGTCCTTTGACCGCTGTTCTGCAGTTTCTAACAAACACGATTATAATGTAGCGGTAGCCAAAGAGAAAGTCATCATCCTTGAGTTATCGGAGCAATGCACCAATATCAATATATGAGGAAACGCTTCGACATTGACTGGAAAACGCGTTTTACTCGTCCTTGGAAGCATTATCGTCACCGCCGCCTCGGTCGCGCTGATCCTGCGCGACGTAAATCTAGCCGACGTTACTTCAAGCATTGGCCAGGCAGATGGCGGCCAACTCGGCCTTGCCTTCGTTTTCGTGGCGCTTTCCATGTTCACACGCGGGATCCGCTGGTGGGGATTGCTGGGCAAAGGCCTCCCGCTGATAAAGGCGATCCACTTGGTCAATTTGACTTTTCTGGGCAATCAATTGCCGCTGCGTCTGGGCGAAGCCGCGCGAAGCGTGCTGGTAAGTCGCGAAGGCGTATCAATCGAAAAAGCCGCAGCCAGCATCGTTGTCGAGCGCTTGATTGACACCCTCCTGGTGGTATTGATGATTGCCGCGACAGTCGGTCAACTGCCGGACGCGCCCGAATACGTTACCGTTCCAGCTTCCCGATTTGGCTTGCTGGCGCTGGTCGCTTTTCTATGCCTGTTGGCGCTCGCTCGGCATCCCCGAACGGCAAAGAGACTGCTTGCCGCAATGACTCAAACACTGCCTGTGCTGAATCGAACTCCCCTGCAAAGAATTGTCGACAATCTCCTGGACGGCTTGGGCGCCATAGCCGACTTTCGAACCCTGGTTTTCACCCTCGTCTGGAGCTTGATCGCCTGGTCAACATCGCTGGCCACATTTTACTTTTTGCACCTGGCGCTGGGCATTGAAGTCAATTATGCGCAAAGTGTACCGCTGGGCGTATCCCTGGCCGCTCTAGGCATCGCGCTACCCTTCAGCATCGCCGCAGTGGGTCCCTTTGAAGCCGCGATCATCGTCACCGGACAACTCGTCGGCATGGACAGCCTGGCGGCGATTTCGCTGGGATTCCTCTTTCATGGGCTTAGCGTGTTTGGCTACATTGTCTTCGGCAGCGCCGGTCTGCTGGCGCTTGGCGTTTCGCCCGGAACCGCCGCGCTGGAGGACTCGCCCCCCCCCAGGGATTAATCTCTGGTCAGGTATTCATGCACCAGCGACTGAAAGTGGTGGACGCCGTTTTCGCGCAGAACCGAGAAGCGACCGGTGTCATAAGCCTTGGATCGCAGGCCGCGCTGAACCCATTCGCATAGCTCGATATCCTCTTGCTGAATCTCGTCGCTGAAGGCGATGATCTGCTGCATGCTTTCCCAACCGGCGCCCGTGCCGGGAGATTCGAAATACCATTCGAAAACGGTCAAGGTCTTGTCGTGCCCCACCGGGATGATGATATTGATCGAAGTATTGTCCAAATAGACGTTCAGCATCACATTGGGGAATATCCAGTAATAGAGCGCGTCTTCCTCGCCTTCGCCACTGCGTACATAGCGGCGATCGCGCAGGTCGCCGGCATTAATCTCTCGTATCGGCGCATGCTGTTTGGAGTAGTAACGGAAAGTATCGACGCGATATTGGTCGTAGTCGATCTCGCGAAACAGTCCTGGATGGGCAATCGGCAAATGATAGCCTTCCAAATAATTGTCGACGTAAACCTTCCAGTTGCAGTCGATCATGTAGTCGCGGCGCTCGACCAGGCGCATCTTTTCCAGGTCGAAGCCGGCCGATCGAATCTCTTTGTGGATCTCGCCATAAGTTCTGGACAGGGATGCGGCGTCGGGATCCAGATTGACGAAGACCCAGGGTCCCCAGGCTTCAACTTGAATCGGCTGCAAACATACTTCATCTTTGTTCCAATTCCGCACGCCTTCAAACTCCGGCGCGCGCAAAAGTTTGCCATCGAGGTCGTAGGTCCAGCCGTGATACTTGCACTGCAAGCTCTTGCGATTGCCGCGTCCCTGCGCCACCACCGCGGCGCGGTGCGGGCAAACATTGTAGAAGGCGCGCAATTCTCCCTCGCTGTTACGTACAAGAACCAAGGGCTGATCGAGCACTTCGCAACTGAAGAAATCGCCAATGCGCGCGAGATCGTCCAGGCGTCCTACGGGCTGCCAGGTCTTGTAGAATATTTTTTCCGCTTCCAGCTTCAGGAAGTCCGGCTCAATGTACCAGCGCGCCGGCATGGTCGCAGCCCTTGCCAGATCCGATGAAGGAATATAATCACTCAAATCCAGAGAATGCATCTCTTGTTTTCCCTTGTCTGGTATCATGTCGCAGCGGCACTCTGACAAATACCGGCATCTGATGGACTGCGCTGCGGGGCGCTCATAAAGCCGCGGAGGATCCGCGAAAATGCCGCCAGCCCTGGCAACGCGCTGTCGGCTTGCTGCTCATCAAGACAACGCCCTGTGTAAAAGAAGTGTAAAACCACAACAGCTACAATGACAACAGTTTTTCCGTATAATGAATCATGTAAGGAAGCCTTCGTCCGGCGATGCAATTCAGCGAGCATAGGCGGAATCGTCAACATGACGGGCTTCGAGACGCTGATACTGGAGAATTGATAACATGCGAAAGCTCTTGCGCGCATTTTGGGGTCTGGTTCTGCTACTTAGCATTTTGTGGATTGCGGCGGGGTTTGTCGTGGCTGCGGACATAATGCCCGGCGATAGCATAGTCACAGAATTCGCGGCACAAGTGGAAGACTTCGCCGGACGATTGAATGTTGACCAAATCGAAGGCTATTCCTTGCCGGTATTTTTCGTCGGCAGCGGCCTGCCCCTGTTATTGATCGCCGCGTTCTTTTTCTGGCGCAATAATAGCGGCATCCGCTCGCGCAAGGCAAAGACGGGAGCCCAGACGGCATCTGGCGCGGACGGTGAATCAGCCATCCCCGTGCCCTTCCCCGATAGCAAGCCAGCGCGAGAGACACCGCACAATGCTCGCGCCCTGCGCCGGCAAACGCTCTTGATATCGGCACTAGCCTTTCTAGCCGTATTCGTGCTGTGGAACCAACGCGAAATGGAGATGCTGCTGTACCCCTTGCGCTTGTTTGTCACCTTCGTGCACGAGGCGGGTCATGTAGTTGCCGCCCTGATTTCAGGCGGGGAAGTTCATGAATTCATAGTATATGCCGACGGATCGGGCGTTGCGAGGACTCGTGGAGGCAATCCTGCACTCATTTACCCCGCCGGCTACCTGGGAGCGGCGCTCTTTGGTTCACTACTCTTTCTGCTCAGCAATCGCGTACCGCGCTGGGCTTCGGGCATAGCGATGGCGCTTGGCGCTTTCTTGATAGGAATTACAGTGCTCTATGGACGCCCCGATAGCTCGGGCTTACCTATTGCCCTCGCCGTCGGCGTCGGCTTTGGGACAATCATCTTGCTTATTGGCGCCAAAGCGCCGCGGATCATCAACCAGTTGCTCCTGAGTATTTTGGCGGTGACTACAGCTTTGGAGGCCGTTTACGATTTGAAATATATCTTGGACGGATCCTTGAATGGCACAATCAATCCCCAAAACGATGCCGTGAGATTCGCCCAAGAGATCACGCCCTTGCTCCCAGCCGCGGTCATCGCGCTGCTCTGGGCGGGGATCGCGGTAGCCATGCTGGGAACGGCGATTTACGTCGGCGCCATCAAGCCACTGCGAAACGAAATCCAGGACGTTGTGAACGGCCAATCGTAAACAAAGTGTAAATTCTTTCCCATTCTCTTGCGCCAGCGGGGCGAATGCCATAGATTGTAGTCAAATCAACATGCAGCCGCTCGGCGCGTAATCGGCGACACGGCTTGTCGCGTTCACGCAAAATATTAAGCCTGCTCGTCGCATGAGCGACGCGGTTCAGATAAACAGGAGAAATCTCATGTTAAGAACTTTCGTTGAGCGCAAAGTCCGCCGGCAGATCGTTCGCAGGAGCATGATTATTTCTGTCTTCGCCTTTGCCGCTATCCTGGCGCTGTGGTACAGCGATTCGATGGCGAGCCTCGTTCATCCCCTGCGGATGTTTGTCAACAACATTCACGGCGGGTTGTCCGCATTGGCGATTCAGCTTTCCGGCGGCGCGGTTCACAGTTTCACACTGTCATCGCTGGGAACTTACCGGATTGAATTCACAGGCGGTTCCGACGCCTTGATCTTGCCAGCCGGATATCTTGGCTCGGCATTGCTGGGCGCGTCGCTCTTTTACCTGGCGAACCGCGCGCCGCATTTGCTGCGCGGTTTGGCGATGATAACGGGCATCTTCACCGTTGCGTTTATGGTACTGTTTATCCGACCAGCAGGCGCCGGCAGTTTGTTGTCCATGATCATCTGCATTGGGCTGGGAGTCCTGCTGATAGTTATGGGATGGACGGGAAAGGGCGACATCAACCAGTTGCGATCGCGCAAGACCCTTACCCAGATCCTCATGAATATCGTGGCGATGATGACCGCCCTGCACGTGATTCTTGATCTGAGCTATATCCTGCAAGCGCCCGCCATGATTGACGGCGTCATCACCAACCCGGTCGCGGCTTTTTCGGAACGCGTAATGCCTACAGCGTCGGTACCAGTGATCGCGTATATCTGGTCTGCAATGGCGACAGTTATCCTGGGCGTCTCCATCTATTTCAGCATGCTCCGACCCTTGAAGCAGATACCCAGCAATGATGACATCGTTTGATCTACGGCTTTGAAGCGACGATTCTTCAGCAATTCGAGGGCATGTACTCGCAACATGCCCTTTTTGCTTTGTTTAGCAATAATACGATTCTGATCGCAAGACCAGCAATCGCTCATGCTCGGATGCCATAATGAAAACGAGCGTTTCAGCGAAAGGTTGATTGTCAACTGCATTAGCGAAGGAGAATGGCATGGCAAAGGCAATCTGGAACGGCAAAGTCATCGCCGAAAGCGACAAGCCGCTTATCGTCGAAGGCAATCTCTATTTTCCGCGCGATACGGTTCATGCCGAATTCCTGCGCGAAAGCGACACGCGCACGACCTGCCCCTGGAAAGGCGAAGCCAGCTACTTTCACCTCGAAGTAGACGGGAAAGAAAACCGCGACGCGGCCTGGTTCTACCCGGAACCCAAGAAAGCCGCGCAACAGATCCAAGATCACGTCGCTTTCTGGCGCGGTGTCTCCATCGAACGATAAGACACTGCAATAACTGCGTTTCTCCTCGGAGCGCGTCGCCCGCGCCTTAGTGATTCCTGGCTCCCAGCACAAGCAAAAACTGGCGGACAATGGTCCTCCGCCAGTTCATTTTTTGCATGCTGGCAAAAGTCCTTGCATACCTCTGTTGCATTTCTAATTAACTTCGGTTAAAATACATCAATAGCTTGGGTAAATCTCGGATTGGAATCGAATGGTTTCCGTCACCGCGCCGTCTTCATTAACCCCTCCCCGGGAAGAGCGACCGTCAACCCGAAAACTGGAGAAATTGGCGCCCGCGCTGGTCCTCGTCACTCTTGTATCAATCGCGCTCAGCATGTTGGGCGAGCGAACCGGCGCTCCTGAAGCGGCGGTGATGTCGCTCAATATCCTCTCCTATCTTGCTGGTGGTTTCTTCGGCGCCAAGGCCGCGCTCGAGGGCTTGCGCGCACGCGAAATTGATGTCGATCTGCTGATGGTCCTGGCTGCCTTGGGCGCGGCAGTTGTTGGGGAATGGCATGAAGGGGCTATACTGCTTTTTCTGTTTTCCCTGAGCAATGTCTTGCAAGACTATGCCATCGGCCGCAGTCGCAGAGCGATTAGCAGTCTGTTTACGCTTTACCCGCAAGAGGCGACGGTCAAGCGCGGAGCCGATATCATCCGTCTGAAGCTGGAAGAAATCAGGATCGGCGACATCGTCCTGATTGAGCCGGGCGAACGCATCCCGGTTGACGGTGTGGTTGTTGCCGGCGTATCCGCTGTGGATCAAAGCCCGATCACCGGCGAATCAATACCAGTAGACAAATCCGCCGGCGATCCCGTCTATGCGGGAACGCTGAATAAGCAAGGCATCCTGGATGTCCGCGCCCTTAAACCCGTTGGCGAGACGACGCTGGCGCGCATCATCAAAATGGTGGAGGAAGCGCAAGACAGCAAAGCACCCACACAACGCTTTTTGGACCGCTTCGAGCAGGCTTATGCCAAAGCGATCATCCTGGGCATTCTGCTGCTCATTCTGCTTCCGCCACTGCTCGGCTTGAGCGATTTCGAGAGCAATTTCTATCGCGCAATGGTGCTGATGACAGTTGCCTCGCCTTGCGCGCTCGTGATCAGCGTGCCATCGGCATTCATCTCGGCAATTGCGGCCGCCGCAAGGAACGGCCTGCTCTTCAAAGGCGGCGCCAGTCTGGAGCAATTGGCGCGCGTCAAAGTCGTGGCTTTCGACAAGACCGGAACGTTGACCGAAGGGCAGCCGCAGGTAACTGACATAGTGGTTTCTCCACCTTTTGCTGAAACAGAACTGGTCCAGGTCGCGGCTTCGGTAGAAGCGCGATCGGAGCATCCGCTTGCCAAAGCCGTCGTCGCATATGCAAGCGCTGCGAACATCAGCCTGAGCGAAGCTGAAGATTTCCTTGCTGTCCCGGGCCAGGGCGTGCGGGCGCGTCTCGGCGAGAGTGATATCCGCGTCGGGCGCATAAGCCAACTGCAAGAGAACGAGGCAATGCCCGCTTCTCTTGCCGAAGCGAGAATGATGCTGGAAGCTTCCGGCAAAACGGTCATCGGTGTCTTGCGAGACCGGACCTGGCTGGGTCTAATCGGGCTGGCTGACCAATTGCGCCAAACATCATCGCTCCTGGTCCACGAAATGAATCGGCTGGGCATTGTCACGGTCATGCTGACCGGAGACAATCAGCTTGTGGCGGAGTCGATCGGAGAGCAACTGGGCATAGACGAGATCTATGCCCAGTTGTTGCCGCATGAAAAAGCCGAAATCCTGGAGGGGCTGCAACAACAATACCGCTCGGTGGCCATGATCGGAGATGGCATCAACGACGCGCCCGCGCTGGCAGCCGCGGACGTCGGCATTGCGATGGGGGGCGCCGGGGCCGACGTAGCGCTGGAAACCGCGGATGTCGTGCTCATGGGCGACAGAATTGAGCGACTGACCGACGCTCTGCGAATCAGCAAGCGAGCCAGACAGGTCGTATGGCAAAACATCGTCTTTTCGCTGGCGGTGATCGCGATCTTGATTGCCGGGGTCTTCATTTTGGAACTGGCGCTGCCAGTTGGCGTTTTGGGGCACGAAGGCAGCACCGTGATCGTGGTCCTCAACAGCCTGCTAAGCTTGCTTATCCTGCCGGAATTGCGTCGTCAAAGGATGCGGAAACTCGCGCGCTGAAGGAGCTATCGCACCAGAATCAACACCCACTGCGCCTTAGAGAACAAGCTCAGATTTTTAACCACCGAGGTGGAAAAGGAAATTCTGGCTCGATAGCCCCAAACAAGTCTAGCGCGAGAACTGAGCCCCTTCCCATTCCGCGAAAAGCGGTTGCAGCTTTAGCCGCTGGTACTTGCCGGTCGCGGTGACCGGGATGTCATCCCCAAAAACCACTACTTTGGGCGATTTTTCGAAGGGCATTTGCTCGCGACAGCGCGGCAGGATGGCGTCTTCTGTGAGCTCGACGCCATCTTCCAGCACCACATATGCGCCGATTTCTTCGCCATAATAGCGATTCTGGAATCCCACTGCCAAGCCAACTTTCACGCCATCAATCCCCAGCAAGACCTCTTCAATGTCCAGGGGACTGAACTTGACTCCCCCGCGATTGATCAACTCCTTGATACGCCCAGTGATGAAGAAAAACTGCCTGCCCCCCTCGTCAAGCTTGAAGAATCCCTCGTCGCCGGTGCGGAACCAGCCGAACTTGAAGGTTTCGGCATTGGCCTCCGGTCGCTTGAAATAACCTTGCATGACATTGTGGCCCCGCACGCAGATTTCGCCTCGCTCTCCTTCCGCCAGTTCTCGTCCGCTGCCATCGGCGGCGAAGATCGCCATCTCGTTGGCTTCAATCGGGCAGCCGATGCTGGGATAGCCGTAGTCCAGCAGCCAGCGCTGGTTCGCCTCCCAAGACAAGCTGATGGGCAAGAATGACGAATAACACGTGGTTTCGCTCAAACCGTAGCCATGAAGAATGGTCAAGCCAAACGTCTCGGCAAAGTCGCGCGCCAAAGCCACGGACAGCGTGCCGGCGCCGCAAATGAAGTGTCGGAAATGCGTCAAGTCGCGGCGGTTGATGTTCCCGCCAAATATGGTGCTGCCGGCATCCCGCTCGCGCGCGCCGTATTCAAGCAGAAACTGAAGAAGCGTAGGCACGACGCTAACGACATTGACCTTGTCCCTTACGATGCGCTCCCAGAAATGCGACACGCTAAAACGACAATTCAGAACTGTCGACCCACCGACGTAAAGTGGCGTGATTATTGTTACCAAGATGCCATTGACATGATGGATAGGCAAAACGCACATCATGCGCTGGTTGCCCGTTATCGCCTGCCACTGGCTGAGGCCCAGCGCGTCGACCAAAAGGTTATATTGTGTGAGCGTGACGCCTTTGGGCGTGCCGGTTGTGCCACTGGTGTAAACCAGAAGCGCTTCGTCGTCGAGCGCCGCGGTTTCGGCGCCACTTTCGCCCAGAGGCAGGTCGCTTGCTTTGGCTCCGGAATCATCGCCCAGGAAGGTAGTAGGACGGTTCTTCAGCGCTTCATAAAAGCTCAGGTAACCCTGGGAAGGCTCGCCGCCCACCTCAATGACCTGCTTGATATTGGAAGCGTTCTGGATGATTTGTTCTGCGCGCGCCATGTATTCGCTGCGAACAAAACATATTTTTGCCCCGCTATCGCGCAGGATAAAGGCAATGCGGCGGTCGTCTTCCGAGACATTCTGTGGCGCGACAGTCGCGCCGATGACCCAGCAAGCAAAGTAGATCAAGACCGTATCTATGTGATTGTAAGCGATTGTCGCCACTCGGTCGCCGCGCCGCAGACCGAGATCCTCGTACATGAAATTGGCAGCTTGATGAACGCGCGCGGTAAACTCGGCGTAGCTTAAGGCAGTGCGTTGGTCGTCCGTATCGTAGAAAATGAGAAATGTCTTGTCCCCCGATGTCTTGGCGTGCATGGAAAGCGCGTCTCGAATGTTTCGATAGGGAACTTTCCGCACCTGCGGGGGAAAGCCGTCTTTTGTTTGCGCCTGACGCAGCTTTGGCGCCGTTTCATCAAACATGTCTTGTGACATAGCAGATCACCCTGCGAAAACCGCCTTTTGCATAGCCAGTATTATAGCAACTCGACCGCTTTAGGCGAACAATTATTCGCGTTCCAGCGTATGCTTATTGTCATAGCGAAACGCCTGTGCAGTCTGATTATTGGCGATGGTTTCAAGGGGCGAAGACTCCCTAACATGAAGACTTGGGTCCACTTAAAATGCCCGGAGCGAAATCGCCGATCGTGTTTTGCTAGACTGGACAAGCATAGCGGAAAAGAGTGCGGTACGCTGTATACAATTCGGCAATATGCTTAGTAGCTCCCGAAAAGCGAGGACGAAATCGAATGAGAAAACTCTGTGTGATTGGCAGCGGATACGTCGGTCTGGTGACGGGCGCCTGCTTCGCCGATTTGGGCAATAGCGTCACATTGGTTGACATCGATGAAGGCAAGATAGAGACGCTGCAGCAGGGGAAAATGCCCATCTATGAACCCGGCTTGGCAGAGATGGCGCAGCGCAACGCGGTCGCCGGCAGGATGCACTTTACCACCTCATACCTTGAGGGGCTTGATCAAGCGGAGTTTGTCTTTATCTGCGTCGGAACGCCCTCGGGCGTGGACGGCGAGGCTGACCTGCAATATGTTCGCTCGGCGGCGGAAACCATCGCGGAAGCCATGACGCACCCGCTCGTCATCATTAACAAGTCGACCGTCCCGGTCGGCACTGGGGACTGGACGGCAGAGATCATCGAGCGCAAACAGCCGAAACCGATGCAATTCGCAGTCGTATCTTGCCCCGAGTTTTTGCGCGAAGGTTCTGCCATTGCCGATTTCATGAATCCCGATCGCACCGTGCTGGGATCCACCAATCCCGAGGCGGCGGAACGCGTCGCCGAACTTTACGCTCCACTGGACGCGCCGATCGTGATAACCGATATCCGAACGGCCGAGATGATCAAATACGCTTCCAACGCGTTCCTGGCCACGCGCATCAGCTTCATCAACGAGATTAGTATTATCTGTGAGCGGCTGGGAGCGGATGTCATCGAAGTCGCGCGCGGCATGGGATTCGATTACAGGATCGGGCCCCATTTCTTGCAGGCCGGCATCGGATTCGGCGGTTCCTGCTTCCCCAAGGACGTGAAAGCCCTGGCGAATATGGCGCAGACCCACGGCATGCATCCGCAATTGCTCAACGCAGTCATGGAGATCAACGCCTTCCAGCGTCGACAGATCGCGATGAAGGCGCGAGAAATGTTGGATGGCACGGTCAACGGTAAAGCGATTGCCGTGCTGGGTTTGGCTTTCAAAGAGAATACGGACGATATTCGCGAGTCGCCTTCCCTGACGGTCGTTCGTTCGCTTCTGAATCAGGGCGCCGTCGTCAAAGCCTACGATCCCGTAGCAATGGAGAACGCAAGCAGAGAAATCCCGAGATTGACGCTCTGCAGCGACTCTTACGCCGCGGCGCGGGATGCCGAAGCACTGTTGGTCCTAACGCCCTGGAACGAGTTCAAGCACCTAGACATGAGCCGCATTCGCGATTCGATGAAACGAGCGATACTGATCGACGGCCGAAATATGTATGACCCGGATGAATTGCGGCAAATGGGATTTGAGTATCGCGGCGTCGGACGCGGTTACGACGGCGCGGGCTTGATGGACAATGGCGACCAATAGCGTTTTGGCGCGTCCACTGCTCCGCTTCGCTTAGTCTGGCTCTAGCGCTGGCAATTCAATTAGATCGGAACGGTTTGGTTGCCCTTCGACGCCGCCGATCCGGCCGGCGACGGCGCGCCCGCATTGACAGGCGATGGACAAGCAATCATGTAGTGCCAAGCCATCGAGCCAGCCAGCCAGGAACCCGGCGTCAAAGCTGTCGCCGGCGCCGATGCCATCGCCGCCGGCATCGGCTTCAGCTACTGTCCGCACAACTTCCATGCCCTTCGTCCACGCGCTTGCGCCTTCAACTCCCCTCTTGACCACCAGAACCGGCACACGCTGGCGAAGATACTGCACGGCATCCGTCAGCGAAGCGACGCCAGAAAGCTTCTTCGCCTCTTGCTCGTTGGGCAGCAGGACGTCAACTGAGCGCAGCGCTTTTTCCAGGTTGATGTCCCAAGCCTCGGCAGGATCCCAGTTGGTGTCTAGGGAAGCCGTCAAGCCCAGCCCCTTTGCCCGACCAAGTATTTCGATACTGTCGGGAAGCAGACCGGTCTGCAAGAAGAGACTGCCATAATGCAAGTGTCGCGCCTGCGTCAGCACGTCATCGCAAAACTCAGCCGCCGTCAGCGCGTTTGACGATCCCGGGTAGGTCAGCATGGCGCGGTCGTCCCCTTGCACCATATGTACGGTCAAGCCCGTTCCGAGATCTTTGTCCACCCGCATATGCTGGGTATCGACTCCCGCAGAGGACAAGGTATCGAGGATGAGTTCACCAAAGGCGTCATCTCCCACAGTCCCCAGCAAAGCTACCTTAAGACCCAGCTTCGCCGCTTGCGTCGCGAAAATGCAACAGGAGCCGCCCATGACCAGGTCGCATTCGGCGACTGTCTTTTCGACTTGGCCAAAACGAGGCGCTACGTCATCGTCGCGCAAGACCAGGTCGACGCAGGTGTCCGCAAATGCGATGATGTCGTATGTCTTGGTCATAAGCCGCTGCTAAATGATGAATGCAACATGCTGAATGAACATGGTCGCGCGGGCATTAGCGGACTTTGGCATAACCCAAGCCATGCAAATGCGCCAGATTCCCTTTGGCGCTGTCCAGGGGATTCAGGCCGCGGTCGGGCAAAATATCTTGCTCGATCACTGCCCAACCGTCGAAGTCCAGTTCACGAAGCAAATCCAGCAAACCGGCAAAATCAACCGATCCGCGTCCCAACTCGGGGAAAACGTCCAATTCGACAGCTTTGAAATAATCCCAGCCCTTATCCCGCACAGTCCGGAGCACGCTATTGTCGCATTCCTTGATGTGCAGATATTTCAGCCGTTCGCTCCAGCGACGGCCGACGGCGACCGGGTCCCCGCCCCCGTACATGCAGTGCGCGGTATCCAGGCAAAGATTGAGGTAGCGCGAATTCGTTTCGTTCATCAGGCGATCAATTTCCGCTTCCGTCTCGATCCAGGCGCCAACATGAGGATGAAAGACCGCCCGCAATCCGTACTCCTCAAGCGCGCGCTTGCCATAGTCTTCCGCATTGAATATGAATCGCTGCCATTCATCTTCGGTCATGCCGTCTCCCAAGCCGATACGCCCGGCGCGCTTCGAGCGATTCGCGTCGACGAACAGCGCATCGGACAAGACCACCCACTCGCAGCCCATTTGCGAGAGCAAGCGCGTGGTGGCCATGGTTTCGTCGTATTCATCTTGTTTAGCCGCCGGGTCCACCAGATTGATCTGCACGTAGGCAGCCAGCAGGCTCAAACCCAGTTCATCGAGCCGTTCGCGCAACAAGACGCTGTCTTGCGGCAGGTAGCCGAAGGGTCCCAGTTCTGTACCGGAATAGCCAGCCCCGCTGATTTCGCGCAGTACTCGATCCCAAGGCGGAACGTTTGGCGTATCTTTCATGATTACGCCCCAGGAAACGGGCGCGGAAGCGAGCCTGATCTTCACCAGTTTCTCCTCATTTGAGTTTGCCGTTGCAATTCAAAGCCAGGCGACAGTCGCGAAATGAGTCAATCTCAAGCGCAGCCGGAGAACCAGCCTGCCTACCAGTAGAAGCGCTGCCCTTTTCTACCCGCTTCGCGTTCATCAACGAGTTGCTTCGTATTCTCGTCGCCTGTGACTTCTGCCCCGAAGACATCCCACCAGATGCCGGAGCGCGGCAAGCGGCTGTAACGCTCAATCCGCGCCACAATCATGCAAGAGCGCTTTTCTTCCTTCGCCTCCACAAGCGCCGCTTTCAGTTCGTCTTCGTCATTCACGTTCCAGGCGCGCAATCCGATGCTCTCGGCATTCTTGGCATAGTCAATCTCGACGAAGTCGCCGTCGTCCAGTTTGCCCGTCTCTTGATTTCTCAGTCGAAACTCGTTGCCAAGGCTATGACCAACCAGCACCTTTTGGTGTCCATGAATCGACTGGAAGCCATCGTTTTGGAGCAAAATCACAGTCAATTTGATGCCCTCTTGTACGGCGGTCTTCAGTTCCATCGGATGCAGCATGTAGTTTCCGTCGCCGAGGAAGACGTAGACTTCGCCGTCATCCGGGCGCGCCAGGCGAACGCCAATCGCCCCCGGGATATCGTAACCCATACAAGAGTTGCCAAATTCCAAGTGGAGAATCCGTCCAGCGGTCGCTTCAAAGAGTTGATGCAAGTCCCCGGGCGCGGTGCCGGCCGCGCAGACAAGCGTATCGCCCGCTTCCATGTAGTCATTGAGCGCGCCGATTACCTGGGCTTGACTCATGCGTTCATCGGGGTACTGCACATAGACCGTTTCTCGTTTCCGCCGCAACCAGGCTTCACGATCCACCGCCAGCGATTCCACATAGCCCGGGTTTGCTTTGATTCCAGCCCCAAGCGCGGCAGTCGTCAACTCTCTCAGGGTGTCGCGGGCATCCGCAACGATCGGCAAAGCGCCCAGTTTGTGGGCATGCGCGCCACTGACATTGATGCTGATGAATTTGACCTCCGGATTCTGCCAGGCGGAGTAGGACCCGGTTGCGAAATCGGCCAGGCGCGCGCCAATCAAGAAGACCAGATCGGCATCAGCCGCGTACTTGCCCGAAAGCGGCGTGCCGGTATGCCCGCTGCCGCCGATCAGCAAAGGGGACTCGTCTTGCAGCGCGCCACGCCCGGAATGCGTCTCGCCAACAGGAATGCCGAATCTATCGGAAAACTCGCGCAATTCCCGCCAGGCTTTGGAATAGTGAACGCCGCCGCCAGCCAGTATGTAAGGCTTGTCCGCTGACTTGAGCAATTCAACAGCTTCTTGAATCCGCCGCTTGTCGGGTTGGCGTCTTTCGACGCGCCAGATCTGCTCCCGGAAGAAGTTCAGGGGGTAATCAAAAGCCACGCTCTGAATATCTTGCGGCAAGGCGATCGTAGCAGGACCGGCGTCAACAGGATCGGTCATCACGCGCATCGCCTCTGGCAAGGCGTAGAGAATCTGTTCGGGACGGGTGATGCGGTCAAAAAACTGGCTGACGACGCGAAAACAATCCGTGACGCTCATATCCAGCGATACGGGATGCTCGATATCCTGCAAGACTTGTCCCTGGAAGCGGGTGGCGTAGTAGTCCGACGGCAGCAGCAGGACCGGCAGCCGATTGATATGCGCGGTGGCGGCGCCGGTGACCATGTTGGTGGCGCCGGGACCAATTGAGGTCGTGCAAGCGAATGTTTGCATGCGAAGACGCGTCCGCGCGAAGCCAGAAGCGGCGTGTACCATCGACTGCTCGTTGGTTGGCTGGTAATAGGGCAAATCGTCGCCGTACTCCCAAAGCGCCTGGCTCAAGCCGCTGACATTGCCATGTCCGAAGATACCCCAGATCGCCGGAATGAAACGCTGAACCTCGCCGTCGTATTCGGTGTATTGCGCCTGCAAGAACTTGATCAATGCCTGCCCCATGGTCAAGCGCGCGGTCTCCTGGCGCGCGAATGGTTGAAATATCATCGCCGTCTCCTCGGTTACAGTTCTTGCAAATCCGGTATGATCGAAACTGATTCGTCCTCGCGCCCGGCAGCGCTATCGTATTGCGCGAGTTCTTTAGCCAAACCGATATAGGTAGCGGGGGTCAATGCCAGGAGCCGTTTCTTGTCTGGTCCTGGAATATCCAGCGTGTTGATAAATTCTTGAATACTCGTCTGGCTCATTGACTTTCCACGCGTCATTGCCTTGAGCTGCTCGTAAGCGCCCGGTACCCCGTGCTTGCGCAGCAGCGTTTGAATCGCTTCGCCGAGCACTTCCCAGGCATCCTCAAAATCACCTTGTAGGACCTTGCGATCAATGTCAACTTTACTCAATCCCTGGCTCGTCGATGTCAAAGCCAAGAGACTGTGCGCGATCGCGACGCCGAGGTTGCGCAAAGCCGATGTATCGCTCAGGTCGCGCTGCAAGCGCGAAACCGGCAGCTTGACAGCCAAATGTCCCAGCGTCGCGCTGCTGATGCCCAGATTGGCTTCCGCATTTTCGAAGTTTATTGGGTTGACCTTGTGCGGCATGGTAGAGGAACCGACTTCCTCCGCCATCATTTTCTGTTTGAAGTAGCCCAGGGAAATATAGGCCCACATGTCTCGGCAGAGATCCAAAAGGACTGTGTTGAAGCGAATCAGCGCATGGCTTAGTTCCGCCAGGAAATCGTGCGCTTCGATCTGCGTGGTCAAGGCATTATGGCTTAGACCCAATCCCTCGACAAAGCGTCGCGAGAAATCCAGCCAATTCACATCGGGATAAGCGGCGACATGGGCGTTGTAGGCGCCGACGGCGCCGTTGAATTTCCCCAGGAATGTCTGGGATTCGATTTGCTTCAATTGGCGGCTCAAACGAGCAGAAAATACTTTCAACTCTTTTCCCACTGTTGTCGGCGAGGCTGCCTTGCCATGCGTTCGCGCCAGCATCGGCGCATCGGCTGACTTGAGCGCCCAGTCGTCAAGCAACTGTAGCAGATCCCGCGCCTTGGGCAGCCAAACATCGCGCATAGCGTCGCGAAGCATCATCGCGTAAGCCAGGTTGTTGATGTCCGCCGATGTGCAGGCGAAGTGGACGGATTCGATGACATCCGACAAGCTCGCGTCGCGCAGCTCGGCTTTAATGTAGTATTCGACCGCCTTGACATCGTGGTTGACGAATGCTTCGATCGATTTGATCTCCGACGCAGCCGCGTCGTCGAAACTCGCCGCCAGTTCCCGCAGAAGCGTTATCTCATCGTCGGAAAACCTGCGAACGTGGGTGATCCCTTCATGTTCGGACATGGCGATCAGCCAGCGTACTTCCACGAGCACCCGGTACTTCATCAACGCCCATTCCGACAGGTACGGTCGCAAGGCTTCCGTCTTGTCGGCGTAGCGCCCGTCAATTGGTGAAATCGCGCGCAAACTCATCTTGGATTCTAAGCTTTCTGGCTGGCGGTCGAAGCCATACAAGGGTCGATTGTACACTGATTTACTGTACTTTTCCCCTGTGCTTCTTAATATTCGACCTCACGCTGAGCCTCAACTCGCGGCATAATGCCCCCGATGTGAGCCTGCAAATGCTTTTCTGGAGTCATTGATCTGTCCCGGCTTATGGAGTCTAAACCACGTACTGATGGATTCCGCATGCCGGCGGAGTGGGAGCCGCACGCGGGCTGCTGGATGCTGTGGCCCGAACGGCGCGATACCTGGCGCAAGGGCGGCAAACCCGCGCAACTGGCATTTGTAGAAGTGGCGCGGGAAATCTCGCGCTTCGAGCCGGTCACCATGGGCGTCAATCCGGAGCAATATCAAAGCGCCCGGTCGCTGCTGCCGCCGCAGATACGGGTATTGGAGCTATCAAGCAATGATGCCTGGATCCGAGATAGCGGCGCGACCTTTGTAGTTGATGAGGCCGGCGAAGTACGTGGTGTCGACTGGATCTTTAACGCCTGGGGCGGCGCCCAAAAGATGATGTATTTTCCCTGGGACCTGGATGAGCAGATAGCCCGGAAGATGCTGGACATCGAGGCGCTGGATCGTTATCGCGCGCCGCTGGTGATGGAAGGCGGTTCCTTTCATGTGGACGGAGAGGGAACGCTGATCACAACCGAGCAATGCCTGCTGCACCCAAACCGCAACCCAAAACTCTCTCGAGCCGAAATCGAGCAGCGCCTGCGGGACTACCTCGGCGTCAAACATATCATCTGGCTCAAACACGGCGTCTTCGAGGACGAGACGGATGGACATGTGGACAACCTGTGCTGCTTTGTGAGACCCGGCGTCGTCGCTCTGACCTGGACAAAGGACCGGGACGATCCACAATATGAACGCTCTGCGGAGGCTTACGACCGCTTGCGCTCGGCAACGGACGCGAAGGGCCGCAGGCTCGAGATTCACAAGATCCATCAACCGAAGCCAATGTACATGACCCGCGAAGAAGCGGCGGGACTGGATATCGTAGATACGGCAATCTCGCGCCCGGAGGGAGAACGCCTGGCCGGCTCGTACATCAATTTCTACATCGCCAATGGCGGCGTCGTCGCGCCTCAGTTCGACGATCCGCATGACCGGCTTGCCCTGCAAACACTGGATGAATTGTTCCCGAATGCCCAAATAGTTGGCGTATACGCGCGCGAGATTCTCCTGGGGGGCGGCAATATCCACTGCATTACGCAGCAACAGCCGGCGGGTTCAGACAATCCACAAACGCTGGAGCGCTAATATGTCTGAATACGTCACTGTCGAAGTTGAGTTCGCCGAAGATCCAGATATTGCGGATCTGCTGGTCAACCAGATCTTGACGCAGGCCGATGAAGAGGTTTATTCGAGCGCGCGGGATGGGGACGAAGGTTCGCCCCTGGCGCAGATGCTCTTCGCAGCTGTAGATGGGATCAAAGCGCTGACGATTGCCGAAGACTGCCTGACGATCACGCGTGATCCCGCATTCCCGTGGGAAACCATCATAGACGAGGTTCGCGACGCCTTGCGCGACTGGTATCTCTAGCAGTCGCGGGTTCCGGGCTAGCTGTCACCCGTGGAAGTCGACTTGCCGGAATCTGGTGAGGCGCGGTCCCGTTTGCCAGTCTGCTTTGGAATTGCAGTAGGCGTCGTCGCCGGCGCGCTCTCGCCGACTTGCCTGAACATTGCGTCGACCTGCTTCTTGTCGCCGCCTTCCAGCACCGAAAGCATCTCATTCGCCGACATGCCGCTATAGTCACGCTCAACCTTGGCAATGGACACGCTATTGATGACGCGCGACACCCCTGCCGCGCCACAAGCGGAACAGCGCGGTTCAGCCGCGTCATAGGCCGCGTAAGTTTTGAAGCTCAGGCTGAAAGACCGCCCGCAGCTATCGCAACGAAAATCGTATTGCGGCATGATTGCTATCCTGCCAGCCCATCTCTCGACGTTGAAGGCTAATTGTAACACGCGCCGACGCCCGCCTGAACTGCCGCAAAGTTATGTGGTTTGGGAATCCGAGCCTCCGCTCGGGCCGCCTCAATTGTCACCCTGAGCGGTCCGCCGTTGCGCGGCTTCAGTTTGGCTCATGTCCGGATGCCACTCGTCCATCAGCGCGTCTTTACGCCGTGTGGCGATCCAGCCACCCAAATCCCGCGCGATCCGCTCGAGCATTTTGGGCTGCGCCCAGGTCGCCGTATCAACTTGCACGGCCACAGCGCCGGCCTCGATATAGTCGCGCGCGTCCTGGGGCGAATGTATGCCCCCGGCGCCGATAATCGGAATATCCTCCGGAACTTGACGGCGCAATCGCCCCACTATGCGCAGGACCAATGGCTTCACCAGGGGTCCGTAAATGCGGCCGCTAACCAGCCGTCCGGTGTGTTCGTCCCTTGCGGTACCCCGCGGCGCGGCGCTCGCCACAAGCGCATCCGCGCCCGCGTCAAGTACCGCCGGCGCCAAGTGATAGGCTTCATAGAATGGCAACCGGACCAGCAATGGCTTTTCGATGGCGGCCGCAGCGCTGACCAACGTAAATGCTTCGCCTTCGTCGATATCGTCATTTAAGCCTAGTTCGATACCGGCAACCACGTCGAGCCCGTCTATCATTTCGCCAGCCTTTTTCATATGATGCGCGCTCGTGCCGACCAGGTGCAGCACGACCGGAATGGGAAGTCTCTCCCAGACCTGGCGGTTCTGCTGAATCACTCTCTTCAAGCCCGGATTCGGCAAACCTGTGTGAACAAGGATGCCGCCCGGCAAGGGCGCCAGCCTTGTCCCGGTTGCTGGATTCCACTGCTCAATGGTTACAGGATTGGTGATGATGGCGCCAAGTTTCTCATAATCAACCAGACGTCGGTACTTATCGCCGAAGCCAACCGTTCCCGCGGCTGGCATTACCGGCGTCGACAACAGAAGGCTTGTCTTTCCTGGTCGCGTAATTTCGACAACCATCGAGATCCTTCGTCAGTTCTCCAGATGCAAAGACATCAGGTCGAAGGCGGGTCCGTCAACGCACTGAAGTTTGGACCCGTCATTTGAACGCAGCATGCACACATAACAGGCGCCTACCGCACAGGGCAATTGCCTTTGGAATACGCCAAAAATGTAATTGGCCGGCACATCATTGCGCCGTTCGCGCACCAGACGCATGACATCCGCAAAATTGTTCAGTTCGTTGCTCGGTCCCACCAAGACAAATACCTGGTCGGCCCAGCCCAGGGTCATCACCATATCCTGCCAGCTTAAGTCGTCCTCGGCGTGGAGGATCTCGATTTCCTCCGGGAGATGGCCCGTGTCATATTGACGAGCCGTTCCCATCAGCACCATCGTCACGCTGGCATCGTTGGACAGCAGCGCCGGCAACATCATCAGCAGAGAGGTGGGCGGCGTATCATAGACGATAAGCAAGACATTGCGCAGTTTGCGGCGAAACTTAAAGGGCTTGCCTATGGGTCCGAGCAAGCTTAGCAACTGACCCGGCTGGTAGTTAATCGCCGCCGGGACTTCGACAACGATGATGTTGCTGTTGAGAATTTCTACCGGGAACCACAGCTCACGCAGATAGGGGTTCCAGTGCTGTATTTCATAGTCCTTCTCTATGCGCCGAGCCAAGACCGCCTGACCTGCGAGCATTGATGACAGGGACTTGTCGACCGCCAGTTCCAGCCGCTGATAGTCGCGGCTGACCCGTCTAATTCGTTCGATATAGGCTTGCGTATCTTTCATGTTGTCGAATTGGTCCCCCTTGCAACATTATAGTCGCATAAGGGAAGATCTACTGCCATCAGCGGAGGCAATCAAATGCGCGCTTGTGATTGGCGGCAAAGCGCCGGCTCAATCGTGAACGAATCGATAGAGTTCAAAGGGCTTTTCGCCAGCCTCTGGCAAATGCGCGACCAAGAGAAATCGTTCGTCCGATTCCTGGCTCAGATATAGCGGATCAAGAGCCGGGCGCCCCGGCGGCATCATCAAGTAATCAATATCGAAGCGCCGCGCCAGGTCCAGCGTGTCGGCGCGCGACGCGAAGGGCGTCATGAGCGACTCGTATCCGAAATAGCTAAACACGTAGGGATCTTGCGTCATAATGCGCAGGCGGTCGTCGCCTGTCAGGTCCGGCAGGTCATCTAGGGCGTCGATCAAGACCTCAATGCTGCCATAATAAAGATCAGCTTTTGCCGTCTCTTCACGGACAAAACCATAGGAACTGAAAGCGAGCCACGCCAGCAACGCAGTGACAGCGCCCAATCTCAGCCGCGGCTCGCGAAGGACATGCTCAAGTGACAACGCCGCGAAGGGAAGAAACAACGGCAAAATGCTCAAAAATGCCTTTTCAAAACTGCCTGCCTGGCTCTTCAGGGGCAGCAATATTGGGTATACCAGCAAAATACCCAGCAGCCAAATTATCGCGGGGGAAGCGAGCAATAATCGCTCTTTATTCCGTCCTCTGAATAAGAGACCGACGCCGGCAAGAACCGCGGCAAATAGCGGCAAAGTGAAAGAAACCAGAATCTGTTTGAAAGCGGCCAGGAGTTCAAAGGCGCGCTTTGCCAAGAGATCGGCAATCGATTGCCGCCCCAGCATTGATTCCAGCGTTATTGGCAATCCATAAGCATAGTGGTCGTGATGCTCGACCATAAAGAACATGCGGCCCGTCTCCGCCGGTCCCAGCATGTCTAGCTCTTGCAGATTTCGGATCAACCAGGGAGCGACCGACAAGAGGAAACTGGCGAACAGTGTAGATATCAGAAAAGCAGTTTTGCGGATACTCCCGCGCCCTCCTGAGCAAATCACGCGCAAGGCGGCGACAGAAACGAACACGGGCAACAGCAGGACCGAATCGTTGCGCGTCAAATACGCCAAACCGGCGGCAAAGCCGCAGAAGACGATGCTCAAGCGATGCCCAGCGCGCAATCCCTTGTTATACAAGAGCACGCTCAAGCACAGCGCAATGGCGTTCAGTATGGTGGTATCAGTCCGCAGCGAAGCCCAGACCATATCGGGCAAGAATGCTGCGAAGGCAGCAGCCGTTATCGCTGCGCCCTCGTGCCCGGCAAGCTGTTTTGCAGCCAGGAATACAAGAACCGGCAACAATGAACCGAGCAAGACAAATATGAACAGGGCAGCCTGCGCGCTTTCACCGAAGAGCGCTATCCCGATGCCCGCAGCCGCGCCAGCAAGCGGCATCCAGTGATCGATCGGGTGCGCCACATCGCTTGGCAAGTTGTTGTAATGCCATATGTAGTTAATGGTGAAGCCTTGTCCATCAGCCAGGCGCGTCCCCAAGTTGAAATAGTGGACGGGATCGTGCAGACCCGGGTTATGGACAAAAGAAAGAAGCGAAAGTCGGAAGAACAAGCCAGCGACTATTATCGCTGCGAGTTTGACGCTAGTCGCATTTATAAGCTGGTTCATCTGTTCAGCTGGACTTGCGTTTTCGAGACGCCAATAATACCATGAACCCAAGTGCCACCCTATATCAAGTAGCTTCTATGAAGCGCGTTCCCGGGAATTCCATCCGCTGGTTATGGCTGATCCTTTTCATCGGATTGCTCTTGCGCTTGCTCCATGCCAGCGACCTGCCCACGGTGCTATTGTTTCGTCATGGAGGCGGCGGAGACAGCGGCTGGTATCTGGCCAACGGAGCCGGTTTCTTCAGCGGCAAGGAACATGGATATATACGCGGGATCGCCTACTACATATCAAACTTGCCCACACCGCCCTTCTACATCATTTTCGCCGGCATCTTCCAGACATTTTTGCCAAAACACGAGTCCGTCGTGCTTATTCGCATCGTCCAGTGCTTTGTATCAGTCGGAACAGCCTATCTCGCCTTCCGAATTGTCCTGACGGTTGTGACAGACCTTCGCGCCGGCTTGATGGCAGCCGCGCTGGTCGCCTTGCATCCGGCCTTTATCGTCGAATCCAATACGATCGCGACGGAGACCTTCTACATATTTTTCATCGCGATGGGTTTGTGGCTGTATATCGAATATGTTGTGCCGCGGGACAGCATCGGCCGCCGACAGACGCTCTCGATCAATCTGGCTCTGGTATTGGTGGCGCTGGCTTTTGCAATGGCCACCTTGACCCGCGCGGTAGCGGCGCTGTTTCCCCTGGGTCTCGTCGCGCACATGCTGCTGCTCAATTTGTACGATGGACGGTACGATGGTAGATTTCGCTGGTTTTCAAAAAGTCTTTTGCTTTTGCTCGTATATGGCGCTTTGCTTTCCACTTGGACGATTCACAACCTGCTGCTTTGGAATCGCTTCGTGATACTCAGCGACCAGTTGATGCCGGCGATCTGGCGGGCGGCTGTAACCAACGACGGCTCGCCAACGGAGAACGACGAGCTCTTGCTGCAAGAAGCCCGGACTTCCATCGACGAAGATTGCCAGATCGACTGCAAATTTCAGCACGAGACCGATGCCTATCTCAAGCAAATCCAAGCCAGCATCAGCCAGGACGGCGTCGGTTACGTCTTGCGCCGCCTTGGGGAATTGGGCGAATCCATCATCCAGCCTCACGGTACAGTATCATTCGGCAGCGCGAGTATCCGTGAGGCGGCTATGAATTGGCTGCAGAATGATCGATCCGCAAATGGCTTGATCCAACTGACGCGGATCGAGGGATTCGCAGTCAAACTTGTCATCTGGATTCTGCATTTCTTCGCCATTGTATTTGGCTTGGCAGGTGTTTGCCTGATGCGCAAGTCCTGGCGCCATACCGCCCCGTTGGCCGGTTTCCTGGCTTATACCACGTTGATACATTTCATCGTGCTTGACGCGCCGCGTTATTTGTTTCCTAACGAAATCATCTGGATCATATTTGCGTCGATGTCCCTTTCAATCATGGCTGCGCGACTCAGCCGACGCGATACCGTGAACAGCGCCGCATCATGAACATTCTGATCGCGACCGGAAACAGCGGCAAGTTACAGGAATACCAACGCATGTTTGCCGTCCTCGACGCGGGACTCCTAAGTTTGACTGACCTGGATCTGGGCGACATTGAACTGGAGGAAACAGGCAAGAGCTTCGAAGAGAACGCCTCCCTCAAAGCCAACACTTTTGCGCGACTCTCAAATCACTGCACTGTGGCGGATGACAGCGGCTTGATGGTCGATGCCCTGGATGGAGCGCCCGGGATCTATTCCGCGCGTTACGGCGGAGGACAACTCGACAGCGCAGGCAGGCGCGGCAAGTTGCTCGCGGCGCTCGAAGGCGTCGACGAAGAAGATCGCGGAGCCCGCTTCGTCTGTGTCATTGCCATTGCCGATCCACGTATCCAGGAAACCATCCTGGTTCGAGGAGAATGTCGGGGCAGAATCGCTTTTCGAGATCATGACGATGGGCAAGGATTTGGTTATGACTCCGTGTTTATTCCTGATGGATACCAGCTCACCTTTGGTCAGTTGCGGCCCGAACTGAAAGATGGACTCAGCCATCGAGCGCGCGCTGCGCAAAAGGCTCTGCCTATCCTGCACGAAATTTGCAGCCGCTCGCTCTAGCTGACGATATTTACACGCGGGGTATTTGACCCTTTGGAGAATCGAAGGCCAGCGGAGAAAGCATGAAAATCTATACCAAAACGGGCGACAAGGGCGAGACCTCCCTCTTCGGAGGCGGCAGAGTGCCGAAGAACCATGCCCGCGTCGAAGCCTACGGTACTATCGACGAATTGAATGCGGCGCTCGGGGTGGCGCTCTCCGCGGGACCCTGCGAGCCGATTGATAAGTGGCTGCGAGAAGTACAGCGGCATCTCTTTCATCTGGGTTCCGACCTGGCGACGCCGCTGGATTCCAAGTCGGACTGGGTGGCGCGCATAGAGCAACGTCAAGTCACTTGGCTCGAAGATTCTATTGACCAAATGACAGCGCAGCTTGAGCCTTTGCGCAATTTCATTTTGCCGGGCGGAACGCCAGTGGCGGCGCAACTACACGTGGCTCGTACAATCTGTCGCCGCGCCGAACGCCAAATCGTAGCGCTGGGAGAGACTGCCGAGACCAATGACTTCACGGTCATCTATATCAATCGGTTATCCGATTGGCTCTTCACTTTGGCGCGCTATGAAAACGCCCAGAAGGGCGAATCCGAGCAGAAGTGGTCGCTGCGATCCTGAGAAATGGGAATGACAGTCGAGGTCGATATTGATTGCCGGAGGTGGGAGTCGAACCCACACACCCGAAGGTACACGAGTTTGAGTCGTGCGCGTCTGCCAATTCCGCCACTCCGGCTTGCGGTTCGATAGTGTACGAAGTGCCATAGGCAAAGTCAATGGCAAACAGCAATGAGCCGGAAGCAAGTTTAGCTCGTGGCATCGCCATCACGAAACAGGTCTATAAATGACGCGAATAGCCAATTTCTGTCCAAAATGCGGGGACGCGCTCGCGCGCCGGCGTCACAGCGGGCGCCAACGTCCCTATTGCCTCAACTGCGAGGCGCCGATTTACTTCGACCCGAAAGTAGCAGTCGTCGTTTTCATTGAGCGGAACGATGAGGTATTGCTGATTCGGCGAGCCGTGGACCCCGGCAAGGGCAAATGGGCGCTCCCCGCCGGTTTCGTCGACTATGACGAAGCGCCCGAAGACGCTGCCGTGCGCGAGACCCTGGAAGAAACCGCCCTGCAAGTACGAATCGACAAGTTGCTGGAAGTCTTTCCCAGAAAGGACGACGGCTTGGCGGATATCGTGATCGCCTACAGCGCCTCAATACTGTCAGGTGTGCCCAGTGCCGGAGATGACGCTGACGAAGTCGGCTGGTTCACCCGCGACAATTTGCCGCCGCTGGTCTTTTATCCCTCGATTACGCTCACTGCCAGGTGGCGCGCGGGGCAATTGGACAGCTGATCGCGGACGGACGTTCGCTCAGCAAATCCCTCAGCACCCTGTTAGCGCCGCCCGCAGGACGACCTGCGAAAGCGCAAGTCGCGAATCAGGCGGGATCGTCAAGTCCCATACCGATCAAGCGCATGATACGCGAGGCGAACGCCAAGAGATAACTGTAGACAATTGAAGCGCTGACGCGCGTCGCGTTGCGCCCATCGTCCAGCGACTTGTAGATGGCGCGCGCCTCGCTGAAGTGCCGTCGGGCGCTCGCGAAGTCCCACTGCGATTGATAGACCGCGCCTGTCGCATACAAGTAGCGCGCTTCGTAAGCCGGATTATGCGCCTCGCGAGCGCGTTCTATCGCTCTGCCATAATATGATATTGCGCTATCGAGTTCCCCTCGCGTCTCTTGCCACTGGCCGAGCATGCCCAAGGTATACATCTCGTAGGGTTTGTGCTCGACGTCTTGCGAAAGCGCCAGCATTTGATCGAAAAAATTGCGCGCTTCGTCAAAGTCCCGCGCGGCCAGCATGGTCATGGCCAAGGTGTACAATCGCATGAATTCGTGGAATATCGCCTCCATGCCACGGGCAACTTCCAGGGAGGTCAACTGCTGTTCCAGACCTTTCTCGAAACTATCGCTGTCTTGCGCCAGTACCAGTCCCTGCTGACCGATGATGATGCTTTCCAGCAAGCGATCCCTGATCGACTGCGCCTTCTGCAGGGCAACCAGCAAACCATCATTGGCTTTGCTGTACTGCCCAGCGCGGATGAAAGAATTCGACAACATAAGAACGGCGCGGGCTTCCAAGGATGCGTCTTTGAGTTCGCGCGCAATATCGATCACCTTCCAGGCATGTTTCCTGGCATCGTTGGGGTTGGACGCGATTTCGCCCAGCCCCAAAAGCGACTGAGCGTATCGGCGCATATCGCCCGCCTCATATGTGAGGTCGACGGCGTTGCGGTAGTCTTCATAAGCTTCCATGGTTTGGAAGTAGCCCTCGCGCGAAACGCGAGCCCGCGCCAGCATGCCGTCAACTGCCAAGCCGCTGGAGCGAATCTGCTGCGCCAATTCGACCGCCTCGTTGCTGTAGTCGCGCGCGAAGTCAAAATGCCCCAAGGAACACTGCGCCTGCGCCAGACCCAAAAGCGCGATGATCTCAATGCTATAATGCCGCTCGCGGCGCGCCATCGTCAACTCAACATGGCAGCGATCCACGACTTCGTGGAAACTACCGGATTTCATCAACTCGCCGATATCGTAGCGCAAGCTGTCGGTTTTCGTCGACATTGATCCGCCTTCCCAAACGAAAAGCCATTCTAGGAATTATACGGCATTTTGCCTGAATCGATGCAAGATGCGTAAAATAGGTCCCGGCTGTTGCGAATCCCGCTCAACCGCGCCGTTTGCGTCCCGTTAATCTTCTAAAGCCCCGCGCTATGGCAATTGTCCAATCCATAGACTGATGCGGCAGGAATCTGCTGAACCAGGCGAAGAGGCGCCGTTGTCGGGCTTCGCGCGGGTACAAATCGGCCGCGCGTTGAAAATGATAACGGGCTTTTCCCCGATTGCCGAGCTTCCACCAATTGAGCCCAACTACATGATGACGCGCCGCCAACTTGCGATCGAATTCTTCCGCGCTCATGCAGCGTTCCCAGCCATAACTGCGCGCGTTCTCCACCGTCTTGAGCCGTCCCAGCGCCCCCTGCAAGCGGTCATCGGACAGCATATCGTCGTGCATTCGCCGATATACCAGTCGATCACTAATGCCGTAAAACTTGTGCTTTGACGCCAGTCGCAGGAACAGATCCCAGTCCTCGGCGCTGCGGAAGTCCGGATCGTGCTCGAAGCCACCGATCTCGCGAAGTACCGCTGTTCTAATCATTGTGGAGCTGATTAATATGTGATTGCCGGTCAGGCGCAGCAACTCGCAAAAGATGTCATCGGAAAAACTCGGGAAGGGAGAAGTCTCGATATGCGTCCGACCGTCGCCGGCGACAAACTGATAATACGTGTGCAGCACATCAATATCTGAACGCTGAAGAAAAAGGCGCAGACAGGTTTCTACCTTGTTCGCCACAAGCTGATCGTCAGCGTCCAAAAAATGAATGTAATCGCCGCGCGCTTCCCAAATGCCCCGATTGCGCGCTATCGCCGGTCCTTGATTCTCCTGGCGGATGTAGCGTATGCGATCGCCATATTCCGCCAGCAAATGGTCGCCGGTGCCATCCGTGCTGCCGTCGTCGATCACGATGACTTCGCAGTTCTGATAAGTCTGCGCCAGGCAACTGTCGATAGCCTCGCAAACAAAGCGCCTGCGGTTGAAGGTCGGGATCACGATGCTGACCAGTGGATTGCCGTTCATCAGATTGTCGGGAATAGGATCGTCTGGTATTCGCATTCCAGGTTCACGCCGCTGATATCATTAGATCATTCGTCACGGTCTGATGGTCGGAATCCCGCCGATGCTGCCGGCAATCCAGCCCAGCGCGTCGCTGGCTGTCTGCACGCGCCACCAGCGATAGCCCTCGTTGTCGTAGGGACCGGCAATGATGGCAACATAATCACCGGCGTATAACCCGGCGATGATCGCTTGCGATGTCGATGGACCCGCGCGCAAATTCAAGTTCTGGGCAGTGCGCAACTGCTGACCCGGAAAATATTCGCTGCCCTGTATGACCGCGTCCGGAACCGGCGCGACGCCGATACTGCCCGTCCCAAAAGCGGGATTCCGCGCCAGATCCGCGCTGTCCGTGATGAGACCGCCGTCAACGCTCACTGTGTATTGACGCCCACCTACCGTGACGACCGCCGCGCTGCGGTCCGAATACCATCGTACAGATTCCGGCGCGGCGTCACCGATTGGACCGGAAAGCCGCGCGCCCGCGCTATTGTACAGCGAGACCGGCGCATTGTCGTAGGGACCGCCAAGCCGACCCAAGGCCACGACCTGGCCATTGGGACGGCGCGCGGCATCCCGCAGCCACAAACCGCGCGACGAGGCATCCAAAATCAGTCGCTCGCCTCTCAGGTCGCTGTTGACCTCGCCGATAATCACCCGCCCATCGGCGCGGCGGCCGCTGACGACGATGCCGCTGCCGTCGAGGTTCCAATGACCGTAGTCGTAGCGGAAGAACTCCGGCGCCTCTTTCGCGTAGTCGGCATCCCGCAGGGCTTGTACAACCGCGAGCGCTTGGCGGCTCTCCGCCGTCAACTCCAGCGTCAGCAGAATTTCGCTGCGTCCGCGGATGGGCGACCAAGCCACATCGATCGTCTTCCAGTTCTGCGCGTTGCTGCGATTGACAATTTGACAAGATATATAAGCGTCCGTCACACAATCGCGGATCACCGCATAAGTCGGATCAGTTTGAGTCTCGCGCAAAGGCTGCCAGAACCAGACTCCCGCATTAGCAGTGTCCTGGCTCGGCGGCGGATCGATTCGGAAGCTGAACTGCGCGCCGTCCGCCGACCAATCGATCTCCACGACGCGATTCTTGTTGAGTTCGCTGCTCGGCACGCCATATCCCTCATGAAAGGGCGCGTATGACATCGCCCCTTCATTCGCCGCGCCGATAGGTCGATACCACAACATGCCGACCTGATCCGTGCGCAAATAACTGCCGGGCGCAGCGGGATTGGGTGAAAATAGCGCAACCCCGCCCCGTAACTGCAGACCTTGGTAATTGAAGGGCTGATCAAAGCCGACATCGTATTGATAGACCGAGGCGCCCGCAATATTAATGTCCGCCGGGGCGAAGACCGGCGGCGGTACTTGCTCAACGATGAGCTCCTGGCGAACGGCGACGGTGGGTTGGAACCGAGTCGGTATTGGAGTCGGCGTGAAGGTCGCCGCGCCCAATTGGGCTTCCGCAGTCGACGGCAATCGCGTACCAGCGGGCAAACGGTTCGCGCCTTGTGTTGCCGGCGCTGCGGAGGGCAAGGCGGTCGCTACCGCTGTCCAGGTTACTAGCGCCGTCGCTGGCGGAACAGGACTTGCAATGAGCCGCGCAAGCTCGGTCGCATCGAGGGTGGGCAAAGGCGTCAAGGTAGGCTGAGGCGAACTGACGGCTGTAACGGTCGCCTCAGCCGTTCCAGTCCCGACAGACCGCACGACAAGCTCGGGAACCGCTGTCGGCGTCGCGCTCTCGTCGGATTCTGCCGGAGCGGTTTCGGTCGCTGTCGCCGTGCGCGGCAAGATTCTGGTGGGACTGGCTCTTGGCGTCGCCATCGGCACAGTTGACGGAATCGTCGCCGTAGCGCCTGGGACTGGCGTTTCGGTACGGGTGGGCTGCGTAGTAGGAGAGGATGTCGATTCCAAGGTAGCCGTCGGCGTCGGTTGCGCCGTTACAGTTAAGCTGGGCGCGATAGTGTCAGTGACCGCGGGTACATCGATATCTGTGGGCGAAGATGGAGCGGTGGGCGTGGGAAGGTTCTGCGCAACTCTGGTTTCCGTGGGCAGTTCCCCCAGGTCAGTCGCCTCCGGCGTTCTGGTTTCTATGGGCGCGAGCGTAAGCGTGACTTCGGGGCGGCGCAGATTGCAGGCGCCAATTGCCAGGGTGACGGCAATGTAAAACAGGCACCTGCCAGCGTCCACATCAAGCTCCAAACGACGTACAGCATCTCGCTCAAGGGATGTCCTTCGATTATATCAATCCGAGTTGGATTTGTAGCGCGGGAGCCCGCCAAACAGCCTGAGACCCGCTCGTTCCGGCGTCTCCTGTCTCAATCGAAATAGCTGCGCCGCGCTGAGCGTTGATGCCGGCGCGCCCATTGGTCTTGTGCAAGTATGCCTGCGCAATTGCGCTTATGTTTGCAACAGCGTTTCCAATTCGGCGCTAACACGAGCTTGATCCAATACCCCGAACCACTTCTGCACGATTTCGCCGTCAGCGCCAACCAGGACATATTGCGCTTGCGCGGTAATGCCCAATTCACGCCGAATGCCGTCTTGCGTGGCGTCATCCAGATCGAGAAGCACAAACTCGATTCGATCGCTAAAGGTCTCTTGTAGCCCGTTCACGACGGGCACATTACGCCGACAAGTCGGTCACCAATTGGCAAAGGAATCGTAAAAGGTGAAACGGATGACTTCCTCTACCGGCGCCGGTTCTTCTTCCACAACTGTCGACGTATCTGTAGACGGCTCCTGCACTTCTAGCGCGGCGTCTTTTGAGTCGCCATACAGCATAGACGAGATCGCCGAACATCCGCTCAAGACGACCAGCGAGCCGAACAAAAGCAGGACAAGCTTTGCAAATGACTTCATACAGCCCCCCAAAATCTGAATACAGACCTTGTTTAGGTTACCAAGAATTCATAACAGAAAGCTTAACAAACACATAGCGTCGAAAATACTCAGTGCTGAAGGGACTGCTCCGCGAAGGACAGTTCCGCGCGCCGCCTGCGGAAGGTGAGCGGCGGAGCGATAACATGCGATTGATAGTGCCGAACCAGCCTTTCCAGATACTCGGAGAGCGGCGTATAGCGGATCCCCAATATCTCCTTGCTACGGCCATTGTCCAGCGCGCTCATCCAGCTCTCACTGAAAGGAGAACAATCCGGCAGGAATCCGTTTGCCTCCAGTTCCTCCCGGTTGACCCGAAGCAGATGCAGGTCAACCTCCATGACGGACGCCATCAGGGACAAGAATTCGTCCAGGCTAAGGTGCTCATCCTGGGCGATGTTAAAAGCCTCTCCTTTTCCTTCGCCAGTTTTGATAATCCGCCTGATCGCGGATACCACATCCAGCGCGTAGACATGATTAAGGGCGAAATTCGGCGTCTGCGGAACAAGCAAGACGCCGCCGTCGCGCAGACGCAGAAAATAATTATAGACCCGATGAAACTGATCGCGCACGCTGTTGACCATTGGCAAGCGCAGCGAGGTATAGGGAAATTTGGAGCGTTGCCACTCCTGGCGGAAGTGGTCTTCCACCTCGCGCTTCTGAACGCCATAGAGCCATTCTTCATGGGCGTAGGAATTCTCCGTCGGCGCGTCAATAACTGGACCTTCATAGTCATCTTCATGAAACGGACGTTCAAGGTCCTCGCGGACCAGATAAACCTGCCCGCTGCTGATCACAATATAATGCTCGACATTGTCCCGAAAGATATCTATGACTGTTTCCGCTTCCTCCTGACGGAACATGACAAAGTCAATGACGACGTCGAAGCGTTTCGCCAGCAGCGCGCGGCGCATTTGCTTGCTGTCGCTGCGGTCGGCGTGCAAGCGATGGATGGAGCGCGGCAAGTCGTCCTGGGTGATGCCCCGATTGAGCAAGGTCAGGTCAGCGCCGCTATCGGCGAGCTGCTTCGCCAGGTAATAACCCATATTTCGGGTTCCGCCGATGATGAGTATCTTTTTCGACATGAGCCTGGATTCCCTTGCAAAAGAACAACTATTTTGTGCCTCATACTGCTTGTCCCGCTGCCTCCCATTGTACCAGCAAACTTATCGGACCGTTTCAATTCCTGTCGGAATCGCAGGGCAATCGCATCAAATTATTTCTTAGCCCCGGGTACAGCGAGGGTCGCGTAGGTCGCGTCGACAGCGCTAGGCCGCCGACACAAAGTTTCTTATTTGCTAGCCAATTTATCATGCAGTCAGAATGAAGCCACTCCCGGCGAGCATTTGTTTTCAGTTTGTTTTTTGTCCGACTTTGTCCGTTTCGGACAATAAAATATATTTTTCGGACAATAGACGCGGTTTTTCGGCTGAAACGGACAAAAGGCGGACGGCGGACAGTATGAATTTGGTTTGCCGGCGCGCCCGCCGCCATAAAGGCAGCTTCTGCCCCTGAGATGCCCCTGAACCGACTCCAGTCGTGCCCCTAAATTTCGCGAGTGTATAGACACAGTATAGATACAGTCTGCCTTTTCGGGAGATATTTTTTAGAGTCGGGCTGTGAAGGGGAGCATAGGCGGAGGGCATCAGCTGGGCGCCGAGATTGAGAGCTTGCGATAATTGATCCATAGGGAGAGTGTATCATCATTTTGAGTAGAAATGAAGAACAAATGTTCGCAATTTTCGAGATTGCTGAAAAGCGATTTTGGTGAGCTCCCAGGGTGATCGCTTCCAGTTCTTTTCTCACCACAAAGACACGAAAGCGGTACCAAGAAAAGCGTAAAGACATGTCGCCCGTCATACCATGCCGAAACCCGTCGAATCATCGGCGGGCGACCAGATTGGTCGCCCCTACTTGCCTCATTTATGTCGAAACCCGTAGGGGCGACATACCATGTCGCCCGAAACCTGTTCCGTAGTTGTCCTTAAAATGTCCATTACTTTCATGGTACTGCTAAGGACGCAGCGTATTTTGCTTTTCTCGCTGCCCTCGGCGCTTAATACTGAGCCCAATTTCGCATCATACAGCCGCCATCCCTTTGCAGCGATTGGACGGTCAAAGTCCACTTAACCCTTGCGATGGCGGGCGGCAAACCGCTATAATGCGCTCCTTGCAGCAGGGGGCCCTGTAGCTCAATTTGGCAGAGCAAGCGACTCTTAATCGTTAGGTTGAAGGTTCGAGTCCTTCCAGGGTCATTTGACGACCGGCGACTCAGTTTTGAACAAGCATCCTCAAGCGCGGGCGCGTCGAAACGGCGACGCCCTTTCCTTGTTAGCAAGCCACGCTTCGTAAGTGAACTCAGCCGATGGCGCGCTTCAAGCCCGAAAGATATCCCATTCTCATTCGTTTGCTAGGCGTCGCGTCCGGCACATGTATCTCTACGCCGTGAAACATGCCAGCATAAACGAGCAGGTCGGTTGGCACGCCGGCCGCCATGAGTCGCTGCGCATAATCGATGTTCTCATCGCGGAACAAATCCTGCGTGCCAACTATGACGAGCGCGGGCGGCAAGCCTGTCAGGTCCGTCGCGCGCGAAGCCGCGGCATAGGGTGATACATTATCTGTGCCATATTCATCGCCCAGGTACATCTTCCAGGCTTTGAAGGACACATCCCGGTTCCAGGTTGTTGGACAAGTATCTTCATGTCCCGACGGCGTATCATGGGTGTCGTCGATCATGGGGTAGATCATCAATTGGTATGCCAGATCCGGACCGGCATGGTCGCGGTTGTAAAGCGCCAAGCCGGCGGTCAAGCCGCCGCCAGCGCTGCCGCCGCCGATGGCGATACGCCCCGCGTCAATGCCCAGTTCGTCGGTATTGTCGGCTATCCAGTTTAGAGCGGCGAAACAGTCGGCGATGCTTTCTTTGTAGGTCGATTCGGGCGCCAGCCGGTAATCCACCGAGACAACCGTACAGCCGACGAACTCGGCAAATTCAATGCAGCGGGCGTCATCGCGGGCTTCGCCCACGATATAGCCGCCGCCGTGCATCCAGAGCAGTCCCCCGCGCGGCGCGGGACCGGGCGGCTGGTAAATCACAATCGGAATATCGCCATCGGGACCGGGGATGGTCCTTTCTCCGATTGTCACATCAGTGGGCGGGAGATTGGCGCGCGCCTCACGGTTGTTCGCGATTGTCATCTCCCGCCCTTTGGGCGGATCGTCGCCGATGGCGATATAGCGCTCGGCCGGGTTGTGGTCGATGGCGTGGGCGATTTCGGGATCTAGTTTGTCGTAGAAAGACATGTCTTTTCTCCTGTTTCGAAAGCCAATCAAGCGGTCGATGCCATGAGTCAACCGATGGCGCGTTTGAGCGCGTCCAGATAACCCAGGCGCATCCGCTGACTTACGCCGGCTGTTGGCACTAAGCCCTCGCCGCCGTGAAACATGCCGGGGACAACCTGCAGTTCGGTCGGGATGCCGGCCGCCATCAGACGCTGCGCGTAGTCAATGTCTTCATCGCGAAAGAGGTCTTCCGTCCCAACGGTGACAAAAGCCGGCGGCAATCCGCTCAGGTCTGTTGCGCGCGCTGCGGCGGCATAAGGCGAGACCTTGTCCGTACCATACTCGTCGCCGAGATACATCTTCCAGGCTTTAAGCGAGACATCTCGATTCCATACATTGGGATGCGTGACCTCGTAACCCGACGGCGTCTCATGGGTGTCGTCAAGCATGGGATATACCAGCAACTGAAAGGCAAGGTCCGGCCCCTTGTTGTCGCGGTTATAGAGGGCGAGGCCAGCGGTAAGGCCTCCGCCGGCGCTGCCGCCGCCGATGGCAATACGGCTGGAATCGACGCCAAGTTCGTCCGCGTTTTCAAACATCCAGTTCAAGCCGGCAAAGCAATCGGCAATGCTGGCTTTGTACGTGAATTCCGGCGCCATCCGATAATCGACCGAGACGACGGTACAGCCCACATGCTCCGCATAGCCGATGCCGTTCATGTCTTCGCGGGCGGTCCCGACTATGTAACCGCCCCCGTGGATCATGAGCAGTCCAGGGCGCGGCACGGGCGCAGTTGGTTGATAAATGGCGATGGAGATGTCGCCGTCAGGACCGGGTATCGCGCGTTCTTCAATAGTGACATCGGTGGGCGGCAGCATCTCAGCCATAGCGCTAAGCAATGGCTCGAGCATAGCGCGGGCGGACGGCGGGTCATCGCCAATGGCGGTCATCAATTCGGCCGGGAAGAGTTCGAGGCCGGGTACGAGTTCCGGGTCTACTCGGTCGATGAAGGACATGGCGTGTTTCCTTCCAATCACTAACATGCGTGGGAATGCAACCAGTATTCTAGCATGAAGTCGAACTGGATTCTAAAAGCTGGGCGACGACACAGGACATTCGCTTCAAAATCATTTTGTGTCGATCGCGGCATAAACCATCCAAAATGTAAGGCTTGTCCAATACTAATTGATTCGCACCCACCTTTGGTCTACCCCCCTCAATCCCCCCATAGCAATGGGGGGAAGCTAGTTTCGACGTTGCATCAACGCGAGTATTCTGATGTTGCAAGCTTCGATAGCTGCCGTTTTCAAGCGAGTTCGCGCTACCTTAGCTCCCCTTCCCTGATGCTTCGGGGAAGGGGCCGGGGGATGGGGTAGAAAATGCGCGGTTGCATGACCCAGTAGCGGACAAGCCTTGTAGGGGCGACCTATCAGGTCGCCCGTGTATGTAACGGTCTGAGACTTAACAAGTCTCCTTACAGATTACGAAAATTGAGGAGAAGTTGCCGAAGACCCGCATAATTTGAATTTGAAGCGATGGCCCTAATGTAGCTGCTAACTTGCCGAAAATAGGACTAGGCACGACTTTGACTCGTATGACGTGGTTACGGGTTAATTCACCGCCCGCCAAAACCAGTCGCCATGACCGCCCGCGTGATCTGCCGCTGGAAGATGATGTAGACGATCAGCACCGGCGCCGAGCTCACGACAGCGCCCGCCATGACGATGCCCTGATAACTCCAGTACTCGCCCAGGAATACCACCAAGCCGACGGGCAGCGTGCGCATCTCGTCGGAATTGAGCACGACCAGAGGCCAGGTGAAATCGTTCCAGATGAAGAGGAAGGTGAAGATGCCCAGCGTCGCCACCGCCGGGCGCGAGAGCGGCAGGAAGACGCGCCAGTAGATGCCGAAAGCCGACGCGCCGTCGATAACGGCGGCTTCCGCCAGCTCGCTGGGGATGGCGAGGAAGAATTGCCGCATGAAAAAGACGCCGAAGAAGCCGGCCAGCGGCGGCCAGATCAGCGCATGGTGCGTGTCGATCCAGCCCAGGGCGCGCATGAGCATGAAACTGGGAATCAGCAACATGACGCCCGGCACCAGGAATGACGCGCCCAAGCCGAAGAAGAGCAACTGCTTGCCCGGGAAGCGCAGGCGCGCGAAGGCGTAACCCGCCATGGATGTCACCAGCAAGACGCCGATGGTGCTTATTGTCGTCACGTAGAGGCTGTTGAATAGCCAGCGGAATAAGGACAGTTCTTGCCGCGACAGCTTGGTGGTAAAGATCTCGATGAAATTGTCGAGGGTCGGCTCGCGCGGGATGATCTGAACCGGCCACTTCAGAATCTGTTCTTCAGGCATGAAGGCTTGACCGACGACCCAAACCGTCGGGAAAAGCACAATCAGCAGCAATAGCGTCAAGAAGGCATAAGTGCCGATCTTGCTTAGATGCTTCATCAGGAGGTTTCTGCGGTCACTCTGCATGATAAGCGACTAATACTCCGTGTAGCGTCCCAAAAGCCGAAACTGCGCCAGCGCGAAAACGAACATCACGACGCCGAGCGAAAGCGCCATCGCGCCAGCGTAGCCCATGTGATAATAACTGAAGGCATTGCGATAAATATGCAGGACGATCGTATACGACGAATAGCCGGGGCCGCCTCCGTTGGTCATAATATAAGGCTGGCCGAAGACCTGAATATGGGCGATGAATTGCGTGACGATGATGAAGAGAAGAGCCGGTCTGATGAGCGGCAGTGTCACCCGCCAGAGAATCTGCCGGCGGCCCGCCCCATCGATCCGCGCCGCTTCATAGAGCGCTTCCGGCACGGCATAGAGCGCCGCCAGAAAGATCAGCATAGGGAAGCCGAAGCCCCACCAAATCGTCGTCAGCGACAGCGATGGCAAGACCAGATTTGGGTCAGCCAGGTAATTGAAGCCTTTATGACCGAACAATTCCAAGCCCGCGTTCAGCAAGCCGAAGGGCGCGAGCAAACGACTGAAGACGATCCCGATGACCGAGATGGAGAGCACAACCGGCGCGTACATGATCACGCGGAAAAGCGTATGACCCAGGCGAATGCTCTTCAAAGCCAGCGCCGCGCACAAAGCCACGATCACATTGCCGACGGTGGTCATCAGGGCGAAGTAGAGCGAATTGCGCATGGCGATCCAGAACAGATCGTCTTCCATCATCAACTGAAAATTTTCCAAGCCGATGAAGCGGTAGGTCCCGCGCAGCAGCTCCCACTCGACGAAGGCGGTGACAAAAGCGGAGATGACCGGTCCCGCGAGGAAAACGAGGAAGAAGACAAGATAAGGCGCCAGGAAGAGATAGCCCGCTATCGCCTCGCGCCTCTTATTGGTCAGCGTCCAATCGGAAGAGCGGCCGCTGTCGGTCGTTGCTGGTTTAGACTTCATTCAAGGTCCCGAGCGCTGGTATCAAGCCGCAACATGTGCGGTCGACCATCGCGCAGTCAGATTGTAGGAAACGAGCCTCACCACAAGATAAGGCTCGATTTCCATTACAGCTGAAACGATTCCTGCTTAGCGCAGCGCGCGCCGGATGCGCTGGGCGGCATCGTCCAGGCCCTCTTCCACCGATTGCTGCCCGGTGAAGATGGAGGAGTAGGCAGCCGCCATGATATTCTCGACCTCGGTGAAGCGCTCGGACTGATATTCGGGAACGCCCTCGGCCGCCATCTGCGTCGTCAGCGGACCGAAGGTCCAGATCTGATCGGCCAGATCCTCGGTGCGCAGCGAAAGCCGAGCGGAGGGCATGCCCGTCTTGATACTGTGCTCTTTGGAATTGTCGGACAGGAACTGAATCAGACGCATCGTCGCATCGAGCACATCGGGCTCAATGTTGGACGTAACTGCAAGCGTATGCGACCACATGATGGTGGAGCCGCGTTCGGGACCCAGGCGTGGATAGGGCCAGAAGACGATCTGCCCGTCTTCCATGTTGGTATTGTAGAAGTTGTAGACCCAGGCGCCATCGAGGTACATGGACAAGCCATCATTCAGCATCAATTCGCCGCTCCAGTTGACCCCGGGCAGCACGTGGTGCTGGAAGACCAAATCATGGAAGTACTGCACGGCCGCCTTGGCTGCCTCGCTGTCGATCAGCACCTCCGCATCCGGCGCGGGCGTGATGACGTCAGTTCCCCACTGATACAGCGCCGGCGTCACAGTGACGCGATTCCAGCCGATTGAAAGCGGCCAGACGGCGATGTTGTCGGCATCAAAGCCATCGTCGCCGGGGTTGTTGCCATTCTCGTCCCAGGTCAAAAGGCGTACATATTCGAGAAATTCTTCGCCGTCTTCCGGCGGGTCATCGACCGCGATGCCGGCCCGTTCCAGCAAGTGCGTGTTCACATAGAGACCCGAGCCATAGTTGTCGAATGGCACCGGAAATACCTCGCCGTCAAATGTGACCGAGTCCAGCAACGCCGGGCTGAAGTCATCTTTGTCCAGCATGCCAAGATTGAACATCTGCTCTGCCACCGGCATGATGTGCCCGGTCAGGGCGTATTGCGGCACGACTGAATGCCACAGCGTCATCAAGTCGGGTCCGCCGCTGCCGGCGACTATGGCAGCCGAGAGCTTGTCGAAGAATGTGCCCCAACCCAGGATCTGGTAATTGATGGTGACGTCCGGATTTTCTTCAGCGAAGCGCGTGATCAGATCCGTCATGGATTGGCCATCGGGTCCCCCGAGGCCGCTCCAGAAGTTGATTTCAATTTCGCCCGTGCCCAGTTCCTGGACCTCGCCCTCGTCCTGCGCCGAAAGCGGCAGCGCGACAAGCAATAGCAGCGCGAGCAAAACACGACCTGCCAGTCTTGTATACATCAGGATCTCCTTTATAAAGTGACTCAAAACCGTTTTCCGGGTGAGCGGACGCCCACCTCCGCTGGTTTTTAACTTATCAGCATAAAACTGTCAATATCTCATTCGCCTAAGAAACAAGCGCCATTATGCTCGCAGCTGGAAGCCGACGCGGACTGGCCGATACGCCAGGCAATTGTTGACAAAGGGTACGCGCCGATTTATCGTCATATCCACCAAGAAGCGCATTCCGATTCGCGAGAGACCCGATGTCTGAACGTCTGAAAAACAAGTCAGCATTCGTCACCGGCGCCGGACAGGGCATCGGCCGAGGCATCGCTGAGCAGTTGGCGGCGCAGGGCGCAAGCGTGACCATCGCCGAGATCAATGACGCAACCGGCCAGTCAGCCGCCGACGAGCTCTGTCATAAGGGCTACCGGGCGCAATTCGCGCAGGTCGACATTCGCTCGGAGCGCGACATCAAAGGGGGTATCGCCGCGCACCTGGCGCGCTTCGGCGGGCTGGACATCTTGGTCAACAACGCCGGGGCGAATCAGCATTTTGATGCCTCGCAGATGAGCGTGGACGAGTGGGAACATTCCATGAGCTTGAACCTGCGCGGCGCCTGGCTTTGCTGCAAACATGCCCTGCCCGTAATGGCGCGCCAAGAATCCGGCGTTATTATCAATATCGCCAGCGTGCACGCCACCATGACCGCCTATAACTTCTTTCCCTATAATGTCGCAAAGTCTGGCATACTCGGTTTGACTCGCAGTCTGGCGCTCGATTGGGGGCATAAGAATATCCGCGCAGTCGCGGTCAGCCCGGGCTGGGTTCGCACGAAGCCGGTGCTTGATCATTTTGCGCAAGCTGATGACCCGGCCGCCGAGATAGAACGCGTCAACAATTTGCATCCGCTGAAGCGAATCGGCGAGCCGGAAAATGTTGGGGCGCTGGTCGCCTTCCTGGCGAGCGACGGAGCGAGCTTCATCACCGGGACGGAAATTGTCATCGACGGCGGCATATCGGCGCGTTACGCCGACTGATTTAGAACGCGGGCGATTCACGGGAGGTTGTTGAAATTCTCATTTTACCCCCACCCCAAACCCCTCCCCCATAAAGAGAGAGGGGCTTTAAGGACTCATTACGGGTTACTAAGGCTCCCCTTCCCTCCTTGTGGGGGAAGGGGCCGGGGGATGGGGGATGTTTTTCAACAGGCTCCACAGAGTCGCCTCTGCACCGGATATCTATGAGAGGGAGACGCGAAGAAGATGAAAATCAAACGTATCGCCGCTTATCAAGTCGACTTGCCGCTGCACGAAGGGAGCTACAAGTGGTCCGGCGGCAAATCCGTCGAGGTCTTCGACAGCACGATCGTCGAGGTCGAAACGGACAAAGGCATGATCGGCTACGGCGAAGTCTGTCCCCTGGGTCCATTTTATCTGCCCGCCTATGCCGAAGGGGTGCGGGCTGGCATCAAGGAACTCGCTCCCCATCTGCTGGGCAGCGACCCCAGGCAGCTTGATGTCCTGAATCGGCGCATGGACGCGGCTCTGAAGGGCCATCCCTACGTGAAGTCGGGCATTGACATGGCTTGTTGGGATATCCTGGGTCAAGTTGCCGCTTTGCCCGTATGCGAATTGCTCGGCGGTCGTTACGGCGACGACTTTGTCCTGTACCGCGCTATTTCACAAGAGTCGCCCGACCAAATGGCGGAGAAAGTGGCCGGATACCGCGACCAGGGATATCGCCGTTTTCAATTGAAAGTAGGCGCCGATCCCCAGATGGATATCGAACGCATTCGCATGGTGTCCAATCTGCTGGAACCCGGCGACAAACTCATCGCCGATGCCAATACCGGCTGGCTCATGCACGAGGCGGCAAGAGTCGTCCGGGCGGTCGATGATGTCGATGTCTACATCGAGCAGCCCTGCTTGACTTACGAAGAATGTCTCTCGATTCGTCAGCGAACTTCTCATCCATTTGTCCTGGACGAAGTGGTCAACGATATTGATATGCTCTTGCGCGGGCATGCCGACAGAGCGATGGACGTCGTTAATATCAAGATCAGCAAATTCGGCGGCTTGACCAAGGCGCGGCTGGCAAGAGATCTATGCGTAGCAATGGGCGTCGCCATGACCATCGAAGATAGCTGGGGCGGCGATATTACCACCGCCGCCATCGCGCATTTGGCGCATAGCACGCCCAGCGAATTTCTCTTCACCGCGACCGATTTCAACAGTTATGTCACGGTCAGCACCGCGGAAGGCGCTCCACAGCGCGATAGCGGTCGCATGTCCGCGTCAAGCTCCCCGGGATTGGGTATCCAGCCGCGGGGGGACGTCATCGGCGCGCGCCTCGTCGACGTACATTGACCGTTCTTGAGACTGGCCTGGCATTTGCTGTGATGGACGACCTGAACATCGAAGATCCGGCTCAGTTGCTGCCTTACCTGCGGCAAAACGACCGAATCGGCAGGTCCGATAGACCCCGATTTACGGCGCTTAAGGGCGGTGTCTCCAACCGCGCCGTGTGGGTTCAATTCGACCACAAGCCCGACTGGGTCATGAAACAAGCCTTGGCGAAGCTGCGCGTGCAAGTTGATTGGTTCAGCGCCCCCGAGCGCATTCAGCGCGAGGCGGCGGGCTTGACTTGCCTGGATAAACTCATCCCGGGTCACGTGCCCGAGCTTGTCTTCGTAGACGAAGGACAGCATATCCTGGCTATGTCCGCGGTGCCTCAGCCGCATGATAATTGGAAAACGCTGCTGCTAGGGGGCGGAACTTGCATCAAACTCGCGCGCGAGTTCGGGCAACTGCTGGCGAAGATCCACAACGCCGCTCTAGTCCATCCGCAAATCGAGAGCGCATTCGCCGAAGTCCGTTTTTTTGAAGAACTGCGGCTGGAACCCTACTATGGATATACCGCGACTCAGGTTCCCCAGGCGCGAGCCTTTCTCAAAAACCTGATCAAAGACACCAGGAATCGCAGATTCACGCTGGTGCACGGCGATTACAGTCCGAAGAACGTACTGATCCATCAGGGCAAACTTGTTATCCTGGACTTTGAAGTCATTCATTTTGGCGACCCAGCCTTTGATATCGGATTCTCCATGACGCATTTCTTGAGCAAAGCGCATTTTCTGCGCGCGAAACGCCGGAGCTTCATTGAGATGGCGGACCAGTATTGGCGCGCTTATTCCGCAGATCTTGACGCGGATCTTGCCAAAGGCATGCAGTCCTTTGCCGTCAGGCACAGCCTGGCTTGCCTGCTGGCGCGCGCCGCCGGCAGGTCGCCGCTGGAATACTTTGACGAGCGGCATCGCAGCAGACAAAAAGACATCGTCCTGGAACTGATGCAACGGGAAATTAGCGCCTTGCCTGAGTTGATAGACGGTTTTCGAGCCTGTTTGGACCGCCACAATGAGCCGGATTAAAAGCGTTTCCGCCATCGAAATACTGGACAGCCGCGGACGCCCTACTCTGCTCGCGAACTGCGAATTGAGCGACGGCAAACTCGGGCGGGCTTCTGTGCCTTCGGGCGCCTCCACCGGGTCGGCCGAGGCTCTTGAACTCCGCGATCGGGACCCGGCGCGCTACGCGGGCTTGGGCTGCCTCAAAGCGGCTGAAAACGTTAGCCAAGAAATCAACCGCGCCATCGCCGGCCGAGACTTCGCGTCTCAGGAAGCGCTCGACCGCTGCCTTATTGACCTGGATGGCACGGATAACAAATCACGTCTGGGCGCCAACGCAATCTTGAGCGTCTCAATGGCATTTGCCCGCGCGCAAGCGGCGCAACGTGGGCTGGAACTTCACCGGCACTTTGCCGATATCGCCGGAACAGTCCCGCGCCTGCCGAAGCCAATGATCAATCTGTATAGCGGCGGGCTACACGCCGGGCGGCAAGTCGCCATTCAGGACGTGCAGGTCGTCGTCCCCGGCGCGAGTACTATTCAAGAAACCCTCACGATTGTTTCGGATGTGTTTCGCGCGGCTGCCAAAAAGCTTCATGAAAACTACAACATGCGACTCTTGACCGCCGACGAAGGCGGCTTGGCGCCGCCCTTCGCCTCGTCGCAAGAGATGTTTCTCGAAGCGGTGCGGGCCATCGAGGCTGCCGGCTATAAGCCCTTCGACGAGGTCGCGCTCACGGTTGATGTGGCTGCGTCGCACTTCTTTGAAGACGGCTTTTATCATTTGGACGGCGAGCGACTGGACCGTATGAGCATGGTCAATCGCATAGACGAGTGGCGCCGCGAATTCCCCATCGTCAGCGTCGAGGACGGCATGGACGAAGCCGATTGGGATGGATGGTCTGCGCTCTACGAGCGTTTGCGCGGAACAGCGATGATATTGGGTGACGATCTGCTATGTACCAACCCCCTCCGCATTCGCCGCGCGATTGATGAAAAAGCTGCGGATAGTTTGCTGCTAAAGGTCAATCAAATTGGCACACTCACCGAAGCGGCGCAGGCGCTTGAACTGGCGAGCGCGGCGGGATGGAAAGTGGTCGTAAGCGCGCGCAGCGGCGAGACCGAAGACGACTGGCTGGCCGATTTGGCGGTCGGTTGGGCGGGCGACTACATCAAGGTCGGTTCAATCACGCAGTCCGAGCGGCTGGCAAAGTACAACCGATTGCTCCAGCTGGAGCATTACGAAGGGCTGGGCTTTTGAGACATATCAGGTTAGAGGATGATGCGCATGAGCAATGGAATGATTATCGCGGACCGTTTTACTGATCAGGTCGCCCTGGTAACCGGCGCTGGCAGTGGCATTGGGCTGGGCATTTCCCAAAGAATCGCGGCTGAATCCGGTACGGTGATCATGGCTGATATTGACGGGGCTGCGCTGGACGCGGCGCGAGACACGATTGGAGATGTGCCCGGTACCTTGCGGCAGGCAGTCATGGATGTCACGAAAGAAGCTGATGCCCGCGATCTGATGGAAAACACAGTCGCCCGGCACGGCAAACTGGACATCGTGATTAACTGCGCCGGTATCGTCGGTCCCAGCGCTGCCAACATCGCCGAGTACGATCTGTCTTCCTTTCGCAAGGTTCTCGATGTCAATCTGGTCGGCTCTTTCATCGTGACAAAATATGCCATCAAGACAATGTTGCGAACCGGTTACGGCAGAATCTTGCTTATGGCGTCGATTTCCGGCAAAGAAGGCAATCCGGGGATGGCCGGCTACTCAACATCCAAAGCCGGGGTAATCGGACTAACTAAAGCTATCGGCAAAGAGTATGCCAACACACAGATTACCATTAACGCCCTGGCGCCGGCGATGATCGCAACGCCGCTCGCGCAATCGCTTGATCCTGATAAACTCAGCTTTTTGACCGGCAAGATCCCGATGGGCAGGTTAGGCACAATTGACGAAGTCGCAGCCTTCGCCTGCTGGATCGTATCTCCCGAGGCATCTTTCAGCACGGGCGCCATCTTCGACCTGTCAGGCGGACGCGCTACCTATTGACGCCATAGAGTCGCTCAAACGAAGAATGACTATTTGCAGCGAAAAAACGAAATAAACATTCAGAATTTGTCCAGTGCCGGAAGCCGTGGAATCGACATAAGGGACAAGCTCTTTCACACACTTAGCATCCCCGCAAATCATGATAAAATATGCGAACGACAAGGTAAAGTTGCGCTGAGTTACGTTTCCTCAGCTCGGTGAGATTATGGAAAACGCGCGAATCCGAGGATTGCGAACGGCCTTGATGCAGTTCTCACGTATCTCGGAAGATACCTTCCTTCTGGTTACGGCCATATTGGTTGGCATTGGAGCCGGCCTTGGCACAATCATCGTTCGATCGCTCATCGAGATTATCACATGGTTTAGCTTCGAATGGCTGCCGCATTTTAGCCGCGACATTGGCAAGGCCTTCGTGGTAGTTGTACCCACATTGGGCGGGTTGGTCGTCGGCATTCTTGTTTACAAATACGCGCGAGAGGCCAAAGGTCATGGTGTGCCCGAGGTGATGGAGGCTGTCGCCTTGCGGGGCGGCCGAATACGTCCCGTCGTTGCAGTCATCAAGTCGCTGGCATCAGCGCTGACGATCGGCAGCGGCGGCTCTGCTGGCAGCGAGGGCCCTATCGTTCAGATCGGCGCGTCTTTGGGATCCACATTAGGGCAAGCATTGAGGCTGTCCGACGACCGGATTCGCAACCTGGTCGCTTGTGGCGCTGCCAGTGGTATCGCCGCCACTTTTAACACGCCGATTGCGGGCGTCATCTTCGCGTTGGAAGTGATACTGGGCGCCTTTAGCGTCCGCTACTTTAGCACAGTTGTCATTTCATCTGTCGTGGCCAGTGTCATCGGACGCGCCGTTTACGGGGATTTGCCAACCTTTCCATTACCCGTTGAATACGGCGTGAGAAGTATCTGGGAGTATGCCTTTTATCCTATCCTTGGGATTCTGGCCGCGCTATCTGGCGTGGCGTTTGTTCGCGGTCTCTATTTCTTTGAAGAAGCTTTCGACGGCTGGCAAGGCTTTCCGGAATGGGCGAAGCCGGCCGTGGGGGGGGCGCTTCTGGGACTTTTGGCGCTGGTTTATCCAGGAATTACGGGCCTGGATTGGGATATCATGCCACAGGTCTTCGGTTCAGGATATGACATCATCGTCAGCGCGTTGAATAATGAACTCATCCTTTCGACAGTGCTGATCTTGCTGCTGCTGAAGATCGTCGCTACCAGCTTCACACTCGGTTCTGGCGGATCAGGCGGAGTCTTCGCGCCATCTCTGTATATGGGCGCCATGCTGGGAACGGCTTTTGAGATCGGTTTAAGGCAGTTCTTCTCCGATATCGTAGCGCCTCCCGGTGCCTATGCGCTGGTCGGCATGGCTGCAATGTTCGCAGCCAGCGCGCATGCCCCAATCACTGCAATCATTATCCTGGGAGAGCTAACCGACGATCAACGCATTGTCTTGCCGCTGATGCTTGCGGTAATCGTAGCGACACTGGTTTCTCGTCGCTTGATGCGCGGTCAGTCCATCTACACCTTGAAACTGACGCGGCGCGGTGTCAATATCGAACGTGGGCGAGATGTCGACATCATGCAAGGTGTCCTCGTCAAGGAAGTCATGGCCAGCAATGTCGAGGTGGCGTCGATTGACATGACAATCGAGGAATTGTCCGATCTCTTTGATTTTACGCATTCGCATGGTTTCCCAGTTCTGGATGAGCAGCAAAGACTTTGGGGAATTGTGACCGTGTCCGATCTCGACCGCGCTCGCCCCAAAGAACTGTCTCCGAATACAAGTCTGGCGGCGATTGCCACGCGCCGGGAAAACCTGCACATTGCCTATCCTGACGAAACGATTGGTGATGTCTTGATGCGATTGGGGCTGCGGGGCTTGGGCCGCATGCCCGTCGTTTCCCGCCAGAATCCCTATCACTTGCTTGGAATGGTCCGGCGCGTAGATATCATTTCAGCATATAACCTGGCGGTGACGCGCCGCTCGGAGATAAAGGATCAAACCGATTATATCAAGACCTTCAGTTCCGATGGCACGCAATTTGTCGAGTATGCCATCAGCAGAGACAGCATTGCGGTCGGTCAGCGCGTACAGGATATCGCGGACATTCTGCCGGACAAGTGCATTCTGGTGTCCATCAATCGTAGAGGACAGGTGCTTATTCCGCATGGAGGCACTACATTTGAATACGGCGACAAAGTCACGGCATTTGTATCTTCTAGCGAAAGCCAGGCCTTTGCGGAAAGCATGACCCGCGGCAAGCCAGCGACCAGCAGCGCATGACATCCGTCGGTTATGGCAAGGCTTAATATGAAACCAGATCAGTCTAAGCTGATGCGCTTCATTTACCGGATTCGTCAACCAGCAGTTCGGCAACCAGTTCTTCGTTGATCGTCACACCAAGCCCCGGTCGATCCGGTACGCGGATAAAGCCGTTTTCCGCTCCCATCTTCTCCAGCGTTAGCTCGTGGCGGAGCGGCGAATCTTCCACCGAGTCTTCAAAAAGAAACGCGCCCTTGAACAAGCAAAGCCAGTGCAAGCATGCCGCTACGCTTATGGGCGTCTTGTAACAGTGGTTGACCAGCAAAGCGCCGATTTCTTCCACGCGCTCGCCAATGTATAGGCTGTCGGTGAAGCCGCAGCGAGCCAGATCAACCTGATAGATATCCAGCGCGCGTCGGTCAATCCAGGGCTTAAATGCCGCGCGTCCGCACTCCCCCTCTCCGCCGGCGATTGGCACCGGCGAACGGTCGCGCAACCAGACATAGCCGTCGATGTTATCCTGCTCAAGCGGCTCCTCCAGCCAGCCTATGCCGTACTCGCTGTAAATATGCGCTCGGCGAAGCGCCGTGCGTGCGTCATATACGCAGCCGGCGTCAATCAGCAGATCCGCGTCCGAACCAACTCCTTCTCTCGCGCCCCGCAGCAATTCGATGTCCAGGGCTTCCGATTGGCCCATTGGCTCCCAGCCAAACTTCACGGCTTTGTAACCGAAGTCGGTCCAGCGTTGACCGATATCCCGGGTTTCGGCGCCATCCCGCCCGAACAGGATCGAGGCGTAAGCTTTGATCTGATCGTGCTGCTTGCCGCCCAACAATTGATGCACAGGGACGCCAAAGTGCTTGCCCTTGAGATCCCACAGGGCGAGATCAATGCCCGCCATCGCGGTTATCACAACTGCCCGCCTGCCATAATACATCGTCTGACGGTACATCTTCTGCCACAGGCGCCTGGTATCCAGCGGATTTTCGCCCATGAGTATCTCTCGTAATCCGCAGGCGATGTTGTGACTGAAGGGCGCATCGATAACAGCTTTGGCGACTTCCGGGGAGGAATCGACTTCGCCGATTCCTTCCAATCCACTATCGGTTCGGACTCGAATAAGCAAGGTATCCTGTGTGCCGGCTGTCTTCGCCTCGACAGTCTCCAAGCGCAATACCTGACAAATGATCTGGGTGATTTTCATGATATTTCCCAATTCTGAAATCAAGGTCCGGATGCGATTCAGACGCGTTTAACGGATAGATTCCGCTGCAATGCAGTCTGTAGAGTCAAATGTACTTATATACGCTACCTATTCGCTTGACAACTTTCGTCTGAGGAAATTAGACTATAGTAACTAAATTCCTGTTAGATAATCTAAGCGCTCTTCGAACTGAGTCAGTTCCAGATTGCGACAAAGTATTATTATGGATGATTCTGCAAGTATATTGATCCCGACGCAAAAACATTCCCTCGCCGACAACGCGACCGTGCAGATTCGTCAAGCCATATTGGAGGGCGAACTGGCGCCCGGCGAGCACTTGCGCGAAGAAGTTCTGGCGGAGATGTTAAGCGTCAGCCGCGGACCCGTGCGCGAGGCTCTAACCCGTCTTGAGCAAGAAGCGCTGGTTGTCCGAGAACCCAATCGCGGCGTATTTGTCTGTCAATTGAACCGCAATGATGTCGATGAGGTCTACAGCCTGCGCCTGGCATTGGAGAAGTTGGCTGTGCGCCTGGCTATCGAAACGCCCTGTGAAGCTGAGCTTGCAGCCATGCAGCAAACCGTTGATCAGATGCGTATGAAGGCTACGCAAGGCATATCCAGTCACGAAGCCGCCAAGCTCAATACCGCCTACCACGAACAGCTATGCGCGGCCAGCGGCCACCGCCGTCTCCTAGCCAGTTGGGCCAATCTGCGTTCGCAAATCTATCTCTTTTTGCTGACGCGTTCCGAGGTCAACTCGGAGTTCTTGAAGACTTTCCACGTCATGCACCAGGAAATCCTCGACGCCATAGTCGAGAAAGACGAAACCAAAGCTACCGCCTTGCTCGAGAAGCACTTTCTCACGGCTTACAACGAGGTCACTGACCACTATAGCCGCTCGGCCGCAGCGAAAAACTCCGCCGCGCTCACACAAAATAATTAGCCTTCTCGTCGCGTGCGCGACGCGGTTTAATACCATAGATTTTGGGGAAGTAGCCCGCGCCGCGGAACTTGCCAAAATGGCGTGGCGATAATCAAGAATCAGTCATTTGCCCTTCAAGCGTATCATCGATGCGCGCGCTGGAAGAGGACGAGCGCATGAAAATCCGTGATATTCTCGTGTATGAATTGACCGCCGCGCGGGATCCGCAACCGGGGCGCCAGCTACAGTGTATGCCCCTGCACATTTATCCCGATGTTGAACATCCCGATCCGCCAAACAAACCGACGCCCGGCAGCATCAGCGCTATGTACGTCGAGGTGCAGTGTGATGAGGACCTTTGCGGCATATTTGGTCCCATCGACCGCCATCAAGCCTTTGTCATCATCAATGATCTGCGCGACTTCTTGATCGGACTTGACGCCCTGGCAACGGAATACCTCTACGATCTCATGATACGGCTCAACCGACATGGGCGCTCCGGCCTGTTCATGACTGGCGTCAGCGCCATCGACTGCGCGCTTTGGGATCTGAAAGGCAAAGCCTGGAAGCAGCCGATCTACCGGCTCTTGGGCGGTCCAACCCGCTCCTCTGTGCCCGCCTATGCCAGCATGTTGGGCTTCTCCATTGAGCCGCGGGAAGCGGCGCGACTAGCGAAAGAATACCGGACCAGGGGCTTTCATGCGCAGAAGTGGTTCTTCCGATACGGTCCAGCCGCCGGCGCGGAAGGGATGGCGAAGAACATAGCCATGGCGCAAGCCCTTCGCGAAGCGGTCGGTCCCGACTATATGCTCATGTTCGACGCATTCATGAGTTGGAATGTAACCTACGCGACCAAGATGCTGCGAGCGCTGGAATCCGTCAATCCAACCTGGATGGAAGAACCGATTCCGCCCGAACGCGTCGCCGAGTTCGTCAAGCTGAAGGCTTCAACGACTGTCCCGATAGCCACCGGCGAGCATGTCTATACCCGCTGGCAAAGCAAGGAACTCCTGGTCAATGGCGCGGTAGATTACTTGCAGAATGACCCCGACTGGACCGGCGGAATCACCGAACTGGTCAAAATCTGTTCCTTGGCTTCCGCATTTGAGGTACCCGTTGTCGCGCACGGACATTCCTTGCTGTCCGCGCTGCATGTCGCTGGGTCACAGTCGCCGGCTGCCGTGCCGATGGTCGAATACCTGATTAATCATCAGCCGAACAAACAGTTTTTCCACAGCACCCAGTTCGCGCCGGAAAACGGCGCCATCAAACTTCCGCAAGCCTCCGGTCTCGGTATCGAACTGGACGACGCCAAAATCGAGAAACGCGTGGCGATCAGCTTTTAGACCTAGCCGACTTGAACTAGAAACCAGCAGCTTTGTCGACCTGATTGCGCAAAGGCAACTTGCCCGCGAGCAGTCGCTCCAGGTTGTCGCGGAAGATCTCTATGACGTACTGGCGCTCGTATTGCGTGCCGCCGGCAATGTGGGAGGTGATGAGCAGGTTCTCGACATCCCAGAGGCTGCTGTCGGCTGGCAAGGGTTCGGGGCGCATCACTTCCAGCGCGGCCGCTCTTAAGCGCCCTTCGCGCAATGCGACCGCGACCGCGTCTTGATCAACGATGCCGCCGCGCGACATCGCCAGCAAAATCGCGCTTGGTTTCATCAGGGCGATCTTCTCGGCTGTAATCAGGCTCTCCGTCTCCGGCGTCAGAGGCAATGCCACTACCACATAATCCGACTCGCTCAACAAGTCGTCGAGGCGGTCCGGCCTCCAAAGCTGGCTGACATAATCCGGTTTGTCTAGAGACCTGACGTCGATCGCCAGGATATTCATACCGAAGGCTTGCGCGCGTTCCGCCAGATGTTGCCCAAATGCGCCGAACCCCAGGATGCCCAAGGTCATGCCAGTTAGTTCGATGAGAACGGGACGCAATTCGCTCGCCGACCACTTGCGCGCTTGCTGCCGGTAGACGCTGGTGAGCAATCCGCGGTTGAAAGCCAGCATTGTTCCCAGCGTACTTTCCGCCAAACCCGGTCCATGGGTGCCGCTGGCGCTGGTGAGCAGCACGTCGCCAGCCGCCAAGTCCGGGATGCTCAAGTATTTGTCGACGCCGGAACTGGGCGACTGTATCCATTTGAGCCGCTTCGCATCCTTGAACAAATCCTCAGTCATGCTGCCGACGAATACCTCCGCATCAGCAATCGCATGATTCAAGTCGCCGACCGCCGGGCAGTATTCAAATTCAACCTCCGGAAATTGCTCTCGCAGGTCTCCAAGCGAGTCTTCCAGCGACATGATGGTAGGCCCAAAAAGAACTTTCACGCGCTATCCTCCCCTTTACCTCAGATTGAATTTCTTAATGTATGTCCTGCCGGCAGCCTACAGTACGCCGTAGGTATTGAAGGCTTCTTCGGCGCTCATGCCCTTCTCGATCGCCGCTTGAACCAGGTTTTCGGTTCGCGCCTTTTCCAAAGCCAGCGAAAGCGCTTCATCTTCGATCTGGCGCGGGACCACCAGGACGCCGTCGCGGTCGCCCATGATCAGATCGCCCGAACTGACGCTGGCCTGCCCGATCTCGATCGGAATGCGGAAGTCCAAAACGCGGCTGCGCGCGCCGGAATCTTGCGCGTAACAGCCGCGCGAAAACGTAGGAAAGTTCTGCTGAAGCACGCCCTCCGTATCGCGAGAGTAGCCGTCCAAAACGGCGCCGCGCGCGCCAAGATACCGCGCGCGTGTGGTCATGATCTCTCCCCAGGTGGCGTACTCGGGCGATCCGCCGGCGCAAACGTAGACCTCGTTGGGCTTGAGATCGTCAAGGGCGCGAAAGAGCAAGCCAAAAGGCATCCGCGACCAATCCGACTGGCCATCCGTGACCCCGCCGGGATAGTCCGCGGTGAATACGGTCATCGCTCTGCCCAAGACGCGCATGTCCGCCCGCAGCGGCTGGATATACGGCGGCAGAAACTGGTGCCGGTATCCAAGGTCGTCCAGAACGTCTCCGATGACGGCGACAAACAGTTCGCCCTCAATCAATTCAAAAAGTTCTTCGTCGCTCTTCCAACTAGCCATGTATGTCCCTTTGCCAATCAAGTCTATCCATAGCGGACCCGCGCGGCGCGCATCCAGGTACGAGTCTAGCAAAAAGTAGCAGTTCTGGAACGCTAAGTCAATCTAGTAGCTGCAAATGCAGTACAATATGGTCTGCTCAAGGCGCATTGAAGCAGCAGCGAACATGAGCAGCCCGAACCTTCGCGACGACCAGGTTCTTGAATCGCTAAAACCGGCTGCGGCAGCCGGACAACAGGAAAAACGACAGGGCGCTTGAACCTATGAACAGGCTTGATAAAGACAGCAGGATGCGAGCATTGCTCGCCATGGTCAAGATTCGCTTGGCGGAAGAAGAAATTCAAAATCTCTTCATGGCGAATCTGGTGCGCGGAACAACGCATTTGGCAATAGGCCAGGAAGCTTGCGCGGCCGGCGTAGCGCTTGCCCTGTCCAAAGGCGATACCGTAACTTGCACCTATCGCGGGCATGGTCACGCGCTGGCTCTGGGTATGTCGCTTCGCTCGCTTATGGCGGAAATGATGGGCAAAGAGAGCGGCGCTTGCAAAGGGCGCGGCGGCAGCATGCACATGACAGACAAGTCGATCGGCTTGTTGGGCGCCAATGCCATCGTCGGCGCGCAATTGCCCATCGCAATGGGCGCCGCGCTCACGGCTCAAGTCAAGCGCGCGGGCGCCATTGCGGTGACTTTCTTCGGCGATGGCGCGGCCAACATCGGGCTTTTTCACGAGTCGATGAATATGGCATCGGTATGGAAACTCCCGCTGCTCTTCATCTGCGAGAACAATCTTTACGGCGAGTACAGCCACATTCGCGAAACGACGCCGATTGACGATATTGCCGATCGAGCCGCGGCTTATGCCATGCCCGGCCTCATCGTCGACGGTCAGGATGTCGAAGCCGTATATGCGGCGACCGAATCCGCCGCCCGGCGCGCCCGCAATGGCGAAGGACCTACCCTGCTTGAATTGAAAACCTATCGTTATGGCGGGCATTCCCGCGCCGACACCGGTCCCTATCGCAAGCCGGGCGAATTGGCCCAGTGGCAAGAGCGCGACCCGATTGACATTCTGACAGCGCGCATGTTCGCCGACGGCGAACTCGACCAAGAGGAATTCCTTGAAATCAAGGACGCCATGGCGCAAGAAGTTTTTGACGCCGTCGAATGGGCAAAAGCCGAGCCTTTCCCGTCGCTCCAATCGCTTGACGATTTCGTCTACGCTTCCGGGAGGCGCCCATGCCTACGATGACCTATCGCCAAGCCGTCACCGAAGCCATTGCAACGGAAATGCGGAAGGACGATTCAATCGTTTTCTTCGGCGAAGATGTTGCCAAAGCCGGCGGCGTATTCAAAGTGACCCCCGGCATCTATGAAGAATTCGGTCCGCTTCGCGTCCGGGATACGCCCATATCCGAGCAAGCGATCATTGGCGCGGCTCTAGGAGCCGCGATAACGGGCTTGCGTCCCGTCGCCGAGCTGATGTTCGCCGATTTTATCCCGGTGGCAATGGACCAGATCGTGAATCAAGTTGCCAAGTATCGCTTCATGAGCGGCGGGCAGTTCACCGTCCCCTTGACCATCCGCGCCTCTCAAGGCGCTGGCGGCGGTTTTGGCACACAGCATTCTCAATGCGCGGAATCCTGGCTGATGAACTTTCCCGGTTTGAAGGTGGTCGCTCCCTCCACGCCGGCTGACATGTACGGGCTGCTGCGCGCCGCCATCCGCGACGACGATCCCGTTATCGTGCTGGAACACAAATCGCTCTACAACCTGGTCGGTGAAGTCGACTTAAACGCCGCGCCCGAGGCATTGGGCACAGCCGAGGTCATCCGCCGCGGCGAGGACATCACCCTGGTCGCGACTCAGCAGATGTTGCATCGCGCGCTGGAAGCAGCGGACAAGTTGGCGGAAGAGGGAATCAAGCCCGAGGTTATCGACTTGCGCACGCTGGTTCCGCTGGACGGCGCGACCATCTTGCGATCCGTGCAACGGACCAGCCGGCTGATCATCGTGGAAGAAGCGCCGCGGCTGGGTGGCTGGGGCGCAAGCGTTGCCGCGCTTGTCGCTGACGAAGGACTCTTTTATTTGGACGCGCCCATCAAGCGCGTCAACATGGAAAATGCCTTGATCGCGTACAGCCCAGTCCTGGAAGACGAAATCATCCCTAACGCGCAAAAGATTGAAAAGGCAGTTCGACAGTTGCTGTCCTAAGGCTTTCAGCGTCCGCAGGGCATTGTCGTCGTCGATCAGAGCCCGATAGTCAAACCGCCGTCGGCCACAACCGTGGCGCCGGTCATGAATGAAGCGGCGTCGCTCACCAGAAACAGCGCAACTTCCGCCATCTCTTCCGGCTTCCCTACCCGGCCCAGGGCATGCAGCTTGCCCCATTCTTCTATGGCGCCCAAGGGATCCTCCGGGCTATATGTGTCCGCTGCGAAGCGCAGCAACGGCGTATTAATCGAACCGGGGCAAAGGCTGTTGACGCGGATGCCGTCTCCGGCGTGATCCAATGCCATTGTTCTGGTCATGGCGATCAGCGCGCCCTTGGACGCGGCGTAGGCAGCCACATTCGGCTGGCTTTGCAATCCCTGCACCGACGCCACATTGACGATGGCGCCGCCGCCGCGCTTGACCATCTCCGGAATACAATACTTGGCAGCCAGATAGACGCCCTTCAAGTTGACCGCCAGCGTGCGATCCCAGGTATCTTCATCAGTATCGACAACCGTGCCGTAGGTTTGGATGCCGGCGCTGGCGACCAGATAATCCACACCGCCAAAATGTTCAAGCGCCTCGCTGGCGATGCCCCTGGCGTCTTCGCCACGGGACACATCCGCTAACACCGCCAGGCTCAATCCGCCCGCGGCCTCAATTGCTCGCGCGGTCTCGTTCATTGCTTCGGCATTAACATCCGCGAGCGCGACGCTTGCGCCTTCCCGCGCAAATGCCAGCGCGGTCGCCCTGCCGATTCCCGTGGCCGCGCCAGTAACTACAGCAACTTTGCCTTCAAATCTCATGTTCCTCTCCCGTCCGCCGTCATGCGCTTGGTCAAAACTCTATTTTCCAATCAATGGGGCTATTCTACCGCATTATGCGCGGTCGCGAAGCGCCGCGCAAATCCCGCCTGTAACCGGGTGTATTTCAGATTGTTGCCGCATCAAGCTCCCATCTTCCACCCTCAACCACAAAACCTGTACGGGCGAGCCGGCGGCTCGCCCTCAAAATAAACATAAGCGGAACGATGGCAATGGGTCAGCCACCGGCTTAGGTCAGTGTCTACGCGACCTGACCCGTACAGATTTCGACCTTGGATGTGAATGGGGGTGAAGTGTGGTATTTTTTCTCAATTACTTACTTGGAACTACTGAGAAGCGCGGACAGCGCGCAATCCTGATATGAAAACGACCTGTGGGCTTGTCCGCTATTACAACTCTTACGCAGCAGTAGAACCAATAAAGTAATGCGAAAAGTTGATGAAATATAGAAAACTACAAAATAATCGAAAGTTGTAGGGGCGACCAACCTGGTCGCCCGAAACCGCGCCCTTGCATCGACGGGCGACATAATATGTCGCCCCTGCACGCGCCCGGTCTTTTTGCATTACTTTCTTGCATTTACTGAGGGCACAGAGAGATTTTAACCGCCGAGAACACCGAGGCGCCGGCTCGCCGTACATGTTTCGACGTGAATGCAGATGGTGTTTTCGGGCAACTGATAGGTCGCCCCTACAATTTCACCGCAGCTTGATTAAAGTAGAAGCTGTTGATGCGGGCGACGGCGCAACTCATGGCAAAACTTGAACAAAACAGCCGCAACGTCTTTAACATTACCAAGCCGGCGGGCTACCGCTGCCAGGTCTTCCACTACCATCGCAAGCTCTCCCGCCTGTATCTGAGCCTGTACAAGGGGCAGCGCAATCAGCCCGCCGTCTACATACTGTTTTCGGATGTCGCCTATATTGAAGCGCCAATGAGTTGGCTGGGCGCGGAGTTCAACATTGCCTCCAAGCAGGGATGCGTTGAGCTCATGATTAACCTTGGATTGGTAGGTCCAGCCATCCGCCAGTTCCCCGACGCCTATGCCTCCATCACCGACTATGCCCGGCTGTACACGGTCAATTCGCCGAACAGCGTCATACGCATCATCGCCAGCAGCGGAACGCTGCTGCAATCGATCCCTTCAGAGATTCAATGAAGCTGCGCGATTCGCTTTGCGCCCGTGTAAAATTGCTTATCGACCGGCTCTATGATAGAATGCGGCAGTTCCGCCAGGCAGCAAGCGTGATCTAGCCGTCGCAATCCCTTGAAAAGCCTATGAGACATCCGCCCTCTAAAGCGCCCGATCCCTATGCCGCGAAGCCATCGCTTAGCGTGGTCATTCCTTGTTATAACGAAGTCAACACTGTCAATGACATCGTCAAACGCGTCCTCGACGTGGACATTGTAGACGAGGTCATTATCGTCGATGACGGATCTACCGACGGCACGCGTGATATACTCGAGAAAATTGAAGCCGAAACGCATAGCAAAGTTAAGATCTTTTACCATGACCGTAATCAGGGCAAGGGGGCGGCGCTGGTCACCGGTTTCCAGCAAACCACTTGCGAGGTCATCATTATTCAAGATGCCGACTTCGAGTATGACCCCCGCGAATACCCGCTTTTGCTGAAACCGATACAAGAGGGGGTCGCGATAGTTGTATATGGCTCGCGCTTCCTGGGTGGCGCCCGCAAAGCCATGAACTTCTGGAACATGATCGCCAATAAGGGTTTAACGCTGATTACCAATATCCTCTTCAATGCCATCCTCAGCGACATGGAAACTTGCTACAAGTGCTTCCGGCGCGAGGTGGTAGAAAACATGCAGATCCATGCCCGCGGCTTCGAATTCGAACCGGAGTTCACCGCCAAGGTCTTGCGGCAAGGTATTCGCATCGTCGAAGTCCCAATTTCCTACTACGGACGAGAATACGACGAAGGCAAGAAGATCAAATGGACTGACGCCCCGATCGCCGCCTGGACTCTCCTCAAATACCGCTTTTTCCGCTGACCGTCGCAGTTGTCCCTCCCGCCAGCGGCGAGCGTTTAGCGGACGCCAATCGATCAACTCGCCTTCGTTTTGAGACAAAGTCGCTAAATCAATTTCACTACGCCTCGGTTTTCTTGCCAAATGATACTGCAAGGTGTATATTGCCGTCTGGCGGTGACAAGCGTCTTGCGCAAGTTCGACGTCGTCCCCGTCAATCTCGAATTGCGAACAGATTTACTTAGGTGATTTGTCCCTTCGCAAGTCGCGATTCACTTATCAAATGTCAAAGTGGGAGCAGCGTTTCGCAATGGAAGAACGTATTACAGGCACCGTAAAGTGGTTTAGTTCTGAAAAAGGATACGGTTTTATCGCGCAAGAAGGCGGACCAGACGTCTTTGTACATTTTTCCGCGATAGCCGGCGAAGGATACCGCAATCTTGAAGAGGGCGAAACAGTGGAGTTCACTGTTACCGAGGGTCCGAAAGGAAAACAAGCCAGCAACGTGGTTCGTATCTAGCCACACTTTTCAATCAACCGCCCTGCTCGTACCTGCGGCAGCTTATAATTCTCTGTCAGCGCGGCATTCCCGGGGATCTTCTCGCTGCTTAGGCGTCGAGCGGCAGATCTGATGTATCGCCCTGCCTGAACCCTGCGGTCAGGCTTACATGGGACCGCGGCGATCAAGACCGGGGTAAAGCGTTGAGATTGTAGCGTCGAAGGCGCGTTGGATCAGATCGGCGCGTACGCCGCCGGCGCTCTCTAGGTCCCACAAATTATTAAATTCCTGCGGATCTTCCGCCAAATCGTAGAGTTCGCCGGCGCCAAGACTGTGATATAGGACGATTTTGTAACGACCATCGCAATACATCGTCGCTCGCGAATGGTCGGGCAAATCCAGCGCGTCGATGTACTCGCAGCGCACATATTCGCGCTGCCGCTGCGGCGGTCCCTCGCCAGTCAATATCGACAAGAGCGACGTCCCAACCAGGTAGCCGGGCGCGGATACGCCGACAATATCGAGCAAGGTAGGCACAATATCGGTCAGTTCCACCAAAGCGTCGCTGCGAAGGTCGGTCAAGAAGCGTCCGGACCACGACCAGATCAGCGGGACTCTAACCAAGCCTTCATAAAAACGGCAGCCTTTCAAAATGAGGCCGTGATCGCCCAGCGTTTCACCGTGATCGCTGGTGAAGATGATGACGGTATTCTGGCGCAGATCCAGCGCGTCCAGCGCCGCCATAATCCGCCCCAGCTGATCATCTATCAACTTGATCATCGCGTAGTAGGCGGCGATTAACGTGCCGGCGTCGCGCGCCCCTACAGAGTCCGCTTCCGCCAAGCCCGGCGTCGGCGACTGTGGCAAGATCGGACTCTTGATATCGAGATCGTCAGGATGCTTTGCCACCGATTGAAAGTCGATTCGCTCAAGTTTCTTCTGCTGTTCCAGGTCGCTTTCGCGGAACAATGGAGGTTTAACCTGCGCCGGGTCGAAGAGGTCGCGATATGCCTGCGGCGGATTGAATGGCGGATGCGGATCGTAAATGTTGACGCTTGCAAACCAGTTTCGGTCGCGATTCTCTTCGATGAATTCGATCGTCTTCTCGGCGCACCAGGTCGTCTGATGGAGTTCCGCCGGAAGGCCCGCGGGGTCTCTGGTCAGCTCTCCCAAATCGAAGCCCTTGGAACGGACCCACTCGGCGTAGTCATGTCCATGTTCCCAGTCATCGCGCGGCGCGTGGCTGTAATTCCAGAACGTATAGCCGTCATCAGCGCGTTCTTCGATTCGGCCATAGGCGCTGGTCAGGTGGAGCTTGCCGATCAATCCACAAACGTAGCCCCGATCTGCCAGGCGTCGGCTGATCAAGGGAGGAAAGTCCGGGAAGCGTGGATTGCCATTGCGATTTACGCGCAAGGAACTGGGATACATGCCGGTCAGGAAGCTGGCTCGGCTGGGCGTACAAATCGGACTTTGGCAATAGGCGCGTTCAAATGCCACGCCCTGTCGCGCCAAACTGTCGATGTTCGGCGTCGAGACAAAGCTGTTGCCCAAGGCTCCAATCGTGTCATAGCGCTGCTGATCCGTGCAAATCCAAAGGATATTCGGTAGATCGCTTTCCCGCATCGGCTACAGCTCCTTTCCGGCAGTTGCCGCAAACAATACTTTGCGCGCCTGTGGCGGCAAGTTCTAGCGTATCTCGCCGAGTTTTCTATTATACTGAACTGAAAGGCAGTCCGTTTCAGGAATTCGCAACTGCCGGATCGAGAGCAACGATGTTCCATTAGGCAAGACCGAGAGCCCGTTCTCCCCCCGCTCGTAATGCCAGTTACGTTTCACATCATTTTGAGCGGAGGAGACGACAATGTACGCCATACGACAAATGACAGACGCGGATCTGGGCAATATGCTGGCGCTGCGGCAAGACTGGCTTGCCGCGGAATTAGAGACCCCCGTATCAACTGAAAACGAACGACGCTGGTTCCGCGCCTATTGCGGCAACGATCGCGCTTGCGCCTTTGTAGCGACGGTCAACAATCTCTGCGTCGGCTATTGTCTGCTATCCTGGCACAGGCATCCGACCATGACAGGCGCGCTTGCGGAAATAGACGAAATCCACGTGGCGCCGGCTTGGCGTCGCCAAGGTATCGGACGTCAATTCGTCGAACGGTCACGCAAAATGCTGGAATCGAAGATCGACGACTTGACAGCCATTCGCGCCAGGGTCGACCGCCAGGATGAAGAGACAGGCGCGTTCTGGCGAGCGCTGGGCTTCGAGCATTATCTGCTCGAGTATATGGACTATCTGGACTAGCAAGTTCCCGCGCCTGTTGATCGCTGAAAGCGAGGTCGAATCGGAGAACCCCTTGCGCTTGCAAGGGGTTCTTGAATCCGGGTTGACCACATAAGCCGCATTCTGTCCGTCAAAGACGCGGGAATCATCTATCTGGGATCGCCGTTGCCGCCGACCTCTAGCGGTGTACCCGGCGCTTTCTGGGGAACGGGCCGCTCCACTGCGCCTGCTTCACCTTGCTCCCGATGGGGTTTGCCTGGCCAGCGACATCGCTGCCGCTGCCGGTGCGCCCTTACCGCACCCTTTCACCCTCGCATCAATGAAGATGCAATCTGCTCTCTGTTGCACTTGCCGTCAGGTTGCCCTGCCCGGCTGTTAGCCGGCATCGTTGCCCTTCGGAGTGCGGACTTTCCTCGACAGGCGCCTGTCCTGCCGCGATTCCCTCGGTCAACCCGGATATCTCATTATACAGCAATTCATGATGGCTTTCGCCAAAGCATTTGCGACAGCGGCGCCCAAGCCAAATTTTTAGCTTATCACTAAACGACGCTTCAACTGTTCCCCCCAAATCTGCTTTACAGTCCCCGCAAAATAACATAAGCTAAATCCACTTGCAATTGAGTTCCTGCAGCAAAATGAGCGCAAAATCTACCATCGCGCGCAGTCGCAAATTCAACCGCTGGCGCAGTCCAGTCTCCCTCGGGGACATTGCCAGATTGATCGCATGTTGCTTGGTCCTGCTCATGCCCCTGCTCACCCTCGAGGTTGCGGGCTGGCAGATTGATCTGAACATCGTGCTGCCCCTGCTCTTCATTGCCGTCGTCATTGGCATCTTGCTTGCAGGCAGTCGCTTTGGAGAACTGCCCGCGATCATCATCAGCTTTCTCTATGCGCTAGGCAGCATTCTTTGCGTCTCTGCCTTGTCGCTGGAAATGCCCTTCCTGGAAGGCATAGCAGCGGTCACTGGCAGCGCCGGGCAATGGGCGCTGGATGCCATAAGCGATGGCTACAACCCGGACGAGCTTGTCCTCACCATGCTGGTATCGCTGTTGTTCTGGTTCCTGGCTTACAACGCCACCTGGCACATCTATCGGATTGATCGCGTATGGCGCGTCATTTTGCCGCCGGGACTGGTGCTTCTGGCGAACATGGTCATCTATAGCGGGCCCGACCCGCTGGACAGGCAGCTTGTCGTCTTCCTCTTGATGTCGCTTTCGCTGATTGTGCGCTCCAACCTCGAAAACCGCGAGTGGGAATGGACGCTCAGCGGCATTCAAGTGCCGGCAATTGTGCGCCGGCAATTCGCCGCGATTGGCATTGCCTTGTCGCTGCTCGGTCTTATCTTCGCCTGGGGCGTGCCGACGCACGGCTTGCAAGAGCGCCTCAATGCTTTTCAGGAATTTCTGGCTTCGGACCCGGTTCAACAGATCTCCGAGTTGTGGAGCCGTCTCTTCGCGCCAATCGAAGGCGAAGGCCCCGCGACAACCGACTACTACGGCGCCGATTTGCTCAACCTGGGCGGCGCCGTCAGCCTGGGCAACGAAGTCGTTTTGCTCGTGGACGCGCCGCATTCGAGCTTTCGATACTACTGGCGCTCGCGCGTATTCGAACGCTATATTGACGGGCAATGGTCCCCTTCCGCAGATCTGCGCATCACGGACAGATCATCTCCGCTGGAACTGAATATGAACAGCGAGGTGATCGGGTTTCGCCGTCAAGCGATTTCGCAACACTTCACCATCGTGAACGCCAACGCGCGGATTTACTACGCCGCGCCACAGCCCTCGACGATTGACGGCACCGGGCGCATTGACTTGATCTATACCGACAAACCCGCGAACAGCTCAATGAACGTATCGGTTGTGCGTCCTTTGCGGGTCATGAAACGGGGGGAATCGTACACCGCGACCAGCTTGCTCAGCGTCGCGACGGCGCATGAATTGCGCGGAGCCGGCACTAACTATCCCGATTGGGTCAGCGGAGCGAACTTGTATGTCGGGCAACCCAATGCGCGCATCCTCAATCTGTCGCAGCAGATCGTCGAAGACGCCGGAGCGGACAATCCCTACGACCGGGCAAAGGCGATCGAAACCTGGCTGCGCGCTAACATCGCCTACAATGAATCCATTCCCGCGCCGCCGCCCAACGTGGACTCCGTGGAATGGGTGCTATTTGACGCCAAAGAAGGTTACTGCACCTATTACGCCACTTCCATGATCGTTATGTTGCGCCACCTGGGCATACCGGCGCGTCTGGCTGCCGGATTCTCTCAAGGCCAATATGATGCCGACATCCAGCGTTATGTCGTGCGCGAGCGCGAGGCGCATACCTGGGTCGAAGTCTATTTTCCGGGCTATGGCTGGATCGAGTTCGAGCCGACGGCTGCCGAAGCGCCCTACAATCGGGAGGGAGATGAGCTGGCGCAGCCGCAAGACCAGTCCGCCGATCCACAGCCCACGCTCAGTCCAACCCCGACGCCAACACCGAGCCCGACGCCTCGGCCCACCGAAGAAGGGATCGAGCAAATCGCGGCGCAACCGACGCCAACCCCAACGCCGACGTCCCGCCCTAATCCCAGTCCCACGCCATTCTTGGTTCCGACGGTAGAACCGCCCATCATCCCGGACGCGCCGCCGCCGCCATTCGCATTTTTGGAGCCGCTGTTGCTGGTGGCTTTGGTAATACTCGTCTCGCTGCTCATCCTGGCGATCATCTTGTTGCTCCTCTTCTGGTGGTGGGAATGGCGCGGGATGGGCGGCCTTAGCCCCATATCCAGAGCCTATGCTCGTCTGGAACGGTATATCCAGTTGATCGGCATCGATATCGGCAGCAACAAAACGACACTGGAAAAACGCCGCGAATTGCAGCAAAGGATCCCCGCCGCCCGAGAGCCTATCCGCACCATCAGCGATTTGTACACGAGGGAACGCTATGGCGATACCAGCCAAGGCGCGGGAGACAACAAGCGATTCGCCGCCCGCGCCGAGCGCGCCTGGAATCGAACGCGCGGCAATATTATCCGCCGCTGGCTGCGCAGACTCTTGCCTTTTAGCAGACGGGACTAATCAGCGCTTTTGGATGACCAAAAAATGCGACAGCGCCCAGGTATCCAAGGGCGTTCCTTCGCATCTGTGCAGCAAGTCGCGCATGATCCGCGCCGGCTTGCCCAAGCGCGCGATGATATTGTCGTACCCGCCATAGATGCGAGAATGATGCAGCAACTCGACCGGAGAACCGTCGAAGAGACGCCGAATGCCGGCGGCTGAGTAGGCGCGCACGTGCGGCGCCAGCCGGTTGCGCCATCGATCCGGCAAATAATTGATCAGCGGACTGTTCCCAAAATGATAGTCTCCCCGCCAATAATGGCCATGCGTTTCGCAGGGATACCAGCGATTGGGGCAAAACATGACGATGCGTCCGCCGGGCTTGAGGACGCGAATCAGTTCTTGGGCTGAACGTCTGTCGTCATAAACGTGTTCGATGACTTCGTGCGAAAGCACGATGTCATAGACATTGTCGCGAAACGGGATGTTCTCCCCGGCAGCGACAACTGCATGTGGGATCTCTTGCCCGGTTTCGCGCGCGCGCTCGTGCTCAATATCAAAGGCGTCAACCGCATCGGTAAATCGGCGCTTGATCTGGCGCGCGTACATGCCGACCCCACAGCCCGCAACCAATACCCGCGCCCCTTCCAAGCCTGTCCAGGCAGCGATCATCTGTAGGCGCCGTTCTTGGCCCGCGCGCCAAACATAACTCGGCTCGCCGCGAAGAGCCGCCAAATCGGAAAAGGTCATCGCCTGTGAATCCGCTGGGACTAACTGGTCTGCGCCAAAGAGACCAGGTACTGATAGAGATTGCGCGAACCGCTGTTGCTCAAACGATCGGTGGAGTACTGATGTTCAGTTCCCAATTCGCCGCCAGTGCGGACGAAAGTAATAAAGTCGTCTTCCGACATCGCGAAATCCTGTATGCCGCCCGCCTTGTCCGTCCCTTCGCCTGCGACGCCATGACAAGACCCGCATGCCAGCGCCTCGTAACGCCCCAAGCCTCGTTCGACCTTTTTCGGATCCAATGTGATTGCGCCTTCAGCAGCGTCATCAGCCGAAGCCTCCGACCCGCCAGATTCGTCGCCGGTTTGTTCAAATACAGGGGCTTTGGTCGGCTCAACAAACGCGAAGGTAGGGAAAGGCGTATGGGTCGGCGGCGAGTCCGTGGGTTTCGCTGTGCTCTGGGCGCCGCCGCCTCCACAGGCAACTGACAGGATCAAAACTATCGCCAGACACCAGAGCAGGTAAAAACGAGACAGCGCGGTCATTGGAACCTCCGTCTAGTCGCCACGCGACGGATCCAGGGCTTCTTGCAAGCCATCCCCCACGAAGGAAAAGCTCAACATGGTCAAAGCCACCAGCAAGGTCGGGAAAAGCGCCAGGTGATAGTCGACAACAACTGTGGACGACTTCACGCTTCCGCCAACCATTTTACCCCAACTTGCAGTCGGTTCCGTAATGCCAATACCCAAAAAGCTCAATCCGGCTTCGGCGAATATTGCCAGCGGCACCGCGAAAGTGAAGGAAACCAACAGCGGCGTCAGCGAGTTTCGCAAGATATGCCGGGCGATGATCTCTAGCTCCGACGCGCCCACAGCCCGCGCCGCCAAGACAAATTCAGTCTCGCGATACTTGAGGAATTGCGCCCGCGCGATGCGCGCCGGTTCAATCCAGGAAGTGATGGCGAGCACGAAGATCACATTGCCTAATCCCGCCCCGGTAATGCTGATTAAGAACATAGCAAAGAGCAAGGGGGGTACCGCCGTTGCGATCTCGATGACGCGCAGGATAGCAAAATCCCAGTGACCGCCGCGATACCCGGCGATTGCGCCCAGCGGCACGGCAAATCCAAAAGAGATGAGTGGCGCCAATAGACCCACAAACAGCGACGTCCGCGCGCCGTAAATGAGCCGCGTCATGAAGTCGCGCCCTACGCCGTCTCCGCCAAGAAAATGATTGGGGTCTTGAAAGGGTTGGAGGCGTACTATCGAAAAGTCGACTTCGTTCAGCCCGTAGGGCGCGATGATATCCGCCAGCAATGCCACCAACAACAAAAGGATGAGCAGAACCAGACCCATCATTGCCAATTTGTTCTGAAGAAAACGGCGAAAGGCGTCCCGAAACAGCGAGCGCTGCTCCAGCCCTTCCCCCAAGTCAAGCGCCAGACGAGAGGAATCAGCTTGTCGCTGCCGGCGCATCAGCCCTAGGCTCCCTGTCGCTCGCCCAGCCGGATGCGAGGGTCTATCACCGTGTACAAGACATCCGTGATAAGATAAGTGAGTCCCCAGAGCAAAGCGATCAACAGAACAAGTCCCATAATCATAGGATAATCGCGATTGAATATGCTCGTCACAAAAAACTTACCCAAGCCCGGAACGCCATAAACCACCTCAATAAAGAGCGAGCCAGTCAAGAGGTTGGGTATTTGCGGCAGGAGCACCGTGATCATCGGAATCAGCGCATTGCGAAGGATATGGCGCAGCAAGATCATGCGCTCGGACAAGCCCTTCGAGCGGGCTGTGCGGATAAAGTCCGCCTTCAGCACATCCGTGAAGCTAGAGCGCGTATAGCGAGAAACCAGCGCCAGCGGCGCGAGCGCGTAGGTCAGGACAGGCAGAATATAGTCCCACGAGAGAATGGCCGCGCCGTCGGCGGTGATCGGACCGATGATCCACTTGCTCTCGGCGCCCCAGCCATTTTGAAATCCGAAGATCAGCAGGAACCAGGTGGCGATGATGAAATTTGGCACCGCAATGCCCGCTGTCGCGATAAATGTTACCAGATTGTCAATTATGCCGTTGTGATAATAAGCAGCCACGATGCCCAGGAAGATGCCCAAGCCAAATGACAGAAGAATCGTGTAAAAGCCCAGTTGAAAGGTGACGGGCCAAATGCGCGCGATAAGCTCGGTCACGGGTGGATTGCCGGCGACGGAGAATGAATTGCCAAAATCCAGTTGCAGGGCGCTCGTCACATAGTTGAGGTAGCGGACGTGTACCGGTTTGTCGAGACCATACTTGCGCTCCAGGTTTTCCAATGCCGCGCCGGAGTATCCGCGTTCCGCCAGCGTGAACGGACCGCCGGGAACGAGATTCATCAAAACAAAGACGATCACTGAAACGACAAAAAGGACGAAAGCCAGCGATAAGAGCCGACGCAAAATGTAACCGATCATGAAGCGGACTCGCCCTAGTTCAATGAGAATGCCGCGCTAGATCGCGGGATTGGCGCCATTCGAGCCGAGAAAAACGAAGGGCGGGCACTTGACCCGCCCTCAGGTTTATCGGCAAGCGATCAACGCTTAGTCATTGCGGTGCGTATCGTAGTCCATGACAGCTTCGGTGATGTAATACTCGCCCCAGCAATGCTCGTTGCCCCAGTGGGTAGTGGCCAAGCCCTGCCGATCCGGCTCCCAGCAATTGCCGGTCGCGTTCATGTAAGGCTGCCATAGATCGCCTTGAATCCGGTGTACCAGGAAGATACCGCCGACGTCTTCCACCATGATGCGTTCGGCTTCTTGGTACATGGCGATGCGCTCGGCGGGGTCGCCCGTGAAGGAATTCGCCTCGCGAACCAGGTTATCGAAAGCCTCGTTACGCCAGGAGTGACGACCTGTAGAAACCCAGACGCCCATCATATTGGCGGGGTCCAAGTAGTCCATGCCATAAGAGACGCCGCCGAATTGCAAGGTGGTCGGGCGTTCCAGCAAGCGCGTCATATAATCCTGGAATTCCAGATTGTTGACGGTAATTTCGACATTGAGGCATTGGCTGATGGACGCGGCCGCGGCGATGAACCAGTCCTGGATGAAAGCCGATTCGCCGCGCAGCGCCAGTTCAACCGCCGGGAAGCCCTCGCCGCCAGCGTAGCCCGCATCCGCCAGCAGAGCTTGCGCCGCTTCGCAGTCGTAATCCTGGATGTCCTGCAAGCCTGCGCTATTCGACGCCGGGAAGCCGGGCGCCAGGAAGGAATAAGCCGGGATGCCCACCGTCGTGCCGACCACGCTCTCGACGATCGACTCGCGGTCAAGCGCCTTGGCAAAAGCCAGGCGCACGTTGACATCGCTGAAGGGCTCGGTGAAGGTGTCCATCAAGAGATAATCGGTGCGGAAGTCGCCCGCGTGCTGGCGATAATTCTGCGACATGACCTCATCAGCGAAGATCACGTCAAAATCAGCCGGGCTCAGCAAGGATTGGTGCACCTGGTCGATCTCGTGGTCTTGGAAAGCCAGGAAGCTGCTGTTCAGCATATCGCCATAGACGAATTCCATGCGGCGCAACCAGGGCATGCGTGGACCAACATAATCCGGATTCGCCTCCAAGACAGCGTGGCTGCCCGGTTCAAATTCGCGCAGGATGAAGGGACCGGCGGATACGTGCGTCTCTGGATCCAGAATGTACTCGGGACCGATCTCCGTCAGCGCCTTGGCTTGCATCGGGGGCCAGAAGAAGAAGGTCGCCGGCAAGGGCGGGAACGGCACTTGCGTGGTTACCGCGAGCGTATTGTCATCGACAGCTTCCAAGCCGATCTCAGCCGGCGCAATCTCGCCGGCGACGGCTTCGTCCCATCCGTCGATGATACCCAGCCACAGCCAAACAAAGTCGTAAGCGTGATCGGGATCCGCCATGAAGCGCCAGCTTTCCACCCAATCATGCGCGGTGACGGGGGTGCCGTCGCTCCACATCTGGTCGCCGCGCAAGTTGAAGGTCCAGGTCAAACCATCATCAGATACGGACCAGTCCGTGGCAGCCGAGGGAATGATTTCCATATTGTTGTTGAGCACGACCAATGAATCTGAGAATTTGTCGAAGGCGCCTGTGCTGCAAATGCGCGAATAAACCGTGACGATAGACGACAACGAGGTTTCTTGTCGCGCCGAGTCGCACAGGTTGCGATAGACTTGCATGTCGTATGGCGCCGCGTCCGCAGGCAATTCTCGCCCATAAACATCCACGTTGTCTTGGGCGAATGCCGCCGGCATCGACGCCGCGAACAGCGACAATACAAGCAACAAAACTATGAAGATCGGTCTTCTTGACATCTAGCCACCTCTCCTTAAGGTATAAGTCATTCGGATGTGACAATCGCGATTGTCCAGGGCATTATAGGGACGCGCGAATGAGGATGCAATACACGCTTTCCGGCTCGCGGGCGGGCGTCTAGCGCTTGCCCAGCCTTTTATGCTGAGGAGCGGGCGCCTTTTCATCAAGCTCGATAGCAGCAAAAAGCTGTATTTTAATGGTGATTTTCGGGCGACCGGATTGGACGCCCCTACATCGCCTCCGTTTGGACAGGCAAGCGCTTAAATCTCGTATCCTCGGCGGTTAAGAAAAACCTGGCGCGATCGCTCTGCCCACCCTTTTATCGGCATTGCAAAACCGATACACTCCACAGCGGATTGCAAAGACAAGCGAAACGCGAAGAGGACCAAATATGCCCAGCATTACCAAGCTTGCAGGACGCATCGCCAAATCACCGACGATCGCAATGAATGATAAAGCCAAGCAGTTGGCAGCCGAGGGCCACTCTGTCATCGGTCTCGCCGGCGGCGAGCCGGATTTCGATACGCCGGCTCATATCGTCGAAGCGGCCATGAAGGCGATCCGCGATGGCGAAACCCGCTACGCCGCGCCCTCGAAAGGCATAAGACCGCTCCTAGAGGCGATAGCCGCGAAAACGGAGCGCGACAACAAGGTCAGCGTCGATCCCATGAGCGACATCATCGTCACGCCGGGTGGCAAGCTGGCGCTTTTTCTGGCATTAAAAGCCATGCTGGATCCAGGCGACGAGGTCTTGATACCAGCGCCCTACTGGGTCAGCTATCCGTCGATCGTCACCATGGTCGGGGGACTGCCGGTGACAGTACCGACGAGCAGCGACGACGGCTATCGTTTGCGCCTGGAGGACTTGCGCGAGTTTCTTACACCCAAAACCAAAGCGATCATCATCAACTCTCCTTGCAATCCAACCGGACACATGCTGTCGTCGGACGAGATTGAAGACATCGCGACGCTGGCGACGGAAGCCGATCTCTACGTCATTTCGGACGAAATATACGAAAAGCTCAATTTCGACGGTCGCCCGGCTGTTTCGCTGGCTTCCCTTCCCGATATCAGCGATCGCGTGGTAATTGTCAACGGCATGTCAAAAGCCTACGCGATGACCGGCTGGCGCCTGGGCTGGCTGGCGGGTCCTACCGCGGTCATCGGCGCCGCAGGCAAGTTCAATTCCCAGACTGCGACTTCGGCAGCTACGTTCACGCAGCACGCGGCTGTAGCCGCGCTGAACGGTCCCCAGGAATGCGTCGAGATGATGCGGCAATCGTACCAAGAACGTCGTGACTTCATGGTCAATTCCTTCAACAATATCGAAAACATGTCTTGCCCGGACATTGAAGGCGCCTTCTATGCCTTCCCCAAAGTTGACAACACCAGCAAGAGCAGCGAGGAAGTAGCCTCCTTGATCCTCGATAAAGCCGTGGTGGTTGGCGTTCCCGGCAGCGCCTTCGGGATCAGCAAAGACGCTCACATTCGTTTCTCTTTCGCGGAAGATCTGAACCTGCTCAAAGAGGCAGTTGAGCGCATCCGCGGCATCGCCGATCAATTGGCATAAGCAAGTTTCGCGAATCGAAACGGGCATCGCATGGCAGGCAAAGCAAGCCGGGTTTGCTTGACAGTTTCGCTATTGACGCTGCTTCTGATGGTATCTGCCTGCGACATGCAACTGAAAGCGCTGCCGGGCGCGATAGCCGAAGCGCCAAGTACGGCTGTTCCAAGGTCCGGATGGACCATTATCGCTCCGGGGCTGGAATGGCGCGAGATCACAGAAGACAAGGACCAACTGAGTCAGTTAAAGATACTGCGTATCGACCCTCGGCAGTATTCCTTCCGCGCCAAATACAGTCCCGCCAAGCCATACAGCCTGGCTCAATGGCGCGCCCGCGAGCCGGAGGCTGTCGCAATCATAAACGCCAATTTCTTCGACCCCTCATACATAGCTCTGGGGCTCGTTATCAGTGATGGCGAAGCGCGGGGCTCTCCATATCTCGAGCGCGGCGGCAGCTTTCTCGTCAATGGAGACCGGGCAGCGGTCCGCCCAAACGACGGCATGTCGCAGCGCAATCTGGATTTCGCTGAACAAGCCGTTCAGGGATTCCCGCTTCTTGTGGAGGAGGGCGAACAGGCTTATTTTGGCCCAGCAAGGCAACAACGCGCCCGGCGCACAGCCATCGCCGAAGACGCGGCTGGGAAGATTCTGATCATTTCCGCGCCCCTTCTGGGACCGACGCTCGGCGATCTGAGCGCGTTCCTCGCGGAGAGCGACCTGGAAATCGAAACCGCATTCAACCTGGATGGCGGCGGTTCGACCTTGATGGCAGTACGCGAGATCGAGTATTTTCAACCGTCTTTCGACGCGGTTCCGGTGATTCTCGCGGTTTACAAACGTTGAGCGCGGGCTCGCGGGGCATCGACGAGAATCAAGTGGGATAGCTAATGGAAGGCTGCTAGAATACGTCCCGTCGCAAGTCCCGGGAACATATTGTCCACACAAGGTTGGTAAGACATGCCAAAGTTGGCACAAGTCGCGACCGCGCGACAGGCGCAACTCAAGGACGGGCGCCGCCTGGGATTCGCCGAATTTGGCGATCCCTCAGGCAAGCCAGTCGTTTTGTTTCACGATCTCTGGGGCAACCGAAGCCTGCGCCACCCGGACGATTCGATCCTCACGAGGCTTGGCATTCGCTTGATCGGCGTAGACCGCCCCGGCTACGGCATGTCAACACGCAAACCCGGCCGCAGCATGATGGACGTCGTCGACGATGTCATGCTGCTTTCCAAGGCGCTGCGATTGGAACGATTCTCGGTGCTCGGTTACTCGGCTGGCGGTCCCTATGCCCTGGCATGCGCTTATCGCTTTCCCGAAATCGTGCGAAGTTGCGCTGTCGTGAGCAGCCTGCCGCCGATGGACAATCCTATGGGTTTCCAAGCAGTTCATCCCTACTACGCCAAGATACTCCAGTTGGCTGGCGGCATGGAGCCATTCTTCCGATGGTTGCTGCGCGGCTTTTTTCTGCTTGATTCACAGCGCGATTCCGCTCAATACTTGCGAGAATTGGCCGCTTCGCTGCCCAGAGTTGACCAGGAGGTCTTCGGAAATCTGGACTTTTTCGCCCTGCGCCGCAACATGTGGGAAGAGATCCGCAGCAACGGCAGCGAAGCTGTCGCCGATGAGATGGTCAGCCTGGTAAAAGCCTGGAGTTTTCACTTGCAGTCAATCCGGATCCATGTGGATATCTGGTGGGGCGAGTCGGATAGATTCTCCTCGCCAATCGTTGGGCGGCGAATGGCGTCAATGATTCCTGATTCCCGTTTGCGCCTGGAAGCAAGCGCGGGCCATTTGATTCTCTTCACGCATTGGCAGGCGATCCTTGAATCGCTCATCACCATTTGAGCTATAGCTCCTGTTTATGTAAACCGCGTCGCTCATGCGACGAGCCGGCTTACTATTTTGCCTGAGCGCGGTAGATCTTTTCGCTGCCGCCGTGCGGCTATCAATAGGGGCTTCCCTTGCCATTGATGCGGTCGTTTTCGACCGTTTCCAATGCCAGTGAATGCAACTCTGTAACGGCATGTTCCAAGTCAGATTCCTTGATGATAAAGGAAATACTGCATTCCGAGGAACCTTGCGCGATTGCCAGGACGTTGATCCTGTGTTCACCCAAAAGCGAAAAAACGCGCCCGGCGACCCCCGGCGTGCCGCGCATGCCCGAACCAACGACCGTTATGATGACAATATCGCTCAAGATATCGACGCTATCGATATTGTTATGCTGGATTTCGCGCTGCAGTTCCTGTTCAACCGCCGCCTTGACATCGCCCGCCACCGGGTCAATCACTGTGAAGCAAAAGCTCTGCTCTGACGACGACTGCGAGATCATGAGAATATTCGCGCCGGCTCTCGCCGTCGCCAGAAATGTCCGCCCGGCGATGCCCGGCACGCCTAGCATGCCTTTGCCGCTGACGGTGAGCATGCTCACATCATTGATATGGGTTATCGCCTTGATGACAGTTTCGCTGGCTTGGCTGCGTTCGCCGATCAATGTCCCGGCATGCGCGGCGTTGAAGGTATTACGCACGCGTAGGGGAATGTTGCGGCTGACGATGGGTTGTACGGTCTTGGGATGCAAAACCTTCGCGCCATAAAAAGCCAGTTCTCCGATTTCCTGGTACGAGACATAAGGCAATACGCGCGCCCGGCTGTCCAAACGCGGGTCGGTGGTCATCACGCCGTCTACATCCGTCCAGATGATCAGCTCATCGCTCTCCAGGCAGGCTGCGATGATAGCCGCGCAGAAATCACTGCCGCCCCGCCCCAAGGTCGTGAGCGTGCCGTCCGGAGTAGCCCCGATAAACCCGGTGATGACAGGCGTGACGCCCTCGCGCAATTCAGGCAAAAGCCCTTCGCTGATGCGCGATTCGGTTTCATCCCACAGCGGATCCGCATCCTGAAAGTTGCTGTCCGTGATGACAAATCGGCTGGAATCGAACTGCTTAACCGGCAAGCCCGCCGATGCCATGACGGCAGTGATTAGGCGGCTGCTCAGTCGTTCCCCAAATGAAACTATTGAATCGCATATTCTGGGAGTCGCCTCGCCCAGAATACGAATCGCCTCGCATAATTCCAGCTGCGCCTTGAGCAGTTGATCAAGCTCTTGCGCGACAGCCAATCGCTGCGGCTCGCTTGAGATCAATTCTTCGACCACCGCAAAATGCTTTGCGCGCATGTCGGCGTTGACGCGCAGGTATTGACTTTGATCCCCGTCCGCGGCAGCGCGCGCAGAATCCAGCAATTGATCGGTGACGTCGGACATCGCCGAGACTACGACAGCCAATTCGTCCCCGCGTTTCAGGCTGTCGCTAACGATATCAACAACCTGACGTATCGCCGCCGCAGACCCTACCGATGTGCCGCCGAATTTCATGGTCAACCTGCTCATCTTCATCCCCTCTTCATGCCCAGAGCAATAAAAAAGGCGCGTGGAGGTTGTCCACGCGCCTGTCTGTTGCTTTCTCTTGAATCGCTTACAGCAAGCCGAAACCTCCACCGCGCGCCCTGATGGGCATCATAGTCATGGACATAGTCGTAGTGGTTCCGGTCGAAATCTTCAAATCCATCGTCAGATTCGTTTCGTCCCTTCTTACGGTCAATACTCTAGCGCCATCGCGCGCGCTTGTCAAGGAATGTTGCGGCAGAGGTCAGGGCAATCTCTTCAAAATCATAGTTCATCAATTTATCACCAATTCAAACCAAAATATAACCACAGCGGCGCAGAGCGCGCAGAGAAAAGTCATTCAAAATGAAAATTGCGCGCTTTTTTCTACAAATGGTCTTCAGTGACAAGTCAGTCCCCTTTGGCTACGCAGATTCAGAAGTAAATGCAAGTAAGCAATGAACATTTTGAGGGTAGCTAAGGGAACAAGTTTCGGGCGACATGTAAATGAGGCATGTAAGGGCGACCAATCTGGTCGCCCGCCGATAACTCGACGAGTTTCGGCATAGTATGACGGGCGACATTTTTAACGACTTACTTGCATTTGCTGAGGAGTATCGCCTTGTAATAAGACTTAAAATTTGTGTTCTTCGTGTCTTTGTGGTGAAAAAAATTTGAAGCGATTGCCCTGCTTTCAGCCCCGGCGCGCGTGACAACGAGCCGCCTGATCAAGTAAAATCGGGCAAGTGACAGCCAGTTGGCAACCCTGTTGCGGCAGATCTCGCTATGCCCATAAACTTAAGGACGCTACGACGAAAAGCGCAAGAGCTCGGATTCAACCTCTGCGGCGTGACACCCGCGGAACCATCGCCGACGCTGGCGGCATACCTGCGCTGGATCCAACAAGGCATGCAAGGCGAAATGGGCTACATGGCGCGGCCGGACCGCCTGCGGCGGCGGCAGGACCCCCGAGTAATCTTGCCGCAGGCCAAGTCGCTGATCTTGGTCGGGGTGGACTATTACGCGCGCTATGCCGACGATGAAGTCCTCAACGATCCCGCGCGCGGGCGCATCGCCGCCTACGCCTGGGGACTGGACTACCATCGCGTGCTGGAACTGCGGCTGCGGCAATTCGCCGAGTGGCTGGCAGCCGAAGCTCGGAACAAGGTCGCGCAGAAGGTCTACGTCGATACCGGCGCCATCCTCGAGCGCAGCCACGCCCAGCAAGCCGGCATGGGTTTCATCGGCAAAAATACCATGCTGATCCACCCGCGGCGCGGCAGCTATTTCTTCATCGGCGAGATCCTCAGTTCCCTGGAATTCGACGATTACGACCAGCCCCATCGCGAGAGCATGTGCGGGACCTGTACGCGCTGCCTGCAAGCCTGCCCGACCGATGCCTTTCCCGCCCCCTTCGTCTTGGATTCGCGCCTGTGCATCAGCTATCACACCATCGAGAACAAGGGCTGGATCGACCGTGACTTGCGCCGGCAATTCGGCAACTGGATCTTCGGCTGCGATATCTGCCAGGACGTCTGCCCCTTCCAGCGCTTCGCCGAAGAAACCGACGAAGTCGCCTTCCTGCCCTTTGACATGGACCGCGTCGCGCCCAAACTCACCGATATTCTGATGTCCAACGACGACTCCTTCCAAGCCATGTTCAGGCGGACGCCGGTTGAGCGCGTCAAGCGCGAGCGGCTGGTGCGCAACGCTTGCGTCGCCGCCGGCAACTGGCGGAACGAAACCGCCATCCCCCATCTGATTCAACTGCTCTACGACGAGAGCGCGCTGGTCCGCGGACACGCGGCTTGGGCGCTGTGGCGGACCATGGAACTCGATAGCAGCAAACTCCTGACCGACCTCCACCGCCGCGAAGACGACGCCCGCGTCCGCGGCGAAGTCGAGGCGCTGTTGGCGTAGGCGGGAGGGACGCGGGCGGCGAGTGTGCGGTCTCGGTTTCCTCTGCAAGTCCCTAGCCACCGTATCGTTTTACCCAATTGAAGTGCGGATGATCTTTTGCAATGCGATAATTGCCCCTAATGCGGATATTGCAAAATACTTTACGTAGGATGCTGTTGCAGACACCATGCCGCAATGCCCAAAACTCAAGCACATCAAATGTCGTAAGCATTTGAATATGAGGCAAGAGCGACTCTAGTTTGACCGTTGCGCGCTTGTCGTCAAGCACTAATCCCCAGTTATTCTCCATAGCTAGCGCCGCAGATATCTTCTCGCCCATTCCACGAATACCAGAGCTTCCCAGAACGATAACATTGTTCGCAACAGCAGGTGAATCGTTGTCAATTATTTCAACTAGTCCTTCAGAAATCATGTCTTCGAGTTGTATTGGAATACATTGCTGGCACCCGTTGTTGTCAGGCTCAGCGAGTACAGAACGCGCTTCACTTTCCATTACGTATCTAGTTACAGCAAATTGAACTGGGCTAAAACGTAATATCTCTGACATATACCTCGATCCGTAGAGGTTGATCACACTGCTGGCGTCCAAAACATATTGCCCGTGGCGATAGTAATTTGCTATGTTCAAAGGAATCTCCTAGATATATTTTGCTACGCTACTCAATCATCTCGGTCTGCTCACGAAGCACGTTGTAGGCGGCACGTGCCTGTACGCGTTCAACCTGCAATAAGTTAGCGAATTCGCTTTCACCGATATGGCCGGCTTCGAGCGCCTGCGAAGCAAGCAACTGATGACGAACCGGCAAACGCTGACGTGATGCTAGTAACTCTTCGAGTCCGAGCTTCTTTCGAGCTTCGCTGACTTTGAATCCCTTGTCCTTTAGGTCTTCCAACACTCCAGTGCCGATAAGTCGTAGGTCTTCCAATCGATAAGACAAGGCTTCGACGGAAACTCCAAAATAATGAGCCATGTCCACAAGATCGTATGGCGTAAATTGCTTCTTGAGGTTGCGCTTGGCCTTAAATCGTCGGACTATGCCAGTCGAAGGCATCAAGAAGTGAACTGCGAACTGATCCGCGATTCTTTCCGAGGTCGAACGTCCCGGGTAGCTATATACGTTGTTCTTCATCCTTGACGTAAGGAAGTGTCCATATTCGTGAGCAAGCGTGAACCTACAGCGAGACTCAGGATGCCTGCCATTGACCGCAATGCACCCGCCGATTTCATCGCTGTACAGGTAGATGGCCGAATACTCAGAGGGAACGCCGGATAGATAGTAAATGCGCAGACCAACTTCTCGCGCCAGTATCTTGCGCAATTCCGGAATCGGACCGTCCCCTAATCCTAGTCGTTGACGCTCGTCTATGGCAATCTGCTCACCCAGTTCGCTAGGTCTCAACCTTCCTAGCTGATATTCACTGGGAAATCTCTTTAACTGTGGCTCATCAAGCAATCGTTCGAGTTCGTAGTAATTGTAAGACAGTCTTCTAAGTTCGTCTACGCACACTTCGATTTCGGAAGCGACCTTCTCGTCAAGTCCTATAGGACCACGGAACTGTGGGTCAGAAAAGAGATTCTCCACGCGCGGCTGTTCAAGGAATTTGTTTATGTCCTGTTCATACGCAATGGAAAGTTTTAGCAACTCATCTGGCCGAATCCTTCTTTCACCCTTTTCGATGGCGACCATCGTGGTACGACTAACACCGATAATCTGCGCCGCTTCTTCTTGCGTCATATCCCGTTTGTTTCGCTCTAGTCGCAACTTCCAACCTAGTTGTTCTGAATCTAGCAGGGCAATTATTTTCTCAGCTTCGTTCATATCGCCTTTCCTTAATCGAGTATTTATGTGTCCTGTGCAGCACACAATAATCAATTGACGATGTCTGCATATTCCGATTCAAATCCTTTCTGCACTTCAGTAAGTGACCATTCTTGACCATACCTACGAAGAACTTGAACTAATCCCAAAGCAAAGTCTGAGCCAACATATCCGGAGTTGGTAGACAGTCGCATCGGAATATCCCCCAGCAACGTAGGATACTTGTACATGAGATCATCCCGTGCGCTTTCACTGTCAAATATTTGCCGTAGATTGCGTACTTGGAACATCATGTAAGGCAGATGACTCTCTGCAAGGTACTTCTTTCGTTGCTGATCCGTTCCCTTGTGGACAAGGTAATTTGACGTATCGGGTATGCCAGAAGCGAGCAGCGCTTGCCGTCGCAGAATACATGACGAGCAAGTTCCACATTGAGGTATCTTGCTTCGCGGCGAACGATCGCAAGACTGAGTAATCCCGGCAACAGCAGACAGATTCATTTTGTCGAGTACAGAACACATTTCAGCTTTGGTCCAGTGAATAAACGGATTGTGTACGGTAAAGTCGGTATCCGAAATAATGGAAACTAGATAGCTTATCCAAGCTAAAGACAGAGGATGAACGCCGCGAGAATGATCAAGCCCTACTTCTGACGCACGAAACGGTAAGTTCAACGCTCCTGGACCGTTTTCATACACGGCGAGGGCAGTCTGTTGTTCCAGGAGCGCATACGCAGATCCGAGGATCGCAAATGCCGCAACGCGTGCACGACTGCGCCTGTCCGAGCGCCAGGGTAACTGACCAGTTCTTCTCTGAAATATCTGAAGTCGAATGAGATTCATTTGTGCTTCTCTGCGTTCGCACAGTGCCTTAAAGCTCCTTTCCTGCAGGCCCCATACGGACGGATTTGCACCGGTTCCAACAAGCAAGAATCTCTCCGCATACTCTGACTTGATGCGATTGCACAGTCCAGCCAGCGCATCAAGTCCGCCGCTCCACAATGCGACCTCCGTTACAACACCTGTATTCGTAGTAGGAAAGAAGTAAGTCTGTAATTCGGCTACGCGACGAGTACGGCTACGACGGGAAAACCTAAACGTCCACAAGTCTCCAGTAAACCAATGGAGCATCAGCCGCAAACAATCAATTACACCTGGATTATGTCGAACCCTCTCGGTCCGAATGGGCAAGCGTACTTCGATTTCACGCGGATAACCGGCTTTTCTCCGCGCCCAGCGGTCAGCAACGTAAATCGAAACCGCAAGATCCATCAGGTCGGCTATATAGGGCTTAACCTGCAGCCCTCTCTCACGGAGAACAACTCTGTCATCGATTGACACCTGAGTTTCGAATTGCCGATTATTACGATGATCGACTATTTGCAGCTTGCTTTGGGCTACTTTGTCGGAAATCTCTTCAAATTCGAAAGTGAATCGATTATCGCCCATTCTGTTCGCCATCCTTGCCATCGGAACGTGGTATCGAAATATCCAAGTTGGAGAAGTCCAGACTCGCGTTTCGTTTAACTCGCTTCTTCCGCAGTTTCTCCACGGATTCGTGCCGAGCCATCTGGTCGACAATATACGACAATTGCGAATTGATATTTGGCTCAGCCGCCGAAAGACGCGCCTCAATTTCTTTGGGCAAAGCATTACTGTGATGATGCACGGGTGGCATGCATTCTTTTAAATCCGCGTCGAGCAAACGGGTTACATACTCGCGGATCACTGCTTTCTTCACAACGCCATAATCATGAAGGTTCTTAGCTTGTGTCAGTCCAGCCTTAAACGCTTCAACGGCGAGGGACATGTATCTTGACTGTGAAAGCGACGTGCTAGCCAACTCGTCTATAAGATGACCTGCGGCGTCTACGTCAATGGGCATTCCAATGCCAACGTCGCTGAAGACGCACTTTAGAGACTTAAAGATAAGCTCGCTTGGCGATCTACCCCCGTCCTTAAGCGTCTTGCGGAGTGCTTTGGCAACCAACTCGGATAAGTCTTCAGGACTTAAGTCCCCCTTACAAAGCTCCTCGCTTACGCGCCGAAATTTACGCGGCACATTTTCACGTACAATATCGACATCGGGCATCGCCAGAACTCCTCTACCGCAGCTTTCACATGCAAGTATACTTGGCATATCTGACATGTCAAGAGGAAAACTCATTTTCATTATGACTTGTCAGGAAATTGTCGCGAAAATCAATAGCGCGTGGTCCGGCATCGCCCTGTCATCGCCATCATTCACCATCCAAATCGGGATACTGCCGATGCCAGTCCGTAACATCCTGATAGGCTTTGGCGACAGCCAGCGTCTCCGCCTCTTGATACAAGCCGCCGACGAAAGAAATGCTGGTCGGTGTCCCCTTGTCCGTGAAGCCGTTGGGTACGACCACGGTGGGATGCCCGGTAAAATTGGTGATCGGCAGGACGTTGGCGCCCTGGCTGGGCGCAATGAATACATCGACATCAGCCATCACCCGCGCCATGTCCCCCATCAGCAGCGTCCGGACGCGGTTGGCGTTGATGTACTCAACCGCCGGGATAAAACGCGCGGCGCGGAAGACGTTGGGCCAGGCGCTGTCATCCTGGCGCGCCATCGTATCGACCGAGCCATCGCGCGTGATAGCATCGAAAGCGGCGGCGGCTTCCGCAGCCAGAATCGTCCACAGTCCGCCCGTTTCCCGCGCCGGCAATTCGATCGGCACAAGCTCGAAGCCCTCCGCCTGCATGACCTCGAGCGCGGCGGCGCTGTTCTCCAGGTGGCTGCGATAGAGCGCCCGCTTCTCTTCATCGTCAGTCTCGGCCGCTTCCGGCTCAAATGCGCTCGCGACATAGCCCACGCGCAGCGACTGCGGATCCAGCGCCGGGTCCCAAGTGAAGGGCTCGGGACTGATGCTCAGGTCATGACCATCGGGACCGTAAATGGCGCTGAAAACCAGGGCGCAATCCTCGACCGAGCGGCACATAGGACCGATCTTGTCCATGCTCCAACTGAGCGCCATCGCGCCATAGCGACTGACGCGGCCGAAAGTCGGGCGCAAGCCGCTGAGGCCGCAGCGCGTCGAGGGCGAGACGATGCTGCCCAGCGTCTCGCTGCCGATGGAGAAACCGACCAAGCCGGCCGCGGTCGCCGCGCCCGGTCCCGCCGATGAACCGCTGCTGCCCTCGCTGGTGTCCCAGGGATTGCGCGTCATGCCCCCGTACCAGACATCGCCGTTGGCCAGCGCGCCCAGCGTCAGCTTGGCGATGAGCACAGCGCCAGCTGCTTCCAGCCGCCGCACAACGGTCGCGTCAAGGTCGATGACCTGGTCCTTGTAAGGCATGGCGCCCCACTGCGTGGGATAGCCGCGCGTCGCCAGCAAGTCCTTCGCGCCCCAAGGGATGCCATGCAGCGGACCGCGATACAACCCGCGCGCGATCTCGGCATCGGCCCGCGTCGCTTGAGCAATGGCGAGCTCTTCGGTATAGGCGGCGACGCACTTGAGCGCGGCATCATAACGCTTGAGCCGCGCCAGGTACATCTCGGTCAACTCAAGCGATGTGACCTGGCGGCTGCGGATGAGCTCGGCCAGCTGCGTGACCGGATAGAAAGCCGCCTCTTCGAGATTCTCCGGGCGCGTCACGGCGGGCTGCGCGCTCATGGCATAGCCCCGCGGCACGGGCGGGGGATCGGCATCGGCGACATTGACATTGAAATTGAGCGCCATGGGCACGCTGTTGTCCAACTCGGCGGCGCGGATGGCGGCGTATTGCTCGCGCCGGCCCCTGACGATCTCGAGCATCTGAGCCAACTGCTCGGGACTGAAGTCGAGGTCCAGCAGGGTCTGGGCGGCGGCGATCTGCTCGGCTGTTATTGGAGTGGATTCGGATTCGGTCATGGCGCGTTCCTCGGGCTTCGTTTACTGTGCGAGTGTACCACACGTTAATTCACCACAGAGGCGCGGGCTGAGCCAACCACAAAGACACGAAGAGCGCGAAGGTTTTTCACCACAGCCCTCGCAAGTCAAACTTGGTTCATAAAGCAACGAACTCACGAAAATGAGAATCTGTAGGAGCGACCTATCAGGTCGCCCGAAGACAAGCGCAAAACATGAAAGGCGCGAAGGGCTTTAACCACCGAGGGCAGCGAGGGGATGGTTTAGTTTGGTGGACAATTGGCTGCTGCCGTAGGAAAAGATTTTCGTCAGTTTGATGGTCTGGGATGTGGCGGGGTGTATGGATGGTCGTGGGAGGATTACCAATACCAGCCTTTGACCAATCTCGCTAATAGTTGATTTCAGGGGTATATTCATGGTTTCAGATTCTTGCATAGATCCCCGCCAATACATGTGTTCAGCTACGATTCATGGCAAGAGAGGAAGCGACTGCTGGTCTCCCTCAGGAAGTTCGTTCCCAATAGACCTTATACTAATTAGCTCCAATTTGTTCCGCTTCTGCTTTACGAATCGATGATACGCCTTTACTTCTGCTCGAAGTTCAAAATGCGGCCTCACGACATTTTCACCTAAGTTTTTAGGTACTGTAATGGTCCACTTTTTGCCGTCGTCATCAAAGAATTCAACCTGGTCCGAGTTCTTTTTCCCATCAGCAGCCCACACGGTACCTCTAAGAGTCACGATATCACTTGATACCTGATAATTCTCTTCAACGGTCTCTTTTTCAGGTGGAGAATATATATTGTCTATTTCGTCCGTTGTCCGGTCGAAAAGGACAGTTTTTAGGTTACCCTTAATGTTTGCTTCAACACTGAACGCATTCACTCGCTCCCCATCAGGCGCTAGATTTCTAGCAAGACGCATAAAATCGTGATAGTAGTCTTCATCACCAAAGCTTTCTTCCAACGCAAACGTGTCTCCGCTTTTTAATCTGTCGAGACTTTCTAAAACCTTATCATATACACTTTCGACATCGTCAACAAAGGAAAGCGAGAGTTGTCCAATCTCAATCAGTTTCATACTAATTCTGAAGCTGCCTCTGGATGGCACAGCAGTCAGTACGCGATAATTCTCGTCAAACTTGTTTAGTTGGTGAAACGGAAACTTTCGGACGAGGCCGGTTATAATGCGTAAAAGATGCTTGTAGTCTGTAATCATCGTCGCATTTGACTCAGCTTCCAGTTCGCCGTTATCAGCCTCAACACCAGTTAGGGTTACAACGATTTCATTCTCGACAAGCGGCGGATATGCATACTCACGACTCTCGTATAGCAGTACTTTTCTCAGGAGATCGTACAACTCATTACGCAGCCGATCATTGGGCCGAGGCTCTAAACCTTGAAGAATCAGATTCTCGGCAGCTTTGTATTTGCCACAACGGTAAGCCAAGGTTGCTGCACTTCGGTGCAATATTGAATACATATGGTGCGACGGATCGTGCCGCAGCAATTCCGCAGCTCGTGCCTCATTCACATATGAGTCATGAGTGTACTGTAGGTAAGCCTTCGCGTCGCCGATGCGCCTAGCGAAGTGGGCCTTGTCTGCTAACTCCATTGCCAAATCGTGGAATCTGACACTTTCGCTTAGATAATTCTTGTCATCCATCGTCAGGCGTCCTTCTAGTACAGTTTATCATCGGAGTACTAAACTCGACCACAATTACGTATGCTGCCGTACCGTCTGAATCAGACTCTTTTGACTGCTTTACCTTTTCCTTTATGCGAGTTCGAAAGCGGCTTTTGGGTTTCGCCCGGAGCATACCTGACACCTCAAGTCGCGCAGTCGGTATGCCGAAATCCGTCCGATCAGAGATATCAAATGTCTCTTTGTCTCCCAAGAGAAAGTCAACACCCGACCCTTCTGCTGCTCGTTCAACTACAGTGTACTTCGTAAGCGTATCAATCAACATGAGCGCGATTCCGACAGCTCCATCTTCTGCAAGGTCGCTGTCATTCATTGAATCACGCATTTCATCGTCTATTTCAGTACACCATTCAAACGCGACTACCAACTTAATTTCATCATAGTCTTTGATTTCGCATGTCTTGTTCTCTTCATAACCCATTTGATCAAGCGCAACAATGCTCGCCAAGTAGTCTGCCCCGCTTCTTTCAGCAACATAGCGTCCAATCCCATCCCGCAATGGTTCAAGGCTGATTGTCTGAATTTCGGTCATAGAGTGAGTATCCTTGGAAAGTGAGTAGCTTCGCTTACAATCTTGCTCTGGGCAGTTAATCTACCCACTTTGACGCAAAATGGCAATAACTGGCTACAAATGCCGAGTGCCAACTGCACTTCAAGATGTAGAGATATCGGTAGGATGCACCTCCTTCAGACGAAATTCATTGCGGAAAATCGGACGTATCGCCTGAACGAAGGTTTTCCCTCCGCAACCACAACGAATTACTCACAACAAACACACTCGAAAACGCCATCGCCGCCGCCGCGAACATCGACAGCAACCCGCCAAAATACAACGGGCGACCCAAGGGGCATCCCTACATGCCTTACAATCTCGCTTACAAGTGGACAAAGTCTCCCCCCATTGCAATGGGGCGAGATTTAGAGGGGGGTTAACGTACGCGCCATCAGTCGCCGACCCGCGCCCCCCGCAACCGCAACGAATTACTCACCACAAACACGCTCGAAAACGCCATCGCAGCCGCCGCGAACATCGGCAGCAGCCCCCCCAGCATCGCCACCGGAATCAGCACGATATTGTAAATGAACGCCCAGAACAGGTTCTCGTAGATCGTCCGCATCGTCCGCCGGCTCAGATCCAGCGCCGCGACCACAGCCCGCAAATCCCCGCTGACCAGCGTGACATCGCTCGCTTCGATGGCGATATCGGTGCCGGTGCCGATGGCGAAGCCGACATCGGCCCCCGCCAGCGCCGGCGCGTCGTTGATGCCGTCTCCCACCATGCCCACGCTTTCGCCCTTGTCTTGCAGGTCCTGAACCACCGCCGCTTTGTCAGCCGGCAGCACATCGGCGTACACGCGCGAGATACCAACTTGCTCCGCGATCGCTTGCGCCGTGCCCGCGTTGTCGCCGGTGATCATCGCCACCTCGAGGCCCCGCGCTTTGAGCGCCGCGATAGCCGCGCGCGAACTCGCTTTGAGCGGGTCGCCGATGCCCAGCGCGCCCATCAGCGCGCCGTCGACGGCGACCAGGGCCACGGTCCGCGCCTCGCGCGCCAGCCGACTGAGCTCTTCCTCCAGCGCTGATATGTCGACTCCCTTGTCTCTCATCAGTTTGGCGTTGCCGACGAGTACCGCGCGCCCGTCGATGGCTGCCTGAACGCCCCGACCGGGCAGCGCTTCGAAGTCTTCAAGCGTTAACAAGTCAATCGACTCCGACTTCGCTTTGTCGAGCACGGCGGCCGCCAGCGGATGTTCGCTGCCGGCTTCGGCTGATGCGGCGAATCGCAAGACGGCGTTCGCGTCGCCCCCCGGCCCGGCGATGACATCGGTGACGCTCGGTTGCCCGGCCGTGATGGTGCCGGTTTTATCCAGCAGAATCGTGCTCAGGGCTTTGGTTCTTTCCAGCGATTCGCTGTTGCGGAAGAGGATGCCCGATTCCGCGCCCCGTCCCGTGCCCACCATGATGGCGGTCGGCGTGGCCAAGCCCAGCGCGCAGGGACAAGCGATCACCAGCACGGCGATCATGTTGAGGATGGCCGTCGGCAGGTCCGTGCTGCCAATAGTGAGCCAGCCCCCAAGCGTGATTATGGCCAGCACGATGACGAGTGGCACAAAATAAGCCGAGACGCGGTCGACAATCGCTTGAATCGGCGCTCGACTGGCTTGCGCCGCTTCGACCAGGCGGATGATCTGCCCCAGAACGGTGTCCTTGCCGACGCGCTGCGCCTCGGCGATCAAGCGTCCCTGTTGATTGACCGTGCCGGCGATGACCTCGTCGCCGGCTTTCTTGTTCACCGGCATGCTCTCGCCGCTGAGCATGGACTCGTCGACCGCCGAGCGGCCCTCGGTCACGATGGCGTCGACCGGGATGCGCTCGCCCGGCTTGACCAACAGCACGTCGCCCGGGGCGACTTCGTCGATGGGAATCGACTTCTCCTTGCCATCGCTGAGCAGCGTGGCTGTTCGTGGCGTCAGCCCGATCAGCTTCTTGATAGCGGCGCTGGTCCGTCCCTTGGCTCGCGCTTCCAGCAGCTTGCCCAGCGTGACCAGCGTGAGAATGACGGCAGTCGATTCGAAATAGTCCAATTTGCCGACGACATCGCTGAATCCGAACAGGATGCCCAGGAGGACGATCAGGCCGTAGACATAAGCTGCTATGGAGCCCATCGCCACCAACACGTCCATATTGGCGTGGCCGTGGTGCATTGATCTGCCCCCGCCGCTGATGAATTGCCTGCCCAGCAGCAGCATGACAGGCGTGGCAAGCGCGCCGAAGATGAAGAGCCAGATGTCCTCCGCCAGGAAAGCGAAGTTGTCCATCAGGAAAGGGACCTGGTGCAGGAAGTGCCGCCCCATGCTCAGGATGGTCAGCGGGATGGTGAAGGCGGCGCCGATTTTTACCAGGCGCGCTTGGCGATCGATCTCCGCTTGACGGACAGCCGCTTCGTGGTCTTCGTGGGCATCTGTGGCGGATGTGTCGATGACGCCGTAACCGGCGCGCTCGACCGCCTCAACCAGGTCGCGGCGGCGCGTCGCCCCGGGCAGATAAGACACGGACGCCTTTTCGCTGGCGAGATTGACATTCGCGCTGATGACGCCATCGGCTTTCTTCAAAGCGCGGGAAACATTCTTCTGGCACATGGCGCAGGTCATGCCGGTGATGGGCAGGTCGATGCTGGCGGCGGCGACGCCGTAGCCGGCCGCTTCCAGCCGCCCGACAAGCTCGTCGGTCTTGAGCCGGTCGGCGTCGTAATCGACCGTCGCCTTTTCCGTCGCCAGGTTGACCGTGACATCGGCGACGCCGTCGGCGCCTTTGAGGCTGCGCTCGACATTCTTGACGCACATGGCGCAGGTCATACCGGTAACCGGTAAACTAATCTGTTTGTTTGTCATGACTGGTGTCCCCTTCTAACTGTTGATCAGTTTGAGAATCTTCTGCAAATCGCTGACGGCGCCGGCCGGATCTTCGCCCATCTCCGCCTGCAGCGTGTTTTCGATATAACAATCGAAGAGATGATTGATCAAGCTGCTCATACCCTTCTCAATCGTGCGGGCCCGCAAGACCCGCTCTTCACAGCTGCCGGCATCGGCGGCGATCACGTCCTCCAGCGCCCTCAGCTGTCCTTGAATGCGCTTGATTCGGTTGATAGTCTTGCTATTATGCGCCTCGCGAGTCAATTCAACTTGCCTGGCAGATTCCATCATCCCGCCCTCCTTATACCCATACCCCTATAGGTATACTATCAAGACAACAGCAGAATCGCAAGCCTTACCTCAACAGGGAGGCATTTCAATATGTTGGCGGAATGACATTAATTGCATGCGAATGAAGAATTGCCCTTGCGTTGCGCTTATCCCAAAATAAAGGAGACAATGGTGGGGCGACCTATCAGGTCGCCCAAAGAGCCTGAAAAAATATAGATTTTGCGCCAGTTTCTTGCGCGCTGGAAAAGGGTCCGGTCCCCCTCTCGTAGTGCTGTGTCGGCGGTCAGTGTCTACGCGCCCTCAATGATTCCAAGTAAGTAATACAAAAAAATAAGGAGCCTGTACGGGCGAGCCGGCGGCTCGCCCTCAAAATGAACATAAGCGGAACGATAGCAATGGGTCAGCCACCGGCTGACCCGTACAGATTTCGTCCTGGGATGTGGATGGTAGCGAAGTGCGGCATTTTATCTCATTACTTACTTGCACTCACTTCTGCGCCGGCGGTCAGTGTCTACGCGACCTCTGTGGTGAATTTCCCTGTTTCAACCGCCTTCGATAGGCTGCCTCGACAAGATTCAGCTATCGTAAGCGATCAGAGGCACGGCGCTGCACTTGCCGCCAGTGACCGTGGCGTCAATGCGGATCCAGACATGATCCGCCAGCTTCCACCACAGCAAGTCGTCAGCGCCGATGGCCCGGGCCATGGGATCGGCGCTTTCACGATGCCCCATGACAGCGATGACAGGCGCTTCCGGATCCGGATGCGAGCGGATGTTGGCGCCAAACGTGCCAGCCGTGATCTTGCAAGGCGCTTCGGGGGACATGCCTTCCAGAGGACTCTGACCATCGCTGGGGCGCTTGTCTATGATCGTGTAGGGATCCAAGCCCACGCGCGTGGGATAAGGCAGCGCGGCGATCGGCAAGTTGAGCATGCTCTGGTAGTCGTAGGCGCTGGGCGCCGCGGGGATCTCCGCGTACATGGGACTGCCGTCTTCGGCGGGGCTCAGCGGGACTTGTGTATAGAAGCCGCTTTTCACGACGACCCGCGCCTCCGGGACGATGATGGACGCCTCGCCGTCCAGGACGTAAATCGACATGCCGGCGTCGATCTGCGCTTGCAGGAAGACCGTGCCGTTGAGGCGAACATCAAGTCCGTTGAGCCAAAACTGGCGCGGCGGCTGGAAGCGATTCGACTGCAATAGCAGGCCGCTGTCGGCGGCCCCCGCGCAGGGCGCGTCGTCGATGCCGCTGCGGAAGTCGAAGGCTTGCCAGGAAAACCAGAGCGGAGCCCCCGCGTTGTCGCGCGGCGCGCTGGGCAGCAGGTCGATATCGCCCGCCGCCAGTTCTCGGCTGATCCAACCGATTTCTTCCGGGTCGGCGTAGGCTTGAATCCAACTGCCGTCTTCATTGAGTCTGACCGCCTTGAGACCGCTGCGCTGGGCCAGCGTTCTGATGACCTGCGCGTCGGTATTGGGTTCCGCGCGCAGGTTGGCGCCCTGGGCGGCTGCCACCCTGATGTCCAGCAAGAGCGCGGGTATCGCCGTCCGCGGCGCGGGGAAGAGCGCGACATCGCCAAAGGCGAGCAAGGCCGCAGGCTGGGCTTCCAAGCCATCGGGCGGGTAAGCAGCGAACAAGATTCGCGCCGTTCCCCAGCTCTTGTCCTCGCTGCTGGTGCTAAACCAGTCGACGCTCTTTGATGCGGCTTGGTCGCCGGGCTGCGAGAATGCCGCAGTTGCGGCATCGGGCAACCATGCCAGCGAGACGGTGGGATGGCCAAAGCAGATTGAGTGAATCTCCTGTTCGGCGCAGGCGCTGGAAACGCTCCCGATCGCCCCATCCTGCAAAGCCGGGCAAGCGCGATCCTGCGCAGCGGCGACCGTGGAAAATAAAGCCAGAATCGAGCCAAGTAGAAAAAATCTCATCTGCATGATGCCTTATCACATGACGGCAATTGCCATGACATGATTTATATCCGCTCATATAACTCCAGCAGCACGCCGCAAGCGCTCCCGGGATGAACAAAGGCGTAGCGCCTGCCGTCGCGTTCGCGGGCCGCCTCGTTGATCAATTCAACGCCGCTGGCCCGCAGGGCTTGCAGCTTGCTGTCGAGATCCGACACTTCCAGGCAGACATGGTGCAAGCCCGGTCCGCGCTTGGCAAGATACCTCGCGACGCCGCTATCCTCCGCGGTCGGCTGAATCAATTCGAGACGGGAATCGCCCAGCTTGAGAAAGGCCACATCAACCCCTTCGTCGCCGATGGATTGCCTCCCCCCGGTCCCCGCCAGCCCAAGCGCGTCGCGCCAGAAAACCAGCGCCTCATCAAGGCTGTCAACGACCACCGCCAGGTGATTCAAGCTGATATCGGGCATGTGATGCGCCCTTCCAGGTACTGTATCGAAATCGCTTGACATTAAAATAATTTCATCTCACTACAAATGCGCTAAGAGCGCCCATATTTCTACATGCGGTCTTGAGTGACAAGGCGCTATCCCCTTTAGGTTCGCGGATTCAGAAGTAGCGCCAATAAAATAATGCAAAAAAATCTCATTTGTAGCGAAAGTTCTCGATGTAATCCAGTCCCGCAATTAGCGCTCCCCCTCTCCATTGCAATGGAGAGGGGGCCGGGGGGAGAGGTTGAATAATCGCGCTTTCGCATTCTCATTACTTACTTGCACTTACTAAGAACACGGAAAGCAACAATTTCGTAGAATTTTCTCGGTGCCCTCGGTGGTTAAGTTTTTCTTTTCAACCGACTTCGATATATTACCGCCCCTCCATGAGACGGGATCATGCTCGTCCATTGAATGTTATAATAACAAGCGCGGACTGCAAAACAAATTCATGACGAATGTGGAGGAAGATGCCGATGGTTCTAGCCGAACAGGCGCCCCCCTTGAGCCTGACGATGAGCGAAGAACACGAGATGCTGCTGGCGGCGGTGAGAGATTTCGCCCGGCGCGAAATCGCGCCCATCGCCGCCGAGTTCGATGAATCGGGCCAGTTCCCGCTGGAGACGGTGCGCAAGATGGGCAAAATGGGATTGATGGGCATTGAAGTGCCGGAGCAATACGGCGGCGCCGGCATGGACACCCTGGCGCATGTACTGACCATGATCGAAATCGCCAAAGCGGACGCCAGCCACAGCACCATCATGAGCGTGCATAATTCGCTCTATTGTTATCCCATCCAGGTCTTCGGGACCGAGCGCCAAAAGCGCGAGTGGATCACGCCCATAGCCAGCGGCCAGCAGATCGGCGCTTACAGCTTGACCGAGCCCATGTCGGGCAGCGACGCCGGCAATATGGAAAGCCGCGCCAGCCTCAACGACGCCGGCACCCGCTATGTTATCAACGGGCGCAAGAGCTGGGTCACCAGCGGTCCCGTGGCTGACCGTCTCATCTTGTTCACCATGACCGCCGCCGAAGCCAAACATCGCGGCATCACCGCCTTTCTCATCGATACGGGCCAGCCAGGCTTCAGCCGCGGCAAGGTCGAGCCCAAGCTGGGCATCCGCGCCAGCGCCACCAGCGAGATCATCTTCGAGGATTACGCCTGTCCGGTCGAAAATGTGCTGGGAGAAGTGGGGCAAGGCTTCAAGATCGCGATGACAGTCTTGGACGCCGGGCGCATCGGCATCGCCGCCCAAGCCCTGGGCATTGCCGAGGCAGCTTATGAAGCCGCCCTGGCTTATGCCCGCGAGCGCCAGGCTTTTGGCGCGCCCATCGGCAGCTTTCAAATGATCCAGCAGAAAATCGCCGATATGAAAACGCGCATCGAAGCGAGCCGCGCCCTGCTCTACCAAGCCGTCCTCGCCAGGCAGCGGGCAGTAGCCAGCGGCGCGCGCTATACCAGCCAAGCCAGCATGGCAAAGCTGTTTTGCAGCGAGACCGCAGCCTATGTGACCGACGAAGCCCTGCAAATCCACGGCGGCATGGGCTACAGCAAAGAAATGCCGGTGGAGCGCTATTACCGCGACGCCCGCATCACGCGGATTTACGAAGGCACAAGCGAGATCCAGCGCATGGTTATCGCCCGCCAGGAATTGGGCTTGAGATGAAGGTTGAAACAAAGGTTGAAACAATGAAAGCAGCGACACTAAAAGCGCACGGGGGTCCCGAGGTCGTCGAATATCGCGAAGATCTGCCGGTTCCCGTGCCCGGATATGCGGAAGTTCGCGTCAACATCAAAGCGGCCGCGCTCAATCGACTGGACCTGTGGGTGCGCGCCGGCTGGAAGGGACTGACCCTCGACTTCCCGCATGTGATTTGTTCCGATGGCGCCGGACTGGTCGACGCCCTGGGCGACGGCGTAAACCAATTTGCCGTCGGCGACCGCGTCTGCATTGATCCCACCATCGTAGCGCCGGGCGATCCAGCTCTGCACAGCGGACTGGAAAACCAGTCGCGCATTGCCATTCTCGGCGAACATCACAGCGGCGCGGCGGCGGAATATGTGGTTCTGCCCCAGCGCAATTTGATGAAAATGCCCGATGAATTTGATTTCGGCGAGGCGGCAGCCGCCGGGCTGGTCGGCGTGACCGCCTGGCATTCCTTGATCACGCGCGGCGCGCTTCAGGTCGGCGAATCCCTGCTGATTGTTGGCGCCGGCGGCGGCGTCAACAGCATCAGCATTCAGATTGCCAAACTGGCTGGCGCGACCGTCTATGTCGTCGGCAGCAATGCCGAAAAATGCCGTCAAGCCGAAGCCCTGGGCGCGGACATCACGATCAATCGCGAAGAAGAAGCGCAATGGTCGCGCGCCATCTACAAACTGACGAATCGGCGCGGCGTCGATGTCGTGGTGGACAACGTGGGCGCGGCCACCTTGAGCCAGAGCATGCGCGCCTGTCGCGTCGGCGGGCGCATTCTGGTCGTCGGCGGCACCAGCGGCTATGGCTTCGAGATGAATGTCGCCCAGCTCTTCGCGCGCCAGATCGCCATCATCGGCAGCACAATGGGTCCCCATCGCGATTATATGGCGGTCATGAATCAAATCTTTGCCGGCAGGCTGCAAGCGGTCATCGGCGCCCGCCTGCCCTTGAGCCAGGCTCGTCAGGCGCAAGAACTGCTGGCGCGGAATGCCGTCTTTGGCAAAGTTGTGCTTGAGCTCTGAGTTTATCCCATCTGCCAGGGAAATCTCTGCAAAATTAACCACAGAGGCGCTGAGAACACAGAGAAAAATCATTTGATCGAAAACTTTATGCCCTGAGCAGTAACAACAAAATGATGCGAAAAACGTCATTTGTAGCGAAAGTTCTGCATGTAATCCCAATCCCGCCATATGCGCTCCCCCTCTCCATTGCAATGGAGAGGGGGTCGGGGGGAGAGGTTGACAAAGAGTATTTCCATATTCCAATTACTTACCTGGACCTACTGAGTAAAACATTTGATCGAAAACTCTGTGCAGGCGGTCAGTGTCTACGCGACCCTCAGTGATTCCAAGTAAGTAATGCAAAAAAATAAGGAGCCTGTACGGGCGAGCCGGCGGCTCGCCCTCATAATAAACATAAGCGGAACGATAGCAATGGGTCAGCCGCCGGCTGCCCCGTACAGATTTCGACCTTGGATGTGGATGGGAGTGAAGTGCGGCATTTTTCTCATTACTTACTTGCACTTACTTCTGCGCCTCTGTGGTGAATATAAAAATTTGAAGCGATTAGGCATTTTTAGCACGATGGCATTTGACGGCGCTGTAATCTATCAAGTGGCGGACGACCTCGGCTTTGAGAACCTCAACCGCGTCGCCCGGCGAGCCGGCGTCATGAGCGTCCTGCAAGTCACAGCCTATTACTTCGGCCGGCGCGTCCGCCACTCGGTCGCGCGAGTGATCGAATATCAGCTGGGAGAGGTCGAATTGCTGCTGGTCTACGAAGGATTCAATCGGCACAAACCGCTGCGGCTCAGCCTGCCGAAAGAACAGCTCGAGAAGCTGCTCCAGGCGCTGCGCCAGGCGAAATTCGATACCCTGGGCGATCAAGACGGATTGTCCTTCACCGACCGCAGCCTCTGGCTGATTCAACGCGCGGCCGGCACATACAGCCATGGCCTCATCGTGGCGCCGGACACGCCGCAACTGCCCTGGTCGGCCATCGTCAACGCGATCGACGATTACCTGCCCGGCGCCACCCGCGAAGTGCCATTGAGAAACTGAAGTAGAACCAAGTAAGTTATGCGAAAAGTTGATGAAATATAGAAAACTGCAAAATAATCGAAAATTGTAGACCCACGCGCTGCACAGCAGCCGCCGACGCAAAATACCTTGCGTCCCGCGGCGCTTAGCTCCCCCTCCCTCTTTATGGGGGAGGGGGTCGGGGGGTGGGGGGCCGCCGCTCGCAACGTAAACAGGGGCGACCAACCTGGTCGCCCGAAACCGCGCCCTTGCATTGACGGGCATGGTATGACGGGCGACATGTTTTTTAACGACTATCTTGAAACTACCGACAAGGACGAGCGATGTCGCAAACGCACATGCAAGAGGTGGAAATCAAACTGTACACGCCCGACCTGGACCTGCCGCGGCGGGCGCTGGAAACCGCCGGCGCGCTCTTGAAATCGCCGCGCGTCTTCGAGCGCAACCTGCGCTACGAGAACGCCGCCGGTACGCTGACGGCGGGTGGCATTGTCCTGCGGCTGCGGCAGGATGAGAAAGCCAAACTGACCTACAAATCGGGCGCGAGCAGCCAGGACGGCATCTTCAGGCGCTTCGAGGCGGAAGTCGTCGTCAGCGACTTCGATACGATGGATCTCATCCTGCAACGGCTCGGCTACGAGGTCGCGCTAATCTACGAGAAGTATCGCACGACTTACGCCCTGGGGGATGCCGAAATCGTGCTGGACGAGTTGCCCTACGGGAACTTCACCGAGATCGAAGCCGACGCCGAGACGATCGAGCGCGTGGTGAGCGACTTGGGCTTGAGCCGCTTTCGAAGGATGACCGGGAGTTATACCGAAATCTTCGCCGAGCTGAAGCTGCAGCTCGGCTTGACAATGCGCGATCTGAGTTTTGAAGCCTTCGCCGGGCTGGATGTAAATCTTGGGCATTGGCTGGACTAACCACAAAGACACAGAAGTAAATGCAAGTAAGTCGTGCGAATAATTTGATGATATATAGAAAACTACAAAATAATCGAAACCCGTAGGGGCGACCAACCTGGTCGCCCGCCAAGCACTTCTGCGCCTCATTATAATGAACCCTGTACGGGCGAGCCGGCGGCTCGCCCTCAAAATAAACATAAGCGGAACGATAGCAATGGGTCAGCCACCGGCTGACCCGTACAGATTTCGACCTTGGATGTGGATGGTGCTGAAGTGCGGCATTTTTCTCATTACTTACTTGCGCTTACTTCCGCGCCTCTGTGGCAAAAAACACTCTGTGCCCTCTGTGCCCTCAGTAGTTCCAAGTAAGTAATGCAAAAAAATAAGGAGCCTGTACGGGCGAGCCGGTGGCTCGCCCTCATAATAAACATAAGCGGAACGATAGCAATGGGTCAGCCACCGGCTGACCCGTACAGATTTCGACCTTGGATGTGGATGGGAGTGAAGTGCGGCATTTTTCTCATTACTTACTTGCACTTACTGAGTTTTCAACCCCACCCCCGGCCCCCTCCCCATTGCAATGGAGAGGGGGAGCGCATTTGGCGGGATTGGGATTAGATCCAGAACTTTCGCTACAAATGAGGTTTTTTCGCATTACTTTATTGGTACTACTGAGGGGCGCGCAGGGCGCGTAGACACAGCCCGCCGACACTGACCGTCAAGACACGAAGGACACAAAGGTATTTGCGGGCGACCAGATTGGTCACCCCTACGGGTTTCGAGGTGAATGTAGATGGGGTCTGGGTCGTCAAATAGTGTCATGTTCAATGTGGTTGTCCAACCGTTGCGGGTTGAGTACGGGGGGATTGCCACAGAGGCGCAGAGGGCGCAGAGAGAGATTTTAACCACCGATGACACCGAGGGGCGAGCCACCGCTGCGCGTGGACACAGCAGGTCGCTCGCCCCTACATGTTTCGACGTGATTGCAGGTGGTATTTGCGGGCGACCAGATTGGTCGCCCCTGCGAGTTTCGAGGTGAATGTAGATGGGGTGTGGGCTGTCAGATGGCGCCGGTCAGGCCGCGGCGCGGATGAGCAGTTCTTGGCCGGGGACGATATAACTGCCCCTTTCCGGGAGTTCGTTGAGCGCGATGAGGTCATGCGGGTGAAGTCCATAGGCGACGCCTATTGCCCAGATGGTATCGCCCTGGCCGACAATATGCACGATGGAGCCGTCGGCCCGCGGCGCTTGCGGGTTGACCGCGGCGGCGTAGATCTGGGTTGGCGCGGGCGCGGGGGCGGCGGCGACAATCCTGGCTCGATCAAAACCGAGGCAAGGAGGGCTGTGGGGGATGGTATCGACCGTGCCCAGGACCACCCCGTCAAGCACTTCGTCGATGACATAGTGGTGCACCTTGCCTTCTGAGGTGGGACCCAAAGAGATTTGTATGTCGCGGCCGCCGCGTATGCTGGGGTCTTGGTAAATCCGGCTGCCTTGGATCTGCTGATGGACGGCGTCGGTCAGCCCGACGCGCACGGCGGCGCGCCCGGTGCGGGAACAGGCGACGAAGCCCTCCGCCACGGCATCGATTTCGCTCTGGCTGACGCTGAGGGAGAAGAAGCCTTCGTTGTTGGGGGAGATTTCCCAGATTTCTATGGCAGCGGCGGGCGATTCTTCGACGTGGCAAATGAAGCCGATGGCGCCCAGCATCTTGTTCGGGGGCAGATGGGTTTGCCCGGGGCGGCAGCCGCCGCCGGTCTGCGGCTGTGGAACCAGGACAACGACCTCTTGGGGACCGTCGCAGCCGCCCAGGACGCCGCCTTCGATCGTCATGAAGAGCGGGAGCCATACCGGCGTAGGCTCGTCGGCGCCTTCCTCGGGCGGCGGATCGTCACGTTCATTGTCGCCGCACAAGATGATTGATGTCCCGGGACCCCTTGCCAGCAGCTCGGCTGGACCACCGGTGTTGCTGCGGAACATGTTGTCCCGGAAAAGCGCCCGGCCCATGCGAAAGAGGTCCGTGGCATAATAGACGCTGCCTCTTGTGGAACTGTCAAAACCGTGGTTGCTATCAAAAGTCGAGTCGTAAACATTGACGTAGCCGTGATTATGAATCGGCGTCGGAGAGGTGGCCGAGACCTTTGACTTTGCCACGGTCAAGGCGCCGCCATAATTGACCATGCGAACGCCGTTGATATTGGCATTGTTGATGGTGAGCTGCGCTAAGCCGCCGATTAGAAATGAGCCGCTGCCGCGCGGGGGCTCGTCGGAGTCGCCGGAGGCGCCCGCTACGCAGCCGTTGATGCTGTAGCCATTGGCATTGATGGTGACTTCCACCCCGGCAGCCAGCGTCACTGTGTTCATGCAAAGGCAGTCTTGGGTGAGGGTGTAGACAGCGTCCTCCCATATGATCCCGTCCGCGGGCAAGCCACAATCCATAAATGTTTGGGAATATGTGTCCACAGCTTGGCCGTTGTTGCCGATGCTGCCGCTGCAGGGACCGGCGCTGCTGTCGCTCCAGGTACCAAAGAAACCGCTGAGCCCGCTGTGGTGCACGTTGTGCGTGAAGTTGCGGATGAAAGTGAGACAACCCGTGGTTGTCAACCTGCCGCCTTTCTCCACAACGACGACCGAGCGGTAATTGTCGCGGAAAACGGCATTGTGGACCGTGACGCGGCCGGTATTTGCCACATGCAAGCCGCCTATGACGGTGGGGGATATGCCCCAATTATAGGTTCTGGTGTCCTCGAAAAGCACATTGGTCAGGGTCGCCGTCCCCTCAGCCCTCAGCCAGGTGCCGTTGCCCTCTGTGAAGGTAACATTCTCCATCTCCAGGGCGCCTTCGGCCGATATCCAGGAGCCAATTCCCCCGGAATAGAGCCAGGTTGTGCCATCGTCCCGTTGACCCTGGCGTGTATGTCTCCTAAACAGCAAGCCATTCCCATCAAAAGTGACGTTCCTGATGATGACCTTGACGTTCGGGCTCGTGGTAGTGTCGAGGTTGAAAATGGTGCTTGCGCCCTGGTCGTCCACGATGAGGAAACTCATGCCCCATTTGACGCCGGTCCCGTTGGAAATGGTGTGTCCCTTGCCGTCGATGGTCAGGGTGACGTTGGGCGTGTCGGCGGTCTTTATTTGCAACGTGCCCGTCTGTGAACAGTTGGCTCTGAGCGTATAGGTAACGCTGGCGACGATGGTGCCGGATTTAGGCAAGCCGCAAGTAGTGTCTTCGGGCGGGTTGGACGGCGGATCGGACTGGGTGTAGGCGGGCGCGAGAAAAGCCAAGAGGATGAAGGCAGAGCATAAGAGTAGCAGACGACAAAACATATGAGACCTTTTGCCGGTTTTTGAACTGTATGTTGTGAGAAATCAGGCGGAGTACGGGCGCAGCGTCGATATAATGACCTTATAGTAATGATAACAATATCGAAGTTGCAGGTCAAGCATTTTTGGTTTAGGCAATGTATCCAAATCGGTCGAAATAAAGAGCAAGAATTACCTGATAATCGGCAGGGGCGACTGTCCACAAAATCGGGGCAAGTTTAGAATAAACTTGCCCCGATTTTGTGGACAGTTAAGTTGTCCAATAAAATGAGGTGAGGAAGGTGGTTTGGAAGGTGATGATGAAATATCCAGAGGAATTGAAACGTGAAGCGCTCAATTTGGCGGCGCAGCCCGGCATGAAAGTGGCCCAGGTGGAACGGGACCTGGGCATC
>JAJEFB010000008.1 GCA_022820665.1 Anaerolineae bacterium | reverse complement strand
TGAGAAGTTTCTGGTTTTGGGCATGGGGGTCCTCGCTTCGATGTGCTTGCGGACATGATAGCACAGATGTTCTGATAAGGATGGCTCAATATTCGCGCGTTGGGGTTTTCTAACCATTGAGGGGCGCGTAGGGCGCGTAGGTCGCGTGGACACTGACCGTCGGTCGCGTAGACAGCCGCCAGGCGGTCGCTCGCCGTTGTTTGTCATGGTCTGAGATTTGGCGAGCGGTCCTGGAGATTAGGAAAATGGAGGAGATTTACCGACGGCGCGCATAATTTCAATTTGAAGCGATTGCCCTGCGCGGGCGAAGCAATTTGTTGCGTGCGCGCTCGTAGTGCGTTAGGATGTGGGAAGCGCCACCTCGAAAACCTTTTCGTAGGCGCTTATTTTGGAGGCGCGAGGGCGATTCGCAAGGAACGCAGGCAGGCGGCCATAGCGACCATGCCTGGCGCAAATGCGCATTTGCGCCTTGACAAATGCTTTCACACTTTTAGTTTAGCGAGGAGATTGCAATGAAGAAGTTACTTGTACTGTTCACCATCTTGCTTTTGCTGGTGCCGGTCTATGCGGATGACATGGATCCCTGTGAACTGGATGCGCCGATGGAAGCCACCGAGCTCAATTTCATGGGTTGGGCTTTCCCCATTACCGAGTACTTCGCCGCCGAATTGGAGAAGTGCAACGAAGTCGATAACCTGACAGTCAATATCCAATTGCTGGATTCCGCCAGCGCTGAAGAACAAGCCAACCTGGCATTGGCCGGCGGCGGCGATTCGCCCTGGGCGGTTCTGCACACGACTCCGGCGCGTATGGTGGCGCTGTCCGGCTTTGACGCCCTTATCCCGCTCAACGATCTGGTCGAGCAGTATCGCGAAGAGTACAACCTGGATGACATCCCTCAGCCGGTTTGGGATGCCGCCACCATCGACGGCAATATCTATGGCGTGCCTTTCATGTCCAATACCATGCACCTCTTCTACCGCACCGATCTCTTCGAGCAGCATGGCCTGGATGTCCCGACCACCTACGACGAAGTCATGGATGCCTGCGAAGTGCTCAAGGGCGAACCAAGCATCGACCTGCCCTTCACCATGAACCTGCACGCCGGCTGGGCTTGGGAGATCGAGTTCATGCACTTCATCCGCTCTTTCGGCGGCAAGTTCCTGGACGACGAAACCAATATGCCGACCTTCAATAGCGACGCCGGCGTCGCCGCGCTGAGCAAGATGAAGGAAGTTGTCGACGCCTGCATGGGCGCTGAAGGCTTGACCTACAGCATCGACGACAGCGAGATTGGCATGGAAACCGGTACCCTGGCTTTCGTCCACATCTGGGCCAGCCGCGCCGCCAACATGGATGACCCGGAAAAGTCGGACTACGTCGGCATCATCGGTTTTGCCGGCTCGCCCGCGCCCGATCCCGACAGCGGCATCCTGGGCGGCTCCGCCTGGATTGACGCTTACTCCATCGCCAAGCGCTCCGGCGTTGATCATGATCTGGTCTTCCGCGCCATCATGGAGACCTTCGATTTCGACGGTCAAGTCGGCGGCGCCGCGCACGGCGCGGTCGTGCGCACCTCCGTCGGCGAAGCCGGTCATGGCGGTCGCAACCTTCCGGCAATGGGTGTTTCCCTGGGCCAGGGCGTCGGCGGCAGCTCGCTGAACCCGGCTGCGGCGCTGGTGAGCACTGCGCTTGGCAATTGGCTGCCGCTGGTCGGCACAGGCGACCTGACGCCGGAAGAAGCGCTCGATAACGCAGCCGAAGAGTATATCGCGGAAGCGACGGCGCAGGGTTATATCGAGAGCTAGATTGGCAGGTCGCTAAAAAGCGACAATTCAGTATCGGTGCGGGTCGGCAACCTCGGCCCACACCGATCCCACAAGTGGTGCGGAGCCGGGGCTCCCGCTCCGCACCCGCCACTACCTTGATCGCCGCCCGGGACGTAAGGGTCTCGAACGTGAACAGACGCACCTTCTATATGTTCATGACGCCCAGTTTGCTGGTCATGCTGTCGCTGATGGTCTTCCCCTTGCTGACCTCGGTTTGGCTCAGCACGCAATATATGACCTTCCGCAATATCAATGAGCCAGAATTCGTGGGCTTGGCGAATTATCTGGAAGTTTTTCAAGACCAGAAGTTCTGGAATGCCTTCACGTTTACGATGACCTATATCGCCATCGCCGTGCCCATGATTATCTTCGCCGGCTTCCTGATCGCGGTCTTGCTGGATCAAGTCTCTCGGAGCATCCGCGGCGCCTATCTGGCTGCCTTCCTCATGCCCTTCATTGTCGTGCCCGTGGTCGGTACGCTGATGGTCAAGCAGCTCTTTGAGTCCGGCGGTCTCGTCGCCTGGCTCTTCCGCGAAGTCGTTGGATCACGCTTCATATTCACTGAGCAGACAGTCAAAGGGCTCATCCTGGTCCACGCGCTGTGGGCGGCCACGCCCTTCCCGCTGATCGTCTTCTTCGCCGGCTTGCAGACCCTGCCGCACGAACTCGTCGAAGCCTCCATGATCGACGGCGCCACGCGCCTGCGACAGGTCCGCTACATTATGATTCCCCATCTGCGCTCGCTTTTCGTCTTCGTGGGCTTGATCTCGATCATGGACGCCTACCGCGTCTTCGACAGCATCTTCGTGCTGACGGAACAGAACCCGATATACAAAGCGGAAGTCATGATGCTATACACCTTCCGCACTGCCATGAGCGTGCAGCGCCTGGGCAAAGCCAACGCCATGTCGGTTATCACCGTCGTTTTGATCCTGGTCGTCCTGGTGCCTTTCCTGGCGCGCACCTATAAAGAGCAGACCGAAGAGCGCTAACATGAAAAGGATCGAAAATCGTTACGCGCTTGCCGCTATCTACCTGCTTCTCACAGCCTATGCCATCTTCAGCGTCATTCCCTTCTTCTGGACCACCATTCAGTCCTTCAAGACGCCGCGCCAAGCCAATTCCCGTGTGCCGCTATTCATCTTCGAGCCGACGGCGGACAATTACACCGACCTCTGGCTCAAGGCGATTCCCGATGATCCCTTCGTCGTAGCCATCGTGCTTGTAGCGATATTCGGCTTGCTGGTGCTGGTCGCCCTAAACGCGCGGCGCTTCCCCGTACCACGCGGTTATGTTTACCTGGCTGTTCTCGCCGTCGGCTTCGCCGTCCTGTGGTCGATACCCGGCTATATTAAAACACAGACTTTCTACGACTATTTCCTCAACACAATCATCGTTACCACCGGCACCATTTGCATCTCAATCTCAATCGGTTGCATGGCTGGTTATGGTCTGGCGCGCTACAGCGGCATCGCCGGCGTCGTCATTCTGGTTGCCGCTTTGGGATTCCGTTCTTTGCCCGGCATGTCCTACATTCTGCCCTATTGGTGGTTCGGTCAGCGGTCGGGGCTGTATGACACGCATATTCTGCTGATCATTACGTTGGTGGCGATCAATCAGCCCTTCACAATCTGGATGTTGCGCAGCTTTTTCATGAACATTCCCAAGGAGATTGAAGAGTCGGCGATGGTCGATGGCGCCAATCGGCTGACCGCCTTCATCAGCGTCATCATTCCCATTATGTGGCCTGGAATCATCTCGACGGCGCTCTTCACAATGCTGTTGGCGTATAGCGATTTCTTGCTGGTGCGCATCCTCACGCAGTCCAACTGGACATTGACAGTGGCGATCTCGAAATACGCTGCCGGCGAAGACCCGGGACATATCACGCTAGCGGCGGCCGCCGCTGTTTCGGCCGCGGTGCCCATCATCATAGTTGTCTTCATCTTCCAAGGGCAGCTGGTCAAAGGTTTAACCGCCGGCGCCGTCAAAGGCTAAGTCGATGTTGCGCGCGCATAATGGGCTCTGGCCGGATCGATCGGCGTTATGACCACCACTTTAAGCGAAGCCACCTGGTCTGAAGCCCGGGTAAAGCCCGCTTATCGCTTTGTTATCGCCGCGCTGATTCTGGCGGCGCATCTGTCCATTGGGCTGAACTTCTTCGCCGTCACGCCGCTTTTGCCGCTCGCGATCGATGATTATGGCATCACGCGCGCCAGCGCCAGCCTGTTGGTGGCGCTGCCAACCTTGGTAAAAGCCTGTATCGGCTTGCCAGGCAGCTTGATTATCAACCGTTTCGGATTGAATCGGGTCTTCACCGTCAGTTGGTTCATGCTCGGCATGCTAGCGCTTTCGCCCTGGATACAGGATTTCCACCTGATGCTCTTGCTGCGACTTTTATATGGGATCGGCACCGGTCTGATGATGACGGCAACGGCGTCGCTAATCATGCAGTGGTTCCGACCGAATGAAGTGCCCATCATTAACACGCTCTTATTGATCGTGATCAGTTTGGGCATCGCTATTTCGATCCCGCTGGCGGCGCCGCTGGCCGAGAATGTTTCTTGGGAAGGGGTGTTGGGCATCTTTGGCGGTATCGGCTTGTGCGGCGCCATTGCCTGGAAGTTTTACGGGCGGGCGCGGTCGACGCATATACAAGAAACCTCGTCGATCTTCACGCTGCGCGAGGTTTGGGAAGTCTTTCGCGATCGAACGATCTTCCTGTTGGTGGTCGGCGATGCGCTGGTCTTCGTCAATTACGCTGCGGTGACGAGCTGGCTGCCGTCTTTCTTGCACGAGTTCCGAGGCATGGACCTCGATCAAGCGGGCTATGTCACTGGTTTGCTGCCGGCGGTGGGCATTTTCGCCGTGCTCTTGGGCGGTTTCCTGGCGGTGCGGGTGAAGAATCGACGTCTGCTCTTTCTGGCGCCGGGGGTCATGGTTGCGATTGGGGGATTCGGCGCCTTCCTGCTGCGCGATCCACTGGCGATCAATCTGTCGATACTTGCGCTGGGTTTTGGCACCTGGGTATATCAGCCGGCGCTGTTGACATTGCCGATGCAATTGTCCTGGATGACGCCGCGCAAGATCACTGTGGTTTGGGGCGCTTCGCTGACAATCGCTGGTTTTGGCATGTTCATCTCGCCGGTAGTCGTGGGCGCCTCGCGCGACTTTTTCGGCAGCTTTGTACCCGGATTTTCGGTTTGGGCGATATTCGGTTGCGCCCTGATATTCACAGGCGTCTTTTTGCCGAAACAGAAGCGCAATCATTGAAGACAAAGTAGATCAGAAGAAGTAGAGAAGGGAAGAGATCATGTCCAATTTGCTGAACCAGCAGAACAAGGAAATCGTCTGGGATTACTGGCAGAAGCTGAATCATGTCGGCGTCGACAATGTGCCGGCGGTCATTCGCGCTGCCGTCCATGACGATGTGAACTGGAACGGCTCCGCGCCAATCGATCACATTCTCGGCGTCGAAAACCTCATATCCGGTTTCTGGCTGCCGCTGCTGCATTCCTTTCCCGACCTCAAAATCAGACCCGATGTCTTCATGGGCGGCATAGAGTCGGGCGAGTCGGAGTGGGCTGGCGATGTCGGCAGCGAGTGGGTCACCGCCTGCGGCTACCTAACCGGCAGCTTCGTCAAGGACTGGCTGGGCATCCCGGCCACGGGCAAGAAAACCAATATCTGGTTCGGGCAATTCTACGTCATGCGCGAGGGCAAAATCGCCGAGAGCTTCGTTCAGTACGATATCCTCGCCGTCATGCGGCAGGCGGGCTATCAAGTCTTGCCGCCCTCGCCCGGCGCGGACGGCGGCAAAATCCCCGGACCGGTCGCCAAAGACGGCATCCTGCTCACCGAGCAAGACCCTTTGGAATCTCGCAAGAGCCTGCAACTGGTCCAAGCCATGGGCAAAGGCCTCATGCGCTATGTCCGCGACCGCGACGGCGGCGACATGAGCCGCATGGAACAGGACAAATACTGGCATCCCGACATGCGCTGGTTCGGACCGAGCGGCATCGGCGGCTGCTTCTCGCTGGAGGAGTTTGAAGACTTTCACCAGCGCAATTGGCTCCACGGCTTCGGCGACCGCCACCTGGAGGTCGAGCGCGGCGGCCGCAATATGGGCTTCATCGGCGAAGGTTTATATGCCTGCGGCGGCATCTGGGATGCGGCGTTCTCTTACAGCAACGGCGACTACGCCGGCATACCGGCAACCGGCGAACTCATGACCCTGCGCGATTTCGACTGGTGGAAGCGCGAAGGCGACTACTTGATTGAAAACTGGGTGCCTATCGATATGATCGACCTGTGCCGACAGCTGGGCGTCGACTTGATGGAGCGCCTGCGCTCGCAGGTTGAAGAGCGCAAGAGCAACGGATAGATAGGTTGGCGATGGCAGTCGAGCCAGGAGCGCTCTAGTCTGTCCAAATCTGCATTACTACTTTGCCAAAGTGATCGTGTTCTTCCAGAATGCGATGCCCTTCGTGGATCTGTGACAGGGGAAGAACGGTGTCGATCACCGGTCGCAGCGAGCCTTGGTCCGCCAACTCAAGCACGGTGACCAGTTCGTTGTAGGTGGCGCCATTGGCGCCGAGGATGCTCAGTTGCCGGTGATAGATTTGAGGTATCGACAACTCGAATTGCCGGCCGGAATGCGAGCCGCAGACCACCATGCGTCCATTGCGCGCCAAGGTCCGCAATGAATCGGCCCAGGTTTTGCCGCCGACGTTGTCCTGCACGACGTCGACGCCGCGCCCATCGGTGGCGTCGATGACCTGTTCAACCCAATCTTGGTCGTGATAGTTGACGACGTGGTCCGCGCCCAGCTCCAGCGCTTTGCGAGCCTTGTCGGCAGTTGAGGTGCTGGCGATCACCCTGGCGCCAGCATACTTGGCGATTTGAATGCCCAGGCTGGCAACCCCGCCGCCCGCGCCTGGGATGAAGACGGTCTCCCCAGCGCCCAAGCCAGCCACGGTAATCAACATATGCCAAGCGGTACCCGCGACGACTGGCAGCGCCGCCACCTCTATATGATTGAGATTCTTCGGTTTTGGGATCAGATTGCGGGCCGGCACGACGACGTACTCCGCCAAACCGCCGTTGATGTGCTCGCCGATGATCTGATGTTGCGGACAAACGGTCACGTCTCCCGCGCGGCAGAATTCGCAGTCGCCGCAGGTGACAAGCGAGTACACGGTTGCTTCGTCGCCGGCTTGCCAGCCGGACACGTCCTCGCCGACGGCGTCCAGCTCGCCGCTGATATCGACGCCCGTCGTCATCGGCAGAGGGATCGCGCCGAACTGGGGTCCCCTGCGTATGCCCACATCCAGCCAATTGAGCGCGCAGGCATGCACCTTCAGGCGCGCTTCCTCCGCCGCCGGTTGCGGGATAGGCACATGCTCCAACCGGAGGACATCTCTGTCACCGTGCTCGTGTATGATCGCTGCAAGCATCTCCCTCATCGCCGCCTTCCTTTTCAACTCCATTTTGCTTGCCGCGCGCGCGACAGCTTATTGTTCAATGAGGAGCGTGCCCAGTGGCACGCGCGCGTCAATAAAGAGCCTGCCATCCGCATCGGTCACGGGCACGCGTTTCTGATCTCGTGTACGATAGAGCCCGGTAAAGACTTGATATAGACCGGGCGCCAGATCTGCCGGAAGCGGCACCTGCCAGGTTTCGCTGTCGGCGAGCCCGCTGTACCAGAGACGGGTCGGCAAACGCGGCCCCAGTGGTTCTTGATCGTAGACAAACCAGGCGCCACTCTCTATGTGCCCCAAATGCAGAAATTGCACATGGTCTTCGCGGCCATTTTCGCTGCTTTGCCAGGCAAATGGAATAACCAGGTTTTCTCCGGGTCGCGCGCCTTGGGGCAGGTCAACTGCGCCGAGCGAGAATCCATTTTCAAATCGGGCGAGCGAGACGGTCGTCGGCGCTGGCGAATTGGCCGGCAAGACCAGTTCGCCCAGCAGTACTTGTGTTTCGCCCAGGAGTTTGCGATCGCTGGAGAGGACCTTTTGACGCAGAAACTCGCCGTTGATATCACGCCAGAGCGTCAGCACCAGCGAAAGCGCGCGATTGGCCGCCGTCTGCGTCGGGATTTCAACCTCCACCTGCTGATGATAAACATGACTATAGCCGGGAGCGGAGAGCAAGCCAGCCTGACGACTCATATACCTGTCGCGGCTGGCGACGGAGTCGCCGCTGACTTGGTCAACCAGATGCACTGAAAAGCCCTTCCCGATATAATCGCGCCGCTTGGCAGACGGATAAAGCCGGAGGACGTAAGTTCCATCTTCCTTGTCAATGCGGTAGCCATGCAGGCGGACTCCTGACTCGAACTGTACGGAGGCGGGCTGCGCCAAGAGCCGGAGCTCCAGGCGAGGGATAAAAGCATTGTGGACAAGCAAGAGAATCCAAAGCGCTGGCAAGGCATACAAGGCCCGCCAAACGCGGGGCTTTGGCGTCGGGACTGCCAGGGAAAGATGGCCAAGCGCTGCCAGCAACGCCAGCCATGCGCCCAGAAACTCAAGAGATTCTTCGTAGTTATGCGGCCAAAGGCAGCCGTAGAGCGGCAAAAAGCCCAAACGGTCACATATCGGCCCCTCCCCATCTAGTAATATGCCCCCTATCGCGTTCATTGCTAAACCGGTCAGCAGGCATAAATGCCATATCCGCGCGCGCCGCGGCGAACGAAACGCCACAATCGCCGTTGCCACCATCGCGCTGAGCGCGATGTCGTGTTCTTCCCAATTTGCGATACCTTCGTGAAAGCTAAAGTGTTCATCCCAGGCTAGAAACAAGAAAACCAGACCGATCCCGCCCAGGTAGAGACGCCGCGGGACGGATCGCGCCACCGCAAGCCAGGCTGTCAACAGCGCTACGGCCGCGACCAACATCAATTGCGCCGATGCAAGGATACTGGGAATGTTCCATTCTTGATCCAAACTCCAGAGCCAGCTCTCGAATCTCGATGCAGGACGGAGGCCGATCGACAGCAGGATCACTATTATCTGCGCCGCCAGCATGACGCTTGCCAGTCGCGCATAGGGCGCCGCCAGGTGCGGAATCAGTCTCCAGTAACTGACCAGTCCAACCGGGACATAAAGCGCGAAGAGAAAAGCGAAGATCAATTTCTCGTTTGAAACTGCGAACGCGTCGTTGTTGATTGGCTCCGTACCTCGCCGTGCGGACGATATGGCTGGCTCGGCCGAGCCGCCCACGACGACCCCCATTTCATCCGGTAGTTGCTGGTCGTTACGGACAGCCTCCTGGGGGGCGCTTGAATCGAATTCAACCAGCGTGGGCTCGCCCAGCAGCCGGTCCGCTAATCCCGGCAGCAATGAATGCGATGAGAACAGGAGGGCCAAAAGAATTGGCAATGCATAAAGAACAAGCCGGATGCGGAGCCGCGGCGTCGGCGCTGCTTGGGAAAAATGACCAAGCATGGCAAGCAGCGCCAGCCAGTTACCCAAAAGCTCGAGAGTTTCTTCCAGGAAACGGAAATGCAGACATTCGTAGGTGCCAGCGCTTCCGAAAAAACCGCAATATTCCGGAAAGCCATCCACCACGATGCCGCCCATTGCGGTAAGACAGAGACCAGAGAGCAGGCATAAATGCCAGATTCGCGCGCGCCTGGGCGAGCGCATGGCGACCACGATTGTTGCCACCACAACCGCCGCGCCGAATAGGACATATGGTTCTTTTATCTCGCTATTATCTAACAGTTGCCAGTCGAAAAAATCGTCCAGCCCGATATACGGGAAAACCAATCCGATCCCGAGCAGATAAAAACGCTGCCAAGCGGGGCGCCCCCTCGCAAGCCAGGCTGTCGTCAGCGCAAGGACTCCGACCAGCGCTAGTTGCGCCGACGCAAGAGTCGACGGGATATTCCTGGCATGATCCAGCTTCCACAACCACTCCTCAAAAGCCGATGCAGGTCGGATTATGAGCGACAGCAGGATCACGAGTACCAGCGCTACGAGAAAGCCGCTCGCTATCCGCTTGGAGACGGGCGACAAGCGCGGGATCAGCCATCGATAAGCTATCAGGCAAACCGGGACATAGAGCAAGAGGACGAAGATGCGATTCAATGACTCGCTTGAGCCTAGCAAATCAGGACCATCCATGGCTTCCAGTTTTCATTATGGCGCGACGCTTCGAATGGTCACGAATCCCAAGGGCACACGGGCATCGACAAATGGCTTTCCCTCCGCGTCAATCGCCGACACCCGCTCTTGATCGCGCATGCGATAGAGCCCGGTGAAGACTTGATATAAACCGGGCGCGAGATCAGCCGGGAGCGGCACCTGCCAGGTTTCGCTATCAGCGAGTCCGCTGTACCAAAGCCGGGTGGGCAAGCGGGGCCCCAGCGGTTCTTGATCGTAGACAAACCAGGCGCCGGTCTCAACCGACTCTGATCCCCCTTCCACGCCCCCTCCCTCTCCAGGTGGGGATACATAGCCCAAATGTAGATATTGCGCGTGGTCTTCGCGGCCATTTTCGTTGCTTCGCCAGGCAAATGGAATAACAAGGTTTTCGCCAGATCGCGCGTCTTGCGGCAGGTCAACTGCGCCGAGCGAGAATCCGTTGGCAAATTGAGCAAGCGGAGAGGTCGACGGCGCCGGCGAATTGGCTGGCAAGACCAGTTCTCCCAAGACGACTTGAGTTTCGCTCAGTAGTTTGAGATCGCTGGAAAGGACCTTCATTCGTTCATACTCGCCGTCATTCTGACGCCAGAGCGTTAGCACGACCCAGAGCGCGCGGTTGGCTGGCGTTGTTGGCGGGATTTCAAACGCTGCGTACTCACGGTAAATAGGCTCATATTGAGCCCCGAATATCAGGATTTCAAACTGCGGGCGCACTAACTTGTTGCGGCTGACGAAAGATTCTCCGCTCGCCTGGTCGACAAGGTGAACGGAATATCCCACTTCTCTACGGCCGATATGATTCCAGTCCCAGGCGGTAGCAGTCGCATAAAGTCGGAGAATGAAAGTCCCTCGTCCCTCATTGTCGATGCGATAGCCCTTCAATTGAATCCTCTTGTCAAACTGCACCGCTGCCGCCTGCGCCAGGAGCTGCATTTCAAATCGGGGGATGAGGGGAACAAGAAAGATCAATATTATCCAGATTACCGGCAATGCATAAGGCATGCGCTGGACGCGCGCTGATGACCTCCGCGTCGCTTCGGAAAAATGTCCGAGCATGGCGACCAGCGAGAGCCAGATGCCCAGGAATTCGATGATCTCCTCAGGAATCCTGTAGTCAAGGCAATCTTCCAGGACTATAAAACCTAGGTTGCCGCAGAATGGCGGCAAATCATCAACGACTACAGCGGCAATTGCAACTAGCGCAAGACCAGTCAGAAGGCATAAGTGCCATATCCTTGCGCGTCGTGATGAACGCAGCGCCAACAAAGTCGTTGCCAGTACAATCGCAGCGCCAAGTATTGAAACGTTTATCTTCCAAGTTCTGGAAGATCCGAGGTCTTTCCAGGCGAAAAACTCGTCAAGCGCCAGGTACAGGAATGACACGCCGAGCCCTGCCAGGTAGAGGCGAAACAACGCCGGTCGCGCCCGGGCAAGCGAGGCTGTCAATAGCGCCAGACCACCAGCCAGCGCTAATTGCGTCGACGAGAATGTCGACGGAATGTTGAATTCCCGATCCAAAGTCCAGAGCCTCTCCTCGAAGATGGAAGTTGGCTGGATTATTTCTGATAGCGCCACCACCAGTATCTGCAGAGCCAGCATGCCAATACCCAAGCCTTTGGCTGATGGCGAGATTCCTGGGAAGAGCAGCCTGGAGCTAATCAAACAGAGCGGAACATAGGCAATAACGATAAAGACGCGTATGAATGACTCGTTTGAAACTAGCAACTCGCCGCTATTCATCGACGCTTTCCTCCATCGCGCGACTCAATCTCGCTGTCAAGCCTAGTGTCTGGCAAATTTAACGACTGATCGCCAGCCGGGCTCAGATTAGTTTGCCTCGATGAACAGATTGCCCAGCGGCACGCGGGCATCGACAAACGGCGTTCCATCCACGTCAGTCGCCGGTATGCGCTCCCCGTCGCGCGCGCGGTAAATGCCGGTGAAAACACTGTATTGCCCGGGCGCAAGATCGGCCGGGAGCGGCACACGCCAGGTTTCGCTGTCGCTAAGGCCGGGGTACCAGAGTCGGGTGGGCAAGCGCGCGCCCAGCGGTTCTTGATCGTATACAAACCAGGCGCCGGTCTGAACCGACTCCGCCCCCCCTTCCACGCTCCTCCCCTCTCCAGGTGGGGATATATAACCCAAATGCAGATATTGCACATGGTCTTCCTGGCCATTTTCGTCGCTGCGCCAGGCAAATGGAATAACCAGGTTTTCGCCGGGTCGGGCGCGTTCGGGCAGCCCCGCTGCGCCAAGGGAGAATCCGTTTTCGAACTGGGCGAGGGGCGCGGTCGTCGGCGTCGGCGAATCGGCCGGCAAGGCCAGTTCGCCCAGCAATACTTGCGCTTCGCCCAGGAGTTTGAGATCGCTGGAGAGTACGGGGTCGTAAACGATTTGCTCACCCTTTTTGTGCCAAAGCGTCAGCACAACCCGCAGCGCGTGGTTAGTCGGCGTCTGTGGCGGAAACTGAATGCGCTTCCACTGTCGATAAACCGGCACATGTCCTGGCGCCAAATAGAATTCGAGTCGACGATAGGCATGTGTATTGCGGCTGACGATAGATTCCCCGGTGATCTGGTCGACGAGGTGAATGGAATACCCCAGCCCATTATAATCCCAGCGCTCTGGAGACAAAAAGAGACGGACAGTTAAATTGCTCTTTCTTTGGTCGATGTGGTAGGCATGCAGACCCGTGCCCGACTCGAAGGCTACGGCTGCGGGCTCTCCACCTACCTGGCGCGCAATGGGCCAAATGGGCGCGCTCGGAACGATTAAGATGATCCAAAGCGCTGGCATCAAATACAGCGACCGCCTTAGGCGGTTTGAGGGTGGCGACGCACCTGAAAAATGGCCCAGTAACGCGACCAGCGTGAGCCAGATGCCCAAAAACTCAAGGATTTCTTCCAAATCCCAGACCGTGTTACGCGGGCACTGGTCGATGTAAAGGAAAGCATAATCGCCACAGATGCCCCCATAGACTTCGACATGGATTGCGCCAGCGGCGCTTATTGCCAAGCCGCCCAGCAGGCAGGCGTGCCATTTCCAGGATCGTCGCGGCGAGAGCGCGGCCACAACCAACGTTCCCAAGACAACAGCGACTCCAACACGAATGTAGTAATTCCAGCCTATTCGATATTCATGCAAGGTGAAGAATTCATCATAAGCCATAAAAAGGAATACCAGACCGATACCAAGCAAATAGATGCGATACCAAACGGGGCGCTTGCCGGCGAGCCAAGCTGTCAGCAAGGCAACACCACTCGCCAGAGCCAATTGCGTCGAAGCGAGCGTAGCGGCCACATTCCATTCTCGATGGAGATCCCACAGCCATAGGTAAAAGCTTGAAGATGATTCAATGTACAGCGCATTGAAGATTGTCAGCGCCTGCGCCGCCAGCATGACGCTCGCCAGGCGCCGGGCCACTGTTGACAACTGGGGCATGAACCAGCGGTAGACGGTCAAAGCGGCGAAGGCGTAGATCGTTGGGAAGATGATGCGCGTAAGCGTTTCGACCGTTACGTAAAGCGGGCCACTCTCCATCAGCGCCAAACTCCCTTCATCACTCTACAATCAGCCTTCCCAGTGGTACGCGGGCATCGACAAAAGGCGCTCCTGCGGCGTCGCTGGCTGGCACGCGTCCCCCGTCGCGCGCGCGATAAATGCCGGTGAAAACATTGTATTGCCCGGGCGCGAGGTCGGCCGGGAGCGGCACGCGCCAGGTTTCGCTGTCGGCAAGTCCACTGTACCATAAGCGTGCTGGCAAGCGCGGACCCAAGGGTTGCTGGTCATAGACAAACCATTCGTCGCTCTCAACCAATTCTGCTCCTCCTTCCACACTCTCCCCCTCTCTAGGTGGGGATACATAGCCCAAATGCAGATATTGCACATGGTCTTCGCGGCTCTGGACCTTGCTGCGCCAGGCGAAGCTTATGCTCAAACTCTCGCCAGGCTGGGCGCGCTCCGGCAAATCGACGGCCTCGAGGGCGAATCCGTTCTCGAATTCAGCGAGCGGGATGGTCGGCAAGTTATCCGGTTCCGCCGGTATTACGAGTTCGCCCAGCAGCACTTGTGTTTCGCTCAACAGTTCAAGATCGCTGGCCAGGACCATCCGGGGCACATAATCGCCGCCGTTTTTTCTCCAGAGCGAGAGTATGACCCAATAGGCGCGGTTGACCGGAGTCTGCGGCGGGATCTCGACCTCGATCACTTGTCCGTAAATTGGCGCGTATTCGGGCCCAAATAGCCAAAAGCCGTTCCTCCGGTCTTCCCATTCGTCACTCCTGGCGACAGAGGTTCCCTTGACTTGATCGACCAGGTGAACGGAATAACCTAGCCGGATGCCATTCCCTTGTTTTGCCGATGCATAAAGCCGAACGCGAGAAACCTCCCTGGACGTTACGATAGTGTAGCCATGAAGATTTACGCCGGACTGGAACCGTACAGAGGCTTGTCGAGCGAAGAGTCTCATCTCCAGGGCGGGGACAAAGGAAATTAGCAGAAGCAGGAAGATCCAAAGGATCGGCGCTGCATAAATGGTACGCTGGACGGGGGACGATGAAGCCGACGCTGAGACGGGAATTTGGCCGAGCACGGCAACGAGCGCCAGCCAAACGCCGATAAACTCCAGCGCCTCTTCAATAGTAGAAAACAGCAAGCACTTATTGAGGCGGAACGGCCCTATGCTGTCGCAGACCGTCGGCATCAGTTCGAAGCCAATTCCGCCGGCTCCGCTTATGGCCAAGCCTGCCAAAAGACAGATATGCCATTTGCTGGCGCGCCACGGTGAATACATCGCGAGAACTATAGTTGCCAAGACGACGACCACGCCAAGCGCAAAATAATACGCTCCCCAATTTGGTATACGCTCATGTATTTTGTGATATTCATCCAGCGCCAGAAACAAGAATGCCAGCCCGATGCCAATGTTGTATAGACGATGATAGCTATGTCGGGCCTTTACAATCCGGGCTGTCAAAAGGGCGGCGCATCCGACTAGCGCCAGTTGCGCCGACGCCAGAGTGGCGGGGATGTTATACTCTCCAGTTAGAATCTGAAGCCAATGCTCAAAATTCGAGGAGGGTTCCCACTCCATCGACCACAAGATCACCAGAGCCTGTGCCGCCAACATCGTGTTTGCCAAGCGCTTGGCTGACTGCGAAAGATCGGGTATCAAGCGCCAGTAACATATCAAGGCGATCGGGAGATATAATGAGATTATGAATACTCGGTTGATTGTATCTGGCGACAGAAATAACTCACCGTTGCTCATCGACTCCTAACTCCACAGTCCAGCCCGGAAACACGGGCGGTCAATTGATCACTTGGACTCGCCTCAACGCTTCATCATTCGATTGTCAGCGCGCCCAGCAGCACACGGGCGTCCAGCCAGCGTTCGCCCGTTGAGTTGCTGGCGGGCACGCGTTCCCCGTCGCGCGCGCGATAAATGCCGGTGAAAACACTGTATTGCCCGGGCGCAAGGTCGGCTGGCAGCGGCACACGCCAGGTTTCGCTGTCGCTAAGGCCGCGGTACCAGAGCCGGGTGGGCAAGCGCGCGCCCAGCGGTTCTTGATCGTAGACAAACCAGGCGCCGGTCTGAACCGACTCCGCCCCCCCTTCCACGCTCCCCCCCTCTCCAGGGGGGGATACATACCCCAAATGCAGATATTGCACATGGTCTTCGCGGCTCTGGACCTTGCTGCGCCAGGCGAAGCTTATGCTCAGGGTCGCGCCGCGTTGGGCGCGATCCGGCAAATCGACGGCCTCAAGGACGAATCCGTTGTCGAATTCAGCGACCGGCGCTGCCCGGGATACTGCAGTTTCGGCGGCGACAACACGTTCGCCCAGCACCACTTGCGCGTCATTCACAAGATGGTGATCGCTGGCGCGTACCTCAAAGGGCTTGAATTGCCCACCTTTTTTGCGCCAGAGCGTCAGCACGACCGACAGCGCACGGTTGACCGGACTTTCCGGCGGGAGATGAACTTCCATCCATTGGCCATGGAGGGGGGAATAGTTGGGACCGAAAAGCCAGAAGCCATGTTGGCGATCTGCCCATTCATCGAGACCCCCGACCGATTCGCCGCTGACTTGATCGACCAGGTGAATGGAATAGCCCAAGCCGAGATAATCCCGTTGTTGAGCGGACACAAAGAGCCGGACGCGTGAAGACTCTCTCAGGTTCTCCAAGGTGTAGCCATGCAGATGGATGCCGGATTCAAAGGCCACCGAGGCTGGATTGGCTATTAGCCGTAATTCCAGGCGGGGGACGAGGGAATTGAGTAATAGCAGAAGAATCCAAAGGACTGGCAGGGCATAGGGAAATGCCCGGACACGAGCTCGCGGCATCAATACACCTTCAGAAAAATGGCCAAGCATGGCGACGAGCGCCAGCCAGATCCCCAAAAGCTCCAAGGACTCTTCCTGGAAATAAAACTGGAGGCAACCGTCCAGGCGAAGCGATCCCAGAATGTCGCAAATCGGCGGCAACGCATTGAACACCATTGCGCCCAGCGCGCTCAAAGCCAAACCAACAAGGAGGCAGAAATGCCATATCCTGGCAGTCTTTGCCGAGCGCCGGGCTACAACTAGAGTAGCGATGACTACTGCCAAGCCGAGCGCAATGTAATAGCGCTCCCAAGCCTCGATAAACTCGTGAAGGGCGAGGTATTCGTCCAAGCCCAGGAAGACAAAGACGCCGCCAGTTGCCGCCAGATAGAAACGGACTATCGCGGGGCTGGCTCGAGCCAGCCATGCTGTTATCAGCGCGACGCCGCCGACCATAGCCAATTGAGTCGACGCCAGGGTGGCGGGGATATTCCATTCCTCATGGAAGTCCCAAAGCCACTTGTCAAACTGCGAAGTTACGGTTGTCTCCAGTGACAGTACAATTACCAGCAACTGCGCCAAGAGCATGAGGCTTGCCAGGCGCGCTGAACTCCGAGATAGTCGGGGGATCAGTTGCCAGAAACTTATCACACAAGCCGGTACGTATAGCAAGAAGATGAAGATCCGGATGACTTCGTCGCTGGAAAACGCGGATTCAATGCTGTTCATATGCTCCTAAAGCAGTCCTGAGACCGTTTCATGCCCGCAAGCGCCGCTAATGCGGCTGTTCCGCAGAAATGTATCATTCTATCATGATGATGCCTAGCGGCACGCGCGCGTCAAGCCATAGCCTTCCATCCGCTTGCCTTGCGGGCACGCGCACTTGATCACGCGCGCGATATAGCCCGGTAAAGACGCTGTATCGCCCTGGCGGGAGGTCTGCAGGGAGCATAACATGCCAGGTTTCGCTGTCGGCTAGACCAGCGTACCAAAGACGGGTTGGCAGGCGCGGACCTAGTGGCTGCTGGTCAAAGACAAACCAACTGCCGCTCTGGAAGGACTCGGCTCCGCCTTCCGCGCTCCCCCCCTCTCCAGGTGGGGACAAATGTCCAAAGTGCAGAAACTGCATCAGGTCCTCGCCGCCGCTTTCGTCGCTGCCCCAGGAAAATGTGATCTCCAGCGCCTCTCCCGTGATGGCGCGTTCCGGCATACTGACGGCGTGGAGAGCGACTCCACTGTCAAACGCTGCCAGCGGGCGGGTCGGCGGCGCTGCTGAAGCGGCTGGCAGGACCAGCTCGCCCAGGATGACCTGGCTCTCGCCGAGCAGCGGGAGATCGCTCGAGAGGACTTTCTGGCGCGCATATTCATCGTCTCGCTGGCGCCAGAGCGTCAACACAACCCAAAGCGCGCGGTTGACCGGCGCCTCCGGCGGGAATTCAATTTCAATCTCCTGAGCGTAAACGCGAACAAAATTATCGCCAAACAGTTGAAAACTGCGGTCGCGTTTCAGCAAATTATCTCGGCTGGCGACAGAGCCGCCTCTAGTCTGGTCGACCAAGTGAATCGAATAGCCCAGCCCAATGTCATTTGATCCCCAAGGATAACTGTAAAGTTGGAAACCTACCGCTTCATCCTTTCTCTCAATATGGTAGCCGTACAAGTATTCTTCCGACTCGAATCGCACCAATGCAGGTTGAATCCCATACCCAAATTTCTGATAGGGGACATCCGGCACGGGGGATGCGCGGGCAACTACAAGAATCCAGAGCACCGGCGCCACATAGAGCGCGTGCCGAACACGGGGATGTGGACATGGCACAATCCGGGAAAACTGTCCCAGCAAGGCGATTAGCGCCAGCCAGACACCAAGAATCTCTAAGGATTCTTCGAAATAGTCGGGTTCCAGGCATCCTCCGGATGGGCGCAAGAATCCGATTGTGCCGCAGAAATCCGACGACACATCAAACACTAGCCCACCCACCGCAACTATTGACAGACCAAGCAAGAGGCATATTTGCCAAATCCATGAGCGGCGCGGCGAGCGGACCGCTACAATTATCGTCGCCACTACCATCGCCGCGCCGACTGTCATGTAATGCCCGCGCAGATTATCAATGAATATTCTGAAGTCGAAAAACTCGTCCAAACCAAGAAACAGAAAAATCAAGCCGAGCCCAAGCAAGTAGAGCCGCTGCCAGGCGGGTATCGTCCGGGTAAGCCAAGCCGTCAGCAGCGCAACGAAAGCGACCAGCGCCAGTTGCGCCGAAGCAAGCGCGCTGGGGATATTCCATTCCGCGCCCAACTTCCAGAGCCATTCTTGAAACAGCGACGTTGGCCGGATCGCCAGGGACAGCACCATCACCAACACCTGAGCCGTCAACATGCCAATTGTCAACCGCTTCGATGTCGGCGAGAGAGACGGGCTGAGCCGTCTGTATACAAGCAGACACAGGGGGACATACAGCAAAAAGATGTAGAGCCAGATCAAGTCTCTGGGTCTAACTTCAAACATACGGACTCATATGCCCAACGCTGTCAAGCGGGCCTCGTTGGATGTGGTTGACCATACGCTCAACCAATCTTGGCATACGTGTTGTCCTTGCGCAACTCAAGCTAAGGCAGTTGGCGCTCGAGCTTGGGCGAATCTCGATGCTCGCCGTAGAGGTGGCACTGGGCTGTATGCTCGTTCTCGTCAGTGATTTGCGGTGGACGGACCGTGAGACAGGCTTCCATAGCGTCGGGGCAGCGCTGGGCGAAGGGACAGCCGATAAACTGTTCGGTGGGGCGGGGGATGCCTTCCTGTATTCGAAGTGGCGGGTTCTCAATGGTGGGATCGGGCACAGGCACAGCCGCTATCAGCGCCTTTGTATAGGGATGCTGTGGATTGTTGATAACCTGGTCGCTCGGTCCAATCTCGACAATCTCGCCCAGGTACATGATAGCGATGCGGTCACAGGTGTATTGCAGCAGCGACAGATCGTGCGAGATATAGACTGTTGCCAAACCCAGTTCTCGCGCCAGGCGGCGGGTGGTGTTCAAGATGCCGGCGCGCACCGACACATCAAGCATCGACACCGGTTCGTCCGCAACTAAAAAGTCGGGATGCAATACCAGCGCCCTCGCCAAGACAACGCGCTGCAACTGGCCGCCCGAAAGTTGGTGAGGGTACTTGTCGAGGAAGACTTCCGCCGGGCGCAAATTGACGCGATCCAGAGTCTCGATCACGCGATCCAGGCGCTTGTTCTCGTCCTTCCATCCGTGAATAATGAGCGGCTCGGTCAGTGAGCGATAGAGCGTGAAACGCGGATTAAGCGCTTCAAAGGGATTTTGGAACATCAACTGGACACGGCTGCGGAAAGTCAACAAGGAATCGTCATCCATCCCGGCGAGGTCGGCGCCGTCAAAGATGATTTCCCCGTCGCTGGCGTCGATCAGTTTTACCAAAAGTTTGCCCGTGGTCGATTTGCCGCAGCCGGATTCACCGGCCAGCCCCAGGCTCTCCCCACGTTTTAGCGAGAAGGAGATGTTATTGACGGCGTAAACCGTTTGCTCTTTATCGCCGCGCAGCAAACCCGCCAATCCGCCCCCGATCTTGAAGCGTTTGGAAACGTTCTGCAATTCGAGCAGGGGGGCGTCATCAACCTCTCCCCATTGCGATGGAGAGGGGGGCGTCTCTGCTGAAATAGTCGCTGGAAGCGGCGCATCCAAGTCCCCCTTCATTGCGATGGGGGGGGATTTAGGGGGAGGTTGGCCATCCTCCGCGAGGGAAAGCCCCTGCGCCACCTCTACGCGCTGCCACAGGGACGGGTCTTCTGATTGAACGCGCAGGACATCCATCTCGTTGGAGCGCAGGCAAGCGGCGGCGCGGCCGTCGCCGATCGCTTCCAGTTTCGGATCTATGTCGTGGCAGGCTTCCTGCACGAATGGGCAGCGTTCAGCGAAACGGCAGCCGCTTGGCGGCTCGCGCAGGTCCGGCGGATAACCTTCAATGGAAACGAGCACATCGCGGGGGCGCGCCAGATTCGGGAAGGCTTGTTGCAAGCCAAGACTGTAAGGATGGGCTGGCGAGGAAAAGAAGGGTTCAGCGGCGGCTTGTTCGACAATACGCCCGGCGTACATCACCGAAACCGAATCGCAGACTTGCGCCACCACCGAGATATCGTGGGTGATGAGCATGACCGTCAGATTCAGTTCCTGCTCCAATTCGCGCAGCACCTCCAGGATTTGATGCTGCACGATGACGTCAAGCGCGGTGACCGGCTCGTCAGCGATCAAGAGGCTTGGCTCCAGCGCCAGCGCCATAGCGATGACGGCGCGCTGTTTCATGCCGCCGGAGAATTCATGCGGATAATGCGTGAGCCGCTCGGTATCCAGGCCCACTAGGTCAAAGAGATCCGCCGCCCGCTTGAGCGCAGCCTTTTTGCTGTATCCGCCACGCACCCGCAGCAGCTTCGTCAGTTGACTGCCGACTCGCTGCACCGGATTAAGCGAATCCATGGAGGCTTGCGGAATCGTTGCGATCTCGCGCCAGCGCAACTGACGCATCTCGGCTGCTGGCAACTGCAGCAGATCCATACCTTTGAACAAGATCTTGCCGCCGGCAATCCGGCCGTTGCGCGGTAGCACCTGCACGATCGCCTTGAGCAGCGTAGTTTTGCCGCAGCCCGATTCACCTATTAAGCCGAGGCGCTGCCCCTCTTCGAGATCAAGCGAAACGCCATCAACCGCCTGTACGGTGCCGTCCTGTGTGGCGTAATTGACGCTCAGATCGCGGATGGAGAGTATCGTCATTGAGGCGACCTCGCAAACGCTGTAGCGCGAGAACTCGGCGCTTTCAAACCCCCCTCTATATCTCCCCCCATTGCAATGGGGGGAGACTTTGACGACGCCGCGCGATCCAGCATCGGTTTCAAAATTCGCATTGTCCTAGAGTGTCTTGTCGCAGGATGCCATCCAAGTATGCGGCAGTCAAGCCTCCCTCTCCAATGCATTGGGGAGGGAGGTTGGGCGGTGGGGTTGGCACAACAGCGAATGGACATAGTAGAGTCCTCTACATCCGCCGCAAGCGGGGGAACAACACTTCCTCATAGCCCCGCCCGATAAAGAATCCCGCCATTACGGTCAGCATGATGCAGAGCCCGGGCGGCACAATCCAGTAAAAAGCCTCGCGCGAAAGCGCCAGGGAGTTGAAGGCGTCCTGCAGCATGTAGCCCCAACTGATCGTCTCCGGGTCACTGAATCCCAGGAAGCTTACGCTTGCTTCGGTCAAGATGGCCCAGGCAATGGCGAAGGAGCCGTAGAGAAAGGAAAGCGGCAGAATGCTGGGCGCGATATAGACAAAAATGATGCGCAGGTCGCTGGCGCCTGATACCCGCGCCGCGCTGACGAAGGCTTGCTCTTTGATCACCAGCACTTGCGAACGGATGACGCGGCCGGTATCGCGCCACAAGAGCAGCGCCATCGCGATGACGACATTCCAGATGCTGGGATCGAAAAATGCGGAAATTACGATAATGAAAGGGATGAACGGAATGCCAAAAGCGACATCGGCTGCCCGCATCAGGATGGTGTCGACCCAACCGCCGTAATAGCCTGCCAGCAAGCCAATAACCGTGCCGATGACCGCCACCGCCGCTGCCGCGGAAAACCCGACCAAGAGCGCCGAGCGCGAGCCGTGGATCAATTGCGAATAGATATCGCGTCCGATATTGGTTGTGCCGAGCAAGAAAGTGTTGGTATAGCCCTCCGCCTCGTCTTCCCCCGGTTCGGCGAGCCAATAGGGCATCGCGTCCTTGATCCAATCTCCGTTGTTGTTCTTGAGCGGATTTAGCGGGTCATTCGGGGCAATCTGTGGCGCCAATATCGCCACGAGGGCGAAAACCGCGAAGATCAAGAGGCCAAACAGCGCCATTTTGTCCCGCTGAAATACCTCGAGATTCGTCTCCCAGAGTTGGCGGATAGCGGAGCCCTGCCGGAATCGGGCCGTCGGCTTGCCAGACTGCCCCTCACGCGCCATTGCGTCTTGTTGCATGGACCTACCTCCGCGTCAAGAGACCTGTGCCTGCGCGCTTGCCCCTACGCGCGGGTCGAGCAGGCTATATAAGATATCGGCGATGAAATTCATGAAAACGATGATGAGCGCGATGAAGAAAAACGCGCCCTGCGCCAGCGGATAATCGGCTTGCTGGACCGCCCGCACCAGCGTCCGCCCCAGCCCGGGCCAGGAGAATACGTGCTCAATCACCACATTGCCGCCGATGCTGTAACCGATGCCCAATGTCAGCGCTGTCAAAACCGGCAGCATGGCATTGCGCGCCGCCGTCTGGATCATCACGCGCCACTCGCTGTATCCAGCCAGCCGGCTCATCGTGACATAGTCCTGGTCCAGCACTTCCAGCATGTTCGAGCGCATCAGCAGCAGCGGCAGCCCGTGCAAATAAAGCGCCAGCGTGAAGGTGGGCAAGATCATATGCCGCCAGAAGACCGGCGACAGCAACTTGTCCCACTCCGTTTCCCAGCGGTAGCGAACGACCGCGGGCGCGATGCCCGAGGAAGGCAGCAGTTTCAACTGGAAGGCGAAGAAGGTCAGCAATAACATGCCCACCCAGAATTGCGGCGCCGCTCGGGTCATCAGCGTGAAGGTAGTCCCGATCCGCTCAATCGCGCTGCCGCGCAGCGCCGCCATGGCGATTCCCCCCAGCACCCCCACGGCATAGGCTAGCAACAAGGAACTCAAGGTCAAATAGATTGTGTTGGGCAGGTCCGCGCGCAGGATATCCATGACGCTCTTGCCAGAATAGCTGAAGGTTTCGCCCAGATCGAGCTTGAGCAGATTAAGCAAATAAATGAGATATTGTTCGCCCAGCGGCTTGTCGAGACCAAAACGCGCCAGCAGCGCGGCTTCCTGCTGTTTAGTGAAGTTGATGTCGATGTAGCTGGCCAGGGGATTGCTTGGCGCCAAACGGAATAGCAGGAACAGCAAGGTGACGATGATCCAGAGCACCATCACGCTCTGCAAAAAACGCCCCAGAATGTAATAGACCACGCCACGGTTCATGCGCTATTGCTCCTTTGCCCCCCACCCTGTATCCCTCCCCCATTGAAGAGGGAGGGATACACCGTTGGATACGGCGGGCTCCCCTTCCCTCATTTTGGGGGAAGGGGTCGGGGGGATGGGGGAAGACTGAAGCCTACGGGTACTGCAGGCGACCGTCGTCATCCCAACTGTAGCCGGCGCTCTCCAGCAAAGCGCGCGCGCCTTCAATGCTGTAATCGTAAGTCGGCAGATCGTCACATTGGCGCCAGTATTCCAGCGCGGCCGAGACGAAGCTGTCCGCCGGCGCAGCCAAGCCGTTGAAGATGTTATCAATGATGAATTGCTGCGGGATGGCGTGCGCGACGGCTTGACGGAAAGTTACATCGTCAAAGGGCGCATAGCGCACGTTGAAGGCGAAGTAGTTAAAGCCGATGCTGATCGCTGAGAACAGATCGAGGTGCTCGTTTTCCGCCACGATGTTTTGCAGTACGCCCGGGTCGCCCGGCCACTCCCAGAGGAAGTTCATCTCGCCAGATTGGATCTGGCCCAGAGTCGCTTCCTGGTTCGGCAGCACATTCATAATCCAGGTATCGATCTTGGGGCGGGCCCAGTGGTCGTCGAAAGCCTCGAGGAAGACGAACTCGTTGACGTCAAAAGCGACGTACTTGAAGGGACCGGAGCCGATCGGAATCTCTTCCTGGATCGAATCGACATCGGCGTCATCCTGCGTCAGCAGGTCATTGATGATCGGTTCCCAGATATGCTTGGGAATCAAGTTCAGCTTTGCCAGCGAACTGGTCTCGAAGGCAGCCGACGGCGTCTTCAGCGTGAAGCGAAGCGACAAGTCGTCGATGATCTCGATATTGGCGACGTTGCGGGCGAAGGGATGGTAATCCGGGGCTTCCGGACGGAACTCTTCGTTGCCTTCCTCGTCGGTTTGTGTGGTGCCTGCCAGAGCCGCTTCGAAGGAGTAAGCGGCATCATCGGACTGCACCGCCTCGCCGTCGTGCCAGGTCATGCCCGCGCGCAAGGTGACGACCACGTTCAATGGGTCTTCCCAGACCACGCTCTCGGCCGCCCATGGCTCCGCTACGCCAATTGGATTGATGCGCATCAGGCGGTCCCAGGTCATCTCGGTAACGCGGCTGGGCGCGTCGCCGGCGATTTCCAGCGGGTTGAAGGAGTTCAGGAAGGATGTGGTCGAGGTGATCAGCGTCTTGTCATCGGTAGTCGGCTCGATGCCGATCCAGGTCCAGAAGTTGTGCACGCCAATGCCAGCCTGCGACACAATGCTATCCGGGTTGAAGACGGCCGTATTAACGACCTGTGGCGTGAGCGGGTGAATGAAGTAAGCGTTCACCATGTCGTTGCGGATAACTTGCTGCGCTTCGCAAATGAGGTCCAGCCGCGCTTCCTTGTCCGCGACTTCCACGCGTTGCGCTTCGGCCAGGGCGTCGTACTGAGGATTGTTATAGCCGACAAAGTTGTAACCGCCGTCGCGAACGCTGGAATGGAACAGGTTGTAGGTGAACTCATCCGGATCCGAGCGCTCGGGGCGGCCCACCATGCGCCAATGCGTCATCTGGAAGGGACGCTCGGCGCGGCCTTCGCCCTCGACGCGGCTGTACCAGATTTCATCAATCAGCTGTGCCCAGGGGATGGCGCGGTGTTCGACTTCCAGCCCCAGTTCGCGCATGTTCTCGACGACCAGACGGGTGGTCTCATATTCGATTGGGCGCTCAGCCTGTGTGACGGAATGAACGATAATCGGCGGCACAACTTCGCCCATGTCTTGCGACGATACCGGCACAATCGCTACCATCACCAAGGCGAGCAAGGCGGCAATCACTGAAATTCTTGCCAGTTTTCTGCTCATGACTCGTTTTTCTCCGTTTCTTCGTTTTCTTGACAATTAGCGGTCGTTTCATTTTGGCGGTATTGGCGGCACCTCCTTCAATTGCAATTCATGCAAATCAATTCCTCAAATCTGAAAACGGGCAAAGGATGTCCCTGTTAAACTACCGATAAATGCCCGTGTCCGTCAACATGGGATATTGTCGCATTTGGCGACATCGTATCCAGGCGCTCGATTAGCGATGCCGCTTCCTCGCCTTTCAGCAGCGCCGGATTGCCAAGGTCATCCAGCAGAACAGGAACCAAACGATACGCGATTTCGCCCTCGTCGTCCAGTTCCGCGACGACGATGAGCGACTCCGACCAGTTGCGATCCCGTCGCGCCATGGTCAAACCATAAGGCGCGTTGCGACTGATGGGCGTCTCCTGGACCGGTTCCTTGTTGTGATGGAAGACGAAGTTGCCCAGACTATAAAAGATAGGCTTGCCTTTGTAGACCTCGACTTCTTGCAGCGAATGTGGATGATGGCCGACGATGACATCCGCGCCGGCTTCGATCAAGGCGTGACCGACCTCGATCTGATAATCCGCCAATCCGTCTTGAAAGCGGGGACGCCAGAAGGGCGGCACGCCCCAGTGCATCGCCACGACGATCAGATCCACGTCGTACAGAACGCGTTCGATCGCGACAACCGCGCGGTCGATATCTTCCTGCCAGGCGCGCGTACGAACGTAAGGCGCGCTGCCCGGTTGCTCCATGCTGGCTGGCGCATCAATGGCGTAGGATTCTGATACATGAATCGGCGCCACGCCCGGGCGGTTGGCTCCCGCTGCCGATAGCGGACCGAGCGTCGACGCCGCACCCAGAAAGGCCACGTCGACATCGCCTTTGCGCAGGATCTTGGCTTCCCAAGCCAAATCAATATCCAATCCTGCGCCGACATAGGTCAGGTTGCGCTGGTAAAAATGCGTCAAGGTGTCCACGAATCCGAGTTCGCCGAAATCCATCATGTGATTGTTGGCCAGCGTCAAGACTTGAAAACCCATAGCCATCACGTCATCTAGCAGATCAGGGTGCATACGCATGTTGATCCATTTTTCGGTCGGCTCTCCACCTTTGGATACTGGGGTTTCTAGATTGCCAAAAGCGAAGTCGGCCGACTTGAGCACGTGCATAACTTCCGCCAGTTCATTGCTGCCGGGCAGGGGCTGCTGCAAGAATATGTCACCCACCATCGCTACTGAAGCCATCGCCTCACCGAGCCTTAAACTCTCTCGCCGCCTTTGTAAACGGCGGCAATATCGCGCAGGTTGCGGATATTAACCAGCGGATCACCATTGAGCAGCAGCAGATCGGCATATTTGCCCGCTTCTACCGTGCCAATCTCATCGTCCCAGCGCAAGACCTTGGCGTTGTTGCGCGTCCCGATGCAGATCGCTTCCATGGCCGTCAAATCATTCTCGACCAACAACTCAAGCTCGCGCGCCATACTGAAGCGGTGCGGCGCCAGGGGATTGCCGCCGGCGTCGGTGCCGCAGCCCAGGAAGACGCCCTTGGAGCGCGCCAGAGCGATGGTCTGGCGGATTTGCTTGACACCCTGTTCGATCATCGGTTTGCGTCGCTCGGCATCGGCTTTTTGCACAGGGGTCAGGGGGTAGCTCTCCAAGTCGGGATTGCCGACGCCAACGGTCAGCACCAGTTCAGCGCCGTTCGCTACCATCATGTCGGCTGTTTCTTCATCGAGGTAAGTGCCATGTTCGATCGAGTCGACGCCGCCCAGCATGCAATTGCGGATGCCGCCTGTGCCGTGGCAATGCGCCGCCACCGTGCGTCCCATCATGTGCGCCACTTCGGTCACCGCGCTGATTTCTTCGACGGTGAGTTGACTGGCATGAATATCCTGTCCGGGCGTGGCGCTGCCGCCGGTGGCCATCAGCTTGACGATATCGGAGCCGGCTTTGATCTGCTCGCGAGCGGCTTTGCGCATCTCGTCCGGACCATCGGCTTCGCGGGCGATGAAGTGGGCATGTCCGCCCGTCATGGAAATGACGCGGCCCGACAGCTTCATGCGCGGACCCTCGATGAAACCGGCGTTAATCGCCTTGCGCAGCGCCATCTCGATGTACTGTTCACCCCCGACATCGCGGATCGTAGTCACGCCGTGAGAGAGTACCCGCTTGCAGATATCCACCGCCTCGAGCACCAGGTCATCGCGAGGCTTTTCCAGAAGGGCAAAGGTACTCTCTTCGCCGTTGTAGCAGATGTGAATGTGGGCGTCGATCAAGCCGGGCATTAGCCATTTGCCGCTGACGTCGATCTGGTCGCAGCCCTGCGCATCCGCCGGCAGGTCAGCCGCTGGTCCTACCCAGGCGATACGCTCGCCCTCGACGTGCACGGCCGCATCCGCCAGCGGCTCGCCCCCGTTTCCGTCTATCAGTGTTGCTCCGGTAAGTACGAATCCCATTCTTTTATCCTTTCCTGCTCACATTATCTTCGAGCGGGCGACCACTTGGTCGCCCCTACGGTTTCAGTGTTATGTTAATTCTTACTGTGATAGAGATCAGCCGGCGACGCGGCCAGGCCCGATTCGATCTTGGGCGGCGTCATGTAGGCGCGTTTGGAATGGCTCAAGCCGCTGCCCAGCATCGCTTCCAGGAATTTCAGTTGCACGCGCGCCGGGTTCAAGAAGGGCACGCCGAGCTCGGCCTGGCAAGCCTCGGGAATCTCCAGGAAGCCCATGCTCATGCAGCCGACGATCAGTGTATCGGCGCGGTCTTCTGCGATGGCTTTCCGCCCTTCCTCAATCGTGACCTCAATCGCTTGTTCGCGGTCTTTATGCAATTCCAGCACCGGGATGTTCACCGCGCGCACGCTCGCCAGCTTATCGCCGCCGCCGCTGTTGCGCATCGTTTCTTCCAGTGGTCCGATGACGCTGTCGGTCACCGTGATGACTGAATAGCGCCGTCCCAGCGCCGATGCCATGAGCGCAGTCGCCTGACCCGCGCCTACCACGGGAATATCGACCATTTCCCGCAGCGCGCCCAAGCCGGGATCACCATAACAACCCAGCAGGATGCCATCCCAACCATCGGCTTGCAGTTCATGCGCCTTTTTGACCGTCTCCGGGATGGACAGATATTCTTCGTACATGCTTTCGATGGAACCGGGACCGGCCGGGATGTCGGTGATGTCGACTTCGGTATCTGGCGCGGCGAAACGCTGCAAGTACTCGCGCCGCCTGCCGAGCTCGGCTTGGCCCGCTTCCGTGCGGCCCATGGGTCCGGATACAAGGTATATCAGTTTCATGTGCGTTTCTCCTATTTGCCAGTGTTTGCTGGGCGACTCACAGAGCCGCCCCTACAAGGCTTGTCCGATATTAGCGGATTGACACCTGCTTATGGATTTTTCGCGCTCGAAACCCCTGCAAAAGGCGTGAGTACGACTGCAAAGCCGACATTTCGGAAGGAGCGCTTCTGTCCTGCCGGGGCGGTATTGATGTCTCTGCGCCTCTGTGGCAAATGTCTTTGAGTCCTTCGCGCTTCTGTGGTGAATTATCCTTACCCGTTGATTTTCTCCAGCGCCGCCCGCGCGATATTCGCCGCTGTCTCGAAAGCCCAAGCCACGCGATTGACGCCGCGCAGCAGATGCGTGCGGGTGACGCGCCGCATGTGATGATCGGCCTCCGCCAGATCCAGCGCCGGCGCCAGATCGGGCAATTCTGGAACGCGCACCGCCGGCTCGTTGCGGAAGCGCCCTTTCCGCGTGTAATTGATCAGCACCAGTTCCCGCGCCATGCCCAGCAGGGCGTCGTTATAAGCGCGGACGCGCGGGTCATCAACGGCGGCATCGGCCAATCCGGCCGACTCGGCGTAGAGCGCGTCCAGCGCGCCGCTCAAGTCATTTAAGGCGCAATAGGCTGGACCGAAGTCCGCGTCGTCGCCGGCTGCAGCCGCGTATTTGTCCAGGGTCGCTTTGAACTCGGCGGCAAGATTGCGGAAGTCGTAGGGATGCAGCGGGTTGTTGAGCAGGCGCTGCAGCGCGGTGGCATAGACCCGCAGGTCGCGCATCAAGTTGTCCTTGTCGGCGATCTCCAGTTGATCGTTTTCCGTGTGCCAGGCGATGTTGGCGCCACAGCCGCCCACCGGGTAGTATCCCATTTCTTCCGCTTTGGACAGCGGCATCGACGACAGCAGCATGAACAGGCTCGAGATGCCGATGTTGTTGAAAGAATAGTCGCCGGCTTGATGCGGCCGCTCGCCGCTGAAGCCCTTGCCGGTGGAGTCCTTCACCGAGGTCGCCGCGAATTCTTCTACTTCGCTCATGACCGTGACGCCGCGGTATTCGGTCGCCCAGCGACAGCCGGGCGAATCGATATTCATCTGCGCCACGCAATTGCGCGCCAGGTCGAGCCCGAAGGCGTCGGCGTACCAGGTCGAGGCGCCATAGCGACCGGTGGAATGCCCCGACCACCAGGCGACGCGCAGGCTGCGCGTCATACCGTCGCGATTGTCCTGGAAGATGCGCGCCAGTTCCAGCAGCGTGGCGTCGCCGACGGCGTTGTCGCCGATGCCGACGTCCCAGGAATCCAGATGCCCATGCACCAGCACGAAACGCTCCGGCTCGACATTCCCCTTGATCTCGGCGACCAGGCAGGGGCACTCGAACCAGCCCTCTTTCAGTTCTGTATGCAAGGTGACATTGAGCGCGCCCTTTTCCATCTGCGCCAGCAGGTCTTCGCCATCGGGGCGATTGATCGAAAGGACGGGGATGGTCGGCTGCCGATGATAATTGTCCAGGTCGGGCGCGCCCCAGATGGTCGTGCAGATGCCCCAGTGGATATCGACGCCCGGGTTGATGAAGATCGCGCCCTTCGCGCCTTTATTCTGGAAATACCAGACCGGCGGTGGACCGCCAAAGCCATCGACCACCACGATCTTGCCCTCAACGTCCACATCGGTCGTCGGCGAGAAATCGAAGAAGTCGACGCTGCGCCCCGCGGCGAAACCGTCGATACGGACAGCCTCCCCGCTGATGCCGCCGGCCGGCGTGCTGATCGAAAAGCCGGGAGTTTTGGAGCGATAGGTTTTGGCGCCCGCGACCAGCGACGCGCTGACCGGCACGCTCAAGAAAAGCTCCGGCATGTGCATGGTGTGGGGGACGCCCAGCGCCGACAAGCGATCCGCGATGTAGTTAAAGGCGGTGCGTTCATCTTCGGACGACGATTCCCGCACCAGGGTGGTGAAACGTTCGATCAATGACCAGGGCTCGCGCGAGTCCAGCGAATCGAGCAAACTGTTTTCCAGATCGGCATGCTTGGATTCATAAAGTGCTTGCATATTCGGTGATTCCTCCATTGTGAAAGTCTTGTCAGGTTTGAATCGCGTCGGTCGCTGGCTCAAACTCACCCAAGCCTCAAGCGCGCTGGCCGAGATATCGCAATGCGGCTACGAGAACTTGTCGCGTCGTTTTTCCCGTAAGCAGAACCGAGTTATATTCAGTGGGGGCTATTGTAACAAGCGGAAGTGCTCTGTCAAAATCGATGTTTCGACAAATCGAGTTTTAAGCGAATCATCAAGGAATTTCAGCCGTGGCTATGAATCACAGTATTGTCTCTGCCGCAGTTCAACATGCCCGCCGCGCTAGAGATGCCAATCTCGCGGGATTCAAAGAACTGCTGCGTTTCCCGTCGATCAGCCAGGATCGAGCCTGTCAGCCGCAATTGCTGGCTTGCGTCGACTGGCTCGCCGCCGAGATGCGGCGCGTCGGCATAGAGAATTGCCGAGCGATAGCGACGGCGGGCAATCCGGTCCTCTATGGCGACTGGCTGGGCGCGGGCGATGACAAGCCCACCATCCTCATCTACGCGCACTATGATGTGCAACCGGTCGGCGATGCCTCGCTTTGGCGGACGCCACCGTTCGAGCCGACAATTGTGGGAGATCGACTGGTCGCGCGTGGCGCGGTGGATGACAAATGCGGTATCTGGGTCAATCTCAAGGCTGTTGAGTCCCTTCTTGCTGTCTCCCGGAAGCTACCAGTCAACATAAAATTCATTTTCGAAGGTGAAGAGGAACTCGGCTCGCGCAACACGGCAGCCTTCGTTCAGGCTCATAAGGAACAGCTGGCGGCGGATGCGCTGATCATTTGCGACGGGCCTTTTTCGCCTCAGCAACCGATAATCGGCACTGCGGTTCGCGGCGCGGTCATGGGCGAAGTCAAAGTAAAGGGACCGCTGCATGACCTGCACTCCGGTCGCTACGGTGGAGCGGTGAAGAATCCGCTGCATTACGCGGCTCGCGTCATCGCCTCCTTCCACGACGAAAGCGGCCGCGTCCAGATCAAAGGCTTCTACGACGACGTCATCCCACTGTCGCACCGACAGATACGACACATGAACGAACTGTGGAAGAAGATGGGACCGTCAATGCAGCGCGCGGCGGGGGTCGAGGCGTTCTTTGGCGACTACCTCGGCGTCTTCGCCGAACGCACGACGGCGCAGCCAACGCTGGATGTCAACGGTATTAGCGGTGGCTATCAGGGCGAGGGAACGCGCGGCATCATCCCGGCGGAAGCTGGTTTCAAGGTCACTATTCGCACGGTCGCCGGTCAAGATTCCGACGCCATGTGGGAGCGCTTCGTCGAGCATGTCATGTCATTTGCCGAACCGGGCATCGACATCGCCGTCGAACTCCTCAGCGTCGCCCATCCTTTTTTGATGCCGGATGATGGGCGCGAAATTCGAGCGATTCAGCAGGCGCTCAAAGCCGTCCTCGGCAAAGAGGCTTTGCTCATGCGGCATGGCGGATCGCTGCCGATTGGCGGTATCCTGGGGCGCGAGCTGGACCTGCCGGTCACGATGTTTGGTTACGGCTCGGGCGACAATTCTCACGCGCCCAACGAGTTCATCTTCATTGAGGATCTACAGGCAGCGATCGACGTGGCGATACATCTGCTGTTTGCGCTAGGCGGCGACAGCTAAAGATTCACTTTGCGAGAAGACAAGGTCACTGTAAGTGAAAGCGCCCTGCAAGAAATGCCGTTGCTTGCGTGAACAAATCTCGTTAAGAGACAATATGCCGAAGCCAGAATCCGGGGAGACCTAGATATGAAAACCATGTCCTTCGACTTCAAATCCCGCCGCTCCATGGTCAGCGCTCGGCGCGGCATGGTCGGCGCCAGCAATCCGCTGGCTGCGCAAGCGGGCCTCAACATCCTGCGTCAGGGAGGCAATGCCGCTGACGCCGCGGTCGCTACCTCCGCCATGATGAACGTGATGGATCCGGGCTCCTGCGGCGTCGGCGGCGATTGCTTCGCCCTGTATTTCGACGCGCGGACGAAGCAGGTCACCGCCCTGAACGGCAGCGGAAGGGCGCCACAAGCCTTGACCCTGGACGCGGTGCGCTCGCTCGGCTGGGCGAAGATGAACCCCCGCCACGCCCATTCAGTCACTGTGCCGGGCGCCGTGCGCGGCTGGCATGATCTGTTGGGGCGCCACGGCACGATGACCTTAAGCGATGTGCTCGTCGACGCCATCCACTACGCGAGCGACGGCTACCCGACTGCGCCCGTGGTGGGCTATCGCTGGGAGCGTAATGGCGCTTTCCTGAGGAGCGCGGCCAATGCCGAGGAGTACCTGCCGAATGGAGAAACGCCGAAAGCGGGGCAGGTGATTCAATTGCCCGGGCTGGCAAAGACCCTGCGCGGCATCGCCGAAGGCGGTCCCGATGCTTTCTACACGGGACCAGTGGCGGAGGCGATTGTCACATCAATTCAAGAGTCGGGCGGCGTCATGACCCTCGACGACTTGAAAAACCACCATTCTACCTGGGACGAGCCGATACGTACCGATTATCGCGGCGTCACGATCTATGAATGCCCGCCAAACGGGCAAGGCTTGACGGCTCTGATCGCGCTTAACATCGCTTCGCATTTCGACCTCGCATCGCTGCCCTGGGATGCGCCGGAGCGCATCCATTTGATGGTCGAGTGCATGCGCCTGGCTTGGGCGGACGCCCATGAATACATCGCCGATATGAGCCAGGCGGACCTGCCGCTGGACAGGCTGCTGAGCATGGAATACGCGGCTGAACGAGCGGCGCTGATCCAACCTTATTACGCTATCGATCCCCCGCCGAGTCCCGGAGAAATGCCCGGCGGATCGGACACGATCTACCTCAGCGTCGTCGACGGCGACGGCAACGCCTGTTCTTTCATCAAGAGTTTGTACATGGGCTTTGGCGTCGGCATTGTCGCGGAAGGGACGGGCGTCTGGCTGCAGAATCGCGGCGCAGGATTCTCGCTCGTGCCCGGACACCGCAATGCCTTGGCGCCCGGCAAGCGACCCTACCACACCATCATCCCGGGCTTGGCGTTGAAGGACGGCGCGCTCTGGGCCAGCTTCGGCGTCATGGGCGGATTCATGCAGCCGCAGGGCCACTTCCAGGTCATCAGCGCCCTGGTTGATGACGATCTCAATCCACAGGAGGCGCTCAATCGACCGCGCTGGTATGTTGACCGGGGCGATCCCGGTGGCGCGCTGCTGATCGAAGAAGGCACGCCCTTCAAGACGATGGCGGATCTGGCCGAGCGGGGGCATCGCATCCAACCGGAATCGGGACTGGGGCGGGGCAATTTCGGGCGCGGACAGATCATCCGCTACGATGCGGAAACGGGCGTCATGCACGGCGGCAGCGAGCCCCGCGCCGATGGACAGATCGCGGCTTTCTAAAGCAAGTTTTCCCAAGATTTTGTTGGCCGGCTTTACGGGAGTTCAGACAGGACAAAACGGTGACCGCGGGCGCGCCGGCGAAATCAGGAGTTGCGATGAAGTTTTTTGAGGTCCCGCGCGGTCTGCCCTATCAGTGGCTGCTGCCCCTATGCTTCTTTTGCCTTGGTTTGATCTACATTTATGCCGCCCCGCATTTTGAAGCGTCGGATTCTATCGCGCATGTGGGCATGATCAAGTGGATCGCCGACCACGATGGCGCGCTTCCCGTCCAATCGGCCAATCACGCGCAGCTCTACCGGCAGCAAGCCAGCCAACCGCCGCTCTACTACTACATGATGGCCGCGATCTGGACGGCGCTGGATACCAGCGATTTCGACGAGTTCTTCCGCCTCAGTCCCTTTGCCATCGTTGGCGACCCCATGCGCCTGGGCAACCGCAATCGCATCTTTTATCGACAGCCCTATCCGCCCAATCTGCATCAGGGAACCTCACTGACGCTCTACGTCATTCGTCTGGTGACGCTGGGCATGGGGACGGTGGCGGTCGCGGCGGTCTTTCAGTCCGCCCGTACTGTGATGCCTGGGCGCGAGGATTTCGCCCTGCTGGCTTGCGCTTTGACCGCCTTCAATCCTCAATTCGTCTTTATCAGCGCCTCCGTCAGCAACGACGGTCTCGTTATCATGCTGTCGGCGCTCATCACCTGGCAAACGCTCGTGATGCTGCGTGAAGGCTTTCAAACCCGACGCAGCCTAGTTCTGGCGACTCTCATTGCGCTGGCGTCGCTAGCCAAACTGAGCGGCCTCGTATTTGCGGCTTTGGTTATCTTGGCTGGCATATGGATACTCATTAGCGCCCGGGATCGACGCGGCTTTCTGGTTTTGCTGGGCGCGGCGCTGGTTATTTGGCTGGTCATTGCCGGATGGTGGTTCCTGCGAAACTTGGCGTTATATCAGGAGCCTTTTGGCACAGCGACGATGGTCGATTATGTCGGTCGGCGACAAACTACGATACCACAACTGCTGGCGCAGGAGTTTCAGGGCTTGCGCATCAGTTTCTGGGGGCTGTTTGGCGCCTTCAGTATTCTGACGCGGGACATCCACTATCAACTGATGGATGCGCTGACCTTGGTTAGCGCTGCCGGTTTCGTCGTCTTCGCGGCAAAACACCGTCGTGACAGATTTACCTTCGCCGCTATCTGCTTTCTCGTCATCATTCTCGCTGTCGCCTGCTTAACCTTGGTCTGGTGGAGTTTGCAAACGACAGCGAGCACGGGACGACTGCTTTTTCCATACATCACCGCGATCAGCCTGCTGATGGCAATGGGCTTGACAGCCTTGCGGATTCCAGCGCTTCTGGTCGCTTTGCCCATGCTCGCCTTCAGCATAGCCGCGCCCTTCCTGTTTATCATCCCGAACTACGACCACCCGCCGCAGGTTGATGAACTGCCAGCTTCCGCGGAGCAAACCTTCGCCCGTTGGGACGAGATCACATTGATCGGCTACGAGTTGCAACGGCCTGAGCGCAAGGCATCGGGCCTGGAAATTCCCCTCACGCTCTATTGGCGGGCGCAGAGGGAATCGACCGAGACCAGGGCGCTCTTCATCAGCCTGCTCGATTCGGAAGGCAGTCCTGTGACGAGGCTGGAAACATTTCCCGGTTGGGGTACGCTGCCCACGCGCTGGTGGCAGGCAAACACGATCTATCGCGATGATTACATTCTGCAGATCCCGCAAGACGCCGCCTCGTCCGCGCCGGCGCAACTGCACATCGGCTGGTATCCTTTCCCCGGCGGCGACGACATGCCGCCGGTACTCGAATCGGGCGAAGAAGCGGCGGTTTACTCGATTGAGTTGGACTTCGCCTTCTGAAGGCAAAACGCCCATAGACCAATGCGACGGGTGATTGAGTTTCCCAGCACATGAATACTTGCGCAATCGGTTGCGCCTGCGGTAATATTTCCCGACAGTCATTTTTCGTCTGGCGTTTCGGATAGCTCCATACACGCTTTCATTGATACGCCGAGCGAGCGGAGCAGCGCGCATCAAGGAAATTACACATTCGTTTGGAATGGCATCAAAAAGGAGGCACTATCGAACTAGCGTAAACTTGTAAGCAAACCGTTTCTATCGATTCTATAGGAGGAAATAATGAAAGGCATCAAGTTTCTTTTCGTAATCGCAATATTGGCGATGGCGCTGGCGCCCGTCGGCGCCCAAGATGTCAGCACCGTCACCATGTGGTTCGCCGAAGGCTCCACGCTCGATTGCTGGGGTCCCATCATGTTGGAATTCAATGACATCGACCCGTCGGTCCAATTGGAGATCGTGCCGCAGGCTGATACCTGGAATGTCACCCGCACCGCTGTCGCTGGCGGCGGCGGACCCGATATCGTCCGTACGCCGGGTCCATCTTACGCTTACGAATTAGCGGAAGCCGGGCTGATCGCACCCATGGACGCCTTCGCCGATGAAATGGGCTGGGGCGACTTCTTCTTCGACTGGGCGCTCGACCTGGGCTTGGTCAATGGCCAACTCTACAGCCTTGCCGACGAACTCGAAACGCTGCTACTCTATTATAATACGGACGTCTTTGAGGCGAACGGCTGGACGCCGCCCGACACCATGGAAGAACTGAACGCTCTGGGCGAAGAGGCGGCTGCGGCCGGTTACGTCGTGTTCTCGCATGGCAACGCCAGTTGGCGCGGCACGAACGAATGGTTCGTCGGCGAGTATATGACCCAACTCGCTGGTCCCCACAAGGTATACCAGGCGCTGACCGGGCAGCTCCCCTGGACGGACGAGAGCATGGTGGAAGCCGTTGAACAGCTGGACGCGCACATGCAGGCTGGCTGGTACGGCGGCGGCATTGACCTCTACTTCACCAACGAGGGCACGACCCGGCGGGCGATGCTGGCCGATGGCACGGCAGCCATGAATATCGAAGGCAGCTGGGCTATCCGCGGCTTGGAAGAGTATCACGGCGAGTCGGGCCAAGGTTGGGACTGGGTCCCCGTGCCCAGCCACGACGGCACCGATTATTTCACCATCGGCATGGGCAACACCAGCTCCATCAACGCCAACAGCCCCCATCCCGAAGCGGCCGCCCAATTCCTGAACTGGTACTTCTCGCCAGCAACGCAAGGCAAGATGCTCACCTCCTGCCGCAAGGGACCGGCGCCCGTTGCCATTTCAGAGGACGTCATGGGTGATCTTGATCCACGCGTGGCCCGGGTCTATGCCGAGCTGTCGGATGCCTCCGCCAATGACCGCTACGGTTACACCACCTGGACCTTCTGGTCGCCCAGTGGCTTCAACTACATCATCGAAGAAATTGAACGCGTCTGGGTAGGCGATATCACCGTTATGGACTACTTGGAGGGCTTGGATACGCTCATGGCCGGAGAGCTTGAAGCCGGGAACCTTCCACCGATTCCGTCCCGATGAAGCTAAGTTTCTGGCGCTGGCTGCTGTCTCGGCGGTCAGCGCCTCCTCTCACCCGGGAAAGGCAATAACTATGGCGGTTCTCACCCGTAAGAAAAAACCGACGAGCGTATTCGAAAAGCTCAGTGATGAAACCTGGCGCCGCAAATTCTTGCGCAATGTCATCATTCCCTGGATCTTCATCTCGCCGCTCCTGATCATCCATATTTTTGTCGTTGCCATTCCGGCGGTGCAAGGGGTGTACATGTCCTTGACCGATTGGACCGGGATCGGCATGAATGTGAACTTCGTCGGCTTGGACAATTATCATAGGCTCTTTTTTGAAGACGAAACTTTCGGAAAGTCGCTGGGGAACAACGTTATCTGGATGGCGTTTTTCCTGACCGTGCCCTTTATATTGGCTTTGTTCTGCGCCGCCATGCTGGCGCAGGTCAAGCGCGGCGGCATGCTCTACCGCAGCATCCTCTTCATCCCCTACGTCTTGGCCAGCGTTGTCACAACAACAATCTGGAAGAACCTATTGAACCCACGGCAGGGCATCGGCGCCGCCCTGGATAATATGCTTGGGTTGGAGGACGTCTTCGGCGTCGCTTTTCTGGGCCGCCCAGAGAGCGCCTTGATATCCATCGCTTTCATCGACAACTGGCATTTCTGGGGTTTCCTGATGATTCTCTTCCTCGCCGCCATGCAATCCATCCCGCCGGTACTCTACGACGCCGCCAAGATCGACGGCGCCAACCGCTGGCAGGAATTCCGCCATGTCACCTTACCCGGCATCCGGCCAGTCATGCTCTTCATGTATATGATGGTGGCGATTTGGTCATTCCTGGCTTTTGATTACATCTTCCTCCTGACCCAAGGTGGACCCGCCGGCGCTTCCGAGGTGATCGCCACCCAACTCTATAAGAACGCCTTTTTCCGCTTCCAAGCCGGTTACGGCGCCGCGCAAGGCGTGGTCATCAGCATATTTGCCGGTTTCATCATTATGATTTTCGTCACCCTGCGGCGGAGAGGATGGGATATATGACCGCCATTGGTAAGGTATCAATCCGCGACACTGTCCTGCAACGGGGGCGCGGCAAAGAACGCAGCCGACTGCTGGTCTTCAACCATACTGTGCTGCTCTTATTAACCGCCTTCGCTGTCATACCGCTGTTGGTATTGGCTTTCAACTCGGTCAAAACCAACCTCGAAATCGGCCAAAACCCGCTGGGTCCGCCCCGAAATATCGTCCCCGACAACTTCCCTGACGCTTGGGAAAAGGGCAATTTCGCCACCACGATGGGCAATAGCATCATTTACGTCGTGGCCACCATCGCGGCTGAGCTGGTCTTGGGGGGGTTGGCCGCCTACGCCCTGGCGCGCAAAAGACCGCCCGGTTCCGACTTGCTCATGCTCTACTTCCTGGTCGCCTCGACCATCCCGCTGTGGATGTATATCGTCCCGCTCTTCGTCCAAATCAACACCTTGAAGCGGCTTGGCGTGGATGCCAGGTTCTTGCTTATCATGGTCTATGTTGCCGGCAGCGCGCCCTTGACCATCTTCCTCTTGCGCTCCTATATGATCGACTTGCCCACCGAGCTTGAAGACGCCGCCCGCGTCGATGGCGCCAACGAATTCCAAGTACTGACGCGCATCGTGCTTCCCCTGACCAAGCCCGGTTTCCTGACTGTTGGCTTGGTTGTTGGCTTGGGCGTTTGGAACGAGTTCTTGCTGGCGCTGACCTTCATCCACGACCCGAACCAATTCCCGGTGACGACCAGCTTCTACAAATTCGTCGACCGCTTCGACCGAGATTGGTCCTTAACCAGCGCCGGCGCCATCATCATCATCTTCCCGGTGATGGTGCTGTTTTTGGCGCTGCAACGCCAGTTCATCGAGGGCTTGGCTGAAGGCGGCATCAAGACCTAGTCGCCCCGGCGGCAACGATCGCATCTATCAAGCATCCGGCAAGCATCGAGTTGCCTGCTGCGATGCGCCAATTGTTCACATCGAACGGGATTCAATATGACCCAAATCGAAAACACGCGCTTATACAGTAAGATCCTGGGCTGTCTCTACGGTGGCGCTGTCGGCGATGCCATTGGCGCGCCCGCCGAGGGGCGCATGCCGGCGGATATCCGGGCGCGCTACGGCTACATCACCGATTTTGTCGAAGGCTGGGATGGACCGTCGGATATTGGCAAGGGCGACGGTCGCTACACCGACGATACGCACATGGTGCAGTTGCTCGCCCGCTGCTATATCGAAGAAGATGACCATCTCGACGCCTATTCCTTCGCCCGGCGCATCGTTCCGCTGATTGCGGACGAAGATCGCTGGGTCCCCGAGCGCGGCCAAAACATGAAATTGGTCGACCGCCTCTTTTATCCGGAAAAATGGCTGCTGATGCGCTTGCGCCTGGCCAACGCCGAGCCGCGACAAGGCGGCATCGGCAATATGGTCAACTGTGGCGCGGCCATGTACGCGGCTCCTGTCGGCATCGTCAACGCCGGCGATCCGGGCAACGCCTATCGCGAAGCGGCAGACGTTTTCAGCGCGCACCAGCAGAGCTTCGGCTTGGAAGCCGCGGCTGTCATGGCGGCGGCGGTTGCGGAAGCCTTCAAACCATCAGCGACGGTGGATTCGATCATTGAGGCTGTTCTGTCCCTTGCTAAAGAAGGCACGAAGAAAGCTATTGAATCCGTCGTCGAGACCGCGCAAAAGCATAGCGACTGGAAAGAAGCGATTCATCCCCTGCGCGACGCCATGCGACCCTACGATACCGCCGCCGAGTCCTTCAAAGGGCGGGGTGTGCCTGGCACCAATCACTGGATGCCCAGCCGCGAGCACAGCATAGAAGAGGTCCCGATTGCGCTCGCTTTCCTGGTGGTTAACGGCGGAGACTTCGAAGGCAGCGTATTCGGCGGCACAAACTACGGGCGCGACAACGATTCGATAGCGGGCATGGCGGGCGCGATCGCTGGCGCGCTGCATGGCGCTGGGGCGATCCGCGGGGACTGGATGGATCAGATCAACAGCGCAAATCGCGTCGATCTGGGGCCATTAGCGCGGGATTTGACCAACTTGACGCTCAAGCTGCAGAAGCGTCAGATGAACGAGGCGCGGTCAAGAAATGCGAATTTCAGTGATTTGCTGAATGGAGGAGAATAATTGATGAGTTTGCCAATTGATTATCTGGAACGGGTCTATGCCGGCGTGCTTGGCAAGTTGATCGGCGTTTATCTGGGCCGTCCCTTTGAAGGCTGGTCCTACGAAGCCATCACCGAGCACCTCGGCGAAATCAACTATTACGTACACGACCGACTCAATGTTCCATTGATCGTCACCGATGATGATATTTCCGGCACCTTCACCTTTGTCCGCGCGCTGGAAGATTACGCCTTCAATCGCGATCTCACTGCCGCGCAGATCGGGCAGACCTGGCTCAATTACCTTGTCGAAGAACAGACGGTGCTGTGGTGGGGCGGCATGGGCAATTCCACCGAACACACAGCCTATTTGCGGCTGAAACAAGGATACGAACCGCCGCTCAGCGGCTCGGTGGAGCTTAACGGCAAGGTCGTCGCCGAGCAGATCGGCTCGCAGATTTTCATTGATGGCTGGGCGATGGTCGCGCCGGGCGATCCCGAATTCGCCGCCGACCTGGCTCGGCGCGCCGCATGCGTCAGCCATGGCGGCGAAGCGATCTACGGCGCGCAGTGCCTGGCGGCGATGGAAGCGGCTGCCTTTGTCGAGCCCGATATCAACAAGCTCATTGATACCGGCCTTTCCGTGATTCCGGACGATTCCATTATTTATCATATGATCAACGATATCCGCGAGTGGCGCGCCAAGGAACCCGATTGGCGGAAAGGCCGCGAACTGCTGGCAGAGCGCTATGGCTATCACATTTACGGCGGCAACTGCCACATGATTCCCAATCACGGGCTGATCGTCCTCTCGATGCTCTACGGCGATGACGACTTCCAGCGCACGCTGATGATCGTCAATACCTGCGGCTGGGATACCGACTGCAATTCCGGCAATGTCGGCTGTCTGATGGGTATCAAGGACGGTCTGGCGGGCTTGGAAACCGGACCTGACTACCGCGGACCGGTCGCCGACCGCATGTATATCCCGACCGCCGATGGGGGTAATGCTGTCACTGATGCCGCCACACAAACCGTCCGCCTGGTGAATACGGGACGCGCGCTGCAAGGCATGGCGCCGATCGCGCCCAAAGACGGCGCTCGCTACCACTTCGACTTGCCCGGCTCGGTCCAAGGCTTCATGAATGACGAGGCGATCGACTCGCGCGATGTCTGCGCTATCAGCAACGTACAGGCTCCCAATCTGAGCTTGAACGGCGAGCGCCTGTTGGCGCTAGATTACGCCGGTTTGGCGCCCGGACGCGTTGGACGCGTCGAGACGGCCACCTTTGTGCCCTCCCTTGAAGTCAATAAGCACTTCGAGGGTCCAGGCTATAGCCTGATGGCCAGTCCCAGGCTCTCTCCGGGGCAGACGGTCCGCGCGCGCGTCCTTTCCGCGAATGAGAATGACACCGCGGTTGAGGTGTCGCTGTATGTCCAGCATTACGACCGCGACGACAATCTTGTCGTTTTGACCGGATCGGGAGATCGTTTTTCCGCGGGGCAGTCGGCTGAACTCGTCTGGCAAGTACCCGATCTCGAGGGCTATCCCATCGCCAAAGTCGGCCTTCAGATCAGCGGGCAAGGCGGCGCCAGCGGGCGCGTCTATCTCGATTGGCTGACCTGGGACGGCGCGCCCAACGTCCGCTTGAAACGCCCCCACGCGCGGAATTTCGCTCGCTGGGACCGTAAGCTGGGCGGCATGATGTGGAAGCGCGCCTGGGTTAACGGTCTCGACGCCGCAAAGGGCAAAATGGTCTTTATGGACTTTTATCCGGAAACTTACCGTCTGATCCAGAACGAGGGACGCGGGCTGATGATGACCGGCTGCCGCGATTGGACGGACTATCAAGTCAGCGCCAAGATGACGCCGCATATGTGCAAGGCTGGCGGCTTGGGCGCCCGCGTCCAGGGCATGAAGCGCCACTACGCGTTGCTCTGCGACGAAGAGCGTACGCGCCTGGTTTCAACATGCGAAGGTGTTGACACCGTTCTTGCGCAAGCCGACGAGGGCTGGACCTTTGGGGACGAATACCAACTCACGCTCAAGGTCGAAGGCAATACCCTGGCTGGCTATGTCAACGGGGCGCTGCGCGTCAAAGCCGAAGATCCGGAGGCGCGCTTCAGCGGCGGCGGCATCGCGCTGATCGCGGAAGAGGGCAGAATCGGCTGCGAGGATGTCGAGGTGCGACCGGTTTAGTCGCGATTGCGCATAGAATTCCTGTAGAAACTAAGAAATATGGTAGGGGCGACCCGCCGGGTCGCCCTGGAAGTATCGAATCCATGACAGATCCGCGCGTCCTTTGCTACGGCGAAATCGACCTCGATATCTACCTCAAGTTAGACCGTCTGCCCACATTGAACTGCGCCGGCAACACCCGGGACGAATTTGAAAATGTAGGCGGCGCCGCGGCCAATAGCGCCATGTGGCTGGCGAATTGGGGCATCGCCACGCGGCTGCTGGGTCACGATCTCGGCGACGACCGCCCCGGCGATACGGTCCGAAGCTTGCTCGGCGCGCTGGAACATCTTGATACGACTTATATCGCCTGCCATGCCGGCTATCGCAGTCCCCGCTGTCAATGTCTGGTCACGCCGGACGGCGAACGCAGTTTCATCATGCACTGGCTCGACGAGCTGCGCATCACCGAGTTGGAATCCGAGATGCTGCGCGGCGTCGAGTGGCTCAACCTCGATATGTCGGGTCCGCTGGAGCCGCGCTTGCGAGCCGCTCGTCTCGCCGTCGAAGGTGGCATCCCCGTGCTGATTAACGACATTTACACGCCGGATCACGCGCTGCTGCCCTATGTCGATCTGCTGGTCATTTCGGCCTCGATCGCGCGGGGCAGGATGCCGGGAGGCGAGCCTCTGGCGCTCGCGCGGAAACTGCGAGAAGCGGGCGATTGCCATGTCATCGTCACTGACGCGGCGGGACCGGTTATCCTGTTGATGAGAGAAGGCGAAGAGCATCAGATCCAGCCGCCCGCTGTCATCGCCGTTGATACCACCGGCGCCGGCGATACCTTCAAGGCTGGCTTGCTCTATGGCTTGCTGACGGACCTGTCGCTGCTCGAAGCGGCGCGTTGGGGTTGCGCCGCCGCCAGCCTGATGTGCCAATTTCCCGGTACCACCCGTCATTTGGCGGATCTCGATGCCGTCGCTGCCTGCCTGCCTTGAAAAAGATATGAGGCTTATACGCTTGATAACGCGTTGAAAACGATTCTTAAATCCAAGTCAGAACCCGTCGATCATGTGAAAGATCGCCCCTACGAAAAACAGGGCGATCACGAAAAAGAAAAACGCGACGAAACTTCTAACTAGCGACAGAAATTTCGTCGATATCGAGATTTGCAGTACTGACTACAAAATGCTGATCTGTATTTGACTGGGCTTTTTATTGCATCGGAGGCAAAGTAAAACAGCCTTAACCTTGCGTCGAATCTCGACGCGGCGCTTATTTCGATGTAGCATTGCAGTTACCTATTTCTTTCTGACTCGTAAGAGTCGCCTGAACAACCGGCGTTGCAGCGCCGGTTGTTCTTTTTTGCGATAGATTCGGTGTACTGAAGGCAAGACGAAAAATTCAAACGTACATAAAGGTGAATTTTGCAAACCACTCTTAAGTGTGTTATATTATTTGAACAGGGTACATTGTGCTCTGTTCATGTCTTGGGTGTCCCGGGACAATCTGACTTGACTATCGTTTTGCCCCGGGACACTGCAAACCATCCGAACGCTTTCGCGTTCGCAGCAATCGTACCACATTTGACTGTGGGGACGAGGGGGTCTCCTAGGGCGGCAGATGAGTTGTCCGACTCGCCACGTTGCCACCCCAGGATACTGACGCAGAAAGAGCGTGGCTTCCATTTCTGGAGCCCGTCACCCTTTCACCATATTTGTAACTGTCCATTTAGCTCAAAGCAAGGAGAAAGCAAATGCGTTTTAGATTGGTTGCACTTGTTATATGCGTGTTGCTGGCATGTTCATGGGTGACGGCACAACCAAACAATTGTTGTGGTATTGATCGGCAATGCGCAACCGACCAGGAATGGAATGACGGCTACTGGGCATATCAAAACAATCAATGCCAGTCGTCATCGCAACCTCAGCAATCTACTCAACCTTCTCAAGACGTCGATAACTGCTGTTTTGTGGATCGGCAATGCACCACGGACGAGGATTGGGCGAATGGGTATTGGGCTTTCCAAAACAATCAGTGCAATGCACCTGCGCAATCTTCTATGCAAAACGAACAACAGCCAGCAGTGCAAGACCAGCCACAGCAGACACAAGGGGAGATTGATAACTACTGCTTCACCATATGGACTTAAACTTGCCCCGATTTTGTGGACAGCTAAGTTGTCCAATAAAATGAGGTGAGGAAGGTGGTTTGGAAGGTGATGATGAAATATCCAGAGGAATTGAAACGTGAAGCGCTCAATTTGGCGGCGCAGCCCGGCATGAAAGTGGCCCAGGTGGAACGGGACCTGGGCATC
>JAJEFB010000030.1 GCA_022820665.1 Anaerolineae bacterium | reverse complement strand
ATCTATCACAAGCCCGATCCGACGCCCATTTAGTTTTGTAGTTTTGTATCCCCTAGGATTGGAAAGGCTACAAAACTGAACCCACACTCCCGTTGGACAACTTTTGTTGTTGTTGTCCAACGGGAGTGTTCTTGGGCGTGGGCGGCCGGGATTCACCACAGGGATTCACCACAGAGGCACAGAGAGCACAGAGAAAAGATTGCAAAAAATGATTTTGCAGGGGCGGCATATCATGTCTCCCGAAAATCTTCAACATACCTGCTGGTCGGCCGCCAGCTCAGTCCCGCTTGTCATGACGCCGTTCCTTTGCCATAATGCCAGCATGTTCAGATAGTCGATGGAGTTGTGCCGCATGGCCAAGCGCAGGCGCAAGAAACCCAATATCTCCCAAGCCGTGCTGGAGCAAGCGCGCCAGACTGCCGCGGGCGAAGGAGCGGGCGCGAGCGAAACGGAAGCGACAGCGCAAGAAACTGCGGCGGCCGATGTTGGCGCCAGCGCTGCTGCTGCCGAAGCTCCGCGCAGGCAGCGCCGCCGCCGTCGCGACCTGCAAGCCGTGCAACTGGAACGGCGCAAAGACGAAGGCGCGTTGGATGCCGAGTACGTGGCGGATCTGCTGGCGAACCCCACCAAAGAAGTCTCTGAAGAAGAACTGCGCGCCGATTACGGCTTCGTGATCAAGGACCTCCGCAACATGGGCATCCTGGCGGCTGGGCTTTTCGTGGCGCTGGTCCTCATCTCGCTGCTTGTGCTGTGATGTGATATTCGCTCTCCCCCTTTTCGCCGGGCGCTCAAGGCGCCGGGTCTCTTCGATTAAGCCGTGTTCCCTGTCTGGAGAAGCCGCGAAGCCATTTGCGGGCGAGCCGTGTATAATGAACATTCACGTTCTTCGAGACTGAGGTCAGCCTTGCAAAGATTCGTCCGTCGACTGTCGGGACCGGTGAGCCATCTGGCGGCGGTTTACGCCGCTTTGGTCGCGCTGTTCACGCTGGCGCGTCTCATGCGCGTCAACGGCTTCTGGTTAATTGACCTGGCGAATACCTTCGCCCCCTATTGGTACATGCCCCTGGCGCTGACCTTTCCCTTGTCCATCATCGCCGCTCGTCAAGGGACTGCGCTTTCGCGCCTGGCTAAGAATCCTTCCCGGAGCCCACAGAAGACAAAACGCCATCGCCGGGCATTGCTGTCGCGGCTGCGCGACCGCTGGAGCGCGCTGCTGCAAATCGTCTTGATACTCGTCGGTTTGCTCTGCTTTGCCTGGCCCGGCCGCTATAAAGCGATCGAAGCGCCGCAAGGCGAGACCTTCTCTGTCGTGAGTTTCAACGTGCAGGGCAGCAACGCGGAGTTGGACGAGGCGACCGATTGGCTGCTGTCCGCCGGCGCCGATGTCATCGTATTGCAGGAAACAGCCGAGGGCTACGACCATCGCTTGCGGCGGCTCTACGATATCTATGCGCACGAAGATCATATCGCGGGCAGCGTACGCATATTCTCTCGCTATGCCATCCTCGAGCGGCAGATTCTATCCATCGAAGACGAGCCCGGGCGCTTGGCGCTGCGACTGCTGCTGGATCAAAACGGGCGCGAGCTGGCAGTTTACGCCGCGCACCTGGCTTTGCCGCAGGCGGATTGGCACCCTTCCGCGCATTTCGCGCTGGATATGCTGCTGCGTTACAACGAAGCCCGCCGTAACGCGCAAGCCCGCCGGCTGCTGGAAATCTTGGACGACGAGAGCAAACCGCACCTGGTTGCGGGCGACTTCAACATGAGCGACAGCTCGCTTATTTATGACGAGATCGCCGCCCGCATGAACGATGCCTGGCGGGACGCTGGCACCGGCGCCGGGCGCACCTGGCCCGTGGCCGAAGTCATTGGCTTGCCGCGGATTGTTCACCCCTTCTTGCGCATCGACTATATTTGGCGCAGTGACGAATTGCGGACCGTGGCAGCGAGCATTGGCGGACCGATCGGTTCCGATCACCTGCCGGTCAAAGCAGTCTTCGAGTGGGCAAGCGACTAGAAGCCCTTGGTCGGCGGATGACTCCCGCGAAAAGCATAATCAAAGTTCTTAGCCGCTTGCGGCTCCTTCCTCCCGCTTTGCCACAGGGTTTCAACATTCTGTCATCGGTCATATACTGGAATTATGGACGACAACCTGCAATTTATCCCGATCATGATCGTGGGTTTCGCCGCCGCCCTGTGCCTGACGCCTCTGACAAGACAAATCGCCATGCGCCTGGGGGTAACCGCGGCGCCCAGCCGGCGCAATATCCATGTACGACACATGCCGCTGATGGGCGGGGCGGCGATCTATGTCGCCTTCGTGCTATCCATCCTCTTGTTCAGTCCGCCGACGCATTTGAAAGAACTGGGCGCGATCGTCGCCGGCGCCACCTTGCTGGCTTGGATCGGCTACCTGGACGACCGCAAACACCTTAGCCCGCGTCTGCGCCTGCTGGTGATGGCGGCGGCGGCTTTGGCAGTCACGCTGGTGGGCGTGCAAATTCGTCTTTTTGGGGCGCAGTGGATTGATATCCCGCTCACCTTGTTCTGGATCGTCGCGCTGATCAACGCCCTGAACTGGATCGACAATATGGACGGCTTGGCCGCCGGCACCGCCGCAATCGCTTCGGGATTTTTTCTGTTCATGGCGGTGACGCAGGGCCAGATCCTCGTCAGCATGCTGGCGGCCGCGATCTTCGGCAGCGCCATCGGCTTCTTGACCTATAACTTCAATCCTTCGAGCACATTCATGGGCGATATGGGCGCCTATACCCTGGGATTCGTCCTGGCGATTCTAGCCATCAAACTGAAATTCGCCGAGCAATCGCTCAATGTGACCTGGATGGTGCCCGTGCTCGTACTGGCATTGCCCATTGTCGATATCAACCTGGCGATATTCACCCGCCTGATAGAAAGGCGCCCCTTGATGCTGGGAGGCACGGATCATGTCTCGCACCGGTTGCTGCGAATGGGTTTTTCGCAACGACAGGCTCTGCTCTTGCTTTACGTCTTTTCCCTGATTTTTGGCGGCATCGCCCTAGCCGTCAGTCGCATCCCGGAGCGGCAAGCTTTGCAGGTCGGGACGCTGGCGCTGGCGCTGCTGGCCTTGATCTTCGTCGCGCTGGTAATACTGCGCAGGCGCTATCAGTTGCAGGAAAAGAAAAGCGCTTAGTTCTTTTCGTCCTGAAAAAGCAAGTCCCTCGTTCTTGGCGCCTGGGATAAATCCCGTCTGCATTTTTCATTGAAATCTGCGATAATGCGCCTCAAGTTCAACTGCGCTTTCTCGATACAAGTGTGCGGCTCATGACGCGAATTGCAGTCTCGGATAACATGCTCGTCGACTATAGCGAAGATCGCTGGCGCTTGATCCAACTCGACGCCGCCGCTGCGCCGACCCTGCTGGTCGAGGTCAAGGCGGGCAGGAGCTTCCGCTACGACGATGATTTCGGCAATCGACGCGCCTTGCCGCCGCTGGGCGAAGTCGCCCCGCGGGACATCGGCGAGGTGGTGTTGGGCTGGTCGGAAGAAGAGGCCGCCTGGCAATTGGGAATGACGCTTGCCCCTGACTTGTCATTCTCGCGCAGTAGTCGCTGGTTCGAAGTGCTGCGCATCGACGACCCCGATCAATCGCGCAGCCAGCGAACCGTTCAGCAGATCGGTCTGGCTTTGGCTGATGTCTTGGGCAAACCGCTTGTGGCTTCTGCGCCGGGGGATGCCATTGAAGAGCCCCCCTTGATTGATCTTCCGCTTGATTTGGGCGACTGGGTCTTGCAGGCGCGAGCAAAGGCAGGTGAAGGCGAGCTGCAGTTCGCGCGCGACCGCCGTTGGATCCGCGCCAAATACCGTCAAATCGCCTGGTACGGTCTCCTGGCGGCATTATATGCCTGGGTATCAATCGCCTCATTAAGTCATCAGCTGGCATTGCCCAATGCCGGGACGCTGATTCCCGATCCCAGCCTCTTGCCCTACCTGGGGCTTGGCGTGTCCCTGTTGCTGCTTTTGATGATCGCGCTGCATATCAAGCAGATCGCGCAAGAACCGGATACCTTGCTGATTAGCGCCGACGAACTGAGCGTCAGCGCCCTTCGCGGCGATGACTTGCGTTGGCAGGTTGACGCGAACGCCGTTCAATCGGTATACGCCAGTGAATTGGTCAAGAAACGCGGTCGACAGCCGGTTGTCTTTCACGGCGAGATAAATTTGCAGATGATCGATGGCAGTTTTCGGCGATTGCTGGTCGAGGACGACAAACGCGCGGATGCGCTGCTGCCCGGTCACGACGCCCTGGCTGAGAAGAACCGCCCTACAGGCGTCAGCATTTTGGAACCTGAGGCTGTCGCGACGGCGCTGCAAGCCGCCGCCGCGCATGTTGCCGTCAGCCTTGGCGACTTGCCCGTCTGGTACGACCGCCGCTTCAAATAGCCTCGCTGCTCATGATCGCCAATTCAAAGTGATTCCAAGTAAGTAATGCAAAAAATAAGGAGCCTGTACGGGCGAGCCGGCGGCTCGCCCTCAAAATAAACATAAGCGGAACGATAGCAATGGGTCAGCCACCGGCTGACCCCTACCGGTTTATGTTTCAAAACGGTAGGGGCGACCCGATGGGTCGCCCAAAATCGCTGCGAAAAGTATAGGTTTGTGGCGATGTCCTGCCCGATGAAAATCTTTCCTGTCCTCAGCGTTTAGCGGGGGGACAGGGGATGGGGGGTGTTTTTCAACGCACTCTGTCAGGTCGCCCGAAAATCGCTTCTGTGGTTTAATCTATTGTTCTATTGCGCCTTTGTAGTGAAATCGCCTTTTCGGGGAGGCAAGATATGATTAGCAAAGTCATCGTGGATCCCAGTTTCCGCCGCATGGACGAGATATTTTCTCCCGCAGATCGACAACGGCTATCTGACCTTGTCGATGTGGTCTGGGGGCGCGACGAGCCGATGCCGATGGAGGACTTTCTCCCGGCACTGCCCGCGGCTGATTTCCTGATCTGCGCCGATTGGCGTTACGGCGACGTGCTGGAGCAAGCGCGGCGGCTCAAGGCGATCATCACAGTTTCCGGCGCCTTTCCGCTGCGCCTGGACTACGAGTTTTGCTATCGCAATCGCATACGGGTGCTGAGCGCAGCGCCGGCTTTTGCGCGGCAGGTGGCGGAGTTCGCGCTGGGCATGGCGATTGCCTCAGCCCGCGATATTGCGACAGGCGACCGCGAGATGCGGGCTGGAAGGGAGAAGTATTTGCACGCGGGCAACGACGGTACCTTCCTGTTGTACGACAAGCCGGTCGGTATGATTGGCTATGGCAGCCTGGCGCGCGAATTGCACAAACTGTTGGAGCCCTTTAACGTGAAGATTTCGGCTTACGATCCCTGGCTCGGCGACGGCTATCTGCGGCGTCAGGGCGTGGAGCCGCTGGCGCTGGAGGAATTGATGGCGCGTTCGCGCCTGATCTTTGTACTGGCGTCGCCAACAGCCGAAAACCAAGCCATGATCACGCGCGAGCTTCTGGAATTGATTCAGCCGGGGTCCGTATTCGCTTTGATAAGCCGCGCCCATGTCGTCGATTTCGCCGCTTTGACGGAACTGGTTCTGGCCGGGCGCTTCAAGCTGGCGACGGATGTATTCCCCACGGAACCCCTGGAACGCGATCATCCCATCCGTTCCGCCGAGGGCGCTTTGCTTTCCGCGCATCGCGCCGGCTCGGTGGAGGAAGCCATGTACGAATTGGGGCAAATGGCGCTCGACGATCTGGAAGCCCTGGTCGAGGGGCTGCCGCCGCGCCGCCTGCAAGCTGCCGAGCCCGAACTCAGCGGGCGTTACGCCAGCAATCGCGCTAAACGGGGGAAGTAAATCCAGGCATGTTCGCGGAGCTTGCGCGGCAATAAGAAGCGAAGCGCAAAGCAAAAGCCTCGCCAACAGACGAGGCTTGCGAGTACCGGGAGCCATCAGCCGGATATACACATGCTCATGGAGCAGGCGATTCTAGTTCATTATCATCTCGACTATCTGATTCATCATCGGTTCTGCTTGTACTTCTTTCACTTAAACGCCCAATAGCGTCTTCGTTTTCATGTCGCGAAGGCTTGGTTTCGGCAGGTTTTTCAAAGTGAGCTTCGAGTTCCACTTCTCCATCCCCAGCCTTCGCGCGAAACCATTGAACATTGGTAAGCAAAAGAGCGGAAAATATTAGAAAGCCTGCGAAGTATTCCATTGGATACTGATTGACAGCGAAATAAACAGCTGCCCCAAATGACAGAATTCCTGCAAGCAGCCGCGTTGCATTTTGCATTTACCGCCTGGCAGCCATGGATAGCATCACCATCGCGAAAATGATGAAAACAAGTGTTTCTCTAGCCGATCCCCCTTCGCGTATTCCTATGGCCAGCCCAATACCAGACATTGCCAGCATGGCAACCAAATACAACGGGTCACGTATTTTCATTGATCGCGCCCTTCTACTTAGCCAGCTAGTTCCATGCACTAATGACCACCTCTATTATTGATGAATGATAACATAGATATTGTATGAGATTTGGGTAAGCGCTTCAAAAGATTTCATGCACTTTATACTATACAGCAGCGATTATGATCAGGCGCTCAAGAAGACGCTCTGTAACTTGTCGTATGCTTGGATGGCCGTCTCTGTTGCGCCTTTTCCCATCGTTTCTCGACGATTCCCGGCATGCCAGCAATTTTAACTGGCAGGGGATTTCACCTTTTACACAACCCCGCGCATCGTCTCCTCGCGCAGGTGCGCCACCACGGCGCGCAGCGCCTCGTCCTCATCGGCGCCATCGGACTTGCACTGGTAGTAGACCGCCAGTTGCCGGTCGGAACTGGTGCCTTTATCCAGAATAGTCTTGATGAAGTCGATTTCCCGCCGCGAGCCGAGATCGTCAACGACATCGTCGATCAGGTCCAGCAACTCGTGCGTCAGGAAACGCATGGGAACCGCTTCGCGCTTGCCATAGTCCACCAGTTGGCCGTCGAGGCCCCAACGCACGGCGCGCCATTTGTTCTCGGCGATCAGTTCGTTGGGATAGATGCGCCAGCTGAGGTTTTGATTGCGCAGTTGGATCAGCTTGGCGCAAAGCGCTTGAATCAGGGCGGCGATGGCGACGGCTTCGTCAACCGTGGTGCAGATGTCACAGACGCGGACTTCCAGAGTGCCGAACTGTTCTTGCGGGCGCGCGTCCCACCAGATCTTGGTGTAATCGGCTTTGCCATCGGCGCGGTCTTTGCCCAGCGCCCCAACGCGACCGAAGGTCTCGATCATCGCGTTGAAATCGCTGAAAGAGGAGAAAGTCGGCGGAATGCCCGTGCGCGGCAGATTCTCGAAGATGATGCTGCGGTAGCTCTTCAGCCCGGTCGGGTGGCCATGCCAGAACGGCGAGCTGGTCGAGAGCGTTAGAATATGCGGCAGGAAGTAGCGCAATTGATTCTGAATATCAATCAACAGATCGAGTTGTTCGGCTTCCTTGCCAAAGCCGATGTGCACGTGCATGCCGAATATCAGCATCTGGCGCGCAACTTCTTGCATGTAGTTCTGGAGGTCTTCGTAACGCTCGCCCGGATTGGCTTCCTGTTCTTCCCAACGCGCGAAGGGATGCGTGCTGGCTGCAATGATGGCATAGCCGTGACGCTGCGCTACGGTGTCTACCTCGCGCCGCAGCCGCAGCAGTTCCATGCGGGCTTCGTCGACATTACGACAGATGGCGCTGCCCACTTCGATTTGCGATTGCAGAAACTCCGGCTTTACCTGATCGCCGATCTGCATGATGCGATCATCGTGCAAGAGTTCTTGAACCACCGCCGCCAATTCGCCGCTGGCTGGGTCAATCAGTTGATATTCTTCTTCAATGCCGATGGTCAGTGGCGCGGAATGCATCTCATCACCCCCCTTGTGGCATACTTGCGATTCTTAAGCATGGTAACATAATCCCCGCGCTTGGCAAAAGATAAATGTCTCCAATTCCATTAAGTTTCGGCGGCGATTATTAACGGGACGGGGCGGTTCAGCCTGTCGCCCGCAAATCACCTGTGTCTCTGCGGCGAAAAAATGAACTGCCTGCGCTAGTCCAGGGGCCAGTCCCGCACTTCGCAGCGCTGCGCCCAGACATCATACAGCGCGCTCATATTCCGTACGCGTTCGGCGTCGCCGGCGGCGAGGTCATTCAATTCGGTGCGATCCTCGGTCATATTGTAGAGTTCCCAGGGACCCGGGTGCTTGCTGACCAGCTTCCAGTCGCCGATGCGCAGGGCGCGGTTGCCCTCGTGCTCCCAGTAGAGCGGGTTCTCGCGCTGCCAGCCGCTCCGCTGGAGCGCCGGCAAGAAGCTTTCGCCTTCGACGGGTTGTATCGCCTGCCCGCCATACTCGGTCGGATATGCCGCCCCCGCCAGTTCGGCGCAGGTCGGCAGCACATCGATGAACTGCACCGGGCTGTGGACAAGCGTCCCGGCGTCGATCTGATCCGGATAGTGCAGGATGCAAGGCGAGGAGATGCCGCCTTCGTGCACCCAATGCTTGTAGAGGCGGAAGGGCGAATTGGAGGCGTTAGCCCAGGGCAGGTCGTAGCTCATATAGGTATCGGCGGGACCGGGCAGCAGATCGCGCCGATTGCCGATCCGCACCGGACGTCCATCGGGCAAGTTGGGCACATAAGAATTGATCCAGCCATCCTCCGCCAGATACTCCGCGCAGCCGCCATTGTCCGACAGGAATATGATCAGCGTATTGTCGATTATGTCCTGCTCGTCCAGCTTGGCGAGGATGCGGCCGATGCCCTGGTCCATGCGGTCGATCATGGCGGCGTAGGTGGCCATGCGCAGGTCTTCCCAGTCGCTATGCCTTTCCTCTGCCCAGGGATGCGAGTCCTGGTCGCGCGGGGAAATTTGCCAGATCGGATCCAGGATGCCCAGGCTGTTGAGTTCTTCATGGCGCTGTTGGCGCAGCTTGTCCCAGCCGGCGCGGTACTGCCCTTCGTATTTGGCGATGTCCCCCGGCAGGGCATGCAAGGGCCAATGAGGCGCGGTATAAGCGACATGCAGGAAAAACGGCATGTTATCGCGGCAGGCGCCATCGATCATCGCTATCGCGTGGTCGGTGATGTCGTCCGTGTAATAGAAACCGTCGCGATGTTCGTCGACAAGCTCGCCGTCTTCCATCAGGGCATGGGGATGGAAGAAACTGCCGGCCCCAGCCAGCGTGCCAAAGAATTGATCGAAGCCGCGATCCAGCGGGGTGGGGTAGCCGGGCGCGCCCGGGCGCCAATCGTCGCGATGGCGAGCCACATATTCGCCGCCGGTATGCCATTTGCCGGACATCAGCGTGCGATAGCCGACGCCCTTGAGGACTTCGGCAATTGTCACCGCGTCATCGCGCAGATAACCCTGATAAGCGCGCGTGCCGCGGTTCGACATCATGTGCCCGACGCCGGCTTGATGCGGGTGCAAGCCGGTCAGCAGCGCCGCGCGCGAGGGACAGCAGCGGGCGAAGCTGTACATCTGCGAGAAGCGCGCCCCGTTTGTCGCCAGGCGATCGAGGTTGGGCGTGGCGATCTCCGAGCCGAAACAGCCGATGTCGGAGAAGCCCATATCGTCTGCCAGTATCAAGATGATGTTTGCTTGGGACATGGGACCTCATTTCGTTTATTCGTCACAAAGACATAATGGACAGGCATGATTATAACGCGCTCGGAGGCATAACGTATGTTCTGGAGACTTGCCGCGCAGAGCTATTGCATTCGCGCCTCGAAAAAGAAATATTTATGTTTTAGATTGCATATTACATGACTATTATGTAAGATTTCCTGTGGCAGGCGATTGGTTGGCTGCCAGTCTGCCACAGGAAATGTATAACAGTGAAAACCTGACAGGTTTTCACTGCCAGTATACCTTATCCAATCGCGCCTTGAAATGCGCCGGGCATCCCACTGACGCGCGCTTGTGTACCGAGCGCGTTATCGCCGATCCCTGATTCATGGCGCCCCTGTTTGACTGAATGACGCGGCAATCCAATCGCCGGGCGGCGGCCGCTTGCGCTTCTATTGAGGGAGGAAATGATGTCTGTCCGGCGAATGATTATCGCAGCGGCAATGGCATTTGCGGCGGCGCTGTCAGTATCGGCGCAAATCACGATTGCGCCTGAAAACCGATGTTCACCCTATGACCGGGGCGATTACTCTTATCCGCAGAGCATCGAGCTGCGCATCATTGCGGAAAACCTGGATGGGGAGATTATCAGTCCTTACACCGGAGAAGTTTTCGCCAGTCGATCGGAAACGGACATCGAGCATATCGTCGCTACATCCGAAGCGCACGATAGCGGCTTGTGCGCGGCGACCGTTGCGACCAGGCGGCGATTCGCCCAGGACTTGGACAATCTCACGCTGGCCAGCCCCAGCCTCAACCGCCACCAGAAAAGCGCCAAAGACTTGGCGGAATGGACCCCGGCTGAAAACGTATGCTGGTACGCGCAGACCGTTGTGAGCGTCAAAGCGAAGTACAAGCTGTCGATGGATATCCGGGAAGCAGAGGTCGCAATACGTATACTGCATGATTGCTTGTCTCGCGGGGAATACCCGTTGTCCAGCCAGCCCGATCCTCAATCAGATCCTCAAGCCGATCCACAAGCCGCCGCGCGACAGACATCGGGGCAATCGACGCCAGCGCAGCCCGCTCAACAAGCGCCCGCGCCAGTAAACGCATTGGCGCTATATGATGACAATGGCAATGGCAGGATTACTTGCAAGGAGGCGCGCGCTCACGGCATCGCGCCGGTGAGTCGCGACCATCCGGCCTATCAATACATGTATGACGGCGATAACGATGGCACTGTCTGCGAGTAAAGCAGGCTTGATTAGCCCTTGCGCCGGGCAAGGAATGCCCGCGCCTCAGCCATGCTCGGCAGCGCTGGAATCGCGCCTTCTTTGAGGCAGGTCAGCGCGCCCAGGGCGTTGGCGAAATCAAGAATCTCCGGCAGGCGCGCGGCGTAGTCTGGGCGATGTTCCAGGATGCCGATCAACATGGCGGCCACAAAGGCGTCGCCGGCGCCGGTGGTATCGCGGGCGTTCACCGCATAGCCGTCGTGTTTGATCGTCCCGCCATCGCGCAGGTGGATAAGCGCGCCGCCGGGTCCGTATGTGACGCAGATCAATTCCATGCGCTCGCGCCACAAGGGGGCGATGTCATCGCCGCCGGTCAGAAATTCCAGTTCCTCGTCGCTGATTTTGAGCAGATTGGCGTAGTCCAGTCCCGATAACATACCCGCCTTGGCCGCTTCCGCGCTCTCCCACAAGGGCAGGCGCAGGTTGGGATCGTAGGAGATGAACTTGCCCCCGGCGACAGCATGCTCAAGCGCCATCAACAGGGCGGACTTCGCCGGTTCATGGATCAAAGTGATGCTGCCGTAATGAAAAACGTCGCTCGCGTCGATGACCGATGTTTTGACATCCGCGGGCCGCATCAGCATATCGGCGGAGGGATGGCGATAGAACATGAAGCTGCGGTCGCCATCGGCAGTGTTGGAGACAAAAGCCAGGGCGGTGCGCGCCTCTGCCGAGAAACTCAAGCCCTCGATATTGACGTCTTCCGCGGCGAGCACGCCGGCGAGATGCCTGCCGAAGGGATCATCGCCGACCTGTCCCATGAACGCGCTCTGGTAGCCCAGGCGGGCGACGGCGGCGGCGACATTGGCTGGCGCCCCGCCCGGCGCCTTGATGAAACCGGAGGCGTCGCCGACCGTGACGCCCATTTCCAGCGCGACGAAGTCGATCAGCAATTCACCGAATGATAAGACGGACATGGGTCCTTCCTCGTCTTGCGCCGCTGGTTTTGGAATAGAGGACGACTCAACCGGTCGCTTGGTCGCGCTCGATGAATTCGTTGATGAAGCCGCCGCTGTCGCTGGCGACCAGTGCGCCGGTCACCATATTGAGTTCCAGTTTGCCCATCAGCTGGATCAATTGACTGATCTGCTGGCGCATGATCAGCATCATATCGTCCCAATCGACATCGTCCGGCAGGCTGTGTTGGCGCAGGTCGCGCATGCTGTCGAGGTAATCCATGGCCGGGTCAATATCGTCGAAGATCAATTGCACGGGCAGGTCGTGCCGGACGACCGCGTAAAAGTGCCGCGCCAGGATGCGGGTGCCGTTTTCCAGGGCGAAGGAATCGCTGGGAAGGGTGGGCGGGTGCACGTGGGCGCCGTTGGCGCTGAGCAAGACGATGGCGCGGCGAAACAGCACTTGCAGTTCGGGCAAATTATGGATGCTGTTGGTGGTAGCCAGCATTTTTCCGCCCGGTTTCAGGACGCGCTTGATCTCGTCCAATCCGCGATCGATGTTCTCCAGATGATAGAGCACATGGTTTGCCATCACCACGTCAAAGCTGTCGTCGGCATAGGGCAGTTGCAGGGCGTCCCCCAAAGCGAGCCGCTCGCTTTGGGCGGGGTGATTGCGCAGCATGAAGGGAGACAAATCCAGAGCGAAGTACGTGATCTCAGGGGCTCGGTCGATCAACTGAGCGTAATGATTGCCGGGGCCGCAACCGATATCGAGCACCATGTCATCGGTCTGCCAAGCCAGGGTATCCAGGGTCCAGTTCACGAAATCGCATTTTGGAACGGCGTATTTGGCGTGCGTTTCGTCTTCTATGCGCAGATACGCATCCGTCTCGTAATAGCGACGGATGCCTTCCGCTTGAGCCGATTCAGACATGGTCAATCCAAAAGGGCGTCTGACCCATTGACTTGCGCTGACTTTACTATACTACCGAAAATGCGGGACGCAAACAATTTCAAGTAGTGTATCGAAGTCGGTTGAAATAAAGAACAACAACCACCTGACAGCCGGTAGGGGCGATCCGGTGGATCGCCCGACGAGTAGAAACTGAATGAGTATCGGGCGACTCAGCGAGTCGCCCCTACCAAATCCTTCGTATTTTGGGTTAAGGATCTCATGTCGAGGACTGCCTACGAAGTATTTCAACCGAAAAGGATACACTACCCTGTTTCATCCCGGCGGGAATACAGGCAGCGGCTCCCGGCTAGCCGGCGGTCTCGCCCCAGGATTCCCAATAGGTCAATTTGCTGGCTGGGACGCGGTCGGCTTTCTTGAACGTTTCGCCGGTGAAATAAGCGACCGGCAGCAAGGCGGCGGTGGTGACGCCGTCGGGAATGCCCAGGATTTCGTTGCATTCTTTCTCGTAGCTGAGGTGCAAGGTGGTCCAAGCCGCGCCGATGCCGCGCGCCCGCAATGCCAGCATCAGCGACCAGGCTGCCGGTATGATCGAACCGTACAAGCCGGCGTTGGCGGCTGGGCTGCCGTCATTCGCTCGGCCTTCGACGCAGGGGAAGATCATCATCGGGACCTCGCCCATGCGGTCGGCCAGGTAGCGCGCCGAAGAGATGACCCGCTTCATCTGCGCCGACGGCTCTTCGCCGGGCGCCGAGCGCGCCGCTACGCCGGCGTAGGCGTACCAGGAATCCTTGTAATACTGGCCGATTTTGGCTTTTTTATCGGCGTCTGTGAGGACCAGCCATTTCCAGCCCTGGCGGTTGCTGCCGGTGGGCGCTTGCAGGGCGATTTCGATGCAGCGCATGACGACGTCGCGATCGACGGCTCGCGTCAGATCGAGGCGCTTGCGCACGCTGCGCGTGGTTTCCAGAATGTAGTCGACAGAATTCAAATCGAAGTTCATCATGCCTTCCTTTCCATGTTCAAGCTCAGTTCGCTAGGGTTCATCTGATTGAAATAGTTCTTCCAGCCAAAGCGTTATCAAGCCGCTCAGGCTGTCGTAATCCGAATCGAAGAGCCGCGTGCCGTGCGCGCGCCCAGCAACCATGCGCGCGGTGACAGCGCCCCGGGCATTGAGGAACATCTGCCGTATGGCTGTCGCGCTGCTCTGGTCCCGCCCGGCGGCGACCAGCAGGGCGGCGCGATCCGCCAAGCCGTCGACCAGCGCGGCTTCGGGTTTGACGCCGCGGTAATCCAGCCCCGGCGACAGGGCAATCGCGCCGGCGCAGAGCGCGCTTTCGGCGCAACTGATGATGGCGACATTGGCGCCGATGCTGGCGCCCATGATGGCCAAGCCAGCCTCGTTCAGCTGCCCGCTCGCATCCAGCCAGGCGATCCAGTCAGCCACATCAGCGATGGCAGCCTCCCAATCGCGCGCCCCGCCCGATTCGCCGTGCCCGCGCATATCGACATTGAGGAGGGCGTAGCCGGCCTCATGCAAGTCGGGGATGATAGGCGCGTAAGCGGCGCGGTTGCTGTTGAGCATGTGCAGGGCGATGATGACCGGGGCGTCGGTCGCGTCGGCGGGCGCGGGGTAGAAGTCGGCGACGAGCGTCACGTCGTCTGGCGCGTTGCGGGTGATGGTTTCGTGCTCGGGCAGGTCTTGGGCGACGACGACGCTGGAAATGACAAATGCTGCGATCATCACAAGTATCCGCATATGCTATTCCCCCGAGCGCTAGATGAACTTGCTCCGCTGCGCACTGATAAGACGCCGCCGAAGATCATTTCTTCCCTTTCTTCCCTCCGCGCCCCAGCAAGAAAAGCAGGAACAGCGCGACAAGCCCGATAATCGCCAGCTTGTCATAGGGCGAGAGCTCGGGTGGCGGCGGCGTCTTGGAGACGATGCGGATCATGTGCGGCATATCCTTGTCGCTGTGCCGATAGATGACGCGCTGTTCTTCTTCAAGAACCTCGTACTCCCCGTCGCTGACCTCGACGCGGTAGCCGTCGGGATACTGCGACTTGGGCACGTAGAGTTCGGTCGGCTCGGCAAGGCGGCTGTCGCCCCGGAAGCTGAAGGTGAAGAGTCCGCGCGCCGGGTCAAAGCGCATGTTGAGCGGCTCTCCCGCGACTTTCCTGGCGTAGGGGCGGACGACTGCGGACAAGGCTCTGCCTCCGGAATCGATATCGGATGGATCGTCTTGCTGGTCAAGGCTGAAAATGGACAGGTCCTCGCCGTTCCAGTTGTCGCCGTGTTCGTTGCTGTTGTCGGGACTGTAATTCCACTGCGTGTAATTCATCAGGCGCGCGTCCATGGCTTGCAGTTGATATTCCAGCGCGCAGGCTTGCTCGCTGAAATCGCCGGTCTCATAAGCGCCCGCGCCGTTGAGATCGAAGGGGATGCCGAACTCGCCCATGACGACGGGCACATCGCCCATGCGGTCGTCGGCATATTCCCGAAAGCGACCGATCTGCCGCCGCATGTAGGCTTTGATGTTCTCGCTCCCGATCACGGGGCGCATCTTGAAGGGGTCGATATTGAACTGGGGATGGAAGCGCTTGGTGAAGAGCGTGGCGCCATCGTAAAAATGGGGCGCGTAGACCATTTTGCTGGGCGACTCGTAGCGCGGCGGCGGGGCAAGCGGCTCGGATTCGATGAAGATCAAGGCATCGGGCATGACCTCGTGGATGGCGGCGGCGAAGCGCTCGGTGAAGGGTTTGAGAAAATCTTGCTGGAAATCGGCGCGGGCGAAGTGACCGGGCCGCAGCAGGCGCGGCAGCCCGTCCTGGTCCAGATCCCAGATGCCAACTTCGCGCCAGATGTCCTCGCATTCGTCTTTCCAGGCGCGCATGCCGCGCGGATTGATCGTGGCTTTTTTGGCATTGCCGGGCAATTGATCGATCAAGGGCTGGCCGAAATCCAGGCACTCTTGTTCGAAGCCGTTAGCCAGGAAGATGGCTTCGGCCGGCGATGGCGTGATTTCCAGCTTGATCAGCAGGTGATCGGTGGCGCGCAGGTCCTTGACGCCGATCAAGCCGGCGCTGGGTTCGTTCATGGTGCCGAAACCGACGACATTGGGCAGATGAGCGACGCGCTTCGCCAGCTGTTGAAAAGCCCTGATGTAATGACCTTGCAGGAAGTCTTGCAGGGTTTCGCCCTCGCATTTGCGCCCCGGCGCGAAGCAATTGCCGCCGAAGAACAGGGTGAACATGGTCTGCGGGGCGAAGCGATTGTAATTGCTGGCCCACATCAATTGCGGGAAGCGATCCAGGCGCTGCTGATGCAGCAGGGCGGCGCCGGTGGCTTCGAAGTTGTCGATCTCCAGCCCGACGATGTCGAAGGTCCAGGCCGGCGCGCCGTCGCCGCCGCTGAAGCGGCTCCAGACATCTTGATGCGGGTCGATGAAGAGGTTGATGTCGTGCCCATGCGCCTTTTCGATCAGGGCTTCGATATAGTCGAGAAAGGCTTCGTCGTAGCTGCCGGGCGCTTCGTGCTCAAGCGCCTCCCAGGTCACCACCAGCCGCAGGAAGTCCAAGCCCCAGTGCTTGAGCCGCAGGAAGTGCTCATCGGCTTCTTCCAGCGGGCAGGGGCGTCCCACGAAGGAGACATGGCGGCGCTCGTCCAGGCTCTCCGGCAGGTGGGTGTAACCCAGGGGCTGTGCCGGGACCTTGCTGCCGCCGCTCAGGTTGACGCCGCGCAGGATGCGCGTGCGTCCTGTCTCGTCCTTGAACCAGCGGCCTTCGGCTGTGATGGGCATGGGCGTTCCTTGTTTGGTGGGCTAGGTGGGGGAGATTATAGCAGAGAATCGCTTTGCACATCGAAATTGTAGGGCTTGTCCGGTACTTGTTGATTCGCACCCGCCTTTGGTCTACCCCCCTCAATCCCCCCATAGCAATGGGGGGAAGCTGGTTTCGACGTTGCATCAACGCGAGCTTTTTGTTGAAGCAAGCGGCGAGATCTGCTGTTTTCAAGCGAGCTTGCGCTGCGTTAGCTCCCCTTCCCCAATGCGTTGGGGAAGGGGCCGGGGGATGGGGTTAGCTGGCGCGAATTTCTCATTACTTACTTGCACTTACTTCTGTGCCTCTGTGGTGAATAAAACCCGTGCCAACTCCGCCCTCACACCGCGGGCCAGGGACGGTTCGGTCCCGGACCGGGCCGCGGAAAAACCCCCAGCTCAGCCAGCCGCTCGACCCGCCACCCCAGCATGCGCATCTCCGCGCGCGAGAGCAGCGCCGCCATGGCTCGCGTATAGGCGTCGCCGGCATCATTCAGCCGCCCGCAGAGCAGGCGCAAGTCGGCCATGATATCGGGCGGGATGGGCATGCCGGCGTAATCCCAGATCACCGTGCGCAGCTTCTCGCTGGCGTTGAAGGTCAAGCCGTGGTCGATGCCCCAGAGCCGCTCGTCGTCATCGAGCAAGCAGTGGCCGCCCTTGCGGTCGGCGTTATTGATGATGGCGTCGAAGATAGCCATGCGCTCCAGTTGCGGCTTGAAGCGATGCCGATCGAAGGTGAAATAATGCTCTTCGGGATTGTGGTCGATGAAGAGCTGCACCGAGCCGATGCCGCGCGTGCCATCGCGCAGGAAGGTCGGCGGCGCCAAGCCCCATCCCAACGCCTTTGATGTCAAGTAGGCGGCGGTTTCGCGGTTGCAGAGCGTGCCATCGGGGAAGTCCCAGAGCGGGCGTTCGCCCATGCGCGGTTTGTAAATCGCCATCAGGCGCAGACCGTCAAGTTCGATATTGACCAGGAAAGTGTAATTGGAGCCCCAGCGCATCAAGCCGACTTCGTCGTCCATGGCGCCCTTTTCCATGACTTGCAGCGCTTCGTCGAAGGGGACGCGCGCCGGTTCATCGAGGGCGCGGGCAGTGTGCACGTGGGTGACTTTCATCTTGTTTTTTTCACCACAAAGACACGAAGGACACAGAGAATACGTTTTTTACCGGGCAAAGCTCCTCAAAATCTGCATACAAAAGGGTGATCGTGACTTGCCACTGAAGCCCACTTGCAGCAGCAAGTACACAATTATCATTTTTGAAGGGATTTTCTCTGTGTTCTCTGCGCCTCTGTGGCCATATTTTGGTTTGTAATTGTGAACTATTGATAGATTATAATTTTGAAGCGATTACCCTGGCTTGGGGATTAATCCGCAAAGACCATCCCGCGATAGACCCGCGCCAGCGGCAGGCTGCAAGCCAGCGGCTCAAGCGGAATCACATCATCCAGGCTGGCGTACTGCCGCAAGCGCCAGCCATCCTCCGTCCGCGTATAGCACTCGGCGAAGACGCGCTCCTGGTCCAGGATGAGATAGCATTGAATGCTGGGCACAGCGCCGTAATAAGTTACTTTGTCAACATGATCGCGCGCCAGGGAAGAGGGCGATGTCACTTCAACGACGATAGTTGGGTTGAGCAGATTAGTCTTGTTTTCGTCCTGATAAATTGATTCGCCGCAAACGACGCTGGCGTCAGGATAGACGTACTTCGTCTCATCGATGCTGACGCGCATTTGACTGGCGTACACCAAGCAGTCGCTAATGTCCAAAAGACTGGTGAGAGTTCCTATCGTATAAGCGACAATTGCGTTGTGATTTCCGGTTCCGCCTGGCATAGGAATCATTACTCCGTCGATGTATTCGTTGGTGATTTCGCTGGCTTCGTCGAATGCCAGGTATTGTTCGACTGTCATTTGGCGGATGCCCGTAACCATGATCCGTCCTCGCTGCTTTTCTCGCGCTGGGTTGAATCTTTACGATATCATCTATCCCGCTTCACTCATTTGTCAAGGAAGATGCGGCGATAGACCCGCGCCAGCGGCAGGCTGCAAGCCAGCGGTTCGAGCGGAATCACATCGTCCAGGCTGGCATACCGCCGCAAGCGCCAGCCGTCCTCCGTCCGCGTATAGCACTCGGCGAAGGCGCGCGTCTGGTCCAGGATGAGATAGCATTGAATGCTGGGCACGGCGCCGTAGAACTCGACTTTGCTCACGCGATCATGCGTCAGGGAAGAGGGCGATATCACTTCTACAACCAATGTCGGATTACGCAAAGTAACTTCGTTCTCGCCTTCAAATTCAGCCTTGCCGCAAACCACGCTGGCGTCAGGATAGACATACTTCGTGTCATCAATACGGACGCGCATTTGACTGCCCAATACTTCGCAGTTCTTATCCCCTAAGCTGAAAACCAGTTCGGCTGTTATATAAGCGACAATCTTGTTATGAGTCCGTGTTCCGCCTGGCATAGGAATAATTACTCCGTCGATGTATTCGTTGGTGATTTCGCTGGCTTCGTCGAATGCCAGGTATTCTTCGACTGTCATTTGGCGGATGTTCGTAACCATGTTCCGTCCTCGCTCGCCGTTGCTCAGGCTGCGGCTGAATCGCTATCGTCTTTCTCGCTTCGCTCAGGTCCAGTAGAAGATGATGCGGCCGTTCTGCTTGGCGTCAGGGCGGCCCGATTTCACCGTGTCCATGGCGTGCAGGCTGAGCGCGCGCATTTGCTCGCGGCTGCACCACATGCGCACCACCTGCGGGTCGCCGGGTCCCCCTTCAAATATGCTGAAGTCGACCTCCTCTTCTTCATCATCGTCGTCGAGGCTCTCGTCAAACTCTTCTTCGCTTTGCGGCACATATTCCTGCGCGATCAAGATGATCTTGTTGTTGTGCGCCTCGTATGCCAGCCCCATCTGCGCGATGCGGAACAGCGGCTCGATGGGTTCGCGCAAGTCCATATCCAGTTGGCTGAAATCGGCTTCTGTTTTGCTATTCTCGCGCTCGTCTATATCAGCCAGCAATTCGGCGATGGCAGAAGAAAGCGCCTGCGCCTGTTCCTTTTCGATGGTGAAGGAGACGATGCGGCGGTCTTGCCCGGCTTGCAGATGAAAGGTGCGTTTGCCCTTGGGCCCGATGGTGCCGACGGTCACAAAATCGACCGGGTTGAGTTCAATCACATTTGACATGACAGCTCCCACAACCTATCTCTTGCTTTGCAAACCTCCTTGTTCGCGCAAGGAGACGGCTCGTTGTTTTCTACGGCGCGACGTTCTAGTCGCCGCTTAGGCGCCGCGCGACTCTTTGCCGGCGTCTTTCTTGAGTTCCAGGACGTGCGCGATATCGTTCATGCCCAAGACAAAGGGACGGCTATGCCCCATGTGCAAGCTGCTGATGGACGCCGGCGAAATGACGATGCGCTGGAAGACATCGAGGTGCATGCCCAGGTAATGCGCCAGCGCCATCTTGATCAGATCGGCATGGCATACCAGGGCGATCATTTGATCGGGATGCTTTGGCGCCAGGGCTTCGATGGCATTGACGATGCGCTCTTGTACGCCGCGCATGGTTTCGCCGCCGGGGAAGCGCGCGCGAGACGGGTATTCCTGCACCACGCTCCACATCTTGCGCCGCTGCAATTCGCTGATCGCCTTGCCCTGCCAAGCGCCGTAGTGGACCTCGCTGATGCCTTCATGCGCCTCCACCGTCAAAGCCGGGTGATGCGCGGCCAGAGCGCGGGCGGTTTCCATGGTGCGCTCCATCGGGCTGGCATAGATATGGTCGAGCGGCGCCGCCGCCAGCCGTCGCCCCAGCGCTCGCGCCTGCGCTACCCCCTCTTCGTTGAGGTGAATGCCCGCTATCCTGCCCGCAAGTTTGCCGGTTTTCACATAATCATTGACCGCATGTCGTATCAAAAGGAAGGTCGTCATCAAATCCCGCCCAGAGCGCCGATGCACCTCTAACATCATAACATAGTCGCGCGCGCATCGGCTAGCCAGGCAGCGCAGGGATTCACCACAGAGGCGCAGAGGGCACAGAGATTGTAGGGGCGGGCAATCTGCCCCACGGTATGACGGTTTTCGACATGGTATGACGGGCGACATGATATGTCGCCCCTACGGCGTCCTTTTTGTTTGAAAATGGTGGGGCGACCCATTGGGTCGCCCTCTCTGTGCTCTCTGTGCCTCTGTGGTGAATCCCTGTGCCTCTGTGGTGAATTCTAAGCGTTTGCCCTGCGGAATCGCGAAGCCCAGCGTGTATCATTCGCAGTCGAATGATACCCGGGAGCAAAGCATGAAATTCGCCGTCAACTATTCGCCGGAAGCCCTGCAACTATGGCAAGACAAGCGCATTCAGGTCGATCTCTTCAAGTTCCCGCCCTGGGAAGAACTGCGACCTCAAATGGAGCTGGGACCCGCCGCCTATGTCCATTTCGATAATATCGCCGGCGGACCTTACGCCAAAGAACTGGATCCAGCCGTCCTGCGGGACTGGCTGGACAGCACGGATACACTGGTCGTCAACACCCATCTCGCCATCGCCGCCAGCGACTTTGCCGCGGGCGCGCCCGTGACGCCGGAAGCCGTGATCGAGAAAGCGATCGCCTGGGTCGATCGGCTGGGGCGGCGCTTCGGCAACGAAAATGTGGTCGTCGAAAACACGCCGTATCCGGTGGCGGAACGGGACGCCGGCCTGCTGGCGGAGGTGGTTGATCCGGCGGTGATCGGCGAAATAGTCCACCGCAGCGGCTGTGGCTTGCTCCTGGATGTCGCCCACGCCGTCCGCGCCTGCGAGGGCACGGGACGGGCGGATGCGCGCGCCTATCTGAATGCCATGCCCGTCGCCGCCCTGCGCGAATTGCACGTGGTCGGCATCTTGCCGCAGAAGAACGAGTTGGGCTTGCGCGAAGATCACTTCGCCATGACCGACGACGATTGGTCCATCGCGGAATGGGCAGTCGGGCGGATTCGCGACGGTCATTGGCGCGAACCGGAGACCATGGCTTTCGAATACGGCGGGGTCGGCGAGCTCTTCGCCTGGCGCAGCGAGGCCGATGTCATCGCCGCGCAAGTCCCGCGACTGTATGACCTGGCGCATTCGGTCTAGGGCGACATGGCGCGGGGATTCACCACAGAGGCGCGGAGGAGGATTCACCACAGAGGCACAGAGAGCACAGAGAAAAGATTGCAAGAATAGAAGCGATTTTGTAGAGGCGACAGACGGTCAGTGTCTACGCGACCTATCATGTCGCCCGTCATCCCATGTGACCTGTCGCGGCATCGGCGGGCGACCAGGTTGGTCGCCCCTACAAGGCTTGTCCGCTACTGCAAATCTTACGCAGAGACAACTGGAACAGTACTGAAACAATACAAAAAAGGGAACCATCCTTGCGAAAATCACCAAATTACTGCGAAATCCGCCTAGTTTAGCTCCCCTTCCCTGATGCTTCGGGATACTTCCCCCGTGAGGCGGGGGACCGAGGGGGCGCTGGGCCGGGGGATGGGGTAGAAAAAGCGCGGTTGCATGACCCAGTACCGGACAAGCCTTACAGGCGTCGTTGATTTCGAAATCCGTAGGGGCGACATACCATGTCGCCCGAAAAAACTCTCTGTGCTCTCTGCGCCTCTGTGGTGAATCTCCCTGTGGCGCATCTCCCGGCAGGCTTGCGGCGATTTCCTCTTTACGCTAGGCTGAAAACGCGAATGCCCGGCGACCTGACTGCCAGATGACCAAAATCGACAACTCAACCACTCACAAAGCCTTGAACCGCCGCTGCCTGCGGCTGCTCTTGCTGGCGACCATCCTGATTCAATCCCTCATGTTCCTCAGTTACCCGCTGGGCACGGGCAGCAACAACGACAACGAATCAGCGCAGAAATACCTGATCAGCGAAGTCGCCGCGGGCAATTTCCTGGTGGGCAACGTGCGTTACAACACCGGCTACGCCTTTGTCATGGCGCCCTTCAAAACGCTGACGGATCACCTCGGACGCTTGTCCGAGCGCGCCTTGCTGCTCTTGCAAGTCCTGGCCAGCAGCGCCGTCCCTTTCCTGGTCTACGACATCATGCGCCGGCGCTTTGACTGCCGTACCGCGCTGATTACCGCGATGCTGGTCCTGGTTGACCCCTTCAACTTGCAGTGGGCGCATTTTCAATTGCCCGGCTGGCTGCTCGCGCTGGCCGCCGTCAGCGCCCTGTGGCTGGCGCAGCTCGCTTGGTCAGCCTCCCCCCGCCGGCGCTTTGGCTTGATAGCGCTGGCTGCGCTCATGCTGGGGGTCATGAGCTTCACGCGCTTTAACTACGCCCCCTTGATAGCGATTTACGGTTTGAGCTTCTTCATGTGGCGGCATATCCGCCTTCGGGGGCGCTTCGCGCTTTTTGGCATAGTCGGCGCGCTCAGCGGCGGCATCCTGGGCGCTTACATCTTGCTGATCCACATCCCGTCAACCGGCACAACGACCCTGAGCTGCAGCGCCGGCGCGACCCTGTTGGCCAGCTTGCCGGAAAAGAACTTCGCCATGCGCGCTTCCAACGGACCGCAGTCGAGCAAATACGCGCGATTGCTGACGCTGCGCCCCGGGCGCAGCGTCGATTTCTTCGGCGATACCTATCCGCTCTGGCGCTTCCCCGGTCCCTGGGTCAGCGACGAGGAAGCAAAGGAGTTTTTCGCGCAGCCTTACGGCGAAGCGAAAGAAGAAATCGACATCGTCTTCCCGGCGGCGCTTTACTGGCACCTCGGTCCCTGTCCCGCTGACGCCTTGCTCTACGATGTCTATGCCGAAACCGTCGCGCGCGACTTTTTCAAGATCGCCTGGGAGAACAAGAAAGCGGTCTTCAACATGTTGATCCAGCACCCCGACGCCCCGCCCTTCCCGCTGCAATACCTCGACAAGCCCGAGAAACTGACCTGGCTGGACGAGGGCTGGCTGGGTTTTCAGCGGGCGGAAAGCGCGACCTACAACGGGCATCGCCTGTGGCGGCCCGGCGTCGTGATCTACAGCGCGCTCTTCCAGCCACTCAACTTGATCAAGCTCTTGACGCCCCTGGCGCTGATCGCCGCCTTTTGGCGGCGCGATTGGCTCTTGGTCACTGTCGCGGCGATGCTGCTCACGGGATTGATATTGATCGCCACAGCCGCCACCATCGAGCCGCGCTATTACGCCTCGATGGCGCCGCTCTTCATGATCTTGATCGGTCCCTTCCTGGCGCATCTGCTCAAGCGGCTGCGGCTTTGATCTATCCCCGGACAATCGCTTGTTTACTCACCACAGTCGCCCGGCGGCAGCGGATGGTCCTGCCGCGCTCACACAAAATAACGAGCCGGTCGCTTCGCATGTGACTTCATAGCTAGGGCAGGGCGTGGTGTTACGTATGAACTGTCTTCAGGTCCGCGGGTTATAGAA
>JAJEFB010000024.1 GCA_022820665.1 Anaerolineae bacterium | reverse complement strand
TGATACTGTTGGCGAACCACTTAGGCAGCTGCCAGCGCTGCAAAGCGGGAGGTTCTCGTCTTGGCAAAAGGCATTTCATTGAGCCAGTGAATGAAACGCAAGATATTCGTTGCCGTAGCGCAGGCGATATTTTGTAGATGCGTTTTTGCTATTCCGATATAGCGACTTTGTCGCAAGCCAGTGTTACGAATCATCTGCGAGAAAGTGCCTTCAACGCCATTGCGGCACTTATAGATCGCTTTGAATTCAGGCGTTTCTTGGTATTGCCGCGCCTTTGTGAGGCTCTCAAAGCGTTCAGGAGGATAGCGTAAGGTCATCCGCCGTCCCGTCTTCTTGGCGCGTGTACAGATTGCTCGCTTTTCACAAGGCAAACAGGTCTGCTTGTCAAAGGCAATTTTGACAACAGGTTTGCCGGCGGCATCGCTTGCGACCAGCCAATCTCGGCTCCTTTGCCCCTGTGGGCAAATAACAAGTTCTTGCTGCCAATCAATGTCGAAAAGCGAGGCATCATAGGCTTGCGCTGTTTGCGCTTGCCAACTGGTATCCTTATTGACGGGACCTATCAACTCGATTTGGTGATCTTTGCTGCTCTCTATAAACTGATCGGCGCCTGTGTATCCAGCATCTACGATATGTTGTTTGGGCAAGAGGCGCTTATCAGCCAGGTCTTGCTGGATAGGTCCTAATGCCTGTCGGTCTGGCTGAATGGCGGGCGCTGTTTCCACCTGTGTAATGAAATGGGGCTGATCGGCATCGCATACTTCGCTGATGTGGAGTTTGTAACCGACCCAACTCCATTCGCGCTTGCGCCCATAACTGGCTTCGGGGTCATAGGGGGAGTGTATCCACTCCCCGCCCGGCGGCATCTCATTCGCGCTGCGGCTCTTGAGCTTGCCATCATCCACCCAGTACTGCTGAAGCCAAACTCGCCGCAATATCTCAACTGCCGGAATCGAGCTTAAGCAAGGCAACTCTTGGGCATGGTAGACTGCTGTATACAGTTGATAACCATCCGCTCCGATCACTTTGATTAAGTCTTCACGCTCTTTTTTGCTCTTGGGTAAACGATAGTCTTCAAAACGTTCACTGTAACGCGCGTACCAAGTCGAAGGCGCTTGCTCTTTCAGCCATTGTGGCGCGACAACGGCCAGACTATTCAAGGCGGAGCGCATCGTCTCCCCCACTATTTCCAGTTGATTCAAGGCTCTTACCGAAGCTAGCACCGCCACCGAGTCCGTCCGTTGTTTACCACGAGACTTGAGACAACCCGCTTCCACCAATTGCTCCAACAGGGCGTCCAGCAAAATCGCTCCGCTCTCATTGCTCACCAGCCGAGTCCGAAACTCACTCAAGATTGAATAATCAAAACCCGCATCGCCCACATCCAAACTCAAAGCATATTTCCAATCAATGCGTGACCGAACCGCATTCGCCGCTTGACGATCCGTCAAATTCTCAGCAAACTGCATTACCAGCACTAAGGCTAAACGCCAAGGACTGTATCCGGGTTGACCATCGACCGGATACAAATGCGCGAATTGATCATCCCGATAAATGCTATCCAAAGTATCACGCATCTGCAGGTAGACATTCCCTTTCGGAAATGATCGCTTGGCGATTTGGATGGTTGACTCTGGTACTCGCGGAATCGGCGCAGGTTTTAAGCTCATTATTGGCTCCTCATGGCTCAGATAGACTCATTATAAAATGAACCTCTTGATACCGAGTTCGCCAACAGTATCAAGCATCAGGGAAGGGGAGCCAAACTTGGCGGATTTCGTAGTAATTTGTTGACTTTCACAAGGATCGATCCCTTTTTTGTATTGTTTCGGTACTGTTCGAGTTATCTCTGCGTAAGAAACGTAGTAGCGGACAAGCCTTATAATCTGGGGGCAGTCGGGCAACAGCAGTCTAGCTTATCAGGCCGGTCGCAGCGCCCGCCAAGACAAGCAGACCGACAACAATACGATAGTAACCGAAGACGACGAAGCTGTTCCTTGAAACGAACTTGAGCAGCCAATCTATCGTGAACCAGGCGACGATGCCCGAGAGCGTCGCGCCAAGCAGCAAAAGCGCGAGGCCGTCTTGCGGCAAACTTGCCAAGGAGGTCGCCAATTTGTAAAGCGTCGCGCCACCGAGCATCGGGATCGCGAGGAAAAAAGAAAACTCGGTGGCGATGCGGCGGTTCATGCCCGCCAACATGCCGCCGACGATCGTCGCGCCGGAGCGAGACATGCCCGGCACTAGAGCCAAGACTTGTATGATGCCAACGATGATCGCTTGTCTTGTCGTGACTTGCGTCAATTGCGCGGCATCGTCAACAGTTGGACGGGAAAACCGGGGCGAGCGCTCGACCAGCAAGAAGGCCAAGCCGCCGATGATCAGAGAACCGGCGACGACGGCGGGAGAGAATAGCAATGTCACAATTTGTTCGTCGAAAATGAAGCCAACTACGGCGGCCGGAATCAAGGCGAGCAATATCAAGAGCCAGAAGCGCCTGATGTCTGGCTGCGAGCGCAGGCTGGTCAAATGCGAGAGCAAGGTCCGGCGATAATAGACTAGAACCGCTACCGCCGCGCCAAATTGGATAAAGACCTCGAAGACTGCGCCCATGACGTCAAACTGCAGGATCGCAGCGCCAACAACAAGATGCCCCGTGGAGGAAATGGGCAAAAACTCGGTTATGCCTTCAATCAACGACAGGGCGACGACTTTGACAATGTCAGCCATATTCCCTCTATCGGAAGCCGCTCGGCGGCAACAAAAAGAAATGCCCTGCTAAGACAAAATAGCAAGCCTGCTCGTCAAATGAGCGTCGCAGTTTACATAAACAGGTAGATGCGCAGAGCATATCCAAGCTATTATGCGCCAGCGAACAAACGCTGTCCTAACAGGATCCCGAAGACTACTCCCGCAAGACACAAGCCATTATTGAGCGCGACATTCAATAGAAATGCAGTTGTTCCTTGACTCTCCAGCAGGCTGAAACTTTCGTTTGCGAATGTCGAAAAGGTGGTAAAAGCGCCGAAGAATCCCGCGCCGACCAGAAGGCGCAATTGCGGCGACAGCCCGGTCCGCGCTGCGAACCATGCCCCAAATAGCGCCAAAGCAAATGAGCCGAGTACGTTCACCAGCAAGGTCCCAAAGGGGAATAGGCCCCAGCGCACCTGCATAAGTTTATCCGTCCAAATCGTCAACAGATAGCGGGCGTTGGCGCCAAGAAAACCCCCTACGCCGACGTAGATCAAAGTGTCCATCGCTCTGCCCTTGTATTCACAGGTTCATCCTATGCCAGAGGCAGAGGGCTGTCAATGTTGCAGGTAAAGAATCGCTTGCCGAACATTACAATGGTTGCAGCGAGAGCCAAGTGCATCGTGCAACCTGCCAAATCCTGCAGTACACTACTCGCTGTTCTGGCAAGCGCTTTTCCGCGAAGCCCTTTGTTTGAATTACCGCCCGGGTTGCTCATGCAATACGTCAAGCTGATACGCGGCAATCGAGACTTCACCAAACTATGGTTGGCGCAGGTCGTCAGCCTGCTGGGCGACTGGTTCAACACGATAGTCATCTCGGCAATGATTGTTCAGTATACGGATGGGACCGGCTACCAAGGCATTGCTGTCAGCGCATTCTTGATCGCGCGTATGATACCGCCCTTACTAATGCGCCCCCTGGCAGGCGTCCTGGCGGACCGCTTCGACCGCAAGCGGCTGCTGATTATCAGTGACGTTCTGCGCGCCCTGGCGGTGCTCGGACTGCTAATAACAACGCAAGGTCCGGAATATCTGCCGCTCATTTATGTATTCACAATCATTCAGTTCCTCGTATCGTCGGTTTTCGAACCTGCTCGCAACGCCCTCATGCCAAGTGTTCTCTACCGTCACCAACTGGTGATCGGGAATACATTGAGCAGCATCACCTGGTCCGCCATGTTGGCTATTGGCGCCATTTGCGGCGGCATCGTTGCTGAAATCTTCGGGATACGCGCGGCATTATTCATTGATGCGCTAACATTTGTGGTATCCGCCCTGTTGGTCATGACTGTCGTCATACCCCTTGCGCCCAGATCTGAAATCGGCCAGGAACAGCGAAGAAAACTGGACAAGTCCAAACGCAGTTTTGCCGACGGAATCCGTCATTTGCGGGAGCGCCCGGGCACAGCCGCCGCGCTCTTCGTGAAGAGCGCGCAGAGCTTGACGAATGCCGACGCCCTGCTGATCATCTACGGCACACAAGTCTTTGCGCTCGGCGACCAAGGCATCACGTCCATGGCAATCCTTTGGGCGGCTTTTGGAACGGGCGCCATTATAGGACCGTTGCTCACCAATCGCTTTAGCGATGATTCCGTGAAACTCCTCCGCCGTTTGATTACCGTCGGCTTTGCCATGATCGCCCTGGGCTGGCTGCTTTGGGGCATGTCGCCTTCGCTGGAAATCCTGGCGCTGGCGGTAGTCGTGCGCTCGATGGGCGGTTCGGTGAATTGGACCTACAGTTCGGTGATCATTCAGCAGATCGTGCCGGATGAATACCTCGGACGAATGTTCTCGCTGGATTTCGCCGGCTTCGAGTTAGTTCAAAGTATTGGTATCGTCTTGGTCGGCGTCTTGATAGATGCGGCGGGCGCCGGCAGTATTCACGTGATCGTTTACGCCTCCGCGCTTATCGCCCTGGTTCCGCTGTTGGCGTGGATCTGGATCATTTTGAGACTTGAAGCCATGGAAGCGCGCGAGATGATGACGGCGCCGGAGTTCGCCGCAGGAGGATAATATGCCCAGTTTTCGATACGATACGAAGATCATCCAAAACTACCCAAATCTGGCAGCTGGCGTCATTGTGGCGAGTGGTATGAGCAATGCGCCGACGCCAACCGAACTACTGGAAGCGTATCTGGCAGAGCAAGAAACGGTCAAAACCAAGATTGGCTCAAGTCCTCTGAGCGAACTGTCATCGCTCGGCGCCTGGCGCCGAGCCATCAGCGCCTTTGGCGTTTCGCCGACCAAATATCGCAGCGCAGCCGAGGCGCTCTTGCGCCGTCTGACCAAGAAGGGCGATATCCCAAGCATAAACACGCTTGTCGATATTGGCAATCTGGTCAGCATACGTTACGGTTTGCCCGTCGCCATTTTTGATACGCGCGAAATCCTAGGCGCGATCACCGTTCATTACGCCGATGGCAGCGAGGCATACATGGAACTGGGAAGCGACGCGATCATGCACCCCGAAGTTGGGGAAGTCATCTTTTCCGACGAAAAGCAGATGGTGGTCGCAAGACGCTGGTGCTGGCGCCAGAGCGCGACCAGCGCGGCCAATGCCGCAACCAGCCATGCCGTCATAACCGTTGAGGCGCATCATGAAAACGGAAAAGCCGATATCGACAATGCCCTGAGCGACTTGCTCGAATTGCTGCGCGCTCACGCCGGCGGCGATTTCAACGCGGCTGTCTTGAATGCCGAGAATCCAGCAATCTAGGGGTGGCGCAGCCGCGCGGTCAAGACCGGCGGAATCTGCCGCATCCCGGTCCACCTCAGTTCCGATCCCAGGTCAGCATCCTCGGCTGAGAATGCCGGTTCCAGCATTCCATCCAGCACAAAGCCGGCCTCAAAGGCTTCTTGAAGCAGGGCGGCAAGCGGACGATGGTAGTAATAATGCGGAGTCGGCTCGCCAGGCGCGCCTGAGCCCTTTACCGGGGGCAGGTCAAGATAGGCATGAATCTTGACGCCGGTAACTGTAGTCACGCCGCCGTCTCGATCTTCTTTTTCCTGGAAGAAAACGGGGTTGTTGGAGTTGAAGGCCGGATGCATGGTCGCAAACACGAACCTGCCCTCGGCGCGCAGCAACTCTGACGCAGCTTCAAAAAGAGGCGCGACAACCGGGATGTCCATCAAGGTCATCGAGCAAACGATCGCGTCGAAACACGCCGCCCCCAGCGAAAGCAGCGCATCTCTGTCGGTTGCGTCGACGGTGCGATAGTCAATGTCCGAAGCCAATCCCCGCGAACGTCCCTTTGCCAGTCGAATCATCTCTTCGCTGAAATCTACAGCAGTTACCCTTGCGCCCTCCCGCGTCAAGCGCCGGGCCAAGGCGCCGTTTCCACAACCAAGGTCCAGAACCCTATCGCCATTCCGCAAAGCCAGAAGTTGCAGGATCGACGGTTCGACCAGGCGACGATGGAAGAGATTGCCCGCGTCGCCATGGAGTTCGTCCCAGAACCGCGCTTTGCGATTCCAAAGTTCGCGGCCCTCTTCATTCAGTTGACTCGTCTCCAAATGCTCGCCTCCGACCGGCCATTGACCGGCGTAAAGAGCCGCGTTCATGAAAACTGGATTATAGCTCGGCAATACCGTATATTGCGCCGAATCGCGCGGGCAGATCCTAGCAGCCTCTTTCTGGATATGTCATCGGCATTGACTTATTTTCGATTCTGGTAGTGTATCCTTTTCGGTTGAAATAGAAACCTTAACCACCGAGGACACCGAGAGCACCGAGAATATTCTAAAGTATTGTTGCTCTCCGCGCCCCTTGCGCATTTGTAGTGAAATGAATTATTTGAAATATTTTTAGACAGTCCTCAATATGAGATCCTTAACCCAAAATACGAATAATCTGGTAGGGGCGACTCGTTGAGTCGCCCGATACTATTAGGCTGCTACTCGTCGGGCGATCCAGCGGATCGCCCCTACCGACTGGCAGGTGGTTGCTATTCTTCATTTCAACCGAAAAGGATACACTACCACTTATTTTCGATTCTCGCTTGACGGATAGACCTGGCATATAATCGACGGTGATTCGGACTTGGAAGCAACTTTCTGAAAGAGACAGGCTGAGCGAGCCATCGTGGAAGAGACGCTTTTATTTGCGCTGGTTGCCATCCTGATCGGATTCTCCAAAGGCGGCTTGGGAGGACCGGTCCCCGTTGCCTTGACCGTGCCGATTCTCTCCTTGATCATTGAGCCACAGGAAGCTGTTGGCTTGATTCTGCCCTTGCTCATCTTCGCAGACGCTTTTGCCCTGTACTTTTACTGGAGGCAGTGGGACAAAAAGCTCATGACGCTGATGCTGGTTCCGGCGCTGGTGGGCGTCGCCTTGGGCAGCTTCGTCCTCAAAGACATTGACGCGGTCACGCTCAAGCGGATCATCGGCGGATTAACCTTGGTAGCGCTCAGCTTCAAGATCGGCAGCGAGCGTTTACGGCGACTGGCATATCATCCGCAGGCTTGGCATGGTTGGTTCGCGGGATGGGCTTCCGGATTTGGCTCAACCCTGGCCAATGTAGGCGCGCCGCCTTTCACGGCTTATCTCTTGCTCCAACCTAACATGACGCCACGCGCCTTTGTTGGCACGACCACCTTGTTCTTCGCCGTGATTAATCTGACCAAATTGCCCAGCTACATCACAATCGGCATTCTCGATCTATCCAAATTGCTCGCAATCGCCTGGGTATTTATTCTGATTCCCGTAGCGATTGCTCTCGCTCGCGCGCTGATTGATCGAATTAATCACCGCACTTTTGAATGGATCATGATGGCGCCTTTGCTGATACTCAGCCTTTACCTGCTGCTTTCAGTAGAGTAGCCAGTCGAGCAGATCTTCGATTCCCCCCAACATTTTCTGGGCATGAGCAAGGATGTCCTTCGCGGGATCCTGCGCATCTAGCAATGCGGCGCCGCCATCAAAGTCGACACAGGCCAGACGAGCAGGGCAAAATGTTCCCTTTGAAAGACTCGCTGCGCTTGTCATAATCATCGGAATTTGACCTACGTCAGAAAAGAACGCGCCTCATGACAACCATTGCCGAGTACCTTGCGAAGCAACTGTCGATTGCCGGAATCAGCACGGTTTATGGACTGCCGGGCGGTGAAAACGTCGAAATTCTGGAGGCGATTCGGATGCAGGGCATCGACTTCGCGCTGGTCAGAAACGAGAGTTCAGCCTGTTTCATGGCGGCTGCCTCAGCCCGTGTTACGGGTAGCCCGGGACTGGCGATCACCACCTTGGGACCGGGCGCGACCAATGCCTATGCTGGTTTCGCCCACGCATATCTCGACCGCGCGCCCCTGCTCTTAATCACAGCCGCCAGCGCCCCCAGCCTCGCAGGTCGCCATACCCATCAAGCGCTTGACCTTGAAGCGATATTCCGACCGATCAGCAAGTTCACTGCAGAAATCACGGGGGACAAAGCCGCAGAAACGATACAACAGGCTCTTTATTCGGTCACAGCCGGTCGGCCAGGACCCGCCCACCTGAGCATTCATAATGACGTAGCTCTGCACGCTGTGGGCGAGAGCTCAGCCCCGCGCGTCGAGCGTCCCTCATCCAGCCCAGCCAAGTACGATCTAAAGCCCATTGCCAGTTTCTTCGAAGACAAAAACCGCCCCGTCATCGTTGTCGGTTTGGGCCTGGAACCGGAAGGTCCCTATGCTCAGTTGCGCCAGCTGGCGGAGAAGCTAGGCGCGCCGCTGATTGACAGTCCCAAGAGCAAGGGCGCTTTGTCAGCGGATCATCCCCTCTTTGCAGGCACGCTGGGTCTGACAGCCAGCGACCCGGCGTACCAGATACTGAACGAAGCGGATTGCATCATCGCCGTCGGATTCGATGTCGTCGAATTGGTCAAGCCTTGGGATCAACCGCAGCCGCTGATTTGGGTGGCCAATTGGGCAAACGAAGATCCGCGCATCGCCTGCGCAATCGACATCGTCGGACCCATCGCTGACGCGCTTGAAGCGCTGGCTCGCGTCGCTCCCCGCAAGCGCAAGAATTGGGGCGCGGAGCGGGTGAAGGCATTTCGTGGAGAGCAAGCCCAGGCTTTCATGCCGTCGCCGCAAAGCGGGCGCGTCCTGCCGCAAGCGTTTCTCGCCGCATTGCGCGAACAGACTCCTGACGACGTGATCATCACGACCGATGTCGGATCGCACAAGATTTTTGCGGCGCTGTACTGGCCGGCGCGATCGCCCAACAAGTACCTGGTTTCCAACGGTTTGTCGGCGATGGGATACGGCTTGAGCAGCGCCATCGCAGCGGCAAAAGTCAGCCGGCGGCAAGTTGTCTGCATCACGGGTGACGCGGGACTGGCCATGGTGATGGGAGAATTGGGACTTCTTGCGGAGCTGGAACTGCCCGTGATCGTCGCCGTCATGAATGACTCGGCGCTTGATCTTATTCGTTCGGCTCAAATACGCCGGGAACGCCGAGCTTTTGGCACCGAATTCCGCAATCCCGATTTCGGCATGATCGCCCGGGGATTCGGCCTGGATTACCGTCGAGCCGAAACGCAAGACGAATGCGCTGACGCGATCGAATACGGTCTGTCGACCGGAAAGCCACTACTGCTTGACGTGATGATCGACCCAATCGGATATCCGACGACGCCGCGTTAAGTACAGGATCGCCAACTTGGTCATAGTCGAGCCAGCCTTGCAAATGTTGCGACCGCGACAAATAGCACTGGAATCAAGCCCAACAAAAGCATGCGCCTGATCACAGGACCTTCCTGTCCCGCCAGTCCCACGGTGCTGCAGCCGACGATGATTTTTGCGGGCGCCAGCACGCTGCCGAGCGAGGCGCCGGCGGTTTGCCCGGCAAGCACAATCGGCACGCTCAACGCCAGCAGGGAGGCGGTCTCTTGTTGCAGCGCGCCAAAAACTACATTGGAGTTGGTATTGCTGCCGGTCATGAACGCGCCCAGCGTGCCGATAAATGGAGCGAACAGAGGATAGACTGACGCGCTGACTGTTTCGCTGATGCCACGGGCGATTATTTGCGTCATGCCGGTATGCGTCATCAGCGAAGCCATCGCCACCAAGGCGAGAATCGACACTGTCGACTTCAGCGCCGACTTGCGGACGCTCGACCAGATATTGCCCCATACACCGGCACTTTCATAATAACCCGCCTGTCGGTAGAGCAAGAAGGAGATACATCCGGCATAAAATAAAATGGCGCCGGCGTGACCGACGACGCTGATCGCGCGTCCCGCTTCAGCCGGCACATGCCAGCCGAATGAGGTGGACACGGCGGGAAATTCGATCCTGATCAACAGGGAATCCACCAAGGCTTCGAGCGGTTCGATCAAGTTGGTGGAGAAAGCCAGAACCAGCAGAATCCCGTATGCGGACAAAGCCAGCGCAACGCTGCGCGAACGGTCGTCGTCAGCCGTCTTCGATTTGCCCGCTTTGCCGCGATGAAGCGGGGACAATACATACAAGACGCCAACGAGGGCGCCAGCCAGCGCGCCGGTCGTCGAACCCAGCGTCCACATGCCATTGGTGGCGATCCACCATTGTGTGATCCCCATAGCAGCGCCCACGATGAGGAGCATGGGAATAGAACGAAAAAAACCGCCCCAGCCGGCGCTGACATAAGCGACCAGCGCGCCGCTGAACAGGCAAGCCATGCCCAGGACAAGAGCGGCATCATGCGCCAGCGCTTCGCCGGGCAGCCCGGTAACAGCCGTCAAAGCGACAAAGGACGTGCCCAGCGATCCAAATGTGACCGCCCAGCCATGCCCCAGCGACGCCATGATGACCGATTGCGTCGCCGTGTAGCCCAAACCAACGAGCAAGGGAGCAACCACGGCGATTGGCACGCCGAATCCCCCGACGCCCTGCAGCAAGGAGACGAAGATCCAACTGATGAGCAGGCTCTGCGCGGCGCGATCGGCAGTGAGCCGCGGCAGGCTTTTTCCGATCAAGGCAACCGTGCCGGCTTCATAGGTGACGTTATAGAAGAACAGCGCCATCCACACGATATAGAGCACATCAATCGCCAGCAGAATGGACTTACCGATGGCCACGACGACCAACTGAAAATCGCCGCCGAAGGCAATCAGTGAAAGAGCCAGAGCCATGAGGAAACCAGCCGATCCCGCGCGGCTGCCTCCCCATCCCAGACCAACCATCAGCACAAGCACGGTCAGGACAGGAAGCAAAGCCAGCAACCAGTTAATCAGCGACAGGTCCATGTGAGCGCTCCCGGTACGCCAAGGTCAGCGTCAACTGGAAGCAGCGGCCGCAAGATCGGGCCGGCGGCGGTAGAAGCCTGTCGCCTCTTGGAAGGCGTAAGCCAATTGCAGCACGTCGAAATCGGCATAGGGGCGACCGACGATTTGCAGTCCCACCGGCAGCCCGTCGTCCGTAAATCCGCAGGGTACGGATATTGCCGGCATTCCAGTGACCGTGATGTAGGCGCAGCTCATCATCCAGTCGATATAGGTATTCATTTTTGTGCCGTTTATTTGTTCTGGATACTCCCATTCGATGGGAAAGGGCGGCACTTGCGCGGTTGGCAAGAGCAAGAATTCGTATGTATCCATGAATTGGCGCAGACGGTGATAGAGTTCTGTTCGCTTCGCTTCGGCGCGGCTGATATCAATGGCGCTCAGTCGCCTGCCGCGGGCCACATTCCAGCGGATCGTTTCCTTGAAGCATTCCTCCCCGAACTCGGCAAAAGGCTCGGCGAAGGACAGCTCGAAGTTCCAGGCGCGCAAGGTCTGGAAGATGTCGTAGGCGTCGCTGAAATCGGGCGCGGCGCCTTCTACAGCGCAGCCAATATCAGCGAAACTCGGCAATTGTTCTTCTATCGCGCGCAAAACGCCTGGCTCGACCGGCAACTCGCCCAAGTCAGGGCTCCAGGCGATCTTCACTTCCTTGAAGTCGCGTTCCAGCGGCTGGGCAAAAAGCGAAGCCGGCTGTTGAATGGCGATCGGCGAACGCGGGTCGTAGCCGGCGATCGCGCTCAGCATCAGCGCCACATCTTGTACGCTGCGCCCCATCGGTCCTACGACTCCCAGCGTGGACCAGCCATTGGCTTTGGGATAACTCGGCACCCGCCCGGGCGACGGTCGGAAGCCGACCACATTGCAGAAGCTGGCTGGATTTCGTAAAGATCCTCCCAGGTCGCTGCCGTCGGCAATCGGTATCATGCCCGCGGCCAGCGCCACTGCCGCGCCCCCGCTGCTGCCGCCGCAAGTCTTGGAAAGATCGTAAGGATTGCGCGTCGCGCCAAATACGGGATTGAAAGTGTGCGAACCAGCGCCGAATTCCGGCACATTGGTTTTGCCAAGTGTGATGCAGCCAGCTCCTTTCAAGCGCGCAATGTGCAAGTCGTCGATATCCGGCACCAAATCGGCATAGAGGGGCGAACCCGACGTAGTGCGTATGCCTTTTGTCTGCGCGAGGTCCTTGTGCGCAATCGGAAGTCCGTGCAAAGGACCTGTTTCTTCGCCGCGGGCTTTGCGTTGGTCGGCTTGTCGCGCCAAGTCCAGCGCCATTTCCGGCAAGTAAGTGACGATCGCGTTTAATACCGGGTTGACCGCTTCTATCTGTTTCAGATGCGCGTTCAAGACCTCGACCGCGGAAACCTCGCCGCGCTGAATCAAACCTGCGAGCTCAACCGCGGTCATCCATAGCAATTCGCTCATGGCTCAGCTCCTCGATATCACCCGCGCCCGACGAAGGGCATCTGGGTCGCCATAACAGTCAAGGAGAGCACGTTGGCGTTCAGCGGCAAGTTCGCCATATACAAAACCGCGTCAGCCACATGCTGCGCGCGCATGGTAGGTTCGGTCATCAAGGAGCCGTCGGCTTGTTCAGTGCCGGTTTCAATACGCGCTGTCATATCTGTGCTGGCGTTGCCGATATCAATCTGACCGCAGGCAATATCAAAAGCTCTCCCTTCAAGCGCGGTAGATTTCGTCAAGCCGTTTACCGCGTGCTTGGAAACGATATAAGGACCGGTATGGAGGCGCGGCACCTGCGCGGACAGAGAACCATTATTGATGATTCGCCCGCCGCGGGGATTCTGCGCTTTCATAAGCCTCAGGGCTTCTTGCGTACACCAGAACGCGCCACTGACATTGGTCGAGAAGACGTTCAGCCATTCCTCTTCAGTGACATCTTCCAACCCTTTCCCGAAGAAGTTGGCGCCCGCGTTATTGAACAGGACATCCAGGCGCCCGTACTTGTCTTTGACCGCTGCAAAGAGTCTGCACACCTCTTGCCGATCTCTGACGTCAGTTGGCGCCACGAGCGCGCGATCGTCGTCAACACCCGCTTCTTCGATTGTTTCGCGCAGTTTGTCCTCGCGCCTGCCAGCCAATACGACGGAATAGCCCGCCTCCCAAAGTGTGAACGCTGTAGCCCTGCCAATGCCGGATCCCGCGCCCGTTATCAAGGCGATTCGCGCATTGTTCGTCATGCTGCTATCCTCCAGACCATAAACTCCGCCAAGTGTACGTCTCGCTCAATAGCTTGTCAATTTATGACAATTCAAGCCAGATACGCTAGTATCGTGCTGGTAATTCGCAACAAGGGCATTCTATAGGATGAAGCTAGCCTGCTGCGCCTGGGCTTTGACCGGGCTCGAAAATGACGTTCTGCGACAGATTCAAGGTCTGGGTTTCCGATGGATTGACCTGCAACCGGGACATCTGCGAGATGAAAAGCATCGCCAGTTGGCGAGCGAATTGGGCTTGAGGGTTTCTTGCCTGGGCGCGTCATTCGCTATGCCAGTTGACGCGTCGCTGGATCACGCCGACAGCCGGCTGAGATCGGGGGCGCTTGAGCATGTGACGAAGGCGATCCTACATGCGGCCGCATTGGGAGCTGACACGGTTTACGTGATACCGGGCGCGGATGACAGCCCCGCCGGGCTTTCCAGATATGGCGACAGTTTGGCCGAACTGGCGGAATTCGCCAGCGCGGTCCGCATCAAGTTTGCGGTCGAGCATTTCCCCGGCACAGCCTTGCCCACCGCGGAGGGCACTCTGAAGTACATCAAGAGCCTGGGTCATCCTAACCTGTTCTTGCTTTACGATAGCGGACATATCCAGATGACCGGCGAAGATCCATCCACAGTGATCCATGAGGCCCGGGAACGCCTGGCTTACGTTCACTTTGACGACAACGATGGCGCGGGGGACTTGCACTGGGCGTTATTGGACGGGGTGATGACCGAGCAAACATTGAAAGACAGTTTTCGAGCCCTCGAAGACATTGGATATGACGGCGCCATCAGCCTGGAGTTGAGCCCCGCGCTTCACAACCCCCTAGACGCGCTGGCGCGGAGCCGGGACATTCTCTTAAAGACGATGCGCTCCTGACCCCTTAGACAACCAACCCGGCGCACGAAACTCAATAGAGTCGACTGCGGAAAAATCTGCAAGCGCAAAGTTAGAACGAATTTTTCATTGCAAACTGATTAAATCGAATTTATATTAGGTGGAAATTTTCGGTTGCTCAGTTTCAGTTGGGCAAAAAAATCTGCAACTGAGCAGTCAAATGCCTGGAGAACAGTCCGACGATTTTTGGGATTAGACTGCATAGACCTCGGCGCATCCCGCGCTGCCAATATTGGCGTCAGCAACCTGGACGGCGCGCGGGACAATTCGATTGGCAACAATCAATTTTCGTTTAATTTCCGAAGTGGAAGGAGAATCTTGTGTTTAAGAGAGCGACGTTCTTGTTGCTTGTGTCAGTCATTATGTTGGCGGTCGTACCGCTATCGATGACGGTTTCCGCGCAGAACCCCGATTGCGAGGGTGATGTAACATTGACCTATTGGCATCACTGGGGCGGCAACCGCGTTCCCTTACAGGAAGAGCAAGTCGCCGACTTCGAGAATCACCACCCCGGCATCTGCGTCGATAACGTCTTCTTGCCTTGGGATAACCGCTTGCAGAATCTGCTGGCTGCAATCGCCGCTGGCAACCCGCCCGATGTAACGATGTTCGGGCGCCACGACCTGCCCTTCTTCGCAGCTACCGAATCCATCATCCCGCTGGATGATTACATGGCGGCAGACGGCGTCAGCCCGGATATTTTCTTGCCATCTGAATTTGCTGGCACACAATACAATGGCAAGACCTGGATTCTTCCATTGCCCGGCGGTGGCGCATTGCAAATCGCTTGGTACAACACTGATCACTTTGCCGAAGCCGGCATCGAGAAGTTCCCCGAGACCTGGGATGAAATGCTGGAAGTTGCCGAGACCTTGCGCATCGGCGATGGCAGTTTCCTGGAACGCATTGGTTTCAACGCCAATGCCGTTGGCGGCTTTAATCCCTTCGCCACCTGGCTAAATTCCAACGGGCAAGACTGGATTAGCGCCGACCTGAAGACAGTCACCATCAACAATGAGGCTGGCGTGGAGACGCTTGAATTCATGCAGAAGATGGCGGAAATAAACTACGGCATCGAGGAGCAGAATGCCTTCTGGGAAATGGCGGGCGAATTCGATCAGGGTCCATTGATCCAGGGCTTGGTCTCGATTGAGGTGAACGGTTCCTGGACGCTTTTCCAGGTGGAATCTCATGCCGACGATCTAAATTATGATGTGGCGCCGATTCCCTATGGACCCAGCGGCAGCGCGGATCGCCGCGGTTCCACGCATGGCGGTTGGGGCTACATGATACCCAAGAATGCCGCGCATCCGGACGAAGCCTGGAAGCTGGTCAAATGGCTGACCGCCGAGATCGACGGCAAGGGCGCCTGCTGGTTCATACAGCAGCAGCAGCGTCCGTCGCCCCTCGCTGATTGCGACGGCTACGAAAAAGACGGTGTGAGTCATCCGCGTGCCGCATCTCTCCTTGGGGTTGCCGCTTTGGACAATGTAGTGCCAGTTTCACCGGTACAGCCAGAAGCCGCGCAGATCATGAACCGCATGGTTGAAGACGTTCTATTCGGTGACAAGTCCATCGAAGACGCGCTTGCTGACACAGAAGCGGAAATCCAGGAATTGTTGGACGCCTTCTGGGAAGAATACGGCTAGATCAAGGAGCTTGCATTCAGGATTTATGGGGCATCCATTTGCGGATGCCCCATGCTCCATAGTAGATCCTGACGGACCGGGAGCGAATAAGTGGCAACAGCATTTGGCTCGCAATTCAGCTCGTTGCGTGGCAAGCGACGTGAGCGCTGGCGCGATTTATCGCCAATGAGGAAGCGCGAAGCAAAGATGGGCTTGCTATTCATCAGCCCTTGGATCATCGGCGTTCTGCTCTTCGCGCTCTTTCCCTTTGTCGCTTCGTTTTTACTCAGTTTCACCAAATACAATATCGTCGCGCCGCCACAATGGATAGGCACGGCGCATTACGTCGAGATCTTCACCGACGACCCTCTATTCTTGAAATCGTTAAAGAACACCGGCGTATACGTTAGCGGATCCGTAGCGATTCGCATCGTGCTGGGTTTCGCCCTGGCGCTTCTGCTCAATACCAAGGTGCGCTTTCTGGGTTTGTGGCGGACGATATTCTATGTGCCGTCGGTGGTGCCGATTGTGGCTCTGTCAATCGTATGGCTTTATGTCCTCAATGCTCGCGCCGGTTTGCTCAACTGGTTTCTGGGCTTTTTTGGCATCCCTCGCATCCGCTGGTTTGCCGACCCCGACTTCGCCATGATCGCTTTTCTCGTCATGAGCACTACCTGGGTCGGGGTAACTATGGTGATCTTTCTCGCCGGTTTGCAGGGCATCCCCGAAGAGTATTACGATGCCGCGAAGATCGACGGCGCGAATTTATTGCAGCGGCTGTGGCGCGTCACCATCCCATTGATGACGCCGACTATCTATCTCAATGTTCTCATTAACATCATCGGCGCATTCCAGGTATTCACGCAGATCTTTATTATGACCGGCGGCGCCCCGCGCGACGCAACGAGAACTTATGTCTTGCATCTGTTTGATCACGCCTTTCAATACCTGCCGCCGCAGATGGGTTATTCGTCGGCGCTGGCCTGGATCCTGTTCATGATCATTTTCGCTTTTACCGCTGTCATCGTGGCGACATCGCAGCGCTGGGTATTCTATCAAGGCGGGGAGGCATGATGGCGTCCTTAGCAACTGTGAAGCAGGTCTAAATGTCTCGCGACGACCAACTCATCCGAGTTACCCGGGTTCTCGGACGAATTCTGCTCTATTTCACGCTGGTCGCTATTAGCTTGTGGTTCTTGGCGCCATTGTTCTGGATGTTTATGTCTTCCTTTATGCCTTTGGAACAGGTCGGGGTCTTTCCGGTGGAGTGGATCCCGCGCGTTTGGCAGCCGGAAAATTACACTGACGCGCTGAAGTTTTGGAACTTCGGCACGACATTCCGCAACACCATGCTCGTCACCATATTCTCGCTTGTCGGCGATATAGGCTCCTGTACGATTGTGGCTTATGGCTTCGCGCGATTCCGCTTTCCCTTTAGAGATACATTGTTCTTGATTTTGTTGGCGACCTTGATGCTGCCTTTCGCCGTGCGGCTGATACCGGTCTACGCCGCTTACGAAGCTATCGGTTGGATCGACACCTTTTATCCGCTAATCGTGCCAGCATTCTTCGGCAACGCATTCTATATTTTCATTTGCCGGCAATTCTTCCTGGGCATTCCGCAGGACTTGCTGGACGCGGCCAAGATTGACGGCGCCAGCGAAGTGCGCATCTTCACGCAAGTGATGATTCCCCTCGCTAAGCCCGCTATCGTCGTCATCGCCATCTTGAGCTTCCAGAATAGCTGGAACGATTTCCTGGGCCCCCTGATTTACCTGAAGGATCCGGACCTGCACACGCTGGCGATCGGGCTGTACAAGTTCACGTCCTTGCCGGGTCAAGGCGGTATCTACAACCAGCAGATGGCGGCGTCAACCATGATGGTGCTGCCGGTATTGATCGTGTTCTTCCTCTTCCAGAAACAATTCATCCAGGGCGCGAATATCTCCGGCTTGAAGGGCTAATGCAGCGGCCCATGGACGCGCCTCCCAACATACTCTTTGTCCTGGCGGATCAGCTGGGCGCGCGCTGGCTTCCGGTCTACGGCCATTCCCACGTGGAGACGCCGAATCTCGAAGAATTCGCCGCCGAGAGCGCGGTATTCGAGCGGGCGATTACGACAGCGCCGATTTGCACGCCCTATCGCGGTTGCCTGCTCAGCGGGCGCTATCCGTCGCAGACGGGCTTGCTGGAAAACGGGAGGGCTTATCCGTGGGGACTGAAGAGCATCGCCGACCACCTCAACGAGGAGGGCTATTCAAGTCATTACGTCGGGAAGTGGCATCTTAGCGGATTTCCGCAGCAGAATCGTTGGGCGCCGCCGGAAAAGCGCGCCGGATTCCAGAACTTCATTGGCTGGGAGAGCCATCACGTCGACCATTTTGGCGGATTGATCTGGGAGGACGATCCGGAACATGCCATCGAGATGAAGGGGCATGAAACCGACGCCTTAACCGATATCGCTCTGGCGCAATTGTCCAAGGCTGCGAGGGCGCCGGAACCCTTCCTGCTGATGCTGTCCTATCAAGCGCCGCACCCGCCCTGCTCGCCGCCCGAGCGCTATCGAGCGCCCTAAGAGCGCCGAGAGCTCTTGCGCGAGCCCAATGCTGAAGCCAGCGCCTGGTTCAAGGTGGACTCCTGGAACGCGGATTATGATATCGAGACCTTTCGACAACTGTATTTCGGCGAGATCAGCCAATTGGATGCTGCTTTCGGTCGCCTGCTGACGGCGCTGGACGAGAGCGGCTTGCGAGAGAACACGCTGGTCATATTCACATCGGATCATGGTGAAATGGCCGGGGCGCGGGGGCTTTTCGGTAAAGGCGTTATGTATGAAGAGGCGCTGCATGTTCCCCTGATCATACGATCTCCAGGACAGGCGACCGGACGACGAACAAACTTCACCGCGTCAACCGTCGACTTGCTTCCTACACTGCTTGACTACGCCGGCTGCGCTCCCGAGGAACGCGCCGAGGGTATATCGCTGCGTCCTTACATTGAAGGCAAGACTAGCGCGAAGGACCACGTCGCGATCAGCGAATATCACAACTTCTGCGCTACCACGCGGGAGTGGAAACTGTTCACGCGGGGACGCAGTTTAGAGCATGCCGCGCTCTACAACCTCGCGGACGATCCCTACGAAATGAACAACCTGCTTGACAACCCGTCCTGCGCCGACCAGCAATCCTGTTTGAGCCGGGAACTGGCAGGTTGGCATCAACGCGTCGTCGGCAATGAAGAATCTTCGCATCCGATAGTTTCCGAAAGCGAGACGAGATGGTCGCAAGCCAATATCTGAACGCAAGCGGCGTCTATCCCCATCTCGCGCTGTCGGCGGGCTTGGGTCCGCCGCGCTCCGAATGCGGCGTGGGCGCGATGATGGCTTGGGCGGGCTCTCTTTGGCTTGTCACTTATGTATCGCATAAGTCCGCCAGCGGCGTCGGCACCGGGCTATACATAATCAACGACAAATTGGAGATAGAGAAGCATCCGGCCAGCTATGTCGGCACTTACACAAACCGCATGGTACATTGGGAGTCGAACCAGCTCTTGCTGGGACCTTACGCCATCGACGCCGATGGAACTGTGCGAAGCATCGAATCGCTGCTGGAGGTGCGGACCTGCTCTACCATGCGTCATCTGCGCGATCCCGCCAACAAGGTGTATGTGCTGGGCATGGAAGGCGAATTCTATGAAATGGATGTGCATACGCTGGAGACGACCTTCATCGCCGACCTGACCGTGGAACTGGGCGTGCCGGACCACAAATACGCGCACTTCAAAGCGGCTTACAGCAACTTCGGTCGGGTTGTTGTCGCCAACAACAGCTATGACGAACGCGACTTCAGGGGCGTGGAAGCGGCCGGACGTCTCGCCGAATGGGATGGCGAGAATTGGACGATCATCGAGCGCAACCCCTTCATCGAGGTCAATGGTCGAGGCGATTTCGCGGGCACGATTTTCGCGATGGGCTGGGACAAGCGCTCGGCGATCCTGCAGGTATTTACCGAGGCGGACCGCCAGTGGAAGCGCTATCGCTTGCCCAAAGCCAGCCATTGCTTTGACCATATGTGGCAAACCGAATGGCCGCGCATCCGCGAGGTTGAGCACGAACGCTTCCTGATGGATTGTCACGGCATGTTCTATGAGCTTTCGCCCTGGGCTTACGAGAATCATGTCTGGGGCATTCGTCCCATTTCAACGCATCTCTGGGCGCACGGCGATTTCTGCGCCTATCGCGGCATGCTCGTGCTCGGATCCGACAATGCCAGCCCGCACGGTGGCGCCAATCATCTGGCTGGAGAACCGCAGTCGGGCTTATGGTTTGGCAAGACCGATGACCTCTGGCAATTCGGCAAGCCCTCCGGCTGGGGCGGCGTCTGGTGGGAAGACCCGGTCGAGGCCGGGCAAGTGTCCGATCCCTATTTGATGACCGGCTTTGACAAGAAGGTCTTGCACCTTTCTCACGACGACGCTGCCGATGTCAGGTTTACGGTTGAGGTAGACTTTCTCGGCAACGGCGCCTGGAAGATCTACGATCATCTCACGGTATCGGGATACGGTTACGCGCACCACGAGTTTCCCGACGCTTACAGCGCGCATTGGGTTCGCCTCCGCGTCGATAAATCTTGTGTCGCCACAGCCTATTTCACCTATACTTAGCGCAAAGAAAACGATTCAGCTTGTCAATTGATGGAGACAAAAAATGCAGGGATTCACTGAACTGAGCGAAGAACAGAGACAGCAGTTCCGCGACGACGGTTATCTCATCGTGCGCAACGCGCTCAATGAGGACATGATCAGTCGCCTGATAGAAGCCGGCGACCGCGTCATCGCCAGTAAAGAGAGACTGAATCGATATACAACGCACGGAGGGATTTACGACGGCTATCGCAATTGCGTCACTATGGATGACGCCTTCGTTCCCCTGCTAACCAACGAGGTAGCGTTACCGCTGGTGATTCAACTGCTGGGCTCCAACCTGCAGCTTTCGACAAGCCACTTGATTTATCGTCATCCAGATCCGCCCGGGACGCCTTCTGGCGCGCGCAAGCCGGGCTGGCATCGCGACAACGGTCGTACACAGTTGGACCTGGGTCAAGACAACTACCCGCGCATCGGCTTGAAATGCGCCTTTTATTTGACCGACCTCAGCCAGCCGCAGTCCGGCGTTACCATGCTGTCGCCGGGCAGCAATCAGCTCACCGAACGCATCGAGATTCCAGAAGGCAAAGCCGACCCGGCAAACGCCATTGAACCCTTGCTGAATCCGGGCGACTGCGTCATCTTTGAATACCGGACCTGGCATGCTGGCGCGCCCAATTTCACTGATATCACGCGCAAAGCGATCATGATCGGCTACGCCTATCGCTGGCTGAAGCCGATGGATTATGTCAAGCAGCAGCTAGACTTTGTCGAGAAACTCAGTGATATCGAGAAATATCTGGTTGGCGAGGAAATTGACGGTACGCTCGAGTTTCAGCCACAGGGCGGGCTTAACCCGCTGAACGAATGGTGCGAGCAACATGGCGTGCTGCCGGATCGTCACGGCGCGTAGGCGCGAGTTATAGCCTGAAAACTATTTTGTTCGATGCAAAATGAGCGGCAGTTGAGGGAAATGCCCATATGAAACAGGACAATCAGATCCCAAGAATGACCAGCGAAGCATTTTCTGCCGAGGTACGAGCGCCAAAAACTGTTCGCATCGACAGCGACCTCGTCATCGTCGGCGGCGGATTGGCCGGCACCTGCGCGGCTATCACAGCGGCGCGCGCCGGCATCAAGGTCGCGCTGGTGCAAGACCGCCCCGTGCTAGGCGGCAACGCCAGCAGCGAGGTGAGACTATGGGCATTGGGCGCGACTTCGCACATGGGCAATAACAATCGCTGGGCGCGCGAAGGCGGCGTGATCGACGAGATCCTGGTCGAAAACATGTATCGCAACAAGGAAGGCAATGCGCTGATATTCGACACCGTGCTGCTGGAAAAAGTGACCAGCGAAGCGAATATTACCCTGCTGCTCAACACAGCCGCCTTCGGTGTCAGCAAATCCGATGCCGATACCATCGAATCAGTTACGGCATTTTGCAGCCAGAATTCGACGCAATATGAACTCTACGCGCCGCTCTTCTGTGATGCTTCCGGAGATGGCATTGTCGCCTTCCAAGCCGGCGCCGCTTTTCGCATGGGCGCGGAAGCCAGCGACGAATTCGGCGAGAAATTCGCGCCCAGCGACGAATACGGCTACCTGCTGGGACATTCGATTTATTTCTACAGCAAGGATGTTGGCGCGCCGGTCAAGTTTGTGCCGCCCAGCTACGCGCTCGAAGACATCACCCGGATACCGCGCTTCCGCAGTTTCAACACAGCCATCGACGGCTGCCGCCTGTGGTGGATCGAATATGGCGGTCGCCTCGACACGGTGCACGAAACCGAGACCATCAAATGGCAACTGTGGAAAGTTGTCTATGGCGTTTGGAACTATATCAAGAATTCGGGAGAATTCCCCGATGCCGAAAACCTGACCCTGGAATGGGTCGGGCAGATCCCGGGCAAGCGCGAAAGCCGTCGCTTCGAAGGCGATTACATGATGATCCAGCAGGACATAATCGAACAGCGACAGCACTATGACGCCATTTCTTTCGGCGGCTGGTCCATCGACCTGCACCCCGCCGACGGCGTCTTCAGCGAGCGACCCGGATGCGATCAGTGGCACGCCAAGGGTGTTTATCAAGTGCCTTATCGCAGTCAATACAGCAAGAATATACGCAACCTCTTCATTACAGGCCGCATCATGAGCGCCTCGCACGTCGCTTTTGGATCGACCCGCGTGATGCTGACCTTGGCGTCGGCGGCGCAGTCCGTCGGCATGGCGGCCGCGCTTTGCACCAGACATCAACTTTTGCCGCGCGACATAGCCGACGAGAGCAATATCAAGCTCCTCCAGCGCGATTTGCAGCGCGGGGGCCAGTATATTCCGCAGTTCAGGCTCGACGATGACGAGAACCTGGTCCGCCATTCAAGAGTTGCGGCATCCAGCAAACTCTGCCTGGAGGAAATACCTGACAATGGACCTCGCTTCAAGTTGGAACGTCCTTATGCGCAGATGATCCCCATGCAGCGCGGGCGCGTATCGCGCATGTCCATCACTGTTGATGTCGAAGCGCCAACCCGACTTGACGCGCAACTGCGCGTCAGTTCCAAGCCAGACAATCATAGTCCCGATATCATCTTGAAGACCTGCGCGTTCGATCTCGACGAAGGCAATAATCAACGCATTGATCTGGATTTTGATCAATTGCTGAATCAGAATTGCTATGTCTTCGCGCATGTGCTGGAAAACCCGCTTGTCCATCTGCATCTCAGCGACCAGCGACTCACCGGTTTGCTCGCGCTGACTCATCGCCGGACACAGCAGCCCAGGCACGATATCGGCGTCGAAAGCTTCGAGTTTTGGACGCCGCTGCGCCGCCCGGGCGGCCACAACATCGCGATGAGCTTCAGGCCGCCGGTTAACGGTTTTGATCCGCAGAACATTTGCAATGGTCTTGCCCGCCCAACCGCGGGAGCGAATGCCTGGGTCGCCGATCCCGATGATCCGCAGCCGGCGCTGGATATCGATTGGCAGGCGCCGCAAAGTCTCAGCCAGATTGTATTGATGTTCGACACGGACTGGGATCACCCCATGGAAACCAGCCTTTGGGGCCATCCGGAGGATGTGGCGCCCTTTGCCGTGAAGGACTACCGTCTAACCGACGGCAATGGCCGGGTCTTCGCCGAGGTAACGGACAACCACCAGACAATCAACAGAATCTGTTTTGAAGCGCCAGTCGAGACCGACCGCTTGCGCCTGGAAGTCCTCGCCAGTCATGGCGATGTCCCTGCCGCCGTGTTTTCGGTACTCTGTTATGAATAGTCTGCTCTAGGGAGAAACGGAGATAAGCGAACGATGGCGAGCGATAGGGAAATTTACTTCTTCGACCTGAATGGATTCCTGGTGCTGAGGGGCGCGCTTTCCCAGCAGGAGGTCGCCGGCATCAACGCAGCCATTGACGCCCTGCTGCCCATCCAGCCCGGCGAGTGGAAAGGTTATGTGCATGGACATAACTACGGCGACGATGATGGCTTGAACCTGCAGCAGATTTACGAGGGCGGCGCGGCTTTCGAGAAGCTGATCGACCACCCGTCCTGGATCGAAAAGGTCAAGTATTTTGTTGGCGGCGCCGGCACCTTCGATTACAATCATGGTCCGCTCTTCATCGATGAGTGCTTCGCCAACATCCGCGGTCCCGGACAAGCCATCGGCTTGCACAGCGGGGGCCACGAAGGCACGAAACGCACCCAGTTTCGTTATTACAATGGCATGTTCCATTGCGGCCAAATCAACATCCTGATGGCGCTGACGGATATCGGACCTGGCGACGGCGCGACTATGGTCGTGCCCGGCAGCCACAAATCGCACTTCCCCCACCCCGATAGCGAAGCTTACAGAATGTACAGCGAGGTCGCGTCGGTTGACCACGTCGAAGGCGCGATCGAGGTCCAAATGGAGGCTGGCGATGTCCTGTTATTCGTGGACGCGCTTTGTCATGGATCGGCGGAGCGGCGCAACCCGGGGGACCGTCGAATCATCGTCTTTCGTTATGGTCCCTCCTGGGGCAACTTCCGCTTTGGATATCAAGTGTCTCAAGCGCTAGTCGATCGCCTGACACCGGAACGAAGGCAAATCGTGCGGCCAAAAGCCCCGCTTGTACCCAACTGATCAAATCACGCCTGCATCTCGCGAAGTCGACTCTCGTCCAACTCCACACCGAGCCCGGCGCCCGGCGGTATTACATAGCGACCGGCTTCACAGGTTAGCGGCGCTTTGAGCAGCAGGTTTGCAATTTCGAATACCGGCGGCTGATACTCAAGCAGGTACAAATTGGGAATCGCGGCCGCGACATGAATCGTTGCGGCAATGCAGATGCCCAGCCCAACACTCAAATGCGGCGCCATCTTCACATTGAAGGCTTCCGCCATTGTCGCGATCTTGGCCACCTCGGAGATGCCGGCTCTGCCCACATCGGGCTGCAGAATGTCGGCGGCTTTTTGCATCAGCCAGGGACGGAATTGATAACGGGTTCGCTCGGTTTCACCGTGGGCGATGGGCACGGCGACGGCTGCCGCCAATTGCGCGTGCGACTCGACATCTTCCGGGTTGATCGGCGCTTCAAAGAATCCGGTATCCAGTTCTTCGAGGCGCTTGCCCAAGCGAACCGCGTCATCGACATCGTAAACCCAGTGCGCGTCCAGCAGCAGCGTCGCTTCGTCGCCCAAGGCATCCCGCAAAGCCTTGACGCTGCGCGCATCCTCTTTTACACCATGTCCAGCCGCCAGCTTGAAGGCGCTATATCCTTTGTCGACAAAGGATAAGGCAAGTTCAACGCGTTCTTCCGCTGTTGGTTTGGGCAATCCGGAAACATAACAGGGCACAGAGTCGCGATAGGCTCCGCCCAGCAGTTGATAGACCGGCTGAGACAAGATCTTCCCGCGCAGGTCCCAAAGCGCGGTATCACAAGCGCTGATGGCATCGAGCATGAATCCGCCGTAGTAACCGCGCTCGCGCATCAAGTCGTACATGACATTCCACAGCACATTGCCATCCAGCGGATCCCGACCGACGAGGACGGGCGCCAGCAACTGCTCGACGATCACCCCCACCGTTTCCGGCGCGACCGGCGCCAGGGCTTCGCCCCAGCCGATCAAGCCCTCATCAGTCGTCAATTTGACGAAAGCCGTCTCGAAATAGGCGGAATAAAGCGCGCGGTACGGCGGGCGTGTAAAATACGCCCCAGGATTAGCGGATGCTGGCAGACTGCCCAGATAGGCTTCGTCTCGCTTGATGCGCAGGGGCATCACTTCAACTTTGGATATGCGCATGATATTTTCCCTGACCAAGCGGATTCAGTGGGAGTGTTCCCAAACTAAGGGTATAGTTTATGAGAATGGGAGCAACTTGGCAATGAACAGGCGAGGAGTGTATTGAAGTCGGGGAAATAGAGAACAACAGCCACCTGACGACCGGTAGGGGCGATCCGATGGAGGTTGTTGAAATTCTCATTTTACCCCCACCCCAAGCCCCTCCCCCATAAAGAGGGAGGGGCTTTATGGGCTCATTACGGGTTACTGAGACTCCCCTTCCCTCCTTGTGGGCTGAGGAGCGGACACGTTTTCACTGCAGGCGCCTGTCCGGGACTAATTTGAGTTTCGGACAGACGCCTTGCCGATTAACGCACTCAATAAAGAACTGCAGTCCTTCTTTGAAGAGGCTCCATTGCCGTCGCCATTTT